>JAIEFE010000014.1:246968-428909 GCA_029067085.1 Lachnospiraceae bacterium | reverse complement strand
TAGCACCTTTTATTTTTGCAATTATGATAAATCGTACATTTTTTCAAAAAGTTTTAGAAATATGCTTGACATTTGCCGTGAAAAAAGGGGATATTTTTGGCAAAGCCGGTCTGCCGCAACTCCTCCGACGCATAATGCAAAGACATATGCTAATACTTTAATCTGTGGAAAAGTGAATTTCAGGTTGAGATACCGCAGCGCTATCCCTGCAGCTTCTGTGACCATCAGGTCATTCAACCGCAAAAGTTCATGGAGGGCGGTATACTTAATGCTGTCTGCATAGGCCAATAACATCAGTAAGAGAGATGGTATTGTCAGCGCTACCCACAGCCGTCTGCTAAGAAACAGCAGAATCAATATGCTCAGCCCGATTATAATGGTTTCAAAGTCATAATATTCGTTTACTAAATTATCAACATAGTAGGTAAGGATTGTGTCGTCCGGCTGCAGGACATAGTAATCTGCCAGATAGGGCAGGAATGTGACCGCTGTGATCAGCAGTCCTGCCACAAGAATATAAATACATATTTTGTATTCCTTTTTCAGTCTCTCCGTGTATCCTGCGCGATCCATCTTCTGCTCCTGATCCTTATGCTGTGGCATTTTTTATATAGTAAAATGACATTAACTTTTAATTGAATGAATATTTATTTTAGCATATTTTTTTGCCAGGAGCAATCAACAGCTAACATGTAAAGGAGGGATATCCGACAAACATTTTCGAGTGTTGTGTCTCTTATGATTGCCATCAGCGCAAGAAATATTTTCAAAAGATTTTCAGTAGGTCAATTGAAAAATGGGTAGTTACGGCAGCGAATCAGTCAGATACTGCAGATAAGCGACCACCGCATCTTTATGCGGGGCGTTCGCGATGATTCCCAGATACAGAGTACCGTCGAAGCCTTCCTTCCGAATCAGTTCCGACTGGGAGAGATCGACAGCCATAGGATATTCATCCGTTACAGATGTATAAGCAATAGAGGAATCCAATTGGACATCAACAGAATTATCTTCTATAATAACAGTATTTTTAACCAGATCAGGTTGAAGATCCTGATACAGTTCAGGGGCTTCCTGCATCAGGAACTGTTCTATATTGCAAAGATATCCTCTCTTTGCAAAAATATCAAAGGATTTTTTATCCATCACAACAACATCTAAAAGCCCGCCTGCAATGGAAGCGGTGATCTTGGTATTGGATGCGTATACATATCCAAAATCAGGGTCGTCCGCATCCTCCGTCAAATACAGTCCGTCATAAAGCGCAACATTTTCTTTCCTGACATTTGCTCCGAAATAGTCAAGAAAATCTGCAGTCAATTCTTCTTTGAAAGCATCATTGGCAGTTATATTGACCAGCGCGGTGTATAAAACGGCATCTTTATGTGTCAGATTTCCATATATCATATAACCGGCAATATACAGAAAAATACAAATGATCACGATCTGCAGCTTGTAATAGGACCAGATATAGCCAAGTTTTGCAATTCCGTGGACATCCTTTACACTCCACTGCGGTTCCTTTGACTCAGAAGATTCGGAACCTCCGGAAATCTCAGAAGCTTCCGACAGCGGAGATGCACTTTCCGGATTTTCTTCCTCTTCTGTTTTTTCTTCGCAAAGGAGAAGGATGTTGGAGAGCAGATAAGAACACAGAAGAGCACAGAGGCCTTCTCCGAAAATAATGGCCGGCGTAAAGAAATTGATCACGACTACCGCCATGATAAAATAGATCAAAGCCATCAGCGCTGTACAGAGGAGAAAGCGCATACCGATCATGATTGCGTTTTTAAACATGGCACGTATGGTATTGTCAAATCTTGCCAGAAGGGGAAATATGTACATCAGTATGATCGCATAGGCAGCAAGCAGTACATAGAATACGGCTGTTCCCAGTGTCCAAAGAGTGTTGTCAAACCTCATGTGATAGAAGACATATCCGTCTACTCCGAGCAGGATCCCTACAGCCAGAAGGATTAGCCAGATAATGGTTGCCTGACGAAAGTTTTCTTTGAAGGAACGGAAAAAGGATTTCGTAAGGCGGCCTTCCTCATCTTTGGCAACCTTCAAGGATACATAGAAAAGTGCCGTTGTGGAGGCGCCGATCGTAAAAACGGGCAGACAGCAGATAAACCACAGTATATTCAAATATACTGCGTAGGCGATCTTAGTCATAAAACGCATGACAGGTCCGTCAATATCGAAAAGTGATTTCATAATACCTCCATTCTCACACTACCCTTCCGTAGATTCCCTGAAAATTAAGTTGGTTTCCACATACATCGTCCGGTAATTCAGAGAAGGCTCATTGATCCGTGACATAAGAAGCTGTACGGCGGAGAGCCCCATAGCCTGACTGTGGATATGGATGGTGGTAAGGGACGGCGTTACAACCTTTGATTCCGGTGAGTCGTCAAAACCGCACAGATAAATATCTTCCGGAACCGAGTAACCCAGATGTTTCAGGGCCTGCATAACGTCCAGAGCGATGGCATCGTTCACACAGATGAATACATCCGGAAGACTTTTTAAGCTGCGCAGTTGATCCGTCAGATACTCGCGATATTCACCTTTATTTGAGGTTTTCGATCTGCTCTCTATGATGCAGTATTCTTCCGAACAGGGAAGTCCCAATGTATACATTGCATTGCGATAGCTCATATACCTCTCATAGAAGGACTGGCAATGCATATATTCGCCGATAAAGCCGATTCTTGTTTTTCCTCTTTGAGACATTTCTTTCACAAAACGATAGATTTCTCTGTTGTTATCCATATACAGTCGGTCCGCCTCCCAGGGCATATCAAAACCGTTGGCGGGGGAGTCGATGAACAGCAGCGGAAGGTTCAAGTCACAGAGCATTCGACAGTAGTCGTGGTCAAAAATTTCAATACAGGCAATGCCTGCGGTTCTCTCTGACTGAAAGGCAACCGGAAGCTGTAAGCTTCTGATCTCATCATCGATTACCCGGTACATGGTAAGACTGTAGCCCAGCTGTGCAAGCTCACGCTGGAACTTATCAAGCATGGTTGAGGCAAAATGAGAATTGCCTACGAAATTGCCCAGAAAAAGGGCGATATCCCGTTGCTCTGTCGTATTGGAAGCCTGCAGGGGATTCGTGATTTCTGAAATATTCATATAGGAAAATTGTTTATATCCCATTTCCTGCGCTTTTTTCAAAACCTTATCCCGGGTGGAAGCGGCGAGTACTCCGGTATTATTGATCGCTTTTGAGACTGTATTGCGTGAAATGCCCAGGGCGTCTGCGATATCCTGAATGGTAACTTTTGAAGCCATAGAACCCTCCTCTTAAATTGTACATATGTATCATAACACATAACACAAAATGTGTCAAATTGCACAATAGAAATATATTAATTGTAAAATAGTTAATGAATATATTAGCTTGAAGTCTCATATATTATAATAAATATATAAATTTTTATTATACAAATGTAAAAGTTGTATTGACTAAATGTAAAAATATGTGTTATTCTATAAACACAATTGCACGACTAAACTTTTACATTTGCACAAATAAGCAGGGGTATGAAAAAACTAAGCAGTCGTGCGGGAAAGGAGGGACAAAATAAATGATGTCCAATTCTACAAGTGTTTCCGCAGGGAAACAGGACAGTAAAACGAGGGAGTTTCATAATTCGCTGGTATATGTAAAGCAGCACTGGCAGTTATATGTGATCTTCCTCCTGCCGGCGTTGGCGCTTACTTTGATCTTTAAGTATATCCCAATGGGCGGCATTTTGATTGCTTTCCAGGAGTATAATCCGTTCAAGGGTATCCTGAAAAGCAAATGGGTAGGATTTTCGTATTTCCAGAGATTTCTTTCTTCTCCGGACTTTCTGTCCTATCTGGCAAACACATTGAAACTTAGTGTTTTCGGGCTTTTGTGGGGGTTCCCGGTACCGGTTATTCTTGCGTTCTTGCTGAACCGGATCCAGAGCAAGGGGATAAAGAAGAAAATACAGCTTGCGCTGTATCTGCCGAACTTTATTTCGGTCATCGTGCTCTGCGGTATCGTAAAAATTTTCCTTTCGGTAACCGGTCCGATCAATCTGCTGCTTGGAAGCCAGATCAATTTCATGACCATGCCGGGAGCGTGGAGGACCATTTATATTGCGAGCGGTATCTGGCAGGGAGCAGGATGGGGATCCATTATGTATACGGCCGCTCTTGCGAATGCAAGCCAGGATCTGAAGGAGGCGGCTTATCTGGACGGCGCTAATATCCTGCAGCAGATCAAAGTGGTTGAATGGCCCGCCATCAAGGATATCGTAGTGATTCAGTTCATTTTGCAGGCAGGTAATATCATGAGCATCGGGTTTGAAAAAGCCTATGCCCTGCAGACGGATCTGAACCTTGCCAGTTCGGAGATTATTTCTACATATGTTTACAAACAAGGTCTTATCAGCGGTAATTTCAGTTTCTCAACTGCGGTTGGCCTCTTCAACACCGTTATTAACGTCATCTTGCTTTTGAGCGTCAATAAGATTGTGGCAAAGATGAACGAAGGACAGGGATTATAGGAGGTTCGGGATGGATAAGAAAAAATTTTCCAGTTATGGCATACAGGATAAAATGCTCCTTTTAACAGGGTATACACTGCTCGGTCTGTTTGTACTGGCAATCGTTATTCCTGTGATTTATATCATTGTTGCTTCTTTTATCGATCCGGTAACGCTGCAGAACAAAGGAATTACCTTTGATTTCAGCAAATGGACTCTGACGGCCTATGAGCGCGTTGCAACGAACGCACAGATCTGGATCGGCTTTAAAAATGCAGTGGTTTACTCCATCGTATTTACCGTAGTATCGGTAGGCATTACGCTTTTGTGCGCATACCCTATGTCGAGGGTGGATTTCAGAGGCAGAAAATTCTTCAATGTCATATTTATGATCACGATGTTCTTTGGCGGCGGCCTGGTTCCTACCTATTTGTTGATCGGTAATCTGGGACTGTTAGACAGTATGTGGGCCGTTATTCTTCCCGGCGCTTTCAGCGTTTGGAATATGACGATCGCGAGAACCTATTATCGCGGCATTCCTGCTGAGCTTCGTGAGGCAGCGGACGTGGACGGAGCGGACGAACTTGTCTATTATTTTAAGATTCTGCTGCCGGTATGTACACCGATCATTGCAGTGCTGGCTTTGTGGCAGTTTGTCGCAATGTGGAACAGCTACTTTGATGCGATGATTTATCTGAACAGCTCGGCAAAACAGCCTCTGCAGCTTGTGCTCCGCGCCATTCTGATTCAGAGTAAGCCGGAGCCGGGTATGGTTTCTGATATACAGAGTACGGCCCAGAGAGCTCAGCTTGCAGAACTTTTGAAATATGCCACAATTATTATTTCCAGTCTTCCGCTTTTGGTGATGTATCCGTTTTTCCAGAAATATTTTGACAGCGGTATCATGGCGGGTTCTGTTAAGGGCTGATGAATGTGAAAAGGAGCAAGGATATGAAGAGAGAATATATAAAACGCGGAGTCGCTTTCGCGTTAGCGATGACAATGGTACTTCCTTTGAGCGCATGTGGCGGAAGGTCAGTCAAGTCCCTGAATACGGGTGAGAAAATGCAGGTAGTGGATCTTTCTGAGCTTCAGTTTCCCTTGGCAGAGAAAAAGACTCTCACCGGAATGATCAGCTTTCCTGCCAACACGGAGCCCAACCCGAACAATCGGACGATCTTTAAACGGCTTCAGGAGAAGACTAACGTAGAGATTGAATGGATGGCCATTCAGGCGGATCAGTGGGGAGACAAGATAGCGCTCAATATGTCCAATCCCAATCTTCTGACTGATTTTGTGTTCACTGCGAATTTCAATGACAACGATCTTCTTCGGTATGCGGATTATGGGGCAATCATTCCGCTGGAGGAATATATTGATACCTATATGCCGAATTTACAGGCTGTTTTTGAAAAGTATCCGGAATACAGAAAGATGAGTACGAGTGTGGACGGGCATATCTGGGCACTTCCGTGGATCGAACAGCTCGGTTCAGACAGGACAGCTATTCAGTCAGTCAGCGAGATGCCCTTTATCAATAAGAAATGGATGGACTTTTTAGGGCTTGAGATGCCGGAAACAGTGGATGAGTTTGAGCAGACACTGATTGCTTTCCGGGATCATGCAGCTGAGCTTCAGCAGCAGTTTGGTATTGAGGGAAGCATTATTCCCATGTCCTGTATCGTCAATGACGGAAGTCAGGATCTGGCGCTTTTGATCAATGGTTTCGGTGAAGGCTATGGGGACGGAGATCAGGGAAGGCATATCGCGGTGACCGACGATCTGAAAGTGATCTGTACGGGAAGCCAGCCGGGCTTCCGGGCAGGTCTTGAATGGCTTCACAAGCTGTATGAAGAGGGTCTGATCGATTCCGAGGCGTTTACACAGGAATGGTCCACCTATGTGGCAAAGGGAAAATCCGGACGTTACGGTGTATGCTTCAGCTGGGACGATGCCAATGTCGTAGATGATTTTAATGGATGGGTTCCGCTTCCGGCGCTGACTGCGGATGTAAGAAACATCACGCCTGAGAACGGTTCCTTTACAAGCGGATATGACAGGGGACGCTGCGTCGTAACGGCAGTTGCCACAGAGCCGGCACTGGTATGCGCATGGCTGGATCAGATGTATGAGCCCATGCAGTCGCCTCAGAACAACTGGGGAACCTACGGGGAAGACGATGATTTTGATATCTTTGAGATGGGAACCAACGATGCAGGGCAGCCGATGCTGAAACATGCGGCACTCGGGGACGCATCTCCGGTGGAAGTGAGAGAGGCGGAATCTGTCAATGGCCCGCTGGCGGTTCTTGATGAATATTATGGTGTGTATGTCACCTGCCCGGATGACGCACAGTACCGTCTGGACTGGATCAAGGACAATTTCACGGAGGATATGCACACAGAGTATGTGTATCCGAACGTATTCATGAGCAGAGAGGATACAGACAGACTTTCTGTCTTGAATCCCGATATCACATCGCACATCAATGAATTCCGTTCCAGGACGATCATGGACGGATGTACAGATAGTGACTGGAACGAATATATTAACAAATTGAATGCGTATGGAGTGGAGGAATATCTCTCCATTTTCCAGAAGTATCTGGATGCATTCTATGCAGAATAAAATAATAGGAATAAACGCAACTATTTAGTACGGGTCAAAGCATTTACTGTCATGACCTAAGAGCATGAATCGGGAGGTTTATCATGACAAGCCAGATTTTGCGCGAGGCACGAAAGTATGAGGAAATATCTGAAAAAAACATCAAAGAGCAGGACAGACCGGATTTTCATTTGAGCCCACGTACTGGCTGGATGAATGACCCCAATGGTTTTTCGTTTTATGATGGAAGATACCATCTCTTTTATCAGTACCATCCCTACGATTCTCACTGGGGGCCTATGCACTGGGGACATGCGGTGAGCAGTGACCTGCTTCACTGGGAATATCTTCCGGCGGCTTTGGCTCCGGACGAGGCTTATGACAGAGACGGCTGTTTTTCGGGGAGTGCAGTGACACTCCCCGACGGAAAGCAGCTGCTGATGTATACCGGTGTGGTCAGAGAAACACAGGAGGATGGAAGCGTCTGCGAGATTCAAAGGCAGTGCGTTGCAACCGGGGATGGGATTGATTACGAGAAATATGCAGGGAATCCGGTATTGACGGAAGCGGATCTGCCGGAGGGCAGCAGCTGCATCGATTTTCGGGATCCCAAGGTATGGCAGGGCAATGATGGTAGCTATTATGCTGTGGTTGGCAATCGGCCGGCTGACGGCAGCGGACAGATTTTATTGTTTGAAAGTGCCGACGGATATCATTGGAAGTTCCTGAAGGTATTGTGCTCCAATAGGTGGCGCTATGGAAAGATGTGGGAATGTCCTGATTTTTTTGCGCTGGACGGGAAGCAGCTTTTATTGGTGAGCCCGCAGGACATGCTGCCACAGGGATTTGAATACCACAATGGCAACGGAACTGTTTGCATCATCGGAACTTATGATGAAGAGAACAAAGATTTTGCGGAAGAATGCAATCAGGCAATTGATTATGGAATTGATTTCTATGCGCCGCAGACAGTGCTTGCGCCGGATGGCAGACGGATCATGATCGGCTGGATGCAGAACTGGGATACCTGTAACCCCGCTAATAATCAGATACCGTGGTTTGGACAGATGAGCCTGCCAAGAGAACTGTCTATCAAAAACGGGCGTCTCTATCAAAAGCCGGTTCGCGAACTGGAAGCCATGCGCGGGAACGAAGTGACTCATAAGGATATTACCTTTACTGATATCCTGCGGCTTGACGGTATCAAGGGTCGGAGAATAGACATGGAACTGGAACTCCGCCCGGTTGAAGATAACAATGTATATCACAAATTTGCGGTGCGCTTTGCACAGGATGAAAATTACCATACAGCAGTCAGCTTTCGTCCTCATGAATCGATTCTTAAAATTGACCGCAAGTTCTCCGGCTCCAGAAGGGCGTTTATCCACCAGCGTCGAAGCCTGGTGAGTCATCAAAACGGCAGGATTCGTCTGCGGCTGATATTGGACCGCTTCAGTGTCGAAATATTTGTGAACGATGGGGAACAAGTGCTTTCGGCAACGATAAACACAGATCAGAAGGCGGACGGAATTTCATTTTTTGCTGACGGTTTGGTCAATATGGATGTGGTAAAATATGATCTGATATAAAAACTATGATAAGCCGTGTAATGCTAAGTGGCCGATTGATTTTCAAAATGGAAAATCAGTCGGCCTTTTACATAAGGAAATAGATATGGTATTATGATAAGAAAGTTAGGAAGAATCATTTTTTAGACGAAAGCATTTTGGGGAGATACCTGTTTATGATGAGATTATTTCGTGTGGTGCTTGCATTTGCTTTGATGACAAGTACTTTGGTGGATGCGGATCATCTGCCGCAGCTTCAACAGAAA
The DNA here is from genome assembly GCA_029067085.1 of Lachnospiraceae bacterium. Classification (GTDB taxonomy): domain Bacteria; phylum Bacillota; class Clostridia; order Lachnospirales; family Lachnospiraceae; genus UBA3282. The sequence goes on along the minus strand of JAIEFE010000014.1, from coordinate 419,945 downwards.
GTAGATGCAGAATATGATGCAGCCGATGAAACGGATGAATCAGAGACGACAAGCGGTGACGAGGGGGCCATTCTCAATATCTGGTGCTGGAATGAGGAATTCCAGCGGTATTTCAATGCGTACTATCCTGATGTAGAGTCTGTTTCAAAAGACAGAACGACAACGACGCTGAAGGATGGCACTACTGTGAAATGGACGATCAATTCTTCTTTAGACAATAACTATCAGGATCAATTGGATAAAGCGTTGATGGCGCAGCACAGAGCGGCGGCTGATGATAAGATTGATATTTTCTTATTTGAGCCTGACTACGCATGGAAATATACGAGTGCTGATGGAGATCTTGCAATGCCGCTTTCCGAGCTGGGAATCACAGCAGAGGATCTTGCCGATCAGTATCAGTACACAAAAGATATTGTCACGGATAAAAATGGGGAACAGAGAGCAGCATCATGGATTGCGGCGCCCGGTGTGTTTGCTTACAGACGTTCCATTGCGAAGGACGTTCTGGGAACAGACGCTCCGGGTGAGGTTCAGACAGCTCTTTCTGACTGGAATCAGTTTGATGAGACGGCAGCGCAGGCAAAAGATAAAGGGTATTATATGCTCTCCGGCTATTATGATTCTTTCCGTGTATTCTCCAATAAGCTTGATAAACCTTGGACCGGGAGAGCGGATGCGCCTTTAGCTGAGACGACTACAGTTACGGTAGATGCTGATATCATGGCATGGATCGAGCAGACAAAGGAATTTACAGATAACGGATATCATCATAAAACATCCCTCTGGAGTGAGGAATGGATGTTTGATCAGAGCGCAGAGGCAAAGGTATTCGGCTTCTTCCTTCCGACGTGGGGGATCAATTTTGTACTGCCCATTAATGCAGACGAAGAAATTTACGGTGACTGGGCGGTATGTCAGGGGCCGCAGCCCTATTACTGGGGTGGGACATGGCTTGCCGCCGCGCAGGAGACGGATAACCCGACGCTGGTTAAGGATGTCATATTAAAGCTGACCTGTACAAAGGACATTATGCAGGCAATGGCGGAAGATCCGTCTATTCAGGATTTTGCCAATACGATATCCGGCATGCAGGAGACTGCTGATGATCCTTACTTCGAATCAGAATTGCTCGGTGGACAAAACCCGTATGCATGCTTTGCTGAAACCGCCGCTGCCGTTAAAGTGACAAAAGCTTTTGTTTATGATCAGGGATGTAATGAAGAGATACAGAATGCTTTTGCGGATTATTTTGACGGCTATATTGATCTGGACACTGCAAAGGATCATTTTGAGGCGGCGGTCAAGCGGCGTTATCCGGAGATCACAAGGGTGGTATGGCCCCAATAAAATAAAAACCATTCGATTTATGTCCGTTCATTGTTGTGAATGTCAAATGCTCATATTCTTGCTCTGAAAAAACTTTCAGAAGCTGCTTGATCCATATTTCATCATGGTGTCTGAGGACTGCACCCTCCGGCAATTCAAAGACACCATAGATACCGTAAGTCTCTTTGTATTTCTCATAACGTGAAAGATTACGCTCGTCTGTATTCAGTAAAAAATCATTTACATACAAAATCCCATGGGGTTTTAATACCCTTCGAATTTCTGATAATAATTGTTCCTGTTCTTCATTTGTTCGGATACAGGTCAAGACCGCAAAAAGAATAACAGCGTCCACGCTTGCGTCCGGCAAAGCTATTTTCGCATCTTCCTTTACCCTTAAGTCAAGATACGGAAACTGCTGTTTCCCTCTTTCTATCATGCCGCTTGAAAAATCAATGCCGATCAGATTGTGGTAGCCGTAATGATACAGTTCATCAAGTGTCCTCCCGTATCCGCAGCCCACATCAAGGATACAGCTGTCCTTACTTACATATTTTGAAAATGCTTCCACCTGAAAAGGGGTGGTAAATTCTTTTTTCTCTGATACACTGTTCCAGTATTCATTTTGTTTCATATCTAATTGACCTCCTTTTCTTGCATTATATAAAAATCCATGATAACCTGCTATGAGAAATCTCACACTGTTTGAAAGGATTGCAATCATGATCGTGATAAAAGAAAGAGAAGTGTTAGAGGAATATGAGAATCAGTTCCCTTTGTCGGACTATTTCAGTTTTGACATACGTCCTTACACCTCAATCGTAACATTTGACAGTACAGAAAGCATTCTATGTGAGGGTGATAATCCTGATTTTCTGTACTATTTAATAGATGGCCGTGCGAAATTATTTCTCTCTCAGAAAAACGGGCGCATTTCTCTGATCAATTTTCTGAATGCTCCGTGCTTTATCGGAGAAATGGAATTGCTCGGAGCGCAGGAAGCGGCGAATGGTGTGACTGCGATCACTCCATGCACCTGTTATGCGATTCATATCATGGAATGCAAAGACAAGATACTGAATGATACAAAATTTTTGCGTTACCTTTGTCTGTTTCTAAGTCAAAAGGCGATAGGAAACACTTATAATTACACAAAAAATCAATCTTACCCATTAGAAGCACGTTTGGCAAATTTTATCTTGCTGACTTCATGTAACCGCCTGTACAGAGAAAAACATACAGAAGTATCTGAATTTTTAGGAGTGACTTACCGTCATTTACTCTATGTGCTTGCTGATTTTGTAAAGCGCGGCCTTTTGAAAAAAACGGAACAGGGGTATTCTATTCAAGACTTAGATGCCTTAAGCAAGATAGCGGAGGGTATTGAGAAATAATTAAGTTTTCCGGTGTTGACTCTAAACCTTACATTAGGTTTATACTGCTATCATGAAGCGCTTCATAAGTAACTGTAAACAGATTTTTGAGATAGGTGCAGGCATGAAAATAGGTGAATTTGCAAGAATGACGGGAATGCCCATATCGGTGCTCAGGCATTATGATAAAGAGGGACTGTTATGTCCGGACTATGTCGATCATTTTTCCGGTTACCGTTATTATTCGGCTGAGCAGATAGGTCAGGTGCGTAAAATTGAGCTCTTAAAGAGCGTCGGCCTTTCTCTGAAAGAGATCAGAGATATTCTGAAAAATGCCGGCGATAATGTGTTCATAAAGGGCATTCTGGAGCATCGGGAGTCGGAATACCGAGACATGCTTGCTGCCATTGCGGAGGTGAAGCGTATGATGCTTGAGAAAGAAGAGAAAAATACGAAGGCTGAACAGGAAAAACCGTCAGTAGTAGAAAAAAATGAATTGGGTGAAATGATCATAAAGGGATTATCCCTGCCCATACCGCTTGATCCAAAAGCCTTTCAGGCTGCATGCCGCAGTCTGGACGAGGAGATCCAAAAAAGGAATTTACAACGTATTTCAGGATTCATGACTTATGGCGGTAAGGATAAAAATGAGATTCAGGTGGCTGCCGAGGTGGTAAAACTCAGAGACGAAATGGGAGAGCTGCATGAAGATATCAACCTTGTTTTTGAGGATGATGAGCGGGTCATCGGCAAATGGAAGGTTGTGGGCGAATATGCCGTAAAGGAAGATTTTTATTCCGAGCAAGTAGAGCGGAGAGAATCTGATATGGGAAATAAGGACAGGGAAATCTATTTCCTGCCCGGCGGAGAAGATTACTGGATATACAGCTGGACGAAAGGATATCTGAAGTTGAATGGCGGCGACCAGTCCTGTTTGTGCAGATATCAGATTGAGGACGATCAAGGCATCCGTTATATGTTTGTGGAGAATAAATCTTATGAATATCTTCGCGGCGGGATGCCGACTGTATTGGTGTTGGAACAGGTTGATCATAAAAGATATACCAGACGTGAGATTGCGAGAGAAGATAACACGGATATTCCTTTTGTGAATGACGAGCGGGTTCTGGGAGATTGGACGGCTTTTGACTTTATTCGCAATAAAGAGGAGTTCGATCCTGATGTGAATCATCTCCCTCGGGAAAGACTGTTTTTTAAGCACATGCATTTTGGAGAAGAGGGATTTTTAAGCAGCGTTTATATGGATGAGACCACATCGGGTAAAGAGCTTCAAAGCTGGACGAAGGGTTATGTCCTCAGGCATTATAATCATACCGCCTGTGCTTATGAGATCGTGACAATAGATGACACGGACTATATGATCATAGAGTGGAAGAGCGGGGATTACCGCTGGGGTGGATATGATACGGACTATTATGTATTGATAAGAGATTAGTAAAAATTAAGGTATGGTATTTTTGCAGGAAATCAGTATTTTGGGTGGTGCGGTCATTTGATTGGTGGCCGCTCCATTTTTTTATGCTATAAGAAATTGCGACAGTGTTAAGCAATCAAGTGCGCGGGCACTCGAATTTTTATTTGTTGACAAAGCTTCATAATTGTATATAATGAGTATATACAATAATCAGTTCTGTGAATACGTGCACAGATTCACAGACGATCCTATGCGCAAAGGAAAAATTATGGATATTCTTATTTCAAACAGTTCAGGAGTGCCTCTCTATGAACAGATTGAGGAACAGATTAAGAGCCAGATCATGACTGGCGAATTGGAGGAAGGGGACGCTCTTCCTTCCATGAGAGTTCTGGCAAAGGAACTGAAAATCAGTATTATTACGACGAAACGTGCCTATGAGGATCTTGAAAGGGACGGTTTTATTTACTCTGTCACGGGAAAGGGAAGCTTTGTAAAGGGGATCAACAGCGACATCGTAAAGGAAAATATGATGTTTGCCATTCAGGAGCTTTTGGAAAGTGCAGTGGATAAGGCTGCTCTGGGCAGGATCACGTTGGATGAACTTCAGGAAATGCTGTGTCTTTTATATGAGGAGAAAAATCGCTAGGCCGGCCTACTGACACATCCTTGATTCGGCAAATGCATGTGGAAGTGCTCTGAGGCAGCAGGAAAAGAAAGGATCAGTTATGAAAGATACTGGAAATGTAATTGAATTGAAGGGTGTATCAAAGGATTACGGGGACTTTAAACTGGACGATGTGAGCTTCTCCGTCCCGGAAGGCTCTGTATGCGGATTTATCGGCCAGAACGGCGCCGGTAAGACAACCACGATCCAGATTATTCTGGACGCCATCAAGAGAGACGACGGGGAAGTATATGTATTTGGAAAAAGCGTGGATAAGGACTCTGCAGCGCTTCGCGAAAATATAGGGGTCGTCTTTGATGAAATGGGATTTCACGATTTTTTGAATGCAAAACAGATCAACACCATCATGAAGAATGTGTACAAAAACTGGGATCAGGAAAAATATTTTGCGTATTTGAATCGCTTTTCTCTTCCGGTCAAAAAAGCCTGCGGAAGCTTTTCAAGAGGAATGAGAATGAAGCTGCAGATCGCCACGGCTCTTTCCCATGGGGCGAAGCTTCTGATCATGGACGAACCCACCTCGGGTCTGGATCCTATCGTAAGGAATGAAATGCTGCAGATCTTCCGCGAATTCGTAGTGGAGGAAGATCACACCATTCTGCTGTCCTCCCATATTACGGGAGATTTGGAAAAGCTGGCGGATGAGGTCGTATTTATTGACGGCGGAAAGATCGTCCTGAAAGGAAACAAGGATGAGATGCTTGAAAAGCATGGTATTCTTCGCTGCAAAAAGGATGAAATAAAGAATGTCAATGAGGCTTTCATTGTATCAGCGGAAATCTCCAGCCTGGGAGCGGAGGTTTTGGTTAACGACAGAAAAGCCGCGGAAAAGTTGTATCCGGGAATGATCATAGAGCCGGCAGGACTTGAGGAAATCATGATCTACTATGTCAATCGTGCAAAGGGATATAGAGTGTCGGAAAGGCAGGAAGATGTATGAAAGGATTGTTGATAAAAGACTTTTTCTGTCTGAAAAAACAATTGATCAATTATGGATTTATCATTGTCGGTGTCATTGTGATTTCTGTTATGTTTGTCTTAAGCTATAATTTCGGGAACATCCACGCTGGTTTTACGGAGATGATCGATTCAGGGGAGAGTACGGAGACAGGGATTACCATGTTTGCAGTCAATGCGCTGCTTTTATTTATGCTGATCCCCATTGCATGCACAGGGGATATCACGAATCTCTTTGTGGATGATGAAAATGCCTCCTTTTATAAGGTCGCTTCTGCTCTGCCGGTTTCCATCAGCAGGCGGGTGGCGTGCAGATTTATAGCGGGCTACTTATTTATCGCCATAGGTATGGCGGTTGACCTGATCATGAGCATTCTTTTATCATCTTTGACCAGTATTGTTTCGTTGGGGAAATTTTGCGGCGTTATCATAACTTTTGCATCTATTATGATGATGTATATCAGCCTGTTTATTTTGCTGGTATATATTCTGGGAAAAGGGAAAACCACCTATGCGAATGTCATTCCCCTGCTGGTGGGAATCGTCGTGTATGTATGTCCCAATTATAGCAGACTGAGGGCTTTTCTGATGGATTCCGACGATAACGCGCTAATGGAAGTGTATCATCGGACAACAGAATTTATGTTCCACAGATCCTATATCCTTTTGATCGCTGCAATGATTATTTCCGGCGGAGCCTATTTTATGGCTGTGCGCATAGCAGAAAGAAAGCGGGGTGTGGCATAATGGCAGGACTTTTATATAAGGACTTTATCGGAATCAAGGGCAGGTGGATCGTGTTGATTTTGACCGGATGCACGCTTTTCTTTCTGATATTAAGATTTTTGTTTCCGGGAAATGTGACCACAGTCACGTCAATGGGCATGACGGAAAATGAAGCGGGAGAATTAGTGGAAATGTCAGTCGGTGAGCTTCGGGATAGTATGCTGGTACAACTGCCTCTGCTGTTTATGATCGTCGGATTGTATCCGGCAACCACATGGAGTGCCGCCATCTGCAGACATGATGAAAAGAACAAGACAAGGCAGTATACAGCTGCGCTGCCGCTTGATAAAAATGCGTACATTGCATCCAAATATCTGTTTATCGGAATTGCTGTCTATTCTTTGTTTTCTCTGGACACGATTTGGATCATGATATTTAACAGCGTGGCGGGAGATACCAACAGCGCTGAATGCCTTATGGTTCTTTCCCAATTCTTGATGGCGTTTTTGGGGCTTAGTCTCATACTGGCTGCTATCGAATTGCCATTTTTCATTACCTTTGGCGTGAAAAAAGGAATGCTGGTTAAAACGGCCATTTTAGAAGGGGCAGCCTTTTTGGCCATGGCATATTTGTTCTTTGGTAATCTAGCTATTTTTAAGAATTTTGATATTTTCATCTTTATCAACTGGTGCGAAGAACATCCGCTTATCGCAGTGCTGATTTCTATCCTGTCTCCGGTTGCAGAACTTTTCCTTTTCTGGCTCTCCTATCGGATTACCTGCAGGATCAATCACAACAGGGAGGTGGAAATCAATGGATAGAAAAATGGAAACCAAGAGACTTTTTGTTTATTTGGCTTTTGCATTCGGATTCACATGGATCATCTTTTTTGCCTATATTTTTTCGGGCAATATCTGGATGGCGGATGGCACGCTTTCCGGTATGGATCAGTTTGTGTGCCTTGCTATGCTTTTTCCTGCTCTCGCGGCGCTGCTGACAAGATATGTGACCAGGGAAGGATTTGCCGTAACGGGCAGGGATTCCCTGCTTCTCGGAATCTCCTTTCGGGATGGAAAATGGATTTATTTTGTGCTGGCAATGATTCTCCCGTGGGTTTATTTTGAACTGGGCTACGCTCTCATGCTTCTGCTTTCACCGAAGGCTTTCGATCCTTCCTATCCGGCGCTTTTAGAGATCACGGAACAGGAGCGGCCCATCATCTATATTCAGCCGTTGACCATGATGATCTCCGGTACAATAGCCTCCTTTGCAGCCTTTGGCGAGGAAGCCGGATGGCGGGGATATATGATGCCCAAGATGATAAAGCTCTGGGGCGCCAAAAAGGCGGTTGCCTTTGGCGGAATCCTCTGGGGGATATGGCATTGGCCCCTTACCTATGTCGGGCATAATTTCGGCCGCGATTATGTCGGCTATCCTTTTACAGGTTTTGCGGCTATGTGTGTTATGTGCGTGTTTATGGGCATGATCCTTACCTTTTTGACCTACAGGACCGGTTCCATTTGGCCTGCCGCATTTCTTCATGCAGTCAATAATTCATCGCCCTCCATTCTGCAGTATTTTATCAATCCGGATAAAATTACGGGATGGAAAGCTGACGGTGCGGTTTCCTTTGTGATTCTGCTGCTGCCGATGATGGTCATTGCGGTTTTTCTGTTTGTGAAATTTGCTGATATGAAAGTGGATGCCTAAAATATCTGATCAAAGACTGTTGCTGCGTGTTATACTTAATTAGATATAATGACAAAGCCAAATAGCCATGTTATACTGTTTATAATCAGGAAGAAATGTGATTCTACAAAGATTTCATTTGCAGCAAATTATTTTGGTTATAAGGAGGGAAACCATGCAGTATCGCAGACTTGGAAAAACGGAATTGATGGTCAGTGAGGTCGGTTTTGGGGGCGAGTGGCTGGAACGTCACAACTATGAGGAATGTAAGGCTATGATCGACCGCGCGGAGGAGCTGGGGATCAATATTCTGGATTGCTGGATGTCAGAACCGAATGTCCGCACAAAGATCGGGAAAGCGTTTGCGGGAAGGCGCGAGAAATGGTTTATTCAGGGGCATATCGGTTCCACCTGGCAGAACGGGCAGTACGAAAGAAGCCGCGATGTGGAGAAATGCAGGGAGGCTTTTGAGGACTTACTGACGAGACTGCAGACGGATTATATCGATCTGGGCATGATACATTTCATTGATCAGGAAGATGACTGGAATCATGCCATGAACGGGCCATATATCGAATATGTGAAAGAATTGAAAGCGAATGGTACGATCCGTCACATCGGCATGAGCACGCACAATCCCCTCATGGCGAAAAAGGCTGTGGAGAGCGGGCTGGTTGAGATGATCCTGTTCAGCATTAATCCCGCGTTTGATCTTTTGCCGCCCACGGATAATATTGACGATTATTTTGCAGAAGAATATCAGGACGGATTTGGAGGTATTGATCCGGCGCGGTCGGAAGTTTATAAACTGTGCGAACAGAACGATGTGGGTATTACTGTCATGAAGCCTTATGCGGGAGGCCGTTTGTTTGATGCAGCGCGATCTCCCTTTGGCGTGGCGTTGACACCGGTACAGTGCATTCATTACTGTCTGACTCGTCCGGCAGTTGCGTCTGTTTTGGCAGGATATGATACGCCTGAACATGTGGAACAGGCGGTGGCCTATGAGAGCGCAGATGAGGCGGAAAAGAATTATGCCGCAGTCCTGGCAAAGGCGCCCCGCAATACGTTCGGTAAGGGCGAGTGTACATACTGTGGACATTGCAAGCCCTGCCCGAAAGAGATCGACATTGCAATGGTGAATAAATATTATGATCTCGCCATGATGCAGGAGGAGGTTCCGGCTACCGTGAGGGAGCATTATCTTGCGTTGGAACATAAGGCGGATGCGTGCATTGGCTGTAAAGCCTGCGAGAGCCGCTGTCCTTTCGGTGTGAAGATATCGGAGCGGATGGGTAAGACGGCGGCGCTGTTTGGGTAAAGTAGATCGTGCGTTATATGCCCTGGCAATCGACGATCCCTTGCATGATATTCTACTGAAAACTTTTCATTATTATGGTAAAAGTTTTCAGTAGAACTGAAATCTATGGATGTCTGTTCCGTGAATACCAGATGTTAGGTCCCGCCTGAAACTGTGGGACTGTTGCTCGTTTTGGTTTCTGTTATATCTGCTGTTGTGATTCTACAAACACCAAATATTCATCATATATATCATCAAGTTTCATATTAATCAGCTGCTCAAAAGAGTATTTTTTGCATAGATAGTGAACAAGTTTTGTTCCAAGATAATATCCCACATCACCTCTCCCATAATAATCTGCCAAATCTCCAAAATATCTTTGGCTTATTCTTGACATCGTCGATAAATCAGCATTAAAATCTAATAATATCTGTTGAAAATGATTTTCGCACCAACTTCTCCAACCTTTTTTATCTTGATGATAATAATTAAGGTCATTAACTAAAACTTGTTCAAAATACATAGCAATTCCCTCGGTGAACAATTGCCATACAAAATTCTTCTTATTATTATCACTGTACTGCTTTAAACAACCATATTGTTTATGATATATATGCCCTAATTCATGGTATATAAGGCCATAAAGTTCATTTATGTTTTGCCAATTAAGTTCTATGATTTTCTCAACACCTAACAAAACGGTATTTTTTCCATCGATTTGAGTTGCCCAACCCGCAGCATTGCAAAGTCCTAAATATAAAACAATTTCTACATGCAGTTCTCGCCCAAAGCTTTCAATAACTTTTTCATTCAGACCATTCGTAACTACTCTAAATGAATCATGTAACTGCTCTAAAGAAGGGTTTTTATATACAGCATTGATAATCGGTAAAAAGTCCTTTTCAAAGGTATATTTACCTGTGTTAATGTATTCCTTTATATCGTCTTCAAACATTTGAGAAGAATTTGCATAAATCAAATTTATGTATTTACGCCATTTCTCTAAACTAAAGTTTTCTCTTTCAAACAGCTCCAAAATTTGAGAATATGTATCTATTATTTTTATCATATTAGCCACCTAAATAAATTCTGATCGTATCACTAATAGAGTATCACGATAACGCTCATATTACTATTAAAATTCCTCATATTTTTAGGCTTTTGGCGCTAGGCAAGATGGCTGGTTTATGATATATTCTAGTCAGTATTACGCTAAGGAGATGATTGGCAGGTTGCTGTTCAGGTTGAGAATGGGGAAATGATATAGAGTGTAGTTTATAAGAGGAAAGGACATCGGAAGGAACCTTATGAAGAATATTGAATGGATATTTTTTGATGTTGGATCGACCTTGGTGGACGAAAGCAAAGCCTATGAGGAAAGATTGAAAACCGTTGCAGAAACAGCAAAGGTATCTTATGAATATGTTTATCAAACGGCTTTGGAATTTTACAAGGAAAATAGAAAAGGCGATCTGGAAACCATGAAACTTCTGAATGTAGAAAAGCCTAAATGGAGAGTTGAAGACGAAATCTTATATAGCGAGACAGAAGTGTGCTTAAGGAAATTAAGTGAAAAATATAATATAGGGGTCATTGCCAATCAATCACCGGGAACAGAAAAAAGGCTGAAAGAGTTCGGAATTTTAAAGTACATTAAGTTGGTCATTGCTTCGGCGGAAGAAGGTGTAGCGAAGCCGGACAAAAGAATTTTTGAAATTGCTCTTAACAGAGCGAATTGTAAACCGCAGCATGCAGTTATGGTTGGAGACAGGATAGAGAATGATATTGTACCTGCGAAAGAACTTGGGATGAAAACGATTTGGATCAAACAGGGATGCGGGAAGTATTGGAAGATTTCGAGCGAACACGAACAAGCGGATTATGAAGTTGATAACTTGTCTGAAGTTTTAGATATTTTTTCGGTATAAAATCAAAAAAAGCAGAAACGTAATATTGTGAGCGGAGTGGTTGCATTTCGTCCTTTACGCATAGTATACTAATATAGACAGAGTAAATTTCTTCGAGAGTAACCTCGGGAGAATCTGTGGTTCTCTGCGATATGGTTGTGTTTTCTGAGAGGAGGATACTACATATGCAATCACTGTTTGACGCGATCAACGCAGTCTGCTCCAAAATTCAGGTCGTCTCCGATCTGTTTTGGGATTTTCCGTCCAACTTTTCATGGTATGGATCGATACCGATTCTGGGAAATTTTTCGTTGGCGATCATTCTGCTTTTGGGATCAGGCATTTATTTCAGCTGTAGACTTAGGTTTATTCAGGTCAGGCATTTCGGTCACGGAATCCGTGTCCTGAAGACGAGCAAGGCGGCGCAGACGGGCATATCGCCGCTGGCGGCCTTTTTCCTGTCCACGGCGATGCGGGTCGGACCGGGCAATATTTTGGGCGTGACGGGAGCGATTTCCATCGGCGGTCCGGGTGCTTTATTCTGGATGTGGGTCTCGGCGTTTTTTGGTATGGCGACGGCCTATACGGAGTCAACGCTTGCCCAGATCTTTAAAGAGAAAAGGGACGATGAGTATGTGGGCGGTCTGGCCTTCTACGGGAAACGGCTCTTAAAGGGCTCGGCCGTGGTGGGCGTGCTCCTTTCGGTGATGTATATTATCTATGCGCTCCTGTGTTTTCCGGCACAGGGCTTTAATACCGTCTCATCCATCGGACAGATCGCGGAGGTGCTCATTGGGCATACAATTCCCACAAACTCGGCGCTCTATTGGATTTCCTTTGCAGTGCTGATCGTGGCCATGGTGATCATTTCCTGGGGCGGCATCCGTAAGGTGACCAAGGTGACGGATATTCTGGTCCCCATTATGGCGGTCGTCTATGTATTGACAGTGTTGGTTCTGATCGTAGTGAATTTTACAAGGATTCCATGGTTCTTCTACGCGGTCTTCACACAAGCCTTTCGGCCGGAGGCGGTCTTTGGCGGTGCGTTTGGTGTGGCGCTGATTCAGGGCGTAAAGCGCGGCTTGATGTCCAATGAAGCAGGACAGGGCACGATCACCATGCCTGCTGCGGCTTCCAATGCGGCGCATCCCTGTGATCAGGGTTGTGTGCAGGCAATCGGCGTCTTCCTTGATACGATCGTAATTTGTACGCTGACCGGTTTTGTGGTCATCATGGGCAGGGTGTGGCTGACGGACAATGCGGCGGCCTGGTTTGATTTAGGAAAGCTTCCCAAGTATCTGGCGTCCGCTACGGAGCTTGCGCCGGGTACAGTTTTTAACAGCGCGGTATCACTTTTGATCTCGCTGTGTTTCGGACTCTTTGCCTTTACCTGTCTGCTGGGCTTTTTCTCCTTCACAGAAATCTGTGCGAGCAGGATATCCGCAAAGAAGTCTTTTCTCTATTTCATCAGGGTATTATGTCTGCTTGTGGTGTCTTTTGGCGTCCTGACCAGCATTGCGGGTATGGATCTGGGCTCCCTGTGGGATCTCTCGGACTTTGCCAATATCCTGATTGCATACTGCAATATCCCGCTTCTCTACCTTGGATTTTCCTATGTGAAGCGGGCCACGGATCACTTTGAGAAGCAGGACGGCACGCCTTTTACCTCCAAGGAGGCAGGAACGGAAGTTCCTGTGTGGGATGAGAAAGCGGGGAAATAGAATGCATTGCGCGGCAGGTAAACTGCCTGTCGCGCGTTTCTTCTAAAAATCCCTTGCAAATTCGTGAGGGATGTGGTATTATAGCATTCGTTAAGGCTGGCTGAAGCCTTTTACAAGGCTCCATGGTCAAGCGGTTAAGACATCGCCCTTTCACGGCGGTAACACGGGTTCGATTCCCGTTGGAGTCATCGATCATAAGAGATCGTGATGGAAAGAATTACGAAGTAATTCTTTAGGAGTTAATCCCGGAGGGATTTACTCCGGTTTATTACGGCGCAGTAGCCAAGCGGTAAGGCGTGGGTCTGCAACACCCTGATTCACCGGTTCAAATCCGGTCTGCGCCTCTTGTGTTGAGTGGCTCAACCCTTTGTAGACAGTGGGGTTGAGCTATTTTCCATTTTCTGTGGTCACCGTGGAACCTTTGAAGAATTTTGCAACGCGTGAAGTGTGTTTTGTGAATGTAATCAAGACGCTGGAACTGCAAGATGAAATTAAGATATTGTTGATAGACAGAATTTGTGCAGAGACACTGACAGATTAAGTGATTGTATTCAGTAACAACGGCATCCGAAAAAGGGGGAACTGAATAAGATCTTGTTCTGCTTTTGGGAGCATCCGTATCGCCCGCAATACAAAAGATCTGATGGAGATCTGGAGAGATTCAGGGGGGTAGCGGCAATGCGAGAGTTAGATCTGAAGCCGTCTACGTTATATCGGTGTGTGAGAAATTATGAAAATTCAGGTCATTTGGACTGCCGTTGCTATAGGGCTTGACAGTGTGATATAATCAGATGGATAAATCTTGCTAATGTTTGTCAAGCAGATTTTGGGTATTTTAAAATAAATTTTGTACCATGAAAAAGGGTAACCTTAATAAACCCCGTTATTGCGGATTTTTCGGAAAAGTATGATAATGTAAACAGATTTACTTATATAGCTCCATTGCACGGGCATAGTAAATCCGGAGAAACTTGTTAACACCAGCCATTTTGGCTACGTTATACGGTTTCCCTTCCTGTTCCTTTTTGAGCAGAAAAAGGTAGACAGGATCATCTTGAGGTCGCGTCAGTTTGAGAGCCTGCATGACCTCAAAACATGCTTTTCTGAGAGCCGGATTTCCCCGTTTTGATATATGGCGGTTCCGGCTCTCAAACTGACCTGACTGATACGGTGGCGCATCGTTTCCGGCATAGGCATTGAGTGCCTTTCCACTGTGGAAACGACGGATATCCCCTATCTCAGCCAGAATGACAGGGCCTAAGCGGTCTCCGACACCATTCATGGCACGAAGTATTTTATATTCGGGGATGGTCTCTGCGATGTTCTGCATTTGTAGGATGAGAGCATCGGCAGACTTCTGTGCAAGTGATACAAGATCAACACATTGTTCCTGAGCAAGCGCCATAAATGAGTTGTCGCCTCTAGTGGTTATGCTGTCAAGCGCAAGTTCATAGATAGCAAGCCCTTTGCCTGCGGCGTAACGGTCAGTAGTTTTTCTGACTAGTGTTTCATAACTGCTCAGAAAACGTGTCTTCCCTATCTTTCTGATATAGTCGAAGGATCTAAAGCGTTTGATAAAAAGCAGCAGGACACAGTTATCAGGGTTCCTGCTTTTTAAGGGAAGCAGATCTGTAATACCGGGCATTGTTTCATCCAAAAGGTTGATAAGCTGTACTTTGGCATATTTTACATTATTGATGCGCTGGCTGTACTGTCTGGAGAGGAATTTAAGGTCCTCAAATTTCTGGTCAGATGATGTGTATGGTGTCAGAAGGTAAGACTTTTCCAAAGCATATTTAGCAATGCGGAGGGCATCTTTCTTATCTGTCTTGGCCTTCCTGAGTTCTGTATCGCCATATTTTTTCATCTGATAGGGATTGATCAGGCAGACTGGGAGAGCAGCATCCTGTAACACTTTCAGTACGGGATAATGATAATGGCTTGTAGGTTCCATAAGGATCGTGGGCTGTTCCCCTGTTTCTTTAATGTAAGCAACAAGTGCGTCAAGTTCCTGGCAGTTATGGTGGACATCAAATGGTTTGGTACGGACACTGCCATCACTGTTCAGAACAGCTACCTTGCTTTTAGATTTGGAAATATCAATTCCAACAGCGATCATGGGTATTACCTCCTTTAGTATGACTGGTGATTTGAACGGTTCCAGCACTTCAGAATCCACTCATATTCTTTAGTTAAACGGGAGCAGGGAGCTGTCCCAACTTGCTGAATCGAATGAAGGAAAATGAAGGCTGGCTGACAAATTTGTCTACGGGCGTGATGTCCCAATCGGAAATTCCGTCAGCCGATCACCTTCATCATAAAGAAAAGTGAAGGCTATTGAAACCCTCACTTATATATTAAGAATCGGAATTTGAAGATGAATTTCTTGAACTTTCCTTATTTTTCAAGGCTTTAAGAGCCTCATATAGTGAAATGATATGTATTTTCCCTTGTTTTTGCCCTTATGGGTATTTTACAAGGGAAAGTTTTTGTGAAATGTACTTAATCGTTGCCTGCCACTTTATCCAAGAGCCTGGCGGAAGTCCGTTTTGCTTCCCTTGTGGCATGGGCATATACACTCATTGTGGTACTCACGTCAGAGTGTCCTAAGAGTTCCTGCACGTCTTTTGGGGCTGCACCGTTTGACAGCAGATTGCTTGTGTAAGTGTGTCGTAACTGGTGGAAATGGAATCCCTCAAATCCGTCTAACTTCTTTGCAAGCGTCCTGCATACGATACTAAGCGTGCTTGGCGTCTCAAGGCATCCGTCCGGTCTTATGCAGACAAAGGATATTCCATTGTAACCTGTCGGAACTTCCTGTGTATTTTCCAAGCTGTAATACTCATAGTAAACCCTGTTTTTTTCATGTACTTCTTTGTAGTAATTGTGGTGGTACAGTTCTCCGTACTGCATCTGGTTTTTAAGCTGTTCTTTCCTTGCCTTTTTCAGAATGGCGGTAAGGGTATCCCCAAAATCAACAGTCCGTACTTTTTTGCGTTTTGTCGGTCCGATGATCGTTTTGTGCTTTGCACCGTCATAGCGGACACTGCGCTTTACTGTAAGATACTGTTCCTCAAGATTGATGTCCTGCCAAGTCAGCCCGCATACTTCGCCAATCCTAAGACCGGCATAATAGGCTATCTGTATCGGCAGCACCACAGGGGGATTTTTCTTTTCCAAATACGCAATCAGCTTTTCGTATTCTTCATGGGAAATAGGCTGTGTTCCTGTATGCCCCATATCTTCCTCTGAAAATAAGTCCACTTCTTCAGCTTTGCGTTTCAGTTTGATGTACTGCATTGGATTGAACGTGATCAGTTGCTTTGGAAATACCGCAAAACGGAATGACTGCTGTAAAACCGCTGAAAACGAATGGATATAATCCTTGCTCATGCCTCTCTTTACTGTTCCGTCGGGATAAGTGCCGCCGAAAGTAAGTAAATCGAGGAACGCCTGCAAATGTTCCGCTGTTACGGTTTTCAGTCTGCGGTCAGCAATCGGATGTTTCTTAATGCAGCGGATAGCGCTGAGGTAATTTTCAACCGTACCATTGCTGAGAGTGCCGACCTTTAATTCTTCCTCCGCCCAAATGTCAAGCAGTTCCCCAATCGTGATGTTGTCAGCTTTTGCAATGAATTTTTTGCTTTCATAGTCCTCCATTGCCTGCCTTAACAGCTTTTCTGTTTCACTCTTGCTTTCCGTACCTGTAAATTTTCCTTTCTTCCGTACTGATCCTTTTGCCATAATCTTTTCTCCTTTCAATGAACGCATTTCTGCGTATGTAATACATTGAACAGATATGGCAGTCGGAACTGATGGAATGCTTTCTGCTGATAAGGATAGCATAAAATCTGCTGTCCTTCCATACCTAATCGGGATCTTCCTCTGATAAAAGATTGGAAAGCCTTGCAGCGGCGGCATCAGGATTTTTGGAGTAGAGCCTCACTATGTCGCCCATATCATTAAGGGCATTTACTGTGTGGGTAATCTCCCGAAGGAACATGATTTCATCATATTCCCTTCCCGATTCAAATCCCATTATCTTTGCAAGTTTGGCGCTTTCCCTACTTCCTTTAAACTTCCTGCACGCAAGACGGAAAGAGTCCACAAACGATTCATATTCCTGCAGCATCAGCAACAGCAGGTCTTTTGAAAAGTCTGATTCGGAAGTTTCCATGTCATAAGGCAGCTTTGAAAGAATGGAGGACATGGCATTATGGATCAACATTTCCTTTTTATCCGTAATGTCAGATTCGTATTCCTCCGTTTCACCCTTTAACCACTCTACGGAAACATGGAGGGCATCTGCCAGACCGCCAAGGACGAGTTTCTTGGTGTTGTCAATCGTTCCTGCCTCATACCTCTGGATAGTGGATGCGGTGACACCCATTTTTTCAGCAACATAAGGCTGGTTGACGCCCAGTTCCAATCTCCGCTGTTTTGCCCTGCCGCCGATTATCCGGCGCAGCTCTTTGTCTTTCATGTTGGGTTTCCTCCTTTATCGGTATGGTCAGAGTATATCATATCGAAAAATTATCAACAGATAAAATAGGACTGAAAGCTGACCTTCTCGTCCTGAACCATAAAAAATCCACTACGCAAAAGAAACTGGAGAAACTGGACGGGGAGATAGAAAGTTCCAATATCTTTCTTAAAGCAATCCGATAGATAAAACAGTTTATACAGGCGTATCTTCCCTTTGCGCCATTGATTGAGGAATTTGCTAACAATGTGGAACGTGGGGCGGATATAGAGGCAGGAAACAGCTTTCGCGGCCTGCTGACCACACTTGGGGAACTGCTGAATTCATTTAAGGAGATCATAAAAGATGGGTTATGCTGGTTCCCACGTCTTATGCGGTGGCAGACCTCAAAAGGCGAAGTTTCCCCTGTATTTGAAGATAACAGGAATGAAGGCTATTACTACCGGCTGAAATCCTATATGAATATCCATACAAGACAGGAATACCCGAAAGAACTGATACAGCCGGAAATCAAGCCGGAAAACCGTACAGGCACAATAGAGCAGTTAGCGCAGAATGTGGAGGCTGTTGAAAAGCAGTTACAGCTTATGGGTGTAAAAATGAGTCAGAATCATATGCATTAAATTTGGCAGATATACAAAACAAACAGAACTTAAAATCTTGTAATGCACAAAAGGACACTTTCGTTTTTGAAAATGTCCTTTTGCATATACAATTTTTCAAATACTTTTACTTTAGATGTAAGCCTTATTCTGTCTTGCAATCCCAACTAATTTGTCACTGTATCATGTGTGGCGTCACAAACGTTGGCGTTTGAAATTACTTTCTAAATAAATAGAATTATTTTGCCGCTGACAAAATTTTCATTATTTCTTCTACTGCAGAAGTCATAGAAACATTAGTAGATAAACTCTTATCTCTCGAAACAATTTCAATGACTTTTTGCTTTATATTTCGGGGACTGACAATTACTCTGAATGGTACACCAATAAGATCAGCGTCCGAGAACATTACACCGGCACTAACCCTGCGGTCATCATAAATGACTTCCACACCTTTATTTTTCAGTTCTTCATACAATTTGTCGGCATAATCCTGAACCTCGGCATCATCAGCACGAAGAGCACAAAGGTGTACCTGCCACGGTGCAACCGTCAAAGGCCATATGGGACCGTAATCATCATGATGAGCCTCACAGATGGAAGCGGCAAGTCTGCCAACACCGATACCATAACATCCCATAACCGGATACTGCGCTTCTTCATTAGTGTCAATATAGGTCATATTCATGGATTTGGTGTACTTGGTTCCTAGCTGGAAAATATTGCCCACCTCAATGCCGCGGGATACTGTAATCGCAGGTTT
Source organism: Lachnospiraceae bacterium (assembly GCA_029067085.1). Classification (GTDB taxonomy): domain Bacteria; phylum Bacillota; class Clostridia; order Lachnospirales; family Lachnospiraceae; genus UBA3282. Next base: position 400,972 of record JAIEFE010000014.1, on the reverse strand, counting down.
ACCACAATGCGGACAAATACCGCCTTCCTGTATTTTTGCAAAATCATGGTACTCTGCACCCTCTATATCACGTTTCATATCCAGTCCGGTATAGTGATACTCGTAAACATTTGCACCACAGGAAAGATTGTTCATTCCCTTAAGGGAACGGTCATACAGAACAGTGAAATTGCCGCTTAGATTAACAGGTCCGATATATCCGGCGTTAAGTCCGCTTTCTTCGGTGATAATTGCCGGATGGATGTCACAACCCAAATAATTTGTGAGTTTGGTTTCATTCACCGCAAGATCTCCACGGATAAACAGTACAATATAATGGTCATCCAAATTACGCTGATAAACAACCGCCTTGCAGGAAGTCTTTTCATCACAATGCAGGAACTCACAAACATCCTCAATGGTATAAATGTTCGGAGTGTGCACCAAAACAAGTTCCTGTGAGGCATCACTTCTTTCGTTATGGATAATACACTCTGCCGCCTCCATATTCGCGCGGTAATCACATTTTGTACAGATAGCGATAGAATCTTCCCCAATAGGAGTGAGTAGCATAAATTCATGGGAAATATTACCGCCCATCATACCGGAATCGGAAGCGACCGAAATAACCTCCGGCAATCCTACTTTTGCATAGATGCGCTCATAAGCCTTATGGCACTTGTCGTAATAATCTTCTAAATCTGCCTGACTGGTATGGAAAGAGTAGGCATCTTTCATTGTAAATTCACGAACACGAATCAGTCCCGCTCTCGGTCTTGCTTCATCGCGGAACTTAGTCTGTATCTGATATATCATAAAAGGATATTTCATATAGCTCTGTCCGTAATCACGCACAAGATGAACGGCTGCTTCTTCATGGGTCATACCAAGCACAAGAGGACTTCCACTGCGGTCATGGAAGCGAGCCATTTCTTTACCAATGCTCTCGTATCTACCAGATTCCTGCCAGATAGAAGCCGGCATAACGACAGGAAACTGAACTTCCTGCCCGTCAATAGCATCCATTTCTTCACGGATAATCTGCTCTATCTTCCGTGTAATTCTTTTCAGCGGCATATAAGATGAAAAAATACCGTTTGCTACATACTTCATATAGCCGCCGCGCACCATCAGAGCATGACTGTCAATGTTACAGTCTGATGGTCTTTCCCGAAAACGATCTCCAACAAGTTTCTCCAGTTTCATAAAGGATACCTCCGTATTTTGTTTTTGAACACAAAAAGCCCTAAGCCGACATTACATCAGCTTAGGGCGAACTATAAACAAGTCCGTGGTACCACCTAAATTCGGAACAATCCGCACTCTCTGGCACAAGAGAAAATCTGATGCCATATCTCTGTAACGGGAGAACCCGGCAAGGCTTACTGTTATTTCAGCTTACAGCTCAAAGATGGGTTGGGCATCTTTTCAATAAAGGCTCGCACCGACCGCCTTCTCTCTGAAAATCCGAGATGCTTACTATTTCTTATCATAGCTTTTGTGTTCAATTTTTTAATTTATACCACAAAAAATAACGGCTGTCAAGAGTTCGTCTATCAATCCTATAATCAAATATTTCAGATAAAGAAGAACTTTTTGATTAACTAACCTTGCGTTATCAAGGAAACGTATTATCATAGTTCTAATGAATCTTCCGCATTTACCCATATCTGCATACAGCCATCAAGATATAACCTTGCATATTCGAGTGGTTTATCTATTGCTAAAGCATTTAAAGCACATTCAGAGCATGGTGTTGTTTTCAATCCTTCTTCCGCTTTTCCGCAGTATATCCTCAAAAAGTAGCCAGCATAAGCATATATGTCAATACTGTTAGCATTGGTATTGTATGTTGCATAAATAATATTCATTTTTATTTGTCCTCTTTCTTTAAAAATATTGAAAGCATTTCAATCAGTTCACCATACCTGTTCATTTTGTGTTATAATGCTTTATATGATTTTGTTTCCCTCATTTTTTCCCTTATCAGGGTTCGTAATGACCTGTGGGAAGATATAATACAAGGGAAACTTTTAGGGAAAGCTCACCTGCGATAAACTTAGTGTTTTCAAGGGTTGGCGTAGATTTTAATAACAAAATATAACAGCTAATATTTCCCTTAAAAATCTTCAAATCACAATCGGGATTTTTAGAATGATTCGATAGACTTTCAAAGCGTTGATGAGGTGGAGAAAATATGTATAAACATCACGAAGAATCAATTGAAAATATGAAAGAGTTTTTTAGGAATCAAGGAGCTATTGCCTTGATTCTTATAGGCTCTGTTGCGAAGGGAACGGAGCGGGAAGATTCTGACCTTGATTGTGCGGTTATTTTATCGCAAGAAGAATATGCCAAAAAAGAGAAAGATTATATAACAAGCGAGACCGTGGAGGGGCTATGCACATATGAAGGTGGGTATTTTGACGTAAAATATATGACAAAGGGGTACCTTAAGGAGTTGTCTGAGAAAGGCAGTGAACCTGCGCGAAGCACTTTCACAAAATCCAGAATACTATTCTGTAACGATGCAGAGATTGAAGGCATACTACCACAGATTCCTGTGTTTCAGACAAGGGAAAAAGAGAAAAAACTATTATCATTTTATTCGGATTTTTGGCTTAATTATTATTATTTTCTTAAATCCTGTCCGATTGATGGGTATATGAAAATGCATACTATAGCAGAAATAATATACAGCGTATACCGAATGATACTTCAAGAAAACGAGATTTTATTTGACTGTAACAGACGATTAGAAAAGCAAGTAGAATCTATCTCTCCTCAAACTGTCGAATTGGTTAGATTAGGGAGACAGCTTGGGGTTTCTCAAAGTATTGAGGATACAGATAGATTTGTAAATAAATTTATTGAGGTCTCAACTTATGTCCCGCCTAAGAACATAGCGGTCGTTTTAACGCAATACGCCAAAGACTTCCAAGAATGGTGGATTAAGCCAGGACCAAATATACATGAATGGTAAAATGTAAGATAAAAAGAATAATGATCAAACTATTAAAGCAGGAACCATTTTTCAGATAAATGGAGATAAGTAGCATGGAGAGTGTAACAAAGAACAGGCAAAACAGGGATACAATAAGAAAAATGGTGAAAAAGTTTTTTGCGCCACTGGAACTGAAAGATTACATAGAGCTTACAGAAGGCTATTTCAATGTTGCGTATGAAGTGGAGCTTACTAATGGCAAGAAAACGGTATTGAAAATTGCTCCGTCAAAAGAAGTCAGGGTTATGATTTATGAACAAAATATTATGTACAGTGAAGTACAAGCGATGAGGATTGTAAGAGAAAAATGTAACGTGCCTGTTGCAAGGATATATGGCTATGATGACAGTGGTACAATTTGTGATTCCCCATATTTTTTCATGGAGAAACTCAGTGGCAAAAGTTTGAATTCAATTAAAGAGACCCTTACTTCCGAACAAATAGATCGTATCTACAGTGAGACCGGCAGAATGATCCATTCCGTAAACAGCATTCCATGCCCTTGCTTTGGTTATCCGGGGCTGCCGGAATATCAAGGGGCAGAGTGGTATCCTGTGTTTTATAAGATGATGGAAGCTCTGTTGGAAGATAGAAAGCGGGCAAATGTGGATATAAAGATATCACCCGATGAACTGATTAGGAAATTAGAACGAGACAAGGCTGTTTTTGAGGAAGTATCAGAGCCGAGTTTTGTTCATTGGGATTGTTGGGATGGGAATATTTTTGTTGAAAACGATAATGTTGTAGGAATTATTGACTGGGAAAGAGTTTTGTGGGCAGATCCATTGATGGAGGTAGGATTTAGAACATATGCACCTAATCTCAGATTTCAAGAGGGCTATGGCATTGAATCATTAAATGAACATCAACGCGGAAGAGCATTATGGTACGATATTTATCTTATGCTTTCGATGACAATAGAGTGTGGATATAGAAAGTATGAGACTACGGATCAATATAATTGGACAACGGAAGTATTAGTGAAACAATTTGAGAAATTGAATTAAATACTATGTTTTTATCTTGCTTACCAGGGAGAATAAAATTCTGATTTACTTGATCGTAATGATGAGTCAGTAGCGTTTTTTGAGTCCTAGCGATAAGCATAGAAAAACCACCCTTGTGGAGGTTGTAAATCTCCTATATTTAATGTGTTTTTTGTGGCTGTGATTGCTTTAAATCCGGTCTGCGCCTCTTGAAAAACTCCCAGGATACAGGGGGTTCTTCTTTTGCTTTGGTGATGATATGGCACGGTATGACGCTTCAATCAGAATAAACATGGAGATAAAAATTCAGGTCATTTGGAGTGTTGTTGATGCAGGGCGCGGCAATGTGCTACAATTAGTAGGATAAATTTGGATTTTACTGCTTTTAGGAGGACTTTTGATGGCGGGCTTAGGAACTATAGTTAATGCGCTTGCGATCGTTATTGGTGGATTGTGCGGACTTATTTCAAGAAATTTCCTGAAAGAGCGGTATCAGGAGACAATTATAAAAACAATGGGATTTGCAGTCATTGTAATGGCGCTTGGCAGCACTTTATCGCAAATGTTTGTAGTAAAGATATCTGAAACTGCTGGTCAACTGAATGGAAATTTGGACACACAGGGGACAATGATGATGATTATTTCCCTTGCGGTAGGAGCGTTATTTGGGGAATTACTGAATCTGGAGCAGTGGCTTGAGCGATTTGGTAAATGGTTACGGGATAAAACGGGCAGTCAAGAGGACAGCCAATTCATTGACGCATTTGTTACTTCTTCGTTGACTGTATGTATCGGGGCAATGGCTATTATCGGAGCAATACAGGATGGTATCAGCAGAAGCCATGATGTTCTTTTTGCGAAAGCTATCCTTGACTTAATCATCATCATGATGATGACAGCATCGCTTGGTAAGGGGTGCATTTTTTTCTGCCATACCGGTAGCAATTTTTCAAGGAACAATTACTATATTGGCAAGACAGGCGGCACCCCTCATGACTGATGCTGCTTTAAGTAATATTGCTTTTGTGGGCAATGTCTTAATTCTGTGTGTCGGGGTGAATCTAGTCTGGCCCAAAACAATCCGTGTTGCGAATGTTTTGCCGGCGATCGTGATTGCTGTAATGTTTGCAATATTATAAGGAGAAATAGAGATTACCATGGTATAGACAGTATACTATGTTTGCGATATTTACTATATCAAGCAAGTATCTATAGCAGCAACAACTTTTGATTTACAGAATTGAAAAAATATTCAAGTTCCAACGATAGGCATAGAAAAACCATCCTTGTGGGAGGTTACTATAGCATATTAGTTTAGAATGTGCAAGCCACTTGTGGGAAAGCCAGGGGTTAACCCTGCGATAAGACGCTCTCAAACCTTGTGTTTTGTTGTATTTTTGTGGTTGTGGCGGTTGGAGAAAGGAAATATGTATATGGGCAGAGATATTCTTTTTAAGACGGAAGAATTTGTATTTTCTTACAGAGTTGGCGGATTGCTAATAAAAAACGATAAGATATTACTGCAAAAACCTAAGAACGATGATTTTGCTATTATTGGAGGTCATGTATCCTGCTTTGAAACGACGGCTGAAACTTTGAAAAGGGAATTTGAAGAAGAAATTCATGCAGAAATAGAGGTAGATCGTTTATTTGCTGTTGGTGAAGTATTTTTCCCTTGGGGCCAAAAACCATGCCATCAAATATGTCTGTATTATAAAGTTCATTTACTGAATGATCATGACATCCCATTAGATGGTTTCTTTCACGGATATGATGATCTGGATCATGAAAGAATTGATTTGGATTTTTGCTGGGTTCCATTAGAAAACTTAAAAAATGGATTAAAGGTATATCCATTGGAGTTGATACCTCATATTTTGAATGATAATAACGAAGTTGTGCATTTTGTTTCAAAGGAGATTTAACTCTTTAAATTCCGACCTGCGCCTCTCAAAAACCCCCGAGAATTATCTTCTCGAGGGTTTTTTGTGTTCGGGTTTGGCTTTTTTTCATAAAAAACAGACAGTAAGATTGGTAAATACCACGGAACAATGTTGCTTGCGAAAAGTATTTCCATTCTATATAATAAAAACAGGTATTAGCGCAACCGATTGCGCAAGGTTGCGCGGTTTTTATATAGAGAAGGTATCAATGCAACATGAAAGAATGGAAGGTTAGATTGAAAAATCACACTGGTGTGCTGATTTTTCAATCGCAAGTTTGTGTCGGAGCCACAAACTCGAAATCGCAGAGCTAAATTAGAGATTTGGTTCGCGGCCTTCGCAAAAGATGCTCCGGTATGGGAGGTAAATCATGAGGAAACAAGTGAGACGGTATTTCCGAAAGAGTCTGTGCGGTATGCTCAGCGCGGCGATGATTATGACAGGTTCAATAATACCTGACATATCAGTGCTTGCGGCACAGCCTGCTGTTGAAGACACAGCGGAAAACAATGATGCAGACGGGCAGGTGGATAAAACGCCATCTGAGGAAAACAAGGATGCGCTTCAGAATCCTAACGCAGGCAATGACAATGTGGACGAGGGGGATGTCGGGAGGAACGATTCCGATGGGAAGGATGAAGAGGCTGATGTGACGTCACCTGATGAAAATGCGAATCCTGACGATGAAGAGAATAGTGACATCAAGGATGGTGCAAAGAAAAATGATGATGATGTCGAAGAGGTGCCGGACGGAGGAATAGCATTAATCGCGACATCAGATAAAAGTTATACTGATAAGTCGGTCACCCTAAATTATTATATTGGGGACTTGGGTGATGGTGAGACAGTAGGATTCTGTCCGTGGACTAATGCTGGTGGTGCCATTACTGTGGACGAAAACCTCGAATTAGATTGGAAGGCTTGGACGAACAAGACTGTATATGAGATGAAATCCGTAGAGGGAAATAAGGGATGGTATAATATCACATTTACGGTTACGGATACTCTTACAATAGATTCAGAGACCAATGAATGTTCTAACAGTCTTGCTGGCTTTAATATTCTCAGATCAAATGAACCAGATAAAAAGGATGGTGAATTTGGATGCGATGCATGGCATTATCCGGAAATTTATGTTGATCTTCTTGCAGGTACAGTAACTGCAGTTAAAGACTGCAAGGGATATGCTGATATTGCAGCTGTAGATGGGACTACAGGAGAAGTAAAGTATGAGAATCAGTCAGTCACCCTGAATTATTATGTCGGCGAACTGGCTGATGATGAAACGGTAGGATTCTATAAGTGGGGCTCCAGTATTACCGTGAACGAGACTACAAACCCGAAATTATCATGGGGCGGTTGGGGAAAACCCTCAGAAAACCCTGTATACCGCATGAACGCCGTAGATGGACATACGGGATGGTATAATATTACACTTACAGTTTCGGAGAAGCTCACGATTGATCCGGATACGGGTATAAGTACTAGTAGCCTTGGCGGTTTTTCGATTTTTATATCCAGTAGTACTGAAACCCAGCAAATTGAGTGTAGCGGATATCCCGAAAAATATCCGGAAATATATAAGGGTCTTCTCGATGGCGAGATAACCGCTGTTAAGGGTGACAAGGGATATGCTTCCATTGAGGATGCGGGAATATCATTAAAAGACTTAGAAGTGCTTGTTGTTGAGGCGAGTGAACTGAAAGAGGAAGACTATAAGGCGGCGGGATGGAAAAAATTCTCGGAAGCGCTTACAGCGGCAGAGACGGTGCTTAAGAAAGATGAGCCTACAGACGATGAGATAGAGGAAGCCTATGAAAATTTGGAAAAGGCAATGGATGCTTTGATTCCGAAATCCGTCGCAGAGGCGGAAATCAATGTAAAACCGATAGCATTGGCGGATGATTTTATCACAGGCGCAGATATATCATCTTATTGGGCTTTGAAAGAGAGTGGAACTATTTTTAAGGATGAGAAGGGGAATGAGCTGTCTGATGCGGAGTTTTTCCAGTATCTGCATGATGGCGGCACCAACTGGATTCGTATCCGTGTATGGAATGATCCCTATGACAGTGCGGGACACGGTTACGGCGGTGGTAACAATGATTTAGATAAAGCGAAGAAAATGGGTAAACTGGCGACGGATGCGGGCATGAAGGTTCTGATTGATTTCCACTATTCGGATTTCTGGGCAGATCCGGGCAAACAGCAGGCTCCGAAGGCATGGGCAAGTATGTCTATTGATGATAGGGCGGAAGCAGTTTATCAGTTTACAAAAAACAGCCTAGATGAATTAAAATCTGCCGGTGTCGATGTCGGTATGGTACAAGTAGGAAATGAGACGACCCAAGGTATTTGTGGCGTATGGTATGCTTCGGACGGCTGGGCGGCAGCTGCTAAGATTTACAATGCCGGCAGCAAAGCGGTTAGGGAGTTCGATCCGAATTGTCTCGTAGCGATACACTTTACTAATCCAGAGGATAGCGGCAAATATGCGGGCCTTGCGAAAAATCTGGATGACCAGAAGGTTGATTATGACGTGTTTGCAAGTTCGTATTATCCTTACTGGCACGGAACGACCGATAATCTGACCTCCGTATTGGCTCAGGTAGCCAAGACCTACGGCAAGAAAGTCATGGTTGCGGAGACATCATGGGCTACTACATTAGACGATCAGGATGGACATGATAATACGGTACGTAAAGGAAATAATGATACGGGTCAACCCTATGCATTTTCCGTTCAGGGTCAGGCAGATGAGATCAGAGCGGTTGTAGAGGCGGCAAATAATGTCAATAACGTGGAAGGTGCGGCAGGCAGCAGCATAGGTGTATTCTACTGGGAGTCGGCATGGCTTTCACCGTATTATGTTTATGATGAAGACGGAAGCAGAAATGAAGAACTGTATAATAAGAATATGGCAGCTTGGGAACAATACGGTTCAGGCTGGGCAGCAAGTTACGGCGGCGAATATGATCCTAAAGATGCAGGAAAGTGGTATGGCGGCAGCGCGGTCGATAATCAGGCATGGTTTGGCTTCGATGGTACGGCGCTTGCGACGGCTAAAGTATATAGTTACATCAGGACAGGAGCAACAGCTGAAAAGGCAATTTCGGATGTGGTGAATCCTTCCGTGACGGTCAAGGCAGGCGCTACGGTTGAGTATCCTGAGACAGTGACCGTAAACTTTAATGACGGCACTTCGGCGGAGTGTCCGGTTGAATGGAATGGGGAGGATAAGGCAGAAGTAGATACGAACGAGCCGGGCGACCACACAGTCAGGGGTATTGTAACTTGTGAGTATACAGTAAGCGATGGAAGTACCAAGACGGCAACGAAGTCGGTTACATTGACCATAACCGTAGAGATGACTTCGGTGGAAGGACTTGCCAATCCGGGGTTTGAAGACTCGGTTGAGGGGAATTGGGTTCTGACAGAAGCCGACATACAGGCAAAAGATCAACGCAGTGGAAAGCAGGCAGCACATTTTTATAGTGCGGATGGAACCACTACTAAAGTTTTGCAAACAGTAAAAGGACTTGAGGCAGGCATCTATATATTCGGCGGTTACATAGAGGGTGCAGATGCAGATGCGGATGCTGTGGTAACGATATATGACAAGGGTGGCAATATAAAAGGCAATGTAATGAAATTGTCATGTTCTTTGGATGGATGGCTGAACTGGAAGAATCCGGAAATCACGGGTATTGTTATTTCTGAAGGTGATTATTTAGTAGTTGGAATGGAAGTTGCAGTGAAGGCCGGCGGCTGGGGCTCCATGGACGATTTCTACCTGTATCGCGCTTATGAGTACGATATTCGGGTAGACGACCAGATCAAACACGGTACTTTGTCATGCAGTGCCGAAAAGTCAGTCAGCGGAGAAGCAATCACGGTAACGGCAACACCTGATGACGGATACATTTTATCCAAATTAACGGTTTCCGGAAGGGGCGTAACCGGTGCTACTCTGACAAGTGAGCATGGCAATGTGATATATGATGCGAAAACAAAAGCAGTTATACTTAGTTACGATGACATAGTCACCGAAAAGACGGAAGAATCTTTCATTATGCCGAACAGCAAGGTGACAGTCAGCGCAGTATTCAGGACAAATGTGGATCTGGCAGGATTGAATAAAGTTATTGAAGAGTATAAGGGTGTGACATATGACGGTTACACAGAAGAAAGCTGGAATGCGTTTAAAGACGCATTAGAAGCAGCGAAAAAAGCAGCAGAAAATTTAGAAGCAACACAGACTGAAATTGACAGTGCCAGAGAAGCTTTAGAGGCAGCTTATGATGGACTTGAGAAATCACCGCTTGCCACACAGGAAGAGATCGCAGCACTTAAGTCTCTGATCGAAGAATATGGGAAATTGACAAGCGACGGTTACACAGAAGAGAGCTGGAAGAACTTTACAGAGGCTTTAGCAGCGGCGAAGACAGCGGTAGGAAAAGAGGGTGTAACGACGGCTGATATTTCCAGAGCTAAGGGAGCCTTAGAGAAAGCTCATGAGGAACTTAAGAAAGCATCAACAGGAGCAGCTGATCTTACAGCGTTGAACGCACTAATTGCAAAGTATGATAGCGTGACAAACGACGGTTACACGGAAGAGAGCTGGAATGTCTTTGCAACTGCATTAGTGGCGGCAAAGGAAGCGGCAAAGAAAGAAAACGTAACACAGACGGAAGTGGACAGCGCTAAGGCAGCTTTAGAGACAGCTTATGCAGGACTTGTTAAAGCAGCGAAGCCTGTCAGAACTGGACTCTGGGCAGAGTGGACGGATGAATGGGCAGAGCTTCTCAGCAATGGTAATACCATTACATATACCGGGAAGGCAATCAAACCGACCGTAAAGGTATATGACGGCGAAACCCTTCTGACGAACAAGAGCTATTCCGTATCCTATCAGAACAATACAAAGGCAGGAGGAGAGGCCGGCGTTATCATCAAGGGAAAAGGCAATTATACCGGAAGCTGTACGATGAAATTTAACATTGCCTATGTAGATCTGACCAATGATAGCGATGTCAGCATTGCGAATCTGTATGCAGCCGCATCAAAGAACGGTAATCCGGTAAGTGTTAAGCCTGTGGTGACATGGAAGGGAAAGAAAGTAAACGCCAAATTATATGATGTGATACTTCCTGACAAATCTGAAGGTGCATATGTGACTCCCGGAACTTATAATGTGGAAGTAAGGGCAAAAGAGAATAATGGCATTTATAAAGGTTCCAGAGCGATTAAGATTACGCTTGTCGATACTTCCAATGATGCACATGTTCTGATGAGCGCCGTAAAAGTTAAGTTTAACTTTAAGTCTAAGCAATGGACAGATAAAGCGGGTAACGTCACATTAGATCCGAATGATATCAAAGTGACATATAAGAAAAAGGATCTGGAACCTAATAAGGATTATGAACTGGAATATGAGAACAATGATCAAATCGGTACGGCAACTGTAATTATAAAGGGAACCGGAGAAAAGTTTGTAGGAGAACTGAGAAAAACCTTCAAAATCACCGGAACAGCGATCAAGGCAGCAGATGTCAAGCTCAATATAGTAGAGCCGATTGTCTATAACGGAACAGATCATAAACCTGCAGTGCAGATTGTTGGGCTGACAGAAAACAAGGATTATAAAGTAACCTATCAGAACAATAGGAATGCCGGTAAGAAAGCAACTGCTATTATAACAGGAATCAATGGTTATTCCGGAACGATTAAGAAGACATTCACGATCGAGGCACATGATGTTAATGATGCGGATAATGTCAGCATTGTTGTGAATAAATCGGTGGCATATGAAAAGGGCGGCAGCAAACCGCCGGTAGAAGTTACTTTTGGCGGCAGAACTTTGGTTCTGGGTACGGATTATACCGTTAGTTACGCGAAGAACACGAAAGTGACAGAGGGAGCTACGGCAGAGGTCAGAATCACAGGTAAAGGTAATTTTACCAAAAAGAAAACGGTTGCTTTTGCAATCGGAAAGCAGTCTCTGGGTAAGCTGACGGCAACAGCGGCTGATCAGATCAGTGCTGCAAAGTGGAATAAGGTGAGTCCGGTCATTACGGATCTGAATGGCAAGGTTCTGAAAAAGGGTACGGATTATGAGAAGACATTTACTTATAAGCTCTATAATACGGACGGCACTGAGGTAACGGATACAACCGCAACACCTCCGGCAGTGGGCATGAGAGTCGAAGTGACGGCAACGGGCAAGGGCAGTTATGAAGGAACGATTACGGCCGAATACAGGATCATCGACAGTAAGCAGAGCATTGCCAAAGCAAGAATTACGGTTACTCCGCAGACATACACCGGAAAAGCAATTGAACTGTCGAAGGATGCTATTAAGCTTGAATTGAAAGATGGTAGTGATTGGAAACTTATCTCTGCTGAACAATATGAAATTGTGGGTTATTCCAATAACATCAATAAGGGCAAGGCTGCCAAGGTGACGATTCACGGACTTGCACCATACGGCGGAACGAAAACATTCACGTTTGAGATCAAGGCACAGTCGATAGAGGGAATGAGTCTGGCAGAACGAATTGCTTCGATGTTTGAAATGATGTTCAACTAATATTCAGCACAGAGGTTGAAAGTAGGCAAGGATTATACACTGACTTACAGAAAAGGGCGCGTCCGTTTGGGCGCGCCCTTTTACTACTGTCATATTCAGTTTATTTTTTGACCGTCAACTAAGAAGGAATCCCCATCCTCCACGATGCAGACCATAGTCTTGCCCGTATTCAGTTCGATTTCATTTCCTGCATCGTCGTAGTATCTCGTTGCGCCGTAGTCAGAGGTCTTTTTCCAATTTACGTGAATGCCTTTGCCGTTTGTAAAAAACCAGCCGTCTCTTGTGGTGTCATGACACTTGAAAGCGAGGTAGCCATTATCGTCGCGTACCTCATGATAGGTGTTCTGGATCAGAACATTCTTAAAGGTAAGCTGCTTACCTGTCGCCAGATCTACGTGAGGGCCGTCAGAAGCGCCTGCAAGGTGCTGAAATCTCTCATAGAGTCCGCTTTCGCTGTTATAGATGAAATAGCAGTTGGTGACAGGATAGGTAGGTGACATATCGATCTTGTCAGCCTTGATCGCGTCGCTGTACTGAGACAGATCGTTCGGCTGTTTTACGGGAGCGAAGCGGTAGTGCTGTTCGTCTGCGTAGCCGTCCCTCAGCTTTAAGGCGTAGCCGAGCTTGTCCACGTCCGCCATGACGCCGGCGGTGTCTATGAACGCATCGTCGGTAGAGTTTTTCACGTCTTTCGCCCGATAAAAATTGCTGCTGGTCTTGCCGTCAATGTCGTCGGTGCGTTTGATCACTTCATCTATGTAGAAGGGACCGCCGAAATGGACGTAGAGAGCATCCCATTCAAAGGCCCAATACACATAGTAGTCGCGGCAGCTTCTCACGTTACCGAGTCTGTCTGCATTGCGCCAGTCTTGAATGATCCACATCAGGCGGGTAATGCTTCCCTCTACATTGCATTCATACACAACATCTGCATTGGAGATACCGTAGTGGGAAGCGGTTTTTGTGTTAGGCGTCATAATGGCAAGAGGCCTTCGGTTGTTGACCTCCTCAGACACCCACTCATTGGTGATCCGACTCCTGACTAATCCTTCCTCAGGTGGAATATCCTCCTCGACCTCCTCAGCCGGCTCTTCCGGCTCGTCTATAACCTCCGGTGTGTCGTCAATACTCTGTTCTGCGACAGGTGCTTCGGCCGTTACGGGCTTCTCCTTTTCCTTGCCGCAGGCGGAGAGCAGGAGAGCGGAAGACAGGGCAGCGAGAAGAATAATTTTTAATCTTTTCATTATAAGCTCCTCTTTTCTTTTTTTTCATTAATCCCGTTAAGTATATCATAAGAGGTCGGGGGAGTCACTAGGTAGGCAGTGAAAATTCATTGACATTTTATAATTGCATAAGTATAATTTGTTATACAAATCATACTTATGAGGTGAAATGAGATGAGTGCACCAAAGGGTAAATATGCCTGGACGGCTACTGTCGGAGAAAAAGGACAGATCGTTATTCCGAAACAGGCGCGCGAAATATTTGAAATCAAGCCGGGGGATACGCTGCTTCTTCTTGGAGATGAGGAGCGCGGCATAGCCATTCCTCCTAAGGGGGCGTTTTCTGAATTGTTCGGTGTGGCATTTCAGGAAGGGAAGGGTGAGAAAGAATGAAGAAGATTGCCTTTTTTTGTATTCCTGCACACGGACATACCAATCCCATGCTTCCGGTTGCCGCTGAACTTGTCAGACGGGGGAATGTAGTTCGATTCTATTCATTTGGCGAATTTGAGAAGAAGATCAGCGCTACGGGAGCGGAGTTTATATCCTGCGATTCTTTTCTGCCAAAGCTGACGGAACAGGAAGAAGCCAACTTAAAAAACGTCTCTGCTACGGAAATGACGGTACAGGATATTCGCATTACGCTCAGTATGAATGAGTTTCTGGAGCAGGAGTTTACATCCTTTCAGCCGGATGTGGTATATACTGACTCAGTCTGCTTTTGGGGGAAGCTGAATGCATGGAAGCATCATGTGCCGATGGTGGTATCTACAAGTACTTTTGCATTTAATCAAATCTCTTCCGGTTATATGAAGAACAGTCCGAAAGAAATGGCAGGTCTGATCTTCGGACTTCCGAGAGTCTCCAGGGAATTAAAAAAACTGGAACCCTACGGATTCCATGTAAAGAGTCTTTTTTCTTTGATCCAGAGCGACAATCATACGGATTCCATTGTGTATACTTCGCGAAGATTTCAGCCGTATGCGGAGAGTTTTTCCGACCATTATGCCTTTGTCGGACCTTCGGTATTTTCTGATAATCTACCCGAAAAAGAGAAAGATCGGCCGCTTGTTTATATCTCAATGGGAACGGTTATTAATGATCGGCCTGAATTTTACAGCAAATGTATTGATGCTTTTAAAGAATTGAATGTCGATGTTATAATATCCTGTGGGAATGCGATAAACCGCGAAGAGCTGGGAACATTGCCGGACAATATTCAGGTATATCCCTATGTTGATCAGCTTGAGGTTCTTACCAAAGCAGATGCCTTTATTACCCACTGCGGCATGAACAGCGTTTCCGAAAGCTTGTATATGGCTGCACCGATGGTTCTCTATCCGCAGACGAATGAGCAATATGCCGTGGCGAGAAGAGTTACCGAAATCGGCGCAGGAACGATATTGAAGGATGATTCTTCAGAGGGCATCCGGGCAGCCGTACAGGAAATTCTGAATAATAGGACATATACAAATGCTGCCGTTGAATGCAGTGCAGATTTCCGCGCCTGTTCCGGTACTGCCGGCGCAGCGGAATTTATAGAAAACGCACCGCATTCATCGGACGGCGTTGATATCATAGATGAGCTGAACAAAGCAAATGCGAAGTTCCAGCTTCTATATTGGCTGGGTGTGATCATAGCAATTAATCTTATTGGATTTCTTGTCAGTTGGAAATATGTGTGGATGATCGGAATAGCTGCCGGAATCCTGTCTTCGCCGATTGGTAAGGCAGTACAAAAAAGAAAATATGACGATTTAATAAAGCAAAACGGGCAATAGTTGCTTGGGAAAGGAATGCTTATGAAAGAATTAGTGTTGTCAATAGATGTACATTGCCATGAAGGCATCAGTGTAAAGGGACAGGATACAGAGATTGTGATGATTCCCTTTTCGGGCAGAGCTTTTGGCGAATATTTTAATGGTGAGATCATAGGCACGGGCGTTGATACACAGAAATTTGATGTGAAAAGCGGAGAAGGGAATTTGTCTGCCAGGTACATGCTGCAAGGGACAGATAAGGAGGGTAATGCCTGCAGGATCTTTATTGAGAACAGTCAGCATGACGAAGAAGGGTGGCATCCAATGATTGTGACCGACAGCAAATGTCTGGCCGAATGGGAACACTTGCACATGACTGCCACGGTAGACGGTACGGAGACCGGTGTTTTGGTACAGATATACCGGAATATTGATCAGAGTTCGTAATGCGCTGCCGTCTCAGCCTCCTAAGGTAATGTCCTGTTTTTGATACCATTGGAGTGCATCCTGAAACTGCTTTTCCTGAAAATCCGGCCAAAGATCATCTACGATATAAAAATCAGCATATACGGTCTGGAGTGGCAGGAAGCCGGACAACCGGCGCATACCGCCCCAGCGTATGATGAGGTCGATTCTCGGGATGTCATGGGAGGCCCATCCGTTTTTCATATCCCACTCCCAGCCATAATTTACAAGAAAATTTACGGTAGTCTGTCCGCTTTGCGCAGGCTGCCGTTTGACATTTACATAGGGAAGCAGCTGCGTGGGAAAGCAGGCGGAATCGGTGTTGCCGATGACATGGAGCTTTGCGTTTTCCTGTGAGATCATTTTCACGGCCTGTACGCATGCATTGGAGAAGGCGCGGACCTGCTCTTTTGGGCGTTTGCAGTTGTCCACGGTAAACCCGTAGTAAGTTACTTCCGGGATATTGTATTTTTGTGCGAGCCGCAGCAACTGCAGGCCGGGTTGTAAACCATAGGCATAGCCGTCTTCTTTTTGAAGACCTCTGTCTTTTGCCCAACGCCGGTTGCCATCCGGAATAATGCCAATGTGCTTTGGAATACGCTGCGTCATAGTTGCCTCCATGTTCAGACAGGGATGATGAATCTTTCGGGATAAATGATCTAAACTTTAATATTGGCAGTTTTCTAAAACTTATGCGGGTGTTTTCAGAGATTTGATACGGCCACCAAAAGGAAAGCATTCTCTTTTGGAAAGATTTGTGGTATAATGTGCGCGATGGCAATGAGCAGTGCGCAGACAGAGGATAAATGGAGAGGGGAGCTTGCTCACCGAGACATTTATCCGAATGGATGCATAGGGCGAAGCCCGCGAACGAGGAAATCCAAAGGATTTACGAGTGTGCACTGCGGGGAAAAGAAAGGACAAAACAGAATGAAAAAAATAATCGTGACGGGCTGCAACGGGCAACTGGGACGGGCCGTTAATCTGGAGTATGCAGACAGCACGGAGTATGAGCTTGTCAATACGGACGTGGGTGAGCTGGATATCACAAAAGTGGACGACGTGATGAGATTTGTGCGGGAGATAAACCCCTATGCGATCATCAACTGTGCCGCGTATACAGCCGTTGAGGCCTGCGAGAAGGAGGAGGACCTCGCCTTTCGCATCAATGCCATTGGCGCGAGGAATCTTAGTATCGCGGCTGCCGAGACAGGAGCAAAACTGATGCACATTTCTACGGACTACGTATTCGACGGCAACGGGACAAAGCCCTACCGGGAAACGGATCCAACGGGCCCACAGGGGGCTTATGGAAGGACGAAGCTTGCAGGCGAGGAGTTTGTTAAGGAATTCAGCGATCGCCACTTTATCCTGCGCACGGCATGGCTCTACGGTGACGGAAAGAATTTTGTAAAGACGATGCTCCGGCTCAGCGAGACCAACGATAAGGTGAGAGTCGTGCACGATCAGGTCGGATCTCCCACCAGCGCGGCGGAGCTTGCAAAGGCGGTGGCTTATCTTCTTCCCACGGAAAATTACGGGTTGTTCCATGCAACCTGCGAGGGAGATTGCAGCTGGGCACAGTTTACGGAAGAAATCTTCCGTCTGGCCGGAAAGAAGACCGCAGTGGAAGCGATCACCTCCGAGGAATATGGAGCGGCGGTAAAGCGTCCTGCCTATTCCATTCTGGATAACTATATGTTCAGGATGACTACGGATTTTGCGTTTGCGGATTGGCATGACGCCATTGCGGAATACTTAAAGGGAGAAAAATAGGGATACAGCAACGGTTTTTCTTTACAGCTGGCACTTTTTATGAGAAGATAAACGAAATGATAAATTGAAAATTAATTTTCAATCGATGATAGAAAGAGAACGAGGTATTCGTATGCAGAAAATTGCGTTGATCACAGGAATCACGGGACAGGACGGCTCCTATTTGGCAGAGTTTTTGTTGGAGAAGGGGTATGAGGTGCACGGCTTGATCCGCAGACACAGCATTGTGAACACGGGACGGATCGACCATCTGATCGCGTCCGATTATCATAAGGTGAAGTTTTTCCTTCACTATGCAGACACCACGGATTCCAGTAATCTCATGCGTCTTGTTGCGGAAATCCGCCCCACGGAGGTATATAATCTGGCGGCACAGTCCCATGTGGGTGTGTCTTTCGAAGTACCGGAGTATACGGCTGAGGCGACGGGCGTAAGCACCTTAAAACTTTTGGAGGCGATTCGTGTAAACGGCGGAACGTGCAGATTTTATCAAGCGTCCACGTCAGAACTCTTCGGAGGCATTCCTGAGACGGCTCCCCAGAGCGAGAAGACACCCTTTTATCCGAAGAGTCCCTACGGTGCGGCGAAACTTTATTCCTATTGGATCACGGTGAACTACAGGGAATCTTACAACATGTTTGCTTGCAACGGCATTCTCTTCAACCATGAGTCGCCCAGACGCGGGGAGAATTTTGTGACCCGAAAGATCACGCTGGCGATCGCCAATATCATTGCGGGCAAGCAGGACAAGCTCTCCCTCGGTAATATGAACGCGAAGCGCGACTGGGGCTTTGCGGGGGATTACATCAAGGGAATGTGGCTCATGCTCCAGCAGGACAAGCCGGACGACTATGTGCTGGCGACGAACGAGACTCATACGGTCAGAGAATTTGTGGAGGCGGCCTTTGGGGAACTCGGCATAGAGATCCGCTGGGAGGGAAGCGGCGTGAACGAGAAGGGATATGATGCGAAGACTGACAGGCTTCTCGTGGATGTGAATCCCGAATTTTATCGTCCGGCTGAAGTGGAGTTTCTCTGGGGCAATTGTGAGAAGGCGGAGCGGGAACTTGGCTGGAAGCGCGAAGTAGACTTTAAGGGTCTGGTCTCCATGATGATGGATGCGGACTTAAAAGAGATCGCGGGGATGAGCTGCGAGGAATATAAGAATAAGACAGAGGCGTAACAAAAAAACGCCGGACATTTGCGAAAGCGATAAGTGGCAGTATGGTGTCAGTGATTTTGAACTGGATTTATATTATAATAACTACGTTTGTAGTAGGGTATGGTGTGCTGCGTTTTTTGACGCGGCACCTTCCTTATCCTGCGAAAAATGCCGTGGCATCTGACCGGATGTCGTGGCAGCCGGATGCGTATGTGATGTGCGGTCTGGTCTGCGTTACGGTTTATGCTCAGTTTTTCAGCCTGTTTTCCGGCGTCGGTCTTTGGGCAAATTTGATACTCTGCGTTGTCTGTATCGGGATTTTTATGCGGGAGCGGGAGGGGATTTTTGAAACGCTTACACGGTATCTATCGTGGAAATTCTGCGCTGTGATAGCGCTGTTTTTTCTATTTGCCTACGGTACATCCCGTGGGACACCTCACTATGACACCGCTCTCTACCATGCCCAGAGTATCCGATGGATTGAAGCGTACGGGGCGGTAAAAGGTCTGGGTAATCTTCATTGCAGGCTTGCTTACAACAGCGCTTCCTTTGTGCTGTCCGCCCTATACAGCATGGCTTTTTTGGGTCGTGGTTCCTTTCATTGTGTGGCGGGATTTCTGGCCTTTGTTTTGGCAGCGGGAAATATGCGACTTGCGGACTCCCTGCGGGAGAGAAAGCTCCGCGCCAGCGATTTCGCGCGGGTCATGTGCGTCTACTATCTGGTCAATATTTTCGATGAGATGATCTCTCCGGCTTCCGATTATTTTATGGTGTTGATTGCTTTTTATATTGTTATCACATGGCTTTCGCTTGCGGAGAGAGGAGAGAAAGAAATCTTTCCCTATGCGCTTTTGTGTGTGCTTTCTGTCTTTCTGTTAACGGTGAAGCTCTCGGCGGCTCTCATTTTATTGCTCACGATCTATCCCGCCTGTCGCCTTGTAAAGGAGAAGCGGTGGAGAGAGAGCGGCGTTTACCTTGGGCTTGGCTTTCTGACGGCGCTTCCCTTTTTTATCCGAAATGTGATACTCTCGGGGTGGCTTGTTTACCCTTTTACGAGCATCGATCTGTTTGATGTGATCTGGAAGATTCCGAAGGGCGTGGCGGACTATGACGCCAGAGAAATTCAGGTGTGGGGCAGAGGCTACAGCGATGTGACACGATTTGATATGCCGATGCGGGAATGGCTGTCTGGCTGGTTTCGCATGCTTGCGGGGAGCGATAAGCTCTTTGTACTGATGGCCGTTTTGGCGGTGGCTGTACTGCTTTTACAGGCAGTGTATGTCTTATGGCGTTGGAGCAGACGGCAGACGACTGCGGGGAGTTCTGCGACGTGTGAGAGCACGCTGTCTCCTGCACTTTTGACTGCACAGGCCACGGTGGCGGCCTCATTTCTGTTCTGGCTTTGTACTTCGCCGTTGATTCGCTACGGCTGCGTCTATGTGTATCTGACTCCGGCGGTGGTGTTTGGGGGAATCTATGCAGCGATTTGCAGGCGTCGGGCTTTCGGATCTATTGTCTGCGCAGCGGTATGCCTTCTTCTTGTTTACAAGGCATTCGCTCTGGGGCGGGGTATCATCTCCTCCCACGAGAATGCCTACTGGCTTTTGCAGAAAGATTACGAGAATTTTGCGGTGGATGCCTGCGAGATCGAGGGGGTTATTTTTTATTATCCTGCTCAGGGAGATCAGACGGGGTATGACGCTTTTCCCTCGGCGCCGGCAAAACCGCAGATTGCCTTTCTGGGAACGGAGCTTGCGGACGGATTTCGCGCGGAGTAGGAAAAGAGAGAAAAAAGGTATTCTTTCTTTATCCGCCAATGATTTCCATTTCGTCCGGAAAGTCTCGTATTGCAAGCGCACAGGTATTTGTAAGCTTTAAATTATCTTTCAATGGATATATCAATTTTCCTGCTCTTTCTCCGGCTGCACAGTGGACATCCAGCTTCGTATCGATCAACCCCAGATTGTCAGGTAGATTATTGGAAAAAATGAGACTTCCGGCACTTACCCCGATTACCATGCCATTGTTATGGATATATTCCATCAAAGATTTATTAAAGTTTGTATCATTGATTCTTTCAAGTAGGTACTGTGTACTGCCTCCGCATAAATATACCAAATCATACTGTTGCAGCTCTTTACTATCCATTCCTACATGCAGATCATAAACCCTGATATTTTTATTTAAAATACCGCATTTTAATAAATCATTCATACATTTTGGCAAAACTTCTATTGCGTCTGCATCTACTGCTGCTGTCGGGATAAACAGCGCCTTTACACACGACATCTCTTTACCGGCCATGTCCAAAAAGTATTTCTTGATTTCTTCGGTTTCCAATCCTGCCGATGTTAATAACACTCGCATATTCATTCTCCTATTCCGGCCAATTCATTTCTGCATCTGAGATACCCATTTTTCGGCATTCGCTGCATACATATTCTTTTTCAGCCTGATTTCCTATTTTGTATTTCAAAATCATATCCTTAAAAACAATATATTTCTCATTATTATTTTTAAAATCAACAAACCAGTTCCCGTGATCAATTCCGGACAACATGACGCGGGAAATTCTCTCCGGAAAATCTGTTTTATCACTTGTAAAATACAATGCAGTCCAATATTTGGGCTTTCCGCCGGCGTTCCACAATTCAATTTTATGGACATTAAGATAATCAATTATGGTATCATCTGCGATACTTTCCTTAATTAAAATTCCCTCATATAGCGCCTGTTTCTTTTCCTGAATAGCATTATTACCACAGAGATGGACTTCTTTGACGGTACCCAGTACCAGCTCATCTTTTAACAAAGTATCCATAGATACATGAAATGTTTTTCCCAGTATCAATAGTTTTTCTGTCTCGGGTAATGCAATATCAGCCTCCCATTTCGATATGGATTGTCTGCTGACATTACATAGGGAAGCCAATTCTTCCTGAGTCATTCCATTCATTTTTCTTAATTCTATTATTTTTTCTGATAACTTCACCGCCGTCTCCTCCTGTTGCTTCACATTATACAAAATGGCGCAATCATTTACCACCAACAATAAAGTGCTTTTTCGCATCCCGGGGTTGCGCCGGGCTTCTTGTAAAAAAGGGCCTCCTGTGATAAACTGATAGCAGATGTGACAGGGGTGCAGCAGAAGCGCTGCGCCGTGAAAGAGACGATTAGGGATAGGAGAGCAGGATGAATCAGACAGACAAAATTTATGTTGCGGGGCACAGAGGGTTGGTGGGCAGCGCGATCGTGCGTTCACTGCAGGCAAAGGGTTACACGAATGTGATCGGAAGGACGCACAAGGAACTTGACTTAATCAGTCAACAGGCGGTGCGGGATTTTTTTGAGAAGGAGCGCCCTGATGTGGTGGTTTTGGCGGCAGCCAAGGTGGGCGGCATCAACGCCAACAATACCGTACCGGCGGAATTTGCTTACGAGAATATGCAGATTCAGTGCAACGTGATCCAGTGCTGTCACGAATATAAGGTAAAGAAGCTTCTGTTTCTGGGGAGCACCTGCATTTATCCCAGAATGGCGCCTCAGCCGATCCCGGAGGACGCGCTGCTCACCGGACCGCTGGAGGAGACAAACGAAGCTTATGCCATAGCCAAGATTGCAGGACTTGAGATGTGCAAGTTTTACAAGAGACAGTACGGAGACGATTTCATCAGCTGCATGCCGACAAATCTCTATGGTCCCCACGACAACTACGATCTGGAAGGTTCTCATGTGATGCCGGCCATGATCCGCAAATTCCACGAGGCCAAGGTAAACGGCGAGCCTGCGGTGACGCTGTGGGGAACGGGAACGCCTCTGCGGGAGTTTCTCTATGTGGACGATATGGCGGATGCCTGCGTGTTCCTTCTGGAAAATTACAGCGGCGAACAGCACGTGAACATCGGTACCGGCAAGGAGGTCACGATCAAAGAGCTGGCAGAGACGGTGCAGAAAGCGGTTGGCTATACAGGCGAGATCGTCTGGAATACCGATATGCCGGACGGCACGCCGAGAAAGCTTACGGATGTGACGAAGCTGCACGGGCTTGGCTGGAAGCATAAGATTGAGCTGGAAGAAGGCGTAGCGCTCGCCTATGAGTGGTTTAAAGAAAATGTAAAGGATGCGCGGCTGTAAGGAGAAAGGTGCTTTTTCGTGCAAGACCTTTTTCGACGCGATAAATTACCGTTTACAGCGCGATGGATATTTGGTATTCTGTCGAAAGAAAATGACAGCCGACGGAAAGTTTGCCGTGGTTTGTCAAAATATAAATCTGCAAAGGAGTAAAAGGGGAATGGCACAACAGAATATGGTGAGCAGGCATGAGACCACGCAGATGATCTCGGATTTAATGCTGGAACTCGGTATCCCGGCGCATTTGCGGGGATATCAGTTTCTACGCAGCGCACTGGAGATGTGCGTGGAGGATATGGAGCTGGTGGGGAGCGTTACAAAGCTTTTGTATCCGGATCTGGCAAAGCGCTATCAAACTACGGATACGAAGGTGGAGCGGGCGATCCGCAATGCGATCGAGGTCTCCTGGGACAGAGGAAACAGCGATCTCTTTGAGGAATTGTTCGGCTACAGCAACGGTCCGGAATACAACAGACCGACCAACAGTGAGTACATTGCAGTCGTTGCGGATTACATTCGTCTGGAAAACGGCTTGATCGGGTAAGAAGGGAAGAGATACGTCTCTTCCTTTTTTTATGTAAATGTGATACACTTAACATGATATGCACGAAAGGAGAGCGTTATGAAGTTACTCAGCGTCATCGTGCCCTGTTACAACGAGGAAGAAAATGTCAGGGATTTCTATGATGAATTGTGCAAAAACACCGGATTTTTTGAGAAAAAGGGGATTGTTCTTGAAATTCTATATGTGGATGACGGCTCGAAGGATAAGACAGTATCGGAGGTAAAAAGACTTTGCGCGGAAGATGCGCGCGTGAGACTTGTCTCCTTTTCCCGCAATTTTGGAAAGGAGGCCGCGATCTACGCCGGCTTGCAGAAATGTAAGGGAGATCTGGCCGTGCTGATGGATGCGGACTTGCAGGATCCGCCCGCGCTTCTGCCTGAGATGTATTCCTATATTGAACAGGGTTATGATTCAGTGGCGACCAGACGCGTGACCAGAAAGGGAGAGCCGCTGATCCGCTCCTTTTTTGCCAGGATGTTTTATCGGCTGATGAATAAGATTTCACGAACGGAGATTGTGGACGGCGCGAGAGATTACCGTCTGATGACCAGACAGGTGGTGGACTCGATTCTGTCCATGCCTGAGTACAACCGTTTTACAAAGGGAATCTTTGGCTGGGTGGGATACGAGACGAAGTGGCTGGAATACGAGAATGTCGAGCGCAGAAAGGGAGAGACGAAGTGGTCTTTCTGGAAGCTTTTTCTCTACTCGCTGGAGGGGATCATCGCCTTCTCCACGGTGCCGCTTACCATTGCTTCCGTGATGGGTGTGCTCTTTTGCGTGCTTGCTTTTGGAATTATCATTCTAACGATAATACGAAAACTATTATTTGGTGATCCGACCTCTGGATGGCCGTCTCTTGTCTGTATCATTATGTTGGTCAGCGGCGTGCAGCTCTTTTGTCTGGGAATTCTGGGACAGTATTTATCAAAGACCTATATGGAAGTGAAGAACCGCCCGATTTATCTGGTAAAAGAGGAGACAGGAGGAGAGACGCAGCATGAGGGCGAAGGAGACAAGAGTTGAGGGAAAGAAAAGGCGGACTCATCAGCGTGATCGTGCCGGTCTACGGTGCGGAGGATTATATTGCGAAGACCATTGCTATGGTGGAGGCGCAGACCTTCGAGAACTGGGAACTGCTGCTGATTGAGGACGCCTCGCCGGACGAAAGCGCTCAGGTCGTTCGCAGAGCCCTTGCGGGCTGCAGGCAGCAGGATGTGTCGGCAGACCTTTCCACGCAGCTTTCCAATGTGCGCACGGCGGAAGTCTACACGGACGAGCAGGGCAGACGAATTCTATTTCTTTGCAAGGAGAAAAACGAGGGGGCAGCGGCTGCCAGAAATACGGGGCTTAAGCTTGCCCAGGGCAGATATATCGCTTTTCTGGATGCGGATGACGTCTGGTTTCCCGATAAGCTTGCAAGAGAGTTTGCTTTCCTGCAGGAGAAGCAGGCCGGGTTTGTGTTCAGCGCCTATGAGTTCGGTGATCAGGATGCTGCTCCTACGGGGAAGGTCGTACATGTGCCGCCCGTCCTCACATATCGAGAAGCTCTTTCGCGGACGGTGATCTTTACTACCACGGTACTCCTTGACAGGGAGAAAGTCGCGGACAAGCTGATCGAGATGCCGCTTGTGGAGAGTGAGGACACAGCGACCTGGTGGCAGATTTTGCGGGCGGGACATAAGGCATACGGCCTTGATGAGACGCTGGCCATCTACAGAAGGCCTCCTAAATCCCTCTCTTCTAACAAAATTAAGGCACTGCAGCGGATCTGGAATCTCTACCGCAGGCAGGAAGGGCTTTCGGTCATTAAGAGCTTTAGCTATTTTATCCCATGGGCCTTCAGGGCTTTAGCAAGACGTCTGTAAAGTATAGTAAACGGCATTTTTAATGTCGTTTACTATGAAACGGAGTGAACCATGAGACGATTTGAATCTTTAAAAAGACTTGTCATATTGCAGCTGTCCTTTATCGGGCTGATCTTTCACACGGCAGTCTACGCTTATTTCTGGTTTCAGAGATACTACCCGTATCTGCTTTATCACGGTAAGGCCAAATTTTTCCGCAACGGCCATCTTCTGATGATCCTGATCTATTTTGTGCTGCTGTTCTTTTTTGCCAGCATGTACGGAGCGCTAAAGATCGGTTACCTGAAACCGACGGATGTTTTCATTTCGGAAGTTTTTTCACTTTTATTTGTGAATGTGATATCCTATTTTCAGATTTCCCTCATGGCAAACTGGGTGGTGTCAGTGCGTCCCATCGCGGAGGCGATGCTGATACAGACGCTCGTCTCGGCGGTCTGGGTCTATGTTTGCAATGCATGTTATTATAAAGCCTTTCCCCCAAGAGACATACTGATCATCCACGGCGAACGGCCGATTGACGACATTGTGGCAAAGTTTGAATCCCGCCGGGACAAGTATAAGATCAAAAAGTGTGTGAATATCCTGGAGGGAATGGAGACTGTAAAGAGGGAGATCGGCGAACAGTACGGTGCGGTAGTACTCTGGGATATTCCTGTAGCTGAGCGGAACCAGCTTTTGAAGCTCTGTTACAGCCGTTCAATCCGCGTTTACATGATGCCGAAAATTTCGGATGTACTGGTGAAGGGAGCGGATCAGCTCCACCTTTTTGATACGCCCGTATATCTGACCAGAGAGTATTCGCTGAAGGTGGAGCAGCGTCTTGCAAAACGGATGATCGACCTGATCTGTTCGGTCCTTCTTTTGGTGATCGCATCGCCCTTTATGCTGGTCACGGCGGTGGTTATCAAGCTATATGACGGCGGACCGGTTTTTTACAAACAGATTCGCTGCACGAGAGATCGAAAGGAATTTTATATTCTGAAATTCCGGAGTATGCGCGTGGATGCGGAGAAAGACGGTGTGGCAAGACTTGCCTCGAAGAACGATTCCCGCATTACACCTGTAGGGAAGTTTATCCGCGCCACCAGAATCGACGAATTGCCGCAGCTCATCAATATTTTAAAGGGCGAAATGTCCTTCATCGGTCCCAGACCAGAGCGGCCTGAGATCATCGATCAGTATCTGGAGGAAATGCCCGAGTTCGCGTTCCGCATGAAGGTCAAGGCCGGGCTTGCGGGTTACGCGCAGGTGTACGGAAAATACAATACCACGCCATATGATAAATTAAAACTGGACTTAACTTATATCGAGCAGTATTCGGTGTGGCTGGACTTAAAGCTGATGATGCTCACGCTGAAGATATTGATCAAGCCGGAGAGCACGGAGGGAGTCGATAATAACCAGACGACTGCGATGAAATAAATCCGTGGAAAGGTTTACACTATGAATGATCGCAACTATGTGAATGAAGGCATGGATATCAAAAAATATATGATATGTCTGTGGAAGCGTCTTCCGTTCGTGGCAGCGGCGGGCATAGCGGCGGCGCTTCTTTTCGGGCTTCTCTACACGCTGTCGCGGACGGTGCCGGAGGGGGAACGGGAATATCAGGCTTTCGCGAAGGTGTATCTGGATTTTGCGGCGGATGAGACGGGGGAGGTCTATCAGGCCTACAACGGCTACACGTGGAACGATCTGATGGCTGCCGACCCGATTATGGAATTAACGCTGGGTTATCTTCCTGCGGATTATACCCGGGAGGAAGTCGAGACGGCAATAAGGGCGGAGATTCTGTCGGATATCCGTCTGCTCACGGTGACGGTCACCACGAACAGAGAAGAGCGCACGGAGGCGATTCTGCATGCCGCAGTGCAGGCTCTTGCCGAGTATGGAAAACAGGCGAAGGAGTTTATTGAGATCGGCGCGATTCAGGAGACGGAAGCGAAGCTTGTTGTAGCGGATAACCGTCTTTTACAGGCCGTGTTGCTGGGATTTTTACTGGGGCTGTTTTTTGCCCTTTTGATCGTTATGCTCCGCGGTGTTTTTGAGGCGCGTGTTTTACTGCCCGGGGACCTGAAAAGAATAACAGACGCTTCCTTTACAGGTTATGCGAACGGGCCCGGCAGTCTGGGAGAAGACTACGAAAAAAATCTTGTTTATCTGCGGGAAAAGACAGGAGATATCACGATTTGCGAGGCTTCTCCCGACCGGCCTTTTTCGGTAGAGGATTTTCGGAATCTGCGGACGGCGGGAGTGGTACTTTCCGTTCCATTCGGAAGGGCTGATGCAGCCTGGGTGTCCTATGTGATCGATCAGCTTGCGGCGCAGGACTGCATGCTTGCAGGTGTGGCGATCAGAGAGGCGGATGAGAGATTTTTGAGAAGATATTACGGAAGGACTTTTTTCGGAAGCAGAGACGCAGAAGAAAAACAGCGGTCGATAAAAGAATGACGGCAAAACAGGGGTACGGTATGAAACTGGAAGTTTTGGTTTCTGCGGTTCAGAAGGACGCAGCAGCGTTGATCTCACAAATGAATATAGCTACGGACGCAATTCTGGTGAATCAGTGCGATCGCTACGGATACGAGAAGTTTCCCGTATCCGACGGGGAAGTGCGCTGCTTTTCCATGCCGGAGCGGGGAGTGGGATTGAGCCGCAATACTGCGCTGATGCATGCGGCGGGAAAGATAGTGCTCTTTTCCGATGAGGATGTTGTGCTTGCGCACGACTATGAGGAGAAGGTTTTGGATGCCTATCGGGCGCTTCCCGATGCGGATCTGATTCTCTTTAACGTGAAAGTCTCGCCTGCCCGCAGGACCTACTGGAACGAGTCGATCTATCGCGTCACCTGGAAGAATTACGGCAGATATCCTGCTTACAGCATTTCGGCGAAGCTCGCATCCCTTCGGCGGGCGAATGCGCACTACTCGCTGCTCTTTGGCGGCGGCGCAAAATACAGCAACGGGGAGGACAGCCTTTTTTTGCGGGACTGTCTGCGGGCAGGATTAAAGATCTACGCGCACACGACCTGCATCGGTGAGGAGATAGAGCGGCAGTCCACCTGGTTTAACGGCTATCATGAAAAATTTTTCCGTGACAGGGGCGTGCTCTATCACCACCTCTACGGGAGGCTTGCACTGCCGCTGTCCCTGCGGTTTCTTCTGGCGCACAGATCTGTCATGTGCCGGGAAATTCCGGTGAAAAAAGCCTATCGCATCATGCGCGAGGGTGTGCGGGAGGCGCGCGGCGGATGATTCTGTATATTACGGTGGCAGCGTTCACGGCGCTCCTTGCGGGGATGGTGGATAACCGTCTGCAAAGACAAACCCATACGATCACGAGGCAGCATCTTATGAACGGAATCTGCCTGTGTGCAGTCTTTACGATTTTGTTTGCCCTTTCCGCATGCAGATTAAATGTCGGTAATGACTATGCCAAATATGTGGAATTTATGCACCTTGTAAACTGCGACGCCTATGTGCCGACAGAAATCGGCTTTAACCTGCTGGTAAAGCTTGTGTACGGACTGTCCGGCTTTGAGAATTTTCTGTTGGTGTTTGCCTTCTATTCTTTTGTGACCGTGCTCCTGTTTCTGCTCGCGATGTATGAGCAGAGTGACGAGTTTCGCCTGAGTTTTTTTCTGTTTATGACTCTGGGGTATTATTTTCAGACCTTCAGCACGGTGCGCTATTATCTGGCTCTTGCGGCTGCGCTCTACTCCATGAAATTTGTGCTGCGCAGGCAGTGGGGAAGGTTTGTGGTTTTAGTCCTTTTGGGAGCAGCCTTTCACAAATCGCTTCTGGTGGTGATTCCGCTCTATTTTCTGGCTTCGCTGCGCTGGAAGAAATGGCAGCTTGCTGTGGCGGCACTCTTTTGTACGACCTTTTTGTTTCTGCAGGATTTTTATTTAAAGGTGGTGGTGTTTCTCTATCCGACTTATGAGGACACGGAGTATCTGGAGGGCGGCACCAGCTATATCAATATTCTGCGCTGTGCTGCAGTGCTCGGTTTTGCGGGGATCGTGTATCTTATGGAGTGGAGAGAGCAGGCGGGAAAAGCTGGTGTTGAAGCGGATGGAACGGCGGTGAAGAGTGACGATAGTGTCATAAAGGAAGAAGAAAGGTTAAAGAAAGATCCACGATTTTGGTTCTATCTGTACTTGAATCTGGGCGCGCTCGTGCTTTATGTATTTTGCTCATTTCTGCCCATCATATCGCGGATCGGTTACTACCTGACCGTGAGCCAGATCTTATTTTTGCCTATGCTCCTTGCACGGGTGAAGGATGAAAAATGGCGGCGTCTGTTCCGGGCGGGAATTCTCCTTGCGGCGGTGTTCTATTTTGCGATGTACTTGAGCCGTGCCGCAAACGACGGAGTATTGGTTTTGCCCTACAGGACGTTTATGTTCAACGATATGGTGAATATCCTATCGGATGTAAATTAATTAGGAGAAACAACACATGACATTCAGTATCATAGTAGTCTGTTATAACGCGGGTGAAAAACTGCACAGAACGATAGAGAGCATCCGCAGGCAGACGGAGACGGACTACGAGATCATAGTGGAGGACGGTCTCTCCACGGACGGCTCTGTTGATAAACTTATTCCCGGAGAGGACTTAAAGATTTTCAGGGAGCGGGACGAGGGAATTTACGATGCCATGAACAGAGCGGTCTCTCGTGCTTCGGGCGCGTATCTTTTTTTCCTGAACTGCGGAGACTATTTTGAAAACGAGACGGTGCTTGCAAGAGTGCGGCATTTTATAGAAATTGACCCTGCTAGTCAAAAAAAGCGATTGCCGCCCGGCATTTTCTACGGCAATATCACAGAGCGGGCGACGGGTGCGTCGGTGATGTCGAATCCTCGGATCGATGAGTTTGCATGCTATCGAAATGTCCCATGCCATCAGGCCTGTTTTTATGACAGAAGACTGCTTGCTAAACGGGGGTTTCGTACCTGTTACCGTGTCCGCGCCGACTATGAGCATTTTCTCTGGTGCTATTACAGAGCGAACGCCTCTATGCACTATATGCCGGTCACGGTGGTCTCTTACGAGGGCGGAGGCTTTTCGGAGACGAAGGATAACAGGAGACGTTCCGCCGCAGAGCACAGGCATATTGTTCGAAAGTACATGAGCGCGGGACGGATCTTTACCTATCGGCTCGTATTGCTTTTCACGCTCGCGCCGCTTCGAACATATCTGGCGTCCAATGAAAAAACAGCGGCGGCATATCAGTGCCTCAAGCGAAAGCTGTACGATAAGGGTAAACGGGGAAATACAAAAGGAATAACAGGAAAGGAACAAACGAACAGATGAAAGTGTTATGGGTGTGTAACATTATGCTGCCGGCGATTGCCAAGAGATTGAATCTTCCCTGCAGCAACAGGGAAGGATGGCTTTCCGGTCTCCTTGACCGGGTGGTGATGGAACAGGAGAGAAATCGGATTGAATTGGGGATCGCCTTTCCGGTAGATGAATCCGTGGGAAATTTTGACAGGGTGATGCAGATTGGGGAGAATATCTCCTGCCACTGCTATGGTTTTGTGGAGGATCTGGCTGCACCGGAACATTATGACGTGGAGCTTGAGAAGCATTTTGAGTTGATCCTGAACGATTTTAAGCCGGATATCCTGCACGTGTTCGGCACGGAGTTTCCGCATGCGCTTGCCTCTATCAAGGTTTTTGACAGACCGGAGCGGACGCTTGTGGGCATACAGGGCGTCATATCCGCGATTGCGAAGGTTTACATGGCAGATCTGCCCGTGAAGGTGCAGAGACAGAGTACGTTCAGAGATCGGGTCAGAAAGGACAGCATCAGGCAGCAGCAGAAAAAGTTCGAAAAGCGCGGCGAGTATGAGATCGAGGCGCTCAAGCGGACGGGGCACATTGCGGGGCGCACGGATTTTGACCGGGCGGAGACGCACAAGATAAATCCCGATGCAAAGTATCATTTCCTGAATGAAACCCTGCGGGGCGTGTTCTACCGTGACAGATGGAGCAAGTATAATTGTCAGACGAACCGTATCTTTTTGAGTCAGGGCGATTATCCCCTGAAAGGCTTTCACTATCTGCTGCAGGCCATGCCTAAGATTCTGGAGCAGTATCCGGATACGGAAATTTACGTGGCGGGGGCGAATATCCTGAAAGCGGAGACATGGAAGGATGTGATAAAGCTTCCAGCCTACGGCAAGTATTTAAAAAAGCTGATTCGGGAATACCATCTTGAGGAGAAGGTAACGATGCTTGGACGTCTGGACGCTGAGGAGATGAAGGCGCAGTATCTGAGCTGTCATGTGTTCGTATGTCCTTCCGCCCTTGAAAATTCTCCCAATTCCGTGGGGGAGGCGATGCTCCTCGGCGTGCCCTGTGTGGCCGCCAACGTGGGCGGCATACATAATATTCTGACGGACGGCGGAGACGGCTTTCTCTATCCGCCCGGAGATGTGGATGCGCTGGCGGACAGCATTATTGAGATATTCACAAAGGAGGCGATCGTGGACCGTCTTTCCGACAACGCCAGAAAGCATGCCCGCACGAATCATGACGCGGATCAGAACTACTATCGTCTGATGCATATTTACAGGGAGCTTATGGAGTAATTCTATGACGTTTACTTTCGTATCTAACTATATCAACCATCACCAGATTCCTTTCTGCGAGGCGCTTTATCAACGATTGGGGAAGGATTTTGCCTTCATCCAGACCATGCCGATGGAGGCGGAGCGTGTGGAGATGGGGTGGCGTGTTGATACAGACGAAATACCGTATGTCGTGTGCTTGTATGATGAGGAGTATGAGTGCCTGAAAAAGATAATGGAGAGCGACATTGTACTCTTTGGCTGGACGGGACGGGAAGATATCGTGACACCCAGACTGCAGTCGGGAAAGA
Organism: Lachnospiraceae bacterium; assembly: GCA_029067085.1. Classification (GTDB taxonomy): domain Bacteria; phylum Bacillota; class Clostridia; order Lachnospirales; family Lachnospiraceae; genus UBA3282. The sequence goes on along the minus strand of JAIEFE010000014.1, from coordinate 368,630 downwards.
CAACGCTTCGGGTCAGCGAGAGGATCTATCGTGAGGGACAGTGGAAGGCCGTCTCCCCCAGAGGGCTTATTGCGAAATACAGGGAGCATGTCAGGTATCGAAAACAGAATGTGTGTATGCTCTGTGCGGGGGCTTATGCGGCTTCGGATTTTCGTTTGATCGGTGCCTACCCGGGCAAACTATTTCAGTGGGGGTACTTCACTGCCTTGCGCACCTACAGCGACGAGGCATTTGCGGCGCTCAAGGCAAAAGACGGTCCACTGGAGATCGTCTGGGCAGGGCGCTTTATTCCTTTAAAGCACCCGGAATATGTGGTGCGGCTTGCAAGGACCTTACGGCATAAGAACTATGCTTTTCACGTGCATATGGCAGGCGGCGGAGAAATGGAGTCTTTCATTCGGCAGGAGATAGAGCGGGAAGGGCTTTCGGATGCCTTTACCTTCCACGGCTTTATGCCGCCTGAGAAGGTGCGGGACGTGATGGAGCGCTGCCATATCCATCTCTTTACGAGCAATCATCTGGAGGGATGGGGCGCGGTGGTGAACGAGGGCATGAATAGCGGCTGTGTGGAGGTGGTAAACGCGCAGGTGGGTGCGGCTCCTTATCTCATCCGCCACGGCGAAAACGGACTGCTCTATCCGGACGGACGCTATGATAGGCTGGAAGCGCTGATGCTCGATCTTTTCGCACACTGGGAGGAGAGGAAGCAGATGGGGCGGGCTGCTTACGAGACCATCCGCGATCTGTGGAATGCGGATTATGCCGCCGCAGCACTTCTGCGGTTTGTGGGGAGGTTACAGAAGGGAGAGATCCGGCCGGAGGAGGAGGGTCCTCTGAGCGCAGCGCCCATCATCAGGCCCGGGAAATATCCGCCTGTATCGGAGTGAGAGGGGCGGATGCTAAGAGATTTTCAAAATGCAGGAGAATAGATGGGTAGGAGCAGATGGGGACGAAAAAGATCAGTGTGATCGTACCGGTATACAATTCCATAGATTGTCTGGAAAAGTGTGTGCACTCTCTCTGTGCGCAGACCTATGTCGATCTGGAAATTCTTTTGATCGACGACGGCTCCACCGATGGGACGGCAGAGCTTATGGAGGAGCTTGCCAAAACGGATTCCCGCATCCGTGTCCGTCATAAAGAAAACGGCGGGGCCTCTTCAGCCCGCAACGCGGGGATTGCGCTTGCAACGGGAGAGTATCTTGCCTTTGCGGACAGCGACGACTATCTGGAGCCTTACGTTTACGAGGAATTGTTTCGGGCACTCGTGAATGGAAATTATCCCGCGGTGCAGATTTCCAGAGACGAGGTGGACGAGGAAGGAAAACGTCTGCCGGATGTATGCATTCCTCCCGAAAAGGAATGGTTTTGTGATTCCGAGACATTTTTGAAGGAACTGCTTTTACATCGGGGTGACTGTTCCTTTTGCACGAAACTTTTTCCCCGCGAAGTCTTTGGAGCGCATCGCTTTCCCGAGGGTGAGTTGAATGAGGACTTCAGGCTGCTTGTGGAAATCTTGCAGGAGATAGCGGGTATCGCGATCCTGCCGAAGCAAGGGTATCATGTGGTGTGCAGAAAGAGCAGCACCACCAGAACGAGGACGAAGGACAGCTTCTCAAGAGTTTTTACCGATATTGTGGACAATGCCGACAGAATGCAGACATTGGTGGACGAAAAATACCCTGCACTCCACGCGTATGCTGTTCGTTTTAATCTGTATCAGCGGCTGGATTATCTGCTGCATGTGCCGATCTCGCAGATGAAGTCTGATAATGCCTTTTACTGCGGAGTGAAAACCTATCTGCGCAGACATTTTTTGGACACAGTGAAAAATCCTTATCTGACGAAGAAAAATAAAATATATCTGCTGCTTCTTACGGCAGCGCCTCGTGCGGTTAGAGGAGTACATGCATGGAAGAAAAGAAGAGAAAATATTTAATTTGCTTTATGATACTCTGGGTCGCGCAGATGGCCGCGGCCTTCTATTTTTGTACGCAGAAGCAGGGGTTTCACGAGGATGAATTTTACACCTATTACTCCACGGCGCGCACGAACGGCTTTTATGTGGAAGATGGGAAATGGATGGATCGGGAAACCTATCGCAATGAATTTGTGGTGCTGCCGGACGAACGTTTTCAGTATGCTCTGGTAAAGCAGGTGCAGTCCTGGGACGTACATCCGCCCATGTATTACTGGGTGTTTCATACAGCGGCGTCCCTTGTTCCGGGAGTCTTCTCCAAATGGATCGGTCTGACGGTAAATCTCTTCTTTCACGGGATCAATCTGTTCCTGCTGGCATATCTGACTTATCTGGCGGCTGAACGAGACTTCGGGATGGCGTTCCTTGTGATGCTGGTTTTCGGTTTCAGTCCGGCCTCTATGAGCGGTGTTGTATTTATCAGAATGTATGAGATGCTCACGACTTTTGTTCTGCTCTGCGCTGTTTTGCATGTGCGTGTAGTGCTGAGATTGCAAAGTAATTCGGAACAGGGTGAGAACACTCTTCCTGTGAGGATTCTTTTTGCCATGGCGGCGGTGACGTACATCGGTTTTCTCACTCAGTATTACTATTTTATCTTTCTCTTTTTTCTGGGGGGTGCATTTTGCCTGTGGCTTTTGTGGAGGGACAGAAAAATCGGGAACTGTCTGCGCTATGCCCTGGTACAGGGTCTGGCATTCTGTCTGGCTTACCTGACCTATCCCGCATTTCCGGGACAGATGTTTCGGGGGCAGAGGGGAGCGCAGGCGACGAAGAACTTTTTTGATCTGTCGAATACCTTTGAGCGCATCTGGTTTTTTCTGGATCTGATGAACGGTTATGTATTCGGGTATCTGTTCTTTGTCATTCTTTTGGTGGTGGTGACGCTGGCTGTCAGAGTGCACCGAAGGAGAAAAAATGCTGCCGAAGGAGCTTCGAGGCCGGAGGCAACCCGATTTGGCATGGCGTTTTGGCTGCTGCTCTTTGCTGTGACGGGATATTTTCTGGCGGTCTCCAAGACGGCGCTGCTTTTGGGGAATACTTCAAACCGCTATCAGCTTCCGATATACGGGATCATCGTGTTTCTCCTGTTTTTTTCCTGCAGGACACTTTGGAGACAGGCGGTTTTGGCGGCTGGCGTGAGGCAGGCAGAGAAGGAACCGAAGAAGCCGGGGCTGTTATATCGTCTGTGTCCTTCAGCTGTGAAGGTGCTTCTGTTTATCTTTGAGCTGATCGCCGGTCTGTGGGGGTGTTTTCTCAACTTTTTGATCAAGAACAGAAAATTTACGGAGAGAGCTGCGCTGTTATTCTGCCTTGCGGTGGTGGTGTTCGGATATCTGCGCGTGGATGTGGTGTTTCTCTACCCGAGAGGCAAGGAGGAGCTTGCGCTTGCCAAAGAACAGGCGGCGGAGAACATCCCGGTAGTCTATGTATATAATCCCGGGGAGGAGTGGTGTATCTGGGCTGTGGCGGATAAACTGATGGCATATGACCGTGTGTATTTTGTTTCCTCTTCGAGTGAAGAAGCGATCACGGAGCCTGCGATTGCGGAGGGCGACGCGCTGGTGGCGTATCTTCCCTTGCATGATGATACGAAGGATGAGGCGGCACTGGATATGCGGATCGCTGCGAGCGGTAAGCTGTCAAAGAAGCGTCTGCAGTACCCTTATCCGTATTGTGAGTCATGGTATTATTACAACGACCGGAAAGTGGCAGACAGCGGGGAATAGCCATGAGATGAGGTATTTGACACACCCTTAAAAACTGCTATAATATGTAGGATGGGAGACTACTATGCGTGTATTAGACTTAGACACCGTGCGTCTGTCGGAGGACAGAAGCTGTCTGGAGATTCTGGATCAGACTTTGCTGCCCGGTACGGTAAAGGTACTGCGGCTGGAGAAAATAGAAGATATCTTTGAGGCGATACGCTTTTTGCGGGTGCGGGGCGCGCCGGCTATCGGCGTCTGTGCCGGCTATGCCATGGCGCTTGCCGCTTCACGCATAGATGAAAAGGACTACGAGAGCTTCCTTGCCGCCTTTTTGGAGAAGAAGACATATCTGGCGGGAGCCCGCCCCACAGCGGTGAACCTCTTCTGGGCGCTTGACCGGATGGAACGCGTGCTGAGAGAGAATGCAGACAGTCCCGTTCCGGAGATCAAGGAACGGCTCTTTGCGGAGGCGCAGGCTATCCGCGACGAAGATGTGGCAATCAGCAGACGCATCGGTGAGATCGGTTTTTCGCTGATGAAGCCGGGAGACGGCATCCTTACCCACTGCAATGCGGGGACGCTCGCCACCGCTAAGTATGGTACGGCCACTGCGCCGATGTATGTTGCATGGGAAAACGGCATGCGAGACTTTCGTGTGTATTGTGACGAGACCAGACCGCTTTTGCAGGGAGCGCGGCTGACTGCTTTTGAGCTGCAGGACGCGGGGATAGATACCACGCTGATCTGCGATAACATGGCTTCCGCCGTGATGCAGGCCGGCAGGGTGAAGCTGGTGTTCGTGGGCTGCGACAGGGTGGCGCGGAACGGAGACACTGCCAATAAGATCGGCACCTCGGGGGTTGCGATTTTGGCGAAGCATTACGGAATTCCTTTCTATGTGTGCGCACCGACCTCCACCATTGATCCTGCCATCGCAACAGGAGCAGAAATTCCCATAGAGGAGCGGGAATCCTCGGAGGTCACCGAGATGTGGTATCAGAAACGCATGGCGCCAGAGGGTGTGAAGGTGTATAATCCGGCCTTCGATGTGACAGATCACAATCTGATCACGGGCATTATCACAGAGCGTGGACTCTGCAGGGCACCTTATGAAAAAGCGTTTTGCGAGCTTGGGATATTATAGCTGATACAGCTTTATTTTATGAGTGGTTCATGTTGTTGGAAGCAAATTGTATTGATGGAAAGGAGTCTTATGTTAAACAATAAAACAATACTTATTACAGGCGGGACAGGGTCCTTTGGCAAATGCTTTACCAAGTATGTGTTGACCCACTATCAACCCCAAAAGATCATCATCTATTCCAGAGACGAGTTTAAGCAGTGGATGATGGCTGACGAGTTTAAGGAGTATGAAGAAAAGCTGCGCTTTTTCATCGGCGACGTGCGGGATGTGGAGCGCCTGAAACGCGCCTGCGAAGGAGTGGATTACATCATTCACGCGGCGGCCTTAAAGCAGGTGCCCGCCTGTGAGTACAACCCCAATGAAGCTATCAAGACAAATATCCACGGTGCCATGAACGTGATCGACGCAGCCCTTGACACGGGAGTGCGCAGGGTGGTCGCTCTCTCCACAGACAAGGCGGTAAATCCGGTAAATCTTTACGGCGGCACGAAGCTGGTGTCGGACAAGCTTTTTGTGGCGGCAAATGCCTACGCGGGTGCAAAGGACATCAACTTTTCCATTGTGCGTTACGGTAACGTGGCGGGGAGCCGCGGTTCGGTCATTCCCCTTTTCCGCAGGATCATCGACGAGGGGAAAACGGAACTTCCCGTGACGGACGTGCGTATGACGCGCTTCTGGATCAGTCTGACCCAGGGTGTGGAGCTGGTGATCAAGGCGCTCACGGAAGCTGGCGGCGGCGAGACCTTTATCAGCAAGATCCCTTCCTTCAAGGTCACTGACCTGGCGGAAGCCATGCTGCCGGGGTGCAAGATCAGGGAGACAGGGATCAGACCGGGTGAGAAGCTGCATGAGATCATGGTGACGACGGAGGATTCCGCAACCACCTACGAGTATGATAAGCACTTCATCGTCTACCCGCAGATGATATGGAACGACAGGCAAAAGCCCGACCTTTCAGGTAAGAAAGTAGCAGAGGGTTTTTCCTACAGTTCGGATAATAACACCGAGTGGCTCGGCGTGGAGGATATCCGGGCGCTCTTAAAAGAAGCTCATCTGGATAAATAATAGAAAACCATAGAAGAGGGACATGTGTGGAAATGCGTGTCCTTCGCTGATATATGCGAGCAAGAGATGGTAATCTTCTCGTTTCGGTTATTGAGAAGTGCAAAAATGGAGGACTGTTCTAATGGAAAAACCGGTGATAGAAGGCGGAAGACCCGTTCGGGAGAAAGCGATCCACTACGGACATCAGTACATTGACGATGCGGATATTCAGGCTGTGGTGGAGGTCTTAAAAAGCGACTACTTAACCTGCGGCCCGAAGATTGAGGAGCTGGAGCAAAAACTCTGTGCGCTCACGGAAGCAAAATATGCCGTAGTCTGTGCAAACGGCACGGCGGCTCTGCATATCGCAGCGCTGTCCGCGGGCGTAGGCGAGGGTGACGAGGTGATCACCACGCCCATCACTTTTGCAGCATCCGCCAACTGTGCCCTCTACTGCGGTGCAAAGCCGGTCTTTGCGGACATTGATCCTGAGACCTACAATATTGATCCGGCGAAAGTAGAGGCGCTCATCACAGCGAAGACGAAGGCGGTAGTTGCTGTTGACTATACAGGTCAGTCTGCGGCGCTCGATCCGCTCCGCGAAATCTGCGGAAAGCATGGACTCATTTTGATCGAGGACGGCGCACATGTGATCGGCACGAAGTACAAGGGCAGACCAAACGGCTCGATCTCGGATATGACGACCTTCAGCTTTCACCCGGTCAAGACGGTGACGGGCGGTGAGGGCGGCGCTGTGCTGACAAACAGCGAAGCCTTCTATGAAAAACTGCTGCTGTACCGCGCGCACGGCATCACCAGAAAAGAAGATTTTATGGAGCATACGCCCGACGGCCCGTGGTACTATGAACAGATCGCACTGGGCTACAATTACCGCATGACAGACATGCAGGCGGCACTCATCATCAGCCAGCTGGACAAGCTGCCATTGTTTTCCCGCCGCAGGAAAGAGATCGTGAGGCGTTATGATCAGGCGTTTTCCGAACATCCTGCTCTTTTTGTGCAGCGGGAGATTCCGGAGTCGGACACCACCAGACATCTCTACATTCTGCGCCTTGTGCCGGAGAGATTAAAGATAGACAGAAAACAATTTTTTGCGGCGCTTGCGGCGGAGAATGTCTGCTGTAATGTGCATTATATACCGACTTACTATTTCCCATATTATGAGAAAATGGGTTACCGCAGAGGGCTTTGCCCGAATGCGGAAAAGCTTTATGAGGAGCTTATCACCCTGCCCCTCTACTACGGAATGAGCGATGAGGATGTGGAGAGCGTGATCGAGGCGGTCTTAAAAATCACGGCTTATTACAGCGTGTAGCTGTATCTTTGGATTTACGGAATACTTTAGGATAGGTGGAGAATGAAGGACGGAGTTTCATTGAAAAGCAAAATCGTATATATTGTGTTTGCGGTTCTGACGGCGGTGCTTATGTGGCTGGGGGACGAAGGAAAGCAGCCCATCGTCTATCTGGGCACTGATCTGCAGCATGCCGTAGGCCTGATCGATTCGGAGAGCGCATTGGTGCTTCAGAGTTCTGTTGCGCAGTACGGCACAGTGGCGAATACCCCTTCCTACGTGGTGAATCGAGGTACTTATAAGGTCGCCTTGGAGTACAGCGCGGAGGAGAAGGACAGTGTGCTTGAACTTTGGGAGCAGGGAGACAAGATCGCTGCCTGGCCCATCAATAAATGGGAAAAGGAACTTGCAGCGGAATTTACCCTCTCCAAAGATGCGAAAGGACTGCAGTTTCGGATCAATTACAGCGGAAACGGATCGCTTGTCATCAAGAGACTCAGCTTTTCGCCCCGGACTTTGTTTTATACGGACACCTATTTTATGATTGTGGTCGTTCTGGCGCTGTATCTGGCCGGCTGGAAATGCTTTATGGAGGGACATATGCGGCTTACGCAGGGACAACTATTAGACCTTGGAGTGATCCTTGGCGCTGCGCTTTTAGCCACCACACCTCTGATGCAGACTTATCTGTACAACGGCGACGATCTCTGCTATCATTTGGCCAGGCTGGAAGGGCTTAAGGATGGCGTTCTGGACGGCCAGATCCCGGTCAATATCATGCCGGAAGGGCTACAGAACAACGGCTATATGAATGCCATGTACCCCTATCTTTTTTTGTATATTGGCGCCTTTTTACGGATATGCAGGGTGTCGCTTGCACTCTCCTACAAGACGATCGTTTTTCTCGCGAATTTAGGTTCGGCGGTTTGTGCCTATGCAGCGGTGAAATCCATGGTGCGTGAAAGACGCTGTGTGCTGTTGGCAGTGGTCTTATATACGCTCATGCCATACCGCTTTACCAACATTCTTCACAGGGGAGATTTGGGTGAGACGCTCGCGCTGATCTTCTGGCCTATGGTGATCGCGGGTCTCTATCATATTGTCATGGGTGACCGAAAAAAATGGTACTATCTGGTGATCGGTTTTTCCGGAGCCCTGCAGAGCCATATTTTGAGTGCTGCTTATGTGACGGCATTCTGCGTGATCACGGGGCTTTTCTACTGTGTGCGGATCGTGCGCGAAAAGCGGTATGTGGAGATCGGCAAGGCTGCGGGTCTTTCTCTTCTCTTAAATGCCTGGTATCTGGCGCCCTTCTTATTCTATTATTTCAAGGAAGATCTGAATAAGGAAGTGCTGCGCTGGAGCGGCTATTTTGAACAGTCTATCAATCCTTCGAATCTGACGCAGTCCATGAGTCTATATAATAAGCAGTATTTTTCGCTGGGCTTTGCGCTTCTTGGCTGTGTGGGCATCGGCATTGTCTTTTTGCTGATCGAGTCAAGAGGAAAGAAACGGGACATAGACGGTTTTATAGCCTACCTCCTTGTGGCAGGAATCCTTTTTACCTTCCTGTGCACGGGCTATTTTCCGAGCCGTGCTCTTATGGAAAATGCCTTTTTCCGCAATATCGCTACGATGCTGCAATTCCCCTGGCGTTTTCTGGGACCTGCGTCCGCCTGCTTCCTCTTTGTGGGCGCGGTGGGACTTGAGAGATCCAAACTCCTTGCCCCCTGTAAAAACGCGGTGCTTGCGCTGCTGGTGGGGCTGAATCTCTTTATCGTGATCACCGTGCCGACTGACAACATTCACATGCCCTATAAGAATGCTGAGGCACTGGTTTCCAAGGGCCACGAGACAAAGCTTGGCACCAGTGTGGGTCTGTTCTATCCGCATGAATGGCGTCTGGTGGATGCCATTGACGAGAAATTGACGACCAGCGTGGTGATTTCCGATCTTGGCACGGTTTCTGTGCAGGATTATAAAAAGAAGGGCACCAAGGCGGCGGTGTCCTACACGGCGAGCGATTCCGCAGCCTACATTGAGCTCCCGATCCAGAGCTATCTGGGGTATCGTGCAAAGGATGAAAACGGAGAGCCGGTGAAACTTGAACGGGGAGATGGCGGCCGTATCCGCTTCTTTTTGAACGGGGATGGAGCATCGCATCAGGTCTATGTGCGCTACGGGCCGGTTCCCGGTTTTGTGATCGCGGATATCGTGTCCGCGCTGACTGTTTTGTTTCTTTTTATTCGGATGAGGAGGAAGGATGAAGCTTAGCATCATCGTGCCGGTCTACAATATGGCGGCGGAACACAAACTGGAATATTGTCTGGATTCTCTGGTGGCGCAGACTTTGACTGACATCGAGATCATTGCGGTGGATGATTGTTCTACCGATGAATCATGGACGATATTACAGGAATACGAACGGCGGTTTCCGGAAAAATTCCGCGCTGTGCACTCGGCGGAGAATAAGCATCAGGGAGGCGCAAAAAACATCGGTCTGAAGCTTGCCAAGGGAGACTGGATCGGCTTTATCGACAGCGATGACTGGATCACCGCGGATATGTATGAGAGGCTGATTCAAAAGGCGGAGGAGACCGGAGCCGATCTGGTGGGGTGCGATTACTGCCTGACGGACGAGCATTCCATGAAAGTGGGACAGGTGGTACACAACAACAGGTCAGATCAGACGGGAATTTTAAACGATGAAAAACGGCGCAGCCTGATTCTGGACGGAGGCAGCCTCGTGGTGAAGATATTCCGCCGTTCCATGATTCTGGAGAACGAACTCTGGTTCCCTGAGCATATCTTCTACGAGGACAACGCGCTGGGGAATTCTTATCTGATTCTTGCAAAGCACTTTGAGTATATTGAGGAACCGCTATACTTTTATTATCAGCACGATGCCTCCACCGTTCACACCATCTCCGAAAAGCGATGCGAGGATCGGTGCGAGGCCGGCCGGCTGATGCTTGCGGAGGCCGAGAGGCACGATTTTCTGGACAGGTATCGGACGGAGCTGGAATACAGTTTTACCCTTCTTTTTTATGTGAATACCCTGTTCACTTATATGGCGGGCGTGAAGCGGACGAAATACCGTTTCGTGAAAGCGCTGGGGGAGGAAATGCGCCGGCGTTTTCCGGATTTTCAGAAGAACCCCTATTATCTTGCGCGGACCCATGAGGAAGAAAAGAAGCTGATTCGTATGCAGATGAGATCGACGCTGTGGTTTATGGCATATTATAAGCTGTTGTGGGCATATCGGAACTGGAGGAAACGCGCGAGAACGCGGTGAGAGACAAGGTAAGAGAAAATGTCGTGAGGGAAACGGAAAGCAGGCGGAGGAGGGCTTATGGAAATCGGAAGTGTGTTTGAAATAAATCCGGCCGCGGTAAAAAAGTGCGGGGAAACGACGGCGTTTCATCTCGTGCAGGTGGATAAGTACGGAAAAGCGCATTGCAGCTTTACGGCTTCCGGCAGGGAAGCCATTGAGCTGGCGCTGATCAGTCTGGAAAGGGAAAAGCCGGATACGCCAAAACGCTGCCTGATGCCCGCCTACATGTGCGACTCAGTGTTTCTGCCTTTTCTGCACAGAGACTGGGAGCTTGTTTTTTACACGGTGGACAGAGGGCTTATCTCCTATGGAGAGGAACTTTTTCGTTTGACTCTGGAGCACGATCCGGGCATGATTTTTATTCACCCCTACTATGGGACGGATACTTGCAGGGAACTGCGGGTTCAGCTGAAGGCGCTCAGGAAGAGCGGCGTTTTTGTGATGGAGGACGTGACCCAGTCATATTATCTGGAGGGCATTGGAAAGGAAGCTGACTTCGTGGTGGGGAGTCTTCGCAAGTGGTATGCTATCCCTGACGGTGGTTTTGTGGCCACAGATCTTCCTCTTGCGCAAGAAATCCTGAAGGCGGGGGAGGATTATGCACGCGAGCGTTTGTCTCCTCTGACGGAGAAATGGATGTATCTGCACGACGAGACGTCTTCTGAGGAGGGGCAGGAAGAGCGGCAGGCGAGAAAGGCGGCCTACCTTGAAAAAAATCATGCCTTGGAGGAAGGCTTGGATCATTACTCCGACATAAGGAGGATGTCGCAGATTACGCTGTCGATTCTGTCTGAGACCGACGAGATGGCGGCAGCAAAGAAAAGATCGGAAAACTATGATTATTTATATGAAAAGATAGGTCGAATGAGACGATTTTGCCCGATTCTGGAAAAAGAGGGCGGGGAGGCGCCGCTTTATTTCCCGCTTTACGTCAGGGAACGAGAGGAATTGCAGAGTTTTCTGCGCGAGCGTGAGATCTACGCTCCGGTTCTCTGGCCTGTGGGGGAAGAGAATCGGGATGCACTCTTCGGGGATGAAGATTATATCTATCGGCATATGCTTGCGCTGCCCCTCGACCAGCGCTACGGCATCAGGGAGATGGAGCGGATCGCTGAAGCGCTTCTGGATTTTGAAAAGCAGCGGGTGGTCGGCATTCGAGCGGATGCAAATGACGTCGTAGCCACGGGGCATATCATGCGTTGTATCACCATAGCGGAAGCGCTCAGGAGAAAGGGCTTTCGCACGGTGTTTTTCACGGCTGATGAGGAGGCGCGTGAATTGCTTTCGCAGGCGGGCATGGAGCAGATCTGCCTTCACACTGAATGGAACCATATGGAGGAAGAGATTCCGAGACTTCGGGAAATGCTTTCTCTGGCAGGTGTCGGTGTCTTTCTGGTGGATTCCTATCAGGCGTCACCAGCCTATTTTGAAGGACTGCGCGATCAGGTAAAACTGGCGTATCTCGACGACTGCTTTGAGGCGGTCTATCCCGTAGATCTGTTGATCAACTACAATGCGTTTCACACGCGTTTCCCCTACGAAGAAAACTATGACGGAAGGACAAGGCTCCTGCTGGGAACCGCCTATGTACCGCTGCGGGAGGAGTTTGCGCAGACACCGGACGGGGCTATGATACGGGAAGAGGAGAGACAGACAGAGGGGAAAGGTTTCTCGGTGCTCCTTGCCAGCGGAGGCGGAGACAGCGAGGACGCCCTGATGGGTATTTTAGAGAAAGCGATTGGAAGAGCGGCTTTAAAGGATGTCACCTTTCATGTGGTGGCGGGCGCTTATCACCCAAGAGGGGACGCACTTGCAGCTTTTGCCGATGCACACACTAATGTGCAGGTATATCGTCCCTGTCAGGATATGGCAGGTCTGATGCAGGAGTGCGATGCGGCGGCCTCCGCGGCGGGTACCATGCTCTTTGAACTCTCCGCCATGCAGGTGCCGACCGTGTTTTTTCAGACGGCTGACAACCAGCGCTATGACAGCGAATTTTTTGCCGATGAGGAACGGATGCTTTATGCGGGCGATATCAGGCAGGACAGGGACGCCTGCCTTGCCGCAGTCTGCGAGGGGCTTGAACGGATCTTGGAGGATGGAGATCTGCGTGTGCGGATGCGGGAGAGGCTTTCTCTTGTGGCGGATGGAATGGGCGCAGAGCGGATCGCGGAGGAGATCGCAAGGCTGTAAAAACGCTTGTCTGCCTGATAGGTATGTGATATCATAAGAGCCAGAATAACTCCTTTTTCGGTTGATGTCTTCTAGTTCTTTTCGGCTCAGTTATATCATCTCCGATAGGGAGTTACTCTAATTAAAAACAGAAAGCGGAAAGGAAAAACGCCAAAATGGGAGCAGACATAAATGCAGTGGCGATCATCACGGCCCGGGGTGGCAGCAAACGAATTCCGGGAAAAAACAGTAAGATATTTCTGGGTAAACCCATGCTTGCCTACTCTGTGGAGGCGGCTCTTGGGTCTGGCATTTTCCGCGAGGTTATGGTTTCAACGGACGATGAGGAGATCGCGCGGATCGCACGAGAGACGGGAGCGTCGGTTCCGTTTATGCGAAGCGATGAGACGGCAAATGACTTTGCCACTACGGACGATGTGCTCATGGAGGTGTTAAAGAATTATGAGGAGCGGGGAGAGCGCTTTGATTATATGGCATGTATCTATCCGACAGCGCCCTTTGTGACGGCGGAAAAACTAAGGGAAGCCATGCGCCTCTTGATTGAGCAGGACGGTTCGGGGGTGATGCCGGTGGTCCGCTATTCTTTTCCGCCCCAGAGGGGTATGTCGGTGCGGGACGGGAAACTTGTGTACTGCTATCCTGAAAATGCGGCGAAGCGGTCTCAGGATCTGGAACCCGTATATCACGACAGCGGTCAGTTTTACTGCTATCATGTGGCGCGGTATCTTGCCTGCGAAGGCGATCTTCCGGACGGGTATCTGCCCATCATAGTGCCGGAGACAGAGGTGCAGGATATTGACAATCCGTCGGATTGGGAGCTGGCGGAGATGAAATATAAGATGATGACGGAAGCGGCAGGGCAGCAGATGCGATAGAGAACAGAACGGAGGCGTTCATGAGGGAAAAAATAAAAATCGGAAATCGATATGTAGGGGAGGGAGAGCCCGCCTTTATTGTAGCGGAGATGTCGGCTAATCACCTGCAGGATTATGACAGAGCTGAGGCGATCATACGGGCTGCGAAGGAGGCGGGAGCGGATGCCGTCAAGCTTCAGACCTATACAGCGGATACGATTACAATGGACTGTGATAATGAATATTTTCAGATCACGCAGGGGACGATCTGGGACGGCAGAACCTGTTATGATCTATTTCAAGAGGCATACACGCCCTGGGAATGGCAGCCGAAGCTTATGAAACTGGCAAATGAGCTGGGGATGGAGTGTTTTTCTGCTCCATTTGACTTCACGGCAGTAGACTTTATGGAAGAAATGAAGATGCCCGCCAATAAGATCGCTTCCCCTGAAATTTGGGATATTCCCCTGATCCGTAAGATCGCAAGATTGGGTAAGCCGATTATCATGGCGACAGGACTTGCGTATCTGGAAGATATTGAGAGGGCGGTGAGAACGTGCAGGGAAGAAGGAAATGAGCAGATCATACTTTTAAAATGCACCGCTACGTATCCGGCGCCCTATGAGGATATGAATCTTAAAGTGATTCCTCATATGGCCGAGACCTTTGATTGTCTGACGGGGCTATCCGATCACAGCATGGGAAGCGCTGTGGCGGTGGCAGGTGCTGCAATGGGTGCGGTGATGGTGGAGAAGCATCTTACGCTGTCGCGGGCGGACGGCGGCCCGGACGGGGCATTTTCCATGGAACCTGCGGAGTTTAAGCGGATGGTGGATGAGATCCGCATTGTAGAGAAAGCTTTGGGGAAGGTCACCTACCGGCTGACAGAAAAGCAGGAGAGAAGCCGGGAGGAGGGGCGATCCCTGTTTGTGACGGCAGACATGAAAAAGGGAGAGGTTTTCACTGCCGAAAATATGCGTTCTATCAGACCCGGCTTTGGCATGGCGCCGAGGTATTATGAGGAGATACTGGGGAAGCGGGCACGGTGCGACATTTCCCGCGGAACACCGCTTAAATGGGAGCATGTAGATGGATAAGCAAAAGACAATGATGATCCTGGGAGCCGGGCCGCTGCAGTTTCCCGCCATAAAAAAGGTGAAGGAGCTGGGGTATCGGATCATTTCGGTGGATTATGATGAAAATGCGGTAGGATTTGCACTGGCTGACGTGAAGCTGGTGGTGAGTACGCTTGATCAGGAGGAGGTATACCGTCAGGCGTTGATCTATCAGCCGGACGTGGTGATCACCTCCACCAGCGACGGCCCTGTGCGGACGGCAGCCTATGTCAATGAGAAACTGGGAAAGCGCCCGGATCTGTCGTATGAGAACGCACTCTGCGCCACGATCAAGAGTAAGATGAGAGACCGTCTGAAAGAATGCGGTGTACCGATACCGGAATACTTTGCGGCAGAGGATTATGCGGCCTTTTCCAACGCTGTTGAAAAATTGAATGGAAGCTGTATTATTAAACCTGCGGACAATGCGGGGAGCAGGGGTGTGGTGCTTTTTGACGGCACGGCGGACGCCCGGGGCGTCTACGATTACAGCAGAGATAACTCGCGAAACGGCACAGTGATGGTGGAGGAGGTTATGACGGGCCCGGAGGTAAGCGTGGAAGCCCTTGTGATCGAGGGTGAGCCTCACATCATTACCGTTACCGACAAATATATTACGCAGCCGCCCTATTTTGTGGAGCTGGCGCACTGTGAACCGAGCATTCTGGACGGGCATACGATAGAAGAGATCAAAGCGGTGGCGGCGCAGGCCATCAGAGCCGTAGGCATCGAGAATGCTCCTGCGCATGTGGAGATCAAAGTGACAGAGGACGGTCCGAAGATCGTGGAGCTGGCGGCAAGGCTCGGCGGTGATCTTATCACATCCAGACTGGTACCCCTCTCCACCGGGATCGATCTGGTGGGAGCCTCCGTCCTTCTTGCCACAGGGGAAAAGCCTGATCTTTCACCCAAGCGGCAGCAGGGTGCAGCCATCCACTTTATTCATGCGGAAAAAGAAGGGATCCTCTCCGAGATCGTATTGCCGGAAGGCCTGCAGGGACAGGCTGGCGTGGAGGAGATCGCACTCTACAAAAAGCTGGGTGAAAAGATAAACGGTACACGTTCCAGCAACGACAGACTGGGTCATGTGATTACTACGGGAGCGACGGCAGAAGAGGCGAAGGCGCTGGGAGAGAAAATTCTTGCGCAGATTAAGATGAGGGTTTTATGAAGGACAGGATCTATGTCTGCCACACCTACTATCATGTGTATGTGGCATGCCTGAAAGAACTGAATCTGGAAAGGGAAAAGCGGGGAGGGGCAAGCCTTGTCCTGAGCACCATGTCAAATGACTTTGGCGATCTGAAGAGCAGGGCCGAAGCCTGCGGACTCTTTGAGGCGGTGTATCTGTTCGATGAGAAGGAGGATGTGCAGTTTCCCGAAATTATGAAGTATCATGTGGATCGAGGAAACCTCCTCTTAAATCTGCTCACAAGGATCCGCTATACAAAACTGTTGGGCAAAGCGCAGGCGCCTTACGTGCCCGTTGATTTTAAGGAATACGGTGATATCTATGTATTTTGCGATTCAGACCCTATCGGCTATTACTTAAGCTGGAGGCGGCTTCCCTATCATGCTCTGGAGGACGGTCTTGACTGCATCAGCACCTATGACACCGCCCGCTATGACAACAGAGGGCATTTCAAACTCAAGGCTTTTCTGGCGTCACTAAACCTGATCTTTATTCAAAACGGTTGGGGGAAGTATTGCCTGGATATGGAGGTAAACGATATCTCTGTTCTGCCCTACCCCTGTCCCAAATACATCGAAAAGAAAAGAAGTGAGCTTACCGCCGGACTCTCCAAGGAGGATCAGGCGCTTTTGGTTAAGCTCTTCATCGCCAATATCGACGAAATCAAAAGCAAACTTTCTCAGGATAGGGATATGATTCTTCTGCTGACGGAGCCGCTCTGTGATCTGGATGTGAGGGAGAGGATCTTTCGGGACTGTATTGAACAGTACGGAACGATAGAGGGTACGGAGAGTGTTATTTTGATCAAACCCCATCCCAGAGATGTTCTGGACTACGAAACCTTATTTTCAGACTGCATCGTGCTGGACGGGAAGTTCCCGATGGAAGTCTTAAACTACATCGAAGGACTTATCTTCCGCCGCGTGATCTCCGTCTTTACGGTGGTGCACTCCATCAGCTTTGCGAAGGAGATCGTCTATCTGGGAGAGGATTTTATGGATCGCTATGAGGAGCCGGCTCTCCATAGACAGAATGAGGATATCCACTGAATTTGCGTGAAATGGGGTTTTATGGTAGTATATTTGCATTGGAGAATATATATATGCTGAAAATCCTGAAAAAAATGAACCTTCTGCTGGATAACAGGCAGAAGCGTACCATGATCGTTCTTATCGTGATGATGCTTGTGGGCGGCGTTTTGGAAAGTCTGGGCATCTCTATGCTCGTACCCATCATAACGGTGGTCCTGGATCCTTCGGCTGTCGAAGAAAGCACTGTACTCTCTGCGCTCTACGATGGACTGGGGATGGAGAGCAGCGTGCAGTTTGCCGTCTTTCTTCTGCTTGCCTTTGTGGGGATGACGGTGCTGAAAAACGTCTACCTGTTCTTTCAACAGAAGCTCCAGCTCAAGTTTGTCTATACAAATCAATTTGCCACTTCAAGACGCATGATGATCAATTTCATGAAACGTCCCTACGAATACTATCTGAATGCGGATACGTCCGTGATTCAACGGAATATCACGTCTGATGTCAACAATATGTACGGTCTGATCTTAAGCTGCCTGCAGCTTTTTTCCGAGTGCATTGTGTTTGTCTGCCTGGTTGCAGCACTATTCCTCTTTTCGGATGCCATGATGATCATGGGGATGGCGGTCCTTATGGTACTCCTTCTTTTTGTGATCAAAAAGGTTCTAAAGCCCATTATGATACGGGCAGGGCAGGAAAATCAGGAGTTTTACAGCGGTCTTTACAAGTGGATCGAGCAGTCCGTCATGGGCATCAAGGAGATCAAGATCGGCTGCAAGGAAAATTATTTTATCAACGAGTACGCGAAATGCGGGGCGGGCTATGTGAACGCCGTGCAGAAATACAACCTCTTTAATGCGACGCCGAGGCTTTTGATCGAGACGGTGTGCATCACGGGCATGGTGGGATACTTCGTCCTGACTCTGGGACAGGGAACACAGCTTACGGAGCTTCTCCCGCAGCTTACGGCACTTGTGGCGGCGGCCATGCGGCTTTTGCCCAGTGTCAACCGTATCAACAATTACCAGACTTCGATCTCCTACTTTGAACCCTTCTTCATGGGGGTCAGCGATAATCTGCAGGAGGAGATCCACGACGGAAAAATGACCTATGATGCGGAAGCCTACAGAAAAAAGCAGAGCGTAGAAAAGCTTCCGCTGAAGGAGAACATCCGTCTGGAGGATATCACTTACAAGTATCCGAACACGGAAAAGCTGATCTTTGATCATGCCGGAATGGAGATTCCCATCGGTGCGTCCGTGGGTATCGTGGGCGTTACGGGATCGGGAAAGACTACGATCGTCGATGTTCTGCTTGGGCTTTTGCAGATGGAGAGCGGGCGAATCCTCGCGGACGGTGTGGATGTGAGTGGCCGTTACGAGGCGTGGCTGAAGAATATCGGCTATATTCCGCAGACGATCTTTATGATAGACGATTCCATCCGCAAAAATGTGGCGTTTGGCGTGCCGGAGGAGGAGATTGACGAGGAGAAGGTCTGGCGGGCGCTTGAGGAGGCGGCTCTGGATGATTTTGTGCGCTCGCTTCCGGAGGGATTGGAGACGGGGATCGGAGAGCGGGGTATCCGCATTTCCGGCGGACAGAGACAGCGTATCAGTATCGCAAGAGCTTTATATGAAGATCCTGAGGTGCTTGTCCTTGACGAGGCGACATCGGCACTTGACAATGATACGGAGGCTGCCATTATGGACTCCATCAACAGACTGCATGGAAAAAAAACACTTGTTATTATTGCGCACAGATTACAGACGATCGAGAAGTGCGATATGGTCTACCGTGTAGCAGCGGGGAAAATTTCCCGCGAGAGATGAAGTGAAATGAAAAACTGTGAGGAAATTATCCCCAGGAAAATTTCCCGCGAACGATAATAATGGAGAAGATGTCATGATAAAAAAGCTATGGGATTTCGGATGGGGGTTATACAAAAAACATGAGGAAGGATTCAACTATCTGATCTTCGGTTTTCTGGCCTTTGTCCTGAATTATATTTTATATTTTGTGTTTGCGGACGCGCTGTCCATGCATTATATGGCAGCCACGGTGATCTCATGGGTGCTGACGGTGGTGTTTGCTTACTGGACCAACCGCACGTTCGTCTTTAAGAGTCAGAGTAAGGATATCTCTGCCGTGGTGAAGGAATTTGTCTCCTTCATTGGTGCGAGAGTGGCGACGGAAGTGCTGGAGATCGTGCTGATGTATGTGATGGTGGATCTTCTTGCCATCAACGATAAGATTTCCAAGCTGGTGTGTCAGACGATCGTGATCCTCGCAAATTATGTGCTCAGTAAGATATGGATCTTCAAAAAATCGTCGCCCGGCAGTGACGATTAGGTATAGGTTGCGGCGTATATGGCAAGTAGAAATCAAAGAGAAAGTTGAGGCGGCGCATGGCGGAAGGGAATAAGAGACAGGCAAATTTTGAATTGCTTCGCATTGCGGCAATGCTTATGATCATTACCCTCCACTATCTGGTGAAGGGCGGGGCTGCCACGCCGTTTCCTTTCGTGGCAAAGGATGATCCGGTCGGCACATTGGCATGGCTGATCGAGTCTTTCTGCATTGTGGCGGTAAACTGTTATGTGCTGATCAGCGGTTATTTCTGCGTGGAATCTGTTTGGAAGCCGGGACGGGTCGTATCCCTGCTTTGTCAGGTTCTTTTTTATTCGCTGTTGATTCCTGCCATACTTCTTTTATGCGGTGTGGTTTCTGTGGGGGATCTTGAAGTCTACGACTGGATCGGATTTGTATTTCCTTTTGGGACAGAGCATTATTGGTTTGCCACGGCCTATCTTGTCATGTATCTCTTTTCGCCTTTTCTGGCGGCGGGCATACAAAAGATGAAAAAGCGCGATCTTCAGATTCTTATGGCATTGCTGCTTACTTTCTTTTCTCTGGAAAAGACGATCGTTCCCGTGTATCTGGCGACAGACCGGTACGGTTATGATTTCGGGTGGTTTTTGTGTCTGTTTATCATAGCCGGTTACATCAGGCTGTACGGTATTTCCTGGCTGGAAAAGCAGTCCCATGCAGTGTGGGCTTATGTGCTCTCCTGTCTGCTGATCTGGCTGCTTTCGCTGTTTTCCAATACGCTTGGCACCGAGATAGATGCGTTTATCCATTATGCGAATATGCCTTATACTTACAATCATCTGCTCTGCCTTACGGGGGCCGTTTCCCTGTTTTATGTATTTAAAAATTTTTCTGTTCGGGAAGGCCGTCCGGCGGATCTGGCCCGCTTGCTTGCCCCCTGTACTTTCGGGGTCTATCTTTTGCATGAGCACATTCTCGTGCGCTATGAGTGGATGAAGTGGCTGGGAGCAGACAAGGTGAATAAGAGTTTTCTTTTTGTGCCGCATATGATTGGCTGTGTCCTGCTCGTGTATGTGGTCGGCACGGCAGTGGATATGGTGCGGGCATGGGTGTTTAGAAAGTCGGCAGACAGAAAGCCGAAACAAGAAGAGCTGAGGAGTGGAAACGGCGGTAAGGTATGAAGGGTCTGGCAAAAATTTACGGTAAATATAAAAATCTCATAGAGAACCTGTTTTTTCCCGCGGTGCTTTTCCTTTATCCGTTTCTTACGGTAAATCAGGGACTCGATGTGGCGGATTCCACCTACAGCCTGACCAATTTTCAGTATTTTGGGACGATGAAGGGAACCTGGATCGTGGCGACATTTCTCTCCAATGCGGTTGGTTGGCTGCTTAGCTGCCTCACGTTCGGGGAAACGCTGCTCGGTATCAAATGTTATACAACGCTGGTATTGTCTGCGACGGCACTTATGGTTTATTTCGGATTGAGAAAAAGGATACCGGCGCCGCTTTTGTTTCTCGGAGAAGTTCTTGCGCTGGGACTTTGCTGGTGCCCATCTACGATCCTGTACAACTATCTGACTTATTTTTTGATGACGGCGGGGATGCTGCTCCTTTACCGGGGATTGACCGGCGCGGGGCAGGCGAGGCTGTGTTTTGCAGCTGCGGGCGTCTGTCTGGGAGCCAATGTGGCAGTGCGGATGCCGAACGTGGTGCAGGCCGCTTTTATTCTGGCGGTGTGGTACGGGATCGTGCTGTATCAAAAAAATAACAAACTTGCGGCCTCAACGGGATGGTGTCTTGCGGGTTATCTTGTGGGCTTCGGTGTGCCGCTTCTCGCGATCTGTCTCCGCTATGGAGCTTCGGCCTATCCCGATATGGTGCGCACGATGTTCGCCATGACCGAACAGGCAACAGACTACAAACCATCTTCAATGATTTCCGGTATGTTTGCGGACTATGGGAAAGGTCTGTATTGGCTGGCGTTTGCGGGGGTATGTGCGGCGGCGGCCGCTTTTGCGTTCTATGTGAGGGAGAAGCTGTACGGCATGGATGAGAAGCGGAATGCATATAGAATAACGGGTGTAATCATAAAGGCGGGATATGTGCTGCTTCTCCTGATTCTGCTCCGCTTCTACTGGGGCAGGGGAATGTTTCACTTCCGATATTATCAGTATGGCAACGGCAGTATCTACTATCCCGCTGTTCTGCTGCTTTTGGCAACGATCGCAGCGGCGGTACGCTGTCTTTTCGGAAAAAGGGTGAGGGAGGAACAGAGGATCCTGGCGGCGCTGGTGCTTTTGCAGATCTTTTTAACGCCTCTTGGCAGCAACAACTACCTGTACCCGATCATCAATAATCTGTTTGTGGCGGCGCCCTTTTTCCTGTGGGTGGTAAGCGACGGCATAAAATCCTCGGCGGCAGAGCGGCAAAACGGTGCGGAGTACGATTTTGTGTGGTATGCGCCTATGGTGTTCCTGTTTCTGTTTGTTTTGGTGCAGAGCATAGGCTCTCATGCAAGCTTTGTCTTTCAGGACGGTATTTACGGGGAGCACCGGGATACCTGCGTAACGGTGCCGAAGAAGGCGGCGGGTGTTTATACGAATACGGAAAATGCCGCGCTCCTGGAAGAATTGCGATTGTTTACAGAGGAGGAAGGAGTGACGGGCAGGGCGGCGATCACTTATGGGGAATTGCCGGGACTACATTATCTGCTGGACATGCCGCCGGCGCTATCGACGGGCTGGCCCGATCTGAAATCCTACCGCATGACGGAGTATGAGCGGGATCTCGCGGCTCTGGAGGCGGAGATCACGGCGGGCGGGGAACTGCCGGTGATCATTGTTTCTTCGGCTGTGGCGGCTTACTGGAGCGACGACGGTGAGGCTATCAGCTGGTTTGGGGTTGACATGAAAAATATGCAGCTGGACGAAAAACAGCGGATACTGGGGGAGTGGGTTAGAGATCACGGATATACGGAGCGCTTTGGGAATGCGCGGTATGTGGTTTACTGCGCGAAGTAGAGAGTTTGTGTGTAGAACAAAAGTTATGTTTGCAAACATAATGTTTCAAGACATAATGTTTACAAACATAAAAAATGTGGTATACTGTACATAAGGAGGATGGGCTTATGGAGCAGTTTGTCGATCGGAAGTTGGAGATTGCCACGTTAGAAAAAGAATATGCGAAAAAAGAAGCTTCACTGGTCATTGTTTATGGCAGACGTCGTGTCGGGAAGACTACGCTCCTGTCGGAATTTATCAAGGGAAAAAAGGCGATGTACTTTCTGGCGACTCAGGAGTCGGAAGCCTTAAACCGCGCCGCTTTTCAGGAGAAAGCGGCGGCATTTACGAAAGATCCCGTTCTGTCGGAGACTTCTATGGATAAATGGGATACCATCTTTCGGCTCATCGTCTCCTGTGAATGGGATGAAAAGCCGATTCTGGTCATAGACGAATTTCAATATCTGGGGAAGACGAATCCCGCATTTCCCTCGGTATTTCAGCGGATATGGGATGAGATCCTGATAAAAACGCCTGTTATGGTAATTCTATGCGGCTCTCTGATTTCCATAATGGTCTCTCAGACGCTCTCCTACAACAGCCCTCTTTATGGGAGGAGGACGGCTCAGATCCGTCTAAAGCAAATTCCTTTTTCGTATTACCGGGATTTTTACGGCGGATTATCCAGAAGAGAGCAGATCGAGCGCTACGCAGTGACCGGAGGCGTGCCGAAGTACATCGAGTCCTTTGCGGACTGCGAGGATATTTATACAGGCATTGAAAAGAACATTTTGGATCGCACGGGATATCTCTACGAGGAACCGCATTTTTTGCTGCAGCAGGAGGTGGCGGAGGTGGGGAGTTATTTTTCCATCCTGCGAGCCATTGCCTTTGGCAGGACGAAGCTTGCGGAGATCGCCTGTTTTATGGAGACGAAAGCGACGGACCTGACCAGAAACCTGAAGACCCTGACAGAACTCGATCTGGTGCGGCGGGAGGTGCCTGTCACGGAGGAAAATCCGGAGAAGAGCAAAAAGGGTCTATATCGGATCACGGACTACTATATCCGTTTCTGGTTTACCCTGATCTATCCCAATCAGGGCGATGTGGAGCAGGGACAAATAGCAACCGTTATGGATAAGGTCAGAAAGAGTTTTGTGACCGGGCATGCGGCTCTGGTTTACGAGGATGTCTGTAGGGAAGAACTTTCCGGGAAAGAAGGGCTTCCCTGCCACTTTTCAAGAGTCGGACGCTATTGGAATAAGAATACTGAGATAGATATCGTGGGACTGAACGATGAAGAGCGGACGATATTGTTCGGTGAGTGCAAGTATTTGAGCGAGGCAGTAGATGTGGACGTTTTCTATCGGCTTCAGGAGAAGGCGAAGCAGGTGGCGTGGCATCGGGACGACAGGCGCGAAATATACTGCCTTTTTTCCATAAGCGGTTTCACTCCGCGGCTGCGGGAGCTTTCGGCAGACAGAGATGATTTGCTGTTGTATGAGTGAGAAGGATACGGTAAAATCGTCGCAGGATCGGCATCCTGCGACCAAAGAATTACTGCGTAATTCTTTCTGAAATGTTTTCGCGTTTTGGCATCTGAGATATGGTAAAATAATGGCAGTACGAGAACGATTATGAAAAAACAGAGTTTTGGAGAGGTGTGATGCTATGATCAATTTTAACGTTCCCCCCTTTACGGGAAAAGAATTTGAGTATATGAGAGAGGCGGTAGCGCAGGAAAAGATCTGTGGCGACGGGCCTTACACGAAAAAGTGCAATGAGAAGATCGAGGAGCTGACCGGTACGGCAAAGTGCCTGCTCACGACTTCCTGCACCCACGCAACGGAGCTGGCTGCTTTGCTTTCGGACATAAAAGCGGGGGACGAGGTGATCCTGCCCTCCTACACCTTTGTATCGACGGCTAACGGATTCGTCTTGCGCGGCGCGGTTCCGGTCTTTGTAGACATACGTCCTGATACGATGAACATAGACGAAAAATTGATTGATGAAGCAATCACGGAACGAACAAGGGCGATCGCCCCGGTGCACTATGCAGGCGTAGGCTGCGAGATGGATGTGATCATGGATATTGCAAAAAGACATCATCTGATCGTTGTGGAGGACGCGGCGCAGGCTATCATGGCTTCCTATAAAGGAAAACCGTTGGGAACCTTCGGAGAGTTCGGGTGCTTCAGTTTCCACGAGACGAAAAATCTGAGTATGGGGGAAGGCGGCGCGCTGCTGATCCGGGACAAGAAGGACATCGAGCAGGCGGAGATTTACAGGGAAAAGGGAACGGACCGAAGCAAGTATTACAGAGGTCAGGTGGACAAGTACCGCTGGCAGGATCAGGGTTCCTCCTATCTGCCAAGCGACATGAACGCGGCTTATCTGTATGCGCAGCTTGAAATGGCTGAGGAGATCACGCAGGCGAGGATGGAAAGATGGAATCAGTACCGGGAACTGCTTGCGCCCTTGGCAGAAGCGGGCAGGATAGAGATGTCTTATATACCGGAATATTGTACGCACAATGCACACATGTTCTATATTAAGACGAAGGATATGGAGGAACGGAGTCGTCTGATCGAATTTTTGAAATCGAAGGAAATTCTGTCGGTGTTTCACTATGTGCCGCTGCATTCCGCCCCTGCGGGACAAAAATACGGCAGATTCCACGGTGAGGACAGATATACAACGAAGGAGAGCGAGAGACTGCTGAGACTGCCTCTGTTTTATAAAATGACGGCGGATCAGACGGAATACATTGCAGAGCAGGTGAAAGCGTTCTATCGTTGAGGCCGGATGCACATACAAAGCGGATTTGATAACAATTGATATCTATATTATGAACAAAAAGACGGGAAAATATCAAAACTGCATATTGTCGCTTCTTATCATAGGAATCAGTGCCATTCTGATGGGCGTTTGTTTTGATTTCTATTTTGATCTAAACGACGATACGATGATGCGGGATATTATGTCGGGCATCTACAGCGGCGTGCCCGACGGGCACAATATGCAGACCCTCTATCCGCTGGGAGCGCTGATTGCACTGTGTTATCGGCTGAATGGTTCTTTTCCGTGGTACGGGGCCTTTCTCTTTCTGTGCCAGTTCGGCTGCTTTTGTGCGGTGGGTGTCAGACTGTGTGCACTGGCGGATACTCCTTTTATGCAGGGGCGGGCGCAAACGGGAGATGACAACTTAGAAAGTGGTATCGGCGCTGCAGAAACGCGATGGCGTTTTGCCGGAAAACTGTTCTGCCTTTTGGGACTGGTGCTTTTTCAGTGGGGCATATGGCTGGCTCATATGGTTAACGTTCAGTATACGATTACTTGCGCCATGCTGGCGGGAACGGCGATATTTCTCTTTCTGACCAGTCAGGGCACTTATATCCTGCCGCTTCTTCTTTTTCTTCTGGCATTTCAGCTCCGATCGGAGATGGCGCTCCTCGTGCTGCCCCTTTTAGGACTTGCGGGAGCCTTCTGCTGGTGGGAGGACAGGCCGGTATTTACGGGGGATAATCTGAAAAAATATGGCGGACTTCTCTTGCTTTTGCTCGCGGGTATGGGATTGTCGCTGGGAGCGGACGCTTTGGCCTACGGTGGAGACTGGGTGGGATTTCGACAGTTTTTTGATGATAGAACGACGATTTATGACTTTTACCGCGAGGTGGTGACAGAGGACGGTTTTGATGCGGATTTAGATGAGCTGGGGGCTTCTTTTGGAGTGCGGATCCTGCTTGAAAACTATAACTACGGCCTTGATGAGAGAATTGATACACAGATGCTCTCGAATGTGGCGACTTATGCCAGGGAGTGCGTGGGCGGAGCAAAGGACTGGGGTGCAATCTTCAGAGAAAGCCTTTTTCTATATCGTTACCGCAGCTTTCATGGCGGCGATGCGCCTTATAATCTGCTGGTGATGCTGGGATATGCGGCAAATATAATAGCAATTGTTACGTTATTTTGCAAGGGAGAGAAAAAATCCCGTGCAGAAAAGCTGCTTAGTGCGGTTGTACAGCTTTTCCTGATTTTTTTGACGAGAAGCGCTCTCTGGATGTTTATTCTGATGCGTGGGCGGGATCCTGAACGGATCACGCATTCTCTCTATCTGGTCGAATTTTGTCTGCTGGCGGGACTGTTTTTACGGTATCTGCAGCGCGCTTCTGCGGAATCAGAAGCGAGGGCGGAATCTGTGCCGGAAACAGAGGATTCTGTGCTTCATTCTGTCGGATCTGCAGCGGTTCGAAATCTGGTGTACGGCGCGACGGCGGCCCTGTTTCTGCTTTCGACGGCAAGCCTGATAAAGAATGTTCCTGCGGTTCAGGCTGATCAGGAAAGACGTCGGGAGATCAATGCGGATTGGGAAGCCATAGACGCCTATTGCAGGGCACACCCGAACACCTTTTATTTCGAGGATGTGTACTCTACCGTAGCCTTTTCGGGAAAACTTTTGGAATGCAGGGATAATGCGCCTGCAAACTATGATATTGCCGGGGGTTGGATGTGTAAGAGTCCATTGTACCGGGAAAAGCTTGCCGCCTTTGGAATAGAGGATGCGGCGGACGCGCTCAAGGAGGGAAAGGCGGATTTTATCATGTCGGACGCGGAAGCAGAACAGCGGGGACTTACATGGCTCGCTGTCCCCTATGCCGAGAAGGGCCTGGAAGTTTATGTTGAGGAGTATGGCAGGATAGGGGAAAATTACGGTGTGTATCAAGTGATTCCCGTTTCAGAGAGCGGGCAGCTTCAGCGCGAGACGAAATGGGAGTGGTAAGTAAACAGGAATAGAGGATGGAGAGAGACAAATGAGCGCGGAGAACCTGTATCTGAGACCGATCACACCGCAGGACACGGACAGGATCGTGGCCTGGCGAAATCGGGATTTTGTGCGGAAAAACTTTATCTACCAGAAGCCATTTACCAGAGAGGGGCATGAGGTATGGCTGAAGGAACAGGTGGAGCCCGGACATGTGGCGCAGTTTATCATCTGTGTGCCGGCGGCGAAAGACCGTCTGCGGAAGACAGAGAGCATTTACAGGGAGATCGGCAGTGTGTATCTGCGGGATATCGACAGGGAAGCGGGCGAAGCCGAGTACGGTATATTCATCGGAGAAAGCGATGCTTTGGGACGAGGATATGGCACGCAGGCGGCGAAGCTGATGCTGGACTACGGATTTGGGACGCTGGGCCTGAAAAAAATTTTTCTGCGCTTTCTTGAGGACAATGCAAAAGCCCTGAGAAGCTATGAAAAGGCAGGATTTCAGATGATCAATAGCAGACGGGAGACCGTTTCTTTAGAACAGGGCGTTCGGGAGGTCCTTTTTATGGAGATCGACTATGACACATGGAAGAGTAAAATAGAGGAAAACCTTTCAATTTGATACGGAAATGGAGAAAACTATGAAACAGTTGGTCAGTTTTGTGATTCCCTGCTACCGGTCGGCGCAGACCATAGGCAGGGTGGTACAGGAAATCAGGGATGTCATGAGGGAGCTTTCGCAGTACCGTTATGAGATCGTTTTGGTAAACGACGCCTCTCCGGACGATACCTTTGAGACGATCCGCGCACTTTGCGGAGAAAATAGAGATGTCTGCGGCGTGAATCTGGCGAGAAATTTTGGGCAGCACGCAGCGTTGATGGCAGGCTTCCGCTATGTGCGGGGCGATATTGTAGTGTGTCTGGATGATGACGGCCAGACGCCTGCAGGAGAAGTGGGGAAGCTGCTTTCCGGAATCGAAGCGGGTTCGGATGTGGTCTACGCGAAATATGCGAACAAGCGGCATTCCGGTTTTCGTAATTTCGGCAGCAGGATCAATGAATTGATGACAAGAGTCATGCTGGGAAAGCCGAAGGAGCTCTATGTTTCCAGTTACTTTGCCGTGAAACGATTTGTGGTGGAGGAGATGCTGCGCTATGAGAATCCTTATCCCTATGTTATCGGTCTTGTGCTGCGCACAACGAAAAAAATAACGAATGTGGAGGTAACTCACAAGGAGCGCGAAGTGGGTACCTCGGGCTATACCCTGGGAAAACTTCTGGGGTTGTGGTTTAACGGCTTTACGGCTTTCAGTGTAAAGCCGCTGAGAGTTGCGACGGTGATCGGGGTGATTTCCGCCTGCGCCGGGTTTGCCTACGGAATCTTTACGATCATAAAGAAGTTTATCAATCCGGCTGTTCCGGTAGGATTCAGCGCGCTGATGGCGGCGGTTGTATTTTTCTGCGGACTGATCCTTTTGATGCTGGGCATTATCGGGGAGTACATCGGACGGATTTATATATCCTTGAATAATTCTCCCCAATATGTGATCAGAGAGTGTTTGGATGAGAGAGATGCGGAGTGACAAAAAGCAGAAAAAAAACAGAAGCGTTCTGATTGCCGGCGTGTTTTCCCTGCTGTTTTCGACGGCAATTCTGTTCGGCGCGCGGCTGGACAGTGTGGAGAACGTGGATATCAAGGACGTGACGCTCTGGCTTCAGCTGGTGTCGTTTACCGTTATCTTCACCGGGCTTGTGCTACTATTATGGCGGCTTATGGACGGAATGCAAGACAGAGGTATGCTTTCCGTGAGGAATGCGGTTGATAAAATAACAGGCGTGATTAGATTGAACGAGGCACAGGCGGATATCGCAGTCTTCCTGTTTCTGCTTTTATGCTGGCTGCCCGTGTTTCTGGCGGTCTATCCGGGCTTTTTTGTCTACGATGCGCAGGATGAATATATTCAGGTGGCGACCAGAACATTTTCGACACACCATCCGCTTGTGCATGTTCTTCTTTTGGGTGGGATGATCTGCGGCGTCCATAAGCTGACTGGTTCCTACAATTTAGGCATTGCCTGTTACGTGGATTTCCAGATGATTCTCGTGGCGGGCGGTTTTACCTTTCTTTTCTCCTATCTTCGTAAAAAAGGGAGTTCCCGCATACTGCGTCTGATCAGCCTTCTCTGGCTGGGATTGTTTCCAACGGTGGTGATGTTTACACTCTGCTCTGCCAAGGACGCGCTGTTCACGCTGGCGCTCCTCTTGCTGCTGCTCTGTCTTTTGGAGCTGGGAATGGAGGAGACATTTTTTGAGTCAAAGGGCTGGCGGTTTCTTTTTGTGACGAGCGGCATGGCGATGATGCTTCTCCGGAATAACGGTTTTTACGCCTTTTTGGTGATGATCCCTCTGCTGCTTATTATGAAAAAGGATCATCGTAAACAGTTGCTTTTTCTTTCCGTCTGTGCGGTGGCTGGATGCCTTCTTATAAACGGCGGTTTGAAAATGGTGCTCCATGCGGATGATTCCGAATATCAGGAGATTTTGACAGTGCCGATCCAACAGCTTGCAAGGACCTATCGGTATGCTCCGGAAGTCTTTTCCGGGCAGGACTTGGAGATTCTGCATGAAGTGCTGGATGAGGAGGCACTCTCTCACTATACGCCGAGGCTTTCCGATCCGGTCAAGTATCGTTTCAACAATGAGGCCTTTGCGGGGAATAAGGGGAGATATGCCGCACTCTGGCTGAGAATCGGCATGAAAAAGCCTCTGATCTACCTGAATGCGTGGTGGATGACTTCCTACGGATTCTGGTATCCGAATACGGTGATCAATGTCTACGGCGGTAATACGGTGTTTACTTTTACTTATCGGGATAACTCCTATTTCGGCTATGAAGTGGAGCAGCCGGGTGTCAGGGAGAGTAAGATACCCTGGCTTGATGAGGTGTACAGAAAGCTCTCACTTGAGGTCTGGAAGGAGAAAATTCCCGTGATCTCATGGCTGTTTTCTCCGGGAGCCATGTTTTGGCTGTATGCACTTCTCTTTGCCAGATTATTAAATAACAGACGATACGAAATTATGTATCCGTTTTTGCCGATTTTTCTGATATGGCTGACGGTGCTCCTCGGTCCGACCTATCTGCCCAGGTATGTGCTCTTTTTCTGGTATGCGCTGCCGCTGTTTCTGGCAATCGCGCAGATGAATGATCGAGGGGATGATTCCTGAAAAGAATCAAGTCTGTGAGAGAGAATATGCGGCAGGAATGCATAGAAAATGTATAAACATGCACAAAACAAACGAAAACTGCATAAATATAGAGAAGATGTTGATTTATATAATAACTTAAGGTATAATCTACAAAAAACTTGGAAGGAAGTGCATATTTATGAAAACAAAGGTTTTTATTGACGGGAGCGAAGGAACAACGGGATTGCGGATCAACGAACGCTTTCAAAACCGCGACGATATAGAACTTTTACACATTGATCCGGAGCTGAGAAAAGACCCGGCGGAGAGAAAAAAAATGATCCATGCATCGGATATCACATTTCTGTGTCTGCCGGATGAGGCGGCAAGGGAGTCCGCTGCATTGGCGGAAGATGAGGATGTGGTGATCATCGACGCGTCCACCGCGCATCGGACGCAGGAAGGGTGGGCCTATGGTTTTCCGGAACTGTCTGACGCGCACAGAGCGGCAATCCGGACAGGAAAGCGGATAGCGGTTCCGGGATGCTATGCCACAGGTTTTATTTCACTGGTCTATCCTTTGATAACAGGTGGTATTCTTTCAAAGGATTACCCGGTCAGCAGCTTTGCGATCTCGGGATACAGCGGAGCCGGCAAGAGGACGATTGCAGCTTATGAAAGCGCGGACAGGCCGAAAGAACTCTCATCGGGAAGAGAATATGCACTGACGCAGCAGCACAAGCACCTGAAGGAGATGAAGAAGATCACAGGGCTCGCGCGCACGCCCTTGTTTTCGCCGATCATTGACGACTATTACAGCGGCATGGTGGTTTCCGTACCCCTGTATGCTGACCTGCTGACGGGAAAACAAACGCCGGAATCGCTGCTGCAATACTATACAGAGTATTTTAAGGATCAGCGGTTCATCAGGGTGAGTTCCGCGGACGATGAAATTGCGGCCGGCGGGTTCTTGGCAGGGAATGGTCTGTCCGGCTGGGATGGGTTAAAAATTTATGTGACGGGAAATGAGGAGCGCATTGTCGTTTCCTCGCAGTTTGACAATCTGGGAAAAGGTGCGTCTGGCGCGGCAATTCAGTGCATGAACATTATTCTGGGATGTGACGAGGCAAAAGGGCTTGATCTGTAATGACATCAAATACCACAGCGGGAGTCGTCAGTTGTAATAATCCCCTGTTTGTGGTAAACTAAGGGGTAATGGTGAAATGAGAATGACATCATAGAGGAAAACCATGAGTCGAATCATCAATAAGAGACAAGCTATCTGCGGAATCGTATGGATTCTGGCTGCGTGCGTCCTGTTTACGCTGTGGCCGCTTCGCTTGATCCACGAGGAAGTACGCTCCGAAAGCGGTGACAAGCAGAGTGTATTGTCTGAAGCGGTCAATGAAAATAAGGTAGTGCAGCAGCGGTTCATCGCGCAGTACGACAGATTGAAGGAAATCGAAATCTATCTGGCGGAGTGGACGAAGGGAGAGAAAATTAACTTTGTGCTCCGTGACGGCTCCATGCAGACTCTCATGCAGCAGATTATCGATATCGGGGATATGGAGCTTCCCGGATATTGCAGGATTCAGGTAAATATTGATACCGAAGTGGGAAGGGATTATTACTTCCTGCTTCAGGGTGTGGAATCGGAATTTCGGGTGGCCTATGTCGGTAATGCCGGCGAGGGCTTCAACATTTACATCGGCGCTGTCTATTACGATGGTGCGGAGGATGTGGAACGGTGCATGGCTGCAAACTATGTCTACGAAGTGCCCCTGCGCAAACAGAAGACTTTGTTTTTTGTTGCGCTTTTCCTTTTCGCGGGCGTTTTCACAACACTGCTCACAGAGCGCTATTACAGCAAACGGCCTGAAAAGAATACGCTGCTCACGGTGGAGCGTGCCATGCGCTTTTGCTTAAATCCGCTGATTCTTGCAGCGGGTGCTGCTGTTGCGGTTTTGATCGGCCCGTTTCAGCTTTTTACAAACGATATTTACTCCATCCTCTTTTACGAGACGGGGCTGGTCTTTTCGGTGGCGGGACTTCTCTATGCGCTGAATCATGACCGCACCGGGATAGCCACGGACAGAACGGTTTTTGCGGTGGTGAGAGAGAGATGGCGTGATGATCTGCAGTCTCTGATGTTTGCCGGAGCCATTTGGGGATGCTGTAATTACATGAACGCCCTCTATGAGATCCATCATACGGTGGCTTACAGGCAGACCCTCATTTTCTTTGCGCTGGCGCTGATCGTTACGTATCGGAAAAAGGAAATTCTCCGGCCGGTCAATCTGCTCTACGCTGTAGTGGCTGCGATCGCGGGGCCGATGTACTATAAAAATGCTTTGACTGTATTGATTGACTTCACCGTGGCGGCGGGAAAGGAAGGCCCTGAAGAGCAGGAACTTCTCGCTCTGAAGCTGACGGTCTGGGCAGGTATCCTGGCGGGTTTTGTGATTCTGAATTCTCTGAGGATGCTGTATAAGCGGGAGATTCAGAGGATAGCTCCTCTCTATGGTCTGCTGGTGGGGACGTTTTTTGTTTTTCTCATCCTGCGCCGAAACACGAGGGGCTGGCCTATCTATCTGGTCTGCACCTTCACGCTCTATTACCTGCGGATGGCGTCAGGGATCAGGAGAGAAAAGCTTTTGCGAAATATTGTGAACGGCATACTGCTTCATTTTGTGGCAACAGCAGGATTTTGCCTGCTTCACAGACCTTATATGTATTTTCGGTATTATCGTTATCCCTTCCACTTTCACACGGTGACGATCTCAGCGGTGTATCTGGCGCTGGTGTTCTGCGCGGCGCTTGTGAAGTTTTTGGATGCTTATCGGAGAAGGCCGTATTTAGCGGGAGTTTATAAGGAGCTGATCCTGTTTGGTGTTTCTGCCATGTATCTGCTGTTTACGCTCTCAAGGACGGGATATCTCGCTTCTCTGGGGATGGCGGTAATCGTAATCCCTATGGCTGTATTTGCGGGGAAGGAACTGCCTTTCCGGCAAAAATGGGGCCGTCTTCTGCAAAGCGTCGGCCTTATGACGCTCGCTGCCCTCCTGAGTTTTCCGGTCGTCTTCACGGCGCAGAGGACGATTCCGGCGGTGGCTGCGGATGTGCGCGCGCATGAGATCGAGGAGTTTCCCTCGGAGCTTGTGCACGGCAGAGATATGGATTCTTACTACTATATCACGATTGAGCGCTTTATCCAGACCTTCCAGATGAAGGTGCTGGGCCTTCCTGAGGAAGAGTGCCTGAACGCTTTTCTCTTTTTCAGTAAGGCGGATAAGACCTCGGAGTACAGGAGTCCCTATTTGGAACTGGGGCGTAAAATTCTCCTGGCCTCAGCGGAGGATATGGCGGCCAAAGAGAAGGAAGAGGAATCTTTTACAAACGGAAGAATGTATATCTTCAAGCAATATTATGACAGACTGGACAAACGCGGACATGACGATATGGGCGTTATGGAGCCCGACGGCAATTATCTGGCCCACGCGCACAATATTTATCTGCAGGTGGCTTACGATCACGGCATCCCGGTAGGAGCGGTGTTTCTTCTGCTGGGTGTGGGGACGTTTCTTCAGGCGCTCCTCTATTATCGCAGGCACAGGGATGATCGGGAATGTGCCTTGTTTCCTTTGGCGCTTCTTATCCTGTTTGCGGTGGCGGGCCTTTCAGAGTGGATTTTTCATCCATGCTGTCCCATCGCGTTTAGCCTGCTTTTGACAATGGGACCGCTTTTGACGGACAGCAGATCATAATACGACAGACTTAAAGCAGAGAGAACGAAATTATTATGGAAAAGACGAAAAAGATATTTAATGTAAAGCTGTTCTACAGAAGAACCTGCCTGATCCTGTATGATGTGATCAGCGTGGTGTTGGCAAGCTATGTGCCGATCATGTGGAGGTATGATTTTCATCTGGATTTTATTCCGAAGCACTTCATGCTGCCTATTGAGCGGATGCTGCCCTTAAATATTCTGGCTACGCTGTTCATCTTCTATGTGATGCGTCTATACAGCAGTCTGTGGGCCTTTGCAGGGGAGACGGAACTGCAGAATATCGTGGTGGCCTGTACGCTTTCCACACTGGCAGATGGAATCGGTCTGCAGTTTTTCCGGATTACAGCGCAGGCTGTGCCGAGAAGTTATTATCCTGCCTACCTGGCGGTGCTTGTGGTCTGTATTTTTGCCAGTCGTTTTTCTTATCGGTTTTTCCGGAGCTTAAAGCATAAGCAGCAGAATAAAAGAAACCAGATATCCGTTATGGTGATCGGTGCGGGCGAGGCGGCTAATGTCATCATTAAGGAGATCGTGAACAGCAATTTTTCCACCATGGTCATCAAATGCATCATCGATGACGACAGGGGGAAATGGGGTCGTTATATTCAGGGGATCAAGGTAGTCGGCGGCAGGGAAAAAATTGTGGAGTGCGCCGATATCTACGGCGTGGATGAGATCATTGTCGCTATGCCCTCCGCATCCAAGCTTGAGATCCGCAATATTCTGGAAATTTGTAAAGATACCAACTGTAAGCTCCGCTCTCTGCCGGGCATGTATCAGCTTGTAAACGGTGAAGTCAACATCAGCAAGCTGCGTGACGTTGAGGTGGAAGATCTTCTGGGAAGGGATCCCATCACAGTGGATCTGGATTCCATTCTGGGCTATGTGCAGGGTAAGGTCGTGCTTGTCACCGGCGGCGGCGGATCCATCGGCAGTGAACTCTGCAGGCAGATTGCGATGCACAAGCCGAGACAGCTGGTGATCGTGGACATCTATGAAAATTCTGTCTATGATGTGCAGCAGGAATTGAAGGCTGATTATCCGGAGCTGGATCTGGTGGTGTTGATCGCTTCCGTGAGAAACACCAACAGAATGAACTATATTTTCTCCAAATATAAGCCTGATATCGTTTATCACGCTGCTGCACACAAACATGTGCCGCTGATGGAGGACAGCCCTACCGAAGCGATCAAGAATAACGTCTTCGGCACCTTTAAGACGGCGCAGGCGGCGGCAATGAGCGGAGTGCATCGCTTCGTCATGATCTCCACCGACAAAGCGGTAAATCCTACTAATATCATGGGAGCCAGCAAGCGGATCTGTGAGATGATCATACAGACTTTTGATAAGCATTACGAGACAGAGTTTGTAGCGGTGCGTTTCGGAAATGTCCTTGGCAGTAACGGCAGCGTCATTCCGCTGTTTCGCAAACAGATTGCGGCAGGTGGTCCGGTTACGGTCACCCATCCGGATATCATCCGTTATTTTATGACTATTCCGGAGGCGGTATCTCTGGTGCTGCAGGCCGGCGCTTACGCAAAAGGAGGCGAGATCTTCGTTCTGGACATGGGAGAGCCGGTGAAGATCCTTACGCTGGCGGAGAATCTGATCAAATTATCAGGATATCGCGTTGGTGAGGACATTAAGATTGAGTTTACGGGCCTTCGAGCCGGAGAGAAGCTCTACGAGGAGCTTTTGATGGAAGAGGAAGGCATGAAAGATACGGCAAACAAGATGATTCATATCGGGAAACCGATCGAACTGAATGAGCACGATTTTTTTGCCCAGCTAAAGGAGCTGAAGGATGAGTGCCAGATTGAGAATTCGGATATCAGACCGCTGATTCAAAAGATCGTGCCGACTTATCACTACACGGACTAAGCACGATTTTACGAATGGGCGGGAGCTGAACTATGGATAAATTCAGGAGGGATAAGTTTATGGACAAAAAACGGATCTATATGTCTTCCCCCACGATGCACGGGGAGGAGCAGGCTTTTGTGCAGGAAGCTTTTGACACGAACTGGGTGGCGCCCCTTGGTCCTAACGTGAACGCTTTTGAAAAAGAAATAGCAGAGTATACAGGCTGCGGCCATGCGGCAGCTTTGGACTCCGGTACAGCGGCGATCCATCTGGCATTAAAGCTCTTGGGAGTAAAGCAGGGGGATGTGGTGTTTGTATCAGATCTGACTTTCTCCGCATCCTGTAATCCGATCCTATACGAAAATGCCACACCGGTGTTTATCGATGCGGAACCGGATACCTGGAATATGTCTCCCGCGGCGCTGCGCAGAGCCTATGAGGCGTATCCGAATCCCAAGGCCTTGATCTGTGTACATCTCTATGGCACACCTGCTAAGCTTAAGGAGATCATGGAACTCTGTGATGCTCACGGTACGCCGATGATTGAGGATGCGGCGGAATCCCTGAGCAGCACGTATCAGGGGAAGCATACGGGAACCTTCGGCAAATACGGAATATATTCCTTTAACGGCAATAAGATCATCACCACTTCGGGAGGCGGTATGTTTGTGTCGGCGGATGAGGAGGCGACCAAGCGGGCCACCTTCCTGGCTACGCAGGCCAGAGATCCTGCCAGACACTATCAGCATTCCCAGATCGGTTATAACTACCGTATGAGCAATGTGACGGCGGGTATCGGCAGAGGACAGCTTCTGCATCTGGAGGAGCATAAGGCGAAGAAGAAGGCTATCTATGAGCAGTATCGGCAGGCTTTTGCGGACATTCCTGAGATTCAGATGAATCCCATGAACCCGGAAGGAGATGCCAACAACTGGCTCTCCTGCATGACCATTTCCGAGGGATGCGGCGTGACGCCGGAGAAGGTGATGGATGTGCTGGAAGAAAAGTGCAATGCAGAGACCAGACCCATCTGGAAACCCATGCATATGCAGCCTGTCTTTGCCGAGTACGATTTCTGGCCCCATTACACGGACAGGAAGAGCGTGGGCGAGGATATCTTTGCAAGAGGGCTGTGTCTGCCCAGCGATATCAAGAATACGCAGGTGGATATGGAGGAGATCATCCGGACGGTGAAGGGATTGTTTTGATGAATAGAGAAACTTATTGTTTACTGGAAAACTATATGCTTGACTGTATGGATGACAGTGCCCATGATAAAGAGCATATATATCGCGTGTTATATAATGCCTTGGAAATTGCAAAGGATGAAAGCAATGTGGATTATGATGTTCTGATTGCGGCATGTCTGCTGCATGACATTGGGCGAAAAGAGCAGTTTAAAAATCCTGGGGTAAGTCATGCAGCGGCAGGGGCCGACAAGGCATATCAATTTCTTTTGGCACAGGGATTTGACAGGTGCTATGCAGAACAGGTGAAGCAGTGCATTCAGACGCATAGCTATAGAAAAGATAATCCGGCACAAAGTCTGGAGGCGAAAATTTTATTTGACGCAGACAAATTAGATGCAGCCGGAGCAATAGGAATCGCAAGGACGCTGATTTACAAAGGTATTGTTTCGGAACCGCTGTATTCTGTGCTGCCAAACGGAGTCGTTTCCACCGGTGAAAATGATACTGCACCATCGTTCTTTCAGGAATATAAGTTCAAATTAGAAAATATATATTCAAAATTTTATACTGCAAAAGCGAAAGAGCTTGCAGAGGAAAGACGGCGAACTGCGGCTGAGTTTTACAGTTGTCTGTATCAGGAGGTAAATTCATCGTATCAGAGAGGGAAAAGCGAGCTGGACAGAGTTGTCGAATCATAGAATCAGCCTACTGCGATATTTACTATTAAGCATTTTGCAGGTGGAAACGAGGTAGAAATGTACGCATTTGAAGAAAAAGAGAAAGCGCAGATGTGCGATGAGATAGCCCATTTTTTTGAGGAAGAGTATGATCTGGAGCTGGGAATTATCGGAACGGGGAAAATATTCGATTTTTTTCAGGAAATGCTGGGAGACAGGATCTATAATAAGGCGCTGGACGATGCAAAGAAGTTTTATGAAAAGTATGCCGATAACATGGAGACGGATTATTATGCCCTGTATAAAGAGATAAGATAGAGGGGAATGATTGATGTATAAACGATACATGAAAAGATGTCTTGATTTTATACTTTCTCTGTGCGGAATCATCGTGCTCAGCCCTGTGCTTGTCATTCTGGCAGTGCTGGTGCGGGTGAAACTGGGCAGTCCGATCCTGTTTCATCAGGAGAGGCCGGGGAAGGATGAAAGAATATTTACTCTTTGCAAATTCCGTACCATGACGGATGCGCGGGATGAGAAGGGAGAGCTTTTGCCGGACAGCGTACGGCTCACGAAATTCGGAAAGTTTCTGCGGGCTGCGAGTCTGGATGAACTGCCTGAATTATTCAATATATTAAAAGGGGATATGAGTATTATCGGGCCGAGACCATTGCTTGTATCCTACCTGCCCTACTACACTGAGCGGGAGCGGCTTCGTCACAGTGTGAGACCGGGGCTCACGGGACTGGCACAGGTCAGTGGGCGTAATTTTCTTGATTGGGACAAGCGGTTTCAGAAGGATGTGGAGTATGTGGAGCATCTGACCTTCGGCATGGATCTGAAGGTGCTGTGGATGACGGTGCAGACGGTGCTGGGGCATACCGAGGAAGTGGCGGAGGACACCAACGCGGCGGAGGGGAATTTCGCGGAGATCAGAAAGAAAAGGCTGGAAGAAACGGGGCGTTTAGAAGCATGAATATCTTGATATTGAGCGCGGGCACCCGCGACAAGGTGGTGCAGTATTTTAAGAAAGAACTTGAGGGCAAAGGCCGGGTGATTGCAACGGACTGCTCTAATCTGGCTCCCGCGGTGTACGAGGCGGATGCCTTTTATCCGGTGCCGCGGATCACGGCGCCGAATTATCTGGATGTGATATTGGACATTTGTAAGAAAGAAAAAATAACAGGCGTTTTCTCACTGATCGATCCGGAGCTCTCTCTTCTCGCAAAGGAGCGGGATAAGTTTCTTGCGGTGGGGACTACTCCCATTGTTTCCGATTATGATATGGTAGAAACCTGTTTTGACAAGTACAGAATGTTTGAGATGCTTTGCAAAATGCAGATACCGACTGCAAAATGCTATGCTGACAAGGAGGCTTTTTACCGTGCACAGGAGCAGGGAGAGATATCCTATCCCGTTTTTGTGAAGCCCGTGCGGGGCAGTGCCAGCATTCATATCAATAAGGTGGAGAGTGAACAGGAGATAGAGGTACTGTGCGATCTCTATGAGGATCTGATGATCCAGGAGTACATGGACGGGCAGGAATACGGGGCCGATGTGTATGTGGACATGCTGTCCGGGAAATGCACGGATATCTTCGTTAAAAAGAAGATCAAGATGCGGGCAGGGGAGACGGATAAGTCTGTTTCCTATAAGGATGAAAAGCTTTTTGAGATCATCCGCAAGTTTGCGGAGGACTGTGGTTTCCGCGGCATGATAGACATTGATATTTTCCAGATCGACGGTACTTATTATATTTCTGAGGTGAATCCCCGGTTCGGCGGGGGCTATCCCCATGCCTATGGCTGCGGCGTGAATATGCCGGCCGCAGTGGTACGGAATCTGGACGGGCAGGAGAATGAGGTGCGGATCGGGAATTATGAGGAAGGGATCTGCATGATGAAGTTTAATGAAGTGATGATACGGGATATGCGTGGAGAAGAAATCGTTCCTTAATGGATTCCTTGTATAGGAGATGATTGAGATACGGAACAAGGATGGAAAAAAGATGAGAAAGATTTTGGTGCTGACCAACTCCTCCGGCGGTCTGTATGATTTCAGGGGCGAATTTGTGGGGGAGTTATGCAAGAAATACGAGGTGTACGTGAGTATGCCCGACGATGTGAAGGAGAAAGAGCTCGTATCGCAGGGATGCCATATCATCAAGACGCCCATCAACCGCAGAGGGATCAATCCTTTAGAGGATTTGAAGTTATATCGTGCATATGGTAAGATAATGAGAGAGTTAAAACCTTCGCTTGTGGTGACCTACACGATCAAGCCCAACATTTACGGCGGCTTTGCGGCGAGAATGAAAAAGATTCCCTATATTGCCACGATCACGGGGCTGGGGGGCGCTTTTGACAGGACAGGACTTCTGCTGAAACTGATCGTGACCATGTATCGGACAGGCCTAAAGCGGGCGGCCTGTGTGTTTTTCCAGAATGAGGAGAATCGGGGCATCTTTCAGAGGATGGGGATCGTGCCGAAAAAAACGCGCATGGTCATGGGTTCCGGGGTAAGCCTTGAGAAACACACTTATGAGGCCTACCCGGAGAGAGAGGATACCCATTTCCTGTTTGTGGGCCGGGTTATGAAGGAGCGGGGCATCCTGGAGTTTATCGAGGCGGCGAAGCACCTGCACAGCAATAAAATATTTTTTGACATCATGGGTTACTGTGATGAGGATTATCAGGAACTTTTGGATACACTGGAAAAAGAAGGCGTTATCAGGCAGATCGGATTCCATACCCAGGTGCATGAATATCTGGCAGCGGCCGACGCCATTGTGGTGGCTTCCTTCCATGAGGGCATGTCCAATGCGCTGATCGAGGGCGCGGCCACGGGCAGACCGGTGATCGCCTCAGATATCAGCGGATGCAGGGAAGCTTTTGAGGAAGGGGTGACGGGCTTCGGGTTTACCTCCGGAAAGGCGGAGGAGCTGATCGCGGCGATGGAAAAGTTTTTGGCGCTCTCGACACAGGAACGGGCGGCCATGGGACGGCGCGGCAGAGAGAAGATGGAGCGGGAGTTTGACAGGAAGATTGTGACGGCGGCCTATATGGATGAGGCGGCAAAAGCGCTGGGAGATACAAAGGCCGGGGAAAAGAAATAAGCGAAAAAACGGGAAAAAGAAAAATTAACAGTATAGAAAAAGGAGAATGGGTGAAAGATGGACTTATATGAAAAAATTGTTAGCGGGGAAGAAAAACTTTCGTTGGTGGGTCTTGGCTATGTAGGCATGCCGATCGCAGTGGCTTTTGCGAAAAAGATCAAGGTGGTAGGCTTTGACTTAAACGAGGAGAAGATCGGTCTGTATAAGAACGGCGTCGATCCCACCAACGAGGTGGGTGACGAGGTGATCCGCAATACGAAGGTGGAGTTTACGGCGGATCCGAGCAGACTTAAGGAGGCAAAATTCCACATTGTGGCGGTGCCGACACCTGTCAATGATGATCATACGCCGGATCTTTCCCCGGTGGAGGGAGCCAGCCGTATTCTGGGACAGAATCTGACAAAGGGTTCTGTGGTTGTGTTTGAATCTACCGTGTATCCCGGTGTCACAGAGGATATCTGTGTGCCGATCCTGGAGCGGGAGTCCGGGTTAAAATGTGGCGTGGACTTTAAGATCGGGTATTCTCCTGAGCGCATCAATCCGGGTGATAAGGTACATAGGCTGGAAACCATTACGAAGATCGTGTCGGGCATGGATGAGGAAACGCTTGATACCATCGCGAAAATCTATGAGCTGGTGGTGGAGGTAGGCGTCTACCGTGCGGAATCCATCAAGG
Organism: Lachnospiraceae bacterium; assembly: GCA_029067085.1. Lineage (GTDB taxonomy): Bacteria > Bacillota > Clostridia > Lachnospirales > Lachnospiraceae > UBA3282. The sequence continues at coordinate 327,133 of JAIEFE010000014.1, read as the reverse complement.
TGGCGGAGGCGGCCAAGGTCATCGAGAACAGCCAGAGAGATATCAATATTGCGTTTATGAATGAGCTTTCCATTATCTTTCATAAAATGGGGATCGATACCAAGGCTGTGTTAGCGGCGGCGGGAACGAAGTGGAACTTTCTGCCCTTTATGCCGGGGCTTGTGGGCGGTCACTGTATCGGCGTAGATCCCTATTATCTGACCTATAAGGCGGAGGAACTGGGATATCATTCCCAGATCATTCTTTCCGGCAGACGGATCAACGACGATATGGGAAAATATGTGGCTGAGAGTCTGGTCAAGGATCTGATCAGGGCGGATATTCCGGTGAAGCATGCGAAAGTGGCAATCCTGGGCTTTACCTTCAAAGAGAATTGCCCGGATACCAGAAACACGAAGGTGATCGATATCTACAGAGAACTTGGAGAGTACGGGATCGAGCCCATCGTGGTGGATCCGGCCGCTGACGCGGGGGAAGCCAAGCGTCTCTATGGCATTGATTTCCAGACCATGGAGGATGTGAAGGATGTGGATGCCGTGATCATAGCTGTGGCACACGAGCAGTTCCTTGCCCTTGACAGGGAGAAAATATCTTCTTTCTTCCATCCGGATCACAGTCGTAAGGTGTTGATGGATCTGAAAGGCATTTTGGATCGTAAGGAGTATATGACAGAGGATTATCTGTATTGGAGATTGTAGGATTGAATAGAGAACGAAGGAGAGCTCTGTGCCTTTTCGCAGGGCTTCTCGTCTTTTTTCTGGGACTGCTTGCAGTCAGTGGAGTCGGGGTCTATAATGATTCCCAACAGTATATCACCATGCATATTCACAGAGAACCGCTCTATCCGTTGTATCTGTCGGTTTTCAGACAGCTTCTGGGGGAGAACTATCTCACCACGGCTATGGCGGTGCAGGGAATGCTCACGGCTCTGGGGATCACGGTGCTCAGCGAATATCTGACAAGCCGGTTTGGATTTCGGCTGCGGGAGGAGCTTTTGGTGGTGGCGATACAGCTTGCGCCGCATCTGATCACGCGGTATGTGTCGGCATTGCATATTTTTTTGGAAAATTCGGTGATGAGCGAAGCGTTGTGCATTCCGCTGTTTACCTTTTTTATGTATTTCCTGCTGCGTATGCTTTTTGAAGACAGGGGGCGGGACGCAGTGTTTGCGCTTCTCCTCGCTTATCTGCTCTCAATGACCAGAGGGCAGATGATGACCACGATTCTTCTCTGGGCACTTCTCTATGGCATAAAGATTTTGATGCGTAAAAAATACCGGTCGTTATTGATTGTAGTGTCGATGGTTGTTTTTGTTTTTCTTCTGCGGAATTTGACGGTGCATGTGTATAATTACTTTGTCACCGGCTATTTTATGGGCAATACCTACGGGCAGGTCAATACGCTGACCAACGTGATCTATGCCTGCGATGAGGAGGACAGAGAGGTTTTCGAAGAAGGCGATATGGCGCAGGCGTTTTTTGACAGCTTTTATAAGAAAGCGCAGGAACAGGGATTAAACTATCGTTTTGCGGGGGATGGGTTTGGCGAGCGGGCCGCCTATCTGGAAGCAAACCATGATATATTGAAATTCCAGATTTTGGAGGCGGAGCTGTCGGCTTACTATTTCAGTCTGGGAGAGGTGGACTACTATGAACAGAGCAGTATGTCCGATGAGATGGCAGGTCAGATGATCAAAAAGCTTTTGCCGGCTTGTTTCGGGCAGTGGCTTTACGATTATATCCTGCTTTGCAGAGGCGGTTTTGTCAGGAGTATTGCGGTGGTGCATCCGATCATTAATTTTGCCGCGCTCTTTCTTTATCTGGCAGCAATAGGGCTTTCCCTGTGGCTGGTATGTTTCAAAAAGCGATTTCAGGCATCGGTGGTCATGGGCGTGGCGCTTCTGTTCATTGCCGCGAATGTCTGTGCCACATCCATTACGATCATGTGTCTGTCGCGTTACATGATATATGGTTTTTCAATGTTTTATATTGCATTCTATTTATTGATCAGGGAGGTGCTGAGGAAAGATGGGCTATCAGGAGATCACATTTGACAAAGACAGTGTTTTTTTAGTAACGGGAGGGGCGGGCTTCATCGGCTCGAATCTCTGTGAGGCGCTGATCGGTATGGGCTATACCGTGCGGTGTCTGGACGATCTGTCCACCGGAAAGTATGAGAATATCGAACCTTTAGAGAAAAACGACAGATTTACTTTTATCAAGGGAGATATCCGGGATCTGGATACCTGCATGGAGGCATGTAAGGATGTGGATTATGTGCTGAATCAGGCGGCCTGGGGCAGTGTGCCCAGGAGTATCGAGATGCCGCTTCTCTATGAGGAGATCAACATTCGCGGGACGATCAACATGATGGAGGCGGCCAGGGTAAGCGGCGTTAAAAAATTTGTCTATGCGTCCAGCTCCTCGGTGTACGGCGACTCCACGGAACTTCCGAAGAAGGAGGGACAGGAGGGCAGGGTGATCTCACCTTACGCTCTGACAAAGAAAACGGACGAGGAGTATGGGCGGCTTTATAAGCAGCTGTACGGGCTTGACACATACGGGCTCCGTTACTTTAATGTGTTCGGCCGCAGGCAGGATCCGAACGGTATGTACGCAGCGGTGATCCCGAAGTTTTTAAAGCAGCTCCTGCACGGGGAGACGCCCACCATCAACGGTGACGGCAGACAGTCCAGAGATTTTACCTACATCGACAATGTGATCGAGGCGAATCTGCGCGCCTGCAAGGCGGACTCTTCGGCGGCGGGAGAGGCTTTCAATATCGGTGCGGGCGGGCGGCTCTATCTGATCGACGTGTATGAGAATCTCTGCAAGGCGCTGGGTGTGGAAGTGACACCGAATTTCGGACCGCCGAGAGCGGGCGATGTGCGGGATTCCAATGCGGATATCAGCAAGGCGAGAATACTTTTGGGATACGATCCGGAGTACGATTTCGAGAAAGGAATCGCCATTGCCATCGACTGGTACAGAGAGTACCTCAAATAAGAGATTGCCTGTAAGAATACAGGAATACGCAAAACAGAGACGGAGAGCGGGAATCTATGAGATATAAAGTGGTCGTGTTCGGGGTGAAGGATACCTCCGAGAATATCATTAATTTTATCAGGGAGGAGATCTGCCCCGTGGATCTGGTCATCACGATCAGTCCGGAGGTGACGAAGAAAAATCAGGTGTCGGGCTACAAGGGGTTGTCTGTCCTGACGGAAAAATACGGCATTCCCGTGCATGAAGCGGACAGCTATTTCCTGACGGACGAAAAGACGCAGAAGCTTATGCGGGAGAATGAGTTTGACATCGGTATTTCCATGGGCTGGCAGCGGCTTATGCCGAAATCCGTTCTGGACTGCTTTAAGCACGGCGTATACGGCTTCCATGGTAACAGCGGCTATCTGCCCTTCGGGAGAGGGCGTTCCCCTTTAAACTGGTCCGTTATTTTGGGAGATACCCGGTTCAATCTGAATCTGTTCCGCTATGATGAGAAGGCGGACAGCCCGAATGTATTTGCTACGGAGATGTTCTCTATCACGCCCCACGACGATATCCGCACGGCCCAGTATAAGAATATGATCTGCTCGAAACGCCTGATCCGTAAGCTTTTGGCTGCTTACGAGAGCGGACACATCGAGATCAGGACGGATTCTAAGGATTTTGATTCCTGGTACGAGAAGCGGACGGCGGCGGACGGGAAAATAGACTTTCATAAAAGAACACGTGATATTTATAATCTGATCCGCGGGGTGGCGGCACCCTTCCCGGGAGCCTTTGCTCTGTGCCGGGAGTCGGAAGTGAGGATCTGGGAGGCGCATCCTTTCGATGAGATGATTGATTTTTCGGAATATGCACCGGGAGAGGTGATCGATGTCTTTGACGGTAAGCCTGTGGTGCGTACAGTGGACGGATCACTTCTGATCGACCGCTATGAGAGCAGTCTTTCGCTTGGTAAGGGGGATGTTCTTCAATGACAAAACCGATACATGTACTGCACGTGCTTGGCGGTGTGGGGCTTGGCGGCGCGGAGAGCCGCATTATGGATCTCTACCGTCAGATGGACAGAAACGAGATCCAGTTTGACTTTTTGGTGCATGCAGCAGATGCGAATGTCAGAAAACCAGAGTTTTACGACGAGGAGATTCAGGCTTTGGGAGGGCATATTTATGTGCTCCCTAAATTCAAGGTATATAATTACTTTTCTTACAGGAGAGCTGTTCGGGATTTTTTTGCTGCACACCGGGAGTTTCGGGTGGTGCAGGGGCATATGACCAGTACGGCGGGGATTTACCTTCCCATTGCCAAGAAATCGGGGGTGCCTGTTACGGTGGCTCATGCCAGAAACGCAGGCGTAGTGAAGGGACCAAAGGGACTTGCCACGAAATTTTTCAGGCGGAGGCTTGCGGAAAAAGCGGACCGTTGCTTTGCCTGCTCGAAACTTGCGGGAGAGGATGTGTTTGGCAAAGCTGCTATGGAGGCAGGGGCGGTTAAGATCATCCACAATGCCATAAATGTAAGCCGTTTTACCTATGACGAGAAGGTGCGGGAAGAGGTGCGGGCACAGCTTGGCCTTTCAGACAATCTGGTACTGGGCCATGTGGGTCGGTTTGAATATCAGAAAAATCATCCCTATCTGCTGGATGTGTTTGCGGCAGTCTGTAAAGAAAGATCCGATGCAGCGTTGCTTCTTTTGGGCGATGGTGTGGACAGGCCCGCCATGGAGGAACGATGCAAAAAACTGGGGATTGCAGACAAAGTGCGGTTTTTGGGAAACCGAAAAGATGCGGAGCGGTATTATCAGGCTATGGATATCTTTCTGCTTCCCTCCTTTTTTGAGGGACTGCCGGGAGTGTTGGTGGAAGCGCAGGCGGCTGGGCTTAAGTGTATCGTGTCGGACAGCGTCACCAGGGAGGCGCAGGCAACAGATCTTGTAACCTATTTATCAATAGAGGATATGCCTGAAGTCTGGGCACAGGAGATCCGGAAACAGGCTGACTATGTGCGCAGAGACACGTCAGGAGAACTGAGGGCGGAGGGCTTTGATGTGCGCAGCCAGGCGGAGAGTTACCGGAGGTTCTATTTATCATGAAAAAATTGCTATTGATCGCACCTTCCCTGCATCAGGGCGGAGCAGAGAAGGTGTGCGCCATGACTGCGAGGCTCTTACAGCCCTATTTTGAGGTGCAGATTGCCATCTTTGATTCCGGAAATATAGATTTCGATGTGGCAGGAACACCGATTTCGGACTTGGGACTGCCCAGTCGGCCGGGGAAACTCGCCAAGATTTTTAATGTGTTTCGGCGTGCTTATAAGCTTGCACGCCTGAAAAAACGGGAACAGATTGATATCGCTTACAGCTTTGGCCCCACGGCGAATCTGGCTAATGTCTTTTCCGGAGGGCTGTTTTCGAGAAAAGGTGCGAAACTTTGGTTGGGCGTCAGGAGTTACATGGATATGGACAGCTCCTGGCTCTGGCTGTTTTGCAGGCGTGCCGACAGGCTTGTGTGCTGTTCGGAAACGCTGCGGGGTATGATTGCCAAGAAATATAGATGTGACAATACCTGTACCCTGATATCGGCTTATGATATTCCGGAGATCCGTGCACTTTCGGAGGCGGAAGAAGCCGTGCTGCCGTGGCAGGAGGGCAGAATGATCGTCTCCATGGGACGGGAGGATGTGGTGAAGGGATATTGGCATCTGTTAAAAATATTCTCTCTGGTGCATCGATCCCTTCCGGATACGAAGCTGCTTATTATCGGCAAGGGAGAGTTTACAGAGTATCGGCGGCTCGCGAGAGATTTACAGATTGAGGATGCCGTGTGCTTTACTGGCCTGCAGAAAAATCCTTATCCCTATTTGAAAAAAGGCTGTCTTTACTTGCTTACCTCTTATTTCGAAGGCTTCCCCAATGCGCTGGTGGAAGCAATGGCGCTGGGCCTTGTTGCAGTGGCTACGGACTGTAAGACAGGACCCGCGGAGATTTTTGAAGGCCGCTACGGGATTCTGGTGCCCAATATGGCGCAGGAGCCGGATATGAACGCTGCTCATATCGAGGAGGAAGAGAGACAGACGGCGGCGCGGGTGGCAGAGCTTTTGCAGAATGAGGAGGAGATGGCGCGCTATAGCGGGCTTTCAATGGAGCGGGCAGCAGTCTACTCCAAGGAGGAATACATACGGAAGATCCGAGAGTGGTCTGTTAGCTGAAATAGTCAAAAGGCGAATGCAGAAGGAGAGAGGAACATGGTGCATAAGATTGCCTTTCATTTGAACTGTCTGGAACAGGGCGGCGCGGAGCGGGTCGTTTCCAATCTTGCGAATCGTTTTGCGGCGGAGGGCTACGAGGTCCTTATCGCTACGGAGTGGCAGGGCAAGGACGAATTTCAGGTGGATGACAGGGTGCGGCGTGTACACGTGGGTCTGCGGGACGGAGATGAGAAGAAGAAGCGGCTGACAAAGTTTTTTCTTCGAATCAGGTACCTGAAGCAATTTTTGAAGGAGGAAAAACCGGATGTTTTGATCCCCTTTGCAAGAATGGCGCTGTATCGGGGGTTGACAGCAGCATTTTTTATCAAGATTCCGGTGATCATTTCGATACGGACCGATCCGACGGGGCATTACGACAGGCCTATTGACAAGGTGCAGATTCCGATTCTCTTTCCCAGAGCGGACGGCTGTGTGTTTCAGACGGAAGGGGCGCGGGAGTTCTTTGCTCCCAGGCTGCAGAAGAATTCCTGCATTATCCTGAATCCGCTGAATCCGAAATACATCGGCGTGCCGGAGCCGGAGAAGCGGACAAAGACGGTAGTGCAGTCGGGCAGGTTGGTAGATTTTAAAAATCAGGAGATGCTGATCCGGGCTTTCTATATGGTGCATAAAAAGCATCCGGATTACGATCTGAAAATATATGGCGGTGACAGCAAGGACGGGACAAAGGAGCTTTTGGAGCGTACGATCGAGGAACTGCAGGCGCAGGATTATGTGCATCTGATGGGTGCCAGCGACAGTCTGGAGAAGGAACTTGCAGATGCAGCGCTGTTTGCTTTCAGTTCTGATTGGGAGGGACTTCCCAATGCGCTGATGGAGGCTATGGCTTTAGGACTGCCCATTGTATCGACGGATTGTCCCTGCGGCGGCCCGCGCACGATCATGACCCATGAGGTGGATGGTCTGCTTGTTCCTATCAAAGACCGGAAGGCCATGGAGGAGGGAATCAACCGTCTGATCGAGGATCCGGTGTTAGCCGAGCGACTCGGACGGGCGGCGCGAGGGATTGCCGAAAAAGCCAATGACGAAGCGGTTTACGGACAGTGGCGGGATTACATTGACGAGGTGTACGAGACCTATCACAGGAAGCATGGGAGAAATTTATGGAAGCACGGAGAGATAAAGGGATAAGACGGCCCACGTGGCGGGAGCTTATGCTCCTGCTTCCTTTTGCGTTCTCCTATGCCTTTTTTATTGTGCTGGGGGACTGGCAGCGCTCAGCTCCTTACAGTAATCTACAGAACATGGGCAGACTTTTGCTGTGGATGCTTTTGAGCTATAGTGTGCTGCTTCTTTTTTGCACTCTTATGGATAACAGGAAATGTCTTTTTACGGGAGCAGAGAGGCAGAGGCATTGGTGGATCTGGCTTATTGTCTTCCTGGTCTGCCTGCTGTGCTATCTTCCCTATTATCTGATGTATTTTCCAACCTGGTTTAATAACGATGCAGTGTGGCAGATGGAACAGGCGCTGGGGCTTGCAGCCCGGTCGAATCATCACCCCTATTTTCACACACTGCTCATGAAGGGGTTTTTGGCGCTGGGATATGGCTTGTTTGGCACCTACACGGCGGCGGTGGCTTTTTATACCTTCTTTCAGATGGCGCTTGTGGCGGCGGTATTCGGTTTTTATCTGTATCTTATGTACCGAAAGGGCACCCGGCTTTTTTGGCTTGTTCTCGCGGTGTTCTTTTATGTTCTTCCGGTCAATGCCATGCTCAGTATCTGTATGGGGAAGGATGCCTGGTTTACGGCGGTTTTTCTACTCTTTGTGTGGGCAGTTTCAAGTTGTGCTCCGGCGGAAGCGACAAAGAAAAAACAATGGGTGTTATTTTATGCGACCGGGCTGGCAGTCTGTCTGCTTCGCAGCAACGGCATTTTTGTTTTTCTGGGGACGACGCTTGTGATGGTCCTGTCGCAGCTTTTTGCAGGGAAGGGAGAAGAAAGAGGCAGAGGGAGCAGCATAGGCGGCGAACGGAGGCGTTTTTCGGTACAGGAGAAGCGCTGTATGTTGTCAGTGGCGGCGGTGCTTCTCTCTTATCTTCTATGGCAGGGGCCGGTTTTACATGGTCTGCAGGTGGAACCGCCGGACACCATTGAGAGCCTTGCCATGCCGACGCAGCATCTGTTATGCGCTTATGTCAGAGGGGGGAGTCTTACGGAGGAGGAAGTGGCGATGCTGGAGGCGGTGGTGCCGCTTGCGGAGATCAAAGAGTATTACAATCCCTATCTGTTTGATATGACAAAGAATTATATACGGGAGCATGGTGATCAGGAGGTCATTGCGAAAAACCGGGGAGCTTACGCCAAGCTCTGGTTTCGGGTAGGACTTCGCAATCCCATGCAGTATCTGGAGGCGGAGATCCGGCAGACTGCGGGCTATTACGCCTTGCATACGCCCCATGATCAGTATCTTTACACGGAGTATTACATGGTGGACAATCCCTTTGGGATCGAGACGGAGAGGAAGCTTTTTTCCTATCATGCCAGTCTTGCCATGAGCGAATTTTTACAGGGGTTTCAGGCACTCTATAATCGGGTGTGGAGTCTGGGAGCCAACACCTGGCTTTTGCTGCTGGGTCTCGCTTACACCTTGTATCGCAGACAGAATGCACTTGTCTATGTGCCCTGTCTGATGCTTTTGGGAAGTCTTTTACTGGCAACACCGGTTTACAATGAATTTCGTTACGCCTATGGGGTGTTTGTATCGCTGCCGTTTCTGCTTGCTTACAGCTTTGGAAAGAAGGCAGATGAGAAGATGGAAAGAGAGGAAGGGACACAAGGATGAAAAAATGGTACAAGCCGGTGCTCTTCCTTTTGCCGGTGCTTCTTTTTATAGGAATCGTGAACTGGTATGTAGACTCCTACGCGCTGCTGCGGGTCACTTATGATGATATCGCGGCACAGATGGCAGCGGGAAGGAACGTTGAGGGTCTCGAGGAGTCCGATTATAATGACAGGAATCTGGTGGCCGCCCGTCTGAGCAGTCAGGAGGAGCCGTTTCAGACAATGATTCTGGGTTCCAGCAGGGTGTATACCTTCGACCATACCATGTTTGAGACGGATTCCTTTTATAATGCGGGGCTGTCGGAGGCCACGATCTATGATCTCCTCGCGGTGGCAGGTATTCTCTTTCAGCAGGATAAGCTGCCGGAGACTGTGGTGATCGGGGTGGATCCTTTTCTTTTTAACAGAAGCCATGACAATGAGAAATGGAAAGAACTGCAGTCTTACGTTGACTATATGGATTCTTTGTTGGACGCTATGCGGAACCCTTCGCTTCCGTCAAAGGACACGGGAAGGGATCTCCCCAAAACGCTTTCTCTGGATTATTTTCGCTATAATGTGACCCTGCTCCCCGAAAACAAACGGTTTTCCGTTTCCTATACGGAAGATTGGGAGACGGACGGATATCTCAAACATTCTGACGGCAGTGTCAGTTATCAGCGGGAGCTTCGCGAGGTGAGAGCAGAGGAAGTGGAGGAGATGACAAGGCAGGCCATGGAGGAGCATGTGGTCTACCGCATGACCGACTATCGTGAGATAGATTTTAACCATTTTGTGGACCTTTCTGCGCTGATCGAGCATATGCAGGAGGCAGGCGTGGAGGTCATTTTATACTTGCCACCCTATTCGCCCATGATGTATAATTACATAGAATCTGAGGAGGCCTTTCAGATCACGCTGGAGGTGGAGGAAGAACTGAAAAAACTGGCGGAAGAGAGAGGAATTGCGCTCTATGGTTCCTATGATCCGGCGGGATGCGGCCTCGAGATGACAGATTTGTATGATGTGTACCATGTGAAGACAGAGAAAACGGCGGATACTTACTATCCCGTGATTGTGGCGCCGTAATGCGAGGCGTGTCACATCAGTAAACTGTTGTGGCATGGAGGAAAGACATGAAAGCGAACGTTACCTACTGGCTGGATGAGACGGCGAAGCGTTTTCCCGATAAGCCGGCCTATGCGGATGCAAAGAAAGAGATCACCTTTGGAGAACTCAGGCGTCAGGCGCGGAACATTGCCTGTGAATTGACGGAGAAGGGCCTGTTTAAAAAGCCTGTGGCTGTTTTTCTGGAGAAGGGAGTGGACGTGCTCACCTCCTTCATGGGGGCGGCCTATAGCTGTAATTTCTATTCTCCCATCGATGTGGACATGCCGGGAAGCCGTGTCAATAAGATCCTGGAGGTCCTGGAACCGGCAGTGGTCATCACTACGGCGTCCCTTCGGGAGGTTTTTTCACAGTATGATTATCAGGGCGAATTTCTTCTTCTGGAAGAGGTTTTAGCGTCTGAGGAACAGGATACTGAAAAGGAGGCGGCGTTGGATGCAGCCAGGAAGCGGGGCATCGATACCGATCTTCTGTATGTGCTCTTTACCTCCGGTTCTACGGGTGTGCCCAAAGGCGTGACGATCAACCATCGTGCTGTGATCGACTATATCGATTGGGTGACGGAAACCTTTGCGATCACGGAGCGGGACAGCTTTGGCAATCAGGCGCCTTTTTACTTTGACAATTCGATTCTGGATATATACAGCACCCTGAAAACGGGGGCGACTACATACATCATTCCGAAAAATCTTTTTGCCCAGCCGGTGCCTTTGCTTGAGTACCTGCGGGAGAAGAAGATCAACACTATTTTCTGGGTGCCCTCGGCGCTGATCGTGGTGGCGAAGCTCAAGGCGTTCCGCAATGTGGATCTGTCGGATACCCTGCGGCGGGTGCTTTTTTGCGGCGAGGTGATGCCCAACAAGCAGCTCAACGTGTGGCGTAAGTTTCTGCCGGATGTGCAGTACGCGAATCTCTATGGTCCCACGGAGATCACAGATGCCTGCACCTATTATATAGTAGACCGTGAGTTTGCAGACGAGGAACCGCTGCCCATCGGTATACCGATGCCGAACACGGACATTCTGGTCTTAAATGAGAAGGATGAGTTGGTGACGGGGGAGGAGCCGGGAGAACTCTGTGTCAGGGGCACATCCCTGTCCATGGGCTATTATAAAAATCCGGAAAAGACCAGGGAAGCTTTCGTGCAGAATCCTTTAAATCAGGCGGTGCCGGAGCAGATCTACCGGACGGGAGACATCGTCAAATACAATGAGTACGGGGAGATCATCTACCTTTCCCGGAAAGATTTCCAGATCAAGCATATGGGACACCGGATTGAACTGGGAGAGATCGAGACGGCAGTTTCCTCTCTGGAGGAGATCACGCTGTGCTGCTGCTTATACGACGAGAAGCGCCAGAAGATCGTGCTCTTTATCGAGGAGGCGCTTGACAAGGCTTTTATTAATGAAAAGATTTCTCATCTGGTGCCGGAGTATATGCTGCCTAATAAGGTGATTACAGTGGAAAAAATGCCTATCAATGCCAACGGCAAGATCGACCGGGTGAAGCTGAAAGAATACATACAATAGAGAAACAAGTGTTATTGAATGGAGCGGTATGGAGACAGTTTTTCGCAGGGTCGTAGTGATCGGTTATGGCAAAGCGACCGGAAATATACTGAAATATGTGGATGACAAAAAGGCGGACTATGGCTACGCGTTGGAGTTCATAGAGCATGAGCCCCACGCCTTAAGCGTCACCGAACAGATCTGCAAAGAGCGGGGGATTCCTTATGCAAACATCCCCGATAAAAAGGAGCTTGGCGAGTATCTTGGCGGGATCACGGAAGAGACCCTGATTCTCTCCGCCAGCAATAATTTCCTGTTTCCGGCCTCTGTGGTGGAGCGGGAGAATATCACCATCATCAATTTTCACAATGCCCTTCTGCCGGATTATCCCGGAAGAAATGCTCCAAGCTGGGTGATATATCAGGGAGAGACACAGACAGGCATCACCTGGCATTATGTGACGGCAGGTGTGGATGAGGGCAGCATTATCATACAAAAGACCTGCGAGATCGGCCCGGATATGAAGGCATACGAGTTGACGGAGCGGTTGATGGATCTGGCCTGCGAGGGATTATATGAGTGCTTTGCGGCGGTGCTTGCAAAAAACGTCAAGGCAAGGCCCCAGGAATTTTCACCGGACCGCAGAATGTACCGTTCTACCCAGGTGCCGGGGGACGGTTTTCTGGATTTAGAAAAGAAGCCGGAGGAGCTGTACCGTCTGCTGCGCAGTGTGGATTACGGGAAAAGCGATATCTTTCCGCCGCTGCAGACTCTGGTGGACGGAGCGCGTGCGGAGGTGCTGCGGTACCGTAAGATCGCGTCGGAAAAGCGCAAGGACGAGGAAAATATGCTGTATCTGTCCCTTGCGGATGGGGATCTGTTGAAGATAAAATATCGACTGAAAGGATAACTGTATTATGGAAGAAAAGGTGTTAGAAATTTTAGAGGAGTACTGCGAGGAAGCGCTTACCTATGAGGGCGACAATATGATGGAGGAGGGGGTCATAGATTCCTTTACCGTCATCAATATCGTGAGCGAATTGGAGGATGCATTCGATATTGAGGTGGATGCCAAGTATGTGGTGGCGGAGAATTTCAGGAACAAAGAGGCGATCATAGACCTGGTAAAACGCCTGGTGGAGGCGCGTTAGAAAAATTTCTAACGCAGGAGAATGCCCAGAATGCGTGCATTCTCCGAATGGAGGCATTCATGATATTGTTATCAAGTGGTTTTGTGATACTATGGGTGATCTCTTTCGCCCTCTACTACCTGGTGCCGAAAAACCGGCAGTGGGTGGTTTTGTCTGTGGCCAGTGCCCTGTTTTATGTAATCGGTACAGGCGGAATCCCTGTGGGAATCCTGTTTACCGGGGTGAGTACCTGGCTTTGCGGGATGTACCTGAAGGACAGCTTTGCAAAGCAGGCGCAGGCACTTGCGGATTGTGTGGAAAAAGAGAAAAAAAAGTCGATGAAGCTGGGATTTGAGAGGCGCAGAAAACGCGCTCAAATCCTTTCTTTTGTGTTGAATTTAGGACTTTTACTGGGCACAAAATATATGGTGGTGCTTCTGCCGTTTATGCAAAATGCCGGACTGTCTACCCTGCGAAGCGATGTCTTTTTTGCCAGGGTGGTGATGCCTCTTGGCGTTTCCTTTTATACTCTGACAGCCATCGGCTATCTGGTGGACGTGGGACGGGAGCAGTGCGAAGCGGAGGAAAATCCGGTTAAATTAGTATTGTTTCTGGCCTATTTTCCGTCTGTCACTCAGGGACCCTTCAACCGCTATGCCAAGCTTAAGGCAGAGTTTGAGAGGATGCATGATTTTACCTACGAAAGAATGCTCTTTGGCCTGCAGCGGTTCGTGTGGGGCGCTTTCAAGAAGCTGGTGATCGCGGACAGGATCGGCATCTTTGTGGGCAATGTATTCGGAAGCGATGCAGAAACAGTGCCGGGCGGTATCTTTGCGCTTGCGGTGGTGCTCTATATGCTGCAGCTTTATGCGGATTTTTCGGGCTATATGGATATGGCGCTGGGAGTCAGTGAGACTTTTGACATTGTGCTGCCGGAGAACTTTAAAAGGCCCTATTTTTCCAAGTCTGTGGCGGAGTTCTGGCGCAGGTGGCATATCACACTGGGAGCCTGGTTTAAGGACTATGTGATGTTTTCCTTCGTGATGTCTTCCCCAGGTCGTAAGATCGGAAAAGCCGCAAAAAAGAGATGGCCCAATGCCGGAAAACATGTGACCAGTGTGCTGGGCACTATGCTGGTATGGCTCTTTACGGGCATGTGGCACGGCAGAACGATGAGTTATATTCTCTGGGGCGTTTATTACGGCGTGATCATGAGCGTGTCTCTTGTATTGGAATCGAAGTATGGCATATGGAAAGAGAAGCTTCATGTGAAGGAGGGAAAGGGTTATGCCCTGTTTTGCATGGCGAGGACCTGGTTGATCGTGTTTGTGGCGGATGTGCTTATCCGGGCGGAGAGCCTTTCCCAGGCGGGAAGCATCTATCGGGCGCTTCTTACCGGTTTTCAGGCAAAGGCATCGCTCTTTGCCGTGACTTCTTACGGCCTGAGTAAATATGGCTTTTTGCTTCTGCTGGCGGCCTGTCTGTTTTGGCTTTGCGTCTCGGTGTGGGAGGAGCGGGGCAGGGATGTACGCCGGGATCTGGCAGCTTGTCCGCTGATTCTCCGCTGGAGCTGCTATTACGGCGTGGTGTTCCTTCTTCTGATCACGGGAATCTATGGCGGCAGCTATGACACAGCGGCGTTTTTGTATCAGAGTTTTTGAAAACCCTTTGGCATGAAGGAAATGATTTTTGCGGATATAGGGGTTTTATGGTAAAATGTTTGTGACAGCAATGAGAAAATCGAAGTTTTTTGAATTAGCGATGAAGGAAAAGGAGATACCATGTTTTCATTCGACGATTATAGGGAAATCATCAGGATCATAAAGGCTACAGGCAGGCAGTGCAGCTATGCGGAGGCGCTTGGCAGGGACAACTTCATTATCATGCGCCACGATGTGGAGTACAGCGTGGATAGGGCATGGCAGCTTGCGAAGGTGGAGCAGAGCATGGATTTTACCTCCACTTTCTTTTTCCAGTGGACGAACAATTCCTACAATATCCTGTCCAGAAAGAATATGGATATCATCAAGGATATGCACGAGAGAGGACAGCACATCGGTCTGCATTTTGCCCTGAACGGCATGACCGATATGGAGCAGATCAAAAAGCGCATCCGCATGGAGATCGATATTTTGAGCGAGATGTTCGGCTTCGAGATCACGGAATTTTCAGTGCACAGGCCCTCCAAGGACGTGCTGCGGGAGAATATCAAGCTGGACGGTATCCTCAATGCCTATCAGGATGATTTCTTCACCTTTGCAGATAAAATAACAGATGATACCAAATTAAACGTGAAGTATATGTCTGATGCCAATCATATCTGGCGCTATGGCTACCCCAATGAGGAAAATATCACCGGCTATGACAAAGTGCAGATTTTAGTCCATCCCTTTGCATGGTGTAAGGAGGGATATGATAATTTTGGGAATTATCAGGCACTTTTGCAGGAAAAATATAGAGAACTGGTGGATTCGGTGGACAAGGAATGTAAGGACTTCGGGGAGTACCGGGAATATTTTATGAGCAAGGATGTGCGCTAGCACGAAAAGAATTTCTACAGCAGTCCCGCCATTGGACAGGACTCCAGGAAGTTCTAAATTTCGCGCGGATGAATGCCCAAAGCGGGTATTCTCTGATATGAGGAGGCAGTATGTGCGGAATATGCGGATACATTAGAAAACAGAGAGTTACTCTGGAACAGCTGAAAGAGATGAATGACACGATGTACCACAGAGGCCCGAATGACAGCGGGGAGGAGATCTATCCGATGGCCGGCGGTTATCAGGTGGGCTTTGCACAGAGACGTCTTTCCATTATGGATCTTTCAAGCCTGGGCCATCAGCCCATGCACTCGCAAAATGAGCGTGTCACGGTAGTTTATAATGGAGAGGTCTATAATTTCAGAGAATTGAGAGAAGAGCTGGCGGACTATCCCTTCCGGTCTGATTGCGACACGGAAGTCATCATAGCCGCCTATTTAAAATGGGGCATTTCCTGTGCGGAGCGGTTTAACGGCATGTTTGCCATCGCCCTGTATGACAGGGAGGAGGAGTCCGTATATCTGGTCCGTGACCGTGTCGGCAAGAAACCTCTCTATTATTGGTATGAACAGGGAGAACTTGTATTTGCATCGGAGTTAAAGCCTATCATGGCCTGTCCCGGTTTTCAGGGAAAGATCGACAGGGGCGTGCTTTCCCGTTATCTGTTTCAGCAGTATATCAATGCGCCGGAAAGTATCTATGAGAATGTTTTCAAGCTGGAACCCGGTGCTGTTCTCAAGTTTCAGAGCGGACATATTGAGATTCATAAGTTTTGGGATATAAAAGAGATTTACGCTGAGGCTGTAAAGAATCCCGTGGAAAACTATGAAGAGGCAAAGGCGCAGTTAAAGGAGCTGTTAAAGCGGGCGGTATCTCTTCGCATGATAGCGGACGTGCCTCTTGGGTCTTTTTTGAGCGGTGGCTATGATTCTTCCCTGGTGACTGCGTTGGCACAGGAAAATTCTGTAAAGCCGGTGAAGACCTTTGCCATCGGTTTTCAGGAGGAGCGCTACAACGAGGCGCCCTACGCCGAGGCGGTGGCAAAATATCTGGGCACGGATCATACCCAGCTCATCATCAGCGAGGCGGATATGCAGTCTCTGGTGGAGAGCATACCGAAGTATTATGATGAACCCTTTGCGGACTCTTCCCAGATCCCCACGATGCTGGTCTGTAAGCTGGCCAGGGAGCAGGTGACGGTGGCTCTCTCCGGGGATGGCGGAGATGAATTCTACTGTGGATATAATATATATGAGAATGTGGCGCAGGCGCAGCGCCTGGATGCGCTTGGAGGCATGATACACGGTATTTGCACGTTGCCCGGTTTCAAACAGCTTTCTGTGGAGGACAGGCTGCCCTTCAAGGTGCGGGTGATCACTGGCAACCGGGAACGGGAGACCAAAACCCAGTTTGGCGCAGGAAATTATCCGAAGATGGCGAGAGCTATGGTAGGGAATCTTCCTGCCGGGTCACGCACTCTGCCGGTGCATTATCCTGTGGAGAGCGGCTATCAGGTGAACAACTGGCAGATACGGAGGATGCTGTTAGATATGGACACCTATCTGCCGGGAGATATTCTCTGTAAGGTGGACCGTGCTTCCATGAAGTATTCTCTGGAGGCCAGATGCCCGATCCTGGATCAGGATGTGATGGCGTTTTCCTATCGGATTCCTCATGCTTATAAATTCGCGGGCGGAGACAAGAAGCATATCCTGAAGGATATCGCTTACGATTATATACCGAGAGAATTGCTGGAGCGTCCCAAGAAAGGATTCGGAGTGCCGCTTGACAAATGGCTGAGAGGAACTTTGAAAGAACGACTGTTATGCTACACGGATGCTGACTTCTTGAACCGTCAAAATGTATTCGATACATCGTATGTAAAAAATATGGTGGAGGGGTATCTCAAAACCGGTGACGGAGGTGCTGCGACCGGGAGAAATTATTCAAAGCTGACCTGGTCGTTCTTTGTATTCCAGCAATGGTATGAGACTTATCATGTAAGAAATAACAAGTGAGATATTATAAAATGAACGAATTGCAACTGTTATTTTGGGGATTTTCAAAATGAATTTTCAGAAAAATTAATGAATTTTTATCAGATTTAAAATGGCAAAAATAAATGAGAATTTAATTAAGAATGCAATTTTTGCCGATTTTTGAAGAAAATGCAGGATTAAATCACGAAGACACAAGGGTTTTGTCAAAAAATGAAGGAATTTATGCAAGCCTATGAAGGAGAAAAATGAGGAGAAAAAAATAGCTTTTTATATTGGAGCCCTCAGAAAGGGAGGAGCGGAACGGGTGTTCGTAAATCTGGCGGACTACTTTCGGAGGGAAGGTTACGAGGTCATTATGGTGACCCAGTACCGGGTCGAGGAGGAGTATGATCTGCCGGAGGGAGTCGGGAGGATTTTGTCTGATATTGAGGCGGAGAGAGTAACTCGAAGCCGAGTGATCAATTTTTTTCGCAGACTCAATAAATTGCATGCGATATGGAAAGAACAGAAACCGGATCTGGTTCTCTCCTGTATCGGGAAAAATAATTTTATGGCTGTTGTAACTACATGGGGGACAAAGACGAAACCTGTTGTCTCGGTAGTGGGGGAGGCAAAAGAGGAATATCCCACGAAATTGATGCGCCTGCTTGCGGATATCCTGTTTTCCCGGGCGGCGGGGATCATTCTGCAGACGGAAAGATCCCGCAGCTTTTTTTGTAAGAAGGTGGGAGAGAAGGCTGTTATCCTGCCAAACTCCCTGAATCCTGACTTTATCAGACCCAGATATGAGGGGGAGCGGGAAAAGCGAATCGTGTCGGTGGGACGTATGGATGCCAATAAGAACCACGAGATGCAGCTTCGTGCCTTTGCCGCGCTGCGGGACAGGTATCCCGATTACGAGCTGGTGATCTACGGAGATGGAGAACTTCGTTCTTCTATAGAAGAATTAGCGCAGAAACTGGGTATTGCAGACCACGTTTTACTGCCTGGCGTGGTGGCGGATGTAGCAAGGCGGATTGAACGTGCTTCGCTCTTTTTGCTCACTTCTTATTCAGAAGGAGTTTCCAATGCGTTGATCGAGGCGCTGGCTCTGGGCCTTCCTGTAATCGCCACGGATGTGCCAAGCGGCGGCACAGAGGAACTCGTGGAGGACGGCATAAACGGTCTGATCATTCCTGCGGGAGACCGGAAGGCGTTGGAAAGCGCTATGGAGAGTATATTGAGCGATTCGGCCTATGCGGACAAACTTGGCAGGGAAGCGGCGAAAATTCAGGATAGGCTTGCTCCGGAGCGGGTGAATATACTTTGGAAGGCGTATTTTGACGGCATTATAAAATAGAATAACAAATGATATTGGAGAGGCGTTGTGTGTAAAATAAGTTCCGATGCAAAGCAGAGCGTAGAACAGAATAGGAGTTTAAAAAAAATGTGGCTGCTGCAGGCCGCTTGCTTTCTTGCGCTTTTTTGCGTAATCCTTCTGCCTGTTTCTTATATGGTAAGAACGAACGGCGATGTGAAGGATCGGTTTGCGGGCTTCTATGCCGAGAAGAGGGATAGCCTGGACGTGGTGATGATCGGCTCCAGTCCGGTGTTTCCTTATTATGCTGCCCCCAAGCTTTGGGGAGAGACGGGGGTAGCGATGTACCCGCTCTCTACTAATGTACAGCGCCCTGCGGCAATGAAATATCTGATGGAGGAGGCAGAGAAGACCCAGTCACCTCAGCTCTATATTTTTGAGATGCGCATGTTTACCATGGAAGAGCAGGGATTGATGGATAATATGGCCTATACGCGGGGCGTGACGGACAATCTGCGCTACTCGCCTTTGCGGGTGCGGGCGATACAGGGACTGGTGCCGGAAAATGACGAGGAAGGCCGCTTAAGCTATTATTTTGACATTATGAAGTATCATACCAACTGGAAAATGCTGGCGCTTCCTTCGGAGTGGGCCAATATGTTCTACTGTAACAGCCATCCGCTGAAGGGCTATACTTTCCGGGATGAGGTGGGACCGCAGCCGATGCCGGATTGTGGCGGTGCTGAAGGAACGAGGCCGATTCCGCCGGAGCAGGAAGAGCATTTAAGAGATCTGCTTTTGTTTTTGGAAAAGGGAGACAAGCAGGCATTGTTTCTGGTTTCGCCCTACGGGGAATCGCTGGAAGAGCAGCAGATGTTTAACTATATGGAAGAGATTACGGCTTCTTATGGCTATCCTTTCTTAAATATGAATGACTGCTATGAGGAGATCGGCATCGTTTTCGAAGAGGATTTTGCGGATTACGGCAGTCATACCAACGCTGTGGGAGCTGAGAAGTGCACGGATTTTCTGAAGAAGTATCTAGGGAAGCATTACAACCTACCGGATCATCGTGGGGACACTGCCTACACTTCCTGGGATGAGGCCTATACCCTGTGGCAGGAAAAGCAGGCTGAAGCTGTGAAAACGGTCAGAGAGCGGATTGAGAATGAGGATTACGCAGAGATGGCGGAGGAATAAATAACACATGTGTGGAATCGCAGGTTTTTGCAATTTTAAGGGAGACTGGCAGAAGAATATTGAGCGTATGTGCGATAAAATGTACCATCGGGGGCCGGATGCTTTCGGTGTTTGGACCTCCGACGATCATCGTGTGGTGTTAGGACACAGACGTCTTGCTATCGTGGATTTAAGTCCTACGGGAGCGCAGCCGATGGTTTCCCGTGACGGCAGGTATGTGATCACCTACAACGGGGAGATATACAACCATGATATGATCCGCAAAAAGCTTTTAGCGGAGGGAAGGATACAGAGCTTTCGAGGGACTTCTGACACGGAGACGCTGGTGGAGGCAATTGCAGCCTACGGCCTTGTAGATACACTGAAATTAGCAAAGGGTATGTTTGCAATTGCGTTATTTGACAAGGTGGAACATGCGTTATTTTTGGCGCGGGACCGCGTTGGAGAGAAACCTTTATATTATGGAATATTAAAAGATGATATAAACAATGGAGAGAATGACGGGGCGTTTGTCTTTGCTTCCGACCTCCGTTCCATTGCCTCTCTGGATGGATTTACCAATTCGGTCAACGTAGATGTATTGGGCGATTACATGCGTTATGGGTATATTTCAGCGCCCTATTCTATCTACCGGGGAATCTGGAAGCTGGAACCCGGTAAAATATTAAAGATTAAATCACCATTTGACAAACCGGAGATTTTGACCTATTGGTCTATGATGGAAACGGCTGTTTTGGGGCAGAAAAACCTCTTTTCCGGAACTGCGTCGGAAGCGGCCGACGAGCTGGAACGGCTTTTAAGGGAAGCCATCGCCGGACAGATGGTGGCAGATGTGCCTGTGGGGGCTTTTCTCTCCGCCGGGATCGACAGCAGCACGATAGTGTCGCTTATGCAGGAGCAAAGTGCCGGAAAGGTCAAAACCTTCACGATAGGAAT
Organism: Lachnospiraceae bacterium; assembly: GCA_029067085.1. Classification (GTDB taxonomy): domain Bacteria; phylum Bacillota; class Clostridia; order Lachnospirales; family Lachnospiraceae; genus UBA3282. The sequence goes on along the minus strand of JAIEFE010000014.1, from coordinate 306,358 downwards.
GTGGGAAGAGCAATTTAATGAAGCTCCCGTAGCGAAAGAGATTGCGGCCTGTCTGGGGACGGAGCACACGGAAGTCTATATTACAGAGGAGGATGCCAGAGGTGTGATTCCTTCTCTCGCGGGGATGTTCGGAGAGCCTTTTGCGGATTCTTCGCAAATTCCCACCTATCTGGTGAGCAGGATCACGAAGGAACATGTGACAGTCTCTCTCAGCGGTGATGGCGGAGACGAGCTTTTCTGCGGATATAACACTTATTATTCTATTCCGCGTATCTGGAATAAAGCGAAGAAACTGCCCGCTGCTCTGCGGATGCCGGTGAGCGCTCTTCTGGGCGCAGTCTCTCCCGCGTTTGACGCCCCTGTGGCCGCCAGAGCACGACTTCTCGGGGCACATTCCATTGAGGATATGTATCTGCGCTCGGAGATCGGGGAGGGCCTAGATCTGATCAGGCGGGACAGGAGGGATCATATCGGGGATTTTGGCATATGGGATACCGTACAGACGAGATGTGCGGGGAGAACCTGGATGGATGATTATCCTGCGGGCCTTCTCGAGGACGGGCAGCATAATCTGATGCTGATGGATCTTTTGATGTATCATCCCGACGATATCTTAACAAAGGTGGACAGGACGGCTATGGCGGTCTCTTTAGAAACACGGGTGCCCCTGCTTGATCGGGATGTGGTCGAGTTTGCATGGAGACTTCCTGTCTCTTATAAAACGGAGAGCGGGGTCAGCAAGAAACTTTTGCGGGACATTTTGTACCGTTATGTACCCCGCGAGCTGATGGAGAGGCCCAAAAAAGGATTTTCTATTCCGCTGCACCGGTGGTTGTGCCAGCCGGGGCTCAGAGAGTGGGCAGAAAGTCTGCTGGAGCCGGCGAGACTGAACAGGCAGGGCTTGTTGAACACTATGAGAGTAAGAAAATTATGGGAAGATTATATTACGAAGAATGTCTGGAAGCCGCAGATTTGGTATGTTTTGATGCTTCAGCAGTGGATTGATGGCGAGAAAATTAAATTATAAATTAATTATTGGGCGCTTGAAAAGCCGGTAAAAACAGGAGAAACAGATGTTATGAGACAATAGCAGAAAATTGGCAAATGATTTCATAACGGATGATTGGTGTTAGATAACATATAGAATACAGATAACAAGGAAATGATATGAAGAATATCAAGCGGTTTTGTATGTGCTGCCGGCTCTTTCAGAGAGAAGACGCCATAGAGAGGCATTGGATGGCGGCGCGAGAGGAGAGGGATTGCTGATGATCATTTTAGAGGGATATCGTCCGCCGGAATTTCAGAGAGAGGGACAGGAGGGACTGCTCTCCGTGATCGTCACGGCCTACAATATAGAAGCCTATATTGAGCGGGGCGTCCTTTCTGTCTGCGGACAGACTTACCGCAATCTGGAGATTATTGTGGTGGATGACGGCTCTACAGACCGGACGGGAGAAATCTGTGATGAGCTGGCGGCGGCCGATCCCCGTGTGTCTGTGATCCACAAAGAAAATGAGGGACCTGCGCAGGCGAGAAATGTGGGAATCACGAAGGCACACGGAAACTACATCGGTTATGTGGACGGAGATGATTGGATCGATCCGGATATGTATGAGAAACTGCTCAGCGCCCTCATCGATCAAAAGGCTGATATTGCAGTCTGCCGCTACAGACAGGTGGCACACGACCATACGATAGACGGATCACTGGACAGAGCTGTTCTTTTTGAGGGACAGGAGGCGCTCGCTGCTTATGTGGAAGAGCGGGAGGAATTTCAGATTCAGAATGCGGCCTGGAATAAGCTGTATCGGAGAGAAATCCTTGATAATGTGTCCTTTCCAGCAGGGAAATGGTATGAGGATATCATGTTTGCCACAGAGGCGCTGGCGCAGGCCGAACGCTGTATTTACCTTGACACTGCTTTGTATAACTATATAATAGACAGAGAGGGCAGTATCATGAACCGAAGGATCAATCCGCGCACCTTTACGGATCAGATTCCGGCTTATCATGAGAAGACAGCCTTCCTGCGAGACCTTGGCAGGGAGGATCTCGCACTGACCCACGACTATTTCTTCTATAAGAGACTTCTGCTCTTTTACGGCGATCTGCGCAGGAATGAGGCGACACGGGTCGTGAGTGAGGAGGGGACGATGCGGTCTGAGGAATCAGGGGAGACGGCAGAGTATCTGCAAAAACTGGAAGGAATTCTGAGACAGGAGAAGGAGCGGGCGCTTGCCGCCTTTGCAGTGCCTTGCGCAGACGCGAGGGATATCAGAAAACTGCAGCGGTTTTACCGTTCTCCCGAGGCTTACTACAGAAGGCGTTGCCTGGATGAACAGGTGCTGGTTCCACTTAAGAGGCAGGTGAAAAAACTGCTTGGCATATGTAAATAGCGTGCGTTATTATATTGGCGCGGATTGATGAGGAGACGAAAGTACATTGGTCATCATACAGCTTGCGGGCGGGCTTGGCAACCAGATGTTCCAGTACGCCCTGTATTTGCAATTGAAAGACCTTGGCAGAGAGGTAAAGATCGATGACGTGTCAGGGTTTGTGCAGGACGCGCAGAGAGAACCGGCTCTTGCGCCCTTTGGCATCACCTATGAGCGGCCCGCGAAAAGGGAGCTGCAAAGGATGCTTGACTCCTCCATGCTGCCTTGGCATCGGGTGAGGCGTAAGCTTTTCGGGAGGCAAAAAAAATCCTATTTTGAAGAGAGCAAGTTGTTTATCCCTGAGGTATTGAACTGGGATGACATTTATCTGGAGGGTTACTGGCAGTCGGAAAAGTATTTTTGGAAGAATGGAGATCAGCTGCGGCGAGTATATGATACGAATAAGCTTGTACAGTATCTTTTGCAGAATGGTGTGTGGGAGCGGTCTATCGAAGGCCAAAAATCCGCCGCGCAGTATGCAATGGGAATAAATAACACTTGTTCCGTTAGCGTACATGTTCGTAGGGGAGATTACCTGACGCCGGAAAATCAGGCGCTCTTCGGCGGTATCTGTACGGAGGCATATTATATAGAAGGAATGCGTCTTATGCGGGAACGTTATCCCGGATGCAGCTTCTATTTATTCTGTAACGATAAGGATTGGGCGCGCGAGAACTTTGCGGGACAGGAGGATGTCACTCTCGTTGATCTGCCCGGCAGCGGCGGGGGTTTTATGAATCAGGAGATAGATCTTGATTACGCAGAGTTTGTGCTGATGAGCCGCTGTAAACACCACATTCTTGCAAACAGCAGCTTCAGCTGGTGGGCGTCCTACTTGAACCCTGATCCGGATACTTTTGTTCTCGCACCGGAGCGCTGGTTGAACAACGTGGATTCCAATGATTTTTACAGAGCGGATATGCACAGGATCGTGCTGTAGATTCCGTGTAGTGACGGAGCCATCAGTCTGATGTGCAGGTAATATCGGAACGATATGCTGATATCATTTAGAGAGGAACCTTACTGATTTATGAAGAAACAAGCCCGGGCACAGGTTGGCCTTCTGCAAAAAATTGCATACCTTTTTGATAAAAGACAGCTCTGGCAGCTTGCGGGTCTTGCCGTTCTGATCCTGATCGGCGGCACGCTGGAAACGCTGGGCGTTTCCATGATGGTTCCCGTGGTGGATGCGGTGATGGCGCCGGATGAGTTTATGGAAAAATCCTATGTGAAGGATATCGCGGCCTTTTTTCATATTCAATCGGCCAGAGAGCTCATCATCGCGATGCTGGTTACCCTGATCGCTCTTTTTGTCATTAAGAATGCTTATCTGCTGTTTCAGATCTATGTACAGAATACTTTTGTCACCAGAAACCGCAATCGCATGATCAGCCGTGTGATGCGGGAATTTTTGAACAGACCTTACGAGGACTATCTGGGGGCGGATATTCCCACGGTCTTCCGTCTGACAGACAGTGATATTCCCAACGCCTTTCAACTGATCCTGGTGCTGATCCAGATGATCACGGAGACTGTGGTGGCAGTGTCCATCTGCATTGTGCTGTTGCTTCTAAGTCCTCTGATCGCTATCGGCTCCGGTCTGCTCTTTCTTGGCATGACACTCATCATTACGAAAGTCTTAAAGCCGCGTCTTAATGCTATCGGCCGAAAGAATCAGCAGATACAGTCTCGTATTGCCAAGTGGCGGATTCAGTCTATTTACGGTTTAAAAGATGTAAAAGTCCTGCATCGGGAAGAATTTTTTGTGCGAAACTACTATGAGAGCGGCGCCATCGGTGCAAATGTGGCGAGAAATTATGCGGTGATGAATAACACGCCTCGACTGTTGATTGAGACTCTCTTTATCGTAGCTATGCTGTCGTTTATTCTTGTGTTTACCCTTCAGGGAGGCGATTTTACTGCTCTGTTTTCTAATCTGGCGGCTTTCGCGGCGGCAGCAGTGCGCGTGATGCCGGCGACGAACCGCATCAATACGTATCTGTCGGAGATCGCCTACGCGCAGCCCTGTCTTGACTATCTCTATGAGAATCTGACAGAGAGCATGAAGCTCGACGTGAACGGCAGCGTGACAGGACTTTTAGGAGAGAAAAATGAGGAGAATCCGCCGCTTATACTGACGGATAGAATTGCCTTAGACCATATCAGCTACACTTACCCGAATACGGACAAGCCCATTTTCACGGACGCGCACATGGAGGTGAAGAAGGGGCAGTCGGTGGGGATCATGGGTCCTTCGGGTGCGGGCAAGTCCACCATTGTGGATATTCTGCTGGGGCTTTTGCATGTGCAGGAGGGAACCATCACCTGTGACGGCAGAAATGTTTTTGAGAATTACCCTTCATGGCTTTCCAAGATCGGTTACATTCCGCAGTCTATCTACCTGATCGACGAATCCATTCGAGACAATATCGCGTTCGGCATCGATGCGGATAAAATTGACGATGAGAGAATCTGGGAGGCACTGGAAGAAGCACAGCTTAAGAGCTTTGTAGAGGAACTGCCGGATGGACTGGAAACGACAATAGGCGACAGGGGCGTGCGGATTTCCGGCGGTCAAAGGCAGAGGCTGGGGATCGCGAGGGCTCTCTACCACAATCCGGAGATCCTGGTCTTTGACGAGGCCACCTCCGCTCTGGACGGCGATACGGAGACGGCTGTCATGGAGGCTATCAACAGCTTTCACGGCAAAAAGACCATGGTTATCATCGCCCATCGCTTAAATACGATTGAAAAGTGTGATGTGATCTATAAGGTGGAAAACGGGAAAATTACGGAGACATCATTACATTAAAATAACTTATGTTATACAATACACCCGGACAGGGCGGCAGGAAGCAGCGGGAAAGCGGAGAAAACGGAGGATCAGATGCTGGGAATTGAGACACAGGAGGGCTTTGGCCTAGGAAATCAGCTTTTTTTCTATGTGACGACCAGATGCATCGCGAAGGATAAGGGGTATGACTTCAGCGTTCTGGATCCTGAGCATTTTGCAAACAATATGCACAGTGACTGTGGTCTCTACTTCATGGATCTGGACATGGGGCTGCCCTCAAAAAAAGAGGATTATAAAAAAGTATACTATGAGAAGGAGACACGACTTTTTGCGGGAAATTCCAAGCATGACCTGACACATGGGATTTATGTTACGGACGCGGACAGAAGCCTTTTCGAGATAGAGGATGACACGCTTCTTTACGGCAATCTGCAGGCGGAGGACTATTTTATCTCCCATAAGGAGGAGATTAAAGAATGGCTTGCCGTAAAACCTGAGTATGACTGCAGGGAATACTGTCAGGATGATCTCTGCATCCTGCATCTGCGATGCAGCGACTATATGGGGTCTCCGGAACTGTATCTGCGGAAACGATACTGGATTCAGGGTATGCGGCAGATGAGAAGAATCCGGCCGGATATGCGGTTTATGATCATCACCAACGACGTGCGGGAAGCAAACAAGTTTTTGCCCGGGATTCCGGCCTATAACTTTGATCTGGCAAAGGATTATGCCATATTAAAGAATGCGCGCTATCTATTGCTTGCGAATTCTTCTTTTGCTTATTTTCCGGCCTTTACCAGTGAAACGGTGCGCTATATCCTGGCGCCGAAATACTGGGCAAGGCACAACGTTTCGGACGGCTACTGGGCTTCGGAGCAGAATATTTACGAGGGCTGGCATTATATGGACCGGCATGGCAGAGTGTTTACGGACAGACAGTGCAGAGAGGAACTTGCCGCCTACAAAAAGCATTCGAAAAGGTACGCTGCGGTGAACGTGCGGCCTGAGGGACTTAAGCTTCAAGTTATGAAGCTGCACGCGCAGTATCTTTACAAAAAGGCATATCTATGCAAGATTGGCAGAGGCGTGATGCGACGGATCAAAAAGATTCTGCCTCTGTAGGCAGCGCGATGGCAATACAGTGCACTGATGCTGTAGATCAGAAACAGCGGCTGGATAGAAATCAGAAATGCAAACACGCAGCACAGAATGGAAATGAGGCATGGGACAGGAAAGAGATGAAAAACAGAATATTTCCGGACAAACGGTAGCCGTGGCGGCTTTTTTCCTGATTCTGTCACTGCTTCCGCTTCTTCTGCTGGGGAAATATAATGTGATGTGCATTGATGACTATGATTACGGCAGGCGGGTGCACGATGTCTGGCAGGCAACGGGATCCTTTGGCGCTTCCGTGCAGGAGGCCTGGCGGCAGAACACGGATTTTTACAAGGATTGGCAGGGGACTTATGTGTCCTGCTTCCTGATGGCAATGTGTCCCATGAATTTTCGATATGATTCTGCCTGGGTGGTGCCTGTTTTGATGATCGGAATGTTTGGGATCTCCACCTGTGTGTTGGGACGTCATATTCTGATCCGGTGGCTTGGCTGCGAGAAGCGAGGTGCCTCTCTGTGCATGATCTTGCTTGTTTTTATGTTTTACCAGGTGATTGAGGCGCCCTTTGAAGGAATTTACTGGTATAATGGATCCACGCACTATGTGCTGATGCAGTCTCTGTGGTTTTTTTTGCTGGCGCTTGCATCGGAAAGTATTTGGGCTGAGAATAAGGGGCGGGCGGTGTTCTGCTGTGCCGCTGCATCGGTTCTGGCTGTGATCGTGGGCGGCGGCAATCTGGTAACCGGTCTGCAGGCGGAAATTCTGATGGCGTTTCTTGCGGTATATGTGTGTTGGAAAAAACGAAATAAAATAGTATATGTTATCATTCCGTTTCTTACGGGAACGGCGGGATTTCTCGTAAATACGCTGGCACCCGGCAACGCGGCACGCAGCAGCGTGGATCTGGACGAGGGCTATGGCGCGGTGAAGGCGATTATCTTATCCTTCTATCATATGGCAGTGTTTGCGATCCGTTGGACACCGCTGTTTGCGGTACTTGTGTGGCTGGCGCTTCTGCCTCTCCTGTGGAAACTGTTGAAGGCTTCCAGGCAAAGCTTTTCCCATCCGTTTCTGGTGACAGCGGGAGCTTATTGTGTACTTTCGGCTATGTTTACGCCCACGCTCTTTGCGGTGGGAATGGCGGGCCTTTCCCGGGTGGATAATATTATTCAGATGACTTACTATGTGGCGGCCCTTTTGGTCACGGCTTATTGGCTGGGTTATTTTTCGCACAGGTCAGGAACGGCGGCCTCCGGTAAGGACAGCGCCGCAGAAGCCCTTGGTAAGTTTCTGGAACGGGCGAACAGACGGATGAGCGCGGTATGCCTGCTTTTGCTTTTGGCGGTGTGGGTACTCACGGCGGACAAGAATACCTACACAAGCATTTCCGCCCTGCGTTCTCTTGTAAAGGGGGAGGCGAAAACCTTTTATGCGGAGGCTATGGAACGATATGCGCTCTACACGGATGAAGAACTTGCGGATGTGGAGGTCATACCTTACAGTGAAAGACCCGCCCTCTTTGATTTTGACGATCTGAATGAGGATGAGGGAAACTGGCTGAATCTGGCGGTAACGAATTACTATCACAAAAACAGTGTAAAATTGATTAGCGGACGAAGGGGGGCGGATTGAGTATGAAGGAGAAGCTTTCTCTGCCGAATGTGACGCTGGCGGTCATGACCAGTGTGGATTTATACGGAGCGATCCACGCCCTGGAGTACAGTATGCGGGGGATCGACTTCGGAGACGTGGTGTTGATCACGCACAGAAAACCGCTCACCCTGCCTAAGGGAATACGCTATTCGCACACTTCGAAATTGGATGATATTGACAAGTTTAACTACAAAATGGTGTATGAACTGGGAGAGCATATTCACACGGATTTTGCCCTGATCGTGCACGCGGACGGTTTCGTGGTCCATCCGGAGAGCTGGCGGGACGAATTTCTGGATTACGACTATATCGGCTCGCCCTGGCCCCTGCCGGAAAACGACTACGCTTACCGGGACAGCAAAGGAGAGATCGTGCGCGTGGGCAACAGCGTGTCGATCCGCAGCAAGCGCCTTCTGGATTTTCCCGGAAAGGTCGGCCTTAAGTGGGAGAAGATGGAACACGATGACAATTATAACGAAGATACCTTCCTCTGCTGCAAGTATAAGAACGTGATCGAGGATGCGGGAATGCGCTTTGCGCCTATCGAAGTGGCAAAGTATTTCGGTCATGAGCATATGATTCCGGAGATCATGGATGTGGAGGCACCCTTCCTCTTTCATAAGTGGCGCGGAAGGAATGCGCAGTATCCGAAATTTGTGAATCCCTGGAAGGTCAGGTGGCAAAAATGCAAGGATTTGGTTAGGCCTCTTTATAGAAAGTTGCGATAGTTTAGAACCACGAAGGAGAATGCGAAGCATTCTCAGAGTTTGCCGCAGGCATACTCTTAGCGTACACTGCCGAGTGACGATCGAGGATAGGATAACGTATGGTATTTGATTGTATTCCTTTTTTTAATGAACTGGATATTTTAAAGCTCAGGATGCAGATTCTGGCGCCCTTCGTGGACTGCTTTGTGATCGAGGAGGCCTCGGTAACTTTTTCGGGGGAGCCGAAGGAGATGGTATTTGCAAAAAACCGGGATCTGTTTGCAGAATTTGCGGACAAGATCCGCTATGTGGCGGTGGAGGATTCCCCCATGGAGGGCGTCACGACCCACGAGCGGGATAAATATCAGAAAAATCAACTGATCCGCGCTCTATCGGACGCACAGCCGGAGGATATCATCATCTTCAGCGACGTGGACGAGATTCCCGATCCGGATACCCTTGCGCGCATCCTGAAAGACTTTGATCCGGAAAAGATTTACCATTTTGCACAGCGGATGTTTTACTGCTTTTTAAACATGGAAGAAACTTCAGGAAACCTCCTCTCCATCACGGGAGAGTTTCCGGGAGTCGTGCACAGACAATGGTTGGGAACTAAGGTATGCAGCTTTGCGAATCTGCCGAAGGAAGGCATTGTATTTCTGCGCGAGGTGTCTCCCACGGATCCTCGGAGTGTACGGGTTCCCGCAGGCGGCTGGCATTTCGGTTACATGGGTGGTGACGGCGAGCGGGATGTGGCGAAGCGCATCGGCGTGAAGGTGCAGGCGGCGGCTCATCAGGAATATAATAGAAAACGTTACTTAAATGAAGCGGTGGACAGACTTCTCTGTGGTGAGGATATCTTTGACCGGAATGCCAAATTTGTCCGGGTGGAGATTGATGAGAGCTTTCCCGCTTATCTGCGTGAGCATAGGGAGGAGTACGACTTTCTCATTGCACCGGAGATCGGCAGGGCGGGCCTCGCTATGAAACGGACAAAGCTCTATGTGAAACAGTGCCTGCGCAGACTGCATGGTGCACTGGCGCGGACAATAAGGCGGTGAGACTATGATCAAAACTCTTTACAGGCGGCTGCGGGATGAGAGCCCCCTTCCCCGTCTTGCTTTCTATATCGGACTGACCATTGAGCTTCTCATAGTTATCATCGATAAGAGCAGCTGTACGAATCCCATTGAGGGTTATCTTTTTCGAGTGACATTTCTGTTCTTTGCGGCGAAACTTCTTTTTACAAAATATGATCTGCGGGAGTGGGCGGCGATCATTGTGCTGGAGGGGATTGCCTTTGTCTCCTATCGGATCACGGGGGAAAACGAGCTCATCCGCATGGTGACATTCGTGGCGGCCTGCAAGGGAATTCCCCTGCGTGAGGCGTTGAAATATACCTTCTATGTGACGATGACAGGGTGCCTGTGTATTGTGGCCCTGTCGGTGACAGGCATCTATGGTGACGTCAGCCTGACGCAGGCTTATGGTCACGAGTCGCTGGAAACTACCCTCTATATCGGGGAGGAGGCTGCAAAAGAGACGCGCTATACGCTGGGGATGGGACACCCGAACGCCCTCGCCTGTATGGCCTTTATGCTGACGGCGCTGGGTGTCTATATCTGGTTTGACAGGATCAAGTGGTACGGCTATCTTATCCTGATGCTTCTGTATGTGGGCATCTATGTCTTGACGGGCTCTAAGACCAGTATGCTCATCACCGCTGCTTTTTTGTTGGGAGCCTGTTTGATGAGTCTGCTGAAGTCTTTTCGGGAGAGGGCAATTCTTTATCTCTGCGGCTTTGTGGTATTTTCGGTGTGCATCGCTTTTTCCGTGGATGCGGCGGTCTGCGCCCAGCGGGTGCGGGATGCCCAGTGGAACGAATTTTTCTACTTGAATTCCAGGGATAATGCCCATATTGCAGCCCTTGCCAGGATTGACCGCCATATCAGCGGCAGGATCATATCCCTTACGGACTCCACCTACAACGAAGGGATGATCCAGACCTGGTCGGCATTTTCCTGTGAGAACAATATGAACTATTATTTTGATATGGGCTGGGTGAAAGTGTTTTATCGCTACGGCGTGATTCCTGGAATTCTCTATATTGCGGCGAATCTTGCGCTTTTGTGGCAGCTGTGGAAAAAAAGGGATGCCTGCGGACTGGTGTTGTTTGTCACGTTTGCCGTATATACCGTGGTCGAGGCGCACCTGATCTCTGTCTATATCGGCAGGAATTATTTATTGATGATGATGGGGTGCTATTTGTTCCATGCGATTCAGGACACAGAATGTAAGCTTGATCAGCTGCCATATATCGCCGGATGAGAAGCCGGTCAGAAAGATTGAAATTTTTCCCGAAAAATGGTATTCTAAATTAATATATTGTTTTCTGATCATATATGGAATTGCCTGAGGAATCGGAATGAACCGTAAAATGAAGATAGTAGAGGGATACTGGCTGCTCTTTATGGATCTGGTCAGTATCACCGTCTCATATACAATTGCTATTTTAATACGTTTTCACAAATTCAGATGGGTCGATGAGCCGGAACTTCACTTCGTGGTATTTATCGGTTTTCTGTTATTTTGTACGATCTACAGTTTCCTGTTTGACTGGAACAGGGAATTCCTGAAGCGGGGGGTCCTCGTTGAATTCGTAGCGGTCCTAAAATTTAATGTTTTTATGGAATTGTCGGTTATGGCATTTTTGTTCATGCTGCAGCGAGGCTCCGATGTTTCCCGACTTGTAATGGGATACTTTGCAGTTCTGGACATTTTTGTTGTATGGGGCATGAGAGTCGGGATGAAAAAGGCATTGCGCATTTATTTCACCTCGAAATCCAATATTGTGAAGATCATGATCATTACAAAAGATTCCGTCCTGGACAAGACAGTGTCCCGTCTGAAGGGTGCTATGGATATCAACTATGAGATCGTGGCGCTCGCCTGTGTGGATGCTGACCGCAAAGGTGTGGTGATAGACGGGATCAAAGTAAATGCCGACGGGAAAGATGTGCTTGATCTGGCGAGGCAGATGCCGCTCGACGAGGTATTTATCAATCTGCCGGAAGAAGATAAAGAATATGTAAAGCATATGATCTATGATCTGGAATCCATGGGGATTGCCTGCCATTACAACATCGACATTGTCGAGAGGCCCAGCAAGGAGGTTCGTGTGGGAAGCTTTGCGGGTTATACAGTGGTGACATACTCGATCAATCATTTCGACTACAGGCGCATGGTTGTCAAACGTCTGATCGATATTCTGGGCGGTCTTGTAGGAAGCCTGATCACAATTGTTATCACGCCCTTTGTGGCAATCGCCATTCGAGTGGATTCGCCGGGACCTGTTTTCTTTGCGCAGACCAGAATCGGCAAGAATGGAAGAAGATTTAAAATTTACAAATTCCGTTCCATGTATATTGATGCGGAAGCACGTAAGAAAGAGCTGGAAGCGCAGAATGAGATGCATGGACTGATGTTCAAGATGGAGAACGATCCGCGGATCACACGAGTCGGGAAATTCATCAGAAAGACGAGCATAGACGAGCTGCCGCAGTTTTTTAACATTGTTCGGGGCGATATGAGTCTGGTGGGCACCAGACCGCCGACGGAAGGAGAGTTTGAACAGTACAATTCGCATTACCGGAGACGGATCAGCATGACGCCCGGACTTACCGGCCTGTGGCAGATCAGTGGGCGCAGTGAGATCGTGGATTTTGATGAGGTGGTGAAACTGGATCTGGAGTACATCGACAACTGGACGTTGGGGCTGGATATCAAAATCCTGTTCCGGACGGTATGGGTCGTGCTGACGGGGAAAGGTTCAAAATGATGGGGACAGGCAGATACAAGGTGCTGATGATCGGTCCGGACAGGAGCGTACACGGCGGGATATCAGGCGTGGTCAATAATTATTATGAAGCCGGGCTGGACACACGAATTGACCTGTGCTACATCGGCACGATGGTTGACGGATCAAAATGGACAAAATTGCTCTGCGCGGTGAAGGCGTATTGCCGTTTCCTCGTTAAACTGCCGAAATATGACATCGTCCATGTTAATATGGCCTCAGACGCCAGCTACTATCGGAAATCCGTTTTTGTCAGAACGGCAGGAATATACCATAAAAAGATTGTCATTCACCAGCACGGCGGGAGTTTTATAAAGTTTTATGAGAAGGATTTATCGGATGCCGGCAGAAGAAGAGTGAGGAAGTTACTCTCCATGGGAGATGCTTTTCTTGTATTAGGTACGGCGTGGAAAGATTTCTTCGCTACGATCATCGAACGGGATAGGATCACGGTATTTCCGAATGCCATACAGCTTCCGGTGTTGGAGAAAAAGCAGTATGGGGTTCATAAGATATTATTTTTGGGAAGAATGTGTAAGGAAAAAGGCATCGGGGAACTGCTCGCCGTCATGCCGAAGATCAGGGAAAAGTATCCGGATGTGCATCTGTATCTTGGCGGGATATGGGAAGACCGGGAATTGAAGGCGAAAGCCATGGAATTGAAGGATTACGTGACCGATCTTGGCTGGATCGGCGGAGCTGCAAAACAGAACTATCTGAGAGAGTGCGATATTTTTGTGATGCCCTCCTATTTTGAGGGGCAGCCCGTGTCGATTCTGGAGGCTATGGCGAATGCCTGCGGAATCGTGGCATCCAGAACAGGGGGCATCCCTGATATGATCCTGGAAGATGAGACAGGCATTTTGGCGATGCCGCAGGATACGAAGACATTGGAGGAAGGTTTATGCAGATTGCTTGCGGATTCTGCATTATGCCGGAGGCTGGGTGAAAATGCCCGCAGGAAAATAGGAAATGAATTTTCCATAGAAGACAACATAGAGCAGCTTCTTGCCGTATATGAGTCAATTAGCTGCAGAGAGCGGCGTCATGAAAGAGGATGAACTTTTGATCAGCGTGATCGTCCCTGTTCACAACGGGGAGGCATATCTGGAAAAGTGCATAGAGAGTATTGTCGCGCAGGATTATGAGAAACTCGAGATTCTTGTGATAAATGACGGATCTACAGACGCAACGGCCAAAATCTGCTGCCGGCTGTGCAGCCGGTATGAGAATCTGCGGGTGATCACGCTGCTTGACCTGGGTGTTTCGGCAGCGCGCAATAGGGGATTGGAAGAGGCGCAGGGTGCGTTTGTTATGTTCGTGGATGCCGACGACAGGCTGCGTCCGGGGGTGTTGAAGGGACTGCATGGCCTTCTGCTTGAGACAGACAGCGATATGGCGGGCTGTGGGTTTGCTGTATGGGAAACCGCCGGGGAGTGGGAATGTCTGACACAGGAGGAAATGCCTCAAACCCTGACTGACGGGCAGATGGTAACGACATATGATAGTATTCGATATTTAAAGGAAGGCCTTCTGCAGGGGAATACACGCTGCTGGAGCAAACTTTACAGGAGGGACCTGATCGGAGAGGTACGTTTCCGCGAAGGGCTCAGCATCGGTGAGGATATGTTGTTTTTGATGGAACTTCTGCCGCATATGAGGCGGGTGACGGAGACGACATATCCCGGTTACGGCTACTATCAAAACCCGGGCGGGGCAATGAAACGGCCTTTTACACCGGCTTACATGGATCAGATTTACTGCTGGGAGATGGCGCGGGAGCTGATCATAAAGCAGGAGGAATCTCTGGCGGTACAGGCGGATGCCCAGATCATGATAGCGGTCATGCTCACGGTCGGAAAAATTACGCTGCTTTCCGGAACGGAACGAAAAAAGGCTGAAGAATATCTTCGGGTGTGCCACAGGAAGCTTAAGGAACTTGCAGGTAAGAGAGCATGCTATTCCTTTCTGCCTTCCGGCTATTGTGTCAAGGTGAGAATGTTTGCGCTTTGGCCGGGGCTTTATGTGTGGCTTTACCGCCTGCAAAAAAACAGGAAAGGGAAGATTGCGTGATGAAGAGAATAAAGCCGATGATCAGTGTGATCGTGCCGGTCTATAATACGAAGACTTATCTGCGGGAGTGTGTGGACAGTATTCTGCGGCAGGACTATAAGAATATGGAAGTGATTCTTGTGGACGATGCCTCCACGGATGGCAGCGGAGAGATCTGTGATGAATACGGACATAAGTATGAACAGGTTCGGGTGGTCCATAAAGAGAACGGCGGGCCGGGATCGGCCTGTGTAGCGGGGATGAAGGCGGCAGCAGGCGATTATTATATGTTTGTAGACAGCGATGATTATGTGGAGCCTGAGATGCTCAGCGAGATGGCGGATCGTCTGGCAGGAAAGCGCGGCGAGATCGTCTGCTGTAATCATCTGCAGGAGAAGCAGAAAAAAACGGAACCTGTATACAGCAAAGTTGCGCCGGGCGTCTATCAGAAAGAAGAACTTGTAACCGAGATCAAGGCGAAGCTGATCGGACAGGAGCAGAGAGTGCTGCCTTTATCCCGTTGTATGAAATTATCCGAGAAGTCTGTCTTTGAGGGAAATGAGCCATATTATGATTACAGAGTACGTTTCGGAGAGGATGTAAACATGATGTACCCGGCGCTTTTAAACAGCACCCGGGTGGTGGTCATGAAGGACGCGTTATTTTATCACTATCGCTATGTGGAGAGTTCTATGGCCCATGCCTACGTGGCAGGAAATTATGACAGCCTGCAGAGGGTGATAGCGAGCATGAGGCGGGTGGTTTCGGACAAAAAGGCGCCGGGCGGAGAACGGGCTGTGGACAGAGAGTGCTGTTATATGCTTTTGCACATCATGAAAAATGAATTGCGCAATCCGGGGAAGGATTACAGAAGAAGGATTCAGGAAATCTTCGGACAGGGACAGATGAAGGAACTGGTACAGAGTACGCGGATCACTGTGACAGAACGTTCCAATCAGCTTATGTATGTGGGTATGCTGTATCCCGGCAGTATGCTGCTGTGGATATTGCGAATGATACTTAAGCTGTATGACAGAAAGTGAAAAATATGATCATTGTAAGAGTTATGGGCGGGCTGGGCAATCAGCTGCAGCAGTACGCGCTTTACAGAAAATATCTGAGTATGGGGACACTGGCACGACTGGACCTTGCGTGGTTTTCACAGAGTATACAGGATTCCATGGCGGCGCCCAGGCGGTTTGAACTCTCTGATTTCGGGAATCTTCCTTTGGAGAAAGCCGACCGGGAAGAGGTGCGCGCCCTGCTGGGGAGAACCTATGAGGAGCAGGCCGGCTTCGGAGAAAAGATAAAGCGTCGGCTTCTTCCGAGACGTATGCCCGTGTTTGAAGAATCGGAGATGTTCCACGAAGAAATTCTGTCATGGGATAACCGCTATCTGGTGGGTTACTGGGCCTGTGAGGCATATTATGCGGATATTCTGCCGACTCTTCGGGAGGAGATCCGTTTCCCGAATGGCGGCGATGAGAGGAACCGGGAGACGATGAAAGAGATGGCAGAACAGACTGCCGTCAGTATCCATGTTCGAAGAGGAGATTATCTGGACGCGGAGAATGCAGCGATGTTTGGCGGTATCTGTACGGAGGCGTATTATGATGCGGCCATCCGCTATATCAAGGAGAGATGTCCGGGCGCGGTGTTTTATGTCTTTTCGGATGACGCTGCGTATGCGAGAGATCACTATCGGGGAGCGGAATACCGCATTGTGGATTGGAATCGGGGAGCGGACAGCTTCTATGATATGCAGCTGATGAGCTGCTGTAAGCATAGTATCTGTGCCAACAGCACCTTCAGTTTCTGGGGTGCCCGCCTGAACGGGGCTGCCGATAAGATCATGATACGTCCCTCCATCCACAAAAATACACAGGTCTGCGTGCCTGAGCAGATGAAAAAGCTCTGGGCCGGGTGGACGCTTGTCACACCGGCGGGGGAAGTGGTATAATCGTCGCAGGATCAGCATCCTGCGACCAAAGAATTACTTCGTAATTCTTTCTGAAATGTTTTCGTATATTGGCATTTTAGAATATGATACAATATGTGAAAAGGGCGAAGCCCGCGAACGAGGAAAACCGAAGGTTTTTCGAGTGGCACTGCGAAAGATTAATTAAAAAGGAAATCGCTATGGAACAGAACAACGACAGGATCGTCATGTATCTTCACGGCGGAAGCGGAAATCACGGCTGTGAGGCGATCGTTAACAGCACCTGCCATATGATAGAAGAACTTCCGAAATTGCTTGTGACCAACAGTGAGCAGGAGGACAGAAAATACTCGGTGGAGCCGCTCTGCGATATTCTGGAAGAGCGCAGGATAGCAGAGCATTTTTTTGCCCATGTGTGGTATTATGTGTGGCGGAAAGTATTTCATGATCCGGAATCCTTTATGCGCTATCGCTTTCAGGAAGTGATGGGTAAAAATCTGGCGCCTCTTTATCTGTCTATCGGCGGCGATATGTATTGTTATGAATTGTCCAAGAAGGAAGCGATTACCGCCAACAGTGCTTTTTGCAAAGCGGGGGCTAAGACAGTTCTCTGGGGCTGCTCTCTGGAACCGGAACTGTTGCAGGAGCCGGAAGTGGTGGAGGATATGAAGCGGTATGCGCTGATCACATCCAGAGAGTCGATCACGACCGAAGCCCTTGCAGCGGCGGGGATTAGTGAGAATGTGAAGCAGTTTCCCGATCCGGCCTTCACATTGCAGCCGGAAGAGACGAAACTTCCCTCTGGTTTCCGTGAGGGGAATACCATCGGTATTAACATCAGTCCGATGATCCTGCAGCATGAGACAAAAGGCGGTATAACGATAGAAAACTATCGAAAACTAATGGATCATATTCTGGAGAGCAGCGACTGTCATATCGCGCTGATCCCTCATGTGATGTGGAAACACAATGACGACAGAGTGACTGCAAATGAACTTTATAACGGTTATCAGGGAAACGACAGAGTTGTCCTGTTTGAGGATATGTCCTGTCAGAAAATAAAATATGTCATTTCGAAATGCAGGGCTTTTATCGGCGCGAGAACCCACGCCACGATCGCGGCCTATTCTTCCGGGGTTCCCACGCTGGTGGTGGGGTATTCCGTGAAAGCGAGAGGGATTGCCAGGGATCTGTTTGGCACAGAGGAGCATTATGTGCTGCCGGTGCAGACGCTCTCAGATTCGGAGGAACTGATCAATGCCTATGAGTGGATGATGTCCAGAGAGGGCGAGATCCGCGAAAGGCTTTCCGAGATCATGCCTTCCTACTGTGAGGAGGCGGCCAAAGCCGGGGAAGAGATCCGTAAATTGTGGCAGGCTCTGCACGAAAGCGAATAAACTATGGGCAGAATACAAAAAGCCGGGAAAAATATCATATTCGGATATATCAGTAACTTCATCATCCTGCTGGTGAACTTTATACAGACGACGGTCTTTATCTATGTGCTGGGAAAGACCTTGTCAGGTGTAAACAGCGTCTACACGGATGTTTTAAGTGTGCTGTCCCTGACGGAACTGGGAATCGGCACAGCCTTAAACTACAGTCTTTACAAGCCTGTGGCGGAGCGAAATTACGAGAAGATCAAGTCTTATATGCGTTTCTACAAGCGGGCCTATCTGACGATCGCGGGTGTGATCGCAGTGTTGGGAATCGCGATTACCCCGTTTTTAAAGTACATTCTGAAAAATCCGGGTTCCCTCACAATGCGGGATCTGACGCTCTACTATTATCTGTTCCTGTTCAATACGGTCATCAGCTATTTTGTCACTTATAAGTACAGTCTGGTAAACGCGGAGCAGAAGAACTATATTCAGACGAACATCACAACCCTGACGAAAATGGCGGTGGCGCTGGCACAGATCAGTGTGCTGCTTCTCACCCGCAATTTTCTTTTTTATCTGCTGGCACAGTCCGCTGTGGAGCTGGTACAGAAAATTTTCGTTACGATCTATCTGAACAGGCTTTATCCTTATCTGAGAGACCGGGATGTGGAACGGCTGACGGCAGAGGAGACGCAGGTGATAGTCACCAAGACGAAGGCGCTCATCTGTCATAAGATCGGGGATGTGGCGAGACTGCAGACGGATACGATCATCATCTCCTCCTTCGTCAACGTGGATATGGCTGCGGTGGTGAATAAGTATGTTTACATCATTGCCTATGTAGGCAATTTTGTGAATATTATCTTTGACTCTGTGATATCTGGCTTTGGCAATGTAGTGGCTACGGAATCCAGGGAAAAGCAGTACAGCCTCTTTAAGGTATACCGTTTTTTCGCCTGCTGGCTGTATGGCTTTGGTGCAGTGGGATTTTTTCACCTGCTTACCCCTTTTATCGGCGATGTTTGGCTGCGAGACCCGGGTTGGACATTGCCGCAGGTGACAGTGAGTCTGTTGGTAATGGATTTCTATTTAAAGGGCGGCCGTACGATTCTCCTCAATTTCAAGATCGCTTCCGGTCTTTTTGAGCAGGACAGGTTTCTGCCGCTGATACAGGGCGCTTTCAATCTGCTGGTATCCATCGTGCTGGTAATAAAGATCGGTGTGACCGGCGTGTATGTCGGGACGCTTCTGTCGGGCGTTCTAGCAAACCTGATCCGTCCCGGGATTATCTATCGGGTCTGTTTTGATAAGAAACCGTGGGCCTATTTCAGGGATTCTGTGAAATATATGGCAGTCATTTTGGGCGTGGGGGTTGTCATTGCGCCGATCCGTCATGCAGTGATGGGGGAGGTTACGATTCTGACATTTGCCCTGATGGTGTTAATTATCACGTTGTTTTACAATCTGGTGTTTTTGGCGGTGTTTTACAAGACGGAGGAGTTTGGCTATCTGTGGAGTGCGGTGGCCGACAGACTGCCGGTGCTTAAGAAAATTTCCGCAGGGAGAGGATCCCGGAAGGGAGGTCGCGATGCATAAAATCCCTTTGATAGAAAATGCTTGTAAGGAATTGCTCAGTTACGGCATCTGGGACGGCAGAACGAGGTGCAAATATCTGATCAAACATTATCTTCTGCACAGGAAGATGGCTAAAGAGGATCTGATCTTCTGGCCTACCGGGCTTTTGGCGGCAGGACTGTGGAGCTTTAGGGAAGAGCTGATAAAGGACAGTCAAACGGAAACGGCAGGTGAAACATCGGAATCCGCCGAGACACAGCGCTTGATCAAGATGATAGAGAATGCGCTTGCGGCATATTATGAGAGGTGGCAGAAAAAGGGCATGCCCCTTCAGGTTTTAGATGACCTGCTGTCCGGAGAGGTGTTGCTGTATGCTTTTTCAGAGATGGTGAGGACACGAACGGGCAGCATACTGGGTTTGTCCGGGAAAGCTGTAAATGATGCGTTAGAGCGGCTTGCAGCGTATGGGGCGAATCAGCCTGCAGACGGAGCGGGGAGCTTCTACTATCGACCAGCCCATGGCAATACGGCTGTTTTTGTGGACAGCATCGGCCTTGCCTGTCCTTTTCTCTGCCAATACGGAGAGACTTTTGGGAAATCAGAATACAGAGAGCTGGCGGTCAGACAGATCGTGAATTTTTTATCTTATGGAATGGACGGTAGAACGGGTCTTCCTTACCATGGATACGACATGACAGACGGGTGTAAACATGGTATCATTGGCTGGGGAAGAGCTGTCGGCTGGCTGTTGCGGGGCATGGCCGGCTGCCTTTCGTCAGAGTATGGCAGACAGCGTCTGGAAACACCCTACAGAGAGCTGGTGAAAGCTGTTTTGCCATGGCAAAGGCCGGACGGTTATTTTTCCTGGCAGCTGCAGGCGCTGGAAGGACCGGCAGATACTTCCGCCACAGCAATGATCTGTGCCGCGATCCGGCAGGGGATGGAACTGGGTATACTTACGGATCAGGAGTATGAACAGGCATTGCAGACCGGCAAAAAAGCAGTTTATCAATCTGTAAAAGACGGAAAAGTATATGCTTGTTCCGGCGAGTGTGAAGGATTCGGACAGTATCCGCAGAGATACGGTGCTTATCCGTGGGCGCTGGGGGCGGCGCTGATGCTGGAAAGGGTGAATGAACATGAATAAACTTACGTTTGACGAATTTTTATACTTGGGATTTTTTGTTTTGCTCTCCATTGCCAAAGGACTTGGCTTATATGAAGGGCAGAAACTGTTTATATTACTTGTTATACCGGCTCTTTTGTGCGGGGGGTTAAAGATATTGCTCTCGCCTTATACGAAACGACAGTGGGTGACGCTGATCTTGCTGCTGTTTCTGACCGGTCTTGTTTATATGCAGTCTTTGGAACTTGGCACTTTTTTTATTATGTTTATGGTGCTTGGCATGAAAAAAGTTTCTTTGCAGAAAGTCTTGCGGATCGGATTGTGGGTGTGGTCAGTATGCGCAGTTGTTCTGTGTCTTATTTCTTTTACAAGGCTGGAACACACAGTATACCGCGTTTCGGATAAACTTGGGTTGGGATATATTTTTCGCTGGAGCCTTGGATTTACGCATCCGAACATTCTGCATATCACGTATCTGACGTTGTGTGCGCTCATAATTTATGAACTGGCGGACAGATCCGGCCTGAGACATTATGCGATTCTGATGCTCGGGAATATTCTTGTCTTTCTTTATTCCGTCAGCTATACGGGTTTTGCCATTGTAACAGTGCTTTTACTCGGCGGCATCTATGTGAAAATAAGACCGAGATTCTGTCTGCTCGAGAAAATGCTGGTGAATCTGATCCTGCCGCTGATCCTATTCATTTCTTTTGCGCTCCCGTTTATGTTGTATGATTCGCGTTTTAAAGCGCCGCTGATCAAGTTAAATGATCTTGTAAATACGAGAATTAATATAGCACATTTTTTCCTTGTGCCGGAATGTATGAGCCTTTTCGGCGCGAAGATGTCTTATCTGGCACAGGCACAGACACAGGGGTATCTGTCGATCGATAATTCTTATATATGGGCGTTTATTCATTATGGCATCATTCCGTTTATACTGCTCATGCTTGCGTATCTGATACTGATTGCCGATTACACAAAGAAACAGAAAACAAGAGAACTTGTACTGATCATCTGTTTTCTGGGAGCGGGATATACGGAACCTTTGCTTTTTAATACTTCTTTTAAAAATATCACGTTATTATTTTTGGGAGAACTTTTATTCAGACAAAAAGAAGGAGAAGAATATTGTCTGCTTCCCGGATTGCGAAAGAAACTGGATATTATTTTGCAGAAAACAGTTGAGAAATTGACAAAACAGTCGCTTTTTCAATGGGGTTTACCGGTGCTTTATACGAAGATACGAAAACAGTATCGTAAGCAGATATTGGCAGCGGCGGCAGTCTGTATGCTGATCGGCATTGTGTTTTGCGCTTTATTATATCAGGAACCGAAAGGTTATGTGATGCCGAGAACCAATACGGATTGGCTGGAGAGAGATTTTTACTATCTGGAAAGTGCCGATGATCCGGCCTATGAAGGGTATCGCATTATGAATTATCACGATCCGGAAACAATTATGCAGGTTCTGGAGGGGAATGCAGTCAAACTGGAAACGGTCAGATATTATGTGGGAAGCGCACTGATTGGAGGACTTTTTGGTGCGGTGATGTGGATATCGGTGTTGCTTATTCGGAAAAGAGGAGTATGGGCGGTGGCAGAGATTTCCGGATATGACAGGGAATAACAGAGAGTAGGATGAAACTATGAAAAAAGAACTGGAATACTGTAAAATACTGGAAACCAACATCAATGTGACTAACATGGAGGACACCATCTCCTATATCACGGAGCATCTGGAGCAGCTTAAGGGCGATTATATCTGTGTTTCCAATGTGCACACCACGGTGATGGCATATCGGGATAAGGCCTACCGTAAGATACAGAACAGTGCGGCTATGGCTTTGCCTGATGGGCAGCCTTTATCTATCGTAAGCAGAAAAAGAGGTTTTTCGCAGGCGAAGCGGGTGCCCGGTCCGGATCTGATGCCGGCCATTCTCGATCTGTCACAAAAAACGGGATATCGGCATTATTTTTATGGCAGTACGGAGTCTACGTTGTCGGCGTTGGAGTCGGTGCTTCGCAAGCGTTATCCGAAGCTTCAGATCGCGGGGATGTATTCGCCGCCGTTCCGTGAGCTGACCGAACAGGAGGATGAGGAAGCCATCCGCCGTATCAATGAGAGCGGCGCTGATTTTGTGTGGGTAGCTCTGGGTGCACCCAAGCAGGAGCGGTGGATGTATGAGCACCGTCATAAGATCCATGCTCTGATGCTTGGCGTGGGAGCGGCGTTTGACTTTACGGCAGGCACCACGAAACGGGCGCCCATGTGGATGCAGAAGCTCTGCCTGGAGTGGCTGTTCCGTATTTTGCGGGATCCGAGGCACATGCTGCCCCGTTATTTAAATACGAATTTCTCCTTTCTTTACCATGTCCACAAAGAAAATAAGAAACTGAGATCAGAACAAGGGCGTGAACAGAACAGGAAGGGCAGAAGGAGCAGAAAAGACAGTCTGCGCATCGCGATGATCGGACACAAGAGAATACCGTCCAGAGAAGGCGGGGTGGAGATCGTAGTGGAAGAACTGGCTGTGCGCATGGCGGCGATGGGACATCATGTGGATGCGTATAATCGGTATGGCCATCATGTTTCCGGGAAGAAATACGAGCAGGAGTACGGCTGGAAAGGCAGAAAGTTTTACAAAGGAGTCCGGGTATATATTATACCCACATTTCGGACAAGCAGCTTAAACGCTATCGTCTACAGCTTTTTTGCGACAGTGCGGGCGATGTTTGGCAGGTATGACGTGATGCATTTTCACGCGGAAGGTCCCAGTGTCATGGTCTGGCTTCCAAATCTTTTCCATAAGAAAGTGATCGTGACGGTTCATGGCCTGGACTGGCAGAGGGCAAAATGGGGGAACTTCGCCTCCTATGTCATTAAGCTGGGCGAAAAGATGGCCGCGAAATATGCTGATGAAGTGATTGTTTTGTCCAGGAATGTGCAGCAGTATTTTACGGATACTTACAACAGAGAAACCGTTTATATTCCCAATGGTATTGATAAACCGGAACCGAAGAAAGCGCAGATGATCACGGAGAAGTACGGCTTGACGGAAGGCAGCTATCTCTTGTCGCTTGGCCGGATCGTGCCGGAAAAGGGAGTACATTATCTGATCGAAGCGTTTGCGCAGATTAATACGGATAAGAAACTTGTGATCGCCGGGGGCAACAGCCATGCGGTGGAATATATGGATCAAATCCATCGTATGGTGGCGCAGGACGAGCGTATCATTATGACGGATTTTGTGCAGGGGCAGCTTTTGGAGGAATTATATTCTAATGCGTATGCTTTCGTCCTTCCCAGTGATGTGGAGGGAATGGCGCTCACTTTGCTGGAAGCGATGAGTTATGGGAACTGCTGTCTTGTCAGCGATATCTGTGAGAATACGGAGGTTGTTGAGGATAAGGCTCTTATATTCCGCAAAAGTAATGTACAGGATTTGAGAAGGCAGCTGGAATATATGCTGACATACCCGGAAGTCGTAGAGGAATACGGAAAACACAGTGCGGATTATATCTGCGGCAAATATAACTGGGATGAAGTAGTGAAAGAAACATTGGAACTGTATCATGGAGAGGACAGGCATTCTGTAAAGAGGAAGAAATAGGGAATGAAAATACTGATGGTCAATAAGTTTCTTCATCCCAACGGCGGATCGGAGACTTACATTTTCAGACTGGGTGAACAGTTACAGAAAATAGGGCATGAAGTGCAGTATTTCGGAATGGAGCATGAAGGGCGGAGCGTGGGAAATCATGCGGAAGTTTATACATCTGATATGGATTTCCACACCGGCGGGCTTAAAAAGCTGCTTTATCCCTTCCGTATTATCTATTCCATTGAAGCTAAGAAGAAAATGCTTCTCGTGCTGGAAGATTTTCAGCCGGATGTAGTGCACCTTAACAATATCAATTTTCAGCTGACGCCTTCGGTGATCTATGCAGTCAGAGCATATGAGGGAAAACACGGCAGACACGTGCAGATCGTCTATACGGCGCACGATTACCAGTGGGTATGCCCCAATCATATGATGCGGATTCCTGCAAGCGGCGAGATCTGCTTTGCCTGCCGCGGCGGTGATTACAAGCAGTGCAGCAAAAACCGCTGCATTCACAATTCGCGTGTGAAGAGTCTGCTCGGAATGATCGAGGCTGCGTATTATGCCAGACGCAAGACTTACGGTATGGTGGACGTCATCTTGTGCCCCAGCGAGTTTATGAAAAAGCAGCTAGATACCGATCCGTTGCTGGCTGACAAGACTGTCATGATGCACAATTTTATTGAGAAGGATGCCGGAGGGCAAAGTGATGGCGTAAAAAAAGATTATGTTGTCTATTTTGGACGTTTTTCGGAAGAGAAAGGAACCAGAACTTTGCTGGAAGCATGTCGGGCACTGCCGGAGATTCCCTTTGTTTTTGCCGGGACAGGGCCTTTGGAAGAGGAGGTCGGCAAGGTATCCAACGTGGAAAATCGTGGCTTTGTGACCGGGGAGGCATTGCGTAAGCTGATTTCGGAGGCGCGATTTAGTGTATATCCTTCCGAATGGTATGAGAACTGCCCGTTTTCCGTGATGGAGTCGCAGATGTACGGCACTCCTGTGCTGGTTTCCGATCTGGGCGGTGCGCCGGAGCTGGTGCAGGCCGGCGTGACAGGCGATCTGTTCCGCGGCGGCGATGCAGAGGAATTGACGGAACATATCAGAGCGATGTGGAACGATCCGGAATTATGCCGTAAGTACAGCGAGAACTGTAAAAATATAAATTTTGACACATTAGAGGAATACTGTGATAAAATAGTGAGGAAAGTGTACACTTAGAGGCATCTGATTTTATCACAAAATAATAGAGGGAAGAAATATATGGCAAGACGAACATTATACGGCACTGTCATTGTGACATACAGGTGTAACGCCAGGTGCAACATGTGTGACTGCTTTAAGGATCCGACTAGACCGGATGAGGAGATCACGCTGGAGGATATCAAGAAGCTGCCTGAGATGGCGTTTACCAACATTACCGGCGGAGAACCTTTTATCAGACAGGATATCCCCGACATTGTGCGGGAATTATATAAAAAATCTGACAGGATCGTCATATCTACAAACGGATATTTTACGGACAGGATCATTGCGCTGTGTAAGGAGTTTCCGAAGGTGGGAATCCGTATCAGCATCGAGGGCCTGCAGGAGACGAATGATAAGATCAGGGGAATCCCCGATGGATTTAACAGAGGGTATAAGACCTTGAAGACGCTGGTGGAGATGGGACATCCTGATGTGGGATTCGGTATGACGGTGCAGGATATGAACTGTGAGGATCTGGTGCCGCTCTACAATATTGCCAATGATATGGGCATGGAGTTTGCCACGGCGACCCTGCATAATTCTTTCTATTTCAGAAAGAAAGATAATAAGATCGATGATAAATATAAGGTGGCGCAGAATTTTGAGAAGTTGATCAATGAGCTGCTTAAAAGCAAGTCACCGAAGAAATGGTTTCGCGCGTATTTTAATCATGGACTGATCAATTACATTTACGGCAATAAGAGGCTGCTGCCCTGTGATATGTCCAAAGACGCTTTTTTTATCGACCCGTTCTGCGATGTGATTCCCTGCAACGGCATGGAGAAAAAGGCTGTTATGGGAAATCTGCGAGATCAAAGCTGGGACGAGCTGTGGAATTCAAAGCAGGCGCAGGAAGTCAGAGCGTGTACGAAAAACTGCGACAGGAACTGTTGGATGATAGGCAGTGCGTCTCCTGCGATGCATAAATATATCTGGGTACCCGGCTGGTGGGTTATCAAGCACAAATTCCTTAAGGGCGGAAAGTATAGCCTGAAAGAGAATGCGTTTATCGGGAAATAGTTGGAAAGGAAACGTTATTACTATGGAGAACAAGAGAAAAGCGGGACTGCTTCACAAACTCGGATATATTTTTAACAAAAGGGATAAGAGACGAATCGTTTTGTTATTGATTGCACTGATAATAGGAAGTTTGCTGGAATTGTTGGGCGTTTCCATCTTTACCCCTTTTATCAATATCATTATGAATCCGAATTCCATTCAGAAGACCTGGTATCTGAAAATCGTATATGATTTATTCGGTTTTCAGACGACCAGAGGGTTTTTGGCTTTTCTTTCCGGATGCATTATCATCATTTATATTGTGAAAAATGTATATCTTGTCATTGAGAAGAACTGTGTATTCAAGTTTTCTTACAACACGCAGATGCGCATTTCCAAAAGACTCCTTGAAACGTATATGAAAGCGCCGTATACTTTCCATTTAAATGAGAATATGGCGACTCTGCAGAGAAGTCTGCAGGAGGATACAACTTATTTTATGCAGGTTATCTTATATTTCTTTGAATTGATTACGGAAATTATAACATGCCTGGTTCTTGGTATTTTTCTGTTAGTGATAAGTAAGACGATCACACTCAGCGTATTGATCCTGTTGGCTTTGTGCGTCGGATTTTTCCTTCTTTTGATCAAGAAGTATACCAGAAATCTGGGAAAAGAGAATCAAATGCTGCGGGGTAAGATATACCAGTGGATGAATCAGGCCCTCGGAGGGATCAAAGAAATTAAGATCCTTGGCAGAGAACAGTATTTCAGCGATGAATATGGGAAGTACTATACGAAATATGCCAGAGGACTCAGAATTAACCGCATTATCGCGGCGTTGCCCAAATATATTGTGGAAGCAGTCTGTATGACAGGACTTTTGCTGGCGATCATACTGAAGATGTTTTTGGGGGAAGCGGATATTATTTACTATATTCCTCAGTTCGGCGTATTTGCGATCGCGGCTTTGCGTCTGATGCCGAGCGTCGGAAAAATTAATGAATATACGACCAATATGCTGTATGCGCTTCCCTCGGTAGAGTTGGTATATCATGATTTGACAGAAATTGAATCATATGAAGAAAAAGCGGCTGAAGAGGCGGTAGAGGATTGGGCTCTGACAGAAGGAATACGCGTAGAAAACATAACCTATTCGTATCCGAATGTGGAGGAGCCGGTTATCAAAAATGCTGATTTTGTTGTGCCAAAAGGAAAAACCGTGGCATTTATCGGAACTTCCGGTGCAGGGAAAACAACGATGGTGGATATCATTTTGGGATTGCTGGAACCGCAATCCGGAAAGGTTATGGCGGATAACATAAATGTTCACGAGAAACCGAAGACTTTTCATGCGCAGGTTGGTTATATTCCGCAAGAGATTTATCTGTCGGATGATACGATCCGGAATAACATTGCATTCGGTGTAAAAGAAGGGGAGATAAATGACGAGGCAGTCAGAATAGCTGTAGAAAAAGCGCAGCTGAGCGAATTCCTGGAAAGTCTTCCTCAGGGCCTGGAGACTGTCGTGGGTGACAGAGGTGTCAGATTGTCCGGAGGACAGCGGCAGCGCATTGGTATTGCCAGAGCACTGTATCATGATCCGGAGATACTGGTTCTGGATGAAGCGACGTCTGCCCTGGATAATGATACGGAGGCAGCAGTTATGGAAGCAATAGAAAAACTGCATGGTGAGAAGACAATGATGATCATTGCACACAGATTGACTACCATACGAAATGCAGATATAATTTACGAAGTGGCAGACGGAAAGGTGCAAATAAGGGATAAACAAGAGGTGTTGGGCTAGATGAAAAGAATGGTCAAAATGATATTGGCACAAATAGACTATTTGCTGAATTGTGTCGGAATCAGACGGTATAACATTAAAGTAATGGGCATTGAGGAAACGATCGAAGAATTGATCCATACGAAAAAAAGCCTTGTCAGGTTAGGCGACGGTGAGATTACCATGATCAGAGGCAGAGATCTTTCCTTTCAGAAAGTAAATCCGGAGATCGTTGAGGGACTGAAAAGGATTCTTGGATATGAGCATGAGGACTTAATGACGGCAATTCCTGAAATTTTTGGAGATCTGCGAATATACAGGAAAGAGACCGGCGATTTCTGGAAAGAACATTTATTATTCAGCAGAAAGGTTTACCAAACATATTGTAATACGAAAAAAACATATGGGAATGCTTATATATCCAGATTTTATTATCCCATGGCTGATAAGAGTCCGTGTGGTAAATGGATTGAAAGGATAAGACAAATCTGGAAAGATAAAGATATTGTAATTGTTGAAGGGGACAAAACGCATAATGGCGTGGGCAATGATTTGCTGGATACTGCCAGAAGTATAGAACGGATCATCGGACCAAGCGAGCAGGCGTATGAAAAAGTAGACGAAATACTGGAATACTGCAAAGAATATCCGAAGGATAGATTATTTCTGATTTCATTAGGTATTGCAGCAAAATTTCTGACAGAGAAATTGTTTCTTGAGGGATATCGGGTACTTGATATCGGGAATCTGGATATGGAATATGAATGGTATCTGCATCAGGCAAAGGACAAAGAAAAAATTCCAAAACATGACATCATTGGAATAGAAGAAAACAGAAATGCCGGATATCATGAGTATCTTGCTCAAATAAAAAAACGTGTGATCAGTTAAGAGAAATAATAAAGGAATAAGGTAGTGTAATGAAAGTTCTGTATATGTCGCACAGGTATCATACGAATCAGACGACCATTATGAAAGGCTGGAAGGAAAACGGACATGAGGTTCGTTTTTTGAGCCAATATGCCGGCAAGGTAGAGGATTATACATATGTGCAGCCGATTGTAGTAGGATATTCCCGATTATTTATGGCATTTGATTACCTTTATGTGCATGTTATCAAGCGAAAAGATCCGGCTGCTATTGATATGAAACTGAAATGCGGTATTCCGCCGTTGTTCAGACTGGCAAAATACATTAAGGAGTTTCATCCTGATATTGCCATTATCCGCGAGCGCTCCATCTATACGATCTGTATGAATGCCATTTGCAGGCTTTATCATATTCCGACTATACTTTATAATCTGAGCCCCGTCTGGGACAAGCCGAAAAAAATGGATCTGGCACATAAAATTGTATGGAGCCTTACGCCAAAGTACCGGATGACACCGACAAATCTGGTGGGAATTGATTTTACGGGTCTTGTGAAAGATGAATACGGATACTGGGCGCCGTTTTTAATGGAGCCGCAGGTTGCGCCGGAGGAAAGAGCTTATTTTGCAGATGGGCGCATCAATATCTTTTGCATCGGAAAATATCAGGAGCGGAAAAATCATCAGATGATGATAGAGGCAGTAGAGGAACTGCTTCCGAAATACAATCTTCATCTGACGATTGCAGGAGAAATATCCAATGCTTTTCATGAGGAATATTATCAGAATGTAGTTCGTTATGTGAAAGAACACCAGTTGGAAGACAGAGTCACTTTTTTGGTGAATTTAAACAGGCAGCAGGTTTCCGAAGAGTATAAGAAAGCGGATGTGTATGTAGTGCCCAGTACAGGTGAACCGGCATCTATTACGGTCATAGAGGCGATGGCGCACTCTATACCGGCGGTCAGCGGCACCGATAACGGTACGGCAAGCTATATTGATTATGGAAAAACGGGCTATGTTTTTGAAGATAATGATAAGGAAGATTTAAAGGATAAACTGGAAAAGATTATTTGCGATAAGGATAATCTTAAGAAAATGGGCGCTGCCGGGTATCAGCATGTGAAAGATCATTTTCAGTTTAAAAACTATTATGAGAGGATAGTGGAAATTCAGGAAAGGCGCAGAAAAGAGAGATAGTATTGGAGATGACGATGAGAAAGAGGATGTCAAATATGGAGCTGCTGAGAGATGTCAGCATGCTTATGATCGTATTGCTTCATCTTATGAGTAAAACATCAGCTGTCACGGATCTTGAGCCGGACAGGCCAATCTATTATGTGGCGTGGATTTTGATGGCTGTTTGCGGAATGGGCACCAACTTATTTGTGCTGATCAGTGGTTATTTTGCAAAGGAATCAAAGTTTAAGTTAGAGAAACTGCTGCATCTATATGTGCAGGTTTTATTTTATTCCGTTACATTGACAGTTCTTATGAAGTTTCTTCATGTGGATCTGACAAGCGGTATCATAGCGGTGGTATTGCCCATAACGCATAGAGAATATTGGTTTGCAACAGTGTATATCGGGTTATATTGCCTGATGCCCTATCTGAATATCATATTGGAGCATGCTGACAAGAAAAAGCTGGAACAGCTTCTGATCGTTATGGGAATTTTATTCAGCGTGATTCCGACTTTTTTGCATGCCACGGGGTGGCTGGGAGAAGAAGGAGCATTTAGTATTGTCTGGTTTTGCTTTTTATACTTATTAGGGGCTTACATCAGACAATATGGTCAGGCAGTGTTAGAAAAAAGTAATAGGAAAAAGAAAACAGGCTTATGCTTTCTGGGAAGCATAGCAATCGTACCGCTCAGTAAATTTGCGGTCGTTTTGCTGGGAAGGGGACTGCAGCTTCCGGAGAACCTTGTTATGAAAGCCTCGGAATTATTGTATCCCTTCAATTCGCTGCCGATCTTATGTGCCTGCGCGTTGTTGTTATTGTTTTTCTCTTGTGTTGAGATTGAGAATGTCAAATTATCTGCAGTGATAAACTTAATAGGCGGAGTAACATTTGGAATATACCTGATTCATAATAACAGAAATCTGTCGCACTACTTATGGGAAAAGTGCAGGGTTCACTACTGGCTTGCAGAAAAAGAAAATATGATTGTTATTACAGGAATTTTATTTGGGGTTTTTGCAGTATGCGGGCTGATCGAATGGTTCAGACAGCAGATGTTTAAAATACTGAGAATTGATAAGCTGATAGATAGGATAGCGATGATACTGCAAAAGGGTGTATGCAGACTCTGTAAAAACCTTTAGGAGGCAATTTCCATGAAGTATGCAGAGGGCAAAAACAGATATATACAGATACTTGTTTTGCTTTTGATAGGAACAGGGGTGTATCTGTTTTCCGGACAGGAATGGATGGTGCTGGAAAAGGATTCCTATACTTATTTAAATGCGACAATAGGCAATATAGGAGTTATGCCGGTCTATCCTTTCTTTTTATCTGTTTTAAAATATTTTTTTGGAGAAAACTTATATCTGGATGCTGCAGTGGTGATTCAGTCTGTTATCGCAATACTCTGTACCGTGATTTTTGTATTATATCTGCAGTCTGTTTTCCGGTTGAGATTTTTAGAAATGATATTGTTTTATATTGCTGCAATGCTGCCGTATGCGATCGACCTTCCCAAGGTGTGTGTCACACATCAACTGATAACAGAGAGTTTGGCGTTTTCTCTTTTTTATATTTACTTTATTTGTTTAATGCAGTATGTATTATTTAAAAAAAGGAAATGGCTGTTTGTTACGCTAGGAATGGTAGTGTTAATGGCGCTGACCAGAAGTCAATTGATTTTTCTGTTTATTGTCACAGCCGTTTTTTTTGTGGGGACGGAGTTTGCGGGAGAATGGAAGGTTAAAGGCATAAAAAAGTGGCTGAAAGCAGGGCGGAACTTCCTGCTTAGTATAGTGGCAGCATATTTATTGGTGCTGGTTGTTTACCAGCTTCGGGAGGGTTATGTAGTATATGTACATCCGGCTATCAATAACCGGAATCAGGAAGTGTCGGCATCAGAAAGCAATAGTGAGGAAAAAGCGAATGCATCGGCAGTTGATTCAGAGAAGGTAAAGAATCAGAAAAAAGTATCCCAAATGACTCATCTTATTATTATTAGGGGATTTTATCAAGCGGATGAAGAAGATATCGCATTATTTGATACGCCGGAAATGCAGGAAATATTCCAAAGAGTATATGACGAGGTAGATAAAAGAGAATTTCGTTATGAATATGCAGAACCGGGATTATATATGTGGAAAGATCTGGTGAAGGATAAGATCCCGGGTGCAGCCGGAGAGGCAATCAATCATTATTTGACTGAAAATCCGGATGCTGAGATAGATAAAGAAAAAGTTATGAGAGAACTGGGAATGAAGGTATTGTTGAAACATTTCGACAGGTATCTGTATCATTCGGTCAGATTAATGATCGTTGGATTTATCAGCAGTGTCTTTTTTCAGATAGAAAAAATATATCTGCTATGTCATTTTATAACACTGTTTTTATTTGTGCTTACTATAGTTTGCATGCTATATTGTATGAAATATAATGGGGAAAAAAAGGTGGTGGCTTTTGCCGGAGCAACAGTCGGCTTTATCTGTATGTTAGTCGCCGTAATCACATTCGTGTTTGTACCACTGCAAAGATATATGGTGTATGCCATGGGAATCTTTTACTGCAGTTTGTATTTATTGATGAAAGAGTCACTGCTCATTACGGCAGAGAGATTTCCCGATAACCGGCTGCTGGCTTTGGCAGTAAATATTTTGGACGGACAGGCAGATCAACGTAATAGCAATCCTTGAGATGTTGGATTTATAAGTTATGTGTGCTATAATAAACCATCGGGGAGGCAGCTCTACATGAAGCTATTTAAGAAAAATATCTTCTTTATCATGTTGTTTGCAGCGGCCGTTTTAGCGTTGCTCATGCGGAATCGCACATTGATCACGCCGATCGTATCCATTCCGGATTCTCAGATTGCCTTTTCCACCGGAGATTCGGTGCTGGAACAGACCTGGCAGCCGCAGGTTAAAAAGATTACCGGAATCAGTGTGCCGTACACTTCCTTGTCGGATTTCGAAAGCAATATGAAACTGCTGATTCATTCGGATGATCATTCTGAAATACTATTGCAGACAAGCATAGAGAAAGTGTTTCATAGAGATGAGAGGGGAAGTTTGGATTTTCGTTTTAAAGCATTGAAGCTTACTCCGGGAGAGCGTTACCGATTTCAGCTTTGCTTTGACACGAGCTCTTCGGACGGCACCTTGTTGATCGATTCGGGAACAGATTATGCAGGATGCAGTATTGACGGACAAGTATACAACGAAGCGTTGGCATTGAATGTTTCCTTTTTAAAATCTTCCTACGTATTCTGGTTGTTTGCAGTGTTCTTTCCGTTTTTATCTTTATCCCTGTTGTTCATGATAGTTTGGGAGAGAAAATGGGAAGAATGTGTTGGTTTAGCTGTCATTTTCACCGTATTTATCCTTTATATAGCAGGGCTTTTCGAAATGCTTCGTGAAGGAATGGTGTTAGTATATGTTATTTCTGCCGTCAGCCTGATGGCGGCGATTTATTTATATCAGAAAAAGAATTTAGACGGGAAGAATTTATGTTCTCCGGCTATAGTGATCTATGTGATTTTATTTGGGCT
Source organism: Lachnospiraceae bacterium (assembly GCA_029067085.1). Classification (GTDB taxonomy): domain Bacteria; phylum Bacillota; class Clostridia; order Lachnospirales; family Lachnospiraceae; genus UBA3282. The sequence continues at coordinate 272,483 of JAIEFE010000014.1, read as the reverse complement.
GATTCTTCTGAATAATCATGGAGCATGGTTTGCGAATTGGGATGAGTATTCTCACTGGGGACTGGCCGTAAAGGATATGTTTTATTACAATTCCTTTGCAAAACATATGGATACCTCCGTTTGGCTGGTGAGATATCCTCCTTTTGCAACGTTGATCGAATACTTTTTTGAATATGCCAATGGTTTGTTTTCTCATGAACTTGCATATGACGCATTTCAGATAACTCTGCTCAGTTCATTGATCATAATCTGTAAAGGTGCAGGGAAAAAGCTGATATACTTGATTGCAGCGGTATCTGTCATGTTTATTGTTCCGGTCATCTTCTTTGGAGATGTTTATAACAGTATTTATGTAGATCCTTTACTTGCAGTTTTTACAGCCTATGTTCTGGTTTGTTATTTTTCGGAAGAACTGTCAGGATTTAATCTGTTGCGCATTTTAGGCGGATTATTTGCACTGACGCTGACCAAAGATATGGGAGTCGTTATCGCGGGATGTTTGGCTTTGGTCATGATGGCTGATCAGATCGTACAGGCTGTCCGACAGAAAAAAAAGCTCTTGAGAGTTTTGGTCCGCCCGTGTCTGTGTTTGTCGTTTGCGGCAGCTGTTTTTTTGAGCTGGCAGATTTATATGCGTGTTCCGGTTAAAGCGGTTGAAGAAAAACCTCAAATTCATTTTGCAAATTCTATCAGTGCAAGCGGCATCACTTTGGATGGAATATTGCAGTTGCTGCGGCATGAGGACGGGGGATATCGATATTCCTCTATCAAAAAATTTATCATCGTACTTTTTGATGAAAAGACATTTATGTTTGGTCATACAGGATTCTCGTATGTGGATCTATCCGTCTTTATCCTAGTGGTCATCGGTATTCTTTCATTGGTTGATTTCTGGGGAAATCGTAGAACTAAGATAGTATCCTTTGGTGTTTTTTCTTTTCTTGCCGGGTTGTGTTATTGCTGCGTTTTAGAACTTATGTACCTTTTTGCCTTTCCGATTGGAGAAGCGGTTCAACTGGTTTCTCATTACAGATATTTTGGCTCTTTTATCGGCGGTGTTGTGATCGCTTTTGGTTTTTTGATCATTGACTGCGCTTCGAAAAATAATTTGCAGGAAAAAAGAGTTAATCTGGCAGCAGCATACGGAATAAGTGCGATCATGCTGATATGTCTTCCAATAGAAAGTTTTGTTAATAAAAATATGGATTACAGGGTTGTAGAAGATGATACATACTGGTATCATGATGTGGCGGAGGTGCTCAGAAGTTTTTCCAAAAGGGGTGAAGATATATTTTTTATTTCAAATGGCAGTGATCAGCTTGCCTATATCAGATTTAAGAACATAGCCAGTCCGGTATTGTCAGCGAGTACAAAAACGAATATTTTCGGTTCGGAGGAAGCTTATCAGAAGCAGGCTGCTATCTGGCAGAGAAACATCGAAGAGGACGAAGCGTTTGTGGAGTATAAGGATATTGTAATCGTTTCGGAGGAAACTTTGGAGGAAAGATTACAAAATTCTCAATATGTTTTTATTTTGCATCCGGCAGATGTTTTTCGGGAATCTTATGAAGAGCTGTTTGAAGAGCCGGATACGATAGATGACGGTACATTTTACAAAGTGCAAAAATCGGATGGAAAATTAGCGCTTAGCTATATTGGAAAAGTAGGCGTAAAGACATATTAGTAATGTCAGAAAGGGAATGCATCAGTGGAACGATTCCGACATGAAGAGAGCAAAGAGCAGGGAGAAAAAGAAGTGAGAGTTCTGATCATTATTCCGGCTTATAATGAGGAAGAGAATATAGCTGAAGTGATAGAGCATCTGACTTCACAACTTACTGAGGAAACTTTGGATGCGCGCTTGTCCGTTGATTATCTGATCATCAACGACGGCTCCACAGATTCTACATTGGATATATGTAATAGGCGGCATTTTCATTACCTGAATCTTCCCATCAATCTGGGAATCGGAGGGGCGGTGCAGGCAGGCTACATCTATGCAGCCAGAAACGGCTATGATGTTGCAGTCCAGATGGATGGAGACGGGCAGCATGATATTGCTTATCTGGGAGATATGTTAAAGCCTCTTCTGGAGGATGAGGCGGATATTGTGATTGGGTCCCGGTTTCTGAAAAAGGAAGGATTCCAGTCATCCCTGACAAGAAGAATGGGAATTAAAGTATTAAGTTTGCTGATCCTGCTTACGACCGGAAAGAGAATCATGGATGTGACGAGCGGATATCGGGCGGTTAATAAACGATTTATTGATATTTATGCGAATGATTACCCTACAGACTATCCGGAACCGGAGGCAATTGTTACCGCTATTATGCACAGGGGCAGAATCATGGAAGTGCCGGTTCGGATGCGTGCCAGAGAAGGCGGAAGCAGCTCCATTACATCTTGGAAATCCGTATATTATATGATTAAAGTTACATTAGCGATTCTTGTTTGTCGCCTGAGTTATGGGATTAGGAGGTAAGGTTGCAGAGATGATTCCTTCTACGTTAAGAGTTACACTGATCATTGCGGTGATATGCTATTTTGTCATTATATTATATTTCCTGAAACAAAGAGCTCTGAATCTGAAATATACGCTGCTGTGGCTTTTGTCCGGGGTGGTGCTTGGCATTCTGGTGATCTATCCGGAGTTGTTAAGGTATATTATCAGCATTCTTGGTATTGAAGATAATATGAATGGTCTTTTCATTATCTGCATTGCTTTTATGTTGATGATCATGATGGCGCTGACATCTATTGCATCCAGACAGAATGCTAAAATCCGCCAACTTGTGCAGGAAATCGCGATTTTGGATAAGAGAATCAGGGAAGTGGAAACGGAAAAAGAAAAAGGAAAGATAAACGGTAACTAGATTATGAATATTTTGTTGGTAGCACACGAAAGAAATCTGGGTGGTGCATCAAAATCTTTAGTTACATTAGCGGATGAGTTACGGAAAAAGGGAAATAAAGTAATAGTAGTTATACCCTTTAAGTCTGGACAGGTCTATGCGAAGTTAAAGGAGCTGCAGATTCCGGTGCACAAAATATTTTTTGGATGGTGGATGATGCCTTCTTATTGGAATCCAATTTTAAAGTGCGCTTTTCGTATGTTGTATGCAACAGAAAAAATACCGGCAGTAAGGATTGCAAGACTTGCACGCAAAGAAAATATACAGATCATACACTCCAATTCCAGTGCAATCGATGTGGGGGCTTTGGCGGCAGAGATGGCAAAGCTTCCTCATGTATGGCACTTCCGGGAATTTGGTGATATGGATTATCAACTGGAATACTTGAAGGGACGAAAGAAAAGCTGCCGGTTTGTTTCCAAAGTTAATGGGAAAGCCGTTTTTATATCAAAGAGTTTAAGAGATTATTACAGAGAAGAAATAGCGGATAAAGAATGTACAGTAATCTACAATGGAATTTCAGAAGATTTTTTATCTCCCAAAGAATATATAAAAAATACTTCTAAAATGGTTTTTCTGATTTCCGGAAATCTTCACCGTAACAAAGGACAGGATACTGCCTTGAAAGCAGTAAAAATATTAAAGGATAAAGGGTTTGAACGTTTTGAGTTATGGATTGCGGGACAGGCATCTGCCATGAGTGATTCCAAAAAATATGAACAGGAGCTCCGGGAATTTGCAGACCATAACCTGAAAGATTACTGCAGATTTTTGGGATTTGTGTCCGATATGAAAGGGCTTCGTAAAAAGACTGATATTGAATTGGTATGTTCCAACAGGGAAGCTTTCGGGCGTGTCACGGTGGAAGCCATGATGTCCGGAAACCCGGTAATAGGTACAGATACCGGCGCAAATCCTGAATTGATCGAGGATCACAAGAATGGCAGATTATTTCAGAATGGAAATGCACAGGATTTGGCCGAGAAAATGCAGTGGTTTTTGGAAAATCCGGAATATATTGAGAAGTGCGGACGGGAAGCTTACACTTTTTCAAATAGGTTTTTATCATCTGTTAATACGGATAATATAGAAAGGTTATATCGTGAAGTAGTAAAACAGCAATAAAAGAGAAGGAATATCGGTTTTCGGGTCCATGCTCACATATATAATTTGAGCATGGGAATCCCAAGCATTCTCATCAATGAGCTATGCAAAAATATATTGAAAAACTAAAAGACAAGTGATTTTTTAACGTTCTTTTCTCAGATAATATTTGTATGCTGCACCACAGATATGTGATACATACTGGTCAGTGCGAAATAGAACTGGCTTAATCAGCAGACACTAACTATCCATAATATCTCTTTCTTCCCCATATTGAACTCCCCCTTTTTTTCATGTATAATCTACCCATAGGAAGAAATACTTTTCCTATAGACTATGACCATGTGAGGAGGCTTTCCCATGAGTACATTAGACGCAACTGTTTCCATGCTTGAGGCAATGCCAGAAGATGCAAGAATCAAAGTCATGGAATTTACACAGAAGCTGTTCACTTCCAAGAAACCTGCAAATCCGTTCGTCCCAGTCAGCCAGGAACAGATTCTTTCGGATCTTGCCGAATCGCGTCAACAGATTTCCGATGGAAAGGGACTTGATATGGAAGACGCATTGAAAAGGGTGGGAGAGCAGCGTGGATTCATTTGAAGTAATCATCTCACCAAAAGCTCTGTCCCAACTGAATGACTATATTGATTACCTACAATATACCCTGCTGAATGATCAGGCTGCTTATAACTTATGGCAAGATGCCTTGGGAACACGGAATCAGCTTTCCAAAATCGCTGGTAGTCTGAAATTCTGTACCAATCCCCTGCTAAAAAAGAACGGGTACCGCGCCATTCATTTCATGCGGCACCGCTACGTTATTCTGTACCGGGTAGAAGGCTCAACTGCTTACGTGGATGCCATATACCATCAGCTCCAAGATTATGAAAATACCTTTGCAGAGGAATTAAACTAATAAAGCCGAAAAGCTGGAACGGAGACATACTCCCTTCCGGCTTTTCAGCTACTTTTGATGTTGAATCATATATAAAAAGTGAATGGTATGGACAATTGCGGTCTTTTGAATATTTTAAACGTGTTTCCACAGATGGATTTACAGTTGTTTGGCCTGATGGACAGGATATTACTTACTAACATACCTATTGCTATTGCAACAGGTCCAAACTGCATAGTAAAAATGATTAAAATAAAACCAATGTTCTTTCTGGGCATACGATGACATAATTCTCTTTAATTATTAAAGTTCTTATGTTATTCTTGTATAATAGGAAGAAATAAAAATTAAAGTGGAGGTGCTTCAAATGCCCGCATTATCCATGTTTTTTGGAATTATTGTGCGAATGCAAAGTGAAAATGGCGGAAAACATAATAAACCACATATTCATGCTTTGTATGGAGACAACGAAATTGTTGTAGGGATAGATGGGGAAGTTTTAGAGGGAGATTTCCCCAACAAACAGATGAAACTTTTATTAGCGTGGATAGCAATTCATGAAGATGAATTAAAAGCGAATTGGGAATTACTATGTAATGGAGACGGTTATTTCAAGATTGAGCCATTACGTTAGATATGGAGGTGTTTTGTTATGTTAAGACCAACCGCAATTCAAGTGGAAGTGATCTGCGCTTATCAGATATTAGTAGTATTTGATAATGGTGAAAAAAAGTGTTTTGATGTTGAACCATATATAAAAGGTGAATGGTATGGGCAATTGCGGTCTTTTGAATATTTTAAACGTGTTTCCACAGATGGATTTACAGTTGTTTGGCCTGATGGACAGGATATCTGTCCGGATGAATTGTATAATCTGGGAGAGTTAGTGTCATAAAATATAGCAGCGTAAAAGCGTATGGAACAGTAAGACAAGAAGTCCATGCTTGCATTGTATAAGACGTTACACCCAAAGGACACCGAAGCAACAGAAAATTCACCAACCGATGTGACGACAGAGAATGAATTGACCGATAATCTGTATAGTGATTTAGGTTTTATTGACAAACAATCCGGCAAAGATTTTGAAAGGCCTCCGATTCCCCTTCCTGATAACTTTGAGACGATAAGTTCTTTTACTCTTTTGTAAACTTATTCTTTATAGCTGCATCTAAAGTCACAAAAACGCCCTTAAAACCATATAAATACAACCACTTCAAATAATTAAATACTCTGATATACATCTTTCTCATAAAAGTTTGCTTATCATCTGGCTTGTTCTCAAAGTCAATGCGCAACAACTCAGGGCAGCATTTTTCTATGATTTTTTCCTGATGCTTCTTTTTCCAAGGTTCCTTTTCCTCTTTTGCCAATGCACAGAGTAATGCTAATAATACCCGGGAATTGCATGGCTGTAAAAAAGTGATATGATCCATGATATCACAGCTTTGTTCTATCGAAGAAAGCCAGCATCCAACACGTATTTCCCAATAAAATCTATCAATTTCATCTATGTATTTCTCTTTGTGTTTTTTTATATATTCCAGATAGCTTAAAAGGGAAATGACAGCTCTCCTATCTTCTGCAAGTCTTGGGCAGGTCTTTTTCATCAAATCAATATTAAGAGAATCCTTTTCATCCGCATATTCTCTAAAAAACTTCCGACATACCTCCCATAGCCCACCGCGTAATATAACCACCTCTTTATTCGATTCCGTTAATTTCTGATACTGTCCAAAAGTATAAGACCAGATATCCTCATCTTTTGCAAACCCATTTGAGTGTAAAACATATTCCTTCAGTCTACGGGCAGAAAAATTACGAAAGCTCCGCTTTATAAAAGAATATGGATGCTTTTGTTGCTTCGCCAAAAGTTTTGGCAAGTCCCGATCTCCGCTAGTAAGATTGCTGACATCAAGTGTAAAACAGTTATATTTAAAACCTGCATATTCCATCAAAGCCATAAGCGTTCTTGAATCATGTCCGCCTGTTAAAGAAAGCCATAGGTCACCATCAACTGCTTTCTGCATGTTCAGTAAGGCTGTTTTAAAGTGCTGGATGAAGATATCCATACTTTGTTCGCTACAGTAATCGAAAATTTCATTATCAGAAATCAGATTTCTATAAGATAGTTTTTTTTCTGCAAAATCATATACCTGGGTCGGAAGCAGTCTTTTAATTGACATGTGCATAGTAAGCGTACCCGGCTGATAGCACATGCCAATCCCAAATGTTTTGTCCGGATATTTATCTTTAATTCCGACAATATCACACAGAATAGCATAGCTGCTCGACAGCACATCATTCACATAAAAAATGCCCAGCAGTCCTGTAGCATCTAAATAAATCGTGTTACCGACTATGAGCACATACCTGCCGCACCAAGTTTTCTCCATCTCATAGACATCATTCACTTCTATTTTATCCTTATGAGTCAACCGATCCAATTCTTCAAAAGGTGTTTTTCTCTTCTCATCACACTGCCAAACCATTCCAATCAAAACCCCCTGAAAGTTTCCTTTCGATAAATAAACTTTCAGATTTTTCTGATAACTCAAAACATAACCATCCATCAGATCGATTGTTATAAACCCATCTACCGCATAACTCTTCTTGGCTATAACAAACTGCTTATTGTTTACCATGACAATCCTCCAGCAAATAATCCAGCTTTCCCACTTTCATATCTTCTAAATATTCCTTATATGATTTCTCGGGATCAAAATAAACTTCTCCATGCGTTGTCGATACCTGAACAGGTTTCAAATAGTCGCCGTAACGGTTGCTTAAAAATTCATGATATCCGCCCGGAACCGGAACCTTCATACATTCAAAATCCATCCACACTGTTTTGTCATAAAGATGTTTATTACGGATTCTTTTTACCGTCTCATGTATAAATCCGAGAGGCGCAACCATTTCACAGTGTTCTACCGCTGATTTCATTAACGCGGCATCCATGATTTCAGATAATTTTATTCTATTCAGTTTGAGCTTTTCCAAAAATTTCTTCTCCAGGATCTGCCTTCTGGTTAACAGTTCGTTTTTTGTAACTAAAACAGTAATCCCTTCTTTGCAGAATCTCACAATTAAATTTTGCAATTTTAGCAGAAAACGATTCTGAAACACCCCATCCAAGATAAAAATATCAATGAAAATCCCGTAATTACGATCAACCTTTCTCCACACTTCTCTATGGAGAAGGGCTGTTGTATTGCTGTTACGAATCTGGGCATGTCCCATAATGTAATTATTATCTGAATATGCACATTGAAAAAAATATGGCTCCTTAAATTCTTCCTGCGCAATTGCTCTCAGTTTCTCGTAATCTTCACGAAACATAACCACATCGATATCGTCATCCCATGGTATAAAACCTTTATGTCGGATCACTCCAAGCAACGTTCCGGCATCTACAAAACACTTTAACTCATATTTCTGACATACATCCAGCAGTTTGTTCAACAGATCCAATTCTACTGCCCATACTTTTTTCATCTTTTCACTTACATTATAGCCATTCCGAATTTCTTCTCTGAAAAAGTCTTCTGGAAATTCTAATGATAAATCTGTCATTACTGATCCCTCTCTTTTTTTCCAGAATTCTCATCTAACATTTTTTTAATTACCTTAGTCAGCTTTGTACTGGAAATACCGTCAGTATGGGGCAAATACACTATCTCGACACCTAATGGCTTAAATTCTTCTTCAAACGTATTCCAAGCTACTGTTCCTTTCCAATCTGATCCCACAAACATTTTATCAAAATGATATTTTTGCCATGCAGTCATTTTATTTTTATTGTATTGAGGAACTACCCGATCCACTACTCTCAGCGCCTCTATGATAGCAGCTCTTTCTTCATACGGTATAACAGGCCTCTTATTTTTTTCAGCTTGTACAAGTTCATCTGTGCTTACTCCCACAATCAAGTAATCACAGTGCTCTCTGGCTCCTTTTAAAATATTCAGATGCCCTATATGGAACATATCAAAGACTCCCGTTGTATATCCGATGATATTTTCCTTCATAAATGTCTCCTTATCTCAATTTACTTTGTATAATACCCTATCGTCATATAGAATTGGATGCCCATGGAGTTTAACCTTTATTGCTTCTGCCCTTTCCGTTGACGCTGTTAAGCATTACATGTATATAACGCGTTGTCCAACGGTCTTTTAACAAATACAATACTAAAATATATACGCCCACACCCATACAAATTTGTACCAAAATTACTACAATTTCTGTTATATTAAATAAATCACCCATCTTATAAACAACTGCCAGCATGCATATGCCGGCTATAATCTTTTTCCACCCTATTTGAACCAGAAGCTTCAGGCTCATGTAATTATTACTGTTTCTCACATACAACATAGTGATTGTCAATTCCGCGACAACGGTAGCAATTGCCGCACCAATGGCCTGCAGATACGGAATCAGGCATAAATTCATCACGAAATTCACACACGAACCCACAATCAAATATTTTGAGCTTTGCGCCCTGCGCCCGCTGGGGGTATAGTAATGTGATCCCATACAGTTACTCACACCTACAATCACGCTGATAGGACATAAAACATACAACAGGTATTCGACGCCTTCATATCCTGCCCCGAAAAAGAACGGTACAAATCTTTTGGCAATTGCCGATAACCCGCAGGCACACCCCACTCCCATAAAAAATATAAAGTTCATGGAATTCTCAATTCTGTTATGTATTTCCTCTATTTTGTTTTCCATAAATAAATAAGATATTCTGACACCTACTACTGCGTTAATACCGGCATAAGAAATCTTATTTGCCACCCGTATGACGTTTTCCGCCTGTTCATAAAATCCGTTTTGTGTACTGTCCTTCGTTATCAATCCAATTAAAGTCTTGTCAAGTACTGTATAGATGGATGTGGCAATCGTAGGTATAAAATAGGCCAGTGTCTGTTTCAAGTGCTCCGCAATCTTTAATTCTCCAAAGGATACTTTTACAGTAAGCTTCGGAATATAAATCCACAGAGAAGCGCTTGATAATAGATTAATCAGAGAAAGTATCGCCACATGAATTACCACATCACTCTTTTCTCTGACAAATGCGAACATTAATACGATGCCTGCCAATCGAAAAAAAATATTGCTTATAACCGTTAGCTTAAATTTCTCCAGACCATTAAAAAACCATGTAATATTCAGCATCGATCCCAATATACTCGGAATCATTACAAGATAGAAAATTCTGTAGGTCGGACTCAATACAATTAATAATATCCATGCAGCCAGAGTTGCCATTGATGTAGCTATTGACATCAACTCGATTTCCCAAAACAACTTACTGCATACTTTAATGTTATCCCTGTTACGTGAAATTTCCCTCGTGCCATAGGATTGTGTCCCAAGAGCAGCAACCAACAAAAAATATGTTTGAACAGAGGCTGTATAACTTTGAACCCCCACCATATCAGCCCCCAAAACTCTTGACAAATACGGTGCCATAATAATAGGTACTATGATATCAAGTATCTGGTAAAGCATACTGTATGCAAAATTTTTCTTTACACTAGGTGTTGCCATTTATTTCTCCTGGAACACATGTTGAATTTAGCGTCCCCTAATTATCCTTTTTGATTTGGCTGTCAATATAACATTTGAATCTTTTATATTGCGTAATACCTTCCCAATTCCCCTTCAGGATCGCTTTTACTTTTTTCGCGCCAAACTTCTTACCAATGCACTGAATACACTCCAGCATAGACATCAATATGTACCCAAGCGCATAATACCCCGGCGTGTAATACCTGAATCCGATAACAGTATTGCGATATTTATAGTGTAGCATTTCAATTCGTTGCGGGTTCATCTCTGTTTTTATTTCAATAGGATTCGCTGACGCTCTTTTATGGATAGCAACACTCTTGCCAACCAAATAGGCATCTCCATAGTACTTAGTGAGCCTAGTGGTATATTCTGAATCATCCCCCCAAATAAAAAAGTCTTTACACGGTAATCCGCATTTCTCAACGGCTTCTTTCCTGATCAATACGGACACAAATGTTGCCGTTTCAATATTGATAAGTCCCTGATCTAAAAAATTATACCAATAAGTATAACCATTGGGTGCCTTCTTCCTGTTCACTGCGGGAACATTCATAAACTCTCCGTTGATTCCGTATACTGCGCTTGCAAAAAAAGAAGGCCGAACAGTACACTCTAGGCCTTTGATCGACATAGAGCTTTCTACTATCTCATTTGCCTTTATGAGTTCTTCAAGACAATCATATGCCGGTATCGTATCGTCATCCATGACCCATATCCAGTCATATTGATATTGTGCCGCCTTAACCATTCCTTCATAAAAGCCTCCGGATCCTCCAATATTAGAGTCCATTCTGGTATAACAAATCTGTGGACAATCTAAATATCCCTTTGATTTGAGTACATTTTCCGTTCCATCTGTGCTGCAGTTATCAATTAAAATGATCTTTTCAACTCTGTACGACTGGTTTAAAATTGCCTTAATACATTCCAAAACCAAATCCTTGCGATTGTACGTTACCACAACTACAACTACTCTAAGTTTCATTTTTTCTCCATTTGTACGATTCCTGAAAATCTGACAACATTCTCCTGGCCGATATCACTATTGCAAAAAGTTTATATTTCTGAAAGAAACATTATTGAGCAAAATGTTATCTTTAACTATTTTCAGAGAAAGAAGGTAATGAATATGAGCGTAACACAACCATTTAAATCAACTGATAAAATTGAAAAACTGAAAGAATATTTTTATGCCAAAGGCGAGATAAGGAATTATGTGTTGATCACACTTGGCATTAATACCGGATTACGAATCAGCGATCTCTTGCAGATACAGTGGGGAAGTGTCTGGAATTTTAATCTTAAGGAATTCAAATGCCACATTATGATCACTGAGCAAAAGACAGGGAAAACAGCCAATGTTTTTCTGAATGACTGTTGTAAGGAAGCTTTGCTTTTACTGAAAAACAGAATGTTTGATAACATAACGCCTCAAGAATATATTTTTAAAAGCAGAAAGGGAAACAATAAACCTATTGGAAGAAATAGAGCTTATATGATCATTAAGAATGCTTGTGATACACTTGGGTATGAAGGGAATTTCAGCTGCCATTCCCTCAGAAAAACATTCGGATATCATGCCTGGAAGCAAGGAACGGCCCCGGCAGTCATTATGTCTATCTATAATCATTCATCTATGGAAGTGACTAAGAGATATCTTTCTATTGAACAGGATGACAAAGACGAGGTATATAAGAATCTTTTGCTTTAATTAGGAGATTGACAGCGGTGAGTTTAAAAATAGACGTTTAAGCAATGACAGACAAATAATTTGCAATAATCTGTTTATTATACTATAATAGACAACATAATTAATGTATTGAAGATAACATTTTGCTCAATAATGTATCTTTCAGAAATATCATTATACCCTTCTGGGCGAGGAATTATTAATGTTTTGGAAATAAAATCGGTTGCTTTGCGCCTTGAGAATTTGTCTTACGATTCATGTCAATAATAATCATTCAAAGAGGCATCGAAATGAAAATAGGAATTGTAACAGTATACAACAGCATGAATTATGGGGCTTTTTTACAGGCCTATGCTATGAAGTCCTATCTTGAATCACAAAACCATACTGTTTTTTTTATTAAGCATCATATCAGAAATCCTTTTTTGTATTCCATAGCAGAAACAGGATATAAATTATTGTCTGCCAAACAGAAATATCGGGAAGTTTTATATATCTGGCATAAATATCAGAATTATGTAAAAAATCAAAGTCTGCTTCCGCTATGTCGGATAAACAGTAAGACTTTTAAAGAACTGGATGTCATATTATTTGGAAGTGATGAAATATGGAATGTCCGGCGTAAACAGATTAGTAAATATAGTATTTTGTTCGGTCATGGATTTGATGATTATGTAAAAATAGCCTTTGCTCCTTCCTTAAATAATTCTCGTAAAGAAGATTTTGAAAAATTTCCGCACTTGATAAAGGATTTGGAAAGTTTTCGTCATATAGCGGTGCGTGGTCAAAATTCCCAAAAAGTAATAGAAGAAATATTAGGTAGAAAAATTGAAGAGGTATTAGATCCCACTTTACTCATAGAAAGCGAACAATATCAGCCAATTGAAAAACCATACAAAAACGAGCACTATATTTTAGTTTATGCATACAGAAATACCGTTGAAGAAAATATCGTGGAGAAGCTCAAACAATACAGCCGGAACCATGGTTACAGGTTAATCTCTGTTCTGTCTTATCTGCCGTGGTGCGATGAAAACCCTTCTCTTTCTGCCGGTGAACTGATACACTGTTTCAAAAAAGCAGATTTTGTGTTCACAAGCACTTTCCATGGCGTTGCATTGTCCCTTGCATTTCAAAAACAGTTTATATCTGTTGTGGAAGATAAGCAAATAAAGATTAAAGAACTTTTGAAAAAATTTAAACTGGAAAATCGAATCGTAAAAAACGAAAATGATTTAGAGAATCTCATAAATACGCCCGTTGATTATATTTTAATAAATAACGACTTAGAAAAAGAACGAAAACATTGCCGGGAAATTATGGATGGTTTTTTACAGCTATAAAGGAGTGGCAAATTGAAGAACAGAATACAAAATAACGTCTATATACACAGTATGATAAATAAATTTTTATATTGCTTAGTAGCCTTCTGTGGAAATACTTTTTTGACACGATGTCTGGGAACGGCCTTAAACGGCGAGTATACTTATGTCTTAAACACTGCGAACTTAATATCAATCGTTATTGGATTGGGAATTTACCAATCCATCCCTTTTTTTAACCGTAAAAATGATAATGCTGATCAGACTTTGCAGGATTATGTGAATATCTTTTTCTTCCAATTGATTTTTTATCTTATTATAGTTGCTTTGATATGGAATTATCTTCCATCCTATACTGCTAAATTTATTGTATTACTGGCAGTTTTGGATAATATAACACAACAGTTGAATATGCTTATGCTGATTAAAGATGTTTATAAGAGAAACAATATTTTTTTAATTGGTGCTTTTTTGAGTTTGCTGCTATATGGCGGCAGTTATTTTTTGAATATAAGACAGCTTGAAGTTGCGCTGATACTTACGCTCATAATAAAGATATATTACGTAATCGTTTATCTCCTGGCGATTCATAAGCCGTTAAGACCGCGTTACCTTTCAATCATCAAAATAAAGGAGTATATTGCATTCGGTTATTTGCCGATGTTTACTTTTTTATTGATCACTATGAACTATAAAGTAGATGTCTTAATGTTAAAGTATTCTAAAAATGTCAGCGGTACTGACTTGAGTTATTATTCGCTGGGCGTATTGATCGCAGAAACTGTATGGATTATTTCAGATGTTTTTAAAGATGTTATTTTTGCCAGAACTTCCTCAGCAAATCACTATGAAGAAGTGTCTGCTGCGATCAGAATATCCAATATATTAATGCTTGTCGTTATTTTGGGTATGATTTTATTGGGCAGGCCGTTTATTTGGATTTTTTATGGAAAAGAGTTTATTAAATCATATGGAATTGTTGTTTTGCTGATGTGTGGAATTCCTTTGATGTCATGGTTTAAGATATTGCATCCTCTATTTAATGCGCTTGGGAAAAGATGGTTCTCTTTCTTTGCATTATTGGCTGCTGTCGTTGCAAATGTAAGTGCTAACAGCATCCTTATACCTAAACTCGGTATCTATGGTGCCGGATGCGCTTCTATCTTATCTTATTTTATATGCGGGATTTCTTTTATATATGAGTATTCAAAGGAATCCGGAGAAAAAGTTTACTCTTTGATTTTGCCCGGCAAAAAAGATTTTTATAAGATATTTATGAGTAGAGAGAAGGAGCAGGAATGAAAGAAAAACAATTTCATTCTTACTGATTTATATGGTTGCTGAAGCACGCGGAAGGGAGCAGGTACTGAGCATGAAAAAAGTATGCAGACTAATCTGGTATTTGATATGTGACAATATGAGGTGGTGTTTTTTTTCTTCAACTTTACCGTTGAACAAAAAAAAGAATACAGAACGTAAAATTAAGTTATTAATTCATAGTATTGAAAAAGGTCTTTCTTTAAAAGAGGTAAAATCGGGTTTTGGAAAAGACAAAATCATTGCATTGATAAAATATATTGCAACTTATGAGCAGATACAAGGGGAGCAGGATTATTTAGTAATTCAGGCTAAAACAGTTATCAATGAATATATTCAATATCACGAACAGCATAACTATAATGTCGCAGAGTATGCTCAAAAATATATGATAGACGACAAGGAGATACAGCGAATCAGCACTCCGGGAACAGAACATCGAACGAGTTATGATATTGCTTCCTTAAGTAATCTCTCTTATGAGGACTTGATCAGGCAGCGTCACTCTACAAGAAATTTTTCTGCTCAAAAAATAGATTATGATAAGATACGGCAGGCGATTGACATTGCAAGAGAGACAGCTCCCAGTGCCTGCAACAGGCAGTCTGTAAAAGTTTATTTTGTTAAAGATACGGATTTGGTACAAAAAATACTTAAGATACAGGGAGCAAATCGCGGTTTCGGCGAAGCTGCCCAGAGTG
Organism: Lachnospiraceae bacterium; assembly: GCA_029067085.1. Taxonomy (GTDB): domain Bacteria; phylum Bacillota; class Clostridia; order Lachnospirales; family Lachnospiraceae; genus UBA3282. The sequence goes on along the minus strand of JAIEFE010000014.1, from coordinate 256,950 downwards.
TATTGATAATAAGTACCGATTTAACAATGTATGCAGGGCTTGAGAAAAAATTACCTTTCATTGACAGTGGAATATTCCTGATCACATTAGCGAATACCCTCTTTTATAAAGGAATCGCCAACTGTATGCTGCATGCCTGTATTGGTGCCCAGGCGGAAGCGAAAATACGAAAAATGTGTAATATCCCTTACTATGAAACGGTAGCAGGATTTATTGCACTGGGAAGCTATGAATCTTCCTATCAAATAGCGAAATCGCCCAAGAAGCCTTTGGAGGAAACATGTTATGAAATCTAATACGGCTGGTACACGAATTGATTGGATTGATATCTGCAAGTTTCTTGCTATTACCATAATGTGCTTAGGGCATATAGGTGTTCCGGCAAATATTTCAGATTTATTGCATATATTTCATATGCCCGTTTTCTTTCTGCTTTCAGGAATTTGCTTTAATGCTGAAAAATATACCGATTTTCAAATGTTTCTAAAAACGCGATGCAAAACGCTGCTGATACCGCATTTATTTTGGAGCATTATCATGTATATTGTATGGCGTATATATTGCAAATTCTCTATGCTGGGCCATCCTGTATCACTCCCGTCCTTTCTATGGATGTTACTTACGAAAGATGCTTCGGATGTGCAATTTGGAGGTTTTGGCGTTATTCAATGGTTCTTTACCAGTTTATTCTTTGCGGAATTATTGTTTTATAGTGTATTGCTTATAAGCAAAAAATGTAAACATAATAAAGAGATGATTTTCCTTCTCTGCCTGTGTCTGGCATTGGCAGGTTTTTTCGTTTCTAAGCTTACATCATATAACCCGCTTGGGATCGTTGCTTCTTTTATGGGTGTATTATTCTATGGAGTAGGATTTATATGGAAGAATTATTATAATGGTTTTGGCAAAAAAATAAACAGCACGAAAGCACTTTTTAAAGATATTGGCATACTTGTAGTTCTGTTCATCATAGTATTATTTGTTTGGAAATATAATGGTTCTACAAATATGCGCACTTCTTCTTATAATAATTTTGTACTTTTTGTTTTGGGTGCAATTGCAGGCAGCTATATCCTGATTTATGTTTCGTGCTATATTGAAAAATTATTTCAAAATCGTCAAATGTTTTTATATCGGTATATGCTTTACATAGGGCAAAACACGTTAATTATTCTTATTTTTAACAGACTGGTACAATTTACGATTGTCAAAACTATAAATTCTTTACTTAATAACTTTATTTCAGGTGAGATGGCAGTGACTCTGATTTGGAAAGTTTGTTTGGCGCTTCTAGATTTATCAATAGAAATGGTTGCTTTTGTTCCGATTATATGGCTGATCAATCGTTATTTACCCGTTACGGTAGGACGGAAAAAACATACTAATTTGTAATAACATGCATTTACCTGTATACTGTAATCGTGAAGGAAGAATCCTCTTCTTATACCTGAATCTTTGGATATAGCTAACGAAAGGAATTCACGATCATGCCAATTACATTTACCTGTATGCTCCCTCACCCGCCGCTCATTGTTCCGGCTATCGGAAAGGGTGAAGAAAGAGAAATTCAGCGGACAATCGACGCATACCATGAAACGGCGCGCAGAATCGCAGTGTGCCGGCCGGAGACGATCGTTCTCATCTCTCCGCATCAGGTCATGTATGCCGATTATTTTCATATTTCACCGGGGGAAGGCGCTGACGGAGATTTCGGACGGTTCCGTGCACCCGGAGAGCAGATGAAGGTCTCTTACGATACCGCTTTTGTGGAGAAATTGTGTGCGTTGGCAGAGGGAAAGGATCTGCCGGCAGGCACTCTGGGAGAACGTGATAAAAAGTTAGACCACGGCACCATGGTTCCCCTGTATTTTGTGAATCAATATTGGACAGACTATCAGCTTGTCAGAATCGGCTTATCAGGGCTGCCTCTCGGCATACATTATGAGTTGGGACAGTGCATTCAGGAAGCGGCGAATGCACTGAACCGGAAGGTTGTTATCATCGCCAGCGGGGATTTGTCTCACAGGCTGAAAGAGGACGGCCCGTACGGATATCGGGAAGAGGGGCCTGCGTACGACACCCGTATCATGGATGTCATGGGCAGAGGTGATTTTGGAGAACTTCTGGAATTTCCCGAAGATTTCTGTGAAAAGGCGGGAGAGTGTGGACACCGCTCTTTTACGATCATGGCGGGTGCGTTGGATAAAACGAAAGTGAAAGCCGAAAAACTTTCCTACGAGGGACCGTTTGGAGTCGGGTATGGAATCTGCACCTATAACGTATGCGAAGATGCCTATGTGCAGCTTGCCCGCAAGACAATAGAAGTCTATGTCCGAACGGGGGAAAAGATTAATGTGCCCGATGGACTTCCGCAGGAAATGTATGAGCGTCAGGCGGGCACCTTTGTGTCGATCAAGGAAAACGGAAATCTCCGCGGCTGTATCGGCACGATTCAGGCGGTGCAGGCATCTATAGCGGAAGAGATCATCAACAATGCGATCAGCGCTTCTACCAGAGATCCGAGGTTTTATCCGATAGAGCCCTGGGAACTTGACAAACTGACGATCAGCGTAGATGTACTTGGGGAGACGGAGCGAATAGGCTCTCCTGATGAATTAGATGTAAAACGATACGGTGTCATCGTGACAAAAGGCTACAAACGCGGACTGCTGCTTCCCAACTTAGAAGGTGTAGATACGGTGGAAGAACAGATCGCGATAGCAAAGGATAAGGCGGGAATCGGCGCACAGGAAGAAGTTGATCTGGAAAGGTTTGAAGTAGTCCGTCATTAAAACTTGATTTTCCTGCTGTTATTTGGTAGTGTTATAAAGAAGTGAAAAAAGTGCGGCAATACGCAAAAATTTCAGGAGTAAATTAAATGCTGCCAAGAAAACAATATTTGGAGAAACTGATACAAAAAAGAGATAATGGGAGAGTAAAGGTTATTACAGGTTTACGTCGGTGTGGGAAATCCGTTTTGCTCTTTCATTTATACAAGGACTATCTGATCGGCGAAGGGGTGCCGCAAGACCAGATTATCGGTCTTGCTTTGGATATTCTTGCAAATGCAAAGTACCGTAATCCGGTAGAACTGGATAATCACATCAGGGAACAGATCACAGACGGCAACAAGCGATACTATGTCTTCATAGATGAGATTCAGTTTGTATCTGAAATTCCGAATCCTTATGTGAATGATCCCAAGGCAAAAATCACATTTATTGATGTTGTACTCGGGCTCATGCAGATGCCGAATGTTGATGTCTATGTAACCGGAAGTAACTCAAAGATGCTTTCATCGGATATTCTGACGCAGTTTCGTGACAGAGGTGATGAGATTAGAGTGTTTCCGCTTTCATTTGCGGAATTTTACGAGGCATACGAGGAAGATAAGCGTGGGGCATGGCAGGATTATTACACTTACGGTGGCATGCCTGTTGTGACAACGTTAAAAACGCATGAGGAAAAAAGCAGATACCTTCGTGATCTTTTTAGCAGGACTTATATTAAGGATGTGCTTGAACGTCATAAGATTATGAATGAGGATGAAGTGCTGGAGATTCTATTGGACATCCTTGCATCATGTATCGGTTCATTAACCAATCCCAATAAGTTGTCGAATACTTTTAAAAGTGAAAGGCAGATCAATGTAGCGCCGGAAACGATAGATCATTACATGGATTACTTTTTGGATGCATTTCTGATTCAGAAAGCAACGCGGTATGATGTCAAGGGGCGAAAGTATATTAAAACTCCTGCTAAGTATTATTATTCCGATCCGGGGCTGAGGAATGCAAGGCTTGGATTTCGTCAGCTGGAAGAAACACATCTCATGGAAAATGTACTGTACAACGATTTGGTCAGAAGGGGTCTTGATGTTGATGTCGGTGTGGTTGAATACAATACCAGAGGGCGGGATGGAAGAAGTATAAGAAAGCAGCTTGAGGTTGACTTTGTGGTGAACAGAGGAAGCGACAGGTTTTACGTCCAGTCGGCTCTCAGTATCACAGATCCGGAGAAGAAGGAACAAGAGATTGCATCGTTGCTGCGTATTCCCGATTCTTTCAAAAAGATTGTGGTGGTGAAAGATTACCTGAAACCTTGGAGAGATGAACACGGCATACAGTATATAGGAATAGAACAATTCCTTCTTGATGAGGGAATGCTGAATTAAGAACTCTATAAATCCTATCGCTGCTGCATAAGAGAAAGGTATTGTTGTCAGTATGAAAACAGTCTGTCAGGTATGTATGCATCATTGCACCTTATCCCCTAGCCAGACAGGACTCTGCGGGGCAAGAAAAAACGAGAACGATCAAATCGTATGTATCAATTACGGGCGGATAACATCTATTGCGCTGGACCCGATCGAGAAAAAGCCGCTGCATATGTTTTGCCCGGAAAGTCTGGTTTTGTCCGTAGGAAGTTTTGGCTGTAATTTACGCTGTCCTTTTTGCCAGAACCATGAGATTTCCATGACAGACGGTACAGGTATCCACACAATAGAAATGACGCCGCAAATGTTGGCAGATCAGGCATTGGCATATAAAGGCGCCGGTAACATCGGCGTGGCATATACCTATAACGAGCCTCTGATCGGCTGGGAATATGTGCGTGATACTGCTGCCCTGGTGAAAGAAGCCGGAATGAAAAATGTGCTGGTGACAAACGGCACGGCGGAACTTTCGATATTGGAAGAACTTTTGCCTTACATCGATGCGATGAACATTGATTTAAAAGGCTTTCGGCAGGAATACTATGATAAGCTCGGCGGCAGTCTGGAAACCGTGAAAAATTTCATTGCCCGTGCAGCTGCAGACTGCCATGTGGAACTTACTACTCTGATCGTGCCGGGAGAAAATGACGAAGTTTCCGAAATGGAGGAGGAAGCGGCATGGATCGCTTCTGTGGAAGATTCCGCCGGAAAAAAGATTCCGCTTCATGTGACGCGCTTTTTCCCGCGCTATCATATGCTTGATAGAGACGCGACAGATGTAGCGCAGATACATCGGCTGGCGGATACCGCGAGAAAATATCTGGACTGTGTGTTTGTCGGAAATTGTTGATTTTGTCCCTGTATTGAAAAGAAATTATATATTGTAAATAACCAAAACGGTGTCTCTTAGAGAAAAATCTTAAGAATTCTTAAAAATACAATATCTAGTGTTTTATCCCCTTGCATAACACAAGTGAAAGTGCTACAATTTAAAAGATTATAAGATAAAAGGCAGATTGTCGCGATAAGTTCAAGACAATCTGTTGGACAGCACATGTGATAAATGCAAAAAGGTGGAGGAACGATGAGGAAAAGAAGAGGATTGGCTTTGTTAATGGCTTTGAGTCTTGCGGTGAGCACCAACGGCATGACCGTGTTTGCCACGGAAGCAGGAGAACTGACGGAGCCCGTTGTGTCGCTTGTGGAGGAAAGCACAGAGGATGTGCAGGATGTGGAAGGGCAGACGGATACTGCAGATGAGGCTGCTGACAACGAGCAGGGTATAGATTCGGAGGAGACCGAAAAGAACGACGAGGCAGGCGGGGATTCGACGGAGGATCAGACCGGAAACACTGACGACGGCACGAGCGCCGGAGAAGATTCGGATGTGAGCGATAAAGACTCTGACGCGCAGACCCCGGATTCGGAGGATGCAGGTGACGAGACCGTTTCCGAGAATGCTCAGCCGGATGAGGATGCGCCAGCAGAGGAGGAGAGCGAAGAAAATCCGGAAGAGAATCCCGCAGTCATAAAGCATGAGGTCAGGATGATGACCTTTACGGATGATACGGGGCTGAAGATCACGTATGATGCGAACGCAGCGGAAAACTATAAGTATGTCGTAGAGAATGGCGTCCTGACCAGGGTGCAGGAGACAAAAAGCACGGACGAGAACGGCGATCCGGTCTGGGAAGATGTGACGTTTACCGGCAACGTGGTACTGATACAGCCGGGTGAAGGAGAAAAATATACAACCATTGCGGCAGGCATATTCAGTGGAAATAAGGATATTACATATGTGAAGCTTCCCGATGGCGTGACCGGCATTGGGGACGATACCTTTAAAGATTGTACCGGATTAAAGGGCGTGTACCTTCCTGCAACTGTCACATCGATCGGTACAGGTGCGTTTGAGAGCTGTACGTCGATGACGCAGATCGCCATGCCGAAAGCAGTGACTGCCATCGGAGGCAGTGCGTTCAAGAATGACGCGAAGCTGTACATGGTATATATGAAGGACGTAAATAACAGTGCGCTCACCTCCATCGGCGACAGTGCTTTTGAGGGGTGTGCCGCTCTGGCTGAGTTCTGTTCGGATACGGAGTTCCATCTTCCTGCAAAGTTGAAGAGCATTGGAGAGAAGGCGTTCTATCAGTGTAAGAGCATTGAAAAGGTGGATCTGAATACCGCTGCGCTGGAGACGGTAGGGACAAGCGCATTCGAAGACTGTACGGGCTTAAAGAGCGCCGCGATGTGTAATACGCTTGCGGTGATACCGGCCAATGCCTTTAAAGGCTGTACGGAGCTTGAACTCATAAAATTCAGCGGCAGAGTGTCTGTGACAATTGAAGAATATGCGTTTTACGGATGCTACAGCCTGAAGCAGATAGAGCTTCCGGCGACAGTCAGGAAAATATCTAGATATGCATTTGCAGGATGTACCAATCTGCGCAGCGTGGTATTCAAGAATTCGGGGACCGAACTGGATAAAGATTCTTTCCCGGCAGGTAAGACCAACGAATGTCTGGTCTTCGTCGGAGAAAAGCTTACGGACAAGTCAGATCCGAATGCGATCACATCGATATATGCCTATTATCTGGGACTTGATCCTGTAAAAGTAGCTTTTGTGGATCCGAGCGAGGATAACAGCAAAGAGTATTATACCTATAAGGTGGCTGAAAGCGATGGAACCATAAGAGAAAACGGTAAACTGACTGGCGGACAGATCTGGGTATGTCAGGAAGGGGAAAGCCAGATTGATAAAAATATTAATACGCTCAACGGTAAGAAGGGCGTTCCCAGTGACGGTACTAGGTATTATGTCTATAATCAGCCCAATGACGGTTATGAACTGGTAAAAGGCTCTCTGAAATCGAACGGGGAAACCGTACAGAAAGATGATAAGGGGAGATATTACATCACGATGCCCTATGGCGGAACGGTGATCACGGCAGAGTTCCGCGAGAAAAATGCCACAGATAAGATCGTAGGAGGAGAGAGTGACATCACGATAGAGTTCTCCAACGGAGAACCGATACAGCCGGATGGAGTGGAGCTTAAGATCGGTCAGACGACCAGAATGTTTATCCTCGATAAGAGCGGAAAGACGATTACGGCTTCGCAGATCAAAGAGATCTCTTCTGACAAAACAGATATCGCTAAGGTTTCCGCCAATGCTGTTATCACAGCGGTAGGCGTGGGACAGGCATGGATCACGGTGGAATTGACCGGCGGAGACGGAATCTCTTTCCGTGTTCGCAGAAGGATCAGTGTAGTTGAAGGGACAATAGCGTCGATCAGTTTGACAGCATCAAATTATAATGCAGGAATTCTTCATATCAGCGGCGATGCGGACGGCATTCAGACTGCGGCTGTGGGAAAGAATTATGCAAGGGACGGATTGACGTTTACCCTGAAAGCCAATGCTTATACGGCGGAGAGAGAAGAAGTAACCAAGGAACTGACATGGAAGAGCAGCGACACGAAAGTCGTAACGCTGCAAAAGCCTTCCACGACCAGCGCCGATTCGAGCAATGTAGTTACCATCCAGCCGGGCTCCGAGGGTGAGGCTACCATCACGGTGACGGCAAAGATCGACAATAAGAATAGCGTCACACAGAAATTTGTAGTCAGTGTGCGGGATCAGAATTTGAAGTTGTCCTCTCCCACTGTAACGATAAACCCGAATCTGGAGGAGCATGGGGAATTGGAGATCCTTTCGGCCTACGGTGCGCCTCTGCCCTCGGATTTGAATCCGCCTAAGCTGATTGAGAAAGTGGGAGACGGCTGGGTCGGTAACAGCAACTTCCTCTTAACAGCGAAACCTCAGACAGAGGGAGACAGCAAGTCGGGACGCCGGCGCTATAGCATTACCTTGCTGGATAAGACGGTGAAGGACGGGAAATATCAAGTCGGCGTTTGCTTTGACGATACAGCGAGAGACAGTTCTCTGCCGCTTACGATCACAGTCAAGCGCTCCGTACCTGCACCTACGGTCAAGTTCAATACAAAGAAGACCAAGATTAATCTTTTCTATCGAAACGGCGGAACGGACAAGGACGGTAATCCGATCACGGTCACCACAGAAGTGACGAAGCTTGGTCTGGTGAAGATCAGTAAGGTAGAATTATGTGCATTATCCGATGACAAACCGGATGATCGGCTGTTCCTTGAGAACTTTGAGATCGTCAGTGCCCCGGAGGAACTTGCAAAGGGGATTATTACGATACGGAAAAAAGACGGGAACTTAAGATATACGCAGGGTAAGAAACCTGCGCTGACGGGATATCTCAAACTTTATTATGAGGGATACAGCGATGCGGTAGCCAAAAAGGTCAAAGTGACAATGCCTACGGTGACGACAGCGCCTGCCTATGTGCTGGATCGGACTTCCGTGACCTACAGAACGACTGCGGGTTCTCAGACAGAGACCTTAATGCTGTTGGATAAGAAAACCAAAGAGCAGGTTACGTTTAACGAGTATGTTGAGGTGAAGGTCGATTCGGATAAGTCGATCGTAAACCAGGGAACTGTTGCGCTTGTAAACAACAGGATCACTTTTGATATTACTTATCCGGAAAAAGAGAAATTAAAGATTTCACTGCGAAATACCACAGAATGGGATAAGGATAAGAATGGCGAAGACAGAACGCTCTCGTATTCCTTTAATGTAAAGACAACGAACGGGGAGCCGGCCATTAAGGCGAGTCAGACTGTTACGTTAAATCGGAATTATCCTGAGGTGGCAGGTACCTTTACATTGGTGCCCAGTCAAAAGGATGTCAAAATAGAATTGCAGGAAACGCAGAGTTTTACGCCGAACAGTTCGGCAAATAATGCATATGAGTATGACAAGCTGCTGGTAAGCTATCAGGGCGGAAAGGGCAGCGTAAGGATCAAGCAGGGCGAGTCTGTTAAGGCCGGTACTTATAAGTGGACTTGTTATCCTGAAGAGAAGGGTTATGGACCGCTCAGGAAAGCTGCTGTATTGACTGTCAAGGTAGTGGATTCCAAGCCTGTGTTTAAATTGGGGAAGGGATCTCTTGCGCTGAACCTTGCGGCGGCGACAACGATTGACGGGGTGAAGATCTATGAGGAAACAGCAGAGATACCGCTAAAGATCACAGGCAAACCGGAAGGCTATACACTGGATGGCAATGTAAATAGTGGAGATACCGCTACCAGGATTGAGTGCACTACAACAAATAAATCGGGAGCGGCGGCGAACTTTGATTGGACGTTACAGGATACCACATTCGATCAGGACGGGAAGCCGGTAGACGGTAAATTATCGGTTTCTGTCAAGAATGGCAGTTCACTAAGTACAGGAACATATTCCTTTAAGCTGACCGCAAAATATGTGAACGCAGCGAACGGTAATGTAGTTGATGCAAAACCGATGTCCTTTAAGGTTAAGGTGAGCAGTAATAATGATATTTCGGTATCATTCTCTGCGAAAGGCAAGCTGAATCTGGTAGACAGAGAAGGTGAATACACGGCAAAGAATACGATCGTTTATACACCGACACTCAAAAATATCCGGGGCCCCATCACTGATGCGTGGATTTACGATGCCGATACGAATGAAGAGAGTAAACGTTTTGATATCTATCTGAATCCGAAAGACGGTAAACTCTATGTAACACCTAAGAAAACTTTGGTCAATATCAGTATCGGCGGTAATACCGGAAACGAGCCGGGCAGCGGGAGCGTGAGCGGAAATACGCCCGGAGGCGAAGGCGGAAGCGTGAGCGGAAACACACCCGG
>JAIEFE010000014.1:0-246868 GCA_029067085.1 Lachnospiraceae bacterium | reverse complement strand
GGCGGAAGCGTGAGCGGAAACACACCCGGAGGTGAAGGCGGAAGCGTAAGTGAAAACACACCCGGAGATGGCGGAAGCGGAAATACGCCCGGCAGCGGAAACGAATCTCCCGGGAATAATTCCGGAGATCAGCCGCCTTCACAAGGGAATGTGATACAGGGATATGAATATGCACCGCTGGAGAACAATTATCAGTATCGAGTCAAGATAGAGGTGAAGGTAGCAGGATTCAATGGCGGCAGAGGCGCTCACCAAGGAATTTTGTCCACGCCTGTCATTATTAAAACAGCGCAGGTGCTTCCGAAAGTAAAAACAGATAAGTCGACGTTGGATGTATTTTTGTCAAATAAGCAATATGATGCAACCTTTACGGTGATTCCGCAGGAGGGAGTGGCCGGAATCGTCGATGAGATCAAGTTTGATGATGACGATAAAGTGTCACAGGAATCTTTTGACATAAGTTATATCGTGCAGTCGAACGGTTCTCTCAAAGTAATTGTTCATCTGAAGGAAGCGGTTGGTTATTCGTGTGACTCCACGAATAAAGTCAAAATGTATATCAGGTTCAAAGGGCAGGGAATCCACACTGCAGGAACCTTGATCAATATGAATATCAGAGTCAATAAGTAAGAATGAAAAAGAGAATTGACAAAGATTGTCTTGAGTCAATTCTCTTTTTTGTGGTATGCTATGTGATAAATAGTAGACATAACTTTGCCATCATTCACAGGAGGAGCACTGTGTTAGAGATAGGAAACTTAAATAGCAAGCTGAGAAAAAGAAGCCTCGGATTTTTGACAATAATACTCTGTATAGCACTTTGCCTGGAAAATATTTCCATGACAGTGTGGGCTGCGGAGCCAGCGGCAGCGGAAGACAGGGAAGGGGCGACAGAGGATGATTTCCTGAATGAGGGAGCTTCCGATCAGGAGGAAGCCGGGGAATCAGAGTCAGGGGATGGAGTATCTGCAGGCGGAGGAGAAAACGGCGATCCGAATGATGAAGAGTCTGACCGGAATGAGAATGCAGAGTCGGAGTCCGGAGATGGTGTGTCTGCGGATGAGGGAGATGTGAAAGACCCGGAAGAGGGAACAGACACACCCGTATCCGAAGAGAAGCCGGAGGAAGACAGCGAAGAGGAGCCGGAGCAGATCTCTGAGAATACACTGGATACGATCTCGGAAAATACATCGGAAACTATTTCGGAAAATAATTTGGACGCGGAGCGGCAGGCGCTGATCAAAGAAGCGGAAGCGGCTTTTGAGGAATTGCTGTCGGAGAAACCTTTGATGGCGCTTCTTTATCATACGGATCAATACGGTTTTCGCAAAAAGGCTGATGAAAACAGTGCGGTCAAAGCGACGTTGGAAATCGGACAGACCCTGTATATCAATGCCGTGACGATCACGGAGAATGACGTCTGGTATCAGGCGCAGTACTGGCTGGATGGTACCGAGGGCACGGGATATGTGCAGAGCGGTTATCTGGCTTATTCTGATGAGGACTGGCTTGCGTGGGAGGAGAAATATCTGTTTCCGATCCTGACATTGGGAGCGGATGAATATGAGAGCACTGCCTACGGCATGGCGGCGCAGTCTATATTTTCTACGTATGCGGCCGACACTTCCGATGTCTCCGCCTTTCCGGGAGCTTATCAGGATGCTCTCAGAAGTCTGAAGAGTGCGCACCCGAACTGGACCTTTGTACCCATGAAAACAGGGCTTGATTTTAATACGGCAGTATCCAGCGAGATGGGAGCCAAGAGCCTGATCCAGAAGACGGACAGCAATGCTTCCAAGGGATGGGTAGGTGATGCCTGTCCCACCGAGAGCGGCTGGTATTATGCGACAAAACCGGCGGTATCCTATCATATGGATCCCCGAAATTTTTTGACGGAAAGCTATATTTTTCAGTTTGAACAGCTGACCTTTAACAGCTCATATCACACCGAATCCGCAGTGCAGGGCTTCCTGAACGGCACCTTTATGAAGGGAACGCTTTCGGATGATACAAAGGGGCGTACCTATGCGAGGGCATTTTACGAGATCGGCAGCGGCAGAAAACTCAGCCCGATTCATCTGGCAGCCCGTGTTTATCAGGAGCAGGGGCAGGGCACATCCGGATTGATCTCCGGCACTTATGCAGGATATGAGGGTTATTATAATTATTTCAATGTAGGCGTCAATGGCTCCTCCACGGCGGAGAAGATCAGAAAAGGTCTGGAATACGCTAAGAGTAAGGGATGGAATACCCGCTATAAATCTCTGGAGGGCGGCGCGGCCACGATCGGGAATAATTATATTCTGAAATATCAGGATACGATTTATCTTGAAAAATTCAATGTGGATAAAAACAGTCCTTACGGTGTTTATAATCATCAATACATGCAGAATATCCAGGCGCCTGCCGGCGAATCCACAAGCACCAGGAAAATGTACAGTAATGCAGGCTCTTTGAACAGTGCCTTTGTTTTCAAGATTCCGGTCTACGACAATATGCCGAATGAACAGTATTATCCGGCGCTGAGTCTGAATAAGACAAGTTTGACGATGGATAGGGGCGAGACGCAGCAGTTGATCTTGTCTGCAGACGGTGTTGCGCTGAACGGCAGCGAAGCGGCATGGAAGAGCAGCGATCTTTCCGTGGCGACGGTAGAAAATGGATTGGTCAAAGCAGAGGATAAAGGCGAGGCAGTGATCACGGCGGTCTATCGGGAGGTGGAGGTTTCCTGTAAAGTGACAGTAAAGATTCCGCTGCAGAGTATTTCTCTGGATAAGGCTGAGATCCGGCTGCGCAGACCGGACACCGTGGTAGCGGATACGACGGGACTGAGTGAAGCAGAAAAAGCGGAAAATACAGCGACTGCCGTATTGCGGGTATCTTTTGATCCTGCGGACACCACGGCAGATAAGAGTATTACGTGGACATCTTCTGACATAAAGATTGCTACAGTCAAGGCGGATGCAGAGGATTCCTCCAATGCGGTGGTAAGCGCTGTCGGTACGGGGGAAGTGACGATCACCGCAAAAGCCTCCAAGGCGGGCAATAAGACGGCGTCCTGCAAGGTGTATGTTAGCGCGCCCATTTATCGTCTGGTAGTGACGAATCGGAACGCGCAGGAAACGGATCCGGTGGACCGAACCACATTGTTTGCGGGGCAGAGTATCAATCTGTCAGCGGAATACTGGCCCAAGGATACCACTTCAGATACCCGGGTGAGCTGGAGCAGTTCTGATGAGAAGGTTGCCGTGGTGAAAAACGGTAAAGTGACAGCGGTGGGTGAAGATCCGGAGAGAAACACGGCACTCATCACAGCGAAGATGGCCGGCTGCGAGAAGGGCTATGAAGCAAGCTATACGATCGTGTTGGAAAGATGTACCGTTACGTTTATGGGACAGGATGGTAATGTGTTGGGCACGGAATTATTGTCCTATGGCGGCACATTGTCAGAGGAGACGATACGGGAGAAAGAGAATTTGCTGGATGAAGCGCCGTCAGGCAGCGTTTTTATCGGCTGGTATACAGGCAGGAACGGGACGGGAAGCAGATTTGACGAGAACACTCCGGTTCATGAAAAGAACATCATACTGTATCCTTATTATGTGAAACGGGGAGATGGTTTTTATGTTCTTCCCATTGGCGATCAGATCTATACCGGCAGTGCGATCAAGCCCAAGCTGCAGGTCTATGACGGTACGATCAACACAGAAGGAGAACTGCTCACGGCGGAGGATAAAGAATGTTTTGAACTCGTGGAGGGCAGGGATTATACTGTTTCCTATAAAAATAATAAAAATGTCAATCAGGAAGGGAAGCCCATGCCCACTATCACTGTCAAGGGAAAGGGCAACTACACCGGAACACAGCAGGTGACCTTCCATATTATTCCTAAGGCACTGACAGATACGGATATCACGGCGGACGATATCATTGCGGCATACAATGGCAGGACCATTAAGGGCGTGCCGACCGTATACCGAAACGGGGAAAAACTGATAAGAAATGCGGATTATACAGTGACGTATCCGTTGGAGGAAAAAGGCGCTTATCAAACGCCGGGTATCCATCCCGTCGTGATCACGGGAAAAGGCGGCTATACGGGAAAGCTCACGGTCTTTGAAAACATCACGAAAGAGGTGCTTCTCAGCAAGGTCAGTGTGTCGGCAATTCCGAAGCTAAGCTACAGCAATGAGCAGATGAAAAAGGAGGGCGGTATCAGACCCGCTTCTCTGGAAGTGACTTATAAAAAAGAGCCGCTTGTGGAAGAGCGGGATTACACTGTTGCCTACAGCAATGATCAGAGTATTGGTAAGGCGACGGTCACACTCACGGCTGTGGATGGCAGCGGTTATATCGGCAGCAAGAGCGTGACCTATCAGATCGTGGGAACTTCCATCACCAGGGCGAAGGTGGAGGGATTGGAAAACAAACAGTATGTGCCGATGGATCAGAGTCTGGGTACAGAGAGCGCGGCATACGAAAGGAGTTATCAGGAGGTGCTGCAAACCTCCGGGGCATACAGGCTGACGATTGATGACCGTGTTCTTGTGGAAAGTACGAATGGTATTGACGGCGACTATGTGGTATCTTATGCGGGCGCGGCGAAAAAAGGTGAAGTGAAAGCGGGAACAGCCACCATCGTTTTTAAGGGGATCAATGAGTACAGCGGACAGCTTAAGAAGAGCTATCGGATCCTGCCCTGCGAATTTAAGCCGGAGCGGGTGGGAAACGGACAGGATATTACAGTCTCCTATTATACGCAGGATGAGCCGGAAATGAGCAAGCCGGCAGGCTTCGACGGAATCAATATCCATGGAATCAGCACGCCCTATGTGAAAGGCGGCAGCAAGCCGATAGTCCTTCTGTCTTTCCGCGGGCAGACGCTTACACCCGGCAGGGACTACAGCATCAGTTATAGGAACAATAACGCGCTGACAACGGCGGAGATGGAGGAGAATAAGCTGCCGGCATTTACGATTACCGGTAAGGGAAATTTTAAAGGGAAACTTACCGGAACCTTTGAGATCACGGATGGCAGGATGAAGGATAAAGTCACCATGATGTTGAAGGACGTGGTATACCGGGAGAATAAAGCTGCCTATAGGACGAAGGCGGTGCTGCGGGATGTGAGCGGCAAGACATTGGTGGCCGGAAGAGATTACGATAAAAATCTGGAATACACTTATTATGCTGCCGAGGGGATCGAGGATATCGAAGTAAAACTTTCGAGTGGAGAAACGGTTCGGAGAAAGAATGGCGATCCGGTGGGAGAGGAGGACATTCCGCAGGCAGGAACTGCGATCCGCGTAACGGCAAAGGGAACAGGACTATATCAAGGATCGGGAGATGCAGAGTGTTCAGCGGTCTATCGGATTGTGGCAGCGGATTTTACGAAAGTGAAGGTAAAGGTAAGTGCGAAGTCTTATCAGGATGGCCGCCCTGTCTTTCTGACGGCGGAGGACCTGACCCTGACTGTGAACGGTACAGCGGAACCGCTGGTTTTAGGGAAGGACTATATCATAGAGAATGAAAGTTATACCAACCATACAAAAAAGGGAAAAGCGAAAGTGACTCTGCGGGGTATCGGAAACTACGGAGGGGAAAAGACTGTCACCTATACCATCGGGGCAAAGAAGCTGTGGTGGTAGCAATTAGCAAACAGCAGCCGTTTTGGCTGCTGTTTGTTTTAGGTTTCCTGATCTGATTGTTTCAAAAATTTGATGTATTTGAGCAAATCCCGTCTGTTTTGCGGATTCAGTTTCTGGATATCGTACACGACGTCATGCAAAGTAATATCACCCACATATTTTCCGCTCAGATTCGTATTGCCTGCATAGCCCTGTTCTGCGCCGAGCAGATAGTCGATACTGACCTGATAATATTTTGCGAGTTTTGTCACGGCCCAGATAGGAATTTCACGGTGGCCGTTCTCATAGTTTGAGTAGGATTGCTGCGATACGCCCAGATATTCAGCGATGGTCTTTTGCTTGATATCCTTGTCTTCCCGCAGGTCTCTGATGATCGTGCGAAGTTCCTTCATCTGTCTTCGAACTCCCTTCTGCTTCTCCATGGAACGTTCTTAGTTTGATTTGAGATCACTCTATCAGTATTGGTGATTTCGTTGTTCTAAATGCTATCACACAACAAATAGTTGTAGTAAGAAATACACCAACTGAAATACAATGATCAAATCGACAACAGATTGTTGTATCCGGAGAAAAGGACTTATATTGTATTTTATGAGAAAACAGGGTAGAATGATTTTAGGAAAAGTAAGAAAAAGCGGGGTGAAGTGGACGACGGCGACTGAAAGAGAGGGCTGCGTCTATCTGTAAGAAGAGAATATGAAAAAGATCGTATTTATTATTCCGAATATGACAGGCGGCGGGACGGAGCGGGTCATTTCCCTTCTGAGCGGTGAGTATGTGAAACGCGGCTATCAGGTGGCGATCATGCAGTTTGCAGGTTACGAACATGCCTATGAACTGGACGAGCGGGTGGAGGATTTTTCGGTTGGCAGGCAGTCAGGCGGCAATCCTCTGATCTGGGGCAGACGGCTTAGGGATATGCGTCGGTATTTTAAAGAAAATCCGGACTGCCATATTTTTGCTTTTGCGGTTATGGGAGCGCTGTTTTCGGCCATTGCGACCATCGGGATGAAAAGACCCATGCTGGTGGCGGAGCGCAGTAACCCTGAGAGCTGCAGCAGGAGTACGAGAGGACTGCGTAACTGGGCTTACCGGCGCGCCGACGTGATCACCTTTCAGACAGCGGATGGGATCAGCTATTTTCCGAAAGATATTGCAAAGAAGGCAGTGATCATTCCCAATCCCGTTGATGCAAGTATTCCGCTGCGGTACGAGGGAGAACGGGCCAAAAAGATCGTGGCGGTAGGCAGGCTGCACGGTGAGAAAAATCATGCGCTGCTCTTGGAGGCCTTTGCAGATTTTCGAAAACAGAGAGAGGATTACGAGCTGCATATCTACGGAGAGGGTGAGCTGGAAGAGAAACTGAGGGCTTATGCCGAAGAGCTTGGAATTGCAGATAGCGTTGTATGGCATGGTTTTACCAGACGGGTCAAGGAAGAAATCGTAGACAGCCGTATGTTTGTGCTTCCCTCGGATTATGAGGGGATATCAAATTCCATGCTGGAAGCGCTGGCTATGGGAATTCCTGCGATTTGTACGGACTGTCCCATCGGCGGCGCCAGGGTTTATATAGAGGATGGCTTGAGCGGCCTGCTGGTGCCGGTGAGAGATCGCGGAGCAATGGCGGAAGCGATGCTAAAGGTGGCACAGGATGATGTCCTGATGGAACGCCTTTCCGTCAATGGTGCGAAGGTGCGGGAAAAGTACTCTCTTGACAAGATCGCGCAACTATTTTTGGAGGCGGCAAACATTTATGAGTAGAGTGACGATTCTAACGCCCGCCTATAACAGGGCTGACTATCTGACCAGACTATATGAGAGTCTGGAAGCGCAGACAAACAGAGATTTTTGCTGGCTGGTGGTGGATGACGGCAGTGAGGACGGAACAGGAGAACTGATAACGTCCTTTTCCGGCGGGAAAACGGATATACGTTATATAAAGCAGGAAAACGCGGGAAAACATACTGCCTTAAACCGGGGGATTCAGGAAATTGCTTCAGAGCTCACCTTTATCGTGGACAGTGACGATTATCTGCCCGAGAATGCTGTAGAAACGATTCTTGCGTACCATGAAAAATATAGAGGTACATCGGGGTTGTGCGGTTACAGTTTTCTGAGATGTCACGGGGACGGCAGAGTAAATACGGCCTACTTTCCCACGGACGAGCTGATCGGTTCCTACGCTGAAGTGCGGATCAACGGCGGTATCGGCGGCGATAAGGCGGAAGTGTTCTATACGGAGATTCTGAAACAGTATCCGTTTCCGGTTTTTGCGGGAGAAAAATTCCTGCCGGAGGATGTGGTGTGGATGCAGATGTCCGGTCCTTATCAGATGGTGCATATCAATCAGAATATTTATTTTTGTGATTATCTGGAGGGAGGTCTGACAAAGAGCGGAAGACGGATGAAGATCCATTCCCCCCGCGGCATGGTGCTGCGGTCTGAGATTTATTTAAACGATCGCTCGATCTGTGCCAAGGTGAAGGTGAAGATGATGCTGCTCTATCAGATTTACGGAGCATTCGGAAAACTCCCTGCACGGGAGCTGAAAAAGAGGACAGGGGAGAAGTTTCTGTGGTATCTTTGCAGAGTGCCGGCCGGGATTCTGTATCTGTGGTGGTCACTTGCTTTTTAGAGGGCATCCATGTAAAATGTAAGATATGGAAATGCCGGGACAAAATGATAGAACAAAATAAGAGGAAATGGTGAAATAGAATGAAAATAGCAGTAGCGGGAACAGGATATGTAGGCCTGGTGGCGGGTGTCTGCTTCGCGGAGAAGGGACATGATGTCACCTGTGTGGATGTGGATGAGGCCAAGGTAAAGAGGATGGAGGCGGGTGAGAGTCCCATCTATGAGGAGGGGCTGGAGGAGCTGATGCAGAAAAACAACGCTGCAGGAAGGCTTCATTACACTACGGACTATGCCGAGGCTTATCGGGACAAGGATGCAATCTTTATCGGTGTGGGTACGCCGGAACAGCCGGACGGTTCCGCAAACCTGAATTATATTGCGACGGTCTCAAGGCAGATTGCGGAGTCCGTGGAGCGGGACTGTCTGGTTGTGGTAAAATCTACGGTACCTGTCGGGACAAATGATAAGGTGGAACAGTTCATTCATGATTTTTTAAAGCGTGATGTCAAGGTGGAAGTAGCCTCCAATCCGGAGTTTCTGGCGCAGGGCTCTGCGGTGCGTGACACGCTGCATGCCGCCCGTATCATCATCGGTACGGAGAGCAGGGAGGCGGAAGCGCTTCTGAAGAAAATCTATGAGCCGTTTGATCTGCCCATTGTCTCGGTGAACAGGCGGTCAGCGGAGATGATCAAATATGCCAGCAACGATTTTCTGGCGTTAAAGATTTCCTATATGAATGATATTGCGAATCTCTGTGAGCTGGTGGGAGCGGATATCGAGGCAGTGGCGGAGGGCATGAGCTATGATGCAAGGATCGGTGCGAATTTCTTAAAGGCCGGCATCGGCTATGGCGGCAGTTGTTTCCCAAAGGACACCAAGGCGCTTAAATATCTGGCAGGGCAGTATGGTTATCAGTTAAAGACTGTGGAGGCGGCAGTGGATGTGAACGCGGCCCAGAAAACCAGACTCTACCAGAAAGCCTGTAAGCGTATGATCACTTTCGACGGATTGAAGGTGGCGGTACTGGGATTGGCATTTAAGCCCGGGACCGATGATCTGCGGGAGGCGCCTTCTCTGGACAATGTCGAACTGCTTCTGGAAAACGGAGCACAGATTACAGCCTATGACCCGGTGGCGGCTCAGAATTTTCAGAAATTCTATCCTGCGGGAGTAAGCGGAAAAGGCAGTATTACTTATGTGGAAACACCTGAGGAGGCTCTGCAGGACGCGAATATCTGTTTTATTTTTACGGAGTGGGAGCAGATCCGGGGACTGGCTCCGGAGACCTTTAAAGAGCGGATGCGGATCCCGTTAGTCTATGACGGGCGGAATGTCTACGATGTGCAGCGGATGAAAGAGGAGGGAATCGAGTATTACAGCATTGGGCGATGAGCAAGCGGAAAGGAAGAGACTATGAGAGCATTTGATCCCTCTAAGACATATCTGATCACCGGGGGTGCAGGCTTTATCGGCTTTCATCTGTCGAAGAAGCTTCTGGAGCAGGGCGCGGGCGTGATCGGCTTCGACAATATGAACGATTATTATGATGTGAAGCTGAAGGAAGATCGTCTGGCGATTCTGGAAACTTTTGACAACTATAGTTTTGTAAAAGGGGATCTGTCGGACAACGCGGATGTGTTTCGTATCTTTCAGGAGCACAAGCCTCAGATCGCGGTGAATCTGGGAGCGCAGGCGGGAGTGCGCTACAGCATCGACAATCCGACGGCCTACATGGAATCTAACATGATGGGGTTTTTCCATATTCTGGAGGCCTGCCGCTTTTTTCCCGTGGAGCATCTGGTGTATGCCTCTTCCAGCTCCGTTTACGGCGGCAACGACAAGGTGCCTTTTTCTACGGAGGACAAGGTGGACGAGCCGGTGAGCCTCTATGCTGCCACCAAAAAGTCAAATGAGCTGATGGCGCACGCCTACAGCAAACTTTATCACATTCCCGTAACGGGACTGCGCTTTTTTACGGTTTACGGGCCTTTTGGCAGGCCGGATATGGCCTATTTCAAGTTCACAAAAAAGATTATGGCCGAAGAGCCGATCCAGATCTACAATCAGGGAGATATGTATCGTGATTTTACTTATATCGACGATATCGTAAAGGGGATAGAAAATATTCTGTGTAATCCGCCGGCCGAGAATCAGAAGGGGGCTTTTTACAAGCTGTATAATATCGGAAATAACAAGCCGGTAAAGCTAATGGATTTTATAGAAACGCTGGAGAAGTGTCTGGGCAGGGAGGCGAAAAAGGAGTATCTTCCCATGCAGCCCGGCGATGTGTATCAGACCTATGCGGATGTGGGCGACCTGATGCGGGACTATGATTTTAAGCCGGACACCTCCATCGAGGAGGGACTTAGCCGATTTGTGGAGTGGTACAAGACATACTATGGAGAAGAGAATGGATGAAGTGATGAGAGAGATTCCGGTTTTATATCTGGTGGTTCCCTGCTACAACGAAGAGGAGGTAGTGGAGAAGACCGCCGCCGTGATGCAGGATAAGCTGGAGCGGCTGAAACGGGACAATAAGATCCAAAAAGGCTCCAAGATCATGTTTGTGAATGACGGGAGCAAGGATAATACCCTGCGTCTTCTGCATGAGATCGCTGCGAAGGATGCATGTTTTTCCGTGGTGAGTCTGGCAGGTAATTACGGCCACCAGAGTGCGATCCTGGCAGGTATGATGACAGCCGGAGCACACGCGGATGTGGTGGTCACGATCGATGCCGATTTACAGCAGGACATTGAGGCGTTAGACCTTTTTCTGGAGAAATATATGGCGGGCTGTGAGGTAGTCTACGGGGTGCGAAACGACAGACACTCTGACGGTGTCTTTAAGAAGGCCACGGCTACGGCCTACTACAATCTGATGCACCTTCTGGGAAGTCAGGTGATCACGAATCACGCGGATTACAGACTGCTCTCGAAAAAGGCGCTTGACGCGCTTTCCGAATATCAGGAGACAAATCTGTTTTTGCGGGGGCTGATTCCCACTATGGGTTTTTCCTCTGATGTGGTCTATTTTGATGTGAAGGCCAGGGAGGCAGGGCACTCCAAATATACTTTAAGTAAGATGCTGACCCTCGCTATGGACGGCATTACCTCTATGAGTGTGAGACCTTTACGCCTGATCAGCGGATTGGGTTTTCTGGTGTTCCTGTTCAGTATGGTCATGTGCGTGATCAGTCTGGTGGATTGGGTAATGGGAAACAATGTCCCCGGTTACACCACGACAATGGTCGTCTCTCTCCTGATCGGCGGCATCACGCTGCTGTCGCTGGGAATCATCGGAGAATATGTCGGCAAGATATATTTGGAGACGAAACATAGACCCCGCTATATCATTGACACGGTGGTATGGCGTGAAAAGGAAAAATGATATGCCGGCTGTACTTCGAGGAGAGGAAATTCGGGAGGGCTTTCGATATGATTAGGCCGGATATTCACGCGGACGATTATGCGCTGACAAAAAACACATCCCTTGATATGCTGGAGTGTATGCGGTCCGGGAAGCTTGACAGCATCAGCATAGTAACAAATATGAGTTGTTTTGAGGAGTGTATGGAACTGTTCTTCGAGGAGATTCCTAAGCTCCCTTTTTTACCGCTCCTGTCGGTGCATCTGGATTTCGTGGAGGGCAGATGCCTTGCGGGAAGGGAGAAAGCGCCCGATCTTGTGAAGGGGACTGACGACTTGATGGGTCTTGGCTGGGGCGGTCTTTTTCTGGCTTCCTATCTGCCGGGCAGGAGGGGACGGATCGGACGTCAGCTTACCTATGAGATAAAGGCGCAGCTCGCAAAAGGGAAAAAGGCGATGGAGCGCTGTATGGAGATCGCTGAGGCAGCAGGGGTTCCCTGTGCGCAGAAAGGCCTTCGCATCGACAGTCATCAGCATGCCCATATGATTCCCGTAGTGTGGGAGGCTCTTTTGGAGGCAGTGCGGGAGGAAGGATATGCGGTAGAATACATCCGCAATTCCAAAGAAGTTCTTGGAGTGTTTCTGACAGATGTGTCACTTTATAAGACTTACCGTCCCGTTAATTTTGTAAAAAACAGGCTGCTCTCGCTCTATTCTCACAAGGTAGACCGTCATGCCGCGGCGAACGGGCTGCAGCCGATGTATCTCTGGGGTCTTGTGATGAGCGGTCGTATGGACAGAAAAAGAATAGAGAGGCTCTATGTGAAAATGCGCGCGAAGGCAGATCGGGACGGCCGGGCATTGGAGATTCTCTTTCATCCGGGACTGATGCTCGCGGAGGAAGTCACAGACGAGGTCGCGAGGGAGGCGGTGGAGGATTTTTACCGCCGGGGAGACAGGCACCTGGAAAAAGCGGCTGTTCTTTCTATGAAGTGGGGGAAATAAGCGCCTTAAGCTCCGTCACTTCCTCTGTCAGGATTTCCATGAAATATGCCGCTCCCTCCGGATTCAGATGATCGGAGTCGGAAAAATAGATCAGGTTCTCAGAAAATCTTTGATCGTGAGAGTAGTCGTAATAACTGACATTTGTGTCAGATGCAATCCGGTTGATCGTTCCGTAAAAACGATCCAGAAAATCTTCCGGCACCGGATTGTTATAATAGCTTGAGAAGGGTGTGGTGATGAGCACGGGCGTGAGTCCGTGCTCTTTGCAGTAGCCGATGATGGCGTAGAGCTGCTCTTCCCTCTCCGGCAGGAAATACTCTTTTTTGTTGTTAAAATGACGATCAAAACGCTGGGCTGCTCTGTTCGCGAATTCAGCCACGGCAGCTTCATCCATCTCAGGCTCGGCAGGGGTTTCCTCTGCGGCGAAGACCGTAAGGGAGAAAGGAGATTTTGGCAGCAGTTTTAAGAGCTCCTCACCGGCGGAGAGAATGGGAAGCCTGTTTGTTACTACATCCGTAAACAGATCATAATCGGGCATGGTTTTCGGAGAGAGGAAGTGGTAGTATTTGACGGAGAGGGCCTGAGCTTCCGTTTCGTTTGCCGTCTCGTTGTTGAAGGAAAAATAGGAGACGGGAATGAGCAGCACGCAGCCTTTGTCGAGGTGATCTCCGTACTCGGCGAGCAGGGCCAGATCGTATTCGAAGGTCTGGCTTGTGTGGCCGAAGTTAAAACAGGATATGCCGCTTTCCGTAAAGGTGTCATAGACAAAATCATAGGCGCCATGGGAACTGCCGATGTTGGCGAGCCGCACGTTGTTTATCTGGTTTCCCAGCATCCGTAATCCCCACATATCCATGTATTTTTCATCGTCAATTTTTCGATAAGGCCTGTTCAGCAGAAAAAGGAGCAGGACGGCCGTCGTGGAGACGGCGATGCACTTGATCAAAAATATTCCAAAAGTCTTTTTTGTATTCATTTTATATTCCTTCTTAAAATTGAAAATAGATAAATTCCGTGGCGATTCCCTTATAGGAAAAGAGCGCGATCGACACCAGAAGCAGCACGTAGGCGGCGTAGCGCAGGGGGGCCCATGCTTTGGATATTAATCTGATCACGTCCCGTTTTAAGGAGATGACATCATAGATAAATAGCGTCACTGCTGACAGAGCCATGCCGGCCATCGAAACATAGGGCAGATCCAGACAGATCGCAGCAGTCTTTAAGTAGTTGAGGGGTCTGCCGATATCCCAGAACAGCCGCGAAAGGATCCATAGAGCGTCCTGTATTGAATTTGCCCGAAAGAAGATCCAGGCAATGCATACCAAACAGAAAGTGAGAGGAAGCTGCCACCAGTGTTTTTTCCGTGCAGGCGCATCGGATTTCCTTTTCGGGTAGAGAAAGGTTTCTGCAATCTGTAAAAGTCCGTGGAGGGCTCCCCAGATCAGATAGGTCAGAGAGCTGCCGTGCCAGAAGCCGCTGACCAGGAAGGTGACAAACAGATTGAGGCAGTGGCGTATGCGTCCCGCTCTGCTGCCGCCCAGAGGGATGTATACATAGTCCCGAAACCAGGTGGAGAGGGAGATGTGCCAGCGGCTCCAGAACTCCTTGACAGAGAAGGAGAGATATGGACTCTTAAAGTTTGTCGCAAGTTCCACACCAAAGAGTCTGGCGCAGCCGATGGCGATGTCCGAGTAGCCTGAAAAATCGCAGTAGATTTGGATGGCGTACATCACTGTGGTAATGATAAAGACCAGTCCCACATAGCTGCGGCAGTTGTCATAGACCTGATTTACGGTCACGGCGAAGGTATCCGCTATCACCAGTTTCTTAAAGTATCCCCAGGCCATCAGCTTGAGGCCGTAGGCTGCGCTGTCGTAGTCGAAACGCCGCTCGGCCTTTAATTGCGGCATCAGGGCATCCGCTCTGCCGATCGGTCCCGCCAGAAGCTGCGGGAAGAAGGAGACGAAGAGGGCGTAATATCCAAAATGCCGTTCTGCCCGGATTTTTCCCTTGTAGACATCGATCAGATATCCCATGGATTGAAAGAAGTAGAAGGAGATACCTGCGGGCAGCAGGATTCTCAAGGTAAGCGGCTGCAGGGAAAGACGTCCCGCTGCGATCAGAGCGTTTAGTCTGGCAATAGCGGGTCCACCCAGCTTAAAAAGCAGGAGTATGCCGACAAGGGGCAGAATGCCGCCCGTAAGGCAGAGCTTTTTTTTCTTTTCGTCAGGGGTTTTTTCCAGGCGCAGAGCCAAAAAATACGTGAGCAGGGTGGAAAAAAGGAGTAAAAGTCCGTAAGCTGCATGCAGGTTCATATAAAAGGCGTAGCTTGCAAGCAGCAAAAAGATCCATCGAAATCTGACGGGCAGGATATAGTATAAGAAAAATACGGCCGTCAAAAAGGCGGCAAAGAGCAGCGAATTAAAGAGCATGGAATCCTCCGTTTCCGTTTTCCTATTATTTTACTGTATTGCGGGATTTATTACAACAAAAAAGGGAAAGGTTTCTTTTGCGTGTGTTTTATGGTACTATAATGGTTATGGGAATCACATCTTTCTATTTTTTATGCTTTTTTGCGGTTATGTTAATATTCTACTACTGCATCCCCCGGAAATTTCAGTGGGGCTTCCTTTTGCTGTGCAGCGTTTCCTACTGTCTGTTTGCGGGACAGTGGGCGCTGATCCTTTATCCTGTTGTCTCAGTAGGGGTATGCTATACGGGGACGGGAATGCTGGCCGCAACGCCTGCAGGTGAGGAAAAAAAGCGCAGAAGGATCCTTGCAATGACTATATTGGTGAACGTCGGGATTCTCTTTGTCCTGAAGTATGTTAATTTCCTGATCAATACGGTGAACGGCGCAGCCGGCCTTCTGGGAGCTTCCGGGAAGCTGATCTCCGGGGTGGATTTTCTGGCGCCGCTTGGAATCAGTTTCTATACTTTTTCTCTTCTGGGTTATGTGATCGACGTCTACTACGGGCTTGCCGAGCATCAGAAAAACGGTTTGAAGCTTGCGCTCTACGGTCTGTATTTTCCGAATCTGATCTCCGGGCCCATTTTAAAGTACCGGGAGGATGCGGAACAGTTTTTTGCGCCCCATGCCTTTGACTACCGACAGGTGACGCGGGGCTTGCAGCGCATGGTCTGGGGCTTTTTCAAGAAGCTGGTGATCGCCGAAAGACTCGGAATTTTGGTGAATACAGTCTATGGCGCTTACGAGACCTATGACGGGGCCTACATTTGGGTGGCCACGGCCTGTTATGCCTTCCAGCTCTATACGGATTTTTCGGGTTGTATGGACATTGTGCTTGGTATGTCGGAGAGTCTGGGAATCGTGCTCCCGGAGAATTTCCGGACGCCCTTCTTCTCAAAGAGCGTTGCGGAGTATTGGCGCCGCTGGCATATAACGCTGGGCGTATGGATGAAGGATTATGTTTTTTATCCGCTTCTTCGGTCAAAACTCTTTACGGATCTCAATAAAGCGCTGAAGGAAAAGTGCGGCAAAAAGCGCGGCAAGCAATACGTCACCTTTGCAGCTATGTTTGTGCTGTGGTTTACGGTGGGTGTCTGGCACGGCGGAGACTGGAAATTCGTGATCGGTTCCGGGCTGCTGCACTGGTGTTATATCGTGCTGGAGGAACTTCTTGCTCCCGGATTTGCCGGCTTGCTCGCAAAGCTCCGCCTGAATGCGGAAGGGCGGCTTGTGACGGGGTTCCGCATTCTGCGCACCTTTTTTCTGGTGTGCATCGGCGATCTGTTTTTCAGAGCCGCTTCGGTGAGAGATGCATTTTTGATGCTTGCGGGCGCTGTGAGACATTGTAATCCTGAGATTCTCTGGGACGGATCTCTGCTCGCACTCGGGCTTGACGGGATAGAGGCGGCGATCGTGGTCTTCTCCCTCCTTTTGTTGTGGACTGTTTCCCTGTTTCAACGGAAAGGCTCTGTGCGGGACGGTATCGCGAAGAGGGCGCTTCCTCTGCGCTGGGTTTTATGGTATGCCCTCCTGTTTGCGGTGATCCTGCTTGGCTGCTACGGTCCCGGTTACAGTGCGACGGAATTTATTTATCAGGGTTTCTGATTTTAAGATAGTAAAGAATGGATTTTTATGGTAGACTCATTTATAGAGACAGGTGTTGGCATAGGAGATATAAAATGGACAAGATAGCGGTATTGATTCCCTGCTATAATGAGGAAAAGACCATCGCCAAGGTGGTGAAGGACGCCAGAGAAGCGCTTCCCGAGGCAGTGATCTATGTTTACGACAATAATTCGAGTGACCGAACGGTGGAGCTTGCAAAAGAAGCCGGCGCAGTGATACGTTATGAGTATATGCAGGGAAAGGGAAATGTCATTCGCAGGATGTTCCGCGAGGTGGAAGCGGAGTGTTATATCATGGTGGACGGTGATGACACCTATCCTATGGAGTATGCCAGTGAGATGGCGGAAAAGGTACTGCTTCACAGCGCGGATATGGTGGTGGGGGACAGACTTTCTTCCACATATTTCACGGAGAATAAGAGACCTTTCCACAATTTCGGGAATTCTGTTGTGCGCAGCAGCATCAACCGCCTGTTTCACTGTGATATCAAAGATATTATGACGGGCTACCGCGCGTTCAGCTACGGTTTTGTAAAGACATTTCCGGTACTTTCCACAGGATTTGAGATCGAGACGGAGATGACGATCCACGCCGTCTACAACAATATGCAGATTGAGAATGTGATCGTGGACTACCGTGACAGGCCCGAGGGGAGTGAATCCAAGCTGAATACCTTCTCTGACGGGTTTAAGGTGCTGCATACGATCATGAAGCTGTATCGGGATTATAAACCTTTTGGATTTTTTGGCCTCTGGTCCGTGATTCTTACGCTTTTGGCGGTGGTGTTGTTTATTCCGATCCTGATCACTTATATCGAGACGGGGCTGGTGGACCGTTTTCCCACGCTTTTTGTCTGCGGCTTTATCGGGCTGGCAGCGCTGCAGTCCCTGTTTGCAGGATTGATTTTATCCAATATGGCGCTTAAAAACAGACGAGATTTTGAATACAGATTAACGCTTGTGACCAGAAAGGTGCGGGAAAACTAAATGCTGCTGTTTGAGCGGACATGACGGGAGGCGCCTCTCAAATGGGATTGAGCTGATAGACACAATATGTGACATCGCCTGCCGTAAAGGTGTCGGCAACGGTAAGTTCCGCCTGATAAGTATGCCTGAAATACATGATGACAGGATGTTCCTTGTTATAGGGAGCCTCCTGCAGAATAAAATAGACATGACTGCTGTCCACCAGATCCCGGCCGAAATCGCCGATGCCCTGATCGGACAGTTTTTTTGGGGTGTTGGGATTGCACATGACACCCCAGTTTGTATAGATAAAATTTTGATAGACGTCCTGATCTGCAGCAAAGGGAGTTTCACAGAAGTGCTCCAGCGTTCCGGTATTGTAAGTCCATATGTAAAAATTGTCCGGGTGGGAAAAACAATAGTTTTTCAGACTTTCCCAGGTATCTCTGTGGACGTGATAGTTTTCCTGTACGTCAGTGCGTGTTACATAGAAAGAGAGTACAGAAAAGAAGAGCACGCCGGCAAGCAAAAGTCTGAGTTTCCGGACATGATTCAGCTGCAGCAGATTGAAGACAAGGAGAATCGCAAACAGAATCATATAATCGACGGTGATGAGAGGCTGTATGATGCGCTTAGGGAAGCGGCCTTCATAGAGCACATAGCACCAGCTGACGGATCGACCGAACAGATACATCAGATAGACAAAGAGCGCCTGCCCGTTTCGCTGAAACAGGATGAGTGCCGGAGTCAGAAGCAGCAGAAGAAGGGCCAGAACATTGGCGGGCTGCATACCGTCTTTGTAAAAAAAGGTATTTATCATTCCCACAGCTATATGCTTCAGGCGGTCCTTTACGGATGTGCGGGCCAGATAGCATTTTCTGGCAATGCGGTGCATCTGCTCCCAGTCTGAGACGGACATATTGCAGCCGATATAGGGCGCACCGTTTCGACGATACGCATAACTTTCCTCGTCTATGCCAAGCGCCTCCAGATCGTCCCTGCACTCCTCATATTCCGGCCATGTGTAGAAGTCTCCCACCCGTTCTCTGTAGTGATTGATCTTTCTGAAGTCTGACCATTGCAGGGAGGCGTAGGCCGCAGCATTAACGCCCCATAAGATTCCCATCCCCAGACTGAGGATCAGGGCAAAGCCAAGGAGTTTGAAGGCGGTGTCCTCCTGTCTGTTCCGGCGGGATAAGATCCACTTGGAGAGCCAAAGCATGCCCGCCATAGGCAGCATGAGGTAAAAAATATTCTGGCGCATGGAGAAGGAGAGCCAGGAAAACAGAAAGGTCGGCACATTGTCCAGAAAAAAAACAGTCTTTGCCTGACCGGTCCGGGAGGTAATAAAGCAGAAAAGAGCCGCCGCAGCGGCAACGCCCGCAGTGGTGGTATACTGCGCCTCCGAGAGCACATTCAGATTTACGATGAAAAACAGAAACAGAAAAAGGGTGAAGGCTAAAGGGAAAATGTATTTTTTGGCATCACGTTTTTTGATGATACGCAGTACCCGCCGGTAGACGGCGTAGAGGCTGCTGATCTGTACACCGTGTTGGAAAAGACCGTACCAGGGGATAAAGCTGCACAGGCTGTAAAGTTTTGTGAACAGCCAGGAGAGCGGATAGAGAAAAAACATGACATGAGCGTCAGGTGTGCCTGCATAAGCGCCTGAAAGGATGCTGTACATTCCCCAGTCGTCGTTGATGCCGTCCACCGGACCGATCAAAAACAGTTCAAGCGCGTAGAATCCGGCGAGAAGCAGGAAAAAGAGGAGATTCGACATCAGTTTATCCTTTCATAAAGCGCAATCAGTGTGTATATCTGCAATCATTATATCATAAACTGTAAGGAAGAAAAATATTAAGATTTATAGAAATTTTCTTTAATTCCAGCTGACAAATATAGGAAACAGGGAAAAAATGTGGTAGAGTAAATACAATATATTTTGCATCATATGGGAAAGGTCGGTAGTAATTATGAGAAGTGAAAGGAAAGGAAGACAAAATATTAATACAATGCTGCTGATTCTGATCGGTTTTTGTATTCTGGCCATCATTGAGATCATCTATGGGCAGGTACAGATCCGGGTAGAGAAGGAAAGGCTCGCTCTTGAGGAGCAGAACAGCCGGACGGTGCAGGAACTCAAGGAGGAGTGGCAGAGACTTCAGGAAGAGGCGGATGTGACGACCAGCCGGGAAGAGCAGGCATCTGCGGGGAGTGTTGAAAAGCCGGCCGAGACGCCTGTCAAGGTGATGGAGAAGACTGAGGATACGCAGAAGACACAGGAGGAGAAGCCTGCAGATGAGACGAAACCGTCGGTGACGGAGGAGGATGAGCGAAATTACAGTATGCAGATCGTCATTCTGGGCGACAGCATCATGGATGGTGACCGGACGGAGAGCGGGGCGGCGGATATTATCAGCCAGCAGCTGAATGCGAAGGTTTACAATATGTCCATTGGAGGAACTACAGCAGCCCTGACGCCCAATGAGCGCTATGATTACAATGATTGGAATTCCTCTGGCCTTTTGGGCGTAGTGAATGCGATACGCGGCAATATCAGTGCGGATTTCTTTAGCGGTTATGCGCCTGAGGAAATTCTGAAGACTTGTGATTTTTCAAAGACGGATTATTTTATCATTGAGTACGGTGTCAACGATTTCCTTACCGGGAAGATTCCAAACAGCCGCTATTTGGAGGGGGGAGATACTCTGCCTGTGGATTCTATGCACACCTATACGGGAGCGCTTGACGGAGCGATCAGAGACCTCAAAAGCAGCTTTCCCAATGCACAGATCTTATTGGCGGCTCCTCATTACTGCCAGATCTTCAGCGGTAAGACTTTCATCGGCGATGGTTATTCGCTGGATTACGGTTATGGTCCGCTCATCAATTTTGCAAGAGGTGCAGGGTATGTAGCGGAACAGCACAAGGAGGATGGCGTTATTTTCTTCAACGCTTTTGAGGACAGCGGAATTGATGCGGGGACGGCGGACAAATATCTGGAGGACGGCGTACACATGACGCCTCTTGGAGCCAGGGTGTATGCGGAGAAGATCGCGTCGATCATCCGCAAAGACTATGCACCGGAGGAGTGAATGTGATGCGGGAGCTTACTTATCCCTTTGACGGGGAACTGATCTTGAAGAAATCAAAGAAACTAAAGCGCGCTCTTCTAGAGAGCAGGACGGATTTTTTGGAGAAGCGGATCGCGGTACTTGGCGGCAGCACGACGCACGATATCATACGGATATTGGAACTCTTTCTGTTGGAGCAGGGGATCCGTCCGGTCTTTTACGAATCGGAATATGCGCAGTACTGGCAGGATGCGATGTTTGACAATCCTCTCCTGTCAGACTTTGCGCCGGAACTGATCTTCATTCATACCTCTAACCGCAATATCGCGAACTATCCGATGCCCGGAGATACAAAAGGACAGGTCGATGAACTGTTCACGGAGCAGTATGAGCATTTCCGTGTGATGTGGGACAAGCTTGCGGACACCTATCACTGTCCGGTGATTCAAAATAACTTTGAATATCCCTTCTACAGACTGCTGGGAAATCAGGAGGCAGTGTACGTCCAGGGACGGATCTCGTTTATTAACAGGCTGAATGAGGCGTTTTATCAGTATGCAAGGGAGCATGAAAGCTTTTTCATCCATGACATCAATTATCTTTCTGCGTCCTACGGACTTGATCGCTGGTCGGATCCGTTGTACTGGCATATGTACAAGTATGCCTGCTGTATGCAGGCTATACCGGATTTTGCCCACAATCTGTCAAATATCATCAAATCAATTTTTGGAAAAAACAAGAAAGCGCTGGCGCTCGATCTGGATAATACACTCTGGAGCGGCATCGTGGGAGATGACGGTCCGGAAAATCTGGAGATCGGACAGGAGACACCCATGGGACAGGTCTACGCAGAATTTCAGAATTATCTGAAGGCGCAGAAGGACATCGGCGTCATGCTGACGGTCAATTCCAAGAATGAGGAGGAGAATGCGCTCGCCGGATTGAATCACCCGGAGGGAATTTTAAAACCGGAGGATTTTATTTTGATCAAGGCGAACTGGGAACCGAAGAGCCACAATATCGCACAGATCGCACAGGAGCTTGCCATTCTGCCTGACAGTCTGGTGTTTGTGGACGATAATCCGGCGGAGCGGGAGATTGTTGAGATGCAGATTCCCGGTGCAGCGGTGCCTGCGGTGGGCACGCCGGAGCAGTATATCAGGATTTTAGATCACAGCGGTTTCTTTGAAGTGACAAAGCTCTCGGAAGACGACAGAAAGCGCAATGAGATGTATCGGGCGAATATAGAGAGGAAAAAACAGCAGGCGCAGTTTGGTGATTATCAGGAATATCTGCGTTCCCTGGAGATGCGGGGTACGATCAGGCCCTTTGAGCCGCTCTATACAGCCAGAATTGCTCAGCTGTCCAATAAGAGCAACCAATTCAATCTGACGACAAGAAGGTATACACAGGGAGAAATAGAGAATTTTGCGGCGGATGATGCCTATATCACCCGTTACGGGAAACTTGTGGACAGATTTGGCGATAACGGCGTGGTTTCCGTAGTGATCGGAAGACGCGACGAAAACCAAAGCATTTTACATATTGAGTTGTGGCTGATGAGCTGCAGGGTGTTGAAGCGAGACATGGAATATGCTATGATGGACAGCGTAGTGGAGGCGTGTCAGGCCTGCGGGATCGAAACCATCATGGGATATTACTATCCAACCGCTAAAAATGCCATGGTAAAGGATTTTTACGGGACGATGGGTTTTGAGAAGACGGAAGAAACTGACACGGGTGTCACAATTTGGCGCTTTACTGTTCCCGCAGACTATGCGTTGAAGAACACGGTGATCACGGTGGAAAAGTAGTCTGCCGTAAAAATGTTTCAGGTAACGAAATGGCGAGCGGTCATCAAATGGCTTCGGAGGGAGAGAATATGAGCAGAGAAGAAGTGTTTGTGAAGTTAAATGAAGTGTTTCGGGACGTATTTGACGATGAGGAGATCACGGTGACGGATGCCACTACGGCAGACGATATCGAGGAATGGGATTCTCTGGAGCATATCAATCTGCTGGCGGCGGTAGAGCAGGAGTTTGGTATAAAATTTAATATGGGCCAGGTGGTGTCCATGAAGAATGTGGGAGAGATGGCGGATATTATTATCAGTCAGCTCGGATGATGCGATAACATGTGATATCATGATAGATAGCCGGATCACGACCTTAATAATTCGATCATTCCCATGGAGGCGCTTGTTAAGAATACGACGTCTCTGCCTTGAAGGGCAGGGGCGGGCGTAGGTGTATCAATGGAAATAAATCCGTTTGACAGTAACATCTGATAATCTCTGTCAAAATCTGTTGTTTCATAACAGATATGATAGGGACTATTTTTATATTTCTTCATCAGCCCTGATACAAGGGAGTCTTCGGCTGCCGGGGAAACTAATTCTATACAATAGTCATCCTTTTGCAGAAAACAGATATTCACTTTGCGGATGTCATCATACATGACAGCCTGTATCAATTGGTATCCCAAAGCCTCAAAAGTTTGAATGGCAGCTTCTGTTTTTTTGACCAGATATCCGATATGATGTATTTTTAGTGCCGGCATAATATAGCTCCTTATTGATAAATAAGTCAGGAGTGTGTATACTGAAACATAATATGAATATGTTTCCCTGCTGTTTTATTATAATAGAAGCAGTTGCATTTTGACAAGCCGGAGATGATCATGGTTATGGAATCTATGCCGGAGCGGCATGTGAGGTAGAATGGAAAAAATAAGAGAGTTATATATTCGGTATAAGGACTTTATCATGGAGGTCATCCATTTTGGCATGGTGGGCGTGATCAACACGCTGATGGGATGGGGCATCATGGCGGTTTTATACAATCTGATCCACATGAATTACTGGCTGTCCAGCGGGATTTCGTATTTTATCGGCAGCGTGTTTTCCTACCACGCAAACGCAAAACTGACGTTTAAGGTGGAGGAGCGGGATAAGTGGCTGCCCTGGCGCTTCGCCCTCAATATCATCGTCTGCTATTTGATCGCTTTCAGTGTGGCGAAGCCCTTAACAGCCCGGGTTTTGGATGCGATAGGACTGTCTTCGGGAGGCAGGATTTCCTTAGCGCTTCTTGAGAATATAGCCATGGTCTGTGGTATGTGTATTTTTATTGTAATGAACTTTTTCGGGCAGAAGTTGTTTGTGTTTCGTAAAAGGAAATCGCTTCGCGATTAACTTTAAAAGGATCTGCGATCCTCTGCAAAAGTAAATCGTTTCATATGGGATGAATGGATGAAAAAGCTGACAGAACAAAAGTGGTTTCTATGGCTAACGAAATACTGGTTCCTGTTTCCGATCGTGGGTTTCCTGCTGCTTGTGACGGGTGTATTCTTCGGATACGGGGAGCGCAGTTACATTGGCGTCCATGATAACATGGATCTGTTTCTGGCACAGTTTCAGATGCTTAAAAACACGGATTCCTTTTGGAAACACGGCGTAGAGGTGCCTTTTTTGGGAGGCGTGAGCAGAGATGATCTTCCGTCGGAGCTCTCGCTTTACAGCGTGCTCTACATGCTTTTTCCGACTTACACGGCTTATGTGCTGGGAATTTTGGGAAAGATTTTGCTGGGGATGTTTTCCTTCCGTCTGCTTGCGGGGGAGCTTTTTTTCGAGCAGTATCAGCGTGTCCGCCCTATCGTTTATATGACTGGTTTATGCTATGGAATGCTCTGGGTTTTTCCGGCATTTGGTTTTGCTTTCGCTTCGATTCCGCTCTGTGTCTTTTTGCTGATCAAGCTCTATCGAAAGCGGGAGAAGCGGTGGGGGTGGTGGTATGCAGCGTTGTTTGCTTATCCGCTCGTGTCCTATTTTTCCTATCACGGCCTCTTTATTCTGGGTTATCTTACGCTGACCATCCTGTGGCTTTTTGGCAGATATCTGTATCGAAAACGCCATTGCGCTTCGGACGTTTTGCGGGAGGAACTTCGGGAAAACGGGAAAGCTGTCTTGCGAATGCTCATCGCACTTTTTGTGTTGGCGGCAGGTTACGTGTTCTGTGAGTACCGGCTGTTCGGGCAGATGCTTCTCGGCGATGAGGTGACGATCCGTTCCTCCATCGTTAATGCGAGCCTCTCTCCGCAGGAGATCTTCTCGGAGATTCTGCAGGTTTTCCGGGAGGGCATCTTTCATGCGGACAGTGTACACGGGAAAGTGGTGCTTCCTGTCTGTGTACTCTATTTTGCGATAAACAACGGACTATATATTGTCAGGCGGGAATGGAGGCGGATTCCCCGTGATCCCTTCAATCTGCTCATGGTCTTTATTCTGTTTAACTGTGTGGTGTACGGCCTCTACGATTTTGAGCCCCTGCGCTCGCTTGTGGAAAGGCTGATTCCGCAGCTTCAGGGCTGGCAGTTTAACAGAACCATCTTTTTCAATCCGTTCCTCTGGTATGCGGCGTTGTTTCTGGTGCTGTTAAGGCTTTACGAGGGAAATCTCCTGCGGATATGGCTGGCAAACGGCATTGTCTGTCTTGCCGCACTGGCAGTGATTCTGACGCCCAATCGCTATAACGACTTATATGCCACCTGTCATAACAGGGCTTATGAGTATTTTCACGACACGGAGGTGGACGACCTTACCTACGAACAGTTCTATGCGACGGCACTGTTTGAACAGATCAAAGCGGATATCGGTTATCAGGGCGAGTGGGCGGCAGCTTACGGTTTTCATCCCGCGGTGCTTGAATACAACGGGATCGCCACCCTGGACGGTTATCTGGGCTTTTATTCCCAGCAGTATAAAGAGGATTTCAGAAAGATCATCGCGCCGGCTCTGGAGCGGAAGGAGGAAACACGGATCTACTATGATGACTGGGGGGCAAGGGCCTATCTGTACTCCGGGACGGATCTGAGTATCGTGAGCGCCACAAAGACAGTGTATGCCACGGACGATCGTATCTATATTGACGGCCGGGCCTTTCAAGACCTTGGCGGGGAATACCTTTTTTCCAGGATCAGACTCGCAAATGCGGAGGAGGTCGGGTTTTCCCTGCAGGGGGAATATACGGCGGCGGACGGGAGTATGACAATATATGTTTACCGTATCAAGATACAGGATTGATATTGAGAGAAAGGAGTCATAATATGCCGATCAGAGTACACAATTTCGGTGGTGTCATCGGATGGATCGCGAAAAAATATGTGCCGTGGATTGCCAGCGAGAGTTATCTGAAACTGCAGTTTATCAGCCGCAGAAGATCCCAGAAAGGCTATATCGAATACTTTTTGAGTCATGAGGAGGCGCCTCATCCGCTGGTGGTGAATCTGGAGACGGTGAACCGCTGCAACAGCACCTGTGAATTTTGTACCGCTAACATTCATGCGGAAAAACGCCCTTATAAGAAAATGGACGACGCACTCTACTACTCTGTCATCGACCAGCTTAGGGATTGGGATTACAAGGGCCATCTGACGCTCTACGGAAACAACGAACCGTGGCTTGACCCGCGCATCGTAGAATTTCATAAATACGCCAGAGAGCAGCTTCCCGATGCGTTTATCTTCATGTCCACCAACGGTCTGCTCCTCACCGTAGATAGGGTGAAACAGATCGTTCCTTACGTGGATCAGCTCATCATCAACAACTACGGGATGGAGATGAAGATGCATGACAATGTGCAGGAGATTTACGACTATGTGAAGGCGCATCCGGAAGAGTTTCAGGGCGTAGACATTCTGGTACAGATCCGCTACCTGAAAGAAGTGCTGACAAACCGTGCGGGCAGTTCCCCCAACAAGCAGTCTAAAGGGAAGATTATAAAGGAGACCTGCCTGATGCCCTTTACGGATGTATGGATCACGCCTTTCGGGAAGATGGGAATCTGCTGCTGCGACAATTTCGAGGTGACAGAGCTTGCGGATCTGAATACGACTTCCCTGCGGGAGGGATGGAACAGCGAGAAATACAAGGCATTGCGCGAGGCTGTCGCAAAGGGCAGACACAACTATCCCTTCTGTAAAAACTGTGATTTTATTGATGCGGGACTGCGTATGGACGCTGTGGACGATGTCCTGAAAAACAGACAGATGCACGGCGCGAGACAGTCCATTTTTAAGAAAAAATAAACGGGGACAGGGACGGCTTACCAATGAGAAAACTGATGATGGCGGCGGGTATGACGGCGGCTTTTCTGATGCTTACGGGCTGTGGAAACAGCGGGTATATGAAAGCGGAGGAAAGCGACGGCACAG
Source organism: Lachnospiraceae bacterium (assembly GCA_029067085.1). Classification (GTDB taxonomy): domain Bacteria; phylum Bacillota; class Clostridia; order Lachnospirales; family Lachnospiraceae; genus UBA3282. The sequence continues at coordinate 219,870 of JAIEFE010000014.1, read as the reverse complement.
AGCAGATGAAGCAGAGTTTGGATGAGCAGGGCGAAAAAGACACGGCCGGCAGCGCCGCCGCGCAGAAAGATACTGAAGCGGAAGATGTTGAAACAGAGGAGGATAGTACGGAGGATTCTGTGCAGAAAGAACAGGTTGCCGCGGAGTCGGAACCTGTACAGCTTGCGGGCAGGACAATCTCCTTTTTCGGAGACAGTATAACCACCTTTCGGGGGTATAACCCTGAGGGGTATGCCGTTTTTTTCCCGGAATACGGAGCGGTGAAAAAGGTGGAGGATACCTGGTGGCAGCGGGTAGTGGAGGATCTGGAGCTTACCCTTTACAAAAACGGTTCCAGTTCAGGCGCTACCGTTGCAGGGGATTCGACGGGAACGGAGGATCCGGCCTGCGCCTGCAACGAGCTGCGCACCGGCGCTCTCGCAGGTCCGCAGGGCGTCTGCCCGGAGATCATCCTCGTGTATCTGGGTACCAACGACTTTCTGAATGCTGTTCCGCTGGGGACAAACGACGGCACCGTACTGGTTGAGGAGGGCGAAATAGCAGCCTTCAGCGATGCCTATACGCTCATGATCGACAAGCTCGAGTCAAAGTATCCGCTGGCGGAGATCTACTGCTGTACCCTGCTTCCGGTTGGAGATTACGGGACGAAGACACCCTATGTGGATTTTGTAAACGGTGACGGGCTGACAACAGCGGATTACAGCAGAGTGATCGAGCAGATCGCAGAGAACAAGGGACTTTCCGTAATCGATCTGCAGGACTGCGGTGTCACGATAGACAATCTGGCTGAGATGACTAGCGACGGCGTACATCCGACGGCAGCGGGAATGGCATGTATCGCGGAAGCGGTCAAGGAGACAATCGAGGTGAGGCAGCGATGAAGGAGGGCGCGATGCGGACGGCGGCAGAAATGCCGGCAAAAATAGCAATAGAAGTGAGGGGCGTTCGAAAAGCCTACGGGAAAAAACAGGTGCTTGCGGATGTCTCTTTTTCGGCGGTGAGCGGACAGTGCGTGGGTATTCTCGGCGGAAACGGCAGCGGGAAATCGACGCTGTTTTCGATTTTGGCTGGTGTGCGCAGGGTGGACAACGGCTCCTTTTTTTATCAGGGGACAGATTTGCTTCGGCATGCCGGACGGATTCCGAAGATACTCGGCTACGTGCCGCAGACGGATCCGTTGATGGAGGAACTATCCGCCTGGGATAATCTGCGGATGTGGCACGATAAGGAGACGCTTGTCAGAGAACTTGCGGAGGGGGCGCTTAAGCTTTTGGAAATCGACGGGTTCTTAAAGAAACCCGTGCGAAAAATGTCGGGAGGCATGAGGAAACGCCTCTCCATTGCCTGCGCGGTAGCTTCCCGCCCGGGAATCCTTGTGCTGGACGAGCCGTCGGCGGCTCTGGATCTGGTCTGCAAAGAGAATATTATCCGCTATCTGACAGCATACAAAGAGGCGGGAGGCATCGTTCTGCTCTCGACCCATGATGTACAGGATCTGACGCTCTGCGATGCATGTTATATCTTAAAGGAGGGCAGTCTGCGCTCCTATGTGTATGACGGCAATTTTCACAGACTGGCGGAGGCTTTGTAGATGAGACGGACGGCGGCTTATTTGTCAGCACAATTGAAACGTGTTCTGCGCCTCCTTCCTCTGCAGATCGTGGTCGGCATCGTGATCTGTATCTGCGTGAGCATTCCGGCTGCTGCGCTCGTAATGCGGGGGGCGGGCGAAGGGCAGGAGAGATATCGGATCGGTCTGGTGGGGGATGTCTCGGATTCCTACCTTGGCTTTGGATTTGCCGCGCTGCAGACCGTGGATGATTCCCGGCTGATGATTGAGATGATCGAAATGTCGGAGGCGGAGGCGGAAGAGGCTCTTTCGCGGGGCGAACTTACTGCTGTGGTGCAGGTACCGGAGGCGTTTTTGGATTCCGTTATCTATGGAAGAAATGACACAAATGTCACTTGCATGCTTCCTTCGGGACAGACGCAGTTGGGCTCTACGGTGATGGGAGAGATCGCGGATGTGGCATCTACGCTGGTGACGGCCTCTCAGAGCGCTATTTACGGGATGCAGCGCACACTCTATGAACAGGGGGGCGCGGATCAGGTCGGCCCGGAGACGGATCAGCTGAATCTTATGCTGATCAATCTGGTGCTTTCCCGAAGCGGCTTCAGTGATGTGGAAGTTCTGGGGTATGCGGACGGACTTTCTTTGGAAGCCTACTATTTTTGCAGACTCCTTCTTCTGGTACTGCTCCTTGCAGGTCTTTCCGGCGCTGTCTTCTTTCTTTACAGGAAAACTGCTCTGGCTGCGATGATGAAAGCCGGTGGCGTAGGGGCGTTGGCACAGATTGCGGGGGAGTATCTGGCCTATTTGGGATTTCTGTGTGCCGGGTTCCTTCTTCCGGCCCTTCTTTTGACGATTGGTTTGAAGAGGGAGGTCTTTTCACTGCCTGAGTGGGCGGGCATGGGAGCGAGGCCTTTTCTTGCGATTCTTCCATTCTTTACTGCAGCGGCGGCCATGTTTGCGGCTTTTCAGCTTTTCCTCTGCGAACTGGCAGATGGAATTGTGAATGGTCTTTTGCTGCAGCTGATCTGCGGCGTGGGGATGGGATATCTTTCAGGATATTTTTATCCGGCAGCTTTTTTTTCGGAGCGGCTGCGCCGCGTTGGCGCGCTGCTCCCTACAGGAGCGGCGGCACGTCTTGTGGAAGACGGCTTCCTTGTGAGGAATACAGGCGGTGCAGCGGCGGTTGTTTTCGTGTGGCTGGCGGTATTTCTGCTGCTTGCGGCCGCGATCAGGCGGAGAAGGATCTTGAGAGGGTAGAAAAATGAACGTTTTTAATTTTCTTTTGAGAGGATGGCTGATACAAAAGCGGCTGCTTGGGAAGTACAGCTTTCTGCTTCTGCTCGTTCTTCCCCTTTTGTTTGCGGCAGGTTTGGGAAGGTTTGCGAAAGAGGAGAGCGGCATCGCTTCCATCGCTCTGCATCTGCCGGAGAATGATCCGGTGGCAGATCAGGTGGGAGAGAAGCTGCTTGGCAGAGAGAGTGTCTTTCGCTTTCTTTCCTGCGCGAGTAAGGAGGAAGCTTTGGAGCTGGTGGAGACGGGGGAAGCGGATGCCGCCTGGCTTTTTTCTGACGAGATGGAGGAAGCACTCAGGGAACTTGCGCGAAAGCGGCGTGTGCGGCCTCTGGTGAAGGTAGTGGAGAGAAGGGACAGCGTTCCCCTGATCCTGGCAAGGGAAGTGCTCTCGGCGGCTGTCTATCCCGCCTTCTCTTATGCGGTCTATGAGAGTTATGTCGTGGAAGAACTGGGATTTGCGGAGCTTGACAAAGAAACGATTCACCGTACCTATGAAAGCGCAGCGGTGTCGGGCAGCCTGTTTCAGATGGTCTATCCGGACGGAAGCACAGGAGAGACGGAGGATTTTCATTATTTGCAGGCACCGCTCAGGGGGATCCTGGCAATCTGGCTCACCTTTCTGGGGATTGTAGCCGCGCTGTTTTTTATGCAGGATGAGGAGCGGGGCGTCTATGGACGTCTGTCCGGCATCAGGCGCTTTTTTGCGTTTTACGGCGTAGGAACTATGTTTCTTTTGGACGGAACGGTGATTCTTCTCCTGTGCTGCAGGCTGGGCGGCGTGTTTACGAATTTCTGGAGAGAAGTGGTGTGCGCGGCAGTCTTTGCCTGCTGCGTGCTTGCTTTCTCAAACCTGCTGCGGCTTCTGAGCAGAAAGCCAAAATGGCTCGGAACACTTCTTCTGCCTCTGGGAGCGGCGATGCTCGCGCTCTGCCCCGTGTTTTTCGAATTGCAGTATTTCAGGGCGGGGAAACTGCTTCTCCCGCCCTGGTATTATCTGTACGCTGTTCATGATGATTTTTATTTATATGGGATGGCTGTCTATGCAGCGGCGCTGATTTTGGCAAGCGTTGTATTGCAGTGGTTACAAAGCCGCATCGGTTCATGACATCCGTATGAAGTCTAATCAACCTCGATCTGATCCGCTGCGGAAACGTTTTCCTTTTGTACTTCCTCGTGGTAGGTTTTTTCCGTGTTGACGCTCCAGATATTATCCTTTGAGGTAACGCCGTTTATAATGTTTTTTACGGTCTCGAAGGAGGTCATCATGGAGTGGTCGATGTTGTTGTAGCGGTGCTGGCCGTTTCTGCCCACACAGTAGAGGTTGTCGATGGATTTTAAGTATGCGGTCAGCTGATCCATATCCTTGTAGGTGTCAAAGTAGGCGGGATAGGCTTTCTTGACCCGCTCCACATGGGAATCCATCACATCGGAAGCCTTGTCGATCAGCCCCATGCTGACGATCTCATTCACGGCAAAGCGGGTGAAATCCTCATCCGACATGGTCCAATACTTGTCCCCTTCGGAAACAAAATACTCCAGACCGATCCATACCGTGTGTTCTAAGTCACGCACCATGTAGGGCGACCAGTTGTTGTAGATCTGGAAGCGTCCCAGCTTGACGGTTCTGTCATGCACATAGATCCAACAGTCCGGCACGATATTGCTTATGGTCTTTAATTTCGTCTTATTCTTCAAATTCAGCTTCGGCAGCAGGAGTCCCACGGTCATATAGTCGCGGTAGGGAAGCCCTGCAGCGATGGCTGCCATGTCTTTTGGCACATCGTTGATGCCTGCCACCAGATCCTTCACAGGCATGGAAGAGATGAAAATGTCACCCTCAGCGGTCACCTCACCCTCCGGTGTCTCGTAGGTGATGGAGGTAATGCGGTTATTTTCGTCCTTGTGGAGTTTGACTGCTCTGCTGTGGCAGAGAATCTTTCCGCCCATCTCTCTGATCCGGTCTGCTGTCACTTCCCAGAGCTGCCCGGGGCCGAGCTTGGGATAGCTGAATTCCTCGATCAGGGAGGTCTCCACCTCCCGGTTTTTCTTACCGGGGAGCATTTTGGAAAAGACATCCTTTAAAATGGTGGAGATGGACAGTCCCTTTGCCCGTTGGGCGCCCCAGTCGGGAGCAATCTCGGAAGGATGCCGTCCCCAGAGATTTTCCGTGTAGTTTTCAAAAAACATGGAGTAGAGTTTTTTTCCAAAGCGGTTTACATAAAAATCCTCAAGAGAATTCTCAGGCCGTTTATGAATCATAGCGGCCAGGTAGCTGAACCCTGCCTGCATGGTGGCGAGAAATCCCATGTTGATAAAGGTCTCCGGTTTTAAGGAGATCGGGTAGTCAAAAAATTTTCGATTATAAAAAATGCGCGATACACGGTGTCTGCGAAGCATTACCCGGTCTTCCTTCTCCGGGTCAGGGCCGCCGGGAGAGAGGGTCATCTCGCGGTGCAGCACGATATCGTCGTAGGTGGGAGATCCCTGTGTGGGGAGCATATGCTCCCACCACGCATTGACTTCCGGCACCTTGGAGAAGAAACGGTGACCGCCCATGTCCATGCGGTTGCCTTTATAGTTGACGGTTTTGGAGATGCCGCCCATAGCGTCGGATTCTTCCAGCACCGTGACATCATATTCTTTCTTCTTATCCTGTCTGAGCAGCTCGTAAGCGGCAGTAAGCCCGGCCGGTCCCGCGCCGATCACAAATATTTTTTTCATATATTACCTCTCTGGTTGTTCTTACGCGGTTAGTATACCACAATTCACCCCGGATGTACACGGGAATGTGGAAAAATAAGGATGGGTATGCTATAGTAATACTGAATCCAGTCTTATGGAAAACAATGAGGACTTATTATGACAGCAATGATCAGTTTATTGTTCTGGCTGGCGATCATCCCCTTTTGTATCGGGCTGATCCCGGCAAATTTCATATCGCCGGAGAGGCGCAGCCCCGGACTTGTGATACTTTCGGGGTACTTTGTCATATGGGCCGGTTTTGAGCTGGCGGCGGTGCCGATGGTTCTCTGGGTAGAGTACGATAATTTTAAGGCTGCTTCTGCGGTGTTTACGGTGTTAACGATTTTGGGCGCTGCGGCGGGCATATGGCTGCTGTACCGAAACGGAAAGGCGGGACGCCCCGGGCTTGTCACGGGAAAAATGCGGAGCGGTTCGAAGGAAGAAAGTGACACACATGTCGGTCAAATAAGCGGTCTGAAAGTACGCATGACAGCCTTTGGGAAATGGCTGCTTCATGCGGCGGGCATAGAATGGCTTCTGTTTTTTATCCTGCTAGGCTTTCAGCTCTACAAGGCGGTGGCTTTTGCCTCCTTCGACGGCGATGACGCCTACTATGTGGTGGAATCTCTGATTGCGCAGGAGGCGGGCGTGATGTACCGCATTCTGCCGCTGACGGGAGGATCTACCGGGCTTGACATACGCCATGCGCTTGCGGTCTTTCCCATGTGGGTGGCTTTCGTGTCGGTGAGGGCCGGGGTCCATGCCACCATTGTCTCCCATGTGGTGATGCCTCTGGTGTTGATCCCGCTGACCTATCTGTTATACGATCAGATCGGCTGTGCACTTTTTACAAAAGCATCGTCCCGGCCCGTGTTCCTGATCATGATGGCGCTGTTCCAGATCTTTGGCAATGTGTCCATCTACACCACAGAGACCTTTTTCCTGACCCGTACCTGGCAGGGGAAAGCGGTTGCGGGTTCCCTCGTGATTCCCGCCGTACTGTGGCTGTTTCTTTTGCTCTGCGGCGGTGAGAAGAAGAAAAATGAGGACAGACGGGGGCTTTGGATTCTTTTCGTCTGCGTACAGATGACGGCTGGCATCTGCAGCTCCATCGCCGTTTTTCTGGTTTCCGTACTGACGGCGATCACGGCCTTTGTGTTGGCCTTTGTGCGGCGGGATCTGAAGCTTCCGGTGAAGTTTGGCGCCGCCTGTATTCCGAATATGGTGTATATTGCGGTGTATGTCTTTATGGCTTACAGCTACTTACTATAACAGTTCAGTCGGAGCGGCAGGAGTATTTTGCGGGCAGGCTTGCACTGAATGACCGAGAGGAAAGATCATATGTGGGGCATCTTTTTAGAGAGCGTAGTCATCTTTAAAAACTATATAGGCTGGCATGAGAACCACTTTCTGGCGGGACTCTACATCTTTGCTCTTCTCTATCTGTGGCTGACGGAGAAGGATAAAGCGAAGCGGGCCGTGTTTGTCTATGTGCCAACCTTGCTTCTTCTCATGTTTTTCTGTCCTCTTTTCCGCAAAGTGTTTGTGCGGATCATGGAGGATTCCGAGACGTACTACCGGCTTTTGTGGCTTTTGCAGATGAGCATTGTCAGCGCTTATGCCATGATTCGATTGATGGGAAAACACAGGCGGATCGGATTGGCGGTGGTCTGCCTCATCATTGCGGCCTGCGGGGATTACGTATATGACAGCGAGCACATTTCCCGGGCGGAGAACGCTTACCACCTGCCGCAGGAGGCTGTAGATATCGTGGATATGATAGAGCCGGAGGAGGGGCGTATCACGGTGCTTGTTCCGGCGGATTTGATATATTACATCAGACAGTACAGTACGGATATCGAACTGCCATACGGAAGAGAGATGCTGATTGAACGCTGGGACTACTACCACGCCATGTATGAGGCCATGGAGAAGGCCGAGGTGATCGACACTCCCGTTTTTGTGGAACTTACCAGATCTTATCCCTGCGCTTATGTGGTGCTGAAAGAGGATCGTAAGATCGCCGAGCCTCTGACGGATTACGGCTTTTCGGTTTACGGGAAGGTGGGGGAGTTTGTGATCTACGAGGATATGACGCTGCAATAGCCGCGACAGGAGAAAACGTTTATGTTATTCAATTCCTATATTTTTGTGTTTGTCTTTTTTCCCATATGTATTCTTGGATATTACGGCCTTTTGCAGACAGGGCGGATACGGGCCTCCAGAGCATTTCTGACAGGAATGTCATTTTGGTTTTACGGTTACTTTAAATTCTCCTATCTGCTGATCATGGTATGCAGCATCATCGGTAATTATCTGTTTCACAGACTGTTGTCGAGTGAGGAGCAAAAGACCGGGGGGCTGCACAGCGAAGCGGGGAGAGCGCGCTTATCCCGGAAAGGGCTTCTGGTTCTGGCAGTGGGCTTCAATCTGGGCGTATTGTTTTATTTTAAGTATTTCGATTTCTTTCTTTCCGTTATGAACGGTGCGTTCGGGACGGATTTTGTTCTGCAGGGCATTCTGCTGCCTCTTGGGATCAGTTTCTTTACCTTTCAGCAGATTTCCTTTATTGTGGACACCTATCGGGGCGAAGTGAGGAACTGCCTGTTTGATGAATATGCGTTGTTTGTCTCCTTCTTTCCGCAGCTCATCGCCGGCCCCATCGTGAATCACAGCGAGATGCTGCCGCAATTTCGGATTCCGGGGAAAAGGAAGCCTGACTGGGAGCGGATCGCGTCGGGCTTTGCCCTTTTTGTGCTGGGATTGTCAAAGAAGGTGCTTTTAGCGGATACGTTCGGCGGGGGTGTGGATTATGGCTATGAAAATCTGACGGCTCTCGGCCGGGCAGATGCGGCGCTGGTCATCCTCTTCTATGCGCTGCAGCTCTACTTTGATTTCAGCGGTTACTGCGATATGGCATTGGGGCTTGGCAGGATGCTCGGCATCGAGATTCCCGTCAATTTTAATTCACCCTATAAGGCGACGAACATAGTGGATTTTTGGAAGCGATGGCATATTACCCTGAACCGCTTCTTTACGAAATATGTCTATATTCCTCTGGGCGGAAACCGCAGAGGGGAGGGCCGGCTGTATTTGAATCTCTTGCTCGTGTTTTTCTTAAGCGGTCTCTGGCATGGCGCAGGCTTTCAGTTTCTCGTCTGGGGAATGCTGCACGGTGTCCTGTATGTGATCACTAGATTTTGGCAGCGGCATCTGAAGAAAAAATATGACAAGAATGTCGTAAGCGGTGGCAGCGGGATAGGTACCAAAATTATGACAATAGTGTCACAGATAGCGACATTCCTCTATGTCAGCGTGGCCTGGGTCTACTTCCGGGCGGCGGATGTCGCGCAGGCGAATACGCTTCTTCGGACAGCATGGAAAGGGGAGATCAGGAAGATTTCTCCGGATCTTGCAAAGTGCCTGCAACCGGACGAGTTTTGGTATGTGATCAAAGTGCTGCATTTGGACAACCTGTCCTTCAGCCGCTATATTCTGATGTTCCTGTTTCTTGCGGCGGGGCTGTATCTGTCCATGATAGGGAAAAACGCGCAGGAGCGGGTAGCTCGCCTGAAATACGGCCCGGTGTCGGCTGCGGTGTCAGTGATTTTGGCGGTGTGGTGCATCCTCAGTTTTTCCGGTGTCAGCACATTTTTGTATTTTAACTTTTAAGGAGGAATGGGATGAAGCGACTTAAAAAATGGATTCTTTCCATAGTCTCTCTCATCTTAATACTGCTTTTACTGGCGGCTGCGCTGGTGGTATGGGTCGATCCCTTTTTCCAGTATCATGCGCCGCTGGAGGGCTTTCCCTATCTGGTGGACAATCAGCTTACGCAGAATCCGGGGATGGCAAAGCATTTGGACTATGACAGCGTGATCCTCGGCTCCTCCATGACGGTGAATTTCAATACCAACTGGTTTGAGGAGTTGATGGGGCTTCGTACGATCAAGCTGAACTACAGCGGCGCTTACCCCAAAGATCAGGCGAATATCATGGATATTATTTTTGACAGCGGCCATGAGGTGAAAACGGTTTTTCTGGGGGTTGACGTGATGACCTACACCGGCGGCGTGGACGAGACGAAATACCCGATTCCATCCTATCTGTACGATAATAATTATCTCAATGATGTGCAGTATCTTTTGAATAAGGATGTAATCTTGAACTATGTGCTGAGACCGCTTGCAGACCCCGACAAGACGGATCTTGCGACGGTCTATCAGAGCTGGTGGACGGACGAATATTACAATATTCAGTGGGTGATGCACAATTATGTTCCTTCGGAGGAGGCAGCGCAGGAGACACCCGCTGATGCCTACATTGAGAGTACGGACAAAAATCTGCGCGTCAATCTCTGCCCCTATATCGAGCAGAACCCGGACACTGACTTCTATATCTTTTTCCCGCCCTACAGTATTTTGTACTGGAATGATGTGAGGCAGGAGAACCATATGGAGGCTACCTTGCGGGAGTATGCTTATATTGCGGAGACATTGCTTGCCTATGACAATGTGAGGGTGTTCTATTTCCCGAACCGGGAGGAGATCGTGACAGATCTGAACAATTACGCGGATTACACGCATTACCACGCAAGATATAACCGTTTTATGACGGAGTGTTTTGCGGACGGGACATGTGAGGTGAGGAGTGCGGAGGAGATGGCGCAGGCGTTAGAAGAGACACTGGATATGATAGAGCGGTTTGATTTTGAGGAGCTGTTTTCAGTGGAGTATTGACAGGACGAGACTGTCTCTGAATGATAACTGAAAAATCAGAATGAGATCAAAATCACCACAGTAAAGGTTTCTTCTGTGTATTGAATATCGATCGTTCCTTTATATCGTTCCACGATTTCTTTCATGGACGCGATACCAAGGCCGTGCATCTTCTGATTATCCTTATCGGTCATAAAAGCGCCCTGCTTTTCCCTGACGGGATTGATCTTGGAATTGGAGATCTCCAGACTGAAGTATCCGCTCTCGGAATATCTTGCTTTCAGTGACAGTCTGCGTTTCTCTTGATCCGTGATCTTACGGCATGCCTCTATGGCATTGTCCAGCGAATTCGCGAACAAGGTGCACAGACTGATATCGTCGATCTCTGTCATCCCGTCGATACCGATATGGAAAAAAGTATCGATTTCCGCCTCTATCGCCGCATTATATTTCAGATTAAGAAGGGCATTGACAATACTGTCAGCACAGAACAGACGACTGCCGGTCTGCATATGCTCGTACAATCCATGAAGATATTCCAAGGCCTCTTCTGTCTTTTCCTGTTCCAGCAGTCCGCCGACTGCGGCAAGATGATTGTTCATATCATGACGCAGCTTTCTGATCTGTGTCTGGTTTCGTTCCAGTTCTCCGTAATAATCATGCTGCAGCTGCAGTTTTCTTCTTTCCTGTTCCGTCTGGATCCGCTCGGCAAGATAGGTGGCAAGCAAAAGGCATCCGATCCCCGTTACGATACTGGCGATCATGCAGGGATAAACTTTATAACTCTCCGCCGGCGTAAAATAAATACTGACAAAAACGGACGCCAGAGACGCCAGGCAGATCACATCCAGCAAGAGCCACGATTTTTTATCCAGAAAGCGGGTGATCCGCTCCAGTCTTTTGCCGTACCGCCTCCACACAAAATACCAGAATACCGGCACACAGGAATATGCCAGCGTTGAGCAGATTTCATTGGCATTGTCTCCGTATCCTGCAAAGAAACGGAAGTATATCCTGCCGGTAAAGTCATACCACATATAATTATAGGCAAACATGATCGGATAAAAGATAAGCGCTGTGGAAATCCATACGACCCAGCTTTCGGCATATGCCAGTATGAGTCCGATCAGAAATACCGGCATTGTCAGCGTGATATTCACCGGATCATTCGGCATGGCAGGCATCGTTAAGGCTGTCATCAGCAAAAACCAGCCTATCACACGTGAAAGGATCGATTTTCTCGTCTGCAGGAAACAGGCCAGAAGCTTATAAAAAAAATATCCCGCTGAAAAGCCGATCGCATAACCGAATAGATTCGTAAGAAAAGTAATCATGATCCACCCCCCTTGTTACCGCAGCATCCTTTTGGCGAATGCCACGGCAAGATCCTCTTTACAGCCACGGCTCACGGGAAGTATTTCTTCCGCGCAGACACACCGGCTGCTCTCCACTTTTGTCACATAATTTAAATTGACCAGATAACGATTGTGTATCCGGATAAAATACGCCGGCAGAGCAGTCTCGATATCACTCAGTTTCCCGTAAAACTCTATCTTTCCGGTTTCTGTTTCCGCCGTCACCTTTTTGCGGTCACTCTGGAAATAACGGACTTCTTTCAAGCGAAGCCGCAGCGTGCCCGACTTTTGCTCCACCGCATAATACTGCTCCGCCTGCAGGTTCAGTTCTTCTAACGCCATACGAAATACTTCTTTTATCTTTTCCTCTTTGTAGGGCTTCAAGATATAATGAAAGGCATGTACCTCATATCCCTGGAATACAAAATCCGGATAAGCCGTCACAAAAATGATCACCGTATCCTTACGGGTTTTCCGGATCGCTCTCGCCGCCTCCATGCCGTCTATGCCATCCATCTCAATATCCAGAAACAACAGCTCCGGCGCATCTTTTTCCAATGCTTTTAACATTTCTTCTGCGGAGCCGTATTCACTGACTTTATATTCCAGTCCGTTCAGCTGCGCCTCCTGTTCTATGACTCTCCGCAGTGAGGTGCGCAGTACTTTTTCATCATCACAAATGCCGATTCTCATATACCTTTTCCTCAATCTTTCACATCTTTGATTACCCTATCATATATTTTCCAATTCGTCTATTCACTTCAAAACGATTGTTCCAAACTTACCAAAATCTCATCCATTCATACCATTTGCGGCGCTGTGTTTTTTTGCCTGCCTTTTCTAAAATAGGCTTATAAACAGGTGCTTGCGCGATTCTGACAGCCATGAAAGAGTTTCGCAATTACCGAGTAAACTGATAAATTCAAAAAGGAGAAAATACCATGTTAAAAGTATCAAATCTGCAAAAAAGCTATCAGACGGGAACTCTTACCTATCCTGTTCTGAAAGATGTTTCTTTTGATATCCGTAAGGGCGAGTTTGTCGCGGTGATGGGGCCTTCCGGGAGCGGAAAGACCACTTTGCTGAATTGTATTTCCTGTTTCATTCCTCATGATTCAGGAAGTATCCTCTTAAATGACAAAGAGATTACCAACCTTCCGGAAGAACAGCTTTCAGCGTTCCGGAATCTTCATCTGGGGTTTGTTTTTCAAGATTTTATGCTGCTAGACGGGCTGACCGTATTTGAGAATATCTGTCTGCCTCAGATCATTGCGGATAAACCGATTTCGCAGATGGAAGCCACCGCCGAAAATATCTGCTCCCTTTTTGGGATCGAGAAGATCATGCAGAAGTATCCGGCCGAGATATCCGGCGGGGAAAAGCAGCGGACGGCGGTAGCCCGCGCTTTGATGAACCATCCCTATATCATCCTCGCTGACGAGCCTACGGGCAATCTGGACAGCAAGTCCTGTAAAGCTGTTATCGATGCTTTTCTTCAGGCAAAGGCGCAGATGAACGCCACTATTTTTATGGTGACGCATGACAGCTATGCCGCATCCTTCTGCGACCGTGTCATCGTACTCAAAGACGGGCAGATCCATCAGGAACTGTCAAAACAGGGAAGCAGACGGGAGTTTATGGATGAACTGCTGGATGTATTAAGAGAATTGGGAGGAGACAACGATGAAGCATAATCAAATTTTTCAGAAACTGCATAAGCAGAACAAAGGGCAAAACCGTATCCTGGGATTCTGTATCTTTCTTTCCGTGCTTTTGATCACATCCTTTTCCCTGATGTATTACGGACCCACCGTACAGAATTTTCTGGCAGAGGGCGGCGACACCCGCAAGATAGCCAATCTTCTTTTGGGAGTGACCGCCGTCGGCTGTCTCATATTTACAATGTATGCATCCGGGTTGTTTTTCCGTTACAAAAGCCGTGAGTATGGTATTTTTCTGGCGCTTGGAGAAAGTAAAAAAACGTTAAAGAGAGTATTGTTCCGGGAACTTGCATCGATTACCACCGTGGCGGCGGCCATAGGGCTTCTTGCCGCTATCCCCGCATCCTTCCTCATCTGGAAGTTATTTGAGACGTTTTTGGTATCAACCCGCGAAATGAAATATCAGTTTGGATTTGACGGTTTTATCGTCGGAATCGCTTTTGCCATGATCCTTTGTCTGTTTCTTAGTATCTCCGGACGAAAATTCGTAAAGCGCACCGATATTATGGAAATTCTGAGGACACAGCATAAAACGGAAATGGTAAAAGAAGTCAGACCGTGGACTTTTAAGGCCGGCATCGTATTCATATTCATGGGGATCTTCGGCGGCCTTGGCATTCCTTCCATATCAGCCAATGTGTTTCATCAACTGCTTCCCGCCACGACGAATCTGCTTTTTCTCTTTTCACTGGCGGGCATTTATCTGGTACTTTTAAATACCGTGGCGCAGAATCGTCTTAGGAAGAAAAAGGAGAAATTTTATAAAAACATGGTCTCCATCAGCATGATGCGCTTTTTTGCCAAATCCACAACCAGAAACATGTGCGTGATCGTACTTTTGCTCTTTTCCTGCTTTTTCGCATGTTATTACGCGGCTCTCTATGCTGACAGCAGCGCTCTGTTTGATCTGAGGAATTCAAAGGGATTTGCCATGCATTATCCAGCGCCGGAAGAGCAGATCACAAAAGAGGATATCCAAAGGACCGCCGATTCCTATGGCGTCGAGATCAAAGAATTCGGAGAAACGGACGCCTGTAATTTCCTGATTTCCTACAGGTGCAGGGATCTCAATGATGACATGCAGTATATCACTGTAGAAAACGTGCAGAGCAAATATGCGCTGTTTTTCTCAGAAGCCGATTATGAATGCCTGACCGGCCGGAAAGCCGATGTGGCTTACGGCACTTATAAAACCGTTACCACAACGAATTATAAAGAGACCATCTGGGACTTTAAGGACGGCCTGTGGGAAGCATCCAATCCTGATACCGGCAAATCGCTTTCCCTGATAAACAGCGGAACGCTGGAATATGACGCGTTGGCGGCTATGAGCGATCCTTATGCCTATGTGCTGAATGACCGGGATTATGCGGAACTTTCGGAAGGTCTTGCAGAAATTCACAAAGAGCATCTCGTACTTTTTGATGTGGAAGACTTATCCGCCGCCTATCCTTTTGGTTATGATCTGATGTGTCAATATGTGGAGCATGCGACAGACCTGTCAAATCATTTGAGCTTATATGACGCACAGGAAGAAAAGCTTGCAGCAGAAGAGGGTCACGAATATGGCCTGGCAGGAAAAATTGATATGTCCATGGATAACGCGCTCCTTTTGAATGATTGGAAATATGCACCCGGTTTTGTTGTGGTGACCAATGAAATGTTCCTGCAGATCGTTTGTGTATATGTCATGCTCTGTCTGTATATCGTTATCATTACACTGGCAGCAGCCGCGATCATGTCCTATGTACGCAGCATTTCCATAGCGTCTGATAACCGGACATTATTTGAGAATCTTTCAAAGCTCGGTGCAGGAAAAGCGTATCAGCGGAACATTCTGGCAAAACAGCTGATCAAGATCTTTCAGTATCCGTCAGTGCTGGGATGTCTGACCGGTTTCCTGTTTTCGGCCGGCATGAGCTGGTTTAACGACGGACGGTATATCGCATCAGAGTTAAAGATGCTTGCGTTTCTTCTGGGATTTTCACTGTTCGTTATCCTGTTCTTATATATCGTATACCGCTCTGCGCTGCGCAAAGCGGAACAGATCGTCGGCATACGGGAATAGCGCAGCCGGCCCCATACCGCTTTGGCAGTATGGGGCCGTTTGTTTTGTATCTGTCATTTGAATGCCTGTCTGTTTATTCTGCGGCCGGAGCTGCCTGATTCGGGAAGATACATTCCACGAACCGTCTCGCCAGGAGCTCTCGTCCCTCATCGTTAAAGTGGATGTAGTCCGTCATATAGTCCAGATAGTTGTCCTCGTTGACGGAGCCGTAAAAATTATCGATGAAGGAGACGCCCACGTCCAGAGTAGCGTCCCGTTCCTTCTGCAGATAGTGGCTTAAGGTGCCGTGGCCTAAGTCTGCGCGGTCGCCGTTCTGGAAATTGCCCTCTTCATTGATGCTGTGGCAGAAAGTGTGGGACATCACTACGATGCGGATGTGCGGGTAAGCCTCCTGAATGGCTTTTACGCCCGCCCGCAGTGCCCCGGTGTAGGTGACGATATCGTAGGGGGCATTAGGATCATCGCAGGGACGTTTGTTGATATAGTCACTGCCGTCGTACATGACGCAGATGAGATCAACGGTATTCATATCAAGCTCTGAGAGCATTTGTGTGTTTTGTGCAAAGCTCTCGTCGTAGCTGTAGGTGGCTGCCGTTTTCATCAGGTCAAAATCCCCGCCGGCAAGACTTTTTGCAACGTAGGAAAAAGAGAATGCATCCAGAATGTAGCCGTCGTTGTAGGAAGCAAACTGCGCGGCCATGGTGGTTCCCGTAAAGGCACCGTTATAGACGGCCGCTCCTGTCTTTTTGGCAATCTGTTCCGACAGGCCGCCTTCGCCCCGATTCAGGGAAAAAGGATCGTCCCCCAGACAGAGGATGGTGGTCACGCCGTCGTCCGCATAGCCCTCCCTCTTGTCGGGTGCAAGGGGAATGATATTGTCCATGACTTCAATGTCAAAGTCTGTCGTCTGGTAATTCGGATCATAATCCGAGGGCGTTCCTTTATTCCATTTGTAGAGGCGGAAGGCTGAAAAACCTATGACCAACACAATGGCGGCAAGAAGGATGAGATGGATGTTCACGTTTATGCCCTTCCTGGTATCTGCCGTGGATTTATCCGATACACTTGACACATCTGTCATATTTTCTGTTTCCGGTTTGTTTTTTTCCTGAGTCTCTCCCATAATCAATTCGCCTGCTATCCTTTCCTGTACTTTCAAAGCTGTATTTCCGTTTTTTTTATTCTACTATGGTTTTTCCCAAAAATCCATACAAAATAATCAGCATAGACGCATAACTTCTTAATTTTTTCGAAAGAAAGAGAGCGTCGTTCGGAAGCTGAAGTTCCTAAACGACGCTCTCTTTCTCGAGCCTTCGCATCAAATCATCGATACGGCGTTTTCCATCCGGGCTCGTTCCGCTGCTGTACAGGAATGGAGCATTGGTGGCATCAATTGCCGCTGCAGTTCTTTGTACCACTTGCTGTACTTGTACATACGGTATGTAGTCCCCAGCTTCTTAAGCTGTTCCTCGTCGGCGCAGCGATCCTGAAAAGACTCTCTGGAAAGCTTGTCCATAGAGACATAGTCCATGTAGCTGAGTTTCAATTCCGTAATCATACTCTGGCATCTGGGACAAAACTGCTTGTGCCCGTTCAGTATGTAAACCCGGTTGCAGCGCTTACAGTAGTGCATGTACATCATGAAAATTCCCCTTTTCCACAAGTTGTTATGTAAACGATTGCCGGTTGCCCTTTTATTGTGTCAGCTGTGGGGTGCAAAGTCAAGCGTATCTTGTCGAAAATGCCGCAAAATACGCTGTAAAATATCGCGTATCTGTCGCGCTCTTTCCCGCTTTGTCATGCAATTTATTGCTTTACATAAAATAATATGGCGCATTTGACACAATAATATTGAAACTGCCTTATTTCTGTGCTATAATACCAAAGAATTGGTCTAAATAATGAGGTTTACATAAGAAAAGAGCCGAAAAAGCGTAAAAAGTGGAAATTTGCAGATGAGGTGAAGACGAAATGCAGAATAAAAATGACATAAAAAACAGCACAAAAGATCGTCGCAGGACGGTGCACTTTGAGGAACTGCTCGAGGACGATCGCTTTGATGATGAGGATGCTGACAGCGTGACGGAAGATACACTGGAATTTTTGAGTCTGGACGATGAGGATATCGAAGCCTGGCAGAAGGCGCATGCTCCTGCGGAAAATGTCTCCCGGACGGAAAAGCCTTCTGTTCGCGTCGTGGAAGTGTATGAGGACGATGAAGACTATGAGGATGAGGACTACGAAGACGAGGATTATGAGGATGAGGACTACGAAGACGAGGACTATGATGATGAAGACTACGAGGACGAGGACTATGATGATGAAGATTACGAGGATGACGAGTATGATGATGACGGCAGCTTTTCTTCCCGCTTAAGATACTTTTTTGAGGAAATGAGCGGTCTGGATGTGGCCGTGGCAGTTTTGGGAATCGTGGTGCTGGCGGGTGCGATCGCAACGGGTGTTATATATTTTAATGCAAGATCCACCCAGAAACAGGTGTCGGCCTTTGCCAATGTGGGCGAAGAACTGGAAGGCGTCTCCGTGATCGGGGAGAGCGGCCTGATCGCCGTGACGGAGTCTGCAAGGCTAGGCAGTATGATCAATGCGGGAGAGCAGGAAACGGGGGAGCAGGAAACGGAAGGGCAGGAGGAGATGCTCCCGGAAGAGACGAAGGGCGAGGTGGAGGTAGTTCTGCATCTGACATCCATTCTCTCGGACATGAAGATAAAGCTGGTGAACAGCAAGACAGGTAAATTGATCGGTGGGGTGCCTTTTGAGGTGGATGTTTCCGGGCCAAAGAGTTTTCTGCTGAAAGATGAAGATAAGGACGGCGTGATCTATCAGACAGGCATCGCAGCGGGCAGTTATGAGGTGAAACTCCGTCCTCTGCCCGAGGGGGCGGCGGATAAATATAAACTTCCCGCAAAGAGCAGCAGCCTCAAAGTTACGGACAAGATCGCTTACCAGAAGGTAGATGTGGCGGATGAGGTAAAAACCGAGGCGGAAGTTAATGTTGCCAAGGAGGAAGCCACGCAGCAGAATACTGTGGAGGAATCGTCTTTGAAGGATACGGTGGAGTGGGTGGAGTCCACCAAAACCCCCGTGGGCGGGGAGGAGGTATCCTATGAGGAAGTGTCTAAAGATAAGATCGCGGATCCGTGGAAGACTGTCAGCAGCGCTTTTCGCAAGATGGTTGAAGATGAGGAGGACGATCCCTATGAGCGGGCAACGTCGTCTCTGGACAAGGGAAGTCTGACGCTGGACAAGGGAGGGAGCGAAACCTTAAAGATATCGGTGAGCGAGGATGTCAGTTATTCGGTGGAATGGAGCGTCTCCGATTCTTCGGTCGCCACGGTGAGTGACGGCACGGTAACGGCGGTGGCTCCCGGTACGACCACAGTCACGGCCCGCGTGGTGATCGGCAGTAAGGTGCAGGAACACACCTGCACGGTGACGGTCAAGGGTGACGATGATCGTGACAAGGACGATAAAGGGAAGGATGAAATAGATAAAGACAAGGATAAAGATAAGGATAAGGACAAAGATAAGGACAAAGACAAAGATAAAGACAAAGAGCAGGATGAGACAGTCTATCAAAAGATAATCATCAGCGGACAGAGCGAGGTGACAGTGGGAAAGACCGTGACCCTGACGGCGCAGACAGATCCTAAGGGCGGCAAGATCACCTGGACGAGCGAGGATGAAAAGATCGCGAAGGTGGACGACGGGGGTGTAGTGACCGGCGTGGCAGAGGGAAAGGTGAAAATCCTGGCACACTGCAAGGGGAAAGAAGAGATCACGGAATCTTTTGAGATCAAGGTGGTCATGGCGGAAGTCACGGTTGACGGCAAGACTAAACTGAAGGATAAGGATGGCAACCAGCTCTACTATAAAGATTTATACGGAGACTATCACGAAGCGACATATCAGGATTATAAGGAGCGGGATAAATTTTACAAACAGGTAAAAACAGCGTCCGCTTTCCGCTATACCGGCTGGCAGACGATAGACGGCTCTCTCTATTTTTATGACAAGAACGGCAATTACGTGACCGGAGAACAGGTCATTCAGGGTGCGAGATACACCTTTGGCAGCGACGGCAGACTGGCGAAGAGTTCCGGCACCATGGGCATCGACGTGTCCAAGCATAACGGTAATATCGATTGGAATGCGGTGAAAAATTCCGGCGTCTCCTACGTCATCATACGCTGCGGTTACCGCGGCTACTCCACAGGCGTTCTGGTGGAGGATCCGAAGTTCCACAGCAACATCAAGGGCGCGAAGGCGGCGGGTCTTAAGGTTGGCGCCTACTTCTTCAGCCAGGCAGTCAATGAGGTGGAGGCTGTGGAGGAAGCTTCCATGGCGATCGACCTGGTGAAGGGATACGGGCTGAATTATCCGCTGTTTCTGGATGTCGAGGGCAGCGGCGGCAGGGCTGACGGCATCAGCCGCGACATGAGGACGGCGGTCTGTAAGACTTTCTGCCAGACGGTGCAGAATTCCGGTATATCGGCCGGTATTTACGCAAATAAGACATGGTTTACGGAGAAGATCAATACGGCCGGTCTCACAAGCTATAAGCTGTGGCTGGCGCAGTATGCCAGCACGCCCACTTACACAGCTACCCGTTACGACCTCTGGCAGTATTCCTCCAAGGGAAAGGTCAGCGGCATAGGCACGAATGTAGATATGAATATAAGCTATATCAACTAGAAGGCCGCTTTTGGCTGACCGGGAGATAACGCTTGCATTTTGGAGCCGCTTCGAGGATAATAAAAGTAAATTGCTGCGCAATTAACTTTAGAGGATCTGCGATCCTCTGAAAATAAAATGAGTAAGGTGACAGAAGGGAAGGAAGCTATGAAAACATATCTGGTAACGGGAGGCGCCGGTTTTATCGGTTCTAACTATATTCACTATATGTTCGGAAAATACGGCGATTCGATCCGTATTATCAACGTGGATGCATTGACCTATGCCGGCAATCCGGAAAATTTAAAAGAGGTGGAAGGAAGAGAAAACTATACCTTTATCAAGGCAAATATCTGCGACAAGGACGCGATCGCAAAGATCTTTGCGGAGAACGAGATCGACAGGGTCGTTCATTTTGCGGCGGAGAGCCATGTGGACAGAAGCATCAAAAACCCCGAGGTGTTTGTACAGACCAATGTACTCGGCACGGCGGTGATGCTAAACTGTGCGAAGGCGGCGTGGGAGCTTCCGGATGGCGGTTTTAAGGCGGATAAAAAGTTTTTGCACGTATCCACTGACGAGGTGTACGGGTCTCTTCCGGAGGACGGCGGTTACTTTTACGAGACGACGCCCTACGCGCCGCACAGTCCTTATTCCGCAAGCAAGGCCGGCTCGGACATGCTGGTGAAGGCCTATATGGACACTTACCGGTTTCCTGCCAACATCACCAACTGCTCCAACAATTACGGCCCCTATCAGTCTCCGGAGAAGCTCATTCCCCTTATCATCAACAATGCTCTGCAGGGGAAAAAACTTCCTGTCTACGGTGACGGCAAAAACGTACGCGACTGGCTCTACGTGGAGGATCACGCCAAGGCCATCGACATGGTGCAGGAGAAGGGCAGGCTTTTTGAGACCTACAATGTGGGCGGGCATAACGAAAAGCAGAATATTGAGATCATAAAGATCATCATCGAGACGCTCAGGGAGACGCTTTCCGATAGCGATCCCCGCAAGGCGAATGTCACGGAGGAACTGATCACCTATGTGGAGGACCGCGAGGGGCATGACAGACGCTATGCAATAGCGCCCGATAAGATAAAGGCAGAAATCGGCTGGGAGCCGGAGACGATGTTCAAAGAAGGCATCCGTCGCACCATTGAGTGGTATTTTGCGCATGACGAGTGGATGAAGCATGCGACCAGCGGCGATTACCAAAAATATTATGAGGAAATGTACGCGGAGAAATTAGCGCGAGCAGGAGAGGGATGTTTATGAAGGGAATCATACTTGCGGGAGGATCCGGTACCAGACTCTATCCGCTGACGAAGGCAGTATCCAAACAGATTATGCCGATATACGACAAGCCGATGATATATTACCCGCTTTCCATCTTGATGCTGGCGGGGATCAGGGACATCCTGATCATCTCGACGCCCAGAGATCTCCCTGCGTTTCGGGAACTTTTCGGTACGGGAGAGCAGCTGGGGCTCCGCATGGAGTACGCCGTGCAGGAGTATCCGAGAGGGCTTGCGGACGCCTTTATCATCGGGGCGGATTTTATCGGGACCGATTCCGTTGCACTGGTTTTAGGTGACAATATCTTCTACGGCCAGAGCTTTTCCAGGGTACTCAGGGAGGTTGCGGCCAGAGAGAGCGGCGCCACGATCTTCGGCTATTATGTGAGGGATCCGAGGGAGTACGGTGTGGTGGAATTTGACGAGAACGGCATGGCGCTCTCCATCGAGGAGAAACCGGAGAAGCCGAAGAGCAATTACGCAGTTCCGGGACTGTATTTCTATGACAATGACGTGGTGGAGATCGCAAGGAATGTGAAACCCTCCGCCAGAGGAGAGATCGAGATCACCAGCATCAACAACGAGTATCTGCGCAGGGGAACGCTGCGGGTAGAGACTTTGGGGCGCGGCTTTGCGTGGCTGGATACGGGAAATCACGACGCTCTTTTAGATGCAGCGGATTTTGTGGCGGCCTTTCAGAAGAGGCAGGGACTTTATATCTCCTGCATCGAAGAGATTGCCTATAAAAGAGGTTTTATCACAAAGGAGCAGCTTTTGGCGCTGGCGGAGCCGTTGATGAAGACGGCCTACGGTCAGTATATGGTAGAGGTAGCAAATGGACTCTAAACGGATGAGACGTGTGCTGGCTGCCATGATCGTCGTGTTTCTGGCAGTGCTTGCAGTAATCACGATCACGAATCTTGACACGGTGAAGCGTAAGCTGGGGCTTGCGCAGGAGCCGCCGGTGCAGCAGAAAACAGAGGAGAATAACGAGACGGAGGAGAAGGAAAGTGGACAGATCGGAGGCAATCTGTCTGCTTTTCTGAGCGATGAGACTTTTTTTGATCCGGAGGTAAAGTTTAAGAGCCTCGAATTCTATTCCGGAAGAAATGTGTTCCTTATGATGAGTTCTGTGGCCAAAGATCTGCGTATTATGGTGGTAGACAGCGTGGGACGGCTGGTCACGGGGACGGAATTTACAGTCACGATCCAGAATGTAGGCGAGTATACTGATCGGGACAAGGACGGCATTATCTATGTGGACAATCTGCGTTCCGGGGAGTACAGTGTCTCCCTCAATGAGCAGGACGGCTTTCGTGTGCCGAACACCATTACCACCATACAGGTACGGCAGGATATCGAATACCGTGTGCTCGACAATATAGAATATCTGATGATGACAGAGGATGACATTGATCCTGAGAAGGAGGATAAGGCGGTCAACGGCGCGGCTGAGGATGCGGACGGCACGGAGAATACGGAGCTACAGTTTGACAACGGCAGCGCGAAGCTCGGCATCGATGTGTCCAAGTGGAATCAGGAGATTGACTGGGCTGCCGTGAAGGAGGCCGGCATCGAGTTTGCCATCATCCGCTGCGGTTACCGGGGAGCGTCCACGGGTGCGCTCGTCATCGATCCCAGATACAAGGAGAACATAGAGGGAGCGATCGAAGCCGGCATTCCCGTCGGCGTCTACTTCTTTACACAGGCAAGAGACGAGGTGGAGGCTGTGGAAGAGGCTTCCATGGTGATCCGTCTGATCGAAGAGTATGACGTGGACTATCCCGTCTTCCTGGACAGCGAGAGCGCCGGCGGCAGAGGCCGTGCCGACGGGCTGGATTTCGATGAACGGACGAAGGCGCACCGGGCCTTTCTGCAGACGATTCAGGCAGCGGGATATGAGGCAGGTATCTACGCTTCCCGCAACTGGCTGAAGGACAGGATAGATATGACACGCTTGTCAGATTACAGGATCTGGCTTGCGGAGTACGCGGATGTGCCCACTTACGACGAATATTATTATCATATGTGGCAGTACACATCGAAGGGTACGGTGAACGGCATTTCCACGAATGTGGACTTGAATCTGTGCTACATGAATATTGATACTTCGATCAATCACGCGAAGGGTGCGGCGGCCTATTCCGGCGTGGTGAATGGAGATACGGGCAACGTGCCGACATCAGAGTGATAATGTGAAATAGACAATCAGGAGAAGGAGGACAGATATGGGCAAGATAACGGTGGAGACATGTGAGATTGAAGGCCTGAAGGTGATCACCCCTACGGTCTTTGGGGATAACAGGGGTTATTTTATGGAAACCTACCACTATGAAGATTACAAGGCGGCGGGGATCGATCAGGTCTTTGTGCAGGATAATCAGTCCTCGTCCACAAAGGGCGTGCTGCGGGGGCTGCATTTTCAGATTCATTATCCGCAGGACAAGCTGGTGCGGGTGCTTTCGGGTGAGGTTTTTGACGTGGCGGTGGATCTTCGCGAAGGTTCTGCCACTTATGGCAAGTGGCACGGCGTGACGCTCTCCGCGGAGAATAAAAAGCAGTTTTTTATACCCAAGGGTTTTGCGCACGGTTATCTTGTGCTCTCGGATCATGCGGAGTTTGCCTATAAATGCACGGATTTTTACCACCCCGGCGACGATGGAGGAATCCTCTACAGCGACCCTGAGATTGGCATAGACTGGCCGATTCCTGAGGGGATGGAGCCTGTTATGGTTGACAGAGATAGAAATTGGGAGGGACTCTCTGCGTATACGAAGAAGTACCGCTAAGAATGGCGTGAAGGACAGTGGTATGACAGAAAAGAAACAAAAAACCAAAAAGTCTACAGAGAAAAGAAGCGTTCCGAAGTCCGCAGCAATTATGATATTCTGGGGGCTTGGTCTGCTTTTGGCGGTGGTGCTCATCGCCCATCACAATCCGTTGGCCGATCAGGTGACGGAACGGATGAAGAAGGTGAGCGGCTGTGTGCTGATTGCCTTTACCTGCATCATGTTTTCGATCTACTATGACAGGATCGTGACGATTCCCGTGGAACTTTTTCAGAGCCGCGGCATTATCTGGAAACTGGCAAAGAATGATTTTAAGAAGCGCTATGCGGGTTCTTATCTGGGAATTGTGTGGGCTCTCGCGCAGCCTGTGGTTACCGTGTTGATGTATTGGATCGTGTTTGACAAGGTGTTTGAT
This sequence comes from Lachnospiraceae bacterium, assembly GCA_029067085.1. Taxonomy (GTDB): domain Bacteria; phylum Bacillota; class Clostridia; order Lachnospirales; family Lachnospiraceae; genus UBA3282. Next base: position 195,203 of record JAIEFE010000014.1, on the reverse strand, counting down.
GCCAGAGTGGAATTTGTGACAGCGGGGGGCGAGACACCGCCCTACGTTCTGTATCTGACGGCGGGGCTGGTGCCCTGGTTCTATTTTTCGGAGGCCATCTCTCAGGGGACGATGGCGTTGGTGGAGTACAGCTATCTTGTCAAGAAGGTGGTGTTTAATATCAGTATCCTGCCCATCATCAAGGTGATCGCGGCCACCTTTATTCACTTGTTTTTTGTAGGAATTCTGCTTCTTTTAGCGGTGTGTTACGGATATATCCCCTCAATTTATACCATACAGATTCTCTATTACAGCCTGTGCATGATCCTTTTTGTTCTGGCGCTGAGTTATCTGACAAGCGCGGTGGTGGTCTTTATCAGGGATCTTCAGCAGGTGATAAGCATTGCGCTCCAGATCGGCATGTGGGCGACGCCCATTATGTGGAATATCAATATGCTGCCGACCGATAATATGAAGACGTTATTTAAGCTGAATCCTCTGGTCTATGTAGTGAACGGCTACCGCAGTGCAATCTTTGAAAAAGTCTGGTTCTGGGAGCATTTTTATTCTTCCACTTACTTTTGGATTTTTACGATCAGTATGTTTTGTATCGGGACGTTGGTGTTTCGGAGGATGCGTATTCACTTTGCGGATGTATTATAAAAGGGAAAAACCATGGACAACATTGCGATTGAGGTTAAAAATCTGGAAAAAGTGTATAAGCTCTACGATAAGCCCTCAGACAGGCTGAAAGAGGCGCTGCACCTTGGCAAGGGCAAGCGCCACACGGAGCACCGCGCCTTGAAGGGTGTTGATCTGACCATCGAGCAGGGAGAATGTGTGGGCATCATCGGCACCAACGGCTCCGGCAAGTCCACGATCCTCAAAATAATAACAGGTGTTCTCTCACCGACATCAGGTGAAGTGAAGGTTAACGGGCGCATTTCTGCTCTTTTGGAATTGGGCGCTGGATTCAATATGGAATATAACGGCATTGAGAATATCTACTTAAACGGTACGATGATCGGTTTCTCCAAGAAGGAGATCGATCAGAAGCTGGATGAAATTCTGGCCTTTGCGGATATTGGGGACTATGTGTACCAGCCCGCCAAGACCTATTCTAGCGGTATGTTCGTGCGTCTGGCCTTCGCGGTGGCCATCAATATCGACCCGGAGATCCTGATCGTGGATGAGGCGCTCTCTGTGGGCGATGTCTTTTTTCAGGCAAAGTGTTATCACAAATTTGAAGAATTTAAGGCTATGGGTAAGACCATTGTCTTTGTCAGTCATGATCTGAGCAGCATCAGTAAATACTGCGATCGTGTAGTGCTTTTGAATCAGGGCGTCAAGCTGGGAGAGGGCGCGCCCAAGCAGATGATCGACACCTACAAGCAGGTACTGGTGGGGCAGTATGTGCCACCTGAGTCGGAGGGAGAGCGCCTTTTGGATGACGAGGCGATCAGGGAGATGGCTGCAAAGGGTGTGGACGGCAGCAAATCGAATGCGCGGGGAGGCGGCGGGGCGGAAAATCCCGAACTGCTGGAATACGGTTCTAAAAAGGCAAAGATCACGGAATACTATATTACGGACGGGAAAGGGACAAGAACTTTCGCCATTTTGAAGGGAAGCGAGTTCACAATTCATATGAAGGTGGAGATGGCGGAGAAGATTACTGCTCCCATCTTTGCTTTTACGATTAAAAATGTGCGGGGAACGGAGATTACAGGAACCAATACGATGTTTGAAAAAGCTTTTCTGGAATCTGTGGAAGCCGGAGAGACCAAGGAGATCACATTTACGCAGGAGATGAATTTACAGGGCGGCGATTATCTGTTATCCCTCGGCGTGACCGGTTATGAGGAGGATGACTTCACCGTGTATCACAGATTGTATGATGTGCTGAATGTGTCAGTGATCTCAGATAAGGATACGGTAGGGTTCTATGATATGAATTCGAAGGTTGAGGTAAAATGATAGAAGAAATCGGAAAAATCAAATTGGATCTGTCGCATTATCCGGGTGAGGATCTGTACTGTGACGGCGACATAGAAGATGAGCTCCTTGCGATAGCGAGAGACTGTGCCGCGGTGGAATATCAGAGAATCATTGAGGAGAGGAAGAGCTGGGAGATCCTTTATCATCTGTCACCGCTGCGGGAGAATATCGTGGAATGGCTTCCGATAAGCCGTACAATGAAGGTCCTGGAGGTTGGTTCGGGGTGCGGTGCGATCACAGGGGCGTTATCGAGGAAGGCGGGCGAGGTGACCTGCGTGGAGCTCTCCAAAAAGCGCAGCATGATCAATGCATACCGCCATATGGATGCGGATAACGTGACGATCCATGTGGGTAATTTTCAGGACGTGGAGCCTGATCTTCCCGGCGACTATGACTATATCTGTCTGATCGGAGTTTTCGAGTATGCGCAGGCATATATTGGCTCCGGGACACCCTACGAGGACTTTCTTAAGATCATCAAAAAGCATCTGAAGCCGGGTGGCCATATCGCCATTGCAATCGAGAATAAATTTGGATTAAAGTACTGGGCGGGCTGCAGAGAAGATCATCTGGGTGTATATTTTGCGGGGATCGAAGATTATCCTGAAGGCGGTGTAGTAAGAACGTTTACCAGAGACGGTCTTCTTGCCATCGCGAAACGCTGTGGTTTTTCGAAGCCGCAGATGTATTATCCCTATCCCGACTATAAATTTATGACGACCCTCTATTCTGACAGGAGGCTTCCTGCAATCGGTGAACTTTCCGATAACAACCGTAATTTTGACAGGGACAGATTGCAGCTTTTTGATGAGAAGAGGGTTTTTGACAGTGTGATCAGGGAGGGACAGTTCCCTCTTTTTTCCAATTCCTATTTTCTCCTTTTGGGTCCTGCTCTGTCTGAAGAATATGTGAAGTATTCCAATGACAGAAAGGAAGAATTTCAGATCAAAACCCTGCAAAGGAGCACGGAATCCGGGCCTGTTATTGAAAAGCACCCGTTATCTAAAGACGCTGAAAAGCACATTGAGGACACGGTAAGAGCGTATGAAAAACTCTCCGAACGGTATCAGGGAAGTATTCTGGCGGTCAACGAAGCAAAGCTGGAGAAGACAACAGAGGGTATACCTTATATCAAGATTAAATATTTGGAAGGCAAAACGCTGGAGCAAATTCTTGATGAGCGCTTGGAAAAAAAGGACACCGAAGGCTTTGCGAATCTCTTTGATGAGTATGTGAGACGGATCTCTGTCGGGGAGGAGAAAGAGATTTCGGATTACGACATGATCTTCGCAAATATCATAGTTGAGCAGGATGATAACGGTTGTTATAAATTGGATAACACATGGCATTTAATAGACTGTGAATGGACGTTTGACAAAGCGATTGAGACGAGGGAGATTGCCTTTCGTGCAATCTACTGCTATTTGCTCGAAGATGAAAAAAGGAATAAACTAAACCCGGATTTAATTTTCGACAAGCTGGGAATCGGGCAGACAGAGGCTGAACAGTACCGCAGGCAGGAGATGAAGTTCCAAAAATATGTGACGGGGAAACATCTTTCCATGGCTGAGCTGAGGGAGGCGATCGGAAAGAAGAGCTATCCCCTGACGAATATCTGCGAGGGGCTGACGGATCGGTCCGATGATGGACGCATACAGATTTATGAGGACACGGGCGGCGGATTTCAGGAAGAGCAGTCCTTTTTTCCTGAGGAGGATGGAGAACAGCTTTTACGAACCGGAGAGGGTATGGTAGAACTTTCCGTGAAGATCGGAAGAGGGCGCAGCGCTCTGCGGATCGATCCCGGAAACCGCTCATGCCTGATCCGGATCAAGCGGATCGCATGGAACGGAGAGACGATTCCGCTGAAGGGAAAGCATTTACAGATGAATGGATTTAAGATCGGTGAGGATGTTTACGCCTTTCCGACAGAGGATCCGAATATCACCCTGTCTCTCTGGGGACTTTCCGGGGAGGAGGAAAACCGTCTGGAGGCAGTCATGGAAGTGACGCCTGTACCGATGGAGACGATCGATCATTTGCAGAAAAGGGGACTGTTTGGCTGATGAATGGGCAGAAGAATCGCTATGACTGGATAACCTGGTATAGGACGGCATACGAGGAAGAGAGAAAACGGAATACTGTGCTGGCAGGACGTATTGCGGATGCGGAACGTCAGCAGATGAATGCGCAGGACAATTTGAACCGCATCCGGACAAATTCTCTTTATCGGATAGCGTTTAAGGCGGCGGCTCCGGTCGGAAGTCTTGCCCGTCGTCTCAGAGGGACGGATGTTCCGGCCGGGGAGCTTGCGCAGATCGAGGCAAAGAAGGAGCAGCTGCTCCGTTACGAGGAGGAGCTTTGGCGCCAGTCGAATCCCTATCAGCAGTGGATCGATTCCTGTGAGAATAAAAATACAGGCGTTATAGAAAAGGGCGAAGCGATCACAGTACAGGGATTTCGGGAGATTGCAGTGCCGGGGACAGATATTTTAATTCTGACGCACGGGGAAGGATTGATCTCCTTCTCTGCTTTTGCGGCTGTGAAAGGCTATTTTGCGAAGAACAGCGCCTGTCTTTTGGCGTATGCGGATGAAGATTTTTACTGGGAAGATCTGACGAGGCGGATGGAGCCCTGGTTTAAGCCGGACTATTCTCCGGACACATTGCTCGCTTTTCAGTATTTCGGCCATTTTCTGGCAGTCAGGACGGGCGTGCTTGAAAGCATGAGCTATCGGATGGTGAGCATGAAGGATCCGGAAGCGGGTTTTTATGAGCTGTGCCTGCGTCTGGAAGAGAAGATTTCGGAAATGGCAGGCGGCGATCTGGGAAAAAGGAGGAGAGCTATCGGCCATCTGAAGGCGGTGCTTTATCACAGGACCTATAAGCCCTCCGGGGAAACGATTCGGGCGATCGCTCAGACGCCGTCGCGCAGGGAAGCGTTTTTGGGTGTGCAGGAGGCTTTGAAGCGGGAGCTTGCGGAGGGCAGATTTCTTGTGGGCGCCTCCAAAAGCTGTGTGCCGGTCAGGGAGGATGCCCTGATGCGCAGGGGACTTCGGGCGGAACTGAAGCAGGGAGCAGACCCGGATATTTATCATCTGCTTTACGACACTTCTGTTTCGGGCAGAGAACGCTGCACGAGATCGGGGAGTGAAAATACGGCGATCGCGCCCCATCGCGTGGTATCTGTGATCATTCCTTCCAAGGATCACCCCGAGGTGCTTGAAAAATGTCTGCATTCTTTTCGGGAGAGGACTGCCTATCGTTTTTACGAGTGGATCGTGGTGGATAACGGCAGCAGCGACGAGAACAGGGAAAAGATGAAAGCGCTGCAGAAGGCCTACGGTTTTACTTATGTCTATGCGCGCATGCCCTTTCATTTCTCCAAAATGTGTAATCTGGGCGCAAAATACGCGAAGGGCGACCTGCTTCTTTTTATGAACGATGATGTGGAGATCATAGAGGGAAGCTGGCTCGGGCGTATGGCCGGACAGGCCCTGCAGCCTCATGTGGGTGCGGTGGGAGCGAAACTGTGGTATGCGGGCACGGAGCGGATCCAACACGCGGGTGTGACCAATCTGGCGATCGGACCCTCGCACAAGCTGGTCACTTTTCCGGACGATGAGGATTACTATTACGGGAGGAACCGTCTCACCTACAATGTGATGGCCGTGACGGGAGCCTGCCTGATGGTGGCGCGAAAGAAGTATGAAGAGGTGGGCGGCATGGATAACGGGCTGCCGATTTCCTACAACGATGTGGACTTATGCTTTAAGCTTATGAAAGCCGGCTATCTCAACGTCCAGCGGAACGATGCGATCCTTTTTCATCATGAATCTCTGAGCCGGGGATTGGACGAGGAGGAGGAAGGTAAGTGGGAACGTTTGCTTGCGGAGAAGGAGGCGCTCTATCAAAGACATCCTGAGTTTCTCGGCATAGATCCGTTTTACCACAGAGAACTGATCGATAATGCGTCTTATTACGGGTGTAATTATAAATTTCCCTACGAGGATCGACTCTGTGTTCAGGAGGCGCAGTTTCTGCCGAAATCGATCCTGAAAAGACAGATTAGAAAGGCTGAGCGCGGGAGTCTGCGGCTGACGGTAGACAGGGCTGAGCTTCAGCACAAGATACAAAGGGAGGAGCCTGATATTCTCTGGATCATGGGGTGGAGTTATCTGCCGGGGGCGGACAATGCAGCTTTTCGACGCGAGATCATGTTACAGCGGGCTGACGGAGCGGGGTATCTGGCGCGTCCTGTGGACTGGCATCGGACGGATGTGGAAGCGATCCTTCCCGGAGAGAGGCACGTGGGTCTTGCGGGTTTTGTCATTCGTCTGCGCAGTGCGGAGGTGCAGCCGGGAGAATACCGGATCGGAATGCTGGCTGCAAATGGGGCGGCGGATGAGGCGGAAAAATCTGCGGTCTATATCGCGTGGTCTGAACGGAAACTGACGATTTCCTAAAGAAAGGATTTTGGTATGGAACGAAAGGATATGACGGAGACAGAGGAGCTTCGCTATTACAAAGAAGCCTACAGGCGGGAGCTGATACGGGGCAGGACGCTCTCGGAAAAGCTCTCTGAGGCGGAGCGTAACGAGGCAGAGGCAGTCGGAAAGCTTGCGAGGATCAAGGGGAGTCTTCTCTGGCGGTTGTCGAAGCCTCTGCGTATGCTTGTGCACAAGCTTCAGCGGACGAAAGAGAGGCTGGGCTATTATGGAAGTCTGAAAGGAATTCTCAGAAAACTGAATGCAAAGGCTATCGAGAAAAAGGCCAGAGTGCAGCACGGGACGGCCAGCTTTCCGGGGCTTGAGGAGGCGGCGAGACAGCGGCTGACAAAGTTTGACAAAGAGGTAAAATTCAGCATTCTCATGCCCTTATACAATACGCCGGAGGCATTTTTGCGTCAGGCGATCGAATCCGTGATGGAACAAACCTACGAGAACTGGGAACTTTGTCTGGCTGACGGCTCGGATGAAGAGCATGCCTATGTGGAGCAGATCTGTCGGGAATATATGGGACGGGATAAGCAGTATCTCCGTCCCAGAAGCAGTCTCTACTGCCGCATTCTCTATAAGAAGCTGTCGAAAAACGAAGGGATCTCCGGCAATACCAACGCCTGTCTGGCCATGTCATCCGGAAATTATATCGCGCTGTTTGATCATGATGACGTGCTTCACCCCAGCGTCCTTTACGAGTATGCGAAAGCGGTCTGCGAACGGGGAGCGGATTATATTTACTGCGATGAAGCCACTTTCAAGGGAAGCGGAACCATTGACGATATGATCACACTGCATTTTAAGCCGGATTTTGCGCCGGACAATCTGCGGGCGAACAATTACATCTGCCATTTCAGCGCTTTTGCGAGACGCCTTCTGGACGGAACGGAGTTGTTTCGTTCCGAGTTTGACGGCAGTCAGGATCATGACATGATCCTGCGGCTGACATCACGTGCGAAATGTGTCGTGCATGTACCGAAGCTCCTTTACTATTGGAGATCCCACGCGGGCAGCGTGGCATCGGACATCAATGCGAAGAGCTATGCCATCGAGGCGGCGAAGGGGGCAGTGGCAGCGCATCTGAAGGCACGTGGATTCAAAAACTTTGAGATCTCTTCCACCAAGGCATTTGAGACGATTTTTCAGATTAAGTACGAGATATTGGGAAATCCCAGAGTTTCCATCATCATTCCGAACAAGGATCATCTGGAGGATCTGAGCCGCTGCATCACTTCTATTCTGGAGCGCAGCACCTACGACGATATAGAGATCATTGTGGTGGAGAACAACAGCGCGACGGAGGAGATTTTTGACTATTACAGGAAAATACAGGAAAATCCGGCGGTTCATGTCATAACGTATAAGGGAGAATTCAATTATTCGAGGATCAACAATCTGGGCGTTTCCGAAGCGTCGGGGGAATATATCCTGCTCTTGAATAATGATACACAGGTCATTACGCCGGACTGGATCGAGGAACTTTTGATGTATGCACAGCGCAGAGATGTGGGCGCAGTGGGAGCGAAGCTCTACTATGAGGACAGGACGATCCAGCATGCGGGCGTGGTGCTGGGACTCGGTGCACACAGGACGGCAGGACACAGTCATTACCGCGTAGCCAGTCAGAATCTGGGGTATATGGGAAGGCTCTGCTATGCACAGAATGTGATGGCGGTGACGGGAGCCTGTCTGATGATGAGGAAGGCGTTGTATGTGAAGCTGGGTGGTCTGGAGGAGGCCTTTGCGGTCTCGCTCAACGATGTGGATCTCTGTGTCCGCGCCTGGAGGGCGGGCTATGTGAACGTGTTCACACCTTTTGCGGAGCTCTATCACTATGAGTCCGTATCCAGAGGGTCGGACGGCAGCGGGGAGAATGCGGCGCGCTACGAGAAGGAGTCGGAATTGTTCCGGAAGAGGTGGAAAGGACTTTTGGAGAAGGGAGATCCTTATTATAATCCGAATTTTTCGCTGGACAGGAGTGATTTTGCACTCAAAGTATAGATAAAATTAAAAGGAATTATAATTTGCGGCAGATTTCAGTATGTGGTAAAATATATAAAATATTCTATAAGGAGGGCTTAAAATGGGCTACAAAGAGCAGTTTGCATTCTGGCTGGAGGATTCCTATTTTGACGATGCGACGAAACAGGAGCTTACCGCGATCCGCAATGATGAGAAGGAGATCGAGGACCGCTTTTACAAGGAGCTTGCGTTCGGCACGGGCGGACTTCGCGGTGTGATCGGCGCGGGCACGAACCGCATGAATATCTATACGGTGCGCAAAGCGACGCAGGGGCTTGCAAATTACATAAAGAAACAGGGCGGCGAGAAGAAAGGTGTGGCGATCGCTTACGATTCCAGAAGGATGTCCCCCGAGTTTGCGGATGAGGCGGCTCTGTGTCTTGCGGCAAACGGGATCAAGGCATATGTGTTTGATGCGCTCCGTCCCACGCCGGAGTTGTCCTTTGCCCTCAGAGAGCTGGGCTGTATCTCCGGTATCGTGATCACAGCCAGCCACAATCCGCCGGAGTATAACGGCTACAAGTGCTATTGGGAGGACGGCGCGCAGGTGACGGCTCCCAAGGATAAGGAGATCATCACCGAGGTCAACAACGTGACCGATTATCATACCGTAAAGACCATGGATAAGGAGGAAGCGAAGAAGGCCGGCCTCTACGTGGTCATCGGCAAAGAGATCGACGACAAGTATATGGCTGAGCTGAAAAAGCAGATCATCCATCCCGAGGTGATACAGGAGATGGCGGAAGATATGAAGATCGTCTACTCGCCTTTCAACGGCACGGGCAATGTACCGGTAAGACGCATCCTCTCGGAGCTTGGCTTCAAGAATGTTTACGTGGTACCCGAGCAGGAGATGCCGGATCCCGACTTTACCACGCTGGAATACCCGAACCCGGAGGATCCCAAGGCATTTACCCTGGCGCTCAAACTGGCGAAGGAAAAGAATGCGGATATCGTGCTCGCTACGGATCCGGATGCGGACAGACTCGGCATCTATGCGTTGGATACCAAATCCGGCGAGTATGTGCCTTTCACGGGCAATATGTCAGGCATGCTGATCGCTGAGTATATTTTGAGAGAGAGAACCGCTGCAGGCAAGATGCCTGAGAACCCCGCCCTTGTCACCACCATCGTGACCACCAATATGGCCCGGGCTATTTCGGATGATTATAAGGTGAAGTTTATCGAAGTGTTGACCGGCTTTAAGTTTATCGGCGAGCAGATCAAGCTCTTTGAGCAGACCGGCTCCAACAACTATGTGTTCGGTCTGGAAGAGAGTTACGGCTGTCTTGCAGGCACCCATGCGAGAGACAAGGACGCCGTTGTGGCAGTGATGTGTCTGTGCGAGATGGCTGCATGGTGTAAGAAACAGGGAATCACCGTATGGGATCAGATGATCAATCTCTACGAGAAATACGGCTACTATAAAGAGGGGCAGTATTCCATCACCATGAAGGGCATCGACGGCGCGAAGGAGATTGAGGAGCTGATGAGCAAGCTGCGCAAGAACCCGCCCAAGAGCTTCGGGGAGCTTACCGTGAAGGAGTTCAGGGATTACGACACAGGGGAGACTCTGAATCTTGAGACCGGGGAAAAAGGAAAGACGGGACTGCCGCAGTCTAATGTTCTCTACTTTGACCTGACGGAAGATTCCTGGTGCTGTGCAAGACCCTCCGGTACGGAGCCGAAGATCAAGTTCTATATGGGCGTAAAGGGCACGAGCCTTGAGGATGCGCAGGCGAGACTTGACAGATTGACTGAGGAAGTGAAGAAGAATATTTAAGCAATTTATATAAATCATACGAATAGCATGATCAACGCAGACGCGCTTGCGCTCCGTGATTATGCTATTCGTATATTACATCGGTATTATGGCTATGACGTGTTCTTGGTCGCGTCTGTTAATAGTGTGAGATAGGAAAACAGGAGAAGCTGTAGTGGGTAATCGGATACTGAGACTTGACAATGTGAGAAAAACCGTAAATTATCTGAAAAAGAACGGACTGACGAATACCTTCTACGCGGCGGCGGAGCGGATGCAGGAGGAGCGTCTGGCGGCTGATTACCGTTACTGTCCACCCGGAGAGAAGGAGCTGGAAGAGCAGCGGCAGAAGACACAGGAGTGGCCGTACCGATTCAGTATCATTACACCGGCCTATGAGACGAAGGAAATCTATCTGAAGGAGATGATCTCCTCCGTGCAGGCCCAGAGCTATTCAAACTGGGAACTGATCATAGCAGACGCCAGTGCGGGAGACAGAGTGGAGCGCACGGTGCGGCAGTTGATCTATGAGACCGGAGATCTGCGGATCCGTTACAGCAGACTTTCGGAGAATCGGGGAATTGCAGAGAATACCAATGCCGGGATTGAGACTGCTTCCGGAGATTACATCGCACTTCTGGATCACGACGATTTCATAACACCTGATGCGTTATATCATATGGCGGAGCGGATCCGTCTGGGGAGACAGAAAGGATGCCCTCCGGCTCTTCTGTACTCTGACGAGGACAAGTATGACGAAGCAGCGCAAAGCTTTGTAAATCCGCATATTAAACAAGAATTTAATCTTGATTTAATATTGTCAAACAACTATATCTGTCACTTTATGGCACTGGAGGCCGGGCTGATGAAGCGCCTTAAGCTGCGGGGGGATTACAACGGGGCACAGGATTACGATCTGGTCCTTCGAGCGGTGGACAGCCTTTGGCCGGACGGGGCGCTTGCTCCGGAGACGGCACGGATCTGTCATATTCCCAGAGTACTTTATCATTGGCGGTCTCACAGGGATTCCACGGCCTTAAACACGTCCAGTAAATCCTATGCTTATGAGGCAGGGCGGAGGGCGCTGGCGGATTTCTGTGAGAGAAGAGGGTTTTCGGCACAGGTGACGCACAGTCTGCATCTGGGTTTTTATAACATCGCCTATGAGCCGGATCTGTTGAGCGTAAGACGTGATGCGGGCATCGTCGGGGGGCGGATCCTGAATCGCAAAGGGCAGATTTTTGCCGGAGCATATGACGAGGAGGGACACACACTTTTTTCGGGACTGCCGGGACATTATACCGGAGGGAACACGCACAGAGCGGTGCTGACACAGGACTGTGCGGCGGTTGATATCCGCTGTATACAGGTGCGTGAGGAGCTGCGCCCGCTCTTTAGCCGGATCACGGGACTGCCCTATCGGGAGAGAACCCTCTACAGGAAAGAGGAGCGGGAGAAGAGAGCATTTTGCATTGCGGACATGACGGGGCTTACCTGTGCCGAGGCGGAGTATCGGAAGCTGAGCATCGCATTGGGGGAGGCGGTGCGCGAGGAGGGGTATCTGGTAGTGTGGGACCCCAAAATGACGATCCGCATGTGAAGGAGGAAGGCTATGATCCGTTCTACGATCATTATCCCGAACTACAACGGGATACGGTATATAGAAAACTGCCTTACCTCTCTGGCGGGAGAACCTGCCGGGGTTATTGTGGTGGACAATGGCTCTGCGGACGGAAGCCTTGCGCTTGTACAGGAGAAATTTCCCGCCGTGCGGACGATTGCTCTGGACAAAAATTACGGCTTCTGCGCAGCGGTGAACAGGGGCATTGAGGAGTGTAAAGTAAATAAAACAACTTATGTTATTTTATTGAACAATGACACGATCGTGGAATCCGGCTTTGTGCGTGCTCTGGAAAAGGCGCTCGACAAGGATGACAAAGCCTTTTCGGGGGCGGCGCGGATGGTGCGTATGGATGATCCCGGGCGCATTGACGATGCAGGCGATTATTACTGCGCTCTGGGCTGGGCGTTTGCTGCCGGGAAGGATAAGCCGTCGGTACACTATGACAGACCGAGAGAGATCTTCTCCGCCTGTGGCGGAGCCTGTATCTACCGCAGAAAAACGTTGGAGGAGATCGGCCTTTTCGACGAAAACCACTTTGCGTACCTGGAGGATGTGGATATCGGATACCGCGCCAGAATACACGGCTATCGCAATCTGTACGTGCCGGAAGCAGTCGTCCGCCATGCGGGAAGCGGCGCCACAGGCTCCCGCCACAATGCGTTTAAGGTGAGGCTCTCCGCAAAAAACAGCATTTATCTTGCCTGTAAGAATATGCCGCCTTTGCAGATCCTGTTCAATCTTCCCTTTCTGATCGCGGGATATCTGGTAAAGACGCTCTTCTTTTTGAAAAAAGGGCTTGGAAGATATTGGTTTCAGGGAACGGCGGAGGGGCTGCGCCTTGTCTGCTCCTTTGAGGGGAGAGGAAAGCGGGTACGCTTTGACCGGTCACGCCTTCCCGCTTACTGCAGGATCCAGTGGGAATTGTGGCGCAATATCTGGTACCGCATTCGTCTGTAAACTGCGGTTTCCGGAAAAGGATCAGGATTAAGATGCCGCCTGCACGGCAGGATGAGAGGAATGTATGAATCAGGAACTGGAACAGATCGTTGCCGAAGTGAATAAAGTCGTGAAGGGTAAAGAGCGGGTGATACGCAAAGCGCTTGCTGCCATCCTTGCGGGAGGACATGTGCTGCTGGAGGATATACCGGGCGTAGGCAAGACCACGCTTGCCATGGCTTTGGGAAAAGCCATGGAGCTTTCCTATAAAAGAATGCAGTTTACGCCTGATGTGCTTCCGAGCGATATCGTCGGATTTACCATGTATAATAGCGCGACAGGGGAATTTGAATACAAAAAGGGCGCGGTATTCAGCAATCTTTTTCTTGCGGATGAGCTGAACCGCACTTCGTCCAAAACGCAGTCTGCACTGTTGGAGGTCATGGAGGAATCCAGGGTCACTGTGGACGGCGTTTCCTATCCGCTGCCGGTTCCGTTCACGGTCATAGCGACGGAAAACCCCTTTGGCTCGTCAGGCACGCAGCTTTTGCCGGAATCGCAGCTGGACCGCTTTATGATATGCCTGAGTATGGGCTATCCTTCGCATAACGCGGCCATAGATATCCTGAAGGGCAGTGTGGGAAGGGGACTGGAGCAGGTCGGGAGCGTTATCACGGCGGAGCGTCTGATGGAGCTGCGCACGCAGACGGAGAACCTGTATGTTGAAGACAAGATCCATGAGTATATCATTGATCTGACGGAGGAGACAAGACGGGACCCGCACATAGCGCTTGGGGTAAGTCCGCGCGGCAGCATTGCGCTTCTTAGGATGGCGAGGGCAATGGCTATGATGAGAGGTGGAGACTATGTCATTCCGGAAGATATTCTCGGTGTGATAGATGATGTCTGGAAACACCGTATCAAGCTGAATGCCCGTGCAAGAGCCGAGGGCATGGATGTGTCGGATATGATTCTGAGAATTACGGAAAGGATACATGCAGTTTAATGGATAAGAGGCTGCGATTGAGTGTTAACGGAGGGATTAGATTTCTCGCGGTTTTTGCCGTGATCTTGTGGCTGTGGTCTTTTTTTAGAAGTTATTTTCTGTTTCTGTTTATGCTGCTTATCATAATGGGCGCTATATTATCTGCGGTCAGTTTATGGTTTGTCCGCGACAGAATACAGACGGAGATCGTGCTGCCATATCATCGCGTGGGAAAGAACACGGATATTCCGGTCGATATCCTTATTTTGAATCCTATGCGTTTTGTCGGGTTCGCGGTTGACATAACATATTATCGGGGAAATCTCTTTACGGGAAGCATGGAGAAGAGAAAAGAACGATTGTGGGCGGCTCCCCAAAAAGGAGGAAGACTTCGGTATCTGTTAAACAGCCGTTATGCGGGACGGCTCAGAGTAAGTGTGGAAGAGTTCCGGGTATATGATCTTTTGCATCTGTTTTATCTGACGGATCGGGCGGAAAAAGGTTCGGAAGTGCTGGTGTGGCCTGTCTTTTCGGAGGGGGAAGATACGGAAGAGCTCTATGAGTGCATTGAAGGGTTCCCGCAGGAAAATGAAAGCAGAAAGCGGGGAGCGGAATACAATCCCGATTATGAGATCAGAGAGTATATCGCGGGAGATGAATTAAAAAGCATTCATTGGAAATTATCGGCGAAACAGGGAAAGATGATGGTTCGGGAACGTCTGGCTGCCGGAAGGGAAAAGGTAAACGTGCTGCTCCCACTGGGAGAAGATTTGGATGAAAATGAAGCGCTTATGGAGTCTCTGTACGGAATGTGCAGACTTTTGCTTTCCAAGGAATATCCGATTCAGCTATTCTGGCAGAGTGCAGATCAGGCGCTTTGCAGTCGTTATATCATGGAGCTGGGCGAGCTTGAGAATGTATTGGGTGAGATTTTGAGTACAAACGGTATCCGTGTTTCGGGTTCCATAGAGGAACAGATGTCCATGGAGCACTCCGCGGAGCGGTATATATTGGTTAAGACAGGGGCATATAAGGGTGCGTATATCATTTCCTAAAAAGAAAAAAGAGAATACGGCGGATATCTCCCTTGTAAAGATACGGGATAACGATAAGTATGATTTTGGGGCGGCGGTTACAAACACGCTTATTTTATTTATGCTTGTCTATGGGGCAATCGGAGGGTTTTTGACCGCCTTCGAGATCGCGTTTCATTCGGGTTTGTGTATGATTTCACTTTTTGCACTGGCTTTTGTGCTGAGCGTGATCTATGAAACGGGAAAAAGATGGCTCACCAATCTGACGGCTCTGGCTGTTTTTCTGTTGTATTTAGTTATTGCGATTAAGAATTATTGGGTGATAAACAGCGGATATTATTACATAATCAATCGTATTTTTGATGTGGCAAGGGAGTATCTTGACATATCCAGCGGTATGGAATATTCCCTGGCGGTTGACGACGGCTACATGGCGGTAACGACGTTTGCCATATTTCTCGGTATGGTAGGGATCATACTGCTGAATATACAGCTGCATAATAAATGTACGCTTTTCGGAGCCATGTTTTTGACATTGACGCCGTATGTCATACCCATGTATTTTGAGTGTTCACAGCCCCTGCTGTATAGTATTCTTGTGTTGATCGGGTATGCGATGGTTATGGTACAGTCTTACGGCTGGGGGCGTGTCTCGACGCAGATGCGGTATCTTCTGCCCGTAACGGCGCTGGCAGTCGCATTGTTGGTGAGAGCCGCGGCGTTTATCATACCGGAGGAAAGCTATGCCCGCATAGTACCCCAAAGCGAGTCAAAGAAGGCGTCTGAACAGGGGATGGAGAGAGTTGCGCGCTATGGTATGCTGGGGCTGTTCCCGCAGGATACAGTGGGTGCAGGAGTCAGCGGTGGAAGGCTGAGCAAGGGTGCTGCCGTCGTGCCGAGCTATGAGACGGCTCTGATCGTCAGGTATACGCCGTACAGCTTTCAACCCGTATATCTGAAGGCGTTTACGGGATTGGATTATGTCGGGACCTCGTGGACGGAAGCGGAGGCGGAATGGCCGGGCGATGGTAATATGGAGATGTCTCTGTACAGCAGAGAGAGCCAGTTTAAGGATATCGACGGGGCTGCGCGTCAGGGCTTTGGAATCATGGAGGTGGAAAAAACCTGGGCGGGAGATACCTTTGAGTATAGGCCGTATTATACGGATTACTGTAATATAGAAGAAAAGGGCAGCACGCTGGTCTATCACTATTATCCCGACAACGGGGAGTCTGTGCTGCTTACGGAAAAAGCGCCGTATGAGCGATATCTGGATGTGCCGGTCAGCTGTGAAACGGCGGTTCGACAGGTGTGTGAAGAAGCGGGGTTTAAGGGAACGGAGAAGGAGATCGCGCAGCAGATCACAGAGTATTTCGATGAAAATTATAATTATACATTAAGGCCGGGATTTTATTATGGCAATCCCGATTATATATCGCATTTTCTGCTGGAGAGCAGAAAGGGATACTGCGCGCATTTTGCGTCAGCGGCCGCCATGCTTTTCCGGCAGATGGGGATTCCCGCGCGATATGTGGAAGGATATGCTTTTTCGTATGCAGAGGTCGTAGAGAATGGCGAGCTGGTGGAAGGAGCCGACTATGCCGATTATTACAGAGGCTTTTCGGAGATAGGAGCGACAGCGCTCATTCAGATAGAGATTCCGGACGCATACGCCCACGCATGGGTAGAGATTTATGACAACGAGAGGGGATGGATCGTTGTAGATCCCACACCGTCTTCGACGGAGGAGGAGACAGCCTCCTTTTGGGAAGTGTTTATGCAAAGCGGAGGCGGAGGAACGGAGACTGCCCTTGGGGAGGATATTCTCGGCGGATATCTTGAAAATGCATTGGGAATCTTAAATTATGTGCTTTTTGCCGTTTTCCTCATTGCAGTCATACTGTTTACGGGAATCAGGATGATCAGAAAAGAAAAAGAAAGACGGCTGTCCGGCAGGGAGCGTATCAGGCTGGAGTACGGAAGGCTGCAGAAGGCTGCGGTAAAGAAAAGCAAGGATTTTCAGACGCTGCGCACCTTGAAAGAGCAGATCGCATGGATGAAGGAGAATTGCCGCATGCAGATCAGTGATGAGCAGGAGACGGCGCTTTATCAGGCATTTTTTGGAAAAGAGATCGACTACGACTGTGATCGGCTTTGCAGGGAACTGAGGAACAGCCGGCGGTCGAATTCCTGCGGTTGTATTTTTGGACGGATTATTGTAAAATAAGAGTAATTATGGCATGGACAGAGTATGGTAAGCACTGCCTTAGTGCATTGACTGATTATGATAAAAGATAACCAAAAGTATTTTAACAGACTGCACGTTGTGCTGGATGCCGTGATCGTGGCGGTATCCTATATGCTGGCCTGGTATTTGAAGTTTGCCAGCCCTTTCATGAACGCCGACCCCAATGTTGGTGCTCTTCCCATGCAAAACTATTTTGAGATGCTCTACTTTATTGTGCCGGGCTATCTCATTTTGTATTACGCCTTTAATCTCTATACGCCCAAGCGGGCAACCGTCCACCATTACGAGATCTTAAACATTTTTCAGGCAAACACCGTGGGTATGGTGTTGATGATGGCAGGCTGGTACCTGGTCGCGCAGATCCATTTCTCCCGAACCATGATGGCGATGTTTTACGGAATCAATATTGTCCTGACCACGCTTGGACGTTCCCTCATCCGTATCGTATTGCAGTATTTTCGTGAGAAAGGCTACAATCTGAAGTACATTCTGCTCGTGGGGTATTCCCGCGCGACAGAGGAGTATATTAACCGTATCAACTCAAATCCCCAGTGGGGTTACGTGGTGCGCGGCATTCTGGATGACAGCGTGCCGGCCGGTACGATCTACAAGGGCGTCAAGGTGGTGGGAACCATCGAGAATCTGCTCTACATTCTTCCTGAGAACAAATTAGACGAAATAGCGATAACTCTTTCCCTGAAAGATTACGATAATCTGGAACATATTGTGGATCTGTGTGAGAAATCCGGTGTGCATACGAAATTTATCCCGGATTACAACAGTTTGTTCCCGAGCCGTCCCTACACGGAGGATCTGATGGGACTGCCGGTGATCAACATCCGTTACGTGCCGCTGACCAACACCTTGAACTGGTGGATGAAACGGATCGTTGATATTGTGGTGTCACTGGTGGGACTGGTCGTTGCATCTCCGATCATGCTTGCAGCAGCCATCGCCGTGGGTTGCACCTCCAGAGGACCGATTATATTCAAGCAGGAAAGGATCGGGCTTCACAATAAGCCTTTCCGGATGTACAAATTCCGTACTATGAGGGTGCAGATGCCTTCCGCAGAGCAGAAGGCATGGACGACGAAGGACGATCCCAGAGTCACGAAAGTAGGGAAATTTTTGAGAAGGACAAGCATAGACGAGCTGCCTCAGCTTTTCAATATCTTGAAGGGTGACATGAGCGTGGTCGGACCTAGGCCGGAGAGACCGCAGTTTGTGGAGCAGTTTAAGGAGGAGATTCCCCGCTATATGGTCAAGCATCAGGTGCGCCCCGGTCTTACGGGCTGGGCGCAGATCAGTGGCTACCGCGGCGATACCTCCATTAAAAAGCGGATCGAATACGATATTTTTTACATTGAGAACTGGACGATGTCCTTTGATGTGAAGATCATGTTTTTGACGATTTTCAAGGGCTTTATCAATAAAAACGCCTACTAGAAGAGATACTAAAATCTTAAGAAATGTGAAAGACTTACGGAAGAATCGGGAATTGAGGTTGCAAATATATCAAGATGTAGTATAATCTTATCAGGGTGTCCACAAAAGCTTGCTTTTTTGGACCTTATATGACAGAATGGAGCAAGAACTTTTAAAGATTAAGCTGCAATTTAAGGAGTACAGAGTATGGCTAAAAAACGTAAGAAATCAGGAAAGAGAGAACAGGCGAAAAAACAACGCAGAAGGATCATCCTCTTTATCGTGGAGATCATTATTCTGCTTTTGGCGGTGGTAGTGCTCTATGCGGTCCTTTCCGGGACGGGCAGCGGTAAAGTGGAGCTGAAGGAGAAGGACATTATCATCAACGAGACCGTGCAGAAGGCGGAGGAGACCACAATGAAGGGCTATCGAAACATTGCCCTGTTCGGCGTGGATTCCACCACGGGCGCCCTGACCAAGAATACCAGAAGCGATACGATCATGATCGCCTCCATCAATCAGGATACAGGGGAATGTAAGCTGGTTTCCGTATACCGTGACACATACCTGAACCTGAGCAACGATTCCTACAATAAGTGTAATGCGGCTTACGCCAAGGGTGGTCCCGAGCAGGCCATCAATATGCTGAACATGAATCTGGATATGAATATTACAGATTTCGTCACGGTCGGTTTTGCCGGACTGACGGATGCCATTGATGCGGTAGGCGGCGTCTACATCGATGTGGATGATGCGGAGATCAACCACCTGAACAACTACCAGCTCTGTATTGCCGAAAATCTCAAGAGAACCTATACGCCGGTACGAGACACAGGCTATCAGCTTCTGGACGGACTGCAGGCAACGGGCTACTGCCGGATCCGATATACGGCGGGCGACGATTTCAAGCGGGCCGAGAGGCAGCGCGAGGTGCTTACAGCGGTGGCGGATCAGGCGAAAAAGGCATCGATTCCGAAGCTGACAGAGACGGCGAACGCTGTGTTCAGTGAGGTGTACACCTCCTTGGATCTGTCCGAGATCGTGGATGTGCTGAGTGATATCGGGGCTTATCGCATTTCAGAGACAGAGGGCTTCCCGCAGGAGGCGTATCGTAAGACAGGTACCATCGGTTCCAAGGGTTCCTGCGTTATCCCGACGAGTCTGGAAGACAACGTCAAATGGCTGCATAAGTTTTTGTTTAACGCGGATAATTACGACCCTTCACCGACCGTAAAGAAATGCAGTGAAAAAATTTACCAGGATACAAACGGTTATCTGAAATAAGTGCAAAGGGGCTTGTCTGACAGGCCCCTTCTTTAGATTGTAAACAGACGGAGGGCTTTCGCAAAACGCTCCGGCATGGAGGTAAACGTGGAGACTGTAGATGTGATCATTCCCGTCTACAAGCCCGATCGCGGGTTTTTGACGTTGATAGAGAGAATACAGGCACAGACGGTGCCTGTAAACCGGATCATACTGATGAATACGGAGCAGAAGTATCTGGACAGGCTGCTTTATGGTACTACACTTGAGCGGCAGGCTCATAATATAACAGTGAAGCATTTGTCAAAGCGGGAATTCGACCACGGACGTACCAGAAATCAGGGCGTGAAACTGTCAGAGGCTGATGTGTTTGTGATGATGACACAGGACGCCATTCCGGCGGACGATTATCTGCTGGAGCGGCTTCTTGACCATCTGCGGAAGGAGAAGGCAGCCGTATCCTATGCCAGACAGCTTCCGACCGAAGACAGCGGAGAGATTGAGCGCTATACCAGACAGTTTAACTATCCCGGCGAGTCCTGCGTAAAGACAAAGGAGGATCTGCCCAGGCTGGGGATCAAGACTTTTTTTTGTTCCAATGTCTGCGCCGCTTACGATAGAGAGACATTCGACAGGCTGGGCGGCTTTGTGAACCATACGATCTTTAATGAGGATATGCTTTATGCCGCAAAAGCGGTGGAGGCGGGCTGCAGGATCGCCTATGCGGCAGATGCGTGCGTGTACCATTCGCACAACTACACACACAGACAGCAGTTTCATCGCAATTTTGATCTGGGTGTCTCTCAGGCGGAACACCCGGAAGTGTTTGCGAAATATCCTTCCGAGTCGGAAGGGATTCGCATGGTGAAAGGCTTAGTGGCCTATCTGAGTGAAAATGGCATGAAAAATAAAATACCATATGTTATCATACAAAGCGCCTTCAAGTACGCGGGCTATCTCTGCGGAAAAAATTATCGCAGACTGCCGGTGCGTCTGAGAACAGCGCTGTCCTCAAATAGAGAATACTGGCAATAAGTGAAGTAAGGAGGTAATGGCTATATGTGCGGAATTGTAGGTTATATCGGAACGAAGCAGGCGGCACCCATCATTCTGGACGGTCTGGCAAAGCTGGAGTATCGCGGATACGACTCGGCGGGTATGGCGGTCTATGACGGTGAGGAGAAGATCAATATCACGAAGTCGGTGGGCAGACTCAAAGTTTTGGAGAATATGACGCACGGAGGCGAGACGATGCCGGGGCTGTGCGGCATCGGTCACACCCGCTGGGCAACGCACGGTGCGCCGAGCGACACAAACGCTCATCCGCATTTCAATGAGGCGGAGACGATCACGGTGGTACATAACGGTATCATCGAAAACTATCTGCAGCTTCGCAAAATGTTGATCGAGCGGGGATACCGTTTCGTGTCGGAGACGGATACGGAGGTACTGGCACACCTTTTGGATTATTATTATAAGGGAAATCCGCTGGAGGCCGTCACCAAAGTCCTGCATCGGGTAGAGGGCTCCTATGCGCTGGGAATCCTCTTTGCGGACTGTCCTGACCAGATTTTTGCAGCAAGAAAGGATTCTCCCCTGATCGTGGGTCAGAATGAGGACGGCTGCTTTATCGCATCGGATGTGCCTGCTATTTTAAAGTATACCAGAAAGGTGTACTATGTGGACAATCAGGAGGTTGTGCGCCTGCACGCGGACCATATGCAATTTTATACGGTCGATGAGGAGGAGATCAGAAAAGACCCCGTTACGATTGAATGGGATGCCAGCGCAGCGGAGAAGGCCGGATATGAGCATTTCATGTTAAAGGAGATGTATGAGCAGCCAAAGACGGTGACAGACACGCTGATGCCCCGCATCAAGGACAATGATATCGTGATCGAGGAATTGAATATGAGCGACGAGGCACTGCGTGCGGTGAAGAAGATTCACATTGTAGCATGCGGTTCGGCCTACCATGCAGGTGTCACGGGCAAGTATGTGATCGAGGGCCTTGCACGGATTCCCGTGGAGGTAGATCTGGCATCCGAGTTCCGCTATCGGGATCCCATTTTGGAAGAGGGCGCCATGGTGGTGGTGATCAGTCAGTCCGGTGAGACGGCGGACACGCTGGCGGCGCTGCGGGAGGCGAAGTCAAGAGGCTTTCAGGTACTTGGCATTGTCAATGTCGTGGGCAGCTCCATTGCCAGGGAAGCGGATAATGTGATGTATACCTGGGCGGGGCCGGAGATCGCGGTGGCGACAACCAAGGCATATACGGCTCAGCTGATCGCACTTTATCTGCTTGCCATCAAGTTTGGCAGAGTGCGGGGTGAAATTGATGATATGACATTTGCGTCACTTTTAGGCGACCTGCGCTGTCTGCCTGACCAGATCGAGCTTCTCTTAAACAATAAGAATAAAATACAAAAATTCGCAAACCGTTATGTCGGCGCAAAGGACGTCTTCTTTATCGGCAGGGGCATCGACTACGCGATCTCTCTGGAGGGCTCCCTGAAATTAAAGGAGATCTCCTACATTCACTCCGAGGCCTATGCGGCGGGCGAGCTCAAGCACGGCACCATTTCCCTGATCGAGGAGGGAACGCTGGTAGCTGCGGTATCGACCCAGCCGGCGCTCTATGCCAAGACCATCAGCAATATGGTGGAGGTGAAGGCGAGAGGCGCCTTCGTGCTGGCAGTGACCTGTGAGGAGAATAAGGAGATCGAGAAGGCGGCGGACTATGTGATCTACATTCCGGAGACGAACCCTTATTTTGCCAATTCGCTGGCCATCATTCCCCTGCAGCTTTTCGGATACTATGTGTCTGTGGGAAAGGGATGCGACGTGGATAAGCCGAGGAATCTGGCGAAGTCCGTTACGGTAGAGTGATTGAAAAACACAAATTATATAAAAATTGAACACAATTTAAACACAAATTGAGATTATACTGAGTACATGATCAACGAGAAAACAAGGGCGGCAAGAGCCGAATATCCTTGTTGCGGTATAGAAAGGAGCGATTGTATCATGTACGACAACAATTATCCGAACGATTATTCAAGTCAGACAACTTCGGGCTCAAACGAGCCTCAGACAGACGGTGAAACCGAACGGAACGGGAGTGTTTACAATCCCTACCGGAATGTGCAGAACACAGACTATCAGGACAGGATAGGCAGTTACGGCAGGGATGCCGGGCAGAGAATTTACGGTGCGCAGGACACGGTACAGGGAAATTACGGCAGCCAGAACACCTACTCAACCGGCGCGGGGAATTATCATTATGGTAATGTGTACCCGAACAGCTACAATCAGACTGTTCAGAAGCCTGAGAAGAAGGCGAAGGAGAAAAAACGAGGCGGCTACTTCAAAAAGGTGCTGGCAGCGGTGTCTCTGGGACTCTTCTTCGGTGTCTTTGCGGGGCTGGGTCTCTATGTAGTAGAGTACACGACGGGGCTGATCGGAGGCCGCAGTGA
Source organism: Lachnospiraceae bacterium (assembly GCA_029067085.1). Lineage (GTDB taxonomy): Bacteria > Bacillota > Clostridia > Lachnospirales > Lachnospiraceae > UBA3282. The sequence continues at coordinate 171,956 of JAIEFE010000014.1, read as the reverse complement.
TAAAGCGGTGGAGGCCGAAGCGCCTGCTGAGTCGAAAGCTGCGTCTCATGCGGAGACGCCCGCGAAGGAACAGACAACGGTAGACGCGGCGCCCATCAAACAGTCGGACACGGCAACGACGGTGGTTACCGATGTGACAAATGTGGTAAAGGAAGTGATGCCCTCCATCGTGGCAGTCAATAACCATTACACGGAGACGATGTCATGGTTCGGACAGTCCATGGACAGCGAGGCGGACGCCAGCGGTTCGGGCATTATCGTAGGATTGAATGATTCTGAGCTGCTGATCGTGACCAACTATCATGTGGTGGAGGATACCGATAAGCTGACGGTGCAGTTTAATGAGGACAGCGAGGCGGAGGCTTTTATCAAGGGACAGGATTCCAAGATGGATCTGGCGGTGATCGCGGTGCCGGTGACGGAGCTCTCGGATTCCACCATGCAGGCGATCGAAGTGGCTACACTGGGTAATTCCGATACGCTGGAGGTCGGTGAGCCGGCCATTGCCATCGGTAACTCCCTGGGTTATGGCCAGTCAGTTACCACGGGTGTCATCAGTGCGCTCAACAGGAGCATTAACCTGTCTGCAGGCTACGGCGGGGACAGCGTGGAGGGAACCTTTATCCAGACCGACGCGGCGATCAATCCCGGAAATTCCGGTGGTGCTCTCTTAAATATCAAGGGCGAGGTCATAGGCATCAACTCGAATAAGATCGGCGGCAGTGCCGTGGAAGGCATGGGTTATGCGATCCCCATTTCCGCTGCCAGCCCCATCATTGCCGAGCTGATGCTGCGGGAGACCAAGAGCAAGGTGGCTGAGGAGGAGAGAGGCTATCTGGGCATCAAGGGCATCAGCGTCACATCGGAAGTTTCTCAGGCCTATGGTATGCCGGAGGGCGTCTATATCGCTCAGGTATATGAGGGAACGGCGGCGGCTGCCGCTGGTCTTAGGCAGGGCGATATCATCACGGAATTTGGCGGTAACAAGATCGCTTCCATGGAGGAACTGCAAAAGGAATTGGAGTTTTATGCGAAGGGTGATACTGTGGAAGTCAAAGTGATGAACATGACAATGGGCGGATATGAGGAAATAACGAAGACAGTAACGCTGGGCAACAAGGTAAGTGAATAAAGGAACATGTATCACCAATTTGAATAAATGGAGGAAGCCGGTCATTTGACTGTCCTCTTAGAGATAGGGCGGTCGAATGACCGGCCTATCTCTTGTCATAGGGTTTTTTGGTGTGGTACAATGAACATAATGGTTTTAATAGACTTTATGTAATGGAAGCATGGAGGGAAGATAAGAAGTATGGACGATCATAGAGACGATAAATACGAAGAGACAGAGCTGGAGAAGCAGAAGGACTCCGGGTCGGAGGAGAAAAAAGACGATTCCTCCGGCGATTACGAAGACGTCTGCTTTATCTGCCGCAGACCGGAGAGCAAGGCGGGAAAGATGTTTCGCCTACCCAACCACATCTGCGTCTGCGACGACTGTATGCACAAGACGATGGATACGGTCAGCCAGTTCGATTATCAGGGACTTTTGAATAACCCGAACATGAGCGATCTGAATTCGGGCAAGGGTTTCCCGAATATCAGTTTTGTAAATCTGGCGGACTTAAGAGGCGACGGCGGTATCCCCAATAAACAGAAGCCCAAGAAAAAGAAAAAGGAAGCAGCCGCTGAGATCGATATTCGCGACATCATGCCGCCCCACAAGATCAAACAGAAACTGGACGAGTATGTGGTGGGGCAGGAGCAGGCCAAGAAGGTGATGTCTGTGGCAGTCTACAATCATTATAAGAGAGTGGCCACCGGCACCATGAACGAGATCGAGATCGAAAAGTCCAATATGCTGATGATCGGCCCGACGGGCTGCGGTAAGACCTATCTGGTAAAGACGCTGGCAAAGCTTCTGGACGTGCCGCTTGCCATTGCGGACGCCACCTCGCTGACGGAGGCTGGCTACATTGGTGACGATATCGAGAGTGTGGTTTCAAAGCTTCTCGCCGCTGCGGACAATGACGTGGAACGCGCGGAACGCGGTATTATCTTTATTGATGAGATTGACAAGATCGCAAAGAAAAAGAACACCAACGCCAGAGATGTGAGCGGTGAATCTGTCCAGCAGGGCATGTTAAAGCTTTTGGAAGGCGCGGAGGTGGAGGTGCCCGTTGGAGCAAACTCCAAGAACGCCATGGTTCCCCTTGCCACGGTGAATACCCGCAATATCCTGTTTATCTGCGGCGGTGCTTTTCCGGATCTGGACGAGATCATCAAGCAGAGGCTTAAAAAGAAGACATCCATCGGTTACAGTGCCGAGCTCAAGGACAAATACGATAAAGAAAAGAATATCCTGAGCAAGGTGACAGTGGAGGATATCAGAAAATTCGGTATGATTCCGGAGTTTATCGGCCGCCTTCCGGTGATCTTCACTTTGGAGGGTTTGAGCCGCGACATGATGGTACAGATCCTGAGCGAGCCCAGAAACGCCATCCTGAAGCAGTATCAGAAGCTTCTGGAGCTTGATGAGGTGGAACTGATCTTCAATCAGGGGGCGCTTGAGGCCATCGCTGATAAGGCGATGGAGAAGGAGACCGGAGCCAGGGCGCTGCGGGCTATCATCGAGGAATTTATGCTGGATATCATGTACGAGGTGCCAAAGGATGACAACATAGGCCGCGTGACCATCACCAGAGAGTACATCGAGGGAACCGGAGGACCGATCATCGATATCCGCAGCAGGAGCGCGGAGCATCCGGATCACTTGAAAGAGATACGGCAGTCATAAAACATATCAATCAAGGGAAATAAAACGCGGCCGGCGTAGGGAGTGCATACGCCGGCCGCGTTGTTTTATTCTTTAAGTAACTTTTCGCGATATTCACTATCGGAAATGGCACGATTTGCCTCTTCGGTTTTTCCTGCATCTATCAGGGATTGGAGCAGCTTGGCAAGATTGTCACTGCCTTCTTTTCGTCCGATTTCGCGCCATTCTTTTCGCTCGCTCTTTATATGCTTTTCTTCGTCATATTCAAAAATGCTCACAGCGATTGCCTCCGCTCGATTTTTTGCCAAAAAGTCTGCAAGAATTCCATTGCTGATACAATAGTCTACCGCTTCTTCAACTGCTTCCGAAAAGGGCATTTTTCTTGCAAATATCCTTACCTGTTCCACATATTGCGCATATTCTTTTAGCAGACGGCACGCGTCTAACAGTTCATGATTATGTCCAAGGTTGATGTTGTACACGGTCACCGCCAGTTCCAATGATGGTTCATCTTGCTTTTTCTCAAAGGCATTTGACAGATACAGGATCTGCTGTTCGGGCTGCAAATCAGTCCCATTATAGAATACGACAAATCGGGGTGTCGGAATCCTGATGAGTGATTTGCTGTATAGGTTTTCGTCTTTGATCAGGTTCTGCAATACTCTCGTCACATAAAGCAGATCCCGCAGTGGCATATTTGGATTACATGTGGACTGGTGTTCATAAAGGAGCAGTTCAAAATCAAACACGAAGGAAATGTCGTTCTTGTAATTCATGTAGACTGCATTTTCCAGCGTAGTGATCTCCAGATCTTCAACATTCTGATAAGCCGTGCCGTTCAGCGCATTGTACAGGCTCAGCAGATTTTTCTTTTCGCGGAAGATCATCCGGAATACGGTGTCCTTGTAACTGCGCTGTACACCGTTTTGGCTCAGGTTTCCTTCGTCAGCCCTTGTTTCCTTCACTTTCGTTACTTTCATTTCGTGTCCTCCTTGTTGATGTCGGCCCGTTTCTTCGTTAAAGAAGATGCCGCCGGTACAGGAGAACCGTTTCAGATACTCCTGCTTTTTAAGTGGTTAGTTGGGTTCAAAGCATGGATTTTCTGAAACTTAGAAATAAAGATAGAGTTTTACGGAACTGTTTATAGAAAATATGCTTTTTATAACTATAGCATGAATGTGTCGGAATTGTAAATGTTTTTGCACAATTTTGATAAAACGTTATTTCGCATATTGCAAAGTGTACACAAAGTAATAATCTAAAAACATTAAATTAGAATATTTGGTGTGAATTGTAACAGATTTCACAAATCGTATTGCATTTTTTCCTCAGTACGACTACAATATGCGCCATAAGAGTATAAAGATTGTGTACTTAATCAATATATAGGTAGATGAAAATGAGAATATTTATAGTACAATATAATAACAACAATTAAGCAGGAGGGGTACTCAAATGGTTAAAGTAATTATTGTGTTTACAATAGCTGATCTTGTCCTCTCCTTAATATATGCAAAGATTCCTCTTTTTACACGGGTCTGGCATTATAAAAGGTGGGAACAGAAAACTTGTTTTCAGCGGTTTAGCGAAAGCTTTTTCGCGGTCTTAATCGGATTTTTGATCTGCCTCGCCATAAATCATTATCATGAAGTCAAGAATCCGACTGGTTTTGAACAAATGTTAATCGATGGCGATGCAGAATATCTCGTAGTATTTGGTGACGAATATGTCGGTGATGCCGATCTGGCATTGGAGATCAAGCAAGGGCATAGTCGCGACAACATTTGTAAGATCATCTCAAAAATCTGTAAAGAAGACTATATCCAGAAAGGCAGTAATGCCCTAAATGTTTATACCGAAGGAGAAGCGTATATTATCATGGATGGAACAGTGAAAATAGGAAAAGTCACTACTTTTGACAGAAAATTTGGCATGGTATTAAGATTTTATTGGAATCCGTAGCGTTTTGGATTTGCTTCAGTACAATGAATATTGAAGCAATGGCCGAAGAAGAGCTGCCGGTAACACAAACGGAACAGGGTGAAAGCGAAACGCAGCCAAGTAAAGGCGAAAGCGATCTGCAGACAGGCGAAGACGAGAACGGCTCGCAGACGGGCGAAGATGAATCCGGTTCAGACGATAATGCGGCAACGGAAGAGGCTGCCGGATGGGACGGTGTCACGACAGAATCGGTCTATGAAGGTGAAAATTTTAAAGTGACATTCGCACTTTCGGGATACTGGAACGGCGGATATAACGCCAATGTGAAAGTTGAAAACACGGGAAAGACCGTGATCGAAAACTGGACGATGGAAGTTGACTATGCCGGAGCGATCTCCAATATATGGAATGCCGTAATTGACAGCAACGAAGACGGAAAATATATCATAAAGAATGCAGGTTGGAACCAGGATATTGCAGTCGGAGGCAGCGCTGAGTTCGGGATCAGCGGGCAGGAAGACTTCCCGGGATTCCCGAAGAAATATACGCTTTTAGGAAATATTGTGTGCGCTGAGGATGAAGATTATTCCATTACATACCATCTGGACAGTGACTGGGGTGACGGTTTTACGGGAACTATTTCCATTACGAACAATACGGCATCCGCGATCGAAGACTGGTATCTGGAATTTGATTTTAACCGTAACATAACCAATATATGGAATGGCGTCACAGAAAGCCATAAAGGGAACCACTATGTGATCAAGAATGCCGGGTATAATGCGAACATCAATGCCGGGCAGACGATCTCTTTCGGTTTTTCCGGAGACAAGGGCTCCAGCGCTGACGAACCGACGAATTATGAATTGAGTTCACATGCATTGTCCGGCAAGAAAAATCCGAAGTACGTGGATACGGATGGAGACGGCCTGACGGATTATGAAGAGCTCAATATCACTTTGACCGATCCGGAGATAGCGGACACGGATGGCAACGGGATCATTGACAGCAAAGAGGATCCGGATAAAGAAGGCATTAATAACAGGGATGAGATCGACCTTGGCACAGACCCGTTAAACAGTGATACCGACCGTGATAATCTGACAGATTCCGATGAACTGAACCAGTATCATACTGATCCGTTATTGGAAGATACGGACGGTGACGGCCTGACGGACTACGATGATGTCAAGCTGGGATTCAGCCCGCTGCTGAAAGATACGGACGGCAACGGCATTATCGACTCCGAAGAGCGCGTGTACCAGACAGTGACCGAACAGTTGAAGGACCCCAAAAAAGAGGGTGTAACAGCCGTAAGCGTATCGCTCAGCATCAAGGGCAATGCAGAGAAACGTGTTGGCATTGAGGATATGTATGACTTTGATAAGCTTTCCAGCGGCGTAGTGGGGCTCATCGGCGTTCCCGTCGAGATCTGCTGTGACACTGATTTTCAACAGGCTGATATCACTTTCCATTATGATGTGAATGCGCTGGGAGATACCAAAGAAGAAGATCTGTCCATCATGTGGTATGATGAGGCGAACAACTGGTATCAGATACTGGATGAAGACAGCGTGATCGATACCGCTAACCATACAGTCACCTATACTACGACCCATTTCTCAACCTACATGATCGTAGACAGAACAACGTGGTATGATGCGTGGCGGCAAAATATAGATTATCGCAACAGTTCTTTCGGTGATACGGAAAAGAAGAATTTTGATATTGCTTTTGTGGTAGATGTGTCCGGCAGTATGGCGTACGAAGGCAGGATCAATACGGCTAAAACAGCGATGGGGAATTTTATCGATTCCATGCAGACAGGCGATGAAGCTGCACTTATCACCTTTAGCCATATATCTTCATTAAGGCAGGGCTTTACATCTGATAAGGAGACGATCAGAAAAGCAGTATTTCAGATGTACGCCTCTGGCGGAACGGATGTAAATAGTGGACTGGTCACGGCATTATCAGCATTTGACAAGCATGAATGCGACAAACAAAAGATAATCGTGTTGATCTGTGATGGTGATGTCAATTATTATCAATCCACAATAGATAGATGTGTCAAGAATGATATTCAGATTTATGCTGTAAATGTAGCGAATGACTCTACCCACGCTACTTTACAGAAAATGACAGATCAGACTAACGGAGAATATTATTATGCGTCCTCTGCGGAGCAACTGGAGACAGTTTTTGCTACCGTTATAGGTTCCACAATATTGCAGATCGACCCTACGGATGCGGACGGCGACGGTCTTTATGATATTTTTGAAACTGCCGGCATGCGACTGCCGAATGGGGAGATTATCTTTACTGACCCTACGAAACCGGACTCGGATGGAGATAGTCTGACGGATTATCAGGAAACAGGCATTGTTTACAATGTGGATAAAAGATATATTGGAAAAGGTCTTATACAGAATGTAACATACTTTCAGATGAGGAGCTATCCGGATCGGGTTGATTCGGACGGTGACGGTGAGCCGGATAATACGGATGACAGGCCGCTGATAGCAGATTCTGTTAAAGTTGTAAAACTGAACAGTATATATATAAATATCGACAAACATGACGGTAATACCTACTACGGTGGAAATCAGGGCTGGTGGGAAGATAAGGCATTTTTTGAGGGCGACAGTACTGGATTAATAGGTCAGGAGAAGATGCGATATGATAAATATTTCCGTTTAGCAAACTTGGGATGCGGAACGATCGCTATGAGTGATGCAGAGTTATATATGACGATTCAAAACAGCGGTTACACTTTAAGTGTTGATTCTCCGATTGTTACACAGTTCCAACAGACCGGATTATGTGATGGGAATGCTTACATGGACTATGTAGAAAAGCAGTATGGGAAAAAATATGGAGTTAACGGTGACAGCTTGAGTTTACTTGTCGGAGTATTTCCAGGGCAAATGACTCGCGGATTCAGTGCTTTCTTAAAAACAAACGGTAATCCCAATACTAATGTCAAATGGGCAAGATACAACCAAGAGTCCTATTTAAATCAAAAACAGAAGGTAGTAGATGATATTGAAAGTATACTGAATAAGGATATACCGGTAGTATTTGCATATCATACTTTCAATAATAATGAAGGAATCAGGTTATATAACAGTAAACAGGCAGCTAAAAATAATACTACAAAAAATGAAGATGGAAAAAATGCTGCAAGCATACCTTCTCATTATATGACAATTGTTGGGTTGTACAAGTTTGCCACCGATCAACCTATGCATCACAATTATATTCTGGAAGTGGTAAGCTGGGGACATGTTTATTATATTAACTACGATACATATGCAAACAAATTAAGTTGTTTTTCCAATATTCTGTCAGTATATTGATGGGAGACAAGTAATGAAAAAACCAATGTCTATAATGTGTGCATTAATTCTTACACTACTGGCAGGAATGATCGTGACAGGATGCGGAGAAGCGTTTATACGTGAAGTAAATAAAAGTCATGATGATGACATTTCAAAAGCGATTTATGAAGCGGTAGGCAGGAAAAAAGTACATTATTGGGGTAAAACATCTTATAATTCAGATGAAACAGATACATATGAGTATTTAATTCATGACTATAAAGATGAAAATGTGCTGAAGGATATGGTGGAAGCTGCCAACGTGGTGATGAAAGAAAAGGCAACAACAGAAAAGAAAGATTTGCTTCTTCTGGATAAAGTATCGGGAAGATACGAACCAGTAGTGAGCATACGCACTTACTATGAGTGTCAGGATGAATGCTTCCAATATGAATCATTTCAAACTCTATTCATCTATGGGACAGATCAGTCTACTAAGAGTGACAACAATCCTTACGATAAGCTGTCAACTTACATTGACCTGCCGGACATCAAAAGCTTAGCTGTCAGTAAAAAGATAGCCCAAATCGCAGAAGAGGAAGGAATCGACTGGTACGAGATATGGCCTGATTTGGAGCACTATAAGGTTTTTGAGGATTAGTGTCGGAGACTGCCGCCTAAGCGAATGAAAAACCTGCTGTTAGAAAAAATGTAACCTAAATTGAGAAGTACAGGGAAAGCCTGTACACAAAGAATAATCTGTAAAGCAAACGGGGTCCGATGTGGCCCCGTTTTGCTTGTTAGGTGATGAATAGGAGAAGAGAGACGGCATCTATCAGCCCATAGCAAACCATAAGGGAAAGAGAAACTTGTCAATATGGTAGGCGTATATTATGATTATAGTGTGCTACAAAACAGATAAGTTGGGGGCGAGTTTATTATATTGACTTCGATACGTATGCAGAAAAATTAAGTTATTATTCTAATATTCTGTCAGTATATTGATGGGAGACAAACAATGAAAAGACAAATGTCTCAGATTTGCGTATTATTTCTTATACTTCTGTCGCAAATTATCGTGATAGGATGCGGGGAAGGGTTTATACGTAAGGTAAATGAAAAACCTGATGACGATATTTCACAAGCGATCTATGAAGCGATTGGCAGCAAAAAAGTGCTTTATTGGGGTAAAACATCTTCTGATTCTGATGAAACAATCATATATGAGTATTTACTTCATGACGAAAAAGATGAAAACGTGCTGACGAACATGCTGGAAGCTGCCAATTCAGTCATGGGAGAAAAGGAGACGACAGATAAAATAGTCTTGAATCTTCGAAAATCAACATCTCGAGGAGGTTTCGAAGCGGTAGCAAGTTTACGTACCTACTATGAGAGCGAGGATGGATACGAACTATATGGATCTTTTCAAACCCTTTTTATTCAAGGAACAGAAGATTCTAATATGCGAGACAGCAGTCCTTACGATAAACTGTCAACTTACATCAATCTGCCAGACATCAAAAGCTTAGTTGTACGCAAAAAGATAGCTCATAGAGCGGAAGAAGAAGGAATCGACTGGTACGAGATATGGCCGGACTTGGAGCATTATAGAGTCTTGGAGTGGTAGATTGAGAGACTGCCATTTCTGTGAACGAAAACACTATTTTAGTAAAAATGTAACCAAAGATAAGAAGTATAGGGAAAGCCTGTACGCAAAGTACAATCTTTAAGGCAAACGGGGCCGATATGGCTCCGTTTTGCTTGTTAGGTGGAGTACAGGAGAAGAAAAGCAGCATCCATCAGTCTATAGGAAACTTTGGGAGAAAGAGAAACTTGTCAATGGGGTAGGTGTATATTATGATTATAGTGTGCTACAAAACAGATAAGTTGGGGGCGAGTTTATTATATTGACTTCGATACATATGCAAAAAAATTGAGTTACTATTCCAATATTCTCTCAGTATATTAATAGGAGATAACAATGAAAAACCGAATGGCTAAAATGTGCGCATTGATTCTTACACTACTGTCAGTAATGATCGTGACAGGATGCGGGGAAATATTTCAGTTCGGAGGAAATCAAAGACCCGATGATGATATTTCAAAAGCGATCTATAAAGCGGTAGGGAGAAGAAAAGTATACTATTGGGGCAAACAATATGTTAACTCTGGTGAAATTGCTTGGTATGAGTATACGGTACACGATTATAAAGATGAAAATGTGCTGGCAAACATGGTAGAAGCTGTCAATGCATACATAAAAGAAAATGAGACCACGGAGAAAGTACATTTGGCGATTCGGGAACAAATGCCAGGAGGATACGAAGCAGTAGCCTCATTAAGCAATTACTATGAGAATGAAGACGGATATGAAGAATATGAATCCCTTCAAAACCTATATATCCTTGGAACCGAACATTCTCATATGAGCGGCAAAAGCCCCTATGATAAGATATCAACCTATATCAACCTACTGGATATCAAAAGCCTCGTTGTCCGCAAAAAGATAGCTAAAATTGCAGAAGAGGAAGGAATCGACTGGTACGAGATATGGCCGGATTTGGAATACTATGAGGTTTTGGAGGATTAGTGTCAGAGACTGCCGCTTTAGCAAATGAAAACCTACTGTTAGTAAAAAAGTAACCAAAATTAAGAAGTACAGGGAAAGCCTGTACGCAAAGTATACTCTCTAAAGCAAACGGGGCCGATGTGCCCCCGTTTTGCTTGTTAGGTGAAGTAAGGGAGAAGAAAGGCAACATCCATCAGCCCATAGCAAACCATAGGGGAAAAAGAAACTTGTCAATGTGGTAGGTGTATATTATGATTATATAAATAGTTTTTCCAATATTCTGTCAGTATATTGATGGGAGATGAGCAATGAAAAAACTAATGTCTCAGATGTACGTATTATGTCTTATACTTCTGTCATTAATAATCGTGTCAGGATGCGGCGAAATATTTATGCATGAGGTAAATAAAAGTCCCGATGACGATATTTCAAAAGCAATCTATGAAGCGGTAGAGAGAAAAAAAGTACATTATCATGGCAAGCAATCCAGTAACTCAGGTGAAATTGCTTGGTATGAGTATACGGTACATGACTATGAAGATGAAAATGTGCTGACAAATATGGTAGAAGCTGTCAATGCAGTCATGATAGAAAAAGAGACGACGGAAAAAATATGTATAGTGATTCGAGAAGAAACGATGGAGGGGGGAGGTACTGAAGGGGTTGCCTCATTATGCAATTACTATGAGAATGGAGACGAATTTGAAAAATATGAATCCCTTCAAAGCCTATATATCTATGGAACCGAACGCTCCATTATGAGAAAACGAGGCAGTCCATATGATAAGGTGTCAAACTACATCAACCTGCCGGACATCAAAAGATTAACTGTCAGTAAAAAGATAGCCCAAAGCGTGGAAGAGGAAGGAATCGACTGGTACGAGATATGGCCGGACTTGGAGTACTATGAGGTTTTGGATGAATAGATTTGGAGTCCGCCACTTTAGTAAATGCAAACCTACTGTTAGTAAAAAAGTAACCCAAAATAAGAAGTACAGGGAAAACCTGTACACCAAGAACAAGCTTTAAAGCAAACGGGGCCGATGTGGCCCCGTTTTGTTAGGTAGGTGATGGACAGGAGAAGAGAGACGGCATCCATCAGAGCATTGCAAATCAGAGAGGAAAGAGAAACTTGTCAATAGGGTAGGTGTATATTATGATTATAGTGTGTTCCAAAACGTGTAAGCGATTCGTCTCTTACCGTATGACTACATTGAATTGCTTTTTAATATTCTGTCAGTATATTGATGGGAGACAAACAATGATAAAATCAATGTCTAAAATATACATATTTATTCTTACCCTACTGTCAGTTATGATTGTGACAGGTTGCGGTGAAATCTTTATGTACGGAGGAAATCATAAACCCGATGACGAGATTTCAAAAGCAATTTATGAAGCGGTAGGCAGGAAAAAGGTATATTATTCTGGTACTGAAATTTATGATTCAGAAGACAAAGTTGTTTACAACTATTTAGTTCATGACTATAAGGATGAAAACGTACTGGAGGACATGGTAAAAGCTGCCAACGCAGTCATGAAAGAAAATGAGATGACTGGAAAAATAAAGTTGGATCTACGGGAAGAAGTACCGGGGGGAAACGAAGCGGTAGCAAGTTTACGTACTTACTATGAGGATGAAGATGGATGCGAAGAATATGGATCTTTTCAAAATCTTCATATCTATGGGACAGAACTTTCTAAAATGAGGAACCGCAGTCCTTACGATAAGCTGTCAACTTACATCAATCTACCAGACATCAAAAGTTTAGCTGTCAGCAAAAAGATAGCCCAAATCGCGGAAGAGGAAGGAATCGACTGGTACGAGATATGGCCTGATTTGGAGCATTATAGGGTCTTTGAGTGGTAGATTCAGAGACTACCGCTTAAGCGAATGAAAACCTAGCGCTAGTAAAAAAGTAACCAAAATTAAGAAGTACAGGAAAAACCTGTACACAAAGAACAATCTGTAAAGCAAACGGGGCCGATGTGGCCCCGTTTTGTTTGTTAGGTGATGAACAGGAGCAGAGAGACGGCATCCATCATCCATAGCAAACCATAGGAGAAAGAGAAACTTGTCAATGTGGTAGGTGTATATTATGATTATAGTGTGTTACAAAACAGATAAGCTGGGGACATGTTTATTATATTAACTACGATACATATGCAAACAAATTAAGTTGGTTTTCCAATATTTTGTCAGTATATTGATGGGAGTTGAGCAATGAAAAAACGAATGTCTCAGATGTACGTCTTAATTCTTATTCTTTTGACTGTAATAATCGTATCAGGTTGCGGTGAAATATTTATGCACGAAGTAAATAAGAGACCCGATGACGATATCTCAGAAGCAATCTATGAAGCGGTAGGCAGTGAAAAAGTATATTATTATGGTAAAAGCTCTGAGCATCCAGAAGACACAGCTATTTATCAGTATTTGGTGCATGACTACAAAGATGAAAATGTACTGGCAGGTATGTTAGAAGCTGCCAATACAGTCATGGAAGAAAGGGAGACGACAGATAAAATAATCTTGGATCTTCGTGAAGAAACACCAGGGGCAGGTGCCGAATCGGTAGTAAGCTTATGTACTTATTATGAGAGTGAGGATGGATACGAACTATATGGATCTTTTCAAAACCTATATATCTATGGTACAAAACGGTCCAATATGAGCGGGCGCAGTCCATATGATAAGGTGTCAACCTACATCAACCTGCCAGACATCAAAAGTTTAGTTGTCAGCAAAAAGATCGCTCAAAGCGCGGAAGAGGAAGGAATCGATTGGTACGAGATATGGCCGGATCTGGAGTACTATGAAGTATTGGAGTATTAGTGGCAGAGCATGTCGCTTACGCGAATGAAAACCTGCCGTTAATAAAAAAGTAACCAAAATTAAGAAGTACAGGGAAAACCTGTACACAAAGAACAATCTGTAAAGCAAACGGGGCCCGATGTGACCCCGTTTTGTTTGTTAGGTGATGAACAGGAGAAGAAAGACGGTATCCATCAGAGCGTAGCAAACCTTGAGAAAAAGGAGAAACTTGTCAATATGGTAGGTGTATATTATGATTAAAGTGTGTTTCAAAATGGATAAGCGATTCGCCTCTTGCCGTATGACTACATAAGTAGTGTTTTCAATATTCTGTCAGTGTATTGATGGGAGACAAACAATGAAAAAACAAATGTCCAAAATGTGCGTATTTATTCTAACACTACTGTCAGTTATGATTGTGATAGGTTGCAGCGAAATCTTTATGTACGGAGGAAATCATAGACCCGATGACGAGATTTCAAAAGCAATCTATGAAGCGGTAGGCAGGAAAAAGGTATCTTATTCTGGTAAAAGTTCTAATCATCCAGAAGACGTAGCTATATATGAATATTTGGTACATGACTATAAGGATGAAAACGTACTGGAGGATATGGTAAAAGCTGCCAATGCAGTCATGAAAGAAAAAGATATGACTGGAAAAAAAGACTTAGATCTCCGGGAAGAAGTACCGGGGGGCAACGAACCGGTAGCAAGTTTACGTACTTACTATGAGGATGAAGATGGATGCGAAGAATATGGATCTTTTCAAAATCTTCATATCTATGGGACAGAACTTTCTAAAATGAGGAACCGCAGTCCTTACGATAAGCTGTCAACTTACATCAATCTACCAGACATCAAAAGTTTAGCTGTCAGCAAAAAGATAGCCCAAATCGCGGAAGAGGAAGGAATCGACTGGTACGAGATATGGCCTGATTTGGAGCATTATAGGGTCTTTGAGTGGTAGATTCAGAGACTACCGCTTAAGCGAATGAAAACCTAGCGCTAGTAAAAAAGTAACCAAAATTAAGAAGTACAGGAAAAACCTGTACACAAAGAACAATCTGTAAAGCAAACGGGGCTCGATGTGGCCCCGTTTTGTTTATAAAAGGTGGACGGGAGTAGAGACACGGCATCCATCATCCATAGCAAACCATAGGGGAAAGAGAAACTTGTCAATATGGTAGGTGTATATTATGATTATAGTGTGCTGCAAAACAGATAAGCTGGGGAAAAGTTTATTATATTAACTACGATTTATATGCAAACAAATTAAGTAGTTTTTCCAATATTCTGTCAGTATATTGATAGGAGACAAGCAATGAAAAAACCTATGTCTCAGATGTACGTATTAATTCTTATACTTCTGTCATTAATGATCGTGTCAGGGTGCGGCGAAATATTTATGCATGAGGTAAATAAAAGTCCCGATGACGATATTTCAAAAGCAATCGATGAAGCGGTAGAGAGAAAAAAAGTACATTATCATGGCAAGCAATCCAGCAACTTAGGTGAAATTGCATGGTATGAGTATACGGTACATGACTATGAAGATGAAAATGTGCTGACAAATATGGTAGAAGCTGTCAATGCAGTCATGATAGAAAAAGAGACGACGGAAAAAATATGTATAGTGATTCGAGAAGAAACGATGGAGGGGGGAGGTACTGAAGGGGTTGCCTCATTATGCAATTACTATGAGAATGGAGACGAATTTGAAAAATATGAATCCCTTCAAAGCCTATATATCTACGGAACCGAACGCTCCATTATGAGAAAACGAGGCAGTCCATATGATAAGGTGTCAACCTACATCAACCTGCCAGACATCAAAAGTTTAGTTGTCAGCAAAAAGATAGCGCAAAGCGCGGAAGAAGAAGGAATTGACTGGTATGAGGTGTGGACGGACTTGGAACACTATGAGGTTTTGGAGGATTAGCGTCGGAGATCATCGCCTAAGCGAATGAAAAACCTACTGTTAGTAAAAAGTAATCAAAAATAAAAAGTACAGAGAAAGCTTGTACGCAAAGTACAATCTGTAAAACAAAACGGGGTCGATGTGACCCCGTTTTGTTTGTTAGGTTCTGAAGCTCATTTTATCACTTATTTCGCTAAATTCCATGTAAAAAGTTGACATTTGTTTGCAGAAAAGATATAGTTAAGTGACGACGATGTGTAATCCGTTAACAGATATAGGAGAAAAAGAAATATGAACGGTTTTTTTAATATATCGAACGCCGAATTGATGGTGATGGAGAAATTGTGGGAACAGGAGGACAGCATTAAGCAGTCTCAGCTTTTGGCGCTGTTTGAGGCGGATGGCAAGACATGGAAAAGGCAGACTCTGAATACCTTTCTGTCCAGGCTGGAGGATAAAGGGTTGGTGAGGCGGGCTAATAGAGTAGTGGAAGCTGTATGCAGCCGGGATGAGTATAGCTATACACAGGTGAAGGCGGCGATTGACTGTCTGTATGGTGGACAGTTGAGTGACTTTATGATTGCCTTTGCCCAAAACAGTAAAATTACAGAGAAGAATAGGAAAGAATTGCTTCGCATTTTAGAGAACAGCTAGAGGAACAGGGCATGGAATACTTATTGGTAATGTCGTTTTCAGGAAGCACGATGATGGGCTTTTATCTATTACTAAAGTATCTGTTGAAGGATAAGGTCAGTTCAAGATTATACTATTTGATCACAAAGGAGGCTGTACTGTTTTTTCTGATTCCGCTGCCCTTTTTGAAGGGATGGTACGAGAAGGCGATTTGCTCTGCGATACCGAAGGGGCAGATGAAAGGCGTTCAGATACCGGTTGCGTGGACAAAGTATATCGTTCATACGGGAGAAAAAAGATATATCAATTCCTATGCGGTCATTCAGACGACAGCAGTGACGGTATGGCTGCTCGTAGCCTGTACTATGATGGTCGGGCTGCTTTTGAAATATTTTCGGATAAGGCGGCTGATTTTAAGATATAAAGCCACAGAGATGACGGAGAGGCAGCAATCATTTTTGACGGAATTGAAAAAGCAGTATGGTGTGAGGCGTCCGGTGATCCTATGTCAGGGGCAGGACGGAGATCATACGATGACGTTTGGCCTTTGCAGACCTGTCATTATATGTAACAAGGAAATAGACAGCTGGGAGGCGGAGATTCATGTCCGCCATGAAATGGTACATATCAAACGTCTGGATGCTTTGTGGAAGATACTCACACGGCTTGTCGTGATATTGCATTGGTGGAATCCGATCGCATGGATGCTGCGGCGTGACCTGGAGCAGGTGTGTGAATGTTCCTGCGATGAGATCGTGATGCAGGGAAAAACGAGAGAGGAGGTAAAAGTGTATCTGCGCCTGCTGATTAATGAGGCGTATGCCGTGTCGGAAACGACAACAGCTTCTGTGTGGTGTCAAAACAGTTTAGCAGATGGAATAGAAAACATAAAAGAAAGGATGAATAATTTGATGAAAAAGAAAAGTTGGAATCGTTACGTGGCAGGAATTCTGGCAGCAGTGTTAGCCTTTGGCAATTCTATGACTGTATTTGCGTACAGGGATACGTTTCATCAGGGAGTATTAGAGAATACTTCGAAGGAAGAGGTGACGGTAGCTCTTCAAACTGATAGTTTTTTGTTTGTACCTGAGGGAGTAGATGGGGAAGAAATAAAGGACTTTGAGCAGGTGGAAGAGATAGAAATTATATATGATAAGCAGTTCGTAGATACGGAGGGAAATATCTATCCGTATTCGGATGAAGAAGCGATGATAACTTACAGAAGCTGCAGCCATAATTATGTATCCGGAACATCGGGAGAACATACAAAATATTCGGATGGAGGTTGTGAGGTAAGAATATATCATGCGCAGAGATGCGACAAATGCGGTTATGTACTCAGAGGTGAAATGATTAGAAAGACTATATTTGTTGAATGTCCCCATTGATAGGAAGGACGATGGAAACCGTAAGGCGGAAAAGTACCCAATCTTCGGATTGCGGTACTTTTTTTGGTAACGGTATTTCGCGCACCGCAAAGCGCCGAAGCGCTCCATAAAAACGGGACAGCCGCCTGCCGCATAGGATAAAGTAAGGGAATGATGCGGTGGAAGGACATGTAGATAGCGCGGCTATTTATGTGGAGCAAAGAAATTGACTTGTAAAGATCGGATTTTGTCAGAGGACTACGCGGATATTATTACGGATTATGAGTTGATGGGGCAGATCTTGGAGATGTCGGGCGTAGATGCCTGCTATCGGGAACTGGACGCCGGCTTCGGTATCTCCTACGTGAAAAGAGATGAGATTCCGCCGCTCTCCATAGGTTATTACGGGTACTCCGCCATCCCCAAACTTTACGGCCTGATGCGGGCGGAAGGGCGGATCTTTGATCCGTCCTGTCTGACGGCCATGGGAAATTTGAAAGTACAGGAGCCGCCTCTAGCCCTGCAGGGGAGCGGCGTTATCATCGGCTTCATTGATACGGGAATCCGCTATCAGGAAAATGTTTTCAGACGGGAGGACGGGAGCACCCGCATTGTCTCGATCTGGGATCAGACCATTCAGACAGGAGAGCCGCCCGAGGGCTTTCTTTACGGGACGGAGTTTCGCCGCGCGGATATCGACAGGGCGCTGGCATCGGAAACGCCCCTGTCTGTTGTACCGACGACCGACACGGACGGCCATGGCACCAGCCTTGCCTCCGCGTCGGCAGGAAGTCTTCTGGATCAGGGCCTTGCTTTTCGAGGCTCTGCACCCGGGGCGGATATTGCAGTAGTCAAACTAAAGCCGGCAAAAGCTTATCTGCGGGATTATTATCTCATTGATGATGAGGCGGCAGCCTACCAGGAAAACGATATTATGGAGGCGGTAAAGTATCTGCAGCAGATGGCGGTGGCTTATACAAGACCCGTGGTGATCGTTCTAGGGCTTGGCACGAATATGGGCAGCCATGACGGCACCTCATCATTGGACTCCTATCTGAATATCGTGGCAGGCCGCAGGAGTCGTGTAGTGGTCGTCTGCGGCGGCAACGAGGGCGACAAGGAGCATCACTATGAGTCCGCCATGCCGGGGAGTGTGGAGATTCGGGTGGAGGAGGCAATGAAGGGCTTCTGCGCGGAGCTGTGGGGGAGTCTGCCGGATGCCTATGCCGTTCAGATAAGATCACCGGGCGGTGAAGTATCGCCGGTCATTGATTTCAGAAACGGCATTAACAGGCAGGTCTCTTTTGTCTTTGAGAAAACCAGAATATACATCGGCATTGTGCTGGTGGAGCGGGATGCGGGAGATCCTCTGGTGTTCATGCGATTTGCGGATCCGACGCCGGGTATCTGGACGGTGGATGTGATACCTGCCGGCAGGAATATAAAAGGCAGTGGAATTTATCATATGTGGCTTCCCATAGAAGCTTTTTTGGAGCATTCGGTGACCTTCCTTTCGCCCAGCCCGGAGGTGACGCTGACGGAACCGGCAAACGCCGCTCAGGTGATCACCATATCCGCTTACAACAGTCATGCGGACAGCTGGTATGCATCCTCCGGCAGGGGATATACCAGAAACGGCACCATTAAGCCGGAACTCTCCGCGCCGGGCGTGCGGGTCCCTACGGTCTTTGGAGAGGAGAGCGGCTCCAGTCTTGCGGCCGCTCTTGCGGCGGGCTGTGTAGCGCAGTTTCTGGAGTGGGCTGTGGTGGAGGGCAATGCTTTCTCGGTGGACAGCCGGGGGACGAAGAGCTATCTGATTCAGGGGGCGAGCCGTCCGGACAACATTTTGTACCCTGACAGACGCTGGGGCTTCGGACGCATCAATATCAGCGGAACCTTTGAGACGCTGGCGAGGATTTAAGAATTTCTTTCCTACAGAAAACTTGCTGATTTTTTCCACTTGTGGTATCTTGTTCTATAGGAAATTGCGAGATTTTTGAAATGAGTGGATATTTTTCGACAGCGTGTAGGGAACATGACATGAAGAAGTCTGAGAAGCGGGAAATGAAAAAGTGTATATTCGGGAATAGAATCGGAAAGCTTCTTCTTCCGGCGCTTCTTTTGATCGGTCTTCTGACGGCCTGCGGTACACCTGCAAGCGAGACTGCGGCGCCCGGTGAGAATGCAGCAGGCGAATCTGGGGAGAATACTGCAGCGAAAGAGCAGAGTGAGGATGCCGAGGGTGCCGAGATGAACTCCTGGCGGGAGTCGGTACAGAAAATGTTTGAGGATCCTTACGGAGATTACAGTGAGACAGGCGGCGAGATTGCTTTTCTGACGGATGGCAATGTGGAGGATGGCGCTTATAACGAGGCTGTCTACAATGGCGTGCGGATGTATGCGTTGGGAGCGGGCGTCTCCTTTTCTTATTATTGCGCTGATCCGGAAAAGCCTGAAAGCTACAGCGAACGGATGGAGAAAGCGGCGCAGGACGGCGCCAGGATCATTGTCAGCGCCGGATACAGATTTGGCGAGGTGGTGGGCGATCTGCAGAGCGCTTATCCGGGGATATCTTTTCTGCTGGTGGATGCCGTACCGCATAATGCGGCGGACGAGGAGGTTCCCATTGCTGAGAATGTGCACTGTATTCTTTTTCATGAGGAACAGGCAGGGTATCTGGCAGGTTATATGGCAGTTTGGGAGGGATATCGGAATTTTGGATTCATAGGCGGGTCATTTATAGATCATGATCTTACGGATCCTGTATCGGGCTATCGGAAGGAGGAGCCTTCCGTTCTTCGTTACGGTTATGGCTATATACAGGGAATTGATGCTGCGGCCAAAGATTTATCCCTGAATGACGTCACAGTCAACTACTGGTATGCGGACACTTTTTCAGCAGATAATGCAGTGCGGGAACGGGCGGCCTCCTGGTATGAGAGAGGGGTTCAGATCATATTCGCCTGTGGCGGCGCTCTCTATGAGTCTGTGCTGGAGGCGGCTGAAGAGCAGGACGGGCTGCTGATCGGGGTAGATGTGGATCAGAGCCGTGTTTCTGAGCGATTTTTGACCAGCGCGGTAAAAAACATCGGAACTGCTGTGACGGATGCGCTGGATATTTTCTATGCGTCGGGCGGCTGGTCTGAGGCGGAAGCCGGACAGGTGCGGTATTACGGTGTGGAGGATGGCTGTGCGGCTATTCCGGTGGTGGATACGGAATGGCGCTTTAAGGAAATCCCTGTCACCCACTTTTTTGAGATATATAAACAGATGAAGAGAGGCGACAGGACGGTGTCGGATGAAATCGATGCACCGCCTCAGGCAGCCGTATCGGTAAATTTTGAATGAGCGCGGGAGATATTAAAATGAGTAGAGATCGAAAAAGAAAACTGCATCCCGCGTATTTCATGTTTTTGGGATTCTTTCTCATAACGGTGCTTCTATCCTCCTGCGGGCGGGAAGAGATGCCTGTGAGTACCGGGCAGCTGGAGGAGACGGGAGGACGGACATGGACACTTGATGAGCATGCGCGGGTTCTGTCTGACCTGACTGCGGGGGAGACAAGCCTGTCGGTGGCGGAGCTGTCTGATTATGCGATGGATATCGCGCTCACCTACGATGCCGAGACGAATAAACTCTGCTATTCTCTCGATATGCCGCTGATTCCGGCCAGCGATGATGCTTATCTGTATCTGTTTGCGGCGGAGATCTGGGAGGCGGACGCGGATGTGCTTTTGGAGGAACCGGTCACCAGAGGCAGAAAGGACAGGGAGTGGGAGACTTTTTTCCCTTATCGGGAGTCCTATCTGTTTGCACGTTTTATTCCGGCCCTCAAGATAGACGATAGTTTTGTGCAGGTAGGAAAGAGTGTATATCTGTCAAATCCGGAGGCGCTTGCCGAAAATCAGGACGATTATCCTGAACTCGGCTCTAAGAAGGGAATTCTCCTGGATCCCACAATGCTCGCGACCCGGGAACTGACAGAGTTGGGCGCCAAGCATGCAATTTATAATATTCCTCTCTCCCATATCATGGGGGAGACTGCGGATCAGACCTTTCCCACGATCACTTATACCTATCGGGGAAAGAATTATCTGTTCAACGGCGCAGCCATCAACGGTTATGACGGTCTTTTTACCTACCTGTCGGATATAGGGATGAGCTCTACTGCAGTGGTATTAAATGATTGGAATGAGGAGCATCTCGAGCTGATCCATCCGGAGGCAAGGAAGCAGGAGGACAGCGCTTACTATTATATGTTCAATACGGCCGAAGAAAACGGCGCAAGGACGTTGGAGGCAGTGGCTTCTTTTCTGGCGGAGCGTTATTCGAGCGGTGCACACGGTATGATACACAGCTGGGTGATCGCGAATGAGATCAATCAGAACCGGGTCTGGAATTACATGGATACACAGGATGTGGTTCATTATGCGGAAACGTTTGAAAAGTCCATGCGCATCTTTTATCAGGCAGTGAAGAGCCATTACGCGGGCGGACGGATCTATTTCAGCATAGATCACGCTTGGAACAGCAACGAGGGTGACAACAGGAGTTTTTTCAATGGCAGAGATGTGCTGGAAGCTATTAATGGCGCGGCGCTTGCGCATGGCAATTATGACTGGGGCATCGCGATCCATCCTTACCCGGAACCTTTGACCCGTGTGAATTACTGGTCGCAGGAATATGATAAGACGAGGGACGCGACCCATCTGTCCGTGATGAACCTCAACGTACTGACTGATCTGCTCTCGGAGGAGGCGTTTTTAGACCGGAGCGGGGAGGTACGCAGCGTCACGATCACGGAGCTGGGCTTTTCCTCCGGTTCGGGAGAACGGCTGCAGGCAGCGGCCTTCGCCTACTGCTACTGTATCGTGGAGGCAAATCCCTATGTGGACGCTTTTTTAATGAACCGGCAGACGGATGCGCCGGAAGAGGTGAAGGTAGGACTCAGTTTTGGCGTATACGAGTATGATCACTCGGCAAAATATATGAAAGATGTATTTTGCAATATTGATACGGAGCAAGCCGGAGAATACAGAGATTTTATGCTGAAAATTCTGGGTGCGGACAGTCTGGAGGAGGCGCTCTTCTGGGCGGCGGCGCCGGATGGCGGTAAATAGAAGATCAAAATCGGAGAAAACCGTTTGCATGAAACGGTGAGGAGTAAGTTTGGAGAAGGAAATGAAAGTTTCCCTGTTGGTGACGGTCTATAATGTAAAAAAAACGCTGCCGGTTACGTTGCAGAGCATTGAAGTGCAGGATTACCCGGACCTCGAGGTAGTGATCGTGGACGGCGGATCGACGGATGGCACGGTAGAGTTGATTGAAGCGTTTGTCGCGCGGACAAAAGAGCGGCAGGGGTTCTCGGTGCGCTGGATATCGGAATCTGACAACGGTCTTTATGATGCGATGAATAAGGCTTTTCGTATGAGTTCCGGTGATGTGGTTGCGGTCTGCAATGATAAGTTATGTAAACCTAACGCCATAAGCCTCTTTGCAGCAGCGATTGAACAAGGTGGCGAACACTGTGTGGGCGCTCACGCCGATCTGGTTTATGTGGATGGAGAGCGAGTGGTCAGAGAGTGGCGTATGGGGCAGGGAAGGCTTTCGCAGGGCTGGATGCCCGGCCACCCCACGCTTTTTTTAAAGCGACGGATTTACGAGACATATGGCCTCTACGATACCGCTTACCACTGCGCGGCGGACTATGAGTTTATGGTGCGTTTTTTAAAGGATGAAGAGAACAAACTGGCTTATGTGCCGGATATTCTGGTGGCGATGTTCTATGGGGGTACCAGTAACGCCGGCCTGAAAAATTATTTGGTCTCTTTTCGGGAGGGTTTTCTTGCGCTCAGAAAAAATAAGGTGCCCCGACCGCTTCTTATTACCCTGCGCAGAACCCTGCGGGTGCTTCTGCAGTTCCGTGGAAAGCGTACAGGGAAAGCTGTGAATGGAGCGTGACCGGCTGAGACGGGGCGATCGGGAATCAGGAGGAAGTATATGGTAACGTTGTTCTGTGCGGTTTTGGCAGCAGGAATCTTTGCTCTTGATCTGCTTTTGAAAAACCGGATTGAAAGAAAGCTGGAGGAGGGGGAGATAAAACCCTTCTGCAAGGGAAGACTTTTGATTCGTAAATATCATAACACGGGTGTGTTTCTTGATCTGGGGGCAAAGAAACAGGGAGCGGTAGCATGCCTCTCCCTGTTTCTGACGCTCTGTATGACGGTGGTGTTTCTTTCCACTTTCACCTTTCGAGGAAACTCTGCCCTAAAGGCAGGGTTGGCGTTCCTGCTCGGCGGCGCCTACAGCAATACCTATGACCGTCTGGTCAGGAAATACGTGGTTGATTATGTGAGTTTTCCCGTCAGGAATCCCCGGATCAGACGGATCGTTTTTAATATATCGGATTTTTGCATCCTGATAGGGGCGCTGTTGATGACGTTCGCTCAGATCAGGGAATCATGACGGATTGGCGGGTATTGTGCCGCTTATGCCGTAATAACGGTTCCGCTCTTTCCCTTTAGTGCTTCCTTCACATTTTCAAGGGAAGTGATCAGTACGCTTCCGTTTGGATTCTCGTTCAGGTAAGCGATCGCTGCCTCGATCTTGGGAAGCATGGTTCCCGCTTCAAACTGCCCTTCTGCGCACAGTGTTTCGGCTTCTGCGGTTGTAAGCGAGGAGATTTCCTCCTGCCCGGGCTGTCCGAAATGCCGATATACACAGGGTACACCGGTCAGGATGATCAGCACGTCGGCCCGCAGGCTGGCAGCCAGCCTTCCGGCTACGGCGTCCTTTTCAATCACGGCGGATGCGCCTTTGAGGACGTGATTCTGCTCAATAACGGGAATGCCGCCGCCACCGCAGGCGATCACGACCTGATCGGCATCGGCCAGAGTGCGGATGGCGTCGATTTCTACAATATCGATGGGGCGGGGAGCCGCAACCACCCGGCGGAATCCTTTGCCCGGTTCCTCTTTCACATAATTCCCCTTTTTGATCTCCATTTCAGCATCTTCAGCGGACATATAACGGCCGATTACTTTAGTGGGGGAATAGAAGGCCTCGTCATATGGATCTACGGTTACCTGAGTCAGAACGGTACTGACTGTTTTTACGATACCGCGTCCCATAAGTTCGGCACGGAGCGCATTCTGGATATCGTACCCCACATAGCCCTGACTCATGGCGGAACAGACGCACATGGGAGCGGGTGTGTAGTCAATATAAACGCGGCGAAGCTCCGTCATAGCCTTGTGGATCATACTGACCTGCGGGCCGTTTGAGTGCGTGATGGTGAGCTGGTAATCGGCTTCAACCAGATCTGCAAGAGCTTTAGCGGTCATTTTAACAGCATCCCATTGTTCCAGAGTGGTATGACCGAGCGCCTCATGTCCGAGGGAGACGACTGCTTTTTTCTTATTCATCGGATTCATTGTGTTTGTAAACCTCCATTCTCACATGTTTTAAGTATAGCAAAGCGAAAGGGTTTTGTATAGCGGGATTCTTTTACTTGCTTTTTGAGGCGTGGCGTTTTATCATAGAAACAAGAGTATCGTGCACGGCACGGGAAAAGCAAAAAACAAAAAAACAAAGACGGAGGGTAAAAATGCTGTACATTGGAGTGGATTTGGGAACCAGTGCGGTGAAATTGCTATTGATGGAGGGAAACGGTAAGATCGTCAATATCGTATCGAAGGAATATCCTTTGTATTTCCCGCATCCGGGCTGGTCAGAACAAAAGCCCGAGGACTGGTATGAGCAGAGTATTGCAGGGATCAAGGAGCTGATCGCCGACGTGGATAAGAGCCAGATTGCGGGAATCAGTTTCGGCGGTCAGATGCACGGACTTGTCATTTTGGACGAGAACGACGAGGTGATCCGGCCTGCGATCCTGTGGAATGACGGAAGGACCACGGAGGAGTGTGATTACTTAAATAATATGATCGGCAAGGATAAGTTGTCGGCTTATACGGCGAATATCTCTTTCACCGGTTTTACTGCGCCGAAGGTGCTCTGGGTGAAAAACAAAGAGCCTGAGAACTTTGCCAGGATCAAAAAGATCATGCTTCCCAAGGATTATATCGCCTACAAGCTGACGGGAGTGCACTGTACCGATGTATCGGACGCTTCCGGTATGTTATTGTTTGACGTAAAGAACCGCTGCTGGTCGAAGGAGATGTGCGAGATCTGCGGCGTAAAGGAAGAACAGCTGGCAAAGATATATGAGAGCTATGAGACCGTCGGCACGGTTCTTCCGGAGATTGCGAAAGAACTGGGGATCCCCGAGAATGTCAAGGTGGCTGCGGGCGGCGGCGACAATGCGGCGGCTGCTGTCGGGACAGGCACTGTGGGAGACGGTATGTGCAATATCTCTCTGGGTACCAGCGGTACGATCTTTATCTCCTCCGACAAATTCGGTGTGGATAAGTTCAATGCGCTTCACGCGTTTGCCCACGCGGACGGACATTATCATCTGATGGGCTGTATGCTGAGCGCAGCCTCCTGCAACAAGTGGTGGATGGATGACATTATCGGCACGGAGAAATATGCCGATGAACAGAAGGCGATCACCGACGATAAGCTGGGAGAGAACCATGTGTACTTCCTGCCTTATCTGATGGGTGAGCGTTCTCCTCACAATGATCCCGATGCGAGAGGCACCTTTATCGGCATGACCATGGACAGCACGAGGGCGGACATGACCCAGGCGGTGCTGGAGGGCGTAGCTTTTGCTTTGAGAGATTCTCTGGAAGTTGCCAAATCTCTGGGCATACATATCGAGCGCACGAAGATCTGCGGCGGCGGTGCGAAGAGCCCGCTCTGGAAGCGCATGATCGCCAACATCATGAATCTGAAGGTGGATGTGATCGAGAGCGAGGAAGGCCCGGCTATGGGCGGTGCGATGCTGGCGGCTGTGGCCTGCGGCGAGTACGCAAATGTCGAGGAAGCTGCGGCGAAGATCGTGAAGATCGTGGATACCGTGGAGCCGGAACCTGCTCTTGTGGAGAAGTACGAGGCGAGATATCAGCAGTTTAAGCAGATCTATCCGACCTGCAAGGAACTGTTTGGGAAGCTGAAATAGAAATCTATATAGAAGGGAGTGCAAAATCATGGAGATTAAAAATGTGACAGACCCGTCATTTCGTAAGTATGGCAGGGTCGTGGAGGGAATCGACTTTACGGATCTGGTAGAGGCGATCAAGAAGGAGACACCGCTGCCGGAAGGAGTGGCTTATGAGCCTTCCATCGCTGCTCTGGAGGCGACCAAGACTGCCAAGGAGTTACAGCGCAGGACCTACGGGGAGCTGCCCATTGAGGTGGGTTACTGCAACGGACACAACTATAAGTTAAATGCCGTTGAGTATCACAGAAGCTCGGAGATTAATGTGGCGGCTACGGATGCGGTGCTGATCGTGGGCATGCAGCAGGATATTACCGATGATTTCAAGTATGATACGGCGAAGATGGAAGCCTTTTTGGTGAAGGCAGGTACGGCGGTGGAGATTTATGCGACCACACTCCATTACGCACCCTGCAGCGCGGACGAGGGCGGTTTTAAGGTAGGCATCGTGCTTCCTGCAGGCACAAATTATCCGTTGAAAGAGTCCCATGACGGTTGGGAGGATTCCCTGATCACGGCGCAGAACAAGTGGCTGATCGGCCATGAGGAGGGCGGCCTTGACGCGGGCGCACACATCGGTCTGGTTGGAAAGAATCTTGATATCAGAGAGTGACATGTATGTCATAAAAGAGAATAAACCGGTCAACCCGGTTAAAGGAGGATATAAGATATGAACAATTTACCCAAAGTAAAGATTGGTATCGTGGCTGTGAGCCGTGACTGTTTCCCGGCATCCCTCGCGGTCAACAGGAGAAAGGCTCTGGTGGAGGCTTACACAAAGAAGTATGATGCGGCCGACATCTACGAGTGCCCTGTCTGCATCATCGAGAGCGAGATCGATATGGTCAACGCATTAAAGGACATCAAGGACAATGGTTGTAATGCGCTCTGCGTTTATCTTGGCAACTTTGGTCCCGAGATTTCCGAGACGCTGCTTGCAAAGCACTTCGAGGGTCCTAAGATGTTCGTGGCGGCTGCTGAGGAGTCCCAGAATGATCTGATCCAGGGACGTGGCGATGCGTACTGCGGTATGCTCAATGCCAGCTACAACTTAAAGCTGCGCAATGTGAAGGCATATATTCCCGAGTATCCGGTAGGGGATGCAGAGGACTGCGCAGACATGATTCATGAGTTCGTTCCGATCGCGCGTGCAATTGCAGGGCTTTCCAGCTTAAAGATTATTTCCTTCGGTCCCAGACCGCTTAACTTCCTTGCCTGCAACGCTCCGATCAAGCAGCTCTACAATCTGGGCGTTGAGATCGAGGAGAATTCCGAGCTTGATCTGTTTGAAGCGTTCAACAAGCACGAGGGTGATTCCCGTATTCCTGATGTAGTGAAGGATATGGAGGCAGAGCTGGGCGAGGGCAACAACAAACCTACCATCCTGCCTAAGCTGGCGCAGTATGAGTTGACCCTGCTTGACTGGATCGAGGAGCACAAGGGATATCGCGAGTACGTGGCGATCGCAGGAAAATGCTGGCCTGCATTCCAGACCCAGTTCGGCTTTGTTCCTTGCTATGTGAACAGCCGTCTGACCGGCAGAGGCATTCCGGTTTCCTGTGAGGTGGATATCTACGGCTGCCTGAGCGAGTTTATCGGCACGGCGGTAAGTGACGATATCGTAACCCTGCTCGATATCAACAACTCTGTACCCAAGGATATGTACAAAGAGTCCATCGAGGGCAAGTTTGACTACAAGTTTACGGATACCTTCATGGGCTTCCACTGCGGCAATACCTGCTCCAAGAAGCTGTCCAAGTGCAGCATGGAGTATCAGATGATCATGGCGAGAAATCTGCCTGAGGAAGTAACACAGGGTACGCTCGAGGGCGATATCGTACCCGGCGACATCACTTTCTATCGTCTGCAGAGCACGGCTGACAATATCCTGCGTGCTTATGTGGCGGAGGGCGAGGTGCTTCCTGTAGCGACCAAGTCCTTCGGTGGTATCGGTGTGTTCGCGATTCCTGAGATGGGCAGATTCTACCGTCACGTGCTGATCGAGAAGAACTACCCGCACCACGGCGCAGTAGCATTCGGCCACTTCGGCAAGGCACTGTATGAGGTGTTCAAGTATATCGGCGTGGATGTGAGCGAAATCGGCTATAATCAGCCGAAGAACCTGCCTTATCCGACAGAGAATCCCTTCGCATAAGGATCAGACAGTATCATAGAACGATTCGGAGACGGCGTAGCCTGCGGGCTATGCCGTTTTCTGACGAGCAACGCGAACGAGAGATGCGAAGCATCTCGAGTCTGCTTATGCGACAGAGCCGGAAATCAACAAGAAAGGGTATGGTTATTCATATGGCGGATATTTTAGTGGTCGAAGATGATGTTTCTTTATCGGCCGGACTTACGTATGCTTTGGAAAAAGAGGGATATCATGTGTCACATTGCAGAAATATTGCCGATGCGGTGGAAGAAACAGCAGCGCATCCGTTTGACCTTGCCCTTCTTGATCTGCAGCTTCCCGATGGCTTTGGCAGGGAGATCGCTTCTGCATTAAAGCCGTATCATACGCCGATCATTTATTTGACCGTTGTGGATGACGAGGATGAAATTGTGAGATCGTTAGACGACGGCGCCGCCGACTACGTCACGAAGCCGTTTCGCATGCGGGAGCTGCTTTCGCGGATCAAAAAGGCTCTGCATGAGGAAAAGGGAAACGGCAAAATAGTAAAGATAGGAGAGGCGTTCATTGACATCGAGGCGGGCAGAGTCTCTATCAAAGATGAGGTGATCAGTTTGACTGCATTGGAGTATCGGCTTCTTCTTATCTTTGCGCAAAATCAGTCCATTCTTTTGAAAAGGGAACAGATTTTGGAGCGCATATGGGATATCGGCGGCAATTTTGTTGAGGACAACACGCTGACGGTATATGTGAAACGGCTGCGTGAAAAATTGGGTGAGGCTGTCAATATTACAACGGTCAGGGGGATCGGATATCGTGTGGATTCATAAAAAAGAGCTTATATCGCTGTCCGACGGGATTCGCACAGCGCTTGACGGGCAGCCTTTTGATCCGCGTGATCACAAGGAAGGCGCGTTAAGTATTTTAAAAAACGATATTTATACCTTAACACATTCCGAACAGGAGAGAAGGAATGTTCTGGTAGAAGAAAAGGCACTGATGGCAGAATATCTATCCGGTATATCCCATCAGTTAAAAACGCCGATCTCGTCTATCCTTCTTATGACGGAGCTGATGACTGACGCACCCGAAAAGACGCAGCAGGAATTCCTGTTAAACATCAAAAAGGAAGTCCGACATATGGAATGGCTGGTTACCGTTCTTTTAAAGATGGCTAAGCTGGATTCCTCCATGACGGATTTTAAGCAGGAAGAAACGGCAGTCAGTGATCTGTTGGATGAGGCGCTCAGGTCTGTGGAAATCCTATTGGATATCAGGGAGCAGACCGTGCGTCTGCATCACGACCTGTCCATGGTCTGTGATAAAAAATGGACTGCGGAGGCGCTTATCAATCTGTTGAAAAATGCTTCGGAATGTTCTGTGGAAAACAGCGAGATTCTGGTAGACTGCGGAGAGAATCCGCTCTATTATTGGATAGCGGTTACGGATACGGGAGAAGGTCTTAAAAAGGAGCAGATTTCCCGCCTGTTCCGCAGATTTGAAAGCTCACAGAAAGAAAACGGCTACGGAATCGGACTGCCGCTCGCGCTTTCCATCATGCGTGCGCAAAACGGGGATATTGAGGTTTTGCCCGGCGGGAACGGAGCTGGCGCGACATTTTTTATGAAATTTTATAAATAGTCACCGGAGAGTCACTTTTCTTACTTAAGATATGAGATAAGAAAAGGAGGTGTCGTATGGAGATTTTAGAAGTAAACGGACTGACAAAGATATATGGCAGCGGCGACAATCAGGTGACTGCTCTGGATCACGTCAGTTTTCAGGTAAGAAAAGGAGAGTTTGTCGCCATTGTAGGCGCATCCGGATCGGGGAAATCTACGCTTATGAATCTGATAGGCGGCATAGACCGCCCAACATCGGGAAATGTGATCGTTGACGGCAAGCAGATCTTTGAGATGAGCGAAAGCGCTCTGGCAATATTCCGGCGCAGGAATATCGGCATCGTCTATCAATTCTATAATCTGATTCCGAATCTGACCGTGGATGAGAATATCATGCTTCCCTGTCTCCTGGACAATCGAAAACCGGATGCACAGAAATTAGCAAAGATCGTGGAGACAATAGGGTTATCCCACCGCAGAGACCATCTTCCGGGGGAGCTCTCCGGGGGTCAGCAGCAGAGGGTGTCCGTGGGCAGGGCGCTCATCAACGACCCGGCCTTCATTTTGGCTGACGAACCGACGGGAAATCTGGACAGCAAGGCGGGCAGGGAGATCATCGAGCTTCTTATGGCTGCTAACCGGACAGCAAATCAAACGCTGATCTTGATCACGCATGATGAGAAGATTGCTCTGCAGGCGGACAGGATCCTTACGATCAGTGACGGGAAGATTGTCAGAGATGAGGTGATGCGCGCATGAACATTTTATTCTCATTGGCCCTCAGTCAGACCAAAAGAAAGAAGGGCAGAACCGTGATCACTGCTGCGGCGATCGTACTGTCTGCCGCCCTGCTTACGGCAGTCGTTAATTTTGTGGCGAGCGGCAATGCGATGCTTGCAGGCTTGCTCGGCAAAGATTACGGTGTGTACGGCAATGCCTATATCATGCTGCTTCTCGTCCCTGCCGCTTTTTTGGCAGCGTTGATCATCGCCATGTCCGTGATCGTTATTTCCAACGCGTTTCGCATGAGTGCAAATGAACGGATCGTACAGTTCGGCGCTTTAAAATGTGTCGGTGCAACCAAAAAGCAGATCTATCAAACGATTATGTATGAGTGCATACTGCTTTGCGCTGCAGCGATTCCCCTCGGCATCATAGCAGGCTATCTGCTCAGCTTCATCGGTATCGGGGTTATAAACCTTTATATGGAAGATCTGAATGTGCTGGTACGTGCCATGATGAAGCGGATCGACCTTACGCTTTCCTTTGTGTTTTCTCCGGCTGCTCTGATCATTTCATTCCTCATCTCTCTGGGGACGGTTCTGTTTGCGGCCATGCTTCCGGCCAGAAAGGCAATGCGCATTTCGGCTTTGGACTGTCTGCGAAACGGCGGTGAAACGGATATATCGGGATATAAGCGCACCAGAATTACCATGAATACAAAAAGAAAAATCGAATATCAGATGGCGCGTAAAAACGTGTCATCTGATCGGAAGCGGATGCACTCGGCGGTCACGGCATTTTCCATCAGTATCATGTTGTTTATCACGATGAGCGGATTACAGGAAATCGCCGACGGCATACAGGATTATATCTATGTAGATTATGGATACAGCGTGATGGTGGATTATACGTCAAAATATGAAAACAGGATCCATCCGGCAACCGGACGCAGAGAGCAGACGTTTGCATACCCTATAGATGCAGAGACGGCCGAAGAGATCACGCAGAAGCTCAGGGAATACGGCGGAACGGATATTTACGCAGACGGACAGGACTATACCACATATGTTGCCATTCTTACCCCACAGGATATCACGGAAGACATGCGGCAGGTTTTGTCCGATGAATACGATGAAGGACAGTCGGAAATCGTTTTGGACGTGGAAAGGATCATTCTGGATGATATGCATTACAGCGAGTTGTGTGCATTGGCAGGTATAGATTATGGCGGGATCATTCTGCTTAACGATTATAAATATAATGATAACGGAACGGAGCGGCATATTGTTCCTATGGCAATGGTGCCGGTATCCACTCTGAAATTGGAAAAAGCTGACGGAAGTCAGGATGAGATAACGATTGACGGTGTATTGACAACTGCGGAAATTCCCAGACAACTGATGTATCCGAATACGAATCCCATCCGTCTCATTGTCCCTTCTGCGGGAATGTCGGTACGTGGATATAACTGGATGTCAGATCCCGAGGATGAAGATGGTTTTATGGAGTATGCCGGGACGGTTTTGAACAGCTATTTTCCGCAGTACGGCATGGACTATGACGAAGCCGGGTATACAAGCAGAGTGTATGGTGCACAGGACTTCGCGAAACTCATGAATATTGCCATTATTCTTGCCGCCTTTTTCCTCTACGCCTTTGTTTTTCTGCTGGGACTGATCGGTGTGCTGAATGTCATAAGCACCGTCAGTTTCCAGATCAAATTAAGGGCGAGAGAGTTTGCCGTATTACAGAGTGTCGGGATGCCATCCGAATCGGTGCAGAAGATGCTTACGATAGAGAGCGTTCTCTGCGCGGGGAAAGCATTGATCGTCGGTCTTCCGATCGGTATGTGCATCGTCTTTATTATGGCGCGCTGTGTGAAACAGCTGTTCCCGATTCCGTTTCATATGCCGTGGGCGGCCATTCTGATAACGATCTTGATATCTTTTCTTGTCATGTGGGGAACGGTGCGGATCTCAGCGGGCACATTGAAAAAGCAGAATATCATAGAGACGATCAGAACCTGACAGCAGAAGACAGCATGAGAACAGCAGAAAGCGCTAAAAAGAGGGAGTCCCGTATCATCTTTCCGAATGATCCGGCGACTCCCTCTCTGTACTCATGTGATATAAGAAATTGTGACAGTGTAGATCACTTAGGGGCAAAGGTTACAGGATCGCATCCACCATGGAGCCCATGGTCGGTGCACCCACACCGCTGCCTGCGTTGTCGTAGGTCTTCTTATTCAGGGTTTCGCCCTGCGTAGCGTAGCGGTAGATACTGTTGACCTTGTCGGTCATTTTCTCTGCAACGGAATAAGCGCCACTGTAGAGATTTTTGACGCCGCTCATGTCAGCTTCCTTAAACTTTTTCTCGTCGAGGGTCAAAGTATTGTCGGAATTGATCGTGACGCCCAGTTTGGAGAAGGCAGAGCGGTTGCTGCTAACGATGCCCATTAAGTAATTTGCCTGATTGACTACGTTGGAGTTTGTGCTCTTCGCCGTGTTCTTGATCAGGTCGTTATAATCCTTGACAAAGGTATTGAAAGCCTTGTAGACGGCTTCCTTGTTGTCGTTGGAAATGTTCATGGCACCCAGATTCTCGATGGATTTGTAAAGGGTGTTTGCCGCCGCTGCCGAGCTTGCGTCCGTTACAGTCTTCTTTTCATCTTCCTTCTTTGTGGCAGAAGTGCTCGAACTTGCCGAGTAGGCGCTTGTACCGGCATACTTTGCCTTGGAGGAGGTGACAGACTCGCCGTCTCCTGCCGCCCGGTAGATCTGGCTTGCTTTGCTTGCCGCTTTATCTGCAAAAGATCCGATGCCGCCGAACAGCGTTTTTACCGTAGCGCCTTTTCCGTGCTCGGTATCCGAGAGAGCGCTCTTCATGGTGTCCTCGTCAAAGGAGAGGGTCTTGTCGGAGTTCATGGTGATTCCGACCTTGGAAAAGAGCTTGTAGTTTGTGTAGTAGGAGTTATAAAGGGACTCCGCCTGCTTCTGCACGTTAGCGTTCTTGCTCTTATCTGCGCTCTTCATCAGGCTGTTATAGTCTTTTATAAAGGCGGAAACAGCGTCTGTGATCTTGCTGATGTTTTTCTCGCTGCGGTCATCGAAATTTAAGTCCCGAAGAGCCGATGCGGAATTGTAAAGAGATTTTGCTGCCGATGCGGATGAGGCGTCTTTTACCTTTCCGGCATTTTTCTGATCAGCCTTGCCGCTTTCCTCAGCTTCCTGTTTTTCCAGTTTGCTGTAATACTTCCGCAGCATTTTGCCGTAGCTGCCGTTTTTAATTGCGGCGTAATCACCCAAAAGAGATCCCATGCCGCCCGCATCATCTCCGCCGCCCATGCCGCCGAGCAGGGTTGAGTAGGTGTCTGCCATCCCTGAGTTCAATCCGGTTAAATTGATTCCCATATGAGATACCTCCTTGTTCATACTGACTTATGTAGGTGTTATCGAAACTTATCTCAATGCTGTAAAAATGGAGCAAATAGCATAATCAAAAGCAGACCCTTGAAACTGTTTAAATCCTTCGGATTAAAACCGTTGGTACTTGGCGAGGTATTTTCGAGCCTAGTACCATTACGTTTGGAATGGAGCGAAAGCGTGTCTGCGTTGGTTATGCTGTTTGCGAAAACATTTCTTATACTTATTATTTCGTCTTTTGGAACGATTTGTAAAGGGGATTTGCGCAAAGGGAATAAAATATGTTGTAATTGCACAAAAATGTCGAAAAAATATAGATACAATATGGATAAAATGCAAGAGAATGACCGGCGTAGGACTTGACTTATATTGTGGGAATTGCTAAAATAACAGGTAGATGACGGCTTCGAAATTGCGGAAAATGTGAAAAACGGAATCGGGGAGAGAACGCCGGAAAGGAGCGTGAGGCATGGGATTTCTGAAAAAATTTTTAGGAAAAACCGAAGGGATACAGATCTGTGCGCCCTGTGCGGGAAGAGTGCTGCCTCTTCGGGAGGTGAAGGATCCCACTTTCAGCTCGGGAATTCTGGGACAGGGGGCAGCGATCGTGCCGTCTGACGGGAACTTTTATGCGCCGTCTGACGGTACCGTGTCTACGGTCTTTCCCACGGGACATGCCGCGGCGATCAGGACGGCGGCCGGCGCGGTGGTACTTTTGCATATCGGGTTGGATACGGTGAAGCTGAAAGGGGAATATTTTACGATTCATGCAGAGGAAGGGCAGCAGGTGAAGAAGGGCGATCTGCTTCTGGAAGCGGATCTGGAGGCAATCAGGGCAGCTGGCTATGATACGATTACGCCCATTGTCATCAGCAATTTTGAAGATTATGAAAAAATCGAGATGTCCGCTGCGAAAGAAGTGTCGGTGGGAGATGAGATACTCCGCCTTATAAAATAGAGATCGGCTTTCAGATTGGCCGGTGAGGATGGGATCAGGATGAAAACATATCGCGGAAAAAGTGTGATGCAGGGAATTGCCGTTGGCAGGATATACCTTCATAGAAGAGAGGATTATCATGCGGCGGCGCAGAAGGCGTCCGACCCGGAAGCGGAGCGGGCGCGTTTTTTTGCTGCGGTGGAGGAAGCGAAGGCAGAACTTACGCAGCTCTACGATGAGGCGCTTGCAGGCATGGGCGAAGAGCAGGCACAGATCTTTGAGATTCATCGAATGCTTTTGGAGGATGATTACTATCTGGGAGCGGTATCGGCCAAGCTTTCGGAGGGCTATCAGGCCGCGTATGCTGTTGACAGCGCGGGAAAAGGGTTTGCGGCCATGCTTGCGGGTATGGAGGATGAGTATATGAGGAGCAGAGCGGCGGATATCGAGGATATCTCGCAGCGCGTACTCCGTGCTCTCTTAAAGCTGCCGGAGGAGGAAATCCACTTGGAGGGTCCTGCAGTTCTGGTTGCTGACGACCTGACGCCCAGTGAGACTTTAAAGCTCGATAAGAAAAAAATACTGGCGTTTGTGACAGTGAAGGGGTCGGTGAACTCACACACGGCGATTCTCGCAAGGAGTATGGATATTCCGGCGCTCGTGAACACAGAGCTCTCTCTTTCCGATTCACTGCAGGGAAAGAATTGCGTGGTGGACGGTTTTGCGGGGGAATTGATCGTGGAGCCGGGGGAGGCGCTGTTAGCCCGGATGCTTGCGAAGAAGGAGGCGTGGGAGGCTGATACTTTGACGCTGGAGCAGCTTAAGGGACAGGAAAATATAACAAAAAGCGGAAAGAAAATACATATTTTTGCGAACATCGGGAGCGTGGAGGATGCAGAAGCGGCCCTCCGTTCCGATGCGGGCGGTATCGGTCTGTTTCGGAGTGAATTTCTCTATCTCGGGCGTGAGAGCGCACCGGCTGAGGAGGAACAGTTTGCGGCTTACAGAGCGGTCCTTGAAAAGCTGGGGGAAAAGAAGGTGGTGATCCGTACACTGGATATCGGCGCGGATAAGAGAGCGGACTATTTTCAGTTGGACGAGGAGGAAAACCCGGCTCTGGGTTATCGGGGCATCCGTATCTGTCTGGACCGGGAGGACATTTTTGTGACGCAGCTTCGCGCGTTATACCGCGCATCTTCCTACGGCAAGCTGGCAATTATGTTTCCGATGATCGTGTCGGTGGAGGAAGTGCAGCAGATACGGCGGATTGCGGAGAAGGTCAGAGAGGATCTTTTGAGGGAAGGGTATGTTTTGGGAGAGCCGGAGCTCGGTGTTATGATCGAGACGCCGGCCGCCGCAGTACTTTCTGACAGGCTGGCGCAGGAGGTGGATTTTTTCAGTATCGGTACGAACGATCTGACACAGTATACGCTGGCGGCCGACCGGGAGAATCAAAAGCTGGAAAAGATCTGTGACGCCCGTCATGAGGCGGTTATCAGGTTGATTGAGCTGACCGTGAAAAACGCACATGAGGCCGGTATCTGGGTTGGAATCTGTGGAGAGCTTGCGGCGGATGAGATGCTTACGGAACGTTTTGTGGAGCTTGGGGTGGATGAGCTGAGCGTGCCGCCCTCCGCTGTGCTTCGGCTGCGCAGAGCAGTGCGGCAGCTGCCATAGAAGGAAAGAGGAAAACAGGCGGAATGATAATGCGCTCTGCCTGCTATACGATAAAGTATGGAAAATCAGGAGGTAGAGATCAATGATGAAATATATGCAGAAACTGGGAAAATCCCTGATGCTTCCGGTGGCCTGTCTGCCGATCTGCGGCATTTTGATGGGAATCGGCTATGCGCTCTGCCCGGCGACGATGCGGGGCGGCGATATCGCCGGTACGGGACTTCTTCATCTGATTGGCTTTTTTCTGGTAAAAGCCGGCGGCGCTCTGATCGAAAATATGGCTTGGCTCTTTGTGATCGGCGTGGGTGTGGGTATGGCGGATGAACATGACGGCACGGCAGGGCTGGCGGCACTGGCCTCCTGGCTGATGATAACGAATCTGCTTTCCGAAGGAACGGTCACGACTCTGATACCTTCCGTTTCACAGGATGCGGCAAAACTGCTGGCCTTCTCAAAGATCGAGAATCCGTTCATCGGTATCCTCTCCGGCTTGATCGGCGCGGAGTGCTTTAATCGCTTTAAGTCTGTGAGGCTTCCGGAATGGCTTTCTTTTTTCAGCGGAAAGCGCTGCGTGGCCATTGTCTCGGGAGTGGTCTCCATCCTGGCATCGTTTGTTCTGTTGTTTGTATGGCCGACCCTGTTTGGCTTGCTGATTGCTCTCGGAAACGCTATTGCGAGTCTGGGGGCCGTGGGGGCAGGCATCTACGCATTTTTAAATCGTCTGCTGATTCCCGTGGGTCTGCATCATGCCCTGAATAATGTGTTCTGGTTTGATACGGTCGGTCTGGGCGATCTGTCCCACTTCTGGGCGGGAGATACCAGCGCGGATGTCTCCTGGAGTCTGGGGATGTACATGTCCGGCTTTTTCCCCTGTATGATGTTCGGCGTTCCCGGAGCGGCGCTTGCGATGGTTCATACGGCAAAGAAAGGCCGGAGAAAGGAGGCCGTCGGGCTGGTGGCCTCAGCGGCACTCTGTTCTTTCGTCTGCGGTATCACGGAGCCCTTTGAATTTGCTTTTATGTTTCTGGCGCCGCCTCTGTATGTGATCTATGCGCTGCTCTATGGTGTTTTTGCGGCGATTACGACTCTTATAGGTTTCCGTGCGGGCTTCAGCTTTTCGGGAGGCGGGACGGATCTGTTCTTCTCGGCGTTTATGCCTGCGGCGGCGAATACATGGATGATCCTGCCTCTGGGTGCGGCTGCTTTTGTGGTGTTTTATGCGGTGTTTCGTTTCGCTATCGTGAAATTCGATTTAAAGACGCCGGGCAGGGAAGACGAGGATGCGGAAGCGGAGAAGAAAGCGGTTCTTTCGGATGACGATTTTGCCCGCGCGGCAGCCGTGATTCTGGAAGGGCTCGGCGGTAGGGAAAATATAAAATCTTTCGATAATTGTATTACGAGACTGCGACTGGAAGTGAATGATTCCGCAAGAGTGGATGAAGAGAAGATCATGACCGCAGGTGTGGCGGGCATCATGCGTCCCGGGGGGACAGCGGTTCAGGTGGTAGTGGGAACGAAAGTGCAGTTTGTGGCGGATGAGATGAAGAAACTGCTGTAGTTCCTATGATGTAAGGAGAGGAACAGTGCTGTGATCATAAAGAATGCGAGCGTGTATACCGAGGACGGTCAATTTGTCGAAAAGGATATTTTTATCGAAGGACACATTTTTACGGACAGCGCGGACAAGGTTACGGACGGGGAGCTGATCGATGCTGCGGGATGCTATGCTGTTCCGGGGCTGACAGATATCCATTTCCACGGCTGTGTGGGGCACGATTTTTCCGACGGTACAAGGGAAGCCATAGATGCGCTGGCTGTCTATCAGCTTTCCGTGGGGGTAACAAATATCGTACCCGCCACCATGACGCTCTCTGAAGAGGCGCTTTCAGGAATCTGCCAAACAGCCGCGGCCTATGCGGAGGAGGGCTTTCATGAGAGACGGGCGCGCTTTCGGGGGATCAATATGGAGGGACCTTTTCTTTCACCGAAGAAGCTCGGCGCCCAGAATCCCGCCTATGTGCGAAAACCCGATCTTGCCCTGTTTGACAGCTTAATTGAGGCGTCCGGAGGAAGGGTAAAACTATTGGATCTGGCTCCTGAGGAAGAGGGCGCGGAAGAACTGATCCGGAAAAGGCATGACACATGTGTCATGTCTTTGGCTCACACCTGTGCGGATTATGACACCGCGATCAGAGCGTTCGATGCAGGCGCAGTTCATATGACGCATCTCTACAATGCCATGAATCCCTACAGTCACAGGAGCCCCGGTCCCATCGGCGCTGCGGTGGACAGAGAGCGCGTGGAGGTGGAGCTGATCGCTGACGGGGTGCACAGCCATCCGGCGGCGGTGCGAGCCGCTTTCAAGCTCTTCGGGGAGAAGCGCATCATCCTGATCAGCGACAGTATGCGGGCCACGGGACTTGCGGATGGGGATTACACGCTGGGCGGTCAGGACGTGAAGGTGGTGGGAAAGCTGGCCACTCTGGGAAACGGCTCTATTGCGGGATCGGTCACGAACCTTTTGGACTGTGTGAGGACAGCGGTCCTCCGGATGGGGATTCCTCTGGAAGCAGCGATCAGGTGTGCGGCGGTAAATCCCGCCAGATGTGTGGGAATCGACGGGGAATGCGGCAGCATCACGCCGGGAAAGCGGGCGGATGTGCTGCTCTTAAGAAAAGAAGACCTTGCGTTGGAGCGGGTGGTGTTTGAGGGCAGCCTCCTGTGAGGCAGCCCAGTTTTACAGGAGAAAGAGAATGACAAAGGCGTATTTTCCCAATTTTTGCATATATTGAACTAAAGCAAGACCGGGAGAACGATATGGCTGTAAAGGGAAAATGGAACGAAAAGTTTCGGCTGGCCATAGGAGAGCTGGAAAACAAGATACAGAGGGAACGAGCCGCACGCGGGAAAGACGGTGTCTGGCCGGATCCTGAGAAGGTAGAGGCATGGAACGCCGAGAGAATGAGACAGAAGGGGTGCGGACAGTACTGTGGTTCCGTGAGTGCGATCGGGAGAGAGCAGACGAAAGAAGCGTATAAGCGGGAGATATTTCTGAAAAATGTAGCTCTTCAGGTGGCGAAATCAGCGGCTTTTCTGCTGGCAGCAGTGGCATTGATCCAGGGCATCGTGCGGTTTCTGCCGGAATCCATCACGGTGAGCAGCTCCGTGGGCGGCAGGGAACTTCCCATTTACTGTGTGGAGACGGATAAAAAGCAGGTGGCACTCAGCTTCGATGCGGCCTGGGGGAATGATGATACGAGAAGAATATTGGAAACGTTGAAGAAGCACAATGTGAAGGTGACGTTCTTTATGACAGGCGGCTGGGTGGAGTCCTATCCGGAGGATGTGCGGGCGATTCTGGCGGACGGCCACGATCTGGGCAATCACAGCGAAAACCATAAAAATATGTCACAGCTTTCTGACGAACAGTGTCAGGAGGAGCTGATGAAGGTACATACTAAGGTGCAGGAGCTGACCGGCTATGAGATGTGTCTGTTCCGGCCGCCGTACGGGGATTATGACAATCATGTCATAAAAAATGCCCAAAAGTGCGGCTACTATCCGATCCAGTGGTCGATCGATTCTCTGGACTGGAAGGATTATGGCGTGGATGACATCATCAAGCGGGTTGTGGGCTCCGATAAGCTGCAAAACGGAGCGATCATTCTCATGCACAATGGCGCGAAGTACACGGCGGACGCCTTGGATGCGGTCATTACGGGACTGCAGGATAAGGGGTATGAGCTGGTGCCGATCTCTCAGCTGATCTATAAGGATAAGTACCACATGAAGGCTGACGGGACACAGGTGTCGGGGGAGTAGAAAATACATAGGCCACATCTTAAATTTTTAAAACACAGAGAGGGCTTTTTCGGCCCTCTTTGTTAACTCAGGAAACGATCTTTAAAGGGTATATGGATATGCTCTGAAAGTTATCTAAATATTGACATGTTTCAGCAGGATTGATAGAATATTTACAACGATAATGATATCCTTACGGAGAAAGTGCCATGTATACTTGTTGTCTAAATATTTATCTTCTCGGACGCCCCGGACATGCCTTTGATGTGATTAAAAAAATGCCTGCTCTCGAGTATTTTTCCCATAGTTTTTCTGAGAGCGATAAAGTGGACGCCCGTCTGTCCGCAGAGGCTGATTTGATTCTGGCGGATCTTTCGCATATGAATATTCCTGATGCCTTACAGGTACTCTTTTCAAACCGCAAAAAGGAAGCATATGTTATTTTATTGGCGGATAAAGAGCAGATGCCGGCGCTCTGTGCCGATCCGGCCTTCTCCGAGATTACGGATATATGGATCAGCCCTATGTCTGACGAGGAGCTTCGTTTCCGTTTTCTCAGATGGCAGCAGACCTGTAAGATGAGCAGGGATTTCTGGCAGACCAGCCAATATCTGGAGGCTGCGATCAATAACACCCCGAATATGATCTGGTATAAGGATAAAGACGGTGTTCATGAGAAAGTCAACGACAGTTTTTGCCGTACTGTCAACAAAACGAAGCAGCAGGTGGAGGGGCAGCGTCATGCCTATATCTGGGACGTGGAGGAGGATGACCCTGCCTGTATCCAATCAGAGCTTCAGGTCATGAGCACCAGGCAGACTCTCGTATCCGGAGAAACCATTAAGACCGGAGACGGAATGCGAATGCTCACCACTTACAAATCCCCTCTTTATGACCTTGACGGCAGCGTGATGGGAACCGTGGGTATCGGGATTGATGTAACGCAGGAACGCACTTATGAACAGGAAATTATAAAAAAGAACCAAACCCTTGAAACCATTTTTTCCAACATAGAGTGCGGCGTGATCGCGCATAACCTTGACGGTTCGCAGATTTTCAGCATCAACACGATGGCGCTAAAGATTCTGGGATATGAGGACCGTGATGAGCTGGAGCGGGACGGCTTCCATCTGATCGCGGCGACTGTGATCGAAGAAGACAAAGAGGATCTTCTGAAAAGTATCAAAACTTTGACAAAACCCGGCGACTATGTAAATGTAGAGTACCGTGTACGTCATAGTGACGGGAAGCTTCTTCACGTTATGGGAAGCATCAAGCTTTTGGAAAAAAACGGCGAGCTTTTCTACCAGCGTTTCCTTTTAGATATCACTGCGCAGAAACAGCAGGAGCGTGAAAACGAGCGGCGGCACATGGGACTTGTTCAGGCGCTCAGCATTGATTTCAGTCTGATCTGGTTTGTAGATTCCGAAACAGGTCTTATCACACCGATCCGTTCCGATGGATCGGTGAATAATAAATTTTTTGACAGCGCGCGCCCCCTGTGGGAAAACATGGAAGCTTACATTCAGGAACAGGTATACGAGGATGACCGTGAAATGCTGCGGCAGGCCATCTCTCTGGAAGCTTTAAAGAAAAACCTTGCGGAGACCAGGACATACTGCATCAATTACCGCAAGTACAAGGACGGCCGGATCGAATACTTCCAGATGAAAGTCGTGAGAGATAAAACCGAAAACGGTATGCGGGGAATCGTTCTGGGTTTCCGCAGTGTGGATGCTGAGATCCGCAGGGAGATGGAGCAGAATTCCCTTCTGGAAGCGGCGCTCTCGCAGGCAAAGAAAGCCAGCAGGGCAAAGAGTATCTTTTTGTCAAATATGTCGCACGACATACGCACGCCGATGAATGCCATCGTCGGCTTCACCGATCTCGCTATCACACACATTGATTCGACCGAACAGGTTGCGGAGTATCTGAAAAAGATTAAGATATCCAGCAATCATCTGCTTGGTTTGATCAATGACGTTCTGGACATGAGCCACATTGAGAGCGGTAAGGTTCAGCTGGAAGATAAACCGTGCAATCTTCCGGAGATCCTGAATGGTCTGCGCAGTATTTTGCAGGCGAATGTTCAGGCAAAGAATCTTACGCTGGAGATCGATACGGTAGATCTACTGAACGAAAATATTTATTGCGACAAAGTCCGCCTCAATCAGGTGCTTTTGAATCTGCTGAGCAACTCCGTGAAATACACGGAGGCGGGCGGCATGATCAATCTGCAGCTCAAAGAAAAAGCCGGCGCACCGGAAGGCTATGGCAGCTATGAGTTCTTGATCAAAGACAATGGCATGGGTATGAGCCGGGAATTTGTGGAGCGTATTTTTGAACCGTTTGAAAGGGAAAGAAACAGCACGATCAGCAAGATTCAGGGAACCGGTCTCGGCATGGCGATCACAAAAAACATCGTGGATATGATGAACGGTTCCATCCGGGTTGAAAGCGAACAGGGTGTCGGCACCGAATTTACGGTTTCTTTCACCTTCCGCCTTTCTTCCGACGCCGAAATAGAGCCGACATTCACAGAAGCAGCCGCAGGCGGCAAAACATCTGCCGGAGACACCGCTGTGCATCGCACCGGGCGACTCCTGCTTGCCGAGGATGTGGAGATGAATCAGGAGATCGCGAAAGCTCTTCTGGAAGGCGCAGGCTTCACCGTTGACATCGCGGAAAACGGCCGGATTGCTGCAGATATGGTGGAACAGTCTGAGCCGGGATATTATCGGGCAGTATTAATGGATATCCAGATGACCGAGATGAACGGATACGAGGCAACCCGAAGGATCCGCAGTTTTAAAAATCCTGATCTTGCTTCCATACCGATCATAGCCATGACCGCCAACGCTTTTGCGGAGGATCGGGAAGAAGCACTGAAAAGCGGCATGAATGCTCATATTACCAAACCCCTTGACGTTCAGGTGCTGTTTGAGACATTGGACAAGATTATGTAAAAATAATGAATATAGGAGGAATCGTATTATGGCAAAAGAAATGATTGCAATGCTTCTTGCCGGCGGACAGGGCTCACGCCTCTATGCGCTCACGGACAAGCTTGCAAAACCGGCAGTTCCTTTTGGCGGCAAATATCGTATCATTGATTTTCCGCTGTCCAACTGCGTCAATTCAGGCATTGATACCGTAGGTATCCTGACGCAGTATCAGCCGCTCGAGTTAAACGAGTACATAGGTAACGGTCAGCCCTGGGATCTGGACCGGCTCTATGGAGGTGTGCATGTACTGCCGCCTTATCAGAAGGCGCACGGGTCAGACTGGTATAAAGGCACGGCAAATGCGATTTACCAGAATATCTCTTTTATTGAGAGATATGATCCGAAATATGTTATCATTCTTTCCGGCGACCAGATCTGCAAACAGGATTACAGCGATTTCCTCGAATTTCACAAAGAAAAAAATGCTGAGTTCAGCGTTGCAGTTATGGAAGTACCGTGGGAGGAGGCGCCTCGTTTCGGTCTGATGGTAGCTGATGAGAGTGACAAGATCACGGAATTTCAGGAGAAACCGAAAAATCCCAAATCCAATCTGGCTTCCATGGGTATCTATATCTTTAACTGGGATATCCTGAAAAAATATTTGGAAGAGGACGAGGCGGACCCGAACTCAGAAAATGACTTCGGCAATAATATCATTCCCAATCTGCTGCGTGATCATCGGCAGATGTATGCGTATCGTTTCAGCGGATACTGGAAGGACGTGGGAACCATTTCCTCCCTGTGGGAAGCAAATATGGAGGTTCTGGACCCGGAACACAGCGGTATCAACCTTTTTGATGAGGGCTGGAAGATTTACAGCCGCAATACCGGTATGACAGGGCATAAGATCAAC
Source organism: Lachnospiraceae bacterium (assembly GCA_029067085.1). Taxonomy (GTDB): domain Bacteria; phylum Bacillota; class Clostridia; order Lachnospirales; family Lachnospiraceae; genus UBA3282. The sequence continues at coordinate 127,319 of JAIEFE010000014.1, read as the reverse complement.
GCCGGAGCGGTGGTGGAAAATGCCATGATCACCGATGGCTGCCGGATCAAAGGTACGGTAAAGCACTCTGTTTTATTCGGCGGTGTTAAGGTAGAAGCCGGAGCGGTGGTGGAGGACGCTGTCGTCATGGGCGGAACGACCATCAAGGCCGGCGCAGTGGTGAAGCACTGTATTGTGGCGGAAAATGTGACGATCTGTGAGAATGCCGTGGTAGGTGCAATGCCCACCGGGACGGAAAAGGGTGTGGCGACTATCGCATCCGGCGTTACCATAGGTGAGAATGTGGTGATAGGTCCCGATGCCATGGTGAGAGATAATGTGGAAGGCGGTGAAGCAGAATGATAAAGTCAAGCACAGATGTAATCGGTATTATTTTTCCCAACAGTTATGACGCTCTGGTTCCTGAATTGGTCGGCGTGCGCCTGATGGCTTCCATTCCTTTTGCCAGCCGTTACCGTATCATAGATTTTATTCTGTCAAGTATGACGCATTCCGGAATAGACAATATTTCCGTTGTCGTAAACAAGAACTATCATTCCCTGATGGATCATCTGGGGTCCGGGCGCGAGTGGGATCTGGTTCGTAAGAACGGCGGTCTGCATATCTTCCCGCCTTTTGCCGAGAAGCAGGTCGGCGGTCCCTATGTGGGACGTGCAGGCGCGTTGGCTAACCTTCTGGATTTTCTGAAGTCCCAGAAAGAGAAATATGTCATCATGTCCGATACGAATGTGGTGGTCAATTTTGACTTCAATGCGATGCTGCAGGCGCATATGGATAGTGGTGCGGATCTCACTATCGCTTACAATGAACAGGAATTGCCCAAAGAGCTGTTGGATTATCAGACCAGTGACAGAGTTTTCTATTATACTTTTGATGTGGAACAGGGACGAATCCGTAAAGTGTCCATCAATCCAAAGACAGACGGTGTCCAGAACATTTCCATGAATATCTTTGTCATCGAACGTGAGCTGTTGATCGATATCGTAAGCGCGGCTTATGAGCAGGGACGTACCTTCTTTATGCGCGACGTCATCATGCCGCAGCTTAACAAGCTGAACGTACAGGCTTACAAGTATACGGGCTATGTGGCGCGTATCAGCGGCATGAAAAGCTATTTTGAAGAGAATATGAAGCTTCTGGACGACTATAATCTGGATGCCCTGTTTTCCGCCGCACCTATTTACACCAAGATCCGCGGCGATAATCCGACCCATTACGTAGACGGGGCAAAGGTACAGAACGTGATGATGGCGGACGGCTGCGTGATCGAAGGGGAAGTGGAGAACAGTGTGATCTTCCGTGGCGTAAAAGTCGGCAAGGGCGCCAAGATCAAAAATTGTATTCTGATGCAGGACACTGTGGTGGAGGCAGGCGCCAGCGTGGAATATCTCATTACTGATAAGAATGTTACCATTACAGCCGGCAAGGAGATGAAAGGCACCGACACATTCCCGGTTTACATTGAAAAGTATAAAACCGTATAGATGAAAAAAAAACTGCATTGTTAAAATGCAGTTTTTTTTGTATACTTATCTTTAGTATAGAACAGAAAGTGAAACAGGCAGAAGAACGGAGGATGGATATGCCACGCAGAACAGACATTCATAAGGTACTGATTATTGGTTCGGGCCCGATCATCATCGGACAGGCCTGCGAGTTTGACTATTCGGGGACGCAGGCGTGTAAAGCGCTTCGGAAGCTGGGGTATGAGATCGTGCTGGTCAATTCCAACCCGGCGACGATCATGACGGATCCGGAGACGGCGGATGTGACCTATATTGAACCGCTTAATGTGGAGCGGCTGGAGCAGATCATTGCAAAGGAACGCCCTGATGCGCTGCTGCCCAATCTGGGAGGACAGTCCGGATTAAATCTCTGTGCAGAGCTCAACAAGGCAGGCATTCTGGAGAAATACGGCGTCAAGGTGATCGGCGTTCAGGTAGATGCCATCGAGCGCGGGGAGGACCGTATCGAGTTTAAGAAAACCATGAACAAGCTGGGCATTGAGATGGCCCGCAGTGAAGTTGCTTACTCCGTAGAGGAGGCGCTCTCTATCGCGGAAGAGCTCGGTTATCCCGTGGTGCTTCGCCCCGCCTACACCATGGGCGGCGCAGGCGGCGGTCTGGTGTACAACAAAGAGGAACTGAAAGTAGTATGTGCCAGAGGCCTGCAGGCAAGCCTTGTGGGACAGGTGTTGGTAGAGGAATCCATTCTCGGCTGGGAGGAGCTGGAACTGGAGGTGGTGCGGGATGCGGAGAATAACATCATCACCGTATGCTTTATTGAAAATATCGATCCGCTGGGCGTACATACGGGCGACTCTTTCTGCTCTGCGCCTATGCTGACCATCTCTGAGGAATGTCAGAAAAAATTACAGGAGCAGGCTTACAGGATCGTAGAATCGGTGCAGGTGATCGGCGGCACCAACGTGCAGTTCGCTCACGATCCGGTGACGGATCGGATCATTGTCATCGAGATCAATCCCCGTACCTCACGCTCATCGGCGCTGGCAAGTAAGGCTACGGGATTTCCGATCGCGCTGGTATCTTCCATGCTGGCGGCAGGTCTTACCTTAAAGGATATTCCCTGTGGAAAATACGGAACATTAGATAAATATGTGCCGGACGGCGACTATGTGGTGATCAAGTTTGCCCGCTGGGCTTTTGAAAAGTTCAAGGGTGTGGAGGACAAGCTGGGTACTCAGATGCGCGCCGTGGGCGAAGTCATGAGCATCGGCAAGACGTATAAAGAAGCTTTCCAGAAAGCGATCCGTTCCCTGGAAACGGGACGTTACGGTCTGGGACATGCCAAAGATTTTGACACGCTGCCGAAGGAGGAGCTGCTGCGGAGACTGAATACGCCTTCCAGCGAGAGGCATTTCCTCATGTACGAGGCGCTGCGCCAGGGCGCTACGGTGGAGGAGATTTTTGAGATCACGAAAGTAAAAGCATATTTTATCGAGCAGATGAAAGAGCTGGTGGAGGAAGAGGAGGCTATTTTACAGCATAAAGGGAAAATGCTGCCCGATGATATGCTGATCACAGCCAAAAAGGACGGTTTCTCCGATAAATATCTGGGACAGCTTCTGGAGATTCCGGAGGCGTCTATTAGAGAGCGCAGGCTTGCGCTGGACGTTGAGGAGGCATGGGAGGGTGTACACGTCAGCGGCACGGAGAACAGCGCCTATTTCTACTCCACCTACAATGCACCGGATAAGAACCCTGTAAATGAAGATAAGCCCAAGATCATGATTCTGGGCGGCGGCCCCAACCGTATCGGACAGGGTATCGAATTTGATTATTGCTGTGTCCACGCGGCGATGGCTCTGAAAAAGCTTGGCTTTGAGACGATCATTGTGAACTGTAACCCGGAGACGGTATCCACCGATTACGATACTTCCGATAAGCTGTATTTTGAGCCGCTTACGTTAGAGGATGTACTGAGTATTTATAACAAGGAGAAGCCGTTAGGGGTGATCGCGCAGTTCGGCGGACAGACGCCGTTAAATCTGGCTTCCGAGCTGGAACAGAACGGAGTCAGGATCCTGGGCACCTCTCCTTCCGTCATTGATCTGGCGGAGGACCGCGACCAGTTCCGCGCTATGATGGAGAAGCTGGAGATTCCCATGCCGGAGTCGGGCATGGCTACCACCGTGGAGGAGGCTCTTGGCATTGCGGCGAAGATCGGTTACCCGGTGATGGTGCGTCCTTCCTATGTGCTGGGCGGAAGAGGCATGGAGGTAGTCTATGACGACGAGAGCATGACGGAGTACATGAATGCGGCTGTGGGTGTGACGCCTGACCGGCCGATCCTGATCGATCGTTTCCTGAATCATGCACTGGAGTGTGAGGCGGATGCGATCAGTGACGGTACGCACGCCTTTGTACCTGCCGTGATGGAGCATATCGAGCTTGCCGGTATCCACTCCGGGGATTCGGCCTGCATCATTCCCTCTGTGCATATTCCGGCGGAGAGTGTGGAGACCATCAAGGAATATACCAGAAAGATTGCGGAGGAGATGCACGTCAAGGGACTGATGAATATGCAGTACGCTATTGAAAACGGCAAGGTCTTTGTGCTGGAGGCCAATCCAAGAGCATCCCGTACCGTTCCGCTGGTGTCAAAGGTCTGCAATATCCGCATGGTGCCTCTGGCAACCGATATTATCACCTCAGAGCTCACGGGACGGCCTTCTCCGATCTCCGGATTAAAAGAACAGGCGATACCTTATTATGGCGTGAAGGAGGCAGCGTTCCCCTTCAATATGTTCCCGGAGGTAGATCCGCTTCTGGGACCGGAAATGCGCTCCACGGGCGAAGTGCTGGGCTTATCCCGCTCTTACGGCGAAGCCTTCTTCAAAGCACAGGAGGCGGTGCAGTCCAAGCTTCCGATGGAAGGAACGGTGCTGATCTCCGTGAATAAAAAGGATAAGGACGAAGTGGTGGAAGTGGCGAAGAGCCTGGCGGATGACGGCTTTAAGATCGTGGCGACGGAAGGTACCTACAATCTGATCACGGCAGCCGGGATTCCGGCCACGAAGGCGAATAAGCTCTACGAGGGGCGGCCCAATGTGCTTGACATGATCACCAACGGCGATTTCGACCTGATCATCAATTCTCCCGTGGGGAAGGACAGCGTGCACGACGACAGCTACCTGCGCAAGGCGGCGATCAAGGCGAAAGCGCCCTATATCACCACAGTTGCAGCGGCGAAGGTGACGGCGGAGGGCATTCATTATTTAAAGACGCACAAGAGCAGCGAGGTGAAGCCTTTGCAGGAGCTGCACAGCGAGATACATGACAAAGAATAGGGCTGTATAGGCTCTGTTATGACGAGGAAAACTTGCGCAGCAAAGGGAGAAGGTCATGAGAACAGAAAACATTGATCAGGGATGGAAATTCAAGAAAAGTCCTTTTACACTGACGGATGAACTTTCGGGTAATGATACGGCAAGAGAGGTGGACCTTCCCCACGATTACATGCTGGAGGAGGGCGTAAGTAAGGCTGCGGCATCAGCGGCGGCCATGGGCTACTATGACGGCACAGTGGCCTATTACGAAAAGACGATTCAGGTCCCGGAAGAATGGAAAGAGGAGAAAGTCTTTCTGCACTTTGACGGCGTTATGATGAACGCGGCTCTTGAGGTAAACGGCTGTCAAGTTCTGCAGCATCATTATGGATATACGTCTTTCTGGGCGGATATTACCCCCTATGTTTACTGGGGCGTAAACAATCGGATCGTGGTTTCCGTAAATCCCAGTATGCAGCCTAATTCAAGATGGTATACCGGGGCGGGTATCTTCCGGTCGGTAGAGCTTGTTCATACGCCGAAGATACGGATCGGGAACGATGGGATTTTTACTTACACAAAGCGCGTGGAATGGAAAGAAGGGAAGGCACTTGAGGCATATCTGTGCTCGGAAGTGACAGTCTGCAACGATACGCCTTCTGATCACTTTGTGAGGGTGGAAACGGCTCTGATCCCGGAGGGGGAGGCGGAAGCAGTTCTTGTCCGTTCTGCGGTGATACAGGTAAAGGCAATGGGAAGCGCCGCTGCCGTAGTGCCCATGACGGTTGCGGAACCGCAGCTCTGGGATGCGGAGCAGCCGAATCTTTATCAGATGTCCGTTACGGTAACCGATCTGGGAGAATTCAGGTGCGGGTTGATTCCGGCAGAAGACGCGCCCATGACAGACAAGTCAGCCGTGCTTTTCGGGATCCGTACTGTCAGCGCGGATGCGGTTCATGGTCTTCAGATCAACGGAAAGACGGTAAAACTGAAAGGCGGGTGTCTTCATCACGACAATGGAATCCTCGGTGCAGTTTCTCTCTATGACAGTGAATACCGCAAGATCAGACTGCTTAAGGAAAGCGGATTCAATACGGTGAGGACGGCTCATAATCCACCTTCCGCCGTTCTTTTGGAGGTCTGCGACCGTCTGGGAATGTACGTGTTCGACGAGGCCTTTGATGCCTGGGGGATAGCAAAGCAGCCCGGAGATTACAGCCAGTTTTTTGTGAGTGACTGGAAGAAAGATTTGAAATCCTTTATTCTTCGGGACCGCATCCATCCTTCCGTTATTTTCTGGTCTACGGGAAATGAGATTCCGGAGCGAGGCGGCATGAACGACGGATACCGGCTTGCCATGGAACTGGCTTCTTATGCCAGAAGCCTGGATCCCACCCGCCTGATTTCCAACGGTCTTTGTTCTTATTGGAACGGTCTTGACGATAAGACGACGGCAGACGATTTCCGGAAAAGGAGTGCGCTTTCCGAAAGCGGCACCGGAACGGAGCAGAATGCCGCCGCTCCGGTGGCAGACACCTTCTGGGAGGAGCGCTCCGAACCTTTCTGCAGCTTTCTGGATGTGGTGGGATATAACTATATGGAAGACCGCTATGAGACGGGCGGGAAAATGTTCCCGGAGAGGGTTATTCTGGGAACGGAGAGTTTTCCCATGGAGATCGACCGGGTCTGGGATCATGTGGAGAGACTGCCTTATGTGATCGGCGACTGTACCTGGACTGCCTTTGATTATATAGGCGAGGCGGGAATCGGGAAATCGATCTTTGTGGATCCGGAAAGTCCGGAGGCCGGGATGAATGCATGGGACTTAATGTCGTATAAGTCCCAATACCCTTGGCGGCTGGCAAACGACGCCGACTTTGACATTAACGGGAATCTTACACCACAGGGAGTTTACCGCCGGATCGTATGGGGCAGTGAAGAGACAGGACTTTTTGTGGCTGACCCTGTCAATTTCGGGAAAAAGGAGATCATCAGTAAATGGGGATGGCCCCAGCTGTTCGCCAATTGGAGCTGGAAGGGGCAGGAAGGCCGGATGGTTCATGTGACGGCGTACTCTGCCGCCGATGAGATTGAGCTGTTTCTTGACGGGAAGAGCCTTGGAAAGGCAGCTGCAGGAAAAGCGAAGCGCTATATGGCGGCTTTTGATATAGCATATACTCCGGGACTTCTGGAAGCGGTAAGCTATAAAGACGGTTCCGAGATTTCCCGCACCTTCCTCAAAACAGTGGGAGAGCCCGCAGCCGTCCGTCTGACGGTGGAAGAGTTAAGCGGCAGGGAAACACTCAGAGCTGACGGTCACAGCCTTGCCTATGTTTCGGCGGAGATTGTGGATGCGGAAGGGAATGTGGTGCCGGATGCCGAAGTCCTGCTCCATGCCGAAGCGAATGGAGCAGGATATCTGGCTGGTTTTGGTTCTGCTGCGCCTGTCACGGAGGAAAATTATACGAAGGGATCCTTTACCACGTATCATGGACGGGCTCTTGCCGTGATCCGTTCCGGTTATGAGACCGGCAAGGTCAGTCTTACCATAAAGGCAGAGGATGGCAGCCTTACAGAAGCGGCGGTGACGATCGCGGTCTGCTAAAGCTGCTCTTTGACCAGAGCAATCGGTTATCAATTTTGAAATAGCAGACTGAAAAGTCTGCTATTTTTCGACATACAGTTCAAAATGGAGGATTTGAATGGAACACAATAATCACATGTATTATGACAGTCCGGCAAAAGTGTGGGAAGATGCACTGCCGTTGGGAAACGGAAGATTGGGAGCTATGATTTACGGGGAGACCGATATGGAACGCATTCCGCTGAATGACGATTCTCTGTGGCATGGTTTGGCGATGGATCGTAATAATCCGGCGTACAAGGAAAAACTTCCGGAGATTCGCAGGCTGGTTCTGGAAGGAAAGATGCATGATGCGGAGGAAATGATCGCGCAGTATATGGCGGGAGTTCCTTGTTCTCAGCGACATTATACCTTCATCGGACAATTGAATATGGCTCTGAATCAAAAGATGCCGTTTGCTATGGGTGGAAGGCTCCAGCCTCCGAAACCGGAGGCATATCGTATGGATCTGAATCTGATGACGGGAGTTCTCACGGTGGATCACAAGTTGGAAAATGTTTTCTATCACAGAGAAATGTTCATCAGCAATCCAGGCCAGGTGATGTGTATCCGTCTCACTTCAGACCTGCCTCGGGCGATTCGGTTGGAATTGAAGCTGGACCGTGTCACCGTATCCGATACGTATATTGAGGATGACCGCCGCCCCGGCATGCAGGCCAGAGGAGGCGGATGGCCGGGAACGCAGGTGGATTTTGCCAGAACCATAGACGACAATACTTTCTTAATGGCGGGAAATGATGCAGGGGTGCAGTTTGCAGCAGCATTTCGAGTAGAATGTGATGGAAAACTGATCAATCCGGTATCCCAGCTGACGGCTGAGAACTGCAGTGAAGTGACAATTTATCTGACGACTGCCACCTCTAATCGTTTTCCGGATCCGCGTGCAGAAGTGATCAAAAACCTGAATACAGCTCAGGAAAAGGGATATCGGACTTTGAAGGAAGAGCATGTCAGGGATTTTGCAGCCCTCATGGAGCGCTGTCAGCTGGACTTGGGGGAACCTGTCTGCGGCAGTCTGGAACAGCGGCTTAACGCACTGCGCAATGGCGGAAAGGAACCGGCTCTGGCTGCGCTGTATTTCCAATTCGGGCGATATCTGATCGTATCCGGCAGCAGGCAGGGTAGTTCGCCGTTAAATCTCCAGGGAATCTGGAATGCTGATTTTATGCCGATGTGGGACAGTAAGTATACCATTAATATCAATCTGCAGATGAATTACTGGCTGGCATGCGTCGGCAATCTGACAAGCCTCCATGAACCCCTGATGGATTTGCTTGAGACGATGCATGAGCCGGGAAAGAAGACAGCCGATGTGATGTACGGTATGAGAGGAATGGTGTGTCATCACAATACAGACTATTACGGCGACTGTGCACCGCAGGATGTCTATATGGCATCCACGCCTTGGGTAACGGGCGGGGCATGGATGGGAATGCATGTGTGGGAGCACTATCTGTATACCGGAGATAAGAGTGTATTGGAGCGCATGTATCCGATTCTAAAGGATATGGCATTGTTTTATGAAGATTTTCTGGTAGAGGTAGATGGACAGCTGCTTACCTGTCCGTCAGTATCTCCGGAGAACCGGTACTACCTTGCGGACGGTTCGGATACACCTTTGTGTGTGAGCCCTGCTATGGACAATCAACTATTGCGCGAATTTTTCGGGGCATGTATCGAGATACAGAAGATTCTGGGAATTGACCTGAAATATGGTGAGGTATTAAAAACCATAATCGAAAAACTTCCCGGGGATCAAATCGGCTCCGAGGGACAGCTGATGGAATGGAACCAGGATTATTCGGAGCAGGATCCCGGCATGGGCCATGTTTCCCACTTATATGCCGTGTATCCGGGATCTTCCATTAACTGGAGGGATACCCCGGAGTTTATGGAGGCGGCAAAGATATCCCTGGAGCGCCGCAGAGCGCACGGAGCAGGACGTGACGGTTGGCCTTTGGCGTGGCAGATCTGTCTGGATGCACGTTTCAGGGATGGGGTGAGTTCCGATAAAAATATACATAAGATGCTGACGGATTCCACGTCCCGCAGCCTATTAAATGCCGGCTTTGTCTTTCAGATTGACGGAAATCTCGGTGCGGCCGCAGGTATCGCGGAATGTCTCCTGCAAAGCCATCTGGGGCTGCATTTTCTTCCGGCATTGCCGGTATCCTGGAAGAAGGGAAGCTGCAAGGGACTTTTGGCCAGAGGCGGACATGAGGTTGACCTGTACTGGGAGGATGGCAGTCTTTCACGCGCTGTGGTAAGACCGCAGTTTAGCGGGAAAATTGCAGTGATCGGAAAGGAACTGTCCGTTGTCTGCAGAGGCAAGACGGTCACGGTGAACAGGACAGAGACCGGCTTTTCTTTTGAAGCGTTTGTGGCGGAAGAATACGAGTTAAAGCCGTAGAAGCCTAAGAAGGATAAATGCTCTGCTTTTTCCGAAAGTGCTACCGGAAAGAAATGAGCCTGCAGGCGGGAGCAGTCCGGCAGGATGAAGAAAATAAGTAAATAAGTGTTTGACAGATTCAAAAGACTGTGATATGCTATCTGAAAATTTAAAAAGTCGAAGAAAAACTTGACAACTTATGATTTCATAGATGAGTTGAGTCTTTGGCGGAGGGAGCAATATGTTTTATAGGAATCTAGTCCCGTTTATGGTCATTATTGGTATGCAGCAGATTTTTCAGAAAACGGTCACAGCCTGAGGGCGGCGAAAAGCCCGCGAGCGCATGGCCGGTAGACGGAAAGTCTTATTTGGCTATGCGGGAATCAGGATTCAAATAGGAATGAGAACCGCATGGGAAATACACGGAAGTGTATGGAACAGGCGGTTCTCTTTTTATACGAGAAAGAAGGGAGACAATGATGCAGGTGATCAGAGTGGAAGATTTATCGAAGACATTTCGGGTGAAGAAAAAGGAAAAGGGAATGACGGGCAGCATCAAGGCGATCCTGCATCCGCAGACGGAGAAGATTCAGGCCGTGAACGGTGTTTCCTTTACCGTGGAAGAGGGCGAGATGCTGGCATTTATCGGACCAAACGGCGCGGGAAAGAGCACAACGATCAAAATGCTGACAGGCATCCTTTATCCTGACGGCGGCCGGGTGGAAGTACTGGGAGTTGACCCGACAAAAAAGAGAAAGCAGCTTGCCTATCAGATCGGCACGGTGTTCGGGCAGAAAGAACAGCTCTGGACGCATCTGACGCCCTATGATAACTTTCGGTTTTTCGGGGCGATTTACGACCTCTCGGAGAGGGAGACGGAGGCTAGGATAGAAGAACTTTCGGAGCGGTTTGCGCTGGGATCCTTTATTGACACACCTGTCAGAAATTTGTCTCTGGGACAGCGGATACGCTGTGAGATCGTGGCTTCCCTGATCCATAAACCGAAGGTATTGTTTCTGGATGAGCCGACGATCGGACTGGACCCGGTGGTAAAAGAAAATATTCGTTCCCTGATCATGCAGATGAATCAGGAGGAGCATACCACGATCTTTCTGACCAGTCATGATGTAGGCGATATTGAGAAGCTTTGCAGGCGCATTATCATCGTGAATGCCGGGCGGATCGTGCTGGATGATTCGGTGGAACATTTGAAACACCATTATCCGGATAAACGGGCAGCCGACACTCAGGCGCATGAAAAGGCAGCAGAGAATGGAGATTCCTTATCCATATCGTTGGAGGAGATCATTACGGAGATTTATAAATCGGAGGAAAGGATAGCGGAAAAATGAGAAAGTATGCGGTCATTTATCAGTCTGTTCTGCTGGAAAACCTGCAGTATGCGGCCAATGTGGCAATAGGATTTTTCACTTATTTTGTATTTATCTTTATTTTTATCAAGCTCTGGGGATACATGTACCGAACGCCGGAGGAACTGATCGCGGGCTATACGAAGGAGCAGATGATCTGGTATGTGATGATGACGGAGATGCTGTATTTCGGTTCCAACGCGAACGTGGTTGCGGGCGAGGTAGCGGGGGATATCCGGGGCGGCAATATTGCCTATCGGATAAACAGACCTTACCACTATACACTGTATATTCTGACCAAATACACCGGTGAATGGAGCGTCAGACTGCCCATGTATGCGGCGGTGGCGGCAGTGATCGGGGCGGTGATGGTCGGGCCCCTGCCGCGGTTTCGGCTGATAACGCTTCCTGTGATGGCGCTCTGCGTGATTTTGGGGATCACCATCAATGCGGTATTCAAGCTGTGCATCAGTCTGTTTTCTTTCTGGATTGAGGATACGGCGCCGTTTCAGTGGCTGTACAATAAGCTGATCCTGGTGGTGGGGATCATGTTTCCGGTTGAGATCTTTCCAAAAGCATTACAGCCGTTATTGAAATTGACACCGATCTATACGGTGTGTTACGGTCCGGCCAAACTGATCGTGGATTTCAGTCCGGCAAAATGTCTGGAAATTGTGGCGGCACAGGTTGTGTATCTGGCTGTCGGCTGCGGGCTGATGGTTTTGATCTACAGGAAGGGGGTTAGAAAGCTGTATGTTAACGGCGGCTAAAAATCAAGTGCGGGTGTGCCTGCTTTCCATCAAATACAATATCATGCGGGAGATGGTGAACAAGGTTACCTTTCTCACCAATGTCTGCTTTATGGTGCTGAACGATGCATCGATTCTGGTGCAGTGGTTTATCCTGTTCCGGCTGCGGGAGGATGTCGGGGGATATACCCTGCGGGAGATCATGCTGCTCTGGGGGCTGACAGCAGCGTCGTTTGGCCTCTCGCGTATTTTGTTTGCGAGAGTGTTTTCCCTGTCGGAGCTGATCATTAGCGGTAAGCTGGATTCCTTTCTGGTACAGCCGAAAAACGTACTGCTCAGTGTGATGACTTCATCTACCAATATCTCGGCAGTCGGCGATCTTCTGTATGGGGTGGTGCTTGCGTGTGCCTGCAGGCCCGGTGTGGGCGGATTTCTGCTGTTTCTGCTGTTTACGGTGACGGGAACGGTTGTCTTCACCGCTTTTGCACTGCTTTTGGGTAGTCTGTCCTTCTGGTTGGTGCGGATGGATATCCTGCAAAGTCAAATGACCATGGGTATGATAAGCTTTGGGACTTATCCGGATGGCATTTTTGAGGGGATCTCACGCTTTTTACTGTATTTTATCATTCCGGTGGGAATGGCAGTCTGGCTTCCTTTGCATGTGATAGTCAACTTTGATGTCAGAACGTTTTTTGCGTTGATCGGGTATGCCTGTCTGTTGTCCGGGGCGGCAGTGGCGGTATTTTACAGAGGACTCAGAAGATATGCATCGGGCAATCTGATGGAGGCGAGGCTGTGAAAATTTTTCTTTCCTTTTCTCTGCATACGTGGTAAAATGCTTTTGCGTGCTAAAGTGTTACAGTTATGTAAAACGTGCAAAAAGGAGAAAGGGTTATGAAACGAATGAAAAAGAAGTGGATGATGCTTCTGCCTACGGCGCTTCTGATGGCTTTGGCATTTTCCACCACGGTGTTTGCAGCGGAGGAGGAAATGGAGTATGTGCCAGCTCTTCATGCAACGTTCTGGGCGCTGGTTCCGGCTATTGTGGCGATCGGGCTTGCGCTGATCACGAAGGAGGTCTACAGTTCTCTGTTTGTGGGGATTCTGATGGGCGGCCTTCTGTACTCGGGCTTTCGGTTCGAGCTGACGATCACCCACATCTTTGAGGACGGCATCATCAGTGTTCTCTCGGACAGCTACAATGTGGGTATTCTGGTATTTCTGGTGATACTGGGGACTATGGTCAGCCTGATGAACAAGGCGGGAGGCTCTGCGGCCTTCGGTCAGTTTGCCGCAACGCGTATCAAGAACCGCGTGGGTGCGCAGCTTGCAACCATCCTTTTGGGTGTGCTCATCTTTATCGATGATTATTTCAACTGTCTGACGGTGGGCAGTGTGATGCGGCCCGTGACGGACAAGTTTAAGGTGTCAAGGGCAAAGCTCTCCTACCTGATCGATGCTACGGCGGCGCCCGTGTGCATTATTGCGCCGATTTCCTCCTGGGCGGCGGCAGTAACGGGTTTCGTGGAGGGCGAGGATGGTTTCTCCATTTTTATCAGGGCCATCCCTTATAACTTTTACGCGATCCTGACCATTGTTATGATGGTCGGCATGGTGCTGATGAAGACAGAGTTTGGCAAGATGAAGGAGCACGAGCAAAATGCGGCTTTGAAAGGGGATCTTTACACAACGCCGGGACGGCCTTATGCGAATGCAAAAGAAGAACAGATCAGTGCCAAGGGCAGTGTGATCGATCTTTTGATTCCCATTATCGCACTGATCATCTGCTGTGTGATCGGCATGATCTACACGGGCGGTTTCTTTGAGGGAGAAAGCTTTGTTGCCGCATTCTCGAACTCGGATGCGTCTCTCGGCCTGACGTTTGGCAGCTTTTTCGGTCTTGTCGTCACGATCATTCTCTACCAGATCCGACGGGTGCTTTCCTTTAAGGAGTGCATGGATTCTATTCCCGAGGGCTTCCGCGCAATGGTGCCGGCCATCCTGATCCTGACCTTCGCATGGTCTTTGAAGGCGATGACAGACAGTCTGGGCGCAAAGGAATTTGTGGCGGAACTGGTGCAGTCCGGCGCAGGAGCGATGATGAGTTTCCTGCCGGCGATCATCTTTTTGGTGGGATGTTTCCTGGCCTTTGCGACAGGTACATCCTGGGGAACCTTCGGTATTCTGATTCCCATTGTAGTCGCGGTATTCCAGAACAGCGATCCCCAGCTTATGATCATCTCGATCTCGGCTTGTATGGCGGGCGCGGTCTGCGGCGATCACTGTTCCCCGATTTCGGATACCACCATTATGGCTTCGGCGGGGGCCCAGTGCGAGCACGTGAACCATGTTTCCACCCAGCTGCCCTACGCGATCGTGGCGGCGGCGGTATCTTTCGTCACCTATATCGTGGCGGGCTTTGTGCGGAGTGCATGGATCGCGCTTCCCGTGGGTATCGTGCTGATGGTTGTGGTGCTGTTTGCGATTAAGAATATCAGCGGCACTCTGGAAGAAGCTGGGAAATAACACGAATGTCATAAAAGAGTATTGCTTATATGTGGCGATAGAGAAGAGGCTGTCAGTAGACAGCCTCTACTTCGTGGATCCCATCCTGCGAGATCCGGAATTTCCAGACAGCGTGGCCGGGAATGCGGTGTTCAGTTAAATAGTAAGTGTTATCGATTGAAGTGATGTAATATGGCGTGCCGCCGCCGATAAAGTTTGCGTACACATCTTCATAATCACCCTCTGCCAGCTTTGCCAGGTCATCCGTGCGGATCATGGTGGCAAAGTCCTGATTTCCGGTGATGTCTGTGGAGACGGTGATATAGAAACTTCCTCCGGCGGGGGTGAGCTGTACCATCCCGGCAATGTTGTCCGGCACGGGATAGGTCTTTTGGATGGCAAAGGTGGAGAGATCCGCCTGCAGGATGGCGGGTGAGCCGGGAATACCGGAGACGAAATAGATGTTGTCTCCGTCGATGGTGAAGGAGCGTACGTAACTTTCCTTCAGGGCATCCACAGAACGGATCTCGGTCAGGTACATACGGGGGTCTCCGGGATCGTGGCGGCACAGATACATTTCGCCGTTCATGGAGCTCCACACATAAAAGGTGTCCGTGGGGACATCATAGACAATATAGTGAGGGCGGTTTCCGACTTCATCCAGTGTCTGGGTGTGGTAGAAAACGCCTTCCTTTTTTTCAAATACAAGGATGCGGTTTCTCTCCGTGTCATCCACGAGATAGACTAAGCCGTCACTGGCGAGAGTGTGTCCTTTGTCGATCTCATCGGTCATGATCTGCCAGTCTGTCAGGGGATCAGTCAGGTTGTCGTGATAGAGGATCTGGTTGTGATAACAGTCTACGATGAAGTAGGTGTCCTCTACCTTAGTGACGTAGGTTGGGACGCTCAGATCAGGGATGGTGTTGCGGAGGACGTCCTCTGCAGGAAGGGGAGAAAAGCTCTCTTCGTGGATATTCTGCACGATCTCGAAATTGCGCAGGTGGTTTTCACTTGGAAGTGAGGCGCTGATCTCTTTCGTGACGGCAAGGACGGGAACTTCGTCCGGAGAGGCGGCAGCAGGAGCGGCATCCTGCCCGCAGGCCGTGAGGAAGGCTTCCATAAGCGGTAGTATAATAAGAAAAAGAAAGAAGAATGACAAATGGTTTTTTGTTAAAAGTTTGTTGGATTTTCTGCTCATTGGTGGGATTCTCTTTCTTTCTGTTGGATTTCCTGATAAAATAAACCATATCATATTTTCAGTTTACCACAAATTTCGCGCTTTGTCGTGAGGAGGTTCAGCCGGGCAGGTATCTTGTATTCTGTTCGGAAAGCCGGGTTCTTAAAGTCCGGCGTGGTGAGGGTACAAATATGGCAACTGTGTCACAATTAAAAGCGTACAGCGCATTAAAACTGCAAAAAATAAAGGATTCCTATAACGTAACTTTCGGTATTCTCTCAGCGCTGGCTATCATTATGATCGTGGCGGGACACACAGGGTATGATATTTTAACAGTGGGAGGTCTGTTTCCCTACTATTCTTTTCACGTACCGCTTTTTCTGTTTATTTCCGGCTATTTCTATCGTGCGGAGGAGGAAGAGAGGCCGCTTCTTTATGTGAAAAAGAAGGCAAAAAAGCTTCTTCTGCCGTATTTTGTATGGAATCTGATTTACGGCTTGATCGCGTGGGCACTCAGAGCCTTTTGCGGCTTTTCAATGGGGGAAGCCGTTTCCTTAAAGAGCCTGTTTCTGGATCCTTTTCTGCATGGTCATCAATTTCTTTACAATTTTGCGGCATGGTTCGTGCCAGCGCTGTTTCTGATCGAAATGATGAATTTGTGTATGCGCCTGCTTCTGCGAAAGTTCCGCCTGAACAGCGAATGGCTGATCCTAGCGGGCTCTCTTGTGGTCGGCATGGCGGTGGTACAGCTTGCCATCGGCGGCCATGTGTGGGGGCTTTATAAGACGCCGGGACGGATTCTCTTTCTCTATCCCTGCTTTCAGATGGGGCAGTTTTATAAGGAAAAGCTGGAGGAGAGAGATACGCTCGGAAATGTTCCTTATTATGCCATCGTGATCGGTGTGCAGGTGCTTTTACATCTGTGCTGCAACGGCCTTGCCTACAGCAGTGTGTGGTGTACGGGCTTTGCCAACGGGCCGGTCATTCCATATGTGACAGTGATGTCAGGTGTGGCTTTCTGGCTGCGGGCGGCGAGGATCCTTTCCCCGATTTGGGGTATAACAGCACAGCATCCGGCTGGCGGGTTTCTCCAATATCTGAGCCGCAACACCTACGCGGTGATGATGCACCACATTATGGCCCTTATGTTGGTAAAAGGTATTCTGGCGGGAATCGCCGCCCATACAGGATATCTGGTGGATTTTGACTTTGTGAAATTTCACACGGATATCGGTTACTATTATTTAGTGAGGGGTTCAGAGGCCTTTCAGATGGTCTATCTGGCGGCGGGGGTAATTCTTCCGCTCGGTCTCCAGCGGATCATTGATCGAATGAAAGGTGCATCTAATGCGGGTTAGAATTGCATTCGATGGGGGAGTGTGTTACTCTATCTAAAGGATGTGTGGAGAGATGTGCCGGGAATGGAGGCACAATGAAAGAATGGATGGTAATGGCGGACGGTTGTCTGCTGTGGGCTGCGGCGGCATTGTTTTTACTGCTTACTGTTCTGGCAGCGCTGCGGTATGATCTTATGCAGCATAAGGTCAGGATTTATAACTGGGACGGGAAGAGATACCGATTCCTTGGCAGGGTGAGACTGCAGAAGATAAACGACAGATATATCGTAACAATGCAGGAACGGATAGGAGAGATGTCTTTTACCACAAGATATCTGCTTTTGGCTTCTGCCGGATTTGTGAAGAAACACCGCTATGAAAGCCTGTTGTTTCGTGCAGGAAGAAACGAAGTGTGGCTGCCTGTCGAGGAGAGAATGCGGGCGGAGGCGTTGTATGCCTATCGCTGAAAGACCGGCCTGCGGGTTGGCTGAACGGCAGAGAGCGGGTATTGGTCTCATCGGGTTACGGATAACGCATATTTTAAAATGGGGGAAGACGCGCATGGTCACAATCAGCTTGTGTATGATCGTGAAAAATGAAGAGCGGATTCTGGCGAGGTGCCTGGACAGTCTGGCGGGCCTCATGGATGAGATCGTCATCGTGGATACCGGCTCTACGGATGCCACGAAAGAGATCGCGGCAAGATACACGGAACAGATCTATGACTTTGCCTGGACAGGGGATTTTTCGGAGGCGCGCAATTTCGCCTTTTCCAAAGCGAGGATGGAGTATATTTACTCCGCGGATGCGGACGAGGTGCTGGACGAGGAGAACAGAGCCGCTTTTTTGCGGATGAAGGAGGTACTGCTTCCGGAGATCGAGATGGTACAGATGTATTATGTAAATCAACTTGCAAACGGAACCATCTACAATTATGACAAGGAGCTTCGCCCCAAACTTTTCAAGAGAAACCGTACCTTCCGCTGGCAGGGAGCGATCCATGAACAGGTAGGAATTACACCTGTTATTTATGATAGCGAGATCTGTATTCAGCATTTGCCGGAGGAGAATCATAAGGACAGAGATCTGGCGGCTTTTGCGCGGCTTGTGGAGGCGGGAGAGCCTTTGGATAAAAGGCTTCACAATATCTATGCGAAGGAACTTTTTATTTCCGGGGAGGCACAGGATTTCCTGGATGCCCGGGCTTTTTTTCAGCAGTCCTGCAAGGATGAGAAGCGGGGAGATGAGGAGCTGATGGAGGCGGCCTGTGTGGCGGCGAGAGCGGCAAGGCTTGCCGGGGACGTGGCGGATTTCTTCAAATACGCGATGAAGGCGGTAGCGTCTGAGGGCTGTTCGGAGATCTGCTGTGAGCTGGGCGCTTTTTATATGGAGCGGGAAGACTATGATGAGGCTATTGTCTGGCTGTATAATGCGGCTTATGAGACGGAGAGCGTCTTAAATATACACTACGGCGGCGATCTGCCCCTGAGGGGGCTTGCCAAATGTTATCAGGAGCTTGGCAACGAGGAGCAGGCGGCGGAGTACGCCAGACTGGCGGCGGAATGGCAGCAGGAGGAGAGTTGACAGAATGAAGTGGGAAGAAAATGTGAGAAAGGTAGTCCCTTATACGCCGGGAGAACAACCCCAAAAGGCAGGGATCATCAAGCTGAATACCAATGAAAATCCTTATCCGCCCGCACCGGGAGTAGCAGAGGCGATGGCGGCTATGGAAATAGATAAGCTGCGTCTGTATCCGGCTTTTCCGGAGAAAACAGAGCTGGCGAAGGCGCTTTCGGAGCATTATCACATTGGTACAGACCAGATCTTTATCGGGGTGGGTTCCGATGATGTGCTGTCCATGGCTTTTTTGACCTTTTTCAATGCAAGCCGCCCGATCTTTTTTCCGGACATTACCTATTCTTTTTATGATGTGTGGGCAGATGTGTACAAGATTCCCTATGAGACGAAGGCACTTGACGCGGACTTTCAGATCCGCCCGGAGGACTACATACAGCCAAACGGCGGGGTGGTCTTTCCGAATCCCAACGCGCCCACAGGGGTGCGGATGCCCCTTGATTTGGTAGAGGAGATCGTGAAAAACAACCGGGATGTGGTGGTGATCGTGGACGAAGCCTACATTGATTTCGGCGGGACAAGCGCCCTGCCGCTGATCGAGAAATATGATAATCTGCTGGTGGTACAGACTTTTTCCAAATCCAGATCCATGGCCGGCATACGTATTGGTTACGCCATGGGACAGCCTCGGCTGATCCGTTATCTGAATGATGTGAAATATTCCGTCAATTCCTATACCATGAACACTGCGGCTCTTGTGTTGGGAGTGGAAGCCGTGCGGGATGAGGCGTATTTTGAGGAATGTCGTAAAAAGATTATGAAGACCAGAGAGAAGGCGGAGGACGAGTTGGCAAAGAGGGGCTTTGTTTTTCCGAAATCCTGTACTAACTTTATCTTTGCCTCCCATAAAAAAGTGCCCGCCCGCGATATTTTCAAGCAGCTGCAAGAAAATGACATATATGTCAGATGGTGGAATAAAGAGAGGATTGATAATTATCTGCGGATCACCATCGGCACAGACGAGCAGATGGAAGCGCTGTATCAGGCTCTGGATAAGATAGTATAGAAGCCGTGACTTTGCGAGTATATTAATGAAAAAGAAATCGTATATTGCATTATAGAAGAGAAGAAACAAACAGGAAAGGAATCATAGCGGCATGGAAAGTTTAGCAGTGGCATTTGCCAACACTCTGGGAAGGTATGTGAGCAAGGAGATCGTGGTCTTTATCATTTCCATGATTCCTATTTTAGAGCTGCGCGGAGGTTTGATCGTCTCGAAGCTCCTGCAGGTACCGATCATGACGGCAATCCCGTATTGTATCATTGGCAATATCATTCCCATTCCGTTTATCCTGCTGTTTATCAAACAGGTATTTAAATGGCTCAAGAAGATAAAGCTTTTTCGCGGGATCATCGAGAAGCTGGAAAACCGGGCAATGGGAAAGAGCGATAATATCAAGCGTTACGAATTTTGGGGATTGGTGCTGTTTGTGGGAATTCCGCTTCCCGGCACGGGGGCATGGACAGGATCTCTCATCGCAGCGCTTCTGGATGTGGACTTTAAGAAGGCGATTCTGGCGGAGCTTCTTGGCATCGCCATCGCTACGGTCATCATGTCCGTATTCTCTTACGGACTCCTGGGCGCGCTTCTGGGATAAGGTAGAAGTGCGTTTTGAGGCTGTAATTGCGCCGGGAAAATGCGAGTCAGGAGAAGACGGTGGGATCTTAACGGATGGGATCTGTGATGAAGGAGATGTTGGATAAGAAAAAATATATGTTGATGGGAGCGGCACTTTTGGTGGTTCTTACGGCGGCTGCGCTTGTGGGTGTACTGCTCCGTGGGCAGCATTTCGGAGACACGAATCCGAATCTGGCCCTGAAAAGAGGCGTGAAAGCCACCTGCGACAGTGTGGAGCAGGAGACTTTGTCTGCGGCGATGGCCATTGACGGAAATGATACGGATCGCGCCTCCCGCTGGTCAAGCGAGAATAACAGAGAGGATGCCTCTCACTATATACAACTGGAATTTCCTGAAGAAATTTCAGTTTCTTTTGTTGTACTCAAATGGGAGCGGGCCAATGCGGTTTCCTATGCGCTGGAAGCTTCCACGGACGGAGCATCCTGGCAGACGCTGCAAAGCTTCGAGACGGCACCGGAGACACTGAAGCAGGAAATCGTTTTGGAGGAGCCTGCGCAGCTTCGATATCTGCGTCTTGCCACTTACGCGGTGTCGAAGGAGGAGGCGGATTTTTCCGACCTTTACCAGAATGTATCCCTCTATGAGTTTGAAGTTTACGCGGACAAGCCTGCGGCCTACAAGTTAGAAACACCCGTTATTGAAACGGCGGCAGATGGTGGAAGAAAACTGACTATGCCGGAAGCACCGGAAGGTTTCCGGGTAACGCTGATCGGTGCGGATTTAGAGCAGGTGATCGGTGCCGACGGAAGAGTTTATGACACCATTCAGGACAAGGAAGTGACAGTAGGCTATCTTGTGGAGGATCTGCGGGGACGGGAGGAGTCGAGAGAGGTTGCCTTTATGGTGCAGGTGCCCGCGAATGATGACTTGTCAGGAGATGTGGCGTCTGATGGGGAGCAGGTCTCCCCTTACTGGGTGGTTCCATCCATTGCAGAGTGGAGAGGCGGTAAGGGTCTCTTTAAGATGGGAGAAGAATCGCAGATCATTGTGGGCAGTGATGATAATGATTTGTGGGATGTTGCGGCGCTTTTTGGAAAGGAATGTGAGAACAGTCGTTTTCAATGGAAGGTGCAGGTATGCAGGGGAACTTTGGAAGATGCCGGGCCGGGAGATATTTATTTGGGATATGCGGAAAAAGAAAACGGTCTGGGCGAGGAAGGATATACCTGTGATATTACTGACAAATGTGTCATAAAGGCTGAGAGCGTTAAAGGGATTCGGTGGGGAACCGTTACCCTGTTGCAGATTTTATGCAGAGGAGATAATGCACCGCAGGGGCATATCCGGGATTATCCGCTCTATAAAGTGCGTGGTTTTGGCATTGATGTGGCCAGAAAGGCGGTATCTCTGGACACGCTCTATAGGATGATGGAGTTGATGTCCTGGTATAAGATGAATGATCTGACCATTCATCTAAACGATAATGAGATTCTTGCCACCAGTGGCCGTACGGCCTCGGCGGAGCAGGCTATGACGGCGGACAGTGCCTTTCGTCTGGAATCCGGCGTTCTGGGAGTGCAGGCAGGAGGGGAAAATCCTTTGCCGCAGGAGTACGTTTATACGAAGGAGGAGCTGGCGGAGTTTATTGCCATGGCTAAGACCTACGGCGTGACAGTGGTACCTGAAATCGATACCCCGGCTCATTCCCTTTTCATCACGAAGCTGTATCCCGAATACGCCCTGCGCACTGCTAATGAATCGGTGGATCAGATCGATCTGGAAAATGAGGAGGCGGTGGCGCTGGTAGAAGGGCTCTGGCAGGAGGCTTTGGATGAGGAAAGAGGAGCGTTTCGAGAGGCTCTGATCGTCAACATCGGCATGGATGAATATTACGGCGATGGGGAGCAGTACCGAAAGTATCTTACGCGGATCAATGATCTGGTACAGGAATCGGGAAAGACAGTGCGCTTGTGGGGAAGCCTCAGCAATATGGGCGGGACAACGAAACCTCTGCCCGAAAATCTGCAGATGAACATCTGGAGCACTCTGTGGGCAGATCCCCGTGAGATGTATGAGGCGGGGTATTCCCTGATCAATATGCAGAACAATCATCTCTATATCATACCGGGCGGTGGATACGATTACCTGAACAACGAGGAGCTTTACGAAAACTGGGCGCCCGATCGATTTTATGACTATAACCGGATTGAGACCATACCTGCTTATTCACCGCAGATGCTGGGGGCGGCTTATATGATCTGGAATGACATGTGCGGCAGTCTGGACATAGGAATCTGTGAGTATGATCTGTTTGTGCGGTTTCGTGGGCCCTTGGGTGTGCTTTCCGTGAAACTCTGGGGAGCATCGAAACTGGAGGAACATGCATACGGGCGGAAGGAGTCTGCTCATGAATTCTTGCATGAATATGATGTCGCGGCGGAAGTATATAGGCCGAGAGTGATGGGTGAATGGGAGGACGGAAGCTCCTATCTGTATGCAGCTGCAGAAGCGGCTGAACCAGTTTATGATATTACTATGAAGGTATGGCTGGAGCCGAAAGATGCTGCAAAGGACGGACAGACAGATGTACGGCGGGAGCAGATTCTTGCGGAGGGGGATTGTGCCTACGGCAAGTGGGCTTTTTATGCAGTGGAGCCGGAGACGGGGAAAGTGGGATTTACCAGAGAAGGAAGGACATACACTTTTGATTGTACCCTGCCGGAAGGCGAGTGGGTAGAACTGAGGGTGTGGGGCGCACCCGGAAAGACGACTCTTTATGTGGACGGAAAGAATGTGGAGATAGTGGAAACGATTGGACGTGACGAGCCTTTTGAGGAGCACGCTACCTTTGTATTCCCTTTGCAGAGGATTGGCAGAGAAACGGGTTGCTTTGATGGGGAGATGGAGTTGGAAATGGAATACCATTCTTTTGGAAGCAGGGCATTTTTTCGCCCGGAAAGATAAATGGTTTATGTTGCGAAAGCTCGTTTATTGTTATAGAGTAAAGAAAAGCGTTTTGTATAAAGCGATTGTAATCAGCAGAGAGCAGGAATTTTACCATGGAAGCATATACGGATTTTGCACAGGTTTACGATGAATTGATGGATGAGACGCCCTATGAGGCGTGGTGCGACTATTTGGTGACACTGTTGGAGAAACATGGATTTGCACAAAGTGACACGAATGTCACATATGAAGCAAACGTCACAAACGCAAAGTGTGAGACTGCAGACGAGAGTGCGGCGGATTCTGCTTCAGAGTGCACGGCGAAAAATCTTGCTCAGGAGCGCAATACGATTCTCGACCTTGGCTGCGGCACAGGCACGCTGACGGAGCACTTTGCCCGCAGGGGATATGATATGATCGGCATAGACAATGCCCAGGAGATGCTGCAGATCGCCATAGAGAAGCGGGAGCGCTCAGGGCTTCCCATCCTTTATCTATTGCAGGATATGCGGGAATTTGAGCTTTACGGCACGGTTGGAGCGGTGATCAGCGTTTGCGACAGTCTGAATTACCTGCTGGAGGAGGCAGACCTCATAAAAACCTTTCGGCTTGTAAACAACTATCTGTACCCCCAGGGGCTTTTTATTTTTGACT
This sequence comes from Lachnospiraceae bacterium, assembly GCA_029067085.1. Classification (GTDB taxonomy): domain Bacteria; phylum Bacillota; class Clostridia; order Lachnospirales; family Lachnospiraceae; genus UBA3282. The sequence goes on along the minus strand of JAIEFE010000014.1, from coordinate 103,545 downwards.
TTAATACCGTATACAAGTACGCTGAGGTGATCGGTGATGCCACGATTGCGGAGAATCGAGAGGATTGCAGCTTTATCTGGGAAAACTATTATCATGAGGAGCAGGAGATCAATGAATATGATCTGACTGTTTTTGTGGCTGAGTGGAGAAATGAACCCGGGACGGGCAGGAGAGCCGAGGATGCTTTGATGCAGGAGGAGACTGACAATGCGCCGGTACTGGAGAGCATGTGTGAAGAAACGCGGTTTCGACGCTTCCGTGAGGTGCACTATCAACGCGGCTACCGCCTTGAGCAGATAAAGGCCTTTCTCCAGCAGGCAGGGCTGGAATTTTTGGAGGCGATTGATGCGGACACCCACGGGGAAGTGACCGGGGAGAGTGAGCGGATCTATGTGGTAGCGCGCAAAGGGGCGGAGACAGCGGCGAATCAGAAAGTAGAAAGATGAATGCGCATACATAACTCGAACAAAAAATGCGGATATCTGCAAAAATAATTTAAGAAGAAAGGAAAATAGCATGACAGACTATATGGTGCGTGCCACGGCGGCGGACGCGCAGATACGCGCCTTTGCGGTGACATCGAGAGAACTGGTGGAATATGCGAGGGCGGCTCACGATACCAGTCCGGTGGTGACAGCGGCTTTGGGGCGGCTTATGACGGGCGCGCTGATGATGGGCAGTATGTTAAAAGGCGAGGAGGACATCCTCACCCTGCAGATCAGAGGAGACGGTCCGGTGCACGGTCTTACAGCAACGGCTGATTCTGCCGGTCATGTAAAAGGCTATGCCGACAATCCGCAGGCTATGATGCCGCCAAACAGCGCAGGGAAGCTGGACGTGGGAGGTGTGATCGGTGCAGGTGTCCTGCACGTCATGAAGGATATGGGCTTGAAAGAGCCTTACGCCTCCACGGTGACTTTACAGACAGGGGAGATCGGAGACGATCTGACTTACTATTTTGCCGCTTCCGAGCAGGTGCCTTCCGTTGTAGCTCTGGGTGTCTTGATGAACCGGGATAACACAGTGCGGCAGGCGGGCGGTTTTATCATGCAACTGATGCCCTTTACCTCGGAGGATGTGATCAGCAGGCTGGAAGAGAAATTAACTAAAATAACATCTGTAACAGAATTGCTGGAGGAAGGAAAGACACCGGAGGAGATTCTGGAGAATGTGCTGGGAGAGTTCGGTCTGGAGATTACGGACAGGATGCCGGTATCATTTCGATGCGACTGCAGCAGGGAGCGGGTGGAGAAGGTACTCATCAGCCTTGGTAAAAAGGACAGGCAGGAGTTGATCAACGAAGGGAAGGATGTGGAACTGCATTGTCATTTCTGCAGCCGAAACTATGTTTTTTCTGTGGAAGAGATCAAAAATCTTGCCTGATGCAAAAAAGTGAGATTCTTCTCCGATGAAAGCATACAGGCTTGGAAATAGGATAAAACATAGAATTAAAACATGATTTAATGAACGAAATAAAATGATACAAATGGCGAAATAAAATAGATTATAGGGGAGGAAAACTTCCGGGAAATACGGATAAAAACCGGGCGTGATTTTATGAAACATATGGATAAAATACTGTAATATAGGGAAAAATTGATGATGGGAAATATAAAAGAACGGCAGAAATGTTTTGCGCGTGAAAGAAAAAATAACAGAAAGTACGAAATAAAAGCAGAGCGAAATTTTGCAGGAAGGATTGAAGGATTACCAAAACGTGCGGGAAGGTGAAAAATTGACATCGCCTGTTATTGCATGAAGACACATATTTTTCTGTCAACATTTATCTGAAGAAAGAGACAAAAAAGTAAATCTGGATTTAATCAAAAGGAAAAGACGTTATTTCGTTATGTAAGAGAAAAAAGGTAACAGTTGCGACATAATCAAAAAAGTTGAATTTGTGGGAAACATAGGATTATAAATATCGGGTGTTCACATTAAAATAACGCGAGATATATAACATATCGTATATTTTTTGTAAGGACATTTTGCATAAGATCGGAGAAAAATAATGCAAAATCGGCTTAAATACAAAATTAAGAAAGAGAGAATGCTATGAAACAGGGATTTATCAAGGTGGCGGCGATTACACCGAAGATCAAGGTGGCAGATCCACAGTATAATGCGAAGGAAATCGGTAAGGAGATCGAGAAGGCAGTGCAGCGCGGAGCAAAGCTGATCGTTTTTCCGGAACTGTGCCTTACAGGCTATACCTGCGGTGATCTGTTCCTGCAGGAACTTCTCTTGACACAGGCTCTGGAAGCCCTGTCGGAGGTGACGGCGGCCACAGAAGACAGCGACGCACTTGTCTTTGTGGGACTGCCGGTGGTGAAGCGGCATAAGCTGTACAATGTGGCAGCGGTTCTGCAGGATGGAGAAGTTCTCGCCTTTATTCCAAAGAGATTTATTCCAGCCTATGCAGAATTTTACGAGACGAGACATTTTGAGCCGGGAAACTTTAAACCGGAACCGTTTTTATATGAAGGAAAGGAGATTCCTTTCGGGACGGATATTCTCTTTCATGTAGAAGGGGTGCGCGGTCTCTTGGTGGGCTGCGAGATCTGCGAGGATATCTGGGCACCGGAACCTCCCGCGACAGCCCATGCTCTGGACGGAGCAACGGTGATCGTTAATCTTTCGGCCTCCAACGAGACGGTGGGAAAAGATGTCTATCGGGAGATGCTGGTGAAATCGGCCAGCGCCAGACAGATTTCCGCCTATATTTTTACCTCCGCGGGGGAGGGGGAGTCCACACAGGATCTGGTTTTCGGCGGTCACAATATCATAGCGGAAAATGGCATCGTGCTGGCACAGGCAAAGCGATTTGAAACAGGCGCTATTTATGCGGATATTGACATTCACAGACTTGACCATGAGCGCCGCAGGATGAGTACCTATCGGGGGGAGAGCATGCGGGAACACAGGATCGTGTCTGTCCGTATGGAAGAAGAGGAAACGTTTTTGGAAAGGCGGTTTTCCGCGAGACCTTTTGTGCCGGATCAGGCGCAGGAGCGGGAGAAACGCTGTGACGAGATTTTCTCCATCCAGTCCTATGGTTTGAAAAAACGTCTGGAACATACCGGCTGCCGGTCAGCGGTTCTGGGGATTTCCGGGGGATTGGATTCCACCCTCGCACTCTTGGTGACAGCGCGGGCCTTTGATATGCTGGGACTTTCCAGAGATAAAATAACGTCTGTTACCATGCCTTGCTTTGGCACCACGGACAGAACCTATGATAATGCCTGCGGGCTGGCACGCCTGCTTGGCACTACACTGCGCGAGGTGGATATCAAAGAAGCGGTGAACGTGCATTTTCGGGATATCGGGCAGGAGGAGAGATGCCATGATGTGACTTACGAGAACGCTCAGGCCAGAGAGCGGACACAGGTGCTGATGGATATTGCCAATCAGACAGGCGGGCTGGTCATCGGCACGGGGGATATGTCGGAGCTTGCGCTCGGCTGGGCGACCTATAACGGGGATCATATGTCCATGTATGGCGTTAACGCGGGTGTCCCCAAGACATTGGTGCGGCATCTGGTGCACTATTATGCGGACACTTGTGACGACGCGGCGCTTAAGGCCATCTTGATGGATATTCTGGAAACCCCTGTGAGTCCCGAGCTTCTGCCCCCGGTGGACGGCATGATCGCTCAGCGGACCGAAGATCTGGTGGGCCCCTACGAGCTGCACGACTTTTTCTTATATTATATGCTGCGCTGTGGGTTTGCACCGGCGAAAGTCTACAGAGTGGCCTGTATGGCTTTTGCGGGAATTTATGACAATGATGTCATATTGAAATGGCTGAAAACTTTTTATCAGAGATTTTTCTCCCAGCAGTTCAAGCGTTCCTGTCTGCCGGACGGCCCCAAGGTGGGAAGCGTTGCACTCTCTCCCAGAGGGGATCTGCGGATGCCTTCCGACGCTGTCGCAACGGCCTGGCTGACTCAGTTGGAGGAGCTGTAAACTGACGGGAGAGGTGGTTGGCCTATAAAGATTGTATGTTAAGAAAGCAGGCGGTTGATCCGGAAGGAAGCGATCGCCTGTTTTTTGCGGAAGAGGGCGGAATGAAAAAGGGAAAATCTGGCGAGATTTAGGATTGTGGTCTTGACATGAGGAGGGAAAATGTGTATGATATATTCCATAAGAGTAATCAATGAACCGTGCATTCGCACATTCGGGCAAATTCTGCCGCTTACTCAACTACTGCAAATCAAATAGCGGCAGAGGCAAAGAAGAAATCCGTTACGTTTATCGTGTAAACCATAGACTGCTCTCTGCCGGAAAGAAAAGGAGGAGAAGTTATGGAACACAGGGTGCTTGAAAGAAAGGATATCTTCAGAATGATTGAGGGAGGAAAGTCTTCCGCTTCGGAAGATGCGGGGAGGATGCAGGAAGATAGGGTGTATACAGTTCAGGACATCGAAGCGCTGCCGGAAGGTGAACGTGCGGAGCTGATTGATGGTAAAATCTACATGATGGCCTCGCCTACGCTGACCCATCAGGATATTCTGAGCTGGCTTAATATGAGGATCAGGATATACATTATGGAAAAAGGAGGGACATGTAAAGTGCTTCCCGCTCCTTTTGCTGTCTATATTAGGAATGATGACCACAATTATGTGGAACCGGATGTCTTAGTGGTTTGTGATCCGAATAAATTGGATGAGAAGGGCTGTCATGGAGCGCCGGACTGGGTGATCGAGATTGTCTCGCCATCGAGTAAGACTATGGATTATATCAGAAAATATTCTTTGTATGAGAAGGCGGGTGTAAGGGAGTATTGGATCGTTGACCCGAAGGAAAAAAGAATTGTGGTGTACGATTTTGAAGAAGGCACTTCGAGTGAGTATACATTTTCCGATCAGGTGAAAGCGGGAATCTATGAGGATCTGATCATTGATTTTTGCGAGATAGCATGAGAGCAGGGTTTATGTGGCGGGCAGGGAAGAAAGCTTCCCTGCCCGTTTATGGTTTTCATTGATCACATGATTTCCGGACGTCCGGAAAAACCGGACATCGCTAATCGACTTTTGTCTCCCCCTGATTTTCCAGTGCTTTGTTGAGAGAACTCTCAATAGCGTCCAGGAGGATCATGGAAGTGTACTTGCTGTCATCAGGGTATGTAATCCCGGCCAGACTCTGATTTTTAATAATCTGATCCGCCAGCTCCTCAAAGGAAGGCTGGATGAGAGGATACATGGTCGTGACGGCCTCATCCAGATTGACGAGCCGGATGGCGTTGATATTCTTTTCGTCAACGGTCACCTCGATTTCCACAACGTTGTCGTTCAGGATCAGGGAGGTCGTGTAGACGCCGGGCACATAGGATTGCGTGGTGGTCTGCTGTGTCACTGCGGACATAGTCTCCTGCTTCTCCTCCTTCGGCAGAAACATGATGATGAGAAGGATGATAAAAAGAATACCGAGAGCAGCGAAAATGCCGGTATATATTAATTCTTTCACGTGCAGCACGACAATTTTGGTCTTAGAACTCATACAGATAATCCCCATGGTGATTCTTTTTTTATAATGTATGTGGGCAAGGGGTGGTTTATGCGTTGTGATTTTAGTAGAAATCAGAATGAAGCTGCAGAGCATTCCACTATGGGGCTATACATATGCCCGAAGAGCCTCTCCGTGATCTGCAAAATTGCATTCATATAGTTGATAAACATTCAAAATATGTTATACTGAGGAATGGATTTTGCGTGAGGACAGTAACGGGAAAGAGGAGACGTCGTATGAAATTCACGAAAATGCAGGGCTGCGGCAATGATTATGTCTATGTTGACGGCAGCAGAGAACGGATATCACAGGAGAAAAAACCGGAATTGGTCCGTCGTTTAAGTGACAGGCATTTTGGCGTGGGTGGGGACGGCGTGATCTTTATCAATCCCTCCGTTGAAGCAGATTTCGAGATGGAGATGTACAATGCAGACGGCACCAGAGCAGAGATGTGCGGTAACGGCATCCGCTGTGTGGGGAAATTCGTTTATGATAAAGGTCTTACGAACAAAACTGACATTTCTGTCATAAGTGCAGGAAATGTGAAGTACCTGGCGCTCTTTCTCAAGGACGACAAGGTAGAAAAAGTGAAAGTCAACATGGGCGCGCCGGAGCTTACGGCAAAGCTGGTGCCCGTAATCTGTGATCGTGAAAGGGCAGTGGACGAGCCGATCCGCGTGGAGGGAAAGGACTACCGAATGACCTGCGTTTCCATGGGAAACCCCCATGCGGTGGTGTTTATGGATGGCGTGGAGGCTCTCGATATTGAAAAGATCGGTCCCTGCTTTGAGAGGCACGAGCGTTTTCCCAACCGGACCAACACGGAGTTTGTGGAAGTGCTCGACGAGAACACGGTTCTGATGCGGGTCTGGGAGCGCGGCACGGGGGAGACGCTGGCATGCGGAACGGGCGCCTGCGCCACGGTTGTTGCCTGTGTCCTGAACGGATTGACAAAGGATTGCGTCACAGTGAAGCTCCTTGGCGGGACACTTGAGATTTTCTGGGACAGGGAAGCTGATCTGATCTATATGACGGGGCCGGCGGAGATCGTGTTCGAGGGCGAAATATAGATAGGTGGTAAGAGATGCCCCTTTCAGAGTAGTAGAATTCGGAACGGGGTTTACATAACAAAGAAAGGGAGAATATAGAATTATGGCTAAGATTAATGACAATTATCTGAAATTACCCGGAAGCTATCTGTTTTCCACCATAGGCAAAAAGGTGAACGCATACGCGGCGGCAAATCCGGACAGGAAGATCATCAGGCTGGGGATTGGCGATGTGACAAGGCCCCTCACCCCGTCCATCATAAGCGCGCTGCATGGTGCGGTGGATGAGATGGCAGATGAAAAGACTTTCCGGGGCTATGCGCCCGACCTTGGTTATGAGTTTCTGCGAAATGCCATCGCCGAGAACGACTACAAGGCGAGAGGATGTCAGATCGAGGCGGACGAGATCTTTGTCTCTGACGGTGCGAAGTGCGATTCCGGAAACATTCAGGAGATTTTTGCTCAGGATAATAAGATCGCAGTTTGCGACCCCGTGTACCCCGTCTATGTGGATACCAACGTGATGGCGGGAAGGACAGGCGTTTATGATGAGAAAACGGGAAATTGGAGCGATGTGATCTATATGCCCTGCACGGAAGAAAACGGCTTTGTGCCGGAGCTTCCGAGGAAAACGCCTGATCTGATCTATCTGTGCTTTCCGAATAATCCTACGGGTTCCACGATAACGAAGGACAAGCTTCAGGAATGGGTGGACTATGCTAATAAAAACGGCGCTGTCATCATCTACGACGCGGCTTATGAGGCTTATATCTCCGAGGCGGATGTGCCCCACAGCATCTATGAGTGCGAGGGGGCGAGAGCCTGCGCGATCGAGCTGCATTCCTTCTCCAAGAATGCGGGCTTTACCGGCGTGCGCCTGGGCTTTACGGTCGTTCCGAAGGAACTGCAGGTGGGCGGTGTGGCTCTGCACGGCCTTTGGGCGAGACGCCACGGCACGAAGTATAACGGCGCGCCCTACATCATCCAAAGAGCGGGTGAGGCGGTCTACAGCGAAGCCGGTAAACGGGAGACGAAGGAGCTGGTAGCTTACTACATGAAGAATGCCGCATACATTCTGGAAGGCCTTAAGAGCGCGGGCTACTCTGTTTCCGGCGGCGTGAACGCCCCCTACATCTGGCTGAAGGCACCGAACGGCATGACCAGCTGGGAATTCTTTGATTATCTGCTGGAACATGCAAATGTGGTGGGTACGCCCGGATCGGGCTTCGGGCCAAGCGGAGAGACATATTTCAGATTGACAGCCTTTGGCAGTTACGAGAGTACCGTGGAGGCGGTGGACAGGATTAAAAATCTTTAGGTTATAAAAAATCTGCTTTAGGGGCGCTTCTTTTACGGATTGGGTTTCCCGGATGACCTATAAGGGGAAGGACATCATATTATGGACATTTACTTGCTCCGACACGGCGAGACGGACTGGAATAAAAAAAGACTCTTACAGGGGCATACGGATACTTTGCTGAACGAGAAAGGGAGAAAGCAGGTGGAGGATACCGTCCGAAAGCTGGCGGATCTCGGCCTTCGCATGGATGCGATCATTGCAAGTCCCTTAAAGCGTGCTGCAGAGAGCGCGGAGATCGCGGCCCGTGTACTGGATTATCCGCAGGAAAAGATCGTTGTGGAGAATCTCCTGATCGAACGCGGTTTCGGGGAAGGCGAGGGCATGGCCCTCGAAGAGATGAGAGCGAAGTATCCCGACTGCGACTGTCCCGGCATGGAATCGAAGGAGGAATTGATCAGGCGCGCGGGGCTTGCGCTGCAAAAGATAACAGAGGAGTTCCGGGATACAGAGAGGATTCTGCTGGCGGCACACGGTGCAATCCTGTTTGCGCTGCTGGAGGCGGCATCGGAGGAAGAAATCCCCTATCAGGGGCGGTCGGCTTGCCTGACGCAGGGCAGTATTTATCGAATCCGGCATGAAAACGGTCAAAATGCCTTTGCCGTATATGAGGAAGAGACGAAAAGTTTTGTGGAACTGGATGCAGCCGGGATTGGGAGGATAGCCAGAATCTATTTATAGTTTCAGAAGGGTTTTGTATTTTTTTTCGTACAATACTTGCGCCCTGCATAGATTTGTGATATATACAAAGTATATTTGTATACAAAAATGCAATGAAGGAGACTCGCCCTGAGGGAAGCGACAGGAATACGGCGTCACCGACTGAGAGCGCTGTTTGTGAAAGACAGGAACGGGAACACTCCGGAGCAGATTGCCTGAACAGAGTAGGGCAGTACGTTGCACGCGTTAAGTGTTTTGAGAGGATGAGACAAAGACGGTTTGAGGACGCTTTTGGCTTGTCAATGCGGGTGGTACCGCGGATGATCAAGATTATCCGTCCCGGAATACAGAAATGTATTCCGGGATTTTCCGCGTATAAGCAGAGTCAGAAAGCGTCACAGTCAGGACGAATGCTTGCATACAGGAATGACTGTGACGCTTTCTGATGAGCAACGCGAACGAGAAATGCATAGCATTTCGAGTCTGCTTATACGCGTGAAGCGAGGAATGGAGAGGAGAAGTTTATGACGAGTAAAAACATTTACAGGGACGTAACCTTGCGGGAGATCAGCGAAGACGACATTGGCAGAGAACTGCGTGTGGCGGGCTGGATTGAGAATATCAGGGACCACGGCGGTGTCTCCTTCTTGGATTTGCGGGATATGTACGGCGTGCTGCAGGTTGTTATGCGGGACACAACCCTGCTTGTGGGACTTTCCAGAGAGATGAGCGTTTCCATCGAGGGACTGATCGAAAAGCGTGATGAGGAGACTTATAATCCCAGAATTCCCACGGGTACAATAGAATTGGAGGCACATCAGGTGGATATCCTGGGTAAGGTTTACAGGCAGCTTCCCTTCGAGGTCATGACGTCCAAGGAGACCAGAGAGGAGGTGCGCCTCAAGTACCGCTATCTGGATCTGCGAAACCAGAAAGTGAAGGATAACATCATTTTTCGTTCACAGGTGATCGCTTATTTGAGAGAGAAGATGACTGAGATGGGGTTTCTGGAAATTCAGACGCCGATCCTGTGTGCATCTTCTCCTGAGGGGGCAAGAGACTACATCGTACCTTCAAGAAGGTACAAGGGGAAATTCTACGCGCTTCCACAAGCGCCCCAGCAGTTTAAACAGCTTTTGATGGTATCAGGCTTCGATAAGTATTTTCAGATCGCACCCTGCTTCCGGGATGAGGATGCCAGAGCGGACCGTTCCCCCGGCGAGTTTTATCAGCTTGACTTCGAGATGAGCTTTGCCACGCAGGAGGATGTGTTCCGCGTAGGCGAGGAAGTGCTTTCAGCCACGTTTGAGAAATTTGCGCCGGATGGCTTTGCAGTGACGAAGGCGCCTTACCCGGTCATCAGCTACAAGCAGGCGATGTTGGAGTTTGGCACCGACAAGCCGGATCTGCGGAACCCCTTGCGGATCATCGACCTGACAGACTTTTTTCAGGAATGTACCTTCAAACCCTTCATTGGACGTACAGTGCGTGCCATCAAAGTGCATGCGGATATGTCCAAGGGCTTTCATGAAAAGCTGTTGAAATTCGCCACAGACATGGGAATGGGCGGCCTCGGCTATCTGGAGGTGGCGGGGGACTTAAGCTACAAGGGACCCATCGACAAGTTCATTCCTGAGGAGAAAAAGAAAGAACTTTTGGAACTGGCGTCGCTCGCGGTGGGAGATACGATCTTCTTCATCGCGGATAAGGAGGAGCGGGCAGCCTGGTATGCGGGGCAGCTGCGAACAGAGCTGGGAGAGAAATTGGATCTTTTAGAGAAGAATGCTTACAGATTCTGCTACATCAACGACTTCCCCATGTTCGAGCTTGACCCGGATACGAAGCAGATCGGTTTTACCCACAATCCTTTTTCGATGCCGCAGGGCGGTCTGGAAGCGCTCACCAAAAAGAATCCGCTGGACGTGCTGGCCTATCAGTACGATATCGTCTGTAACGGTGTGGAGCTCTCTTCCGGCGCGGTGCGTAACCACGACATGGAGATCATGGAAAAGGCCTTTGCCATTGCAGGCTATGATGAGGAAACCTTAAAAACAAAATTCGGAGCACTGTACAACGCCTTTCAGTTCGGGGCACCGCCGCACGCGGGCATGGCACCGGGGGTTGATCGTATGATCATGCTGCTTCGGGGTGAGGAGAATATCAGAGAGGTGATCGCTTTCCCTATGAGTGGTTCCGCTCAGGATCTGATGTGCGGCGCGCCGGGGGATGTGACCGAGCAGCAGTTGAGAGAAGTGCATATTAAGGTACGGGCATAAAATGTGACAGATGAAATTGCAGAGTAAGTAAGAAAGGAATCACCATGGCAAATATCATAAGTGACGAGACAATAGAATATGTAGGGATTCTCGCGAAGCTTGAGCTGTCCGATGCCGAGAAAGAGCAGGCGAAGGCGGATATGGGCAGGATGCTCGACTACATTGACAAGCTGGGTGAACTGGATACGGACGGTGTGGAGCCTATGTCGCACGTGTTCTCTGCGGAAAATGTGTTTCGGGAGGATGTGGTGACGAACGGGGACGACAGGGAACGCCTGTTGTCGAATGCACCGCAGGAGAAGGACGGGATGTTTGTGGTGCCGCCGACGTTCTAGCAGCACAAAAGGGATGAGAAAGGAAAAATCAGATGGATATCATGGATATGACTGCGCTGCAGCTGGCCGCAGCGATCAGAGAGGGAAAGACGACCGCGGTGGATGCCACGGAAGCTGTACTTGCACGGATTGAAGAGCAGGATAAAACCTATAACTGTTATGTCACGGTGGACAGTGACGGTGCTCTGGCACAGGCAAGGGCGGTGCAGAAAAAGATCGAAGCGGGAGAGCTTACGGGCCCGCTTGCGGGAGTCCCTGTTGCGGTGAAAGACAATCTTTGCACGGAGGGGCTTCGCACCACCTGCTCATCCAAAATTCTGCATAATTTTGTGCCAACCTACACGGCGGAGGCGGTAAAGAATCTGCAGAAGGCCGGAGCGGTGATCCTTGGAAAGACCAATATGGACGAGTTTGCCATGGGATCCACCACGGAGACTTCGGCTTATGGGGTGACGAGAAACCCCAGGAATACGGAGCATGTACCGGGCGGCTCTTCCGGCGGCTCTGCGGCAGCGGTCGCGGCGAAAGAATGCTTTTACGCCATCGGCTCGGACACGGGTGGTTCCATCAGACAGCCCGCCTCCTACTGCGGCGTGGTGGGGATGAAACCCACCTATGGCACAGTGTCGCGCTACGGCCTGATCGCTTACGGCTCCTCACTGGATCAGATCGGTCCCCTGACAAAGGATGTGGCGGACTGCGCGGCAGTGCTTGAGGCCTTGTCTTCCCATGATATGAAAGATTCCACCTCCATTGCGAGGGAGGACACGGACTTTACGGCGGCGCTTACGGATGACGTGAAGGGGCTGCGTATCGGTATTCCAAACGATTATCTGGGCGAAGGACTTGACGGGGAAGTGCGGGAAGCCATTCTTCGCGCGGCGGATGTACTGAAAGAGAAAGGGGCGGTGGTGGAATACTTTGACTTAAGTCTCGTAGAATATGCCATTCCCGCCTACTACACCATCGCGGCGGCGGAGGCCAGCTCCAATCTGGAGCGCTTCGACGGCGTCAAGTACGGATATCGCACTGAAGAATACGCGGGCCTTCATAACATGTACAAAAAATCCCGTTCTGAAGGTTTTGGCGAGGAGGTAAAACGCCGCATCATGCTGGGTTCCTTTGTTTTAAGTTCCGGCTATTACGATGCCTATTATTTGAAAGCTCTGAAGGTGAAGGCGCTGATCAAGAAAGCTTTCGATGAGGCATTCTCCAAATATGACGTCATCTTAGGGCCTGCAGCGCCCACTACGGCGCCTAAGTTGGGGGAGAGTCTGGCGGATCCGATCCAGATGTATCTGGGTGATATCTACACGATCGCAGTGAATCTGGCGGGGCTTCCCGGAATCTGCCTTCCCTGCGGACTGGACAGCAAAGGGCTGCCCATCGGCCTGCAGCTGATCGGGGACTGTTTTCAGGAGAAAAAATTGATCCGCGCAGCATATTCGTATCAGCAAGGAGGTGAACTGGCGTGAGTAAACAATACGAGACAGTCATCGGCTTGGAGGTGCACGTCGAGCTGGCCACTAAGACTAAGATATTCTGCGGCTGTTCCACCGCCTTTGGAGCGGCGCCCAATACCCAGACCTGTCCGGTCTGCACGGGGATGCCCGGTTCTCTGCCGGTCCTGAATAAGCAGGTTTTGGAGTATGCCATCGCGGTGGGGCTTGCCACCAACTGCGACATCACGCGATATGCGAAATTTGACAGAAAAAATTACTTTTATCCGGATAACCCGCAAAACTATCAGATCTCTCAGCTCTACCTTCCCATCTGCAGAAACGGCGGTGTGGAGATTGAGACGGAGGCGGGCGACAAAAAGACTGTGGGGATTCATGAGATCCACATGGAGGAGGACGCTGGTAAACTCATCCATGACGAGTGGGAGGACTGCTCTCTGGTGGATTATAACCGCTCCGGGGTGCCACTCATAGAGATTGTATCGGAGCCCGATATGCGAAGCGCCGAGGAAGTCATTGCCTATCTGGAGAAGCTGAGACAGATCATCCAGTATCTGGGCGCCTCCGACTGCAAGCTGCAGGAGGGTTCCATGCGCGCGGACGTAAACCTCTCTGTCAGGGAGTTGGGAACCGAAGCCTTCGGCACCAGAACGGAGATGAAGAATCTGAACAGCTTCCGTGCCATCACCCGCGCCATAGACGGAGAGCGGGAGAGACAGATCGACCTGATCGAAGCCGGGGAGAGCGTGGTGCAGGAGACCAGAAGGTGGGACGATGCGAAAGGCGAATCCTATGCCATGCGCAGCAAGGAGGATGCTCAGGATTACCGCTATTTCCCGGATCCCGATCTTGTTCCGATCACGGTGAGCGAGGAGATGCTTGCGAAGATCAGGGAGAAGCAGCCCGAGTTTCGCACCGAAAAGATGGCACGCTACAAGGCGGAATTTGACATTCCTGATTATGATATCGAGATCATCACGGGTGAGAAACCGCTGGCGGACCTCTTTGAGGCCGCGGTAGCGCTTGGCGCTTCGCCGAAAAAAGCCTCCAACTGGCTGATGGGAGAGACACTGCGATTGATGAAGGAGCAGGAACTGGATGCCGGAGACCTCCGCTTTTCACCGGAAAATCTGGCAAAATTGATTGCCCTGACCGAGAAGAAGGTGATCAACAGCTCTGTGGCGAAAGAAGTCTTTGAGGTCATGTTTGCGGAGAATGTGGATCCGGAACAGTATGTGGAAGAGAAGGGCTTAAAGACCGAAAGCGACGAGGGTGCGCTGAAAATGGTGCTGGAGGAAGTGATCGCGGCGAACCCGCAGTCCGTGGAGGATTATCGAAACGGTAAGGAGAAAGCCATCGGTTTTCTGGTGGGACAGACCATGAAAGCCATGAAGGGCAAGGCAGATCCCGGGTCGGTGAACCGGATGTTGAAAGAATTGTTGTAAGACAACTAAATGTGCAATAAAAAAGCGGGAATAGCAATATATTCCCGTTTTTTCTATTTTAGATTGAGATAGGAAAGAAATTGTAATGCAACTTTAGGATCTTTGGCAGACAGCGGAATCCCGAGCACCGTCTCCGATGGGTAGCCCTGAAAGCTGAGATCACCCTCATTCAGATAGTTGTAATAACCTGCATCGGCCATCTTGTTTCCTGATGTTGGGATGCGGATGCCAACGGCAATCGGCTTTTCCATTGCGGTAGGATCGCTGTGGTCGATGACCATTGCATAAAATGCCTTTTGGGCAGCTTCCATCTCCGTCAGAGTGCCGCCGGAATCCTCATCGAAGGCGGCGGCGTCCGTGTAGTAGAGAAGATCTGCATAGGGCGCAAGCTCCTCCTTCGTGAAGATATCAGAGAGGTTGCAGAAGGTTTCCGCATGGGCGTAGCTCTCAAAGGTTTCGGTGTCCGCCACGATGGCGTGAATGTCGCCCGCGTGCATCATGGCTACCAGCTTTTGACGGTTTGCCATCTCGTACTGAGAACTGCCGTCAGAGGATACGGAGAGAGTGGTGTCGATACAGACCCGATAAGCCTCCGAGTCGATTCCGGCAAACTCCAGAAATTCGTTTTCCCATATGACAGAAATGTCAGTGTTTTCTTCGCTGACCGCCGCATTTAGCAGCATGGCATAAAAGGCATAGGGCTTGTTTGCGGCTACTTGGCGGACAAAGCTGACCACCAGGGCGATCCCGCAGACCACGGCAATGGTGTGTATCTTGTAGTAGTCCCAGAAATAGGCGAGTTTTTCCTTGAAGCTCATGGTGCTGAGCGCTTGTTTTTGCTGTTCTCTGATCTCTTGATTGACTGTTTTATCTGACGACATATCATAGTCCTCTTCTTTCGAGAATATCATTCATATATTTAGTAATGATAAGTATTTCGGAAAGGCTTGTCAATGAAAGGAAGCTTTTCTTTCTGTGAATTTTTTATAAAAATCATCCCCATACGATGCGGGAATATGAGCGGTAAAAGATTGACGCGTATTTTTCCAATAGATATAATGGAAACAGGATCACCTGATAAAGCTTTGAATGAAAATAACCGATATATACTATATATATTTTTGTTAATATAAGAATTGTAAGATTTTATATACGCGGAGAGAGGCGTTGGTGCTGGGTTGATAAAACGGGAGTAAAAGTCTATGATTATAAAGCATAACATATCGGCAATGAATGCAAATCGCATATTTGATCTGACAGGAAAAAGTCAAGCCAAATCAATAGAAAAGCTATCCTCAGGATATAAGATCAACCGTTCCGCAGACGATGCAGCCGGACTTTCCATCTCAGAAAAAATGCGCCGACAGGTGAGAGGGCTTACGCAGGCGGCGGCTAACGCGATGGATGGTATTTCCTGTGTGCAGACGGCTGAAGGCGCATTGAATGAAGTTCATGATATGCTGCAGCGCATGGAAGAACTGGCGGTCAAGGGGGCGAATGGAACGCTGACGACAACAGACAGAGCCTTTGTCACTCTGGAAGTCAGACAGTTGATGAGCGAGATTGACCGCATACACTCCACAACGAGCTTTAATGAGCAGAATCTGCTGGATGGGACTTTTCGCTATAAAGGGCTGCAGGTAGGAGCGGAGTCCGGAACGCATATCACTGTCACCATAGGAAATATGAGTACGAACGATCTGATTGCGAGTGCGCTTGCCAAGGGAATTTATTTTCAGACGAATAACGAAAGCCCTTTTTGTCAGAGAATAGATATTCCGAACCCTACGAGCGGTGATATTCCAAATGATGAGCGGATTGTCTATTGGATTCCCGGCAGTGACACGACTTTTGCAAAGCAGGAATACTGGGATAAAAGTATGATTTTTTCCTGGGGTATGCCGGGACATTCCCATCTGTTAGGAGCTTATGATCTAACAAGTTTTCATAGTTTTTCCTATAGTTCCATTACAGATAAAAATGTGAGAGACAGACTTACAAACAGCTATCCGGCCAATAAGACAGGAGGAACGGAGGAGCCTATGGAGGAAAAGACGCCTGATGTCCGTTACTTTCAGGCTCTGAATGCGTTTGCCAAAAGCGCGATCGCCGATGTGTCGGAAACGAGATCTTATCTTGGAGCTGTGCAGAACCGACTGGAGCATACGATCAATAACCTGGATAATATTGCCGAGAACACGGCTGCGGCGGAGTCTGCCATCAGAGATACGGACATTGGCACGGAGATGGTAACATTTTCTAATAACAACATTCTCCTTCAGGCAGGACAATCTGTGCTTGTGCAGGCTAATCAGAACAAGCAGGGAGTGCTGGCGTTGTTGCAGTAGGAGTTTTTAATATAGGCTGTAGCGAAAATAATTATAGTATATATATCATATTAATAAGGGTGAAGACATAAAGGGAGCCTGATGATGAAAGACAAATATATGGAAGAACTCATTAAAAAAATTCAGAACACTGAAGTTTGGATAAAAAACGAAAACAAATGTGCGGATTATAGTGCGGGAATTCAGCTACTGTTAGAAAGATTTACAGAACATAAGAAAAATGGTTCCCAGGTTTTTTTTATAGGAAATGGTGGCAGTTCTGCAATTGCCAGCCATATGACAGCGGATTTTATGAAAAATGGTGGTATGAAAACCTATAGTCTTTATGATAATGCGGTCACTACCTGTATGGGAAACGATTATGGTTATGAATATATTTTTTCGAAACCTTTAGAATTTTTGTTGAATTCTGATGATTTAGTAGTTGCCATCAGCAGTTCCGGCAATTCGAAAAATATCTGTAATGCGATCAATGTTGCTCGTGAGAGAAACGCGGAGATTATTACTTTTACCGGGTTTCACCCTGATAATTATGCTAAGCAGGCGGGACATATTAATGTTTATGTTCCGTGTGAGAAATATGGAATTGTGGAGTCTATACACAACCTTGTATTGCAGCAAATCGTAGATTTAATTATGGAAAGAGACGGGGTGAAACTGTGAATATGCGTCCGGCGGTTTTCCTAGATCGGGATGGCGTGCTGACAGTTGAAGAGAGTTATGTCTGCTTGGCGGAGCAACTGAAAATATTTCCGTATGCAAAAGAATGTATTGAGGAAATACACCGATGGGGGTATTACGCCATCGTCATTACGAATCAGAGCGGAATTGCAAGAGGATTGTTCCCGGAAGAAGAATTACAGAAGATGAATCAGATGCTGATGCAGCAGACCAGTGTAGATGCTGTGTATTATTGCCCGCATCACCCGGAGGGAAAAGTCAAAAAGTATGCAGTAACATGTAATTGCAGAAAGCCGCAGACGGGTCTGCTTAAAAAAGCATGTCAGGATTTTCAGATAGATTTAACGCATTCATTTATGGTGGGAGACAGAGCGGGTGATATTTTAGCTGGTATAGAGATGGGGATAAAAACGGTACTTTTGGAGAGCGGATACGGATCCCAAAGGCTGGAACAGAATGTGCAGCCACATTATCGATTGGAGGATTTGAAAGCGTTTGTTGAATTGTTGGGCGAACAGGGATATAAGGGGGACTGTCATTGATGGAGTGAATGGAAAATTAACCCTGCTGCTTCATATTAGGCAATGATGCTAATGTTTTTTGAAATAAAGCCGAAATATATTACGTTAGGTTAAATTAATCTATAAGTATGCAGGGAAGCTGAGAAAAGATGAGACAGGCAAGGAAGCTGGAAATACTGAATTTCATAGACGGCTTGCAACAGGCTCATGGCGAAATCAAAGAGGCTTTGGCGAAGCGCGAGTTGGCGTCTGTACAAACTATGCTGGCAGAATGTCAGGAGTTTGCCGTAGATCTTGGAAACGCCATCGAGGAGACAGAAGGAGAGGACTGTGTTACAGTCTCGCATGTAGAAGAATACTGCGAGACACTTTTTCGTGTATTTGAAAGTGTGAATATAAATGGAGAAAAAGTTTCTTTAGAAAAATCGAATGTCTCTTGCGATGCCAGTAAAGTGTACAAACTACTAAAAAAGCAATTGTTGCGAGTGGAAAATAGTGTGAAAAACGATATTCCGGTTCGTAAAGAAGTTGTCTTTTTTCCATATAAAGCTTCGATGTGGGATTCTTTGGAAAGTGTGTATCTAGCAGTGCGAGAGGATCCAGACTGTGATGCCTATTGTGTGCCGATTCCCTATTTTGATTTGAATACGGATCATTCATTTGGTGCTATGCACTATGAGGGAAGCGAGTTTCCTGGCAACATAGAGATTACGGACTGGCAGGCTTATAATTTGGAGGAGAGAAAACCGGACATCGTTTTTATCCATAATCCGTATGATGAATGGAACCATGTGACCAGTGTGTATCCAAGATATTATGCAAAGAGTTTAAAGCGGTATACAAACCAATTAGTATATATACCCTATTTTATGTTGAGTGAAATTAAGCCTGATGACACAGGAAGGCAGGATAGAATAGATGGAATGAAACATTTTTGCTTTCTGCCGGGTACGATCTATGCGGATAAGGTAGTTGTGCAGTCTGAAGATATGAGGCAGATTTATATCGAAGAGTATATGAAGGAGGCAAAACAAGCAAATTTACCTGTTTCAAGGCAGCAACTGGAGAAAAAGATTTTGGGATTGGGATCTCCCAAAATTGATAAAGTACTAAGTACCCAGAAAGAGAATTTGGAAATACCAGAAGAATGGATGCGGATGATACAGAAACAGGATGGGAATTTGAAAAAAGTTATTTTTTATAATACTAGTATTAGTTCGCTCTTACGTTATAGTGAAAAATGGATTGACAAAATAGAGAACACACTGGAGATATTTCGGGAAAATCAGGAGGAAATAGCGCTTCTCTGGCGTCCGCATCCCCTGATTGAGAATACGATGAAGTCCATGCGTCCGGAGCTGCTGGAGAGTTATCAGAAAATTAGGGATCGATATATTAAAGAAGCATGGGGAATTTATGACGACACAGCGGATTTGGACAGGGCGATAGCGATGAGTGATGCCTACTATGGGGACGGGAGTAGCGTTGTGCAGTTATACCAACAGACGGGGAAGCCGGTGATGATACAGTGTATTGAGGTGCTGAATTAAGGGGATTGCGGGATGTTATGAATACATTGGGAACGAAAGCAGAGACACTTAAAAATTTACATCGAAAGCTGAAGAACGCTGAGATCCTTCCGCAATTTTCTTTTACTGTGGCAGAGTGGAATCGGGAAAAGGCTGAGGTTATTGAGAAATTCTCTAAGCTGGAATGGAATGAAAAGGTAATTATCCGCAGCAGTTCTTTGAATGAAGATACACAGAGCACATCGCTGGCCGGGAAATTTGAGTCCATTGGGAATGTATGTGGTGTTTCAGCATTTGAAAATGCGGTGGAGCAGGTGATTAAGTCTTATGATGACGAGAACGGGGCCAATCAGGTGTTAGTGCAGCCCATGCTTGAGTTGGTAGCGTTATGCGGAGTGGCGTTTACGTTGGAGCCGAGTACGCTCGGTAACTATTATGTGGTGAATTACGATGAAACCGGCTCAACGTCGGCAATCACATCGGGAAATGGAAAGCAGGCCTATCTGTATTATCAGTTCAAAGACGCTGATTTGGAAGCTTGCCCTCAGAAGTTAAAGGCATTAATTAAGACCTTGAAAGAGCTGGAAGAGTTTTTCTGTCAGGATAATCTGGATGTAGAATTTGCGGTCACTGTGGAAGGAATTCTCTATATTTTGCAGGTGAGAGCGCTTTGTGTGCAGGAGAGGCGTATCAACAAAGAACGACAAGCAAATGAATTAGAGCGTATTGTAGAAAAAATAAGAAAAAACAGTGAACGAAAACCTTTTCTGTGTGGAGAGAAGGCAGTTTACAGCGTTATGACAGACTGGAATCCTGCAGAAATGATTGGTGTTCGTCCCAAAACACTGGCATTATCTTTATATCAGGAAATCATTACAGACAGTGTGTGGGCATACCAGCGTGATAATTATGGATACAGGAATCTGCGCAGTTTTCCGTTGATGGTTGATTTCTGTGGTCTTCCTTATATTGATGTACGAGTCAGTTTCAATTCGTTTGTTCCTGCAGAATTGGATGAGGAGATCAGTGAGAAGCTGGTAAATTATTACATCAGCCAGTTGGTTAAAAATCCACAGAGTCACGACAAGGCAGAGTTTGAAATCGTATTTTCATGTTATACATTGGACTTGCCGGAACGAATACAGATTTTAAAAGAATATGATTTCACTGATGATGATATAGAAAAAATTCTTGTAGCGCTGAGGAATGTGACGAACCATATCATTGACCATAAGACCGGACTATGGCGTAAGGATTATGCGAAAATAAAATATTTGGAGAAGCGGTATGAGGAAATTCTGTCCAGTGAGATGGACGAACTTGAGAAGGTGTATTGGCTTTTAGAGGACTGCAAAAGATATGGGACGCTTCCGTTTGCGGGATTGGCGAGGGCTGCTTTTATTGCAGTACAACTTTTACAGTCCATGATCTCCTGTGGGATTCTGACAAAGGCCGATTATGAATCCTTTATGAACGGTGTAGATACGGTTAGTTCCCGCATGAATCATGATTATCAGGAACTTTCAAGAAACGCCTTTCTCAAAAAATACGGGCATCTGCGGCCGGGAACTTATGATATTAATTCCCTGCGCTATGATGAGGCACCTGAATTGTATTTTGACTGGCATGACAAGACAGAAAACAACAGATGTCAAAAAGAGGTTTTTCGTATGTCTATGCTGCAGTTAAATAATCTGCGTAGCAAATTAAATGAAAACAGCCTTACGAATGATGTGCTGGAGTTAATGGATTTTATCAAGACGGTCATCGAAGGAAGGGAATACGGGAAATTTGCATTTACCAGAAACTTAAGTAAAGCCATTCAGATGATAAAAAATATTGGAGAGAAGGCAGGAATATCGAAAGAGGACTGCGCCTACATCAATGCACGCGTCATAAAGGAATTATATGTTTCTACCAAAGATGTGAGAGACGTTTTTTTACATTCCATTGAGCAGGGGAAACAGGACTGCGAAATGACAGTAGCTATTACACTGCCGCCTTTTATCTCATGTGAGCAGGATGTTATGGGATTCTATTATCCGGACTCCGAACCAAACTTTGTCACGTCAGGGAAGATATGCGCGGAAGTCTCGGTATTGGAGGAAAAGATTGGAACAGAGGAGCTGACAGGGAAGATTCTATTAATACCAAGTGCAGACCCTGGTTATGACTGGATCTTTTCACATGGGATCAAGGGATTCATCACAATGTATGGCGGAGCTAATTCCCATATGGCGATACGGGCAGGAGAACTTGGGATTCCGGCAGCGATCGGTGTCGGGACGAAGGCATTTGAGCAGTATAAAAGCGCTAAGATGCTGGAGCTGGACACGATGAATAAGGTGGTACATTTTATAAAATAAATTTACTGTTTGAGTACAGATAAACCTAAAGTGGATAAAAACAAAAAGGAGAACAGGGACTATGAAAACAGAATGGGATTACACAGAACTTGCGGAGGCATATTTAAAAAGACCAGATTATGCACAGAGCGCGATTGACAGAATGCTTGAGATTTCGGGTGTGAAAAAGGGAGATGCAGCCTGCGATGTGGGCGCAGGAGCGGCTCACTTGACATTGAAACTTGCAGAGTATGGATTGAATATCTGTGCGGTGGAGCCAAATGATGCCATGCGTGAAAATGGCATAAAGAAAACAAGTCAGTACAAAAATGTGCAGTGGTTTGAGGGAGTCGGAGAACATACGGGAATGGAAAGTAACAAATTTGATCTGGTAACGTTTGGATCTTCTTTCAATGTATGCAACCGGCAGGAAGCATTGAAGGAGAGCAAGCGGATTTTAAAAGACAACGGATGGTTCGCATGTATGTGGAATCATAGAGATTTGAATGATCCGCTGCAAAAAGAGATAGAGAATATATTGAAATCGCAGATTGCTGATTACAGTTATGGAACCAGACGGGAAGATCAGACGGAGGTTATTAACCAGAGCAAGCTGTTTGGGGAAGTAGTATATGTTGAAGGAACGGTTTTACACGATATTCTTGCAGAGGATTTTATTGAGGGGTGGAGATCCCATGGTACGGTACAGCGCCAGTCAAAAGATAAATTTGATCTGATTAACCAGGAAATACGCAGAGTGGTAGAGGCAAAGGGTGAAGAATATATCAAGGTGCCCTATACCACCAGAATTTGGATGGCTCAGGTGAAATAGCTATTGTGAATCAGGAAAAGTGGGAACGGAAAATGAAGAGAGTGGCTATTTATACACAACGGGTAGAGATTGTTGAAAGCTATCAAGAGCGAAGGGACTGTGCTGACCAGAACATTCCGTTGTTTCTGGAAGCTTGTGGTTATCTTCCTATTCCTGTTCCCAATGTGATATCTGATCTGGAAGCATTTGTTCAGACGATTGAGCCGGCAGGGATTGTATTGACAGGCGGAAATAGTCTCATCAAATATGGAGGAACAGCGCCGGAACGGGATGAGACAGACCATCAGCTCATTGAAATTGCACTACGGAAGAACATTCCATTATACGGGTTTTGCAGAGGTATGCAGTCTGTTTTGGATTATTTTGGCTGTGAGTTGGTAAATGTCCAGGGACATGTGGCAAAACGTCATACTGTTAATGGCGTATGGGGAAGTATGGAAGTAAACAGCTTCCATAATCAGGCGTGTAAAGAGGTAAAGAATCCGCTTCGGGTAATGGCCAAAACGGAAGATGGTGTGATTGAGGCGGTGGCGTACCCGGAGAAAAATATTGTGGTTACGATGTGGCACCCGGAAAGGGAGAAACCTTTCCAGGACAAGGACATAGAGCGATTTAAGGAATTATTTGGGTAAAGGAAGCGAAGAGGATGAAGGTAATTATTTTAGCGGCAGGACAGGGAACAAGACTGCGTCCCCTTACCGACGATAGACCGAAGTGTATGGTGGAGGTTAATGGCAGAAGCATTTTGGAAAGACAGCTTGATACCATGCATGAATGTGGTATTCAGGATTCTGACATTACTATTGTGGCTGGATACCGTGGAGATGTATTAAAAAATAGATTTATGGATACTGACATCAGCATTATTGTCAATGTGGATTATGAGACAACGAATATGGTGTGCTCCCTGATGTGTGCCAGAAATTTGATGGAAACGCAGGAAGATATACTGATTTCCTATGGAGACATCATTTATAATGAAACAGTGTTGAAAAAAATCTTAATTTCTGAAGAACCTGGTTCTGTGATTGTGGACGATGGCTGGTATTCTTATTGGTCAGAGCGGTGTGATAATCCGTTGGACGATGCAGAGACGCTGATGTTTGACGAGAATGACTATCTGACCGAAATCGGACAGAAAACGACGGAGCTTGCGAAGGTACAGTCGCAGTATATTGGTCTGATAAGATTTAGAGGAGAAGGGTTAAAGGCGATGCTGGACCTTGCGAAGGAAGCGGAGGACAGAACAGAAAAAGGACTTTCTCTCTGGAGAACAACGCGCAATTATCAGAAAATGTATATGACAGATCTATTGCAAGGACTGATCGACGAGGGCAATAAGTTAAAAGCGGTTCATATTGAGCGTGGCTGGTTTGAGATTGATGATTGTGAAGACCTTAAAGTAGTGGAATCGAAACTAGCATAGGAGATCAACGGAGATGGAGGGAAGATTGTTTTGGGTTACGGGTCTTTCTGGTGCTGGGAAGACGACGATAGGAACGATACTATATAAGAAATTAAAAGAGAGACATCCCAATACAGTTTTGTTTGACGGAGATACCCTGCGTCAGGTATTTGGGAATGATCTTGGTTACTCTAGAGAAGACCGATTTGCCTGCGCAATGCGTTATGCAAGACTATGTAAGCTGTTAACAGAGCAGGGTATATTTGTTGTTTGCTGCACCATCTCCATGTTTGATGATGTGAGGAAATGGAACAGGGAAAATATTTCGGATTATTCGGAAATATATATCAAAGTTCCCATTGAGGTATTGGAAAAAAGGAACCAGAAGAATTTGTATCATGATGTAAAGAAGGGCACTGCAGAAAATGTGGTAGGGATGGATTTGGAACTGGAATTGCCAGAGAATTCGGATTTTATTTTAGTGAATGATGGAGTGAAGAGTCCTGAAGAGATGGGTGAGGAACTTTGGGGAGCGATTTGTGCCGTTAACTGAAGAGCGGTGGAATGGAGACTAAAATGATACGTCTTATTGAAACTAACGAGAATGATTTAAATCTTTTATCGAGAGGAACAGACTGTTTTGATGGAAATACACAAAGCGAATATCTGCTTTTGGATGAAACTATCTGGAAAAAAGCAAGAGAATATTTTTTAAAGAATATTAATTCGGATCCGATTCCGGTGGTGAATACGAAACAAGAGATTGTTTGTTATGCATGGCTGGATAAAGAAGCCAGAAGAGAAGTAAGGATGTTATGGGAATTGGCGAAATGTGATGATGCGATAGGCTTTCGTGATGTATATCCGGAGTATACAGGTGTGACAATCCATGGGTGCAATGAACTTGCATGTTATATGGCGGAATATCTTATAAACGAGGGAATTCCTGTTAGGGTGGATGGAAAATACTGGCAGGAAATGGGAATGAAGGTAGGGAGCGATATCGTACCAAGTGATTGTAACTATGAAATATGGGCAGAGGGAGTTCATCAGAAAAGTAGAAACTGGAAACAGGAACGGCTAAGAAGTTCTTCAGTAGAATTTGAATGTATAGATGAGATTTATGAGGCTAATATCAAGGCGGGAAAGATAACGGATGCAGACGGAAATGTCCAGGCGCTGCTTGATAGATTGCGTAAGGAGAAACAAATCATAATTCGTGGAATAGGCACAATGGCACAGGATGCATATGACTGGCTGCTATCGAATGGCCTTGATATATGTGCCTTTCAGACAGAAAAAAAGAGCAATGGTAGAAAAAGTCTGTTCGGGAAGCCAATCTTAAGAAAAGCGGAGGTTGAGGAGCAATATAAGCAGGCAGTTTTATTAGAGGGTGCATCAAAGCATAGCGCTTGGGGATTTGGAGATGTAAATCTTTACGCATATGGAGGTTATGAGAGAAATGTACGTTACCTGTTACTGAGGGATTATCTGGAAGTGCCTGAGAATAATCTTATGAATATATTTCAAGGAAAGAATCTGGTTTTGACAGGCGATATACGATTATGTAATCGTGCATACAGATGGTGGAAAGCGAATGGAGAAGGTATAGGAGAAATCAAATTTTGGGATATTTTAGGAGAGAATGAATCAGAAAAAACAAAATTTCAGATCCCAATGGAGAATAAGGAGGGCGTGTCAGAGAATAACATTTATCTGGTGCTTATGCCGGAATATGCTTACAATAAGTACTTGACAGAAGAGGCATTAGAGAAAAAGGCGTCAATAATAGAAAAACTTGGAGAACATGGAATATTTGACTATACAGATTATTTTTCTGATATGATGAAATGTATTCATTTACAAAGTGAAACTCCAACATATCGAAAAGAATTGCGTCCCAAAGGAATACTGTTGGGAGCAATACCGACATATTGTGGGAATATATTGTTCAGGCAGATATTAGATAGTCATCCACAGATTGTGAAGATGGAGGATATAGGTTTAATGGAGGTTCCATTTTTAAGTCTGGATTTGTATAATATTTGTATACGTTTGGCAGAGGAAGAATCTAAGAATATATTAGCGGATTTTTGGACTTTGTATCAACGGGAGGCGCGTCCCCAGAGAATAGAAAACGACTTTCCTGATATAGAAAAATTCAATAAAGAGATGGAGAAATTTTTAAGTTTAAGTACTCATTTTACTTCTCAGGAATTATTTGTTATGTTTCATCTTGCCAATAATGTGATGTTTGGAAAAGAATTGAATGATATAGATAGTATGATTATATATTGGGAACCTCATATGAGTGATCGAAAATATGTAAGGGAGTGGGCATATTGGTTGGGTAGTGATGATGTAAAGGGCTTCACAGTTAGCATGGTGCGTAATAGATATATCTGGGCAGGATCTATTATGAGATATATTCGCAATCCAGATTATCTGACAATTATTTACGGTATATGCTCGCAACCGTGTTGTATAGAGAGCAAAAACACATATAAAAATTGGTCACATTGTATGATAAAGTTTGAAGATCTGAAATGTTATCCAAAAGAAAAATTGACCGAATTATGTGAGTGGCTGGGAATTCCTTTTAATGATATTTTAATGGAAACTACCTTTCATGGGGAAAAGGCATATAATATCGATGGAAAGATTACAGGATTTGATATTAAACCAGCGTATAATTTGTATGAAGAATATTTTTCTGCTTTTGATAGAATGCGGATTTGTATTTTTGCCGGATCCTATCAGAAACATTATGGATATCCATATGTTAATTGTATGCAATTTAGTAGGAGAGAACTACAGGAGATGTTTTTGAAGGAATTTCGCTGGGAGAAACTCCAAATGGGAAAGGGAAAAGATGAAGAGAACGTATTGTATATGGTAGGTAGGTTCCGATATTTACTATGGTTAGAGCGTTTTTCAGAAATCACGGGAACAGATATAATAGAGGAGTTTTAAAGGATATTAAACCGACCATACCTTAAAAGTGTGGGATTCTTTGAAAAGCGTGTATTTAGCGGCAAAAGAGGATTCTGATTGTGATGCCCCATTGTGTACCAACTCCTTACTATGACTTGAACACAGATCACTCTTTTGGTACAATGCATTATGAAGGTTTTATACAAGAAATTTAAAATTATACTTGACAATTAGTATATATATCATATTTTATACTGGGTGTTGAGAATGGTAATCAAATAATGATGTAAGGAGGCCATACCTTAATAGGTATGTTAAAAAATGATGAAAGTAGTATTAGTTGTAGCTAATTATGCGTGGTTTGGAAAAAGGCCGTGGAGAGGCATGACCACGGCAGTGCCCATCATCACGGCAGTGTTAAAAGATAAATTTGAATTATCCGTGATTGATGCGAATGTAAATGAGTATAGCGAAGAAGATGTGAGAGTAAAAATAGTAGAAAATAAGCCGGATGTTGTTTTGATTACGGCCTTATCAGTTGAATATTTCAGAACATATCATGAGATAGCAAAAATATCCAAGGAAGTTATGCCGGAAGTTCCTGTCATTATGGGGGGTGTGTATCCTACAGTTTGTCCTGAGCATGTTATAAAAGATAAAAATGTAGACATTGCTATGATGGGACATGCAGAAGAAAGGCTTGACTACTTTTTGTCAATGGTTGAGAAAAGGGATTATGAAGCAATTGCACAGTTTGAGGGTATAGCTTATAGAAAGAATGATAGAGATGTGATTAATCCAATGAAACGTTATATTTCTGATGTTTCTAAATTGGTAAAACCTGATTATTCTCTGGTAGACGTAGACCGTTATCTGGATGCAGATCGAAAATCTGCGTCCAATCACACAGCAGAGGCAAAAGGAAGAAGTGCTAGTATCATTTCCTCATATGGATGTCCCTATAATTGCCTGTTTTGTGCAACACGAACTATTAGTGGAAGAAAAGTGGCATATCGTCCTGCAGATGACGTACTGGATGAAATAGATTTTTTTGTACGGGAAAAACATGTAGATACAATTATTTTCCTTGATGATTGTCTGCTGGCGGATAAGGAACGTGCGAAGTATATTTTTAATGAGATTATTAGACGTGAATATCACATTGAAATTCAGATTGGTACGGTAGCAGCATGGCATTTGGATCGGGATATATTAGAGTTAATGAAAAAAGCAGGACTGAAGAACTTTGGTATTTCCATTGAATCAGGTTGTGAGCGGGTCTTGCATAAAATCATTCATAAACCTCTGAGATTGGAGATTATTCCGGAGATTGTTTCTATTTGCAGAGAATTGGATATATTAATGCGTGCTAATTTTATAATAGGATTTCCGGGAGAAACCTGGGAGGAAATAAGGGAATCTTTAAGGGTGGCAGAAGAATTGGATCTTGATATGATAGATATCCATATTGCGACAGTATTACCCAAGACAGAATTATTTGAATTGGCAGAGAAAATGCATGCACTTCCGGAAGATTTTACTTTTTTTGAAGATGATATCAATTTTGGATTTGGTAAAGGAAACATTACAACTGAAGAATTCACTCCTAATGAATTGGCAATTTTACGCGCTTTCGAGTGGGATAGGATTAATTTCTCTACTCCGGAGAAGAGAGCGCGAGCCTGCAGGATACTTGATATTACAGAAGAAGAGTTAAAGGAATACAGGAAACAAACAAGAAGGCATTGTGGAATCTATTTCTAGTAAAAAGGAATTTTATGAAAACCCTGAAGAAAATAAGCAATACTATTTTTAAAAAGAATTTTTCCAATCATGATATAGATGAAATGAATCCATATGAAGAAAAACTCCATCTATATAAAATGAGATTGCTCAGTGATGATTTTTATGAAAGGAAATGGCAGTCTCTGAAATCTAAATTTACAAGAATTAATTTATATGGGATTGGAATGGAAGCCGTAGGGGAAAGTATGCCTAGGCTTATGCGAATGGTAAATGATCTCTATGAGAATAAATTGGATAAGCTTGAAATGCATGTAGTATTGCCGCTCTTTCCCGAGACATATAAAGGCGGTGTATTTAATGAAAGAGCATTGGAGATTTTTAACCAATACGTATGCATTATTGATGACAGTAATATTGATTTTTGGATGTATACATTAAAACGCCATAAAACGGAAATAAATGTGAATTCCTTTAACAGATACAAATTTAGAGAACCGGGGTATATAGAAACAAAATTGGGGAGACCGCTTATAGAATTATCATCTGCCCTGCTTACAGAAGGGGAAAAAAAGTTTAAGCAACTTGGTATAAAGGGGGACTTTGTTTGTATTCATGCTAGGGAGGAAAAAGAAAAAAGGCTTAATTATGGTGAGGAATATGCAAGGGAAACTGTTATATCTAACTGTGATATAAATTCTATTCAGAAAGCATGTTTATATTTGCATCAGGAGAGCATGCAAACTGTAAGAATGGGGAAATTTGAGTGCGATAAGTGTACGATTCCAGGAATCATAGATTATGCGAATCAGTATTATGACGAACTGATGGACTTTTATTTATTACAAAATTGCAAATTTATGATTGCCTGTAACTCTGGATTATGGGTTTTGCCCGGATATTTGGGAAGACCTTACATAATGATTAATACAGTTGGGATGAATACAGGGTGGGAATCATGTGTATTTATGGAGCAAAATATGTATTTGCCAAAGAAGTTTTGGTCAGAGGAAAAAGAACGTTATTTGAACCTTTATGAAGTATTAGATGTAGTAGATGAATGCCATATATATTTTTCAAAGTATAAAAAGAAAAAGATAAGCTTGATTGACGATACCGAAGATGAGATATATGAGGCGGTAGTAGAGATGAACTCACGCTTGGATGGTACTTGGACGGAATCGCTGGAAGAAAAAGAGTGCATGGAAAAATACAAGATGATTATAGACAAATGGTATAAGGAACATGCATTTTCAAAAGAGCGAAGAAAATATGGAATGAAAGGTTATACGATGAATAATGCCCGAATAAGCTGGACTTATTTAAAAAATAATATGTATCTTTTAGAGATATAAGATATATCATTTAGAACTCAGATAGTGAAAGGTAATAATCGGGTAAATTTTAGGGTGAATAAAAATGGGGAAAATAGTCACAAAGGCGGAGTATGCAGAAGATATTAAAAAAAAAGTAAAGCAGGATAACAAGACAGTGGTTTTATGTCATGGTGTTTTTGATCTTGTGCATCCGGGACATATAATTCATTTTGAACAGGCAAAAACTATGGGGGATATTCTTGTTGTCTCCATTACTTCAGAGAAATATGTCAGGAAGGGTCCGGGAAGGCCATATTTTAACGATGAGATGCGGTTGAAATTTTTGGCTGCGATAGAGTGCATTGATTATGTAATGCTATCGGAGGAATATACAGTAAATGATATTGTGGAGGCCGTTGAACCGGATATCTATGTAAAAGGAGAAGAATATAGAAGCTCCAAAGATGATATCACAGGAAAAATAACAGAAGAACGGGAATTAGTGGAAAAGCATGGCGGAAGAATAGAATTTACTACCGGACAGATATTCAGTTCGACAAAACTGATAAATACGGCGATGTCAGGACTGCCGGAAGATGTTAGGGCATATATGGAAGATTTTAAGTCGAAATGTTCCATGGAAGATATTAAGAAGTACGCGGAAAAGGCCAGCCGCTTAAAAGTTTTGGTGGTAGGCGATGTTATTATCGATAAATATGCATATTGTAATGTGCAGGGTATGATGTCCAAAGATATGGGGTATTCAGCCAGATTGTGCAATACGGAAGAGTATTTTGGGGGATCTTTAGCTGTGGCAAGGCATTTATCGACGTTTACCCCAAATGTGACATTGCTGTCGATTATCGGGAACGAGGAAAACATACGTTTGGCTATGTTTGACGAATATGCAGACAAAATTAATCTAAGGCTGGTTTACAGTAAAGAAGTTCCAACCATTATTAAGCAGAGGTATCTGTCAAGAAACGAGAAACGCGATGAATATCGTAAGATATTTGCGATCAATAATATTCCGGATAAGTTAGGTTATGAGCAGGAAACAAAAGAGAAATTTATTGACAGATTAAGTGAGACAATAGAAGAATATGATGCGGTTTTTTTGTGTGATTTTGGGCATGGACTGATAGATGAAAAAGTTATGGAAATCATACAAAGGAGGGCAAAGTATTTGATACTTAACTGTCAGACAAATTCTTCTAATAAAGGCAGAAATATAATAACAAAATATAATAGGGCAGATATTTTTACATTAGACCAGAATGAATTAAATTTAGCGTTTCCATCATATGCGGACAGTGAGGAAATAAAAGTGAGAGAACTCAGCAAGCACTTTAATGGAAATGGATGGTTGACGCGCGGAGCACAGGGGGCATGGCAGATTGATGATGAAAAAATAGAAAGGTGTCCGGCATTTACCTTGTCGGTAAAAGATACCATAGGTGCAGGGGATGCTTTTTTCTCGTTGGCAGGGATATTTGCAGCGGCAGGTGCACCAATGGAAATTGGGACTTTTATGGGTAATATTGGCGGAGCGCTTGGCGCTAATATAGTTGGAAACAGAGAGTCGGTTGAAAAGGTTAATGCGTTGAAATTTGCGAGTACATTGCTGAATATTTAGATAGATGGAAAAGAGGAATAACAGATGAATATTTTGGGGATATCTGCGCTGTATCATGATTCCGGAGCATGTCTTGTGATTGACGGTGACATAATTGCTGCAGCACAGGAAGAACGGTTTACCAGGGTGAAACATGACCTGCGGTTACCGGTCAATGCTATTCAGTATTGCTTAAGTGAAGCGGAAATAAGCGCTAAGGATATTGATATTGTTGTATTTTATGATAATCCGCTATATACACTGGATCGTTACATCAAAAACATTATTACTGCGGGAGATGATTCCAGAGATATTATCGAACGCAGTTTTCACTCCATGTTTTCTGATAAATTATGGATACATAAGTCGATAGAGAGAATATTGGGCAAAGATCCGGAAAGAAAATTTTTGGTGTGTGAGCATCATATTTCTCATGCGGCTTCCGCCTTTTATCCGTCTCCGTTTGAAAAGGCAGTGGTTATTACGTTAGATGGGGTCGGCGAATGGGCAACAACAACGGTTGGAATAGGTATTGGAGGTAATTTAATAATTAAAGAGGAATTGCGTTTTCCACATTCACTTGGATTATTGTACAGTGCATTTACCTATTTTTGTGGATTTAAAGTAAACTCAGGTGATTACAAGTTTATGGGGTTGGGTCCTTATGGAGAACCTGTATACGAAGATATTATTCGGAACGAGTTGCTGAATATAAAAGAAGACGGATCTTTCCAATTAAATTTGGATTATTTTGATTATCAGTATGGCCGCGCCATGACAAACCATAGATTTGAAAAACTTTTTGGGGGTTCACGTAGAATGCCGGAAACAGAAATTACAAAGCGTGAAATGGATATAGCGGCATCTGCACAGAAAGTGGTAGAAGATATCATATTAAAAATGATTTTTCATGCAAAGAAAACTTATGGGGAGGGTATAGACAATTTGGTGCTTGCCGGTGGTGTAGCATTAAACTGTGTGGCAAACGGCAAAATTAAAAATAGCAATATTTTTAAAAACATGTGGATACAACCGGCAGCCGGCGATGCAGGTGGCAGTCTTGGAGCGGCGTTGTATGCATCCTATCAGGTTGCAGGTATTCAGAGAGTGGTAAAAGAAACCGATTCTCAGAAAGGAAGTTATCTTGGTCCGAGATATTCATCAAAAGAAATCAAAAAATATTTAGATGACAATCATTATGTATACCATCAATTAGAAAAAGATACTTTGTATAAAAGGATTGCAATGGAACTGGCGGAAGAGAAAGTAATAGGCCTGTTTCAGGGAAGGATGGAGTTTGGGCCGAGGGCACTTGGAAACAGAAGTATTATTGCGGATGCTCGTTCAGAGCAAATGCAGGTGAAGCTGAATAAAAAAATTAAATACAGAGAGTCATTCAGACCTTTTGCACCTTCTGTTTTGAAAGAAGACGTAGCGGAATACTTTGAATTGACAGATGAAAGCCCTTATATGCTTATTGTGGAAGATGTGCGAAAGGAGCGCAGACAGGCAGTAGCAGTGCAGGAGGATTTAAAAAAGTATAATAATAATATGCTGGAAATTGTCAGGAAAAAGCGTTCGGATATTCCGGCAGTTACTCATGTTGACTACAGTGCACGTATTCAGACGGTGAGTGAAGAAACCAATCCATATTATTATCAGATTTTAAAAGAGTTTAAAAAGTTAACAGGATATAGCGTGATAGTCAATACTTCATTCAATGTAAGAGGGGAACCGATTGTTTGTACGCCCCGGAATGCTTATGAGTGTTTTATGCGAACTGATATGGATGTACTTGTGTTAGAGGATTGTATTTTATACAAAGAGGAGCAGCCTCAATGGCAGGAGACAGAGGACTGGCGTAAACTTTATACTTTAGATTAGAGGAGTATATATGGATAAGAGTCAAAATGAGAAAGATAAATTATATGAAATTGCGTGTGGCTTTCAAAAAAACTATTATACGGGAAGCGATTGTACAGAAGAAAGCTATTTTATAAAGAGAGTAGAGGAATCTTATATTCGGGAATATGGGTTTGAGACTCTTCCGGAACTAAAAGATGAATTGAAAAAAATGTGGGACGAAGATGCCGTTATGCAGGAGTGCATGCAAACAGTATTGGTTTCTGCATTGAAACTAAAGCCTGTTGAAGGAAAAGATGGGGAAACGCGGAACTGCGGAGAGGATAAGAGTGAAAAATTGCCTGGGTATATTTATAATTTCTGATGAAGAAAAAATAAATACCTGGGAATCAGGGGAGTAAACTGAGAATGAGAGAACCGGATCAATTATTTGTTTTAAATCCTATAGTATACGGTAATTTAAAGAAGTATATATGGTTTAAAAATGATTGGGAGCAAAAGGAGGCAGCGCTCTCTATCTTTTGCCGCTTCCTGATTATGGAAATTTATATGAATGGTTTTGCAACCGATGATAGTGAATACATTGGCAAGAAAGCGTTTAATAAACCAATTGTAAATATTGCAGATTTGGATTCAGAAGAGGCTGTAGTTTTTTGTACAAAAGAATCTGAAGAAAGATTATATGATATATGTCAAATGGTTACAGTGTTGAATCCTGAAATTAATAAGAGTAGAATGGTGATTTTTGGAGCCGGAAAATATGGACAGGAAGTCTATGAACAACTATCTCGGGAAGGAGTGAAAGAAGGAATACAGTGTTTTATTGATTCTGATAGAGCAAAATGCGGCACTGGAAAATATAAAGAGGGCTTACCGATTTTCCATATAGATATTCTTCCAGAGCTTCCGGAAGACAGTTCCATTATTGAGGCAGCAGTAAAGTATAAGGAAATGGACTCTATATTGCAGAAAAGAGGGTGTAAGCAAAGAAAATTTTATTTTGAAGAGGTGAATCATAAATACTTGAAATATATCCATAATCCTGATGAGGATTTGCCGATTATCGTTCAATATATTTATAATATGACATTTTTTTTCGGTAATAAAAAAATATTTTTTTACGGTGATCAAACGAAAAGAAATATTAAAACAGCGAAATGCATTCAGCTTTTGGACTTTGATTTTCAGGGATTTGTATGCGATGATATGGAGGAACAGGACAACAAAGAATACCCTGTTAAATTTGTAGAAGATTTATTATATGAGGAAGATTATTTTATTATATTAGAAAACGAAAAAAGAAAAATAAGTAAAATGAGTGACTTGGGTTTCAAAAAAAATTCTGATTTTAATATAATGCCTCAATTGAGTTTTTGTAATTATATTTTAGAAAGTGTATTGGATATAAATTTAGGTTATACCTATAAAGAGAATAGTAAATATCCGGGGATTGCTGTATATGGAGAAGAAAATCCGGGTGATTTTAGAATAGCGGTTCTTGGGGGAAGCACCACAGATGATATATACGATAAAAGAAATTGGGCCAGGATATTATATGAAAAATGGCCGAATGATAAAGTGACAGTATATAACGGCGGAACATGCGGATATACATCGACTCAGGAATTAATCAAGCTGGAGAGAGATATTTTGCCTTTAAAGCCCGATTTGATAATTGTTTATGACGGATTTAATGATTTATGTGAAGATCCCAGCCATCCATTTACGATCCCATACTTGAAGAAAATGTTTGATTTTATAATCAACAATATGAGTGGTGATAATACCGGCCATGTGGGAAATGACATGAATATTTCGGAAGTTAATATAGGGATAGAAACAGGTGAAAACTATTTTGAGAACTGGCTATCCAAAGTAGAATGTATGCACGCTATATCACAGACAAAGGATATTCCATTTATGGCATTTGCGCAGCCAACGAGGAATAATATGCGTAACAGTCAGGAAATGGATGAATGGTTATTATCATCATCTGTATTCTGGATAGAAAGTTATGCAAAACCTTTCAGACTTTTCAGAGAAGAAATAGAAAGCCGTAAGATAGAAGAGAGTTTTGATTATATTTGCAATCTCACAGGCATTTTTGATGATAGGCCTGACGTATATATGGACTCATGTCATTTATATGAGGAAGGAAATGGAGTAATAGCGGATACTATTTTGCGCGTGATAGCTAAGAAGGGATTTGTTAGTTAATGATAGGCGAAAAACTACTGTTTTTGCTTTATAACAGAAAATATGAGGAGAGAGGAAAATGGCAGATAATATTAGAATCGATACGCACAAGTTATTATATCATCCGGAGGTAGTGGCAAGATGGTTATCAGGAGAGAACATATATCCGATAGAGTTGGAATTGGGTATTACAAATGCATGTAATCACAGATGTGTATTTTGTTCTGTAGATTATACGGGGTATAAGGCGAATTTTCTAGATGCAGACATGCTTATCAAAAATCTCAGGGAGTTGGCGTCTAAAGGAACAAAAAGTGTTGTATATGCGGGGGAGGGGGAACCTCTGTTGCATAAAGAAGCACCGAATATAATTAATACAACAAAAGAATGCGGCATAGATGCAGCAATGTCCACGAATGGAGTGCTATTGACACCGGAAGTATCGAGGGAGTGCTTGAAGTCTTTAACGTGGCTGCGCTTTAGCGTCGCAGGTATTAAAGAGTCAACATATGAAAAAGTACAGAGAGGTAAAAGTGGGGATTTACAGAAAGTATTATTCCATATGGAGGAAGCTGTTCGGGTAAAAAGGGATCAGAATTTAAGAACGACTTTAGGAGTTCAGCTATTGCTCTTACCGGATAATAAAGACGATATTATCGAGATGGGCAAAACGTTAAAAGAGATTGGGGTAGACTATTTTACGGTAAAACCTTATACACATCATCCTCAGAGCCACAATCTGCTGGAAGTAGATTATCATGAAATGCTGGCATTAGAAAAAGAGATAAGGGATCTGGAAACAGATCAGTTTAGAATTTATTTTAGGGCACATGCAATGAGAAATCTGGAAAATGCAAGAACGTATAATTGTTGCTGGGCATTGCCGTTTATGGTTTATGTAGATGCAAAGGGGAATTTGTGGCCGTGTATCAGGTTTATGGGTAAAGAAGAATTTAAATATGGTAATTTATACGAGGAAAGTTTTTGCCAAATATGGGAGGGGGAACACAGAAAAAAAATAGTGGAATACTTTGCAAAAATGAAACCGGGGGATGCGTGTGGAGCCAACTGCCGTTTAGATGAAATGAATAAGTACTTGGACAGTTTAAAAAATCCGGGTGAACATGTGAATTTTATATAATCATAAAAAAGAGTTTTAGGAGGGCAAAATGGGAAGAAATAGCACACCGTACAGTGAATTAAAGATTTTTTATCATCATGAGTTGCTGCAGAAGTTGATGAAAGGGGAGCGATGCAATCCTGTTTATATCAGAATGAAGCCAACGAACAGATGTAATCATAATTGTAGTTATTGTCATTACAGGCACTCATATGTGAACTTGGATGAATATGATCCTAATGATGAAATTCCGCATGACAGAATGATGGAAATAATATCAGATATGTCGAATATGGGAGTAAAGGCTATTACTTTTACTGGCGGCGGAGAACCCCTTTTGTATACCTATATAGAAGAAGCCATGGAAAAGATTTTAGAAGCAGGAATAGATTTATCTGCAATCACAAATGGAAGTATGTTAATGGGCAGAAAGGCGGAACTTCTGGCGAAAGCAAAGTGGGTGAGAATATCCGTTGAATCTTTAAATGATGAAATGTATTGTAAAATTCGGGGAATAAAGAGACATTCTTTTGACGCGTTATGTGAAAATATAGAACGTTTTTCAAAAATGAAAGATGAAAAGTGTGTATTTGGGATTAATGTTGTTGTAGGAAAAGATAACTATCATGAAGTTAGGGAAATGGCCACGCTTATGAAAAAGCTGGGAGTGAACAATGTCAAATATTCCCCTTTAATTACGACAACGACTAAGGAAGATCATAAGGACTTTAAAGATTTTGTGACGGAGGAACTCACAAAAGTTCAGTTGGATCTTGCGGATGAGAGATTCCAGATTATTAACTTATATACAAATGAATTGAATTCTACAGTGGCATTTGAGAGACCTTACAGCAGATGTTACCGTAAAGATTTTGAATGTGTTATTGCTGCAAATTCTAAGGTATATATGTGTCAGGATACAGCTTATATGAGCAAAGGAATGGTATGCGACCTGTCTAAAACATCTTTTAAAGAAGGCTGGTATTCGGATGAGGTAACTCAAAAATTTAATTGTTTTGATGCC
This sequence comes from Lachnospiraceae bacterium, assembly GCA_029067085.1. GTDB lineage: Bacteria > Bacillota > Clostridia > Lachnospirales > Lachnospiraceae > UBA3282. Next base: position 65,983 of record JAIEFE010000014.1, on the reverse strand, counting down.
GTTAAAGTATGCACCCATAATTGCGTGTATGATAGTCGGAATGAATTGATAGGCTCATTTGTGAATATGGATTTGAATCATGTTAATTTTATTTAAGGAGTAATATGGAGACAATACAGGAAGCAGCAAAAGATATTAGGAAAATGATATATAAAATGGCGCATTTTGCCGGAAACGGTCATTTGGGAGGTGCCTATTCCGCTGCAGATATCATCAGCGTTTTATACTTTGATAATGTGATGAGATATGATGCTCGGAATCCTGATTGGGATGGAAGGGATTATTTTGTGTTGAGCAAGGGACATGCGTGTTATGCACTTTATGCGGCACTGGCAAAAGCTGGCTTTTTCCCGGAAGACGAATTATGGCATATTGAGACTCCTGGTTCTAAATTTGGAGGACACCCAAAGATCCGTGAAATACCTGGGGTGGAAGCATCAACGGGGGCTCTGGGACATGGATTGTCATTTTCCATCGGAATATCCTATGCAAATAAAGTGGATAAGAAGTCTAACCATACTTATGTTGTATTGGGGGACGGTGAGTGTCAGGAAGGGTCCGTATGGGAAAGTGCATTGTCGGCTCCGGCGCTGAAACTGGATAATATGACGGTAATTATAGATTATAATAAGCTTCAGGGGATGGGCAATCTGGAAGACATAGTCGGAATGAAGCCATTTGGCCAAAAATGGGAATCCTTTGGCTGGAAAGTAGTAGAAATTGACGGGCATAGTTATGAGGAAATTAGAAGGGCGCTGCTCGTAAGGGAAGAAGGTAAGCCGGTATTAGTCATAGCACATACAATTAAGGGTAAAGGGGTATCTTTTATGGAAAATTCTGCTATTTGGCATTCCAGAATGCCAAATGAGAAGGAATTACCAATATTAATGCAGGAATTGGGGTTGAGAGAAGAAGATTTAGTTTGTGAGGACAAAAAATGAGAACGGCATATTTGAATATACTGCATGATCTGGCAGAAAAAGACAGGCGTGTTTTTGCATTGTTGGCTGACAATGGGATTATTGTATATGACAGATTTCGTCAGGATTTTCCAGAACAATTTTTAAACCTGGGAATTTCAGAATCTAATATGGTTGCAGTGGCAGCGGGGATGGCGAATCAGGGGAAAATCCCGTTTGCCTATACAATAGGGGCATTTCTTTCATTTCGTGCTTTGGAATTTATTAAAAATGATGTATGTCTGCAGAACCAGAATGTAAAACTGATTGGAACAGGGGCTGGTATGTCTTATAGCAAACTGGGACCGACTCATCACACAACGGAAGATTTGGGGGTACTTCGTGTTCTGCCTAATTTGCAGATTATTACGCCTGCAAGTCCAATGGAAGTGAAGAAAGCCACACTTGCGGCATATGAGCATACTGGTCCGGTGTATATAAGGCTTGGCACCAATAAGGAGCCTGAGATTTATCAGGAAGATTATAAGTTCCAGATTGGGAAGGCAGTTACGCTCAGAGAGGGAACAGATGTGACAATCATAAGTATGGGAACTATTTTAAAGGATGTCATAAATATAGCTGAGCAGGTGGAAGAAGAAAATATTAAAGTCCGGGTGATCAACATGCATACAGTCAAGCCTCTGGACAAAGAGATTATTATTAAGGCAGTTGAAGAGACAGGAAAGATTATCACGATAGAGGACCATAGTATGATTGGCGGAGTGGGAAGTGCCGTGGCCGAAGTGATAGCAGAATATGGAAGCCCCGTCAAATTTATAAGAATGGGATTGAAGGGATTTTCACAAGGTTATGGGACCTATGATCAGGTTAGAGACAGTAATGGAATTGGTCACGTAGATTTATATAGATCTATCCATAATATAATAGGAGGATAAGGAAATGGCATACATTGATTTAGTATCGGAAGTACATAAGGCAACCAAGAGAGATTATATTGGCAGAGTTAATGAAGCCAGTAAGGCAGAATGTGCCAAGATTGCAAAGCAGTATGGATATGACTATTGGGATGGTGAAAGAAAATACGGATACGGCGGATATCGGTATGATGGCAGATGGAGACCGGTAGCACAGAAGATTGCAGACTATTATCATTTGGAGGCAGGACAAAAAGTACTTGATGTTGGGTGCGGAATGGCACATTTGTTGTATGAGTTGACACAGGTGGTTCCAGGGCTTGAGGTATCCGGGCTTGACATTTCCCACTATGCGCTTGAGCATGCCAAAGAGGAAATTCGGGACAGGCTGCAGTATGGAGAAGCACAGAATCTTCCTTATGAAGACAATCAATTTGACCTAGTTATCAGCCTGACTACCTTGCATAATCTGAAGATTTACGATTTGAAAAAGGCAGTTCAGGAAATTGAACGAGTTAGCAAGGGACACAGTTATATTATGGTGGAATCTTTCAGAAATGACGAGGAAGAGGTTAATATGTTGTATTGGCAGATTACGTGTGCGAGTTATTTTGCCGTGGATGAGTGGGAATGGCTATATGAGCAGTGGGGATATACAGGGGATTATAGCTTTATTTTTTTTGAATAATAGGGGGAAAACATGAGCCAAAGCACGCAAAAATGGTATGAATTTATCAAGGATGAAGTAGTAAAAGCGGATGATGGGTTTTTAGAGGAACTACTTGGAAAAGCAAGACAAAATGAGTCGAGAAAGTATCGCTATTGTTTACATGACTCTGAGAACAGCAATGTGCAGGAAATGATATTTGTAAATGAAAAGGGCTTTTATTATCCGCCGGATAAGCATGACCACTGCGCTGAAACAAAAATTATCTTGTATGGGGAAGCATGGATTATCCTATTTGAGGAGAACGGGGATATTAGGGATATCATGAGAGCCTCAGCGAAGGGCTTGAAACTTTGCAGAGTTGAGAAAGGAATTTATCATGCAGTAGTGCCTATTTCGGAACAGGTTGTTTTTTATGAAATGCGTGAAGGAAAATTCATGCCTGATATGGTTACTTATCCCGAATGGGCCCCAAGAGATGCATCGGAAAAAGAAATAGAGGAATATGAAGCAAAAATAGATTATGCAATAAAGCAGTGGGAGGAGAAATAATGTATAACGTCCAGGATGATGTGCAACAAAAAATGGCACAGAGGATTTTTGTGGAAAAATTGGAGGAATGTGAAAAGTTCCCTAAATATGTGGAAGTCGAGACTACGGATAGATGCAATGCCCAATGTCCTATGTGTACAAAAGCAATTAGTAAAAACGAGCACATATCGGTCATGGGGGATGCATTATTTGAAAAGATTGTCAACGAATTGAAAGACTACACGGAATGGATCGAAGGGGTAACGATTCAATGGATGGGTGAGCCGTTATTGGACAGGAACCTGGAAGACAGAATAAAAGCGCTCAAGGATATTGGCATAAAGAAGGTAATGTTAAGCACGAATGCATCATTGCTGAACGAAACCAGATGTGAAAATTTATTGAAGGCGGGCTTGGATGATCTACGTTTATCAATTGACTCCATAAAAAAAGAAACTTATCAGATTGTGCGTCATGGCTTAAATTATGAGACTGTTATGGAAAATGCGCTTAACGCTATAAAGGTTCGTGACAAAGTCAGGCCGCAGACGCAGATCCGAGTCAGAATGATTGATTTAGAAGAGACGCATGATGAAATAGACGAATGGTTAAGATTTTGGAATCAGCATCTGCAGGAGGGGGATTTGGCACAGGTTATGCCGCAGCATACAACGGCGTTGTGGAATAATAATACGTCTGTACGGGAACATTGGATTGACGAACCTTGTATATCTCTGTTTTCAACGGCAGTGATTAATGCCGGGGGCAAAGTTGGTTTATGCTGTATTGATACAGAACTGGATAATGAAATTGGAGATATAAATAGAAATTCCATTAAAGAAATCTGGAATAGCGAAAAAATTAAAAAATACAGGCAGATGCATTTGGATGGCAACAGGAATGACATAGTGTTGTGCAGGGGTTGTGATTGTTGGAATCGGAGTTTTAGAGAAGAGGAATAAAACTATACATTGTAGCTTTTGACGGGGTGAATAGATGAAAGAAGAAAGATTTGAACGGTTACGCATTTTACTGAGTCCCATCAGGGAGAGGAATATTTTTTTGTATGGAGCCGGCAGAAGAGGAAAGGCGGCAATTAGCAATTTAAAATTATTTAATTTAGCTGACAATGTACTGGGTTTTATTGACGATGCAGGCAATTCCGATTATTGTGATAAGCCTGTGTGTCCTATTTCCGATATTGATGAAGAAAAGAAAGAGAATTGCGTATTTATTATAACAACATACGCAATTAATAACATGTCGAGAAGACTGATGGAAAACGGAGTAGCTGCCCGGAATATTTATTTTTTTGCGGAATTGCTGATTGATGATATCGCTTCGGATTCTTTTGCAAAGAATAATGAAAAGATACAAAAGGTTTATGATTTACTTCAGGACGATCTGTCTAAATATATATATAAATCTATTTACGAGGTATATGAAACGGGAAACATTGAAGTATTGTCGAGAACACAGGGAGACTGCCAATACTTTCCTACAGAAGACGCGAATGATTGTGTAGATACTTTTACATTATCGGAACAGGAAATATTTGTTGATTGTGGTGCATATACAGGCGATACTATTGAGGTATTCAAAAAACAGACAAATGATGTTTATAAAAAAATATATGCTTTTGAGCCTGAAATAAATAACTGCAAAATCATGGAAAACAAGTATGCATGTGATAATCGAATAAGTATATTTCCGTATGGAAACTGGAACAATGATGAGACTTTACGTTTTAGAGAAGGAAAAGGAACTACTTCAGAAATAGCTGAAGACGGTAATTGTGAAATACAAGTAAGGAAACTGGATTCAGTTATTGAGCCGGAAGATGAAGTAACTTTCATCAAAATGGACATTGAAGGAAGCGAAAAGGAGGCGTTGACCGGCGGCAGGGAAATTATTAAGAGATACAAGCCTAAATTGGCAATCTGTATTTATCATAAACTGGAAGATTTATGGGAAATACCATTATTAATTCATAAATTATGTCCGGAATATAAGTTATATATCAGAAACTATACAGATCGATTGGATGAAACAGTCTGTTACGCGGTGTATGATAAAACAGGAGGTTGATATGCAATATTTAATAATAGGGGCCAATAGCAGTATAGGAAGTTATCTGTATAAGCGGATGAAAGAGGAGGGGCTGGATGTAGTAGGGACGGGACATGTAAGGAACATAAATGATGAATTGATTTACTATGACATATTGAAGGATGATATAGACAGTGTTTTACAGGGGAGAATGGATAAGCCAGTACTTGCGATTATTTGCATTGCGATGGCTCAGATTGACCAATGTCTGTTGGAACGCGAATCTGCATATCAGATTAACGTAGTTAAAACAAAAGAGTTGATACGATACTTTACAGCACAGAATATAAAGGTAATTTACTTTTCCTCGGAATATGTTTTTGATGGGGTAAAAGGAAGTTATACAGAACAGGATTCTACGAACCCCATCAATCAATATGGTTATATGAAGGAGGAGATGGAGAAGCATATAGTAGAGTATGAACCAACTGTATGTGTGTTTAGAATTTCTAAAGTGGTTCACACGGAAAGGATTGATCAAAATGTACTCTGGCAATGGGAACAATTACAAAAAAAGCATGAAATTATCAGATGTATAAAAGGCAATAAGATGTCTTTCGTCAGTATAGAAGATATTTATCAGGCCAGCTGTATTGTAAAGAATATGGATTTGTGTGGAATATATAATATATCCGGTGATGTTTCTTATAGCAGAAAAGAACTGGCGGAGAAGTTTTTTGAAATGGCAGGTGCAGATGAATATAAGATTGAAGAGTGTGAAGCGACAGAATTTGGTTTTAAAGAGAGAAGACCTATGGATGTAAGTCTGGATAATCGTAAGTTCAAAGAAAGAACGGGATATAAATTCACGCCAATGGATGCGGTAATAGAATCATATGTTCAAAATAATATATAAGTGTTTATGATATATATACAGGCGGTAGGGGGGAAAAGGATTATGAATGGCGGACAAATACATCTGGGCGCAAAAAATGTCTATGAAATAGATGGTGGTGTTTATTTTTTTAATATAGATTTTAATTCTCTTTTTCGATTTGACATACAAACTCGTTCTATTCGGCATTTGGATGCTTTTTTGGAATATCAGACACAACAGAAGATATTATTCGGTGATTTTGTGGTAGAAAACGATAAAGAACTGTTTTTTTTCCCAGGATACGGTAATTTTATAGGAATATATAACACACAATCAAATAAGGATGAAAAAGTGCTATTCAATTCGGATTATGTGGATCAGAAGAATATTAATTTTAGTGTAGCTAAAATTATAGTTTCGGTGAAAAAGGTGTGGATTTTTCTGTCAGATACATCTCTCGGAGTATATGTACTGGATTTGGAGAGTCATCAGATACAGAAGGATGATGATTTAAGTGAAAAGATAAAAGACTATCCGACGCTAGTATGGAAACTGGAACAGTCATATGATAATTTTTCTTTTGTGCAGACCAGTGATTTGAAATTTCTGTTGCAAATTGATGTAGAAAAAGGAAACTTTATAGAGCGGGAAATGCCTGTTCTGAATGGAATTATTATTGGGGATAATGGGAAACAGATATGGCTTTATGTTGCGAACTCTACGGAAATCTACGAGTGGTCAGTTGAAGAGAATGAAGTATCTGTATATCTCATTACAGATGAAGAATTGGTGAATAAGGGGCAGGAATATCAAATGCCGCCATATGCCAGATGTGTGTGTTATGGCGATGATGTATTTGTTTTAGGATGGGGTATTGACGCAATTATGAAATTAAACAGGGCAGAAAAAAAAATAGAAAGAGCTTTTGCACTTCCTGAAAAATTTCTTTTTTATGAATATAAAAAGACTTCGAAGTTTATCAGTAGTTTCTGGTCTGTGGAAATGATAGGTGAAAAGATCTGTTTTTTCCCATGCAGTGGCAATATGATATTGATTTATGACCCGAAGTCGGGAGAAGTACGGGGAGAAGAATTATTAATTGATAAAAAGAAGATCATTAACTATAGAGAGATGATTATCGATAAATTATACAATGAATATCCACAAAGCGAAACGAATGACTATTTTTCACTGTATGATTGTTTGGATTATGGACAGAAGCAGTATATTCCAAGGGCGAAATTGGAGGAAAATATAGGGCAACAAATATGGAGTAAACTAAAAAGTGAGTAAAAAGAAGGTGAATGAACGAATATACAGATCTCGTTGACTGGGTCGGAGGATATTCATTTGAATATGCTACACCCGAGACGATTATTTCTTTTTACTTGAACTGAGGAAACTAATGGCTCCAGGAAGATGGTATGGAGGCTGTAATCAATATTTATTTGTAAAGAATGGTAAATAGGAGAATGGCTGATGTGTGGTATATTGGGCGGAAATAATCCAAGGTGGAATTACATAAAAGGAATTGAATGTATGAAGCATAGAGGACCAGATGGGACTAAGGTCACCAAATTGGAAGATTTTTGTCTGGCATTTACGAGGCTGGCAGTCATTGATTTATCAGAAAACGGGATGCAGCCGATGTTTAGTAAAGATAATCAGGTGGCTATTGTATATAATGGAGAAATTTACGGTTATCAAAAATTGCGTCGTCAATTGGAAAAAAGAGGTTATCAATTTTCTTCCAACTCAGATACAGAAGTGATTTTAAATGCCTACTTGGAGTATGGAGAAAGATTTGTTGCAAAAATTGATGGCATGTTTGCAATCGCCATTTACGATAAGAGAGAAGGCAGGAGTGGAACTGTCAGGCTGTATAGGGATCGGTTGGGAATAAAGCCGCTTTATTATTATTATGATGGGAGAAATTTTGGATTTTCCTCCGAATTGAAAGGTATTATCAATATGTGTAGTGACATATCCTTACAGATTGACAATACGGCAATTTATGATTATCTGAATTATATTTATATTCCGGAACCAAAGACGATGTATAAAAACGCCTACAAACTATTACCGGCATATCGATTAGAGTTTGATGTATATTCTCAAAAGATTATTAAAAATGGTGCATACTGGAAATTAAATATAAATGGGACGAGGGGAGTACAGAGAAAGCAAGAGGATTTAATCTGTGAGGTAAGAGAATTAATTCGGCAGTCGGTTAAGGAGCAGATGGCAGCAGATGTGCCGGTGGGAGTGTTCTTAAGTGGTGGCGTTGATTCCAGTATCATTACTTATGAGAGTAGTCAGATTAACCCGCAGATTGAGAGTTTTTCTATTGGCTTTAAAGAGGCACCTTATAATGAATTGAACTTTGCACGACAGTTAGCAGTCAGGTATCAGATTCGGCGAAATGAAAAGATATTTGATCGGGATGTTTTTCACGAAAATTTTGAAAGCTTGAAACAATGGTACGATGAGCCATTTGCGGATACTTCTGCTTTCCCAACTTATCTTGTGTCCAGAGAGGCACGGGATAAGGTGATTGTTGTTCTGACGGGAGATGGCAGTGATGAGGTATTTGGTGGCTATTCCAGATATGGTATTTTAGAAGAAAAAGAGCAAAAAAAGGGTTATGATAATATATTAATTTCGAAATTATATTGTAGGTTTAGGAAGGATAGAAAATATGACTGGAAATACTTAGATGATTTAAATTTGTATAATAGTAATATGGCTCCAACATTGACTGCAAACGATAAAGTGCTGAGAGAACGCTTGCGGATTCCAAGGGACTATGATAAACTCTGGTATTTTAGGAAATATTACAGGAAGGATCTACCTGCAGTTACCAGAATGCAGTACATGGATTTAAAGACGTATCTTCCCAGCGATATCTTAACAAAGGTTGACCGTGTAAGCATGGCTGTATCATTGGAATCCAGAGTTCCATTTTTAGATCGAAGGATAGTTGAATTTGCTTTTTCACTATCGCAGGAAGACAGATGTCCTGCTGGAGAAGCAAAGGGATTATTAAAAAAGGCTTATGAACCTGTGATCAATAGAGAGATATTGTATCGAACAAAGCAGGGATTTGCGGTACCGGCGGATTATTTCAGAAGAAGAATGTCGGTGCAGGAAGAACTTCTGGAGAAGCTGTGGAACATATAGAGAGAGGAAAGATAGTAATGCATGTAGTGTATGTGACCGTTGAGTTTGTCACAGAGAAAATATCGGGCGGTCTGGGTACTTATGTGGATAATATGGCCAGGATTATGAGAAATCATGGTCATCGGGTTACCATTATCACATTATCTCATGAAAACGGAGAGTTTCATTACATTAATAAGATTCATGTGATAAGAGTGCGTGAGGATCGGCAGCAGAATATATTGGCAAGAACGTTGTCGAATAGTTGGAGATTAATGACGGCGTTAGAGCGGGTAAGCAGGATGGATAAAGTCGATATTGTCCAAACAGCAAGCCTACATGCCATAGGGCTTTTTAGAAGTCGAAAAGTACCCTACATTGTGCGAATTTCGTCTGACAATGCGGTGTTAAGACATGCGGAGAAGTATATATTTGATTTGGATAAAGCGTTACAGGAAAAGACTCTGTTTGACAGGATGGAGTTGTATGCAGTAAGACATGCTGATTATGCTTTTGCGCCAAGTAAATGTTGTGCGAAGATTGTTGCGGCAAGGGCACGGTGCCGAGTAGATGTTGTGGAATCTCCTTTTCTGGATAGAACGGGAGATTTTGATGAGTCTGTTTACCAAGAGAAACTGGCAGGTAAAAAGTATTTATTATTTAATAGTACGCTTTCCACATTAAAGGGTACTCATATAGGGATAGAAGCGACAGACCAATTGATGAGCCGATATCCGGATCTATATATGGTGTATGCAGGCATAGATGCCGGAATTGTCAGTGCGAATGGAACTTATATACAGGCGCGCGGAATTTTAAACAGGCTAAGTAAGAAGTACGGAGGGAGAGTTCTTTATCTGGGTAGTTTAAAAAGGGAGCAGCTTTTTCCAGTAATTGCCAATGCATTTGCTTGTGTATTGCTGTCAAGAACTGAAAATCTGTCTAACTCATGTATTGAAGCTATGTCTATGAAAAAAATTGTAATTGCCACTTACGGTGCAAGTTTTGAACAATTGATTAGAAATAAGGATAATGGTCTTCTTGTAAAAAGAGACTCACCAAAGGCTTTGCTGAAAGCGGTAGCATATCTTATGGATATGACGCAGGAAGGAAAAAGAAGAATGGAAGAACGTGCTTCTATTTCTATTGAGCGGTTGAATTCGGATCAGATTTATGAAAAAATGATAGATGTTTATAATAATACGATTCAAAACTTTAGGAGGAAAATATTATGAGTAAAAAATCAGTTATGGGTACAGTTATAGGTACAGCATTGGGAGCAGTTGGCGGGGCTTTTCTCACTAAGGAAAAGGTAGATAAAGAAAGGAAAAGGCAGAAACAGCTGGCGGACAAGCACCTTGCGTTGTTTGTCATGATGTGTGATTGGATGAGAGCGAAACAGGAGGGGAAATCTCTGGCGGGTTATTTGAAAGAGAAAGGATATAAGAATGTTGCTATCTATGGACTGAGTTATGCCGGTGAAAGGTTGTTGGATGAACTGCGCGATAATGGGGTTGAAGTGAAATATGCAGTTGATAAGAAAGCAGATCCTGTTTATTTTGACACAGAGATATGCAGACCGGAAGAGGATTTGGAAGCGGTGGATGCGATGATTGTCACTGCAATCACATTTTATGATGAGATCAAGATTATGTTGGAAGAAAAATTACAGTGTCCTATTTTATCATTGGAAGATATTATTCAGGAGCTGTAACTTGAGGGATTTGTATGATTAGTATAATTGTACCTGTTTACAATGTTGAGAACTATATTCGGGAGTGTCTGGAGAGTATTTTAAACCAGACATATGGAAATTTGCAGATTATAGTTGTGGATGATGGTTCTACAGACAATTCGGGGAAAATTTCTGATGAATACGCTGGAAAGGATAAACGTATTCAAGTCATTCATACAAAGAATCATGGACCAGGGCATGCGAGAAACGAAGGATTACGATATGCCAGAGGGAAATATGTGGGATTCGTAGATGGCGATGATCGCATACAACCTCAAATGTATGAAGAATTGCTCAAGGAGATGGAAGAGACGGGTGCAGACTTTGTACATTTTGGATATTTTGATGACAATAGTGGACGGATACAGCCACATTTAAATTTTGAAGAGGGTATTTTTGAATTGTCAGGCAGAAAAACGGATTTTCTTAAGAAATTTGTTTTGCAGGAAACATGTCAGGATTACGAGACAATGGCGTATAGCGTTTGGTCAAAATTATTTCGTCGTGAGATGATTTGTGACGCTTTTTCGAGAATACCGGATTACCTAAGGGTAGGGGAGGATTTGGCTGTTATTTGTTTATGTATTTTATCTGGTACTAAAGTGGCGTTACGTAAAAAGGCTTTTTATCACTATCGGGTTGTAGAGGATTCGTTGAGTCATAAAGGAAATGGTGCCGACAAGGTCGCAGAACGGGTAATAACATATCATATTCTGAAAAAAATATTTTCAGAATATGATTGTTTGGAAGAAATGGAAAAGGCGTTGCATGTCTTTTTAACATTACAGATTTATGGTGGACTGCAGGAAGAAGCATCATATGGTGTGAAAATTCCTTTTTTTGAGATTGAGAAGATAGAAACGTTATTTGGAAATCGGCTCATTCTTTATGGTGCAGGGCGCGTTGGGCAGGACTATTATATGCAGATCAGAAAAAATATGCAATGCAACTTACTCGCATGGGTAGATCGCGATCATAATAAAATTAGTTTTGATTACGCAAAGGTGATAGGAATGGAAGACATTGACGGGTTAGATTACGACATGCTTCTTATTGCAGTAGAAAAAGAGATATTGGCAGAGGAAATCAGAGAAGAATTGATTGAAAAGGGACTCCCTGAGAGTAAGATAAAATGGATACCGCCTGCCTATGTATATTTTTAATGAAGAGGTAAACGCAATGTTGATTGAAGAAAAGTATAAACATGTACTATCAGAGTATGGTTTTACGGAACTTAACAGTGCTGTAAATGTAAATTATTTGGTTAAGGATGCGCTTGCCTCCTATGTTTCCTCCTGCAAAAAACCGGCATTGTGGTGTTATGGCCGTCATACTAAAATGCTGATGGCTGATTTTATGAGTGAATTAAGATCAGTTAAGTATATTATTGATGAGCGGGCGGATGAATATAAAGGAGACTCAGGATTTCAAGTAATTAATAAAAGGGAGATTATAGATAATGAAATAGATGGTATTATCATCTCTTCTTATAAGTTTCGGGAAGAAATCAGGCAGATATTGATACGGGATTATCCAGATGTGAGCTATTTAGACATATATGAATATATGGAAAATCAGGGGGTTTATTTGGATAGGGAGTATTATGATCTCCTGCACCCTTATAGCAGATATATAAGAATCAATGATTTACAGCTTCAATTAGCGGAGGTAGGAAAAAATCAAGAGGAGATATATGTTCAACTGATCGGATGTTTTATTGAAATTAAGGATTTTTATCTGGCGGTTTCTTTTTCTAAAGAACTATATCAGTTATTTCCAAAGGCTAAATATAAGAGATTGATACATGATTTGCAGGATATTTATGAGTTGGAATGCGAAATGTGTAGCAATATTTCAGAAGAAAATGTCTTGATACTTTGTATTGATGGATTGCGAAATAAGGATATATCAGAAAGAGAAATGCCGGTCTTTAAAGAGTTTTCTAAGCGTTTCTACCGTTATGAAAATGCCTACTCAGTATCTACATCTACTTATGAAAGTCTTGTGCCTGTATTTAGTGAAAATGCTGATATGCGTACAATGTATTATGTGAATAACAGTGTCAATGACAAAGAATGTCGCTTTATTCAAAAAGCTTATGAGCAGAAAAGAGTTTTGACTTTTAATACGGATGGCGCAAGATTTATCGAGAGTGAGAAAATCCATAATGTAGAGTCATATCAGACGGCTTCTGAAAAAATTTGGAATTTTATTTTGGATACCTATGATGAGAAGAATGCATTGTATTATCTCCATATCCTTTTTGAAAGCCATTATTCCTATCCGAATCCTTATATAAAAACCCCAATAATAGCGGAAGGATCTAATATCATTTTTGATTTCATGCAGAGTAATGGCGGGAAGATCAGGACTAATTATGAGATGCAGCATCATGCAATGTTAAAGTATCTGGATGATGCGATAATACCGATTTTGCAGAAAGTGAAATGCCGTATGGTCATTTTTGCCGATCATGGAAACATTATCGTCGGTCAGCAGGAGAGATTAGATACATTACAGCCACTGCTTTTTACGTATCATCAGGATCTGGTAAGGATTCCGCTTATGATCAAATCACCTGAAATGGGAGAAGGAGTGGAATTAGAAGATATTTCTCTGATGGAATTAAATACAATGATTATCAGCCTGTTGGAAAAGAAAAAATTTGAACGTAAGTATGGAAATCTGGTTAAAATACAGAGATCAGAGATTTATAATCCGGATTTTAAATTCCTTTATGAGAAACGTGGATACAGGCAAGGATTATTGGCGTTTGAAGTTTTTCTTTTTGATGGGAAGTACAAGCTGGGAATCTTTTCTAATGGACAGACTGAATTGATTTCCACTGAAGACGATGAGTCTGTGAAAAATGAAATATTAAAGAAGCAGATGTTTGATCAAATTAAAGAATACATTACGGTATGCAGTCTGGAGTCAATCGATTTGTAGACATATAGTATCTGGGAGAATAGTTAACATATGAAGAAAGTATTATTTATTATCTGGTCTCATTCTTTTGGTGGCGGTGCGGAAGCGTTACTGACAACGATTGTCAATCAATTAAACCCTCAGAAATATGAAATAGGGATCATAGAGATTTACCGTGCCAATATAAAAAAGGAGCCTGTCAATTCCAATATAAAAGTGTACGATTCCATCACCTGGAAGGGGGATCCTGAATACCGAAAGAAAATATATTATATATATAATGCACCTGATGAAATGATACGGAGGTATATTCCATCGGATTATGATTTGTATGTTTCTTTCAATTATCAATTGCCTTCTTTCCTGTTGCCGAATGGTACACGAAATATTGCGTGGATACATGGGGCGATTTTTGATTTGTCAGAAAACGGGATGGAGCAATACCGTTTTTTGCAAAGCAGAGCGTTTGAGAAGGTAAAAAAAATAATTTCAATCAGCGATGTGACAACAAAATCTATACAGGAATTATTTCCACATTATGCAGATAAGATTGTTGAAGTATATAATTCGATAAATATAAATACAGTCAGAGAAAAAGCACAGGATCCTGCCGCGACAATTTTGAACCATCCGGCAGTAATTTATGTGGGAAGATTTGATGAGAATAAAAATCCTATACGGATGGTGGATATTTTCAATAGCGTTGCCAGAGAAGTGGAGAATATACACTTATATTTTCTGGGGAAAGGTGAACTGGAATCGGAGGTAAGGAAAAAAGTAAGTGAATATGGATTGCAGGAACAGGTACATTTCTTAGGATATATGGAGAATCCTTTCCCGGTTATAAAACAGGCAGATGTATGCTGTATGACATCTAAATCAGAGGGATTTCCAATGAGTTTATTGGAAAGTGTAGCATTACATGTTCCGTTTGTTTCCACGGAGGTAGGCGGTGCCCGGATATTGACAAATGAAGGGCGCTGTGGCAGGGTATGCAGGACAAATGAGGAAGCAGTAGTAGGCATAACGGAAATACTGGGAACTTCAAAGGAGTTATTGGCGAAGGAATGTGAGAAATCTATCAGTCGGTTTGATTTAGAGGTATATATATCCAGAATTGAGCGGTTGTTTGATGAAGTGTTAAATTCTGAATTTGATCTTGTCGGAAAACAGACGTGGGATATCGTGCAAAGCACTGGCGATTTAGAAGACAGAGATTATTACTATTGTTTTCCGAAGGAATTAATTGAGAATGGCAAAAAGATTATTTTATATGGAGCTGGAGATATTGGTAGGAATTATTATCATTATATAATGGAAAAAGGATATTGGAGTTTAGTGGCTTGGGTGGATGCGGCAGCTGAAAAATACAGAAAAATGGGTAGCAATGTGCAAGATATAGAAGATATTACCTACATGGAATATGATGTTATTCTTATTGCGGTTATGGAAGATAAGGTGGCACAGTCAATACGACGGAATCTGTGCGAATGTGGAATTTCCAATGATAGAATTTGTTGGACGGTACCGACATTTTATACTTGGGAAAAGGAATAGAAATTGGGCAAAGTATTTGTAAATATTTCGGTTTAATTTGTGTGACTACATTGCTGAATGTTTGGATATATCATTGAGAAGAAAGGAAAATATGTTTGATAATTTTATTTCGTTAGGTTGGTTTTGTGGAACAGCCGCCTCAATGTCAAAATATGGAATACGAAGTCGGTCGGGACCGTTTGATTGGTATTTCAATGATTTTATTGGTGTTTTAGCATGTATGGAAAATAATTTTGTTGATTTTCTTGATAGAAGAAATATAGAGATAGCGAATGACAGTTTGAAAGAATTTAAGGATATTAAGTATGGCTTTCATTATAATCATGAGGTCAATACCTGCTTTAAACAAGATTTTGATTATATTTATAATAAATATATGAGGCGGATAAAAGTATTTAGAAAAATGATAAAGCAGAGAACTTGTTTTATCAGAACAGTACGAAATAATGATGAATTGATATATATACAAAATAACAAGTCATATATTAATAAGGTTATTAGAAAACATAATTCAGAGAATGAAATAATCTATGTGATTAGTGGTAAACAGATTAGTTGTGGGGAGCTGGAATTTCCATTTTTTAAAGTTGATTCTATTTATGATGGTGCCAGTAGAAAGGGACTGAGAGGCTTATTTGATAGCAATATAGAATTACAGCAATTTTGTATTAGAAATTTTGATGAAAACCTTCGATACCGTAATCTGTATTATGATTTGCAAAAAGAAAATCATATATTAGAGCCAATGGCAGCTAAATATGAATTGATGATGCACATTGATAAGGTTAATTTAGAGCAGATATTGTTTCAGAAGATCATAATATATGGAGCAGGAATCGTTGGAAAGTATTTGTACCAGAAAGTAAAGAATAGGTGCAGGGTTTTGTGTTTTGTTGATCAGTATTCCAAAGAAAACTTATATGAAGATGTGCCGATTATTAGCCTTGATGATTTCCTGGAAAGAGAATATTTTGATACATCTATTGTGGTTACATCATATTCCTATAATGAAATACGTACCTGGCTAATTGAGGCTGGAAAAGATAATATAAAATCATTAGATGAGTTCCTGTATAATGGGGGAGATAGCGCTGGGTAAGATGTACAGAGGGACTTATTTTAGAAAAACCAGAAATAAAGGACATTAGAAAAGTGAAATTACTTGTTTTATCGGATATACATGGTAATCGAGAGGCATTGCGGGAAATATTGGATTATGCAGAGAATACCTGGTACATTGACATATGTGTGTTGTTGGGGGACGTGATTGACTATGGAATGCATTCCAATGAAGTTGTGCAGATGTTACGGGATATTAAGTATCCAATAATTTGTAATATTTGGGGTAATCACGAATTTGCTATTTTCAATGAGGATTATGTGGATTTCTCTTCTGACCGGGGGAGATGGTGTGCACAGTATACGCGCAGCATTTTAAATGATCGGACATGGGAATATATCAGAAATGTGATGACTAACAGCGGAGTTAGCGAGTTTGTGATCGAAGGGAAAAAATGCCTTGCTGTGCATGGTAGCCTTGCGCATATATATTGGAAGAGTATAAAAGCTGACCAGGAACTGTCAGAATATAAAGAATATGATTATGTTTTTTCAGGGCATTCTCATCTGCCGCATTATTTTGAGATTTTCTATGAAGCGGATGATCCACATAGGCGCAATAAGAAAAAAACGATATTTATTAACCCGGGATCTGTCGGGCAGCCAAGAAATTTGAATGCGATGGCGCAGTGTGTTGTACTGGATACTGAGACCGGAAGTGTGACATTTGAGAAGGTACCCTATGATATCAAGAAGGAACAGGAAGCATATAACGGACAAGTAGATGACTTTTATCGGGAAAGATTGGAGGTTGGTGTGTAATGAGATTGTATATTATCAGTGGTGTTACTGGTATGACAGGAAATGAACTCGCTAGGAAACTGGTTGCCTCCGGCGAAAAGGTGATCGGCTTTGATAATTTTTTTGCCTCTTCCATAAAGACGGTCGAAGATATTATTACAAACGTAAATTTCATTTTTCATGAGTATGATCTGAATAACAGAGGGCAGATGGAGAAGCTGAAGGAGGAAGTGGTTGCACTGAAGGATACCTGTGAGAAGCTTGTCTATATTAATTGTGCGGCAATCGTTCATACGGAGCATTTTTACTATGTGAATCGTACGTTTGAAACAAACGTGATCGGTATGAAGGCATTTTTGGATCAGGCGGTAGAGGTGGGAGCGGATGTTTATATTAACTGTTCCACATCGGAAGTATATTCTATGAATTCATGGAGTAGCAGCGGGGTATCTGAATCGGATTATATTACTATGGCCAATGCGGAGCACAGTCAGCGAACCAGCTATGCAACAGGAAAACTGCTTACGGAATTTTTTATGAAAGACGCGGTGTTGTTGCATCAAATAAAAGGATGCTCTATTCGCTTTGCAAATGTCTATAGCAAGAATGAATTATATCCGAAACACATAATCCCGCATATTATCCATGAGTTAAAAGAAAAGGGGAATGTGGAATTACTGGAAAATTCAAAAAAAAATAGAAGGACATTTTTGCACAATGAAGATAGTTGTGCTGCCGTGATAGCGCTTGCAGAGACAGATAGCGCGTTGGATGGTTCTGTATATAATGTGGCAACCGATGAAGAAATCTCCATTATTGATCTCGTAAAGCTATGCGCGAAGAAATTGGGAATAGATGATCCGCAGATCACTTTTAAGGGGTATCGGGAGTCTGACCCGGAGAGGCGGATACTGAGTACGGAAAAAATCCGTACGAGGACAGAATGGACGCCGAAGATTACGCTCTCTGAGGGAATAGAAATGTGTGTGAAGGAGTTGGACTATTGAAAATCATGATAATTACAGTGGCGGGAGTTGCCAGTAGATTCAGCCGGTCGGTGGGAAAACCTTGCTTGAAGTGTCTTTACCATAAAAATGATATCAGGGAATCTTTACTTTACCATATGCTTAAACAGAATCCAGGAATTGACATGTATGTAATCGTGGGGGGATTTAAATATGACGAATTAAAGGAAACAATCAATCAGTATTTTGAAGAATTTCGCGATCGCATTATGTTAGTTAAAAATGAAAAGTATGAGGAATATGGATCGGGTTATAGCCTTTATCTGGGATTGGAAGCCGTAAAAGAGTTGGATTATGAAGAACTGGTTTTTGCGGAAGGTGATTTGTGGGTTGATGATAAAAGCTTTAAACGTATCTGGGAAACTAGAGGAAATGTAATTACCTATATTAACGACGCAATACTGGCAGATCGGGCAGTTGCTTTTTATTATGACGCGCAGTATAGCATCCATTATATATTCGACACGCATCATGCGATGTTGGAAATCAAGGAACCCTTTTTAGGGATTTTTAATTCCGGCCAGATTTGGAAATTCTCACAGCGAAAGCGTGTGTTGAATGCAATGAGTCAGCTTACGAAAGAAGAATGGAAACAGACAAATCTGAGCTTTATACAGCAGTATTTTGGTAACCTTAATCAGGATGAGTATGAGCTTGTTGCTTTGGAAAAATGGATTAATTGTAATACGGTCGATGATTTTAACAGAGCAAAGATGTGATTGTCCTAAGGGGAGGGAAACAGTAGTTTTATCAGGAGGATGAGAATGTGAAAACACTGAATGAAAGATTAAATAGATTAAAAAACGAGCTGGAAATACGCAAAGCGCGAATTATGATTATTGGACTGGGAAGTGTTGGAAATTATTTGTTGGATTATCTGGTATCAACAGGAGACGAGACGGTAGAAATCTGTGTTGTCGGACGTAATGCGGAAAAGATGCAGTCAGATGTAAATATTGTAAGGGTTTCTGCACTGATAAGGGGAAAAAACAGAACGGAGATTACTGTGATTGGCGGTGTAGATCTTAATGATGTCGTAGCAGTCTCAGAGGCGATTAAGGAATATAAGCCGGATTTTATTGTGAATAGTAGCCGCGCTTATCCAGGACTTAAGTATGGAAGCATCTCATGGAAAAATATCAGAGCATATGGGATTTGGACACCTTTGGCGATTAAATACACCAGAAATATTATGTTGGCTTATGAGCAGACAGATTCCGATGCGATCGTGATTAATACGTCCTATTCCGACGCAGTTAATCCGTGGCTCAAATCGGCCGGAATGGCATATCCTGACTTTGGAAGCGGCAATATCAATCATCTGGTGCCTCGAATTAAATTTGCGGTGGCAGAAAAATTGGGAATAAAGGATTACTGGAATATAGATGTCACATTTGCAGTGGCACATTTTCATGATGTGGTTATTAGTAAAGAGGGGCATACCGAAGGCATGGATATGCTTCTTGACCTGCGGTATAATGGACAAAAGCTTTCCGTTGATCAAAAGCAAATTTTTTCTCTATGTGCGATTCCTATGCCGGTGGATGCAAAGAGAAATATGATGAATGCTTCCAGTAACTTTGAAATTATCGAAGCGTTGCTAGCTTCAGTGCGAGAGCAAAAGAAAACAAAGATTCATTGTCCGGGTGCGTTTGGTGAGCTAGGCGGTTATCCTGTTATTGTGGATGGAACAGGCGAAAAGGTTCGGGCATATATCTGCGAGGATTATTTTGACTTGGTAAGTATGAGAAAAACGAATAAGGAATCCATATATTTGGATGGGGTGGAAGATGTCAGAGACGGTACTTTAATTTATACAGATGAGCTCTTGAACAAAGTCCGGGATGCATTTGGGATAAATTTGATGAAAAAGGTGGCGTTTGACCAGATTGAAAGCACGGCTAGTTTCCTGATCAATCAGATTATAAAAAAGAATCTTTAGAGAGTGACAATCACGTATAAGAAAAAACTGACAATGCCGAAATATCGGCGTAAACGTCTGAGGTTAGCATCGCGGTGTAAGAAAATATATTAGCAGATGGAATGCTCTTTTAGGATTGCCTACGACATTGAAGGGAGAAGTATAATGATATATACAAGGTTTGAAAAACTTACTTGTTTTTATCTTACAGACGAAAATGATGAAGTGAGTTTTGGGCAACTCAGTTCTATACTTATGGAACGTCCATCTAATGTTATATATTGTGAGAAAAACATGAAGTTATATGGCATCATCAGTATGGGGGATGTTCATAGAGCATATGAAGCAGGAAAAGATTTTGTGACAGTGAATAAATGTTTTACCAGTGTTAGACCAAATGAATATATGCGTGTGAAACAGATTTTTAAGGATAACAATAAGATTAATGCATTGCCAGTTGTAAGTGTTGATAATGAACTTTTGGGGGAATATTCAAGATGGGATGATTTCATTGCAATCAATGATTTTGAACAACTAAAAGCGAATAAATATGCAGAAGATTTTTGGAAGAAAAACAGGAGATTTGCATTAGTAAATCCATGTAAAGATTTTGTAAAAAAAAAGGAGCTTATGAGGATCTGGTATGATAATCTTTTAAACATGGATGTACAGGTATCCATCATAGATCGAAAAGACATTATGGATATAGTTGAACATGTAGATTATATATTGTTTACTGATGAGGATGAGTTAAGGGGAACAAAAACTTTATATCATGATATACTTAACAAAAAATTTGATGGGCTTAAAGCTAAAACTTATGATGCGCTAGGGGATGTAATAGGGGAGGCAGTAGGAGATGAAATTTTAAAAGAAATTATATCAAACGGTGTTCATGTGTTTACTTTGAATACTGAAGATAATAAAAGAGAGTATTGGAAAAACTTACAAAGAGATATATTGGATAAGTATTCAAAGATAGGGAAAAAACCGTTAGGTAACGATATATTTCCCGAAGAATTTAGAGAGGATTTTTATGCGGAGTTATATAGTGAGGAATATATAAAAAAGATGACGGGGTATCTTGCAGAAGAAGAACACATAGATGGGATTAGTAAATTGAAAGATACAGATAGAGAAAAATATAAGGTAAAGGATGGTGAGAGAAGGACATTAAACCAACCATCAGATTATCAAAGATGCATTTATTTTTACGGCCCATGTATTATAATAGGGCACAATGTTGCTGATGAACATACCATAGAAAGTTATTTACAGGCAAGATTAAATGAGAAAGGATATAAAGTAAAATGTGTTAATTATGGGGCTTTTTCGGATCAAATGACGGAACTTAACAGGGTAGTATCAACCAAATTAAATGCAGGAGATATTGTTATTCTTTTTAATGAAAATAGAAAATATGTGGGTGTTCCTAGTATCAACTTAATAGATATTTGTGAGAAACATAAAGTGCCAGCAACATGGATGCTGGATGACCCATTGCATAGTAATCATAAACTGAATAGCGTTTATGCAGACGAAATTCTAAAAATTCTTGAACCGATTGTACAGAAAAAACTGGATAAAAAGGAACAAGTGGAGATGAAAAGTGATTTTATTACATTTGGATATTTGGAAAGATGCTTTCACGGTTTTGCAGAAACGCATACGGGAACGATTGGCGCTATTGTAATGAATTGTAATCCGTTTACCTTAGGTCATAGATATCTTATAGAGCAGGCAATCAAACAAATAGACCATCTAATTATTTTCGTTGTGGAGGAGGATAAATCTGTATTTACTTTCAAAGAGCGCTTTGCGATGGTAGTGGAGGGAACAAAAGATATAAAAAATTTGACAGTTGTTCCCAGTGGAAATTTTATATTATCACAAACAACATTTCCAGAGTATTTCTTGAAAATTGAAGATGAAGATATTGTTCATAACGTAGAATATGATATAACACTTTTTGCGGAGCAGATTGCACCGAAGTTGAATATTACATATAGGTTTGTTGGTGAAGAATTAGAGGATAGGGTTACAAATGAATATAATGCGGCCATGAAAAGAATTTTGCCGGAGCATGGAATTCATATTGTGGAAATTCCTAGAATGATGAACAGCGAACAAATAATAAGCGCTTCATCAGTTCGGGCAAAGTTGAGTGATGGTGTGAATACAGATATAGATAATTTAATTCCACAAACAACTAAAGAGATTTTGGATGCATGTTTGGAGTAGGTGATGGATAGCTTTAAGTATTGATGCTGAAAGAGGTAAGGTCATGGCACTGGAAGAAAAATATAAGACTCTGCTGACAGAATATGGTTTTGAGACAGAAAATGATGCGACTAATGTGAATTTCATGATTAGAGATGCTCTTGAAGCGTTTGTACAAAGCTGTAAAAAACCGGCGATCTGGTGTTACGGGGAACATACCAGAATGCTCATGGCGGATTTTATGAACGAATTGAAGTCGGTGAAATTCATTGTGGACGAACATGCGGAAAAGTATTCTGAGGATTCCGGTTTCAAGGTTATTCATAGCCAAGAAGTGAGTCTTTATGAGATCGATGGGATTATCATATCGTCCTTTAAGTATAGAAATGAGATACGGGCTTTGATAGAAAAAGAGTATCCATCTGTGAAATGTCTTGATATTTATGACTATTTTGAAAAAAATGGCATCATTTTAAGAAAAGAGTATTATCTGTTTTCCCATCCTTATAGAAAATATGCCAAGATTAACAGATTACGAACCTTACTTGCAGAGGAAAGTGATGCAGAGAAAAAAGAGAATTTGTTTCTGGAGATCGTCAAAAGCTTTGTAGAGATCAAGGATTTCCGGCTTGCGGCTGAGTGTACAGAGGCACTGTGTCGGTTTATTGACTGTGAAAAATATCATAAATTACTGTGTCAGATAAAAGAGTTGTATGAGATGGAGTGCAGGGCCGCAGAGCAAATAGCTGAAGATAATGTGTTCATGTTGTGTCTTGACGGTATGAGAAACAAAGATATTTCCAGTGGGGATATGCCCCGGTTGCATACATTTGTCCAAGACCGGTGCTGTCAGTATGTAAACGCGTATGCGGTATCCACTTCTACTTACGAGAGTCTGGTTCCGGCGTATGGAGAAATTTCAGACATGCGGACCAAATATTATGAAAGAAACTGTGTGTCTGAAGGAGAATGTCGTTTTATACAAATAGCAAAACAGCAGAAAAGAAATATATATTTTTATACGGATTTTATAAAGTATGTTGACGCCGAAGGAATCATGCGGAAAGAAGTATATGAGACTGTAACGGAAAAGCTGTGGAGTTTTATATTGGATGCTATGAATGAGAAAAATGGATTGTTTTATGTGCATGTATTGTATGAAAGCCATTATTCATATCCAAACCCTTACATAAAGGAAGGGTTTATAGCAGAGGGAACGAGCATCCTGTTTGATTTTTTGGCTAAACACGGTGGTAAGATAAGGACTGATTATATTGGACAACACAGAAATGCTATGAGGTATCTGGATGATGTTCTGGTACCTTTTTTGGAGCGCATGAAGTGCAGGATGTTCGTTTATGCGGATCACGGAAATATCATTTTTGATCAGGATAAGAAGCTTGAAGAGATACCATCGCTCTGTTTAACATATCACGACGATCTGCTACATATACCATTTATCATTAAATCTCCGGAGATGGGTATTGGAGTAAGTGATAAAAATATTTCATTAATGGAAATTAATGAGATACTTGTCTCCTTAATGGAAAAGAGAAAATTTATAAAGAAGCAGCCGGATATTGTAAAGGCACAGCGTTCTGCCATATATAATCCGGATTTTCAGTATTTATATAAGAAATGTGGACAGGAAAAGGGCTTAAGGGCGTATGAAGTCTTCATTTTTGAAGATCAGAGCAGATTGGCTATATATGACAATGGATACATAGAGTTGGTAGAGAATGATCAGATTGTAGAGGATGAGCAGAAAAAGGGACATCTGTATGAACAGATAAAGACGCGCATTACGGTCTGTGGGTGAAACTGATATTTAAAAAAAGTGAGGATAGCCCTACATGGAAAAAGTATCTGTGATCGTTCCGGTGTATAACGTGGAAGCGTACCTACGGGAGTGTCTGGAAAGCATAATAAACCAGACTTATAAAGAACTGGAGATTTTATGTATCAATGACTGTTCTACAGATGGTTCACTGGCAGTTTTAAAAGAATACGAGCAGAATGATCCGCGTATTGTTATTCTGGAAAATGAAAAAAATGGCGGGTTAGCCTATACAAGAAATACAGGACTGGAGAGGGCGACGGGCGAATATGTTCTGTTTGTAGATTCGGATGATACGATTGCTCCGGATCTTGTGAAAAGCTGCATGGAAGTCGTATCCGAGTGTGATATGGTGTGCTTTGATTATGAGCAGATGACAGCGGATACAGCAATCATTGCCAGACAGTATGCCTATAAGATGAAGGATGGCTTATACACCGGAGAGGCTTTTTTCAAAGAATTTGTCGGTACGGACAGCACAATTTTTTCTGCATGGTCCAAATTGGTGAGCAGAAAATTTCTGGTGGAAAATCATATTTCTTTTTATGATGGTATTCTGTATGAAGATATGTTATTTACCTTTCAGTGCTTGATAAAGGCTCGGAAGGTATACAGCTTAAACCGTAAATTGTACAGATACCGGGTCAGACAAACCTCTATCATGACTACCGGAATCACTGGAAAAAGCATTGAGAGCTATATGATTTCCATATGTGAAATGATGAAACTGTATCTGCAGAATGACTTTTGCCGGGAGATGAATCAGGCCATTGAGGGCTATATAAGGAAAGTAAGCAGAGAGTATATCAGTGTCTACCGCAAATGGGAGAACAGGACGTTCGAGCCTGCACTGTTGAAGGATAAACCGGAATATTTGAAATTATATCGGACATTTTCAGAGTTATTTCTACAATCAGGTAAATTGCTGCATATCACTGCAGAGCAGGCGGAAAAGATACGGCAGTATCCATACGTGATTCTTTACGGTGCGGGTGATATTGCAAGAAGTGCGGTTGAGATGCTGGATCAATATGATATTTCTATATATGGAATAGCAGTTTCCAATACTTCCGGAAATAAGAAGAGCCTGCTGGGAAACTCGGTGAAGGAATTGCAGGACTACCATGAGATAAAAGAAAAATGTCTCGTCTTGATTGCGACAATTCCCAGGTATTACAGTGAAATTCGTGAGCAGTTGAGAGAGAATGGCTTTTTTCACTGGATGGAAATGATTGAGGTAAATGATGGGGGAGAAAATGACAGATAGTTGTTTGAAAGTATCGGTGGTGATACCAATCTATAATACTGCACGGTATTTACCGGAGTGTCTGGAAAGTGTAATGAATCAGACATTAAAAGAAATAGAGATCATCTGCGTGAATGACGGATCGACAGATGATTCTCCTCGAATATTGGCGGAGTATGCTTTAAAAGATGAGAGGATCAAAATAATACATAAAGAAAACGGAGGTCTGGTAGCAGCGCGGAAAACAGGCGTATTGGCAGCAAAAGGAACCTATGTGGCTTTTGTAGACAGCGATGACTGGATAGAGCCGGATATGTATGAGCAGCTGTTTCGTATTGCGGAAGAAAATAAGGTTGCTATGGTGACCTGCGGTTTTTATCTGGAAGGAAATTATACGACGACGCATATGGATACTGTTTCGCAGGGTGTATTTGAAGGGCAGGATATGTTTGAATTGCGGGACAAGGCCATTTACAATTTGGAAAAGTGTTCTTCAGGATTGAAAGCCAGTCTCTGCTATAAGCTTTTTAAAAAGGAGCTGATTCAAAAGTCACAGTGTAAAATTCCGGATGAGATTACCATGGCGGAAGATAAAATGTGTCTGCTAACGGTTCTTTTAGACTGCAGTTCGGTTTATGTTTATCACAGGCCGTTTTATCATTATAGAATACGGCCCAATTCTATGGTAAATAGCGGAAGTGAAGAATATCTTCTTAAGGTCTATGCGGTATATAAATATCTTAGGGGATTGTATGATGATGTGCTTTTTACAGAGAATATGCGTAAGCAGTCGGAAATATATATCACTGAGCTGTTATATAAAGGGATAAATACATTATTGGGGTTTAAGAATAAAAATCTTTTGTGGGTAGATCCCTATTGGCTGGATAAAATACCTGCGGACGCAAAGATTATATTATGTGGGGCGGGAGAACTGGGGAAGAAGTATAGAAAACAGTTGCAAAGCCGACCGGATTTGCGCTACATAACGTGCATAGATTTTTCGTATGAGCGTTTGAACAACGAAGAGTTTGTGGTGGAATCACCTGATGTGACAGCTGCATATGAATATGATTATATCGTAATCACTGTTAAAAATCCTCAAAAGGCTCAAGAAATTAGGACGGATTTGGAAAAACTGGGTATTGTGACAGATAAGATCCTGTGGTTTGATCAGACAGAATTTTTTTGGAAATTTGCGCGCGCGGACGGCTTGCTGAATGATCAGGTCGAATAGCAGATGATAAAATGCAGGAACAGAAGACAGTGAGGAATAGAATGAGAAAAATAATATTATTTGGCGCTGGACACTATGGCAGGGATGCACTTTCTTATTTTGGGGTTGAAAATGTGTTTTGCTTTTGTGACAATAGGGTTAAAGGTGATGATGAAAAGGAAATAAGTGGAAAGAAAATTATATCCTTTGAAAGACTTTTAGAAATTTGGCAGGAATATATTGTTGTTGTGTGCATTAAACTTGAGTTTTGTCTGGAAGTGTGTAATCAGTTGGAAGGTGCAGGAGTAAATAGCTATGTTGTTTTTGAAGCACTCCGTAATGATAAAAGACCGGCGAATGAATGGCTGGAACAGCTTCAGGACAGGGAAGAACGGACAAGGCTGCAGAAACAGTCTTATTTGTTTATGCTGAATAAGCTCATGGCACAGTTTAAATATCTACAGCGACACGTGGATATAACAACATTGAAGCCGGCAACAGGAGAGTTGAGAAAGCGGCAGTTGAAAGCTTTGGATTATGCAAAGGAATTTTTCGAATTTATAAAAGAACTGGATATCAAACCTTTTTTGACATTTGGTAATTTGCTGGGAGCTGTCAGGCATCAGGGATTTGTTCCCTGGGATGATGATCTGGATTTTGGATTAATAAGAAATGAATATGAAAAATTATTGGAGTTTGCGCGTGAAAAATGTGTGGTATTGACTTTCGAGCCGAAAAAAGATGCTTGGGCGGATTTGGATGGAAACGTGATTGAAAACAGTATGCTTTACAAAAAATATCCGGACAAATATGTCTTGAATCTTTACCCCGATCTTATTCAGGTCATAAAACTTACAGGAGAGAGCTGGTATTGGGTAATGGATCTTTGGGCATATGATTTTTACAAAAAAGAATATGATATCGAAGAGCATAAAAGATGGGTTGATCAAATAAATGAGAAAGTACAGACAATGGAAAGCTGCAGAGAGCAAATGATTTTTGTAAGGAGTGCACGTGAGAGTAATCCCATGATCAGCGAGGAAATGACGGATCTCTTTTTCCCGGGGATAGATAATTACAGAGGATATCCGGGAGAAAAGGAAATTACAGATTGGATTCCAACGAGAGACATTTTTCCGCTGCAGAAAGTGAAATATGAAAATACGGAATTCTGGGCGCCTCGAAATATGGAAGCGTTATTAAAGTATGAATATGTAGATTTTATGAAGTTCCCGGACAATGTGGGATATATGACACATGCTGGAGCGGAAGTTGAATGATTTCAATATCATACGGCGGCGGGAGGAAGCAGTTTGCAATGAAACTTTGTAAATTAACGGAAAGTAATATAAGCTCTATAACAGGGAAGAAAATCTGCTGTGTCGAAAAATCCGTTTCCTATTTGGAAGAACTCTGCCAAAAATATGATGTTCTCGAACAGATTTCCTGTATTGTGGATACAAACCGCAGAAATTTAGGGCAATTTGCCTTTCATGGAAAAGAGATAGAAGTAGTATATATATCATATTTAGCAGATATGAATCTGGAAGAAACAGCTATAGTGATAACAAGCGACTATTACAAAGAAGTTTTTGAAAATATCGCTGCTGTTTTGGGACCGGATATCTCGGATATAACCATCTATTATTTTGCGAATCGGGAAACGGAATATGAGGAGACTTACCGTGACCGATATGCGGAGGAACCGTTGAAAAATATCATTGTCTTCCGGAGTGGTCCCCATGCATCTTCTTATGTCAAGGGGATGGACTTTGGGGACAATGCCAGGGCTTTATTTGAATATGCGGTACAGATAGGTTTGAATCGAACCTATGAGTTAGTATGGCTTGTGAAAGAACCGAAAGAGTTTGAGCGGTATGCATCTGTAGAGAACATAAGTTTTTTGTCATATGAATGGTCGCTTTCTGAAAAGCAAACGGAACGGGATGCGTATTACAGAGTTTTATGTCTGGCAAAATACATTTTCTTTACGGATGCCTATGGGTTTGCCAGAAACTGCAGAAAAGACCAGGTCAGGGTGCAGTTATGGCATGGCTGTGGTTTTAAGACAAGGGTCAATTTTGTGCGATGTGAAAAACGCTATGAATACACAACGGTGATTAGTGATTTATATGCGGATATTCATGCCGACATATACGGACTAAGAAAAGATCAGGTACTTGTGACCGGTTATGCGAAACAGGATTGGCTCTTTCACCCAGGGAAAGAGGATATCAGGAAGCTGCAGATACCTGACGCAGAGAAGTACATATTCTGGCTGCCCACGTTTCGATCTACAGAACGTAAATTGGAACAGTTAAATGAATATGCGTTAGATTCGGAAACAGGGTTGCCAATTGTCAAAACAAAAAAGCAGATGGATGTGTTAAATGACCTTTTGGCGGAAAAGAATACCGTTTTGATTATCAAGCTGCATCCTTTTCAGGACAGAAGCGAAGTGTTTTGTGAAGGGTGTACAAATATCCATTTGATTGAAAACGAGGATTTGGTGGAAGCGGATATTCCGATCAACCGTCTGCTCGGACAGGCAGATGCCCTGATCAGCGATTATTCTTCTGCCGCAGTGGATTTTATGCTGTTGGACAGGCCGATTGCATTTATGCTGGAGGATGTGGAGGAATACGAGAAGAGCCGGGGGTTTGTCTTTGAAAATATCAGGGAGTGGCTTCCGGGGAAAGAGATTTTTGTGTTTGAGGATGTGTGCAGTTTTGTGGAGGAAGTGGCGAGTGGTCGTGATACAACAGGGAATAAAAGACAAATGTTAAGAAGCAAAATGCATAAGTATTGTGATGATAATAATTGTCGGAGAATATTAGAGGAATTACATATTTTTCATCGAAGTGACGAAGAAAAAGGAAGTGTGAGAACATGTGCAATAAATGGCATGAAATATGGGAAAAACGAAGCGCAGACGAGAAAGAATTAAATTGTGGCGATCCGGAACGTGTGTTTCTGGAATTAAAGCGTATTGCCGGATGGGATGCCACAGGTGATATGCTTGCCTATGGGCAGTTTTATGACCAGTATACGGAGATAAAAAATGAATTGGAATTCAGTGCCCTGAAGCAGAGACGGCCGATGAAGAGCCTGTATGAGGTGGGGTGCGGCTGTGGAGCAAACTTATATCTGTTCCAAAAAGACGGCGTTGAAATCGGCGGCGTGGATTATTCGGCGGCAGAGATAGAAATTGCCGGAAAAGTGCTGCAGAATCCGAGAGAATTGATCTGTGATGAGGCGGTGAATATCTCTCCTGAGATAAAATACGATGCGGTGCTGTCCAATAGTGTTTTTTCATATTTTGAGAGTTATGACTACGCGGAAAAAGTGTTGGAACTTATGTATCAGAAAACGAATTATTCGATCGGTCTGGTAGATATTCATGATGCAAAAAAGAAAGAAGCTTTTGTCCGGTACAGAAAAGAGATTATAGAGGATTATGAGGAGAGATACAGGGAACTGCCTAAATTTTTCTATGAGAAATCCTTTTTTCTGGAATTTGCAGAACGACATGATATGAGCATTCGGTTTTCCAGACCTGGTATGGAGAACTATTGGAATAATGATTATGTATTTAATTGTTTTATGACAAAGAACGGAGTGTGAAAACAGGATGGAGATGAAGCGCAATATACTTTTAAACCCGGGACCGGCAACCACTACGGATACGGTGAAAATGGCGCAGGTGGTTCCAGATATCTGCCCTCGCGAGAAAGAGTTTGTGGAAGTGATGCGGGAAGTGGAGGGGGGACTTTTGCGGATCGTACATGCCGATCCGGAAGAGTACGCGGCAGTTTTGTTTTGTGGATCCGGGACGATCAATATGGATATTTGCTTAAATTCCCTGCTTCCTGAGAAGAAAAGGATACTGATTCTCAATAACGGCGCATACAGCAGCCGAGGCGCGGAGATCTGTGAGTATTATGGTCTGCCGTATATCAATTTAGAGCTTCCGTTGGACAGACAGCCGGATTTGGCGCTGATTGAGAGGACATTGCAGGAGAATACGGATATTGCCCTGGTTTATACGACGCACCATGAGACAGGGACGGGTCTGCTGAATCCGATCAGAGAAATCGGCAGACTGGTTCACCGTTATCATGGAGTGTTTGTGGTGGATACCACATCTACTTACGCGATGCGTCCGATCCATATTGCGGAGGATGAGGTAGACTTCTGCATGGCTTCCGCCCAGAAGGGGATTATGGCGATGACGGGATTGTCTTTCATTATCGGGAGAAAGTCGATGATTGAGGCATCCGCCGGATATCCCAGGCATTCGTATTACTGCAATTTATATATGCA
This sequence comes from Lachnospiraceae bacterium, assembly GCA_029067085.1. Classification (GTDB taxonomy): domain Bacteria; phylum Bacillota; class Clostridia; order Lachnospirales; family Lachnospiraceae; genus UBA3282. The sequence continues at coordinate 34,998 of JAIEFE010000014.1, read as the reverse complement.
GTATGCCTATGCGAAGGCGCATGGAGAGATGCATTTTACGCCCCCGGTGCAGGTGATTTATTCGGTGAGGCAGGCGCTTTTGGAATATTTTGCCGAGGGAGAGGAGGAAAAATGGGCAAGACACTGCCGGGTCTTTCAGGCGATCAGAGCAGGGTTGACGGATCTAGGCTTTCGGATTTATATTTCGGAGGAGAATGAATCCGGATTGGTGGCGGCGGCACTGTACCCGGAGGATCCAAACTGGGACTTTGAGAAAATACACGATTACTGCTATGAGCGGGGCTATACCATCTACCCCGGCAAGGTGGAAAAGCTGGGGATGTTCCGGCTGTGTGCGCTGGGTGCGATTGATCAGGAGGATATTGAAGCCTTTTTCGATGTGTTTAAGGAAGCCTTGCATCAATATGAGATTACTGTTCCGATACGGTATTCATGTTAAGGCGTTCAAGAGCAGGGAACTCCTAGTATGGATAGGAACGGCTGAAAAGACAGGGACGAGATAGGCAGAACAATCGGAAGGCAGGAATAAAATTATGGGGAAAAAAGTATATGCATGTTTTTGTACAGATGTGATACATGAGGGGCATCTGAATATTCTCAAGAAGGCGTCTGAATACGGAGACGTTTATGCAGGCGTGTTGTCCGATGAGGCGATGGTCGGCTTTAACCGTTTTCCGACCATATCGTTGGAACAGCGTATGGAAATTATCAGAGAGACCGGTTTTGCCAAGGAAGTGTTGGTTCAGCGGGACGTGATGTATGACCAGATTTTTGCAGAACTGAAGCCTGACTATGTTGTGCATGGTGATAACTGGTCAGAGGGACCGGAAAAAGCGATCCGTGACAATGTGGTTGCCAACATAGAGAAATATGGCGGAGAGCTGGTTGAGGTTGCCTATACTTACAATGACAATGTCAAACGGATCGATGACCTGATGAAAGAGAAACTGGCCATGCCGGAGTTCAGGCGAAAAAGACTGAGACAGTTGATTGCGATGCGTCCGATCGTCAAGACGCTGGAGGTGCATTCCGGCTTGACAGGTCTGATCGCGGAGAAGACGGTGGTGGAGTCGGGCGGAAGACTGGATCAGTTTGACGCTATGTGGATTTCCTCCCTGTGTGATTCTACAGCCAAGGGAAAGCCGGATATCGAGCTGGTAGATATGTCTTCCAGAATACGGACCATAGATGATGTGATGGATGTGACAACGAAGCCGATTATTCTGGATGGTGATACGGGTGGACTGGTTGAGCATTTTGTATACAATGTGAGAACACTGGAGCGGATGGGTGTGTCGGCTGTCATCATAGAAGACAAGACGGGACTGAAAAAAAATTCGCTGTTTGGCACTGAGGTGGAACAGACCCAGGATAGTATCGAAAATTTCTGTGCCAAGATAGAAGCGGGCAAGAAAGCGCTGCGGACAGAGGAATTTATGATTATCGCACGGATAGAGAGCCTGATTCTGGAGCGGGGAATGGATGATGCGCTGACCAGGGCTTTTGCCTATACAGGTGCGGGAGCGGACGGTATTATGATTCATTCGCGGAGGAAAGAGCCGGATGAAATTCTGGAATTTTGCCGTCTTTTCAGGGAAAAGGACAGGGAGACGCCGATTGTGGTGGTGCCCACCTCATTTAACCGTATTACTGAGGAGGAACTTGCGGCAGCAGGAGTGAACATCGTGATTTATGCGAATCAGTTAACGAGAAGTGCATTTCCTGCGATGCAGAGTACAGCGGAGGAAATACTCAAAAATCACAGGGCGTTGGAGGTAGATTCCAAGTTGATGCCCTTTAAGGATATTATACGGCTGATAGATGAGATATAAGGAGCAGGCACAGTGGGAGAGACAGCAATTTTGATGGCAGCCGGCCTGGGGAACCGTATGCGTCCCTTGACAGAGACTACACCGAAACCGCTTATTCCGGTACGTGGCAGGTCGATGATCGAGACGGTGATCGAGGGTCTTTTGCTTCGGCCGGTAGAAGAAATTTATATCGTTACGGGGTATCTTGGAGAACAATTTTGCGATATTAGTGAGCGGTATGCTCAGGTACATCTGATTCATAATCCGGAGTATCTTACGAAGAATAACATTTCTTCCGTATACGCAGCCAGAGAGGTTCTGGGAGTGGCAGACTGCTTTATCTGCGAGTCAGACCTTTATGTGGCGGATCCGTCGATTTTTCAAAAGGAGTTGACACATTCCTGCTATTTTGGCAGAATGCAGGAGGGGTATTCGGAAGATTGGATATTTGAGATGGAAGGACAGCGTATATCCCGCATTAAAAAAGGCGGCAGTGATACCTATAATATGGTGGGAATATCCTATTTTAAGATGGCGGATGCCCGAATTTTAAGAGAAGAGATTGAAAAGGCTTATGAGGAAGAGGAAAACGCTCAGCTGTTTTGGGATGAAGTTGTGGATCGGAATCTGGATAAGCTGGAGCTGACAGTGGAACCGGTGTTGAAAGGGCAACTGGTAGAGATTGATACGGTAGAGGAGCTAAGGAGAGTCAATGAAAGCGTCTAAGGTGTTACAACAATTGGAAAAGATGGGAATTCATACGATTGCAGGAGTACCGGATTCCACCTTAAAACAATTCTGCGACGGCGTGCAGGTCTATTCAGGGAATATAAAGCATTATGTGACCGCCAATGAGGGAGCGGCGGTAGGTGTAGCGATTGGAAGTTATCTTGGGACCGGAAAGCCGGCTTGTGTATATATGCAGAATTCCGGTATCGGCAATATAGTGAATCCGCTTGTATCGCTGGCGAATCGGGATGTCTATGGAATACCGATGCTGTTTATTGTGGGATGGCGGGGAGAGCCCGGTGTAAAGGATGAACCGCAGCATGTCTTCCAGGGGAAGATCACCTGTGAGCTGTTTGAAGTTTTGTCAGTTCCCTATCGCGTAGTTGATCAGGATACATCAGAGCAGGAGATGGATGATATTCTTGCGGAGGCGGGAAACACCCTTGCACGGGGGGATCAGTTTGCTGTAATTGTAAAAAAAGGAACCTTTGAGAAAGAGGAACCTTTCTTATGGGAAAATGGGAATCACCTGATGCGGGAGAATGTTCTTGCGCATATCCTGAGAGGAGTGTCCCGGGAGACTGTGATTGTGTCCACCACGGGGAAGATATCCCGGGAATTGTATGAACAGAGTCAGATGATTTACGGAAATCATGATAATCTGTTTATGACGGTTGGAGGCATGGGACATGCTTCCATGATTGCGTTGGGAATCGCCCAAAACCGTCCGGATAAGAAAGTGATATGTATTGACGGTGACGGGGCTGCCCTGATGCATATGGGAGCGTTGGCTTTTATCGCAGCGCAGGCGCCGGAGAACTTATATCATATTGTCATCAATAATCAGGCTCACGAATCAGTGGGAGCTATGCCTACGGGATGTAGACGGACGGAATTTGCCCGCATTGCGGAAGCGGCGGGATACCATGAAGCCAAAAAATTGGAAACAATGGAAGAGATCGATCAGATCGGACGATGGATCGATGAAAAGGACGGTCCTGTTTTCTGGGAGATTCCCGTGACGTTGGATTCCAGGGCGGATCTTGGCAGGCCAAAGGAAAGTGCCGGAGAGAATAAGGAGGAGTTTATTTACTTCCTTTCCTTACAATGTTAGAATGGGTTTATGTAAATGAAAGGAACAGAAGGACGGGAACAAATATGGATTTTGAATTAACTGCATCTATGATGTGTGCCAACTACGGCAATCTGGAGAAAGAAGTAAGAGATTTAGAGGCGGGCGGAATCGATTCTTTTCATATTGATATTATGGACGGCCGGTATGTGCCGAATTTTGCCATGTCATTGAATGACATGGCTTATATTGCGTCTGCCACGGAGAAGCCTTTGGATGTCCATCTCATGATCGAACATCCTAACAATAACATTCACATTTTTTTGGATAAACTTCGCAAGGGAGATACGGTTTACATCCATCCGGAAGCGGAATACCATCCCTCCACAACACTCCAGAAGATCATCAACGCGGGTATGATACCGGGAATTGCCATCAATCCCGGCACCAGCATCGAGACGGTGATGGAGATGCTTGTCATCGTGAAGAAGGTATTAGTTATGTCGGTGAATCCGGGCAATGCGGGTCAGATGTATCTGCCCTATGTGGGAAAAAAGATCACAAAGCTTCTCGCAATCAAGGACGAGATTAATTTTGAGATCTACTGGGACGGCGCCTGCGGTGCGGATAAGATCAAAACGTTTGCACCAAGAGGTGTGAAGGGTTTTGTGCTTGGCACGACGCTTCTTTTCGGGAAGGAGGCGCCCTATGGGGAGACTTTGAAAAATATAAAGGAGCTGCATTTTTAGTTTTAGATATAATAGACGGCTTGTCAGGAAAGGTTTTTGACATAGCCGTTTCTGTTTAGACATAGACTCTATGGGGGATACAGATATGGTGACAGCGCTTCTTTTATCCGGCGGGACAGGGACAAGAATGGGCGTGGAGACGCCGAAGCAGTACATAGAGGTAAATGGAAAGCCGATCATCGCGTATTGTCTGCGGACACTCCTTTCTTATGAAAGGATTGATGCGGTGCAGATCGTAGCGAATGAAATGTGGCATGATGTGATTTTGCAGTCTGTGACTGATTTGTGCGGCATGGAAGAGTATGGGAACAGTGTTTCCGGAGAAACGGCAGGAGGAATGTTGCTTTCGGAAAGCGTCAGCAAGATTCGAGGATTCTCTGAGCCGGGGAAGACGAGACAGCTTTCTATTCTGAATGGTTTGGAAGATATCAGGACATATGCGGCGGAATCAGATTATGTGTTGATCCATGATGCGGCGCGTCCTCTTCTGTCGGCGAAACAGATCTCGGATTGTCTCGATGCTGTGGCAGCAGGGCATGACGGAGCGATACCGGTCCTTCCCATGAAGGATACAGTGTATTACAGCGAGGAGGGCAAGGCTGTTACATCCCTATTGGATCGCAGCCGGATCTTTGCGGGACAGGCCCCGGAGATTTTTATGCTGGGAAAGTATTATGAGGCGAACAGGACGCTTCTGCCGGAGCGGATTCTGAAGATCAACGGTTCTACGGAGCCTGCCGTTATGGCGGGTATGGACATCGCTATGATACCGGGCGACGAAGAGAATTTCAAGATTACGACAAAGGCTGATTTGGAGCGGTTTCAGGAGATAATAAAATGAAAGCATGGGTGTTGCACGGCATTGATGATTTGAAGTTTGAAGAAGTAAACTCTCCTGCAATAGGAGACAATGAAGTTCTGCTCTCCGTGAAAGCGGCAGGCATCTGTGGTTCTGACGTTCCCCGGGTTTTTTATACGGGGACTTATTCGTATCCGCTGATACCGGGACATGAGTTTGCCGGAGAAGTGGCGGCCATTGGTGAAGGTGTAGATGCAAAATGGCAGGGGAAACGAGTCGGCGTATTTCCGCTGATTCCCTGTTATGACTGTCTGCCCTGCAAAAAGGGACAGTATGAAATGTGCCGGAAGTACAGCTATCTTGGCTCCCGCAGGAATGGGGGATTTGCGGAGTATGTGGCGGTTCCTGAAAAGAATCTGATTGCTTTGCCGGAGAACGCGGGATTTGAGGAGGCGGCGATGTTGGAACCGATGGCAGTGTCGGTTCATGCCATGAGAAAGACAGCGCCTTCGCCGGAAGAATGTATCGTGATCTGCGGGCTGGGTACTATCGGCCTTTTCCTGCTCATGTTTTTATTGGAGGCAGGACACAAAAACATATTTGTCATCGGCAATAAGGAATTTCAAAGACGCATGTCGGTGAAACTGGGGCTGCCTGAAACATCCTTTTGTGACAGCAGGGTGCAGGATGTGGAAAAGTGGCTGCTTGAGCGGACTGACGGTAAAGGAGCGGATGTGTTCTTTGAGTGTGTCGGAAAAAACGAGACCGTGATACAGGCGGTCGGAATGACAACTCCGGGTGGACGGATCATGCTGGTGGGTAATCCTGCTTCAGATATGACGCTTACCAAGCCGGTTTACTGGAAGATTTTGCGTAATCAGCTTACTGTGTTCGGAACATGGAATTCTTCTTTTACGCATTCGCCGGAAGATGACTGGCATTATGTGCTGGACAGGCTTGCGGATGGGCGGATTACACCTGCGCAGATGATTACGCATAGAATACCGCTGGAAGAGTTGGACAGAGGGCTTGCGGTTATGAGAGATAAGAAGGAAGAGTACGGGAAGGTGATGGCACTTGTTTAGCAGTGTGCATTTTTGAAAAATTGAAAAACGTTTAGATAGGTTTACATAATTGTGAAAAAAGAAAAGCTGTGTTTGACCTTGCAACTTTACGTGGTTTGTTATATGATAAATCTATATTTTCTTGGAGGTTCATCGTATGAGTGAAACGTATGTGGAATGTCTGGTGGCGAGGAACGGTTCTCCTTTGCTTCGGTTTTTAAAAATGCTCTTTATCATGTTGACTGTAGTTTTTGTGGTGATCGGTATGGTTTTTATACCGGGACTTCTGGTGGCGATCGCGACGGGTGTGGCGGCTTACTTTTCCTATATGAACGCGGATATTGAATACGAATATCTGTATCTGGATCGTGAGCTCAGCGTGGATAAGGTGATGGCGAAGAGCCGCAGAAAGAAAACCGGCAGCTACAGCCTTGAGAAGATGGAGATTTTTGCGCCACTGAACTCTCACAGACTGGATTCCTACAGAAACCGCCAGTTAAAGACGCTTGATTACAGCTCCGGTATTGCTGCGCAGCCGGAGAAACGCTACATGATGATCTGGAACGGGGACACGAAGATCATTCTGGAGCCGAACGCGGAGATGGTTAAGGCAATTCAGGCCATTGCGCCGCGCAAGGTATTTACGGATTAACATATTTATTTTATCGAGAGATACTGTCAGTTGAAGGGCTGGCAGTTTTCTTATCAGCTGCAAAAGGAAAACACACAACACAGGAGGAGAGAAGATGGGTCAGATTATTGGCGAGGGAATTACTTTTGACGATGTGCTCTTAGTACCGAGTTACTCTCAGGTGATTCCGAATCAGGTGGACTTGACAACGAATCTTACGAAAAAGATCAGACTGAACATTCCCATGATGAGTGCAGGAATGGACACGGTGACTGAACACAGGATGGCGATCGCTATGGCCAGACAGGGAGGCATCGGTATCATTCACAAAAATATGTCCATAGAGGCGCAGGCTGAGGAAGTAGACAAGGTCAAACGCTCCGAGAACGGTGTCATCACGGATCCCTTCTCACTGACACCGGAGCATACGCTGGCGGATGCCGATGCGCTGATGGCAAAGTTCCGCATTTCCGGCGTTCCTGTTACCGAGGGTAGAAAGCTTGTCGGTATCATCACAAATCGTGACTTAAAATTCGAGACAGATTTCAAGAAAAAAATAAAAGAATCCATGACATCCGAAAACCTGATCACTGCCAAGGCGGGTATTACGCTGGATCAGGCCAAGGAGATTCTCGCAAAAGCCAGAAAAGAGAAACTTCCGATTGTGGACGATGACTACAATCTGGTGGGACTCATTACGATCAAAGATATTGAAAAGACCATCAAGTATCCGCTTGCGGCCAAAGACAGTCAGGGCAGGCTTTTATGCGGCGCAGGCGTGGGTATTACGGCAAACGTTCTCGACCGGGTAAAGGCATTGATAGGCGCGAAGGTGGATGTAGTGGTGCTTGACTCCGCCCATGGTCATTCCGAGAATGTGTTAAAATGTCTGCGGATGATCAAAGAGACTTATCCCGATCTACAGGTGATCGCGGGCAATGTTGCCACGGGCGATGCGACGAGAGCCCTGATTGAAGCGGGTGCGGACGCAGTCAAGGTGGGTATCGGCCCCGGCTCCATCTGTACCACCCGCGTGGTGGCGGGCATCGGCGTGCCGCAGATTTCAGCGATCATGGACGCTTATACAGTAGCGAAAGAGTACGGCGTGCCGATCATTGCGGATGGCGGCATCAAGTATTCGGGTGACATGACGAAAGCAATCGCAGCGGGCGGCGATGTCTGCATGATGGGAAGTATGTTTGCAGGCTGTGAGGAGAGTCCCGGTACCTACGAGCTTTACCAGGGCAGGAAATATAAAGTATATCGTGGCATGGGTTCCATCGCGGCTATGGAGAACGGAAGCAAAGACCGCTACTTCCAATCCGACGCAAAGAAGCTGGTGCCGGAGGGCGTGGAGGGACGCGTGGCCTACAAGGGCAGTGTGGAGGACACGGTGTTCCAGCTGATGGGTGGTCTGCGTTCCGGTATGGGTTACTGTGGCACGCCGACTATTGAGGAATTGAAACAGAATGGCAGATTCGTGAAGATTTCCGCAGCATCCCTGAAAGAGAGCCACCCGCATGATATTCATATCACGAAAGAGGCGCCGAACTATTCTGTAGATGAATGATGCAAAAGAAAGAGGAGAATATACATGACGAAAAAGAATTTAGCGCAGGAACTTGCGGGTAATAGCTATCCCGGCAGGGGTATCGTGATCGGAAAATCAGCGGACGGGAAATATGCGGTGACGGCATATTTTATCATGGGACGCAGCACAAACAGCAGAAACAGAGTGTTTGTAGAAGATGGAGCGGGCATCCGCACGCAGGCATTCGATCCTTCCAAGTTGGAAGATCCCAGTCTGATCATCTATGCGCCGGTCAGAGTACTCGGCAATAAGACCATCGTCACAAACGGCGACCAGACGGACACGATCTACGAACTGATGGATAAGCAGCAGACTTTTGAGCAGGCGCTGCGCACCAGAGAATTTGAGCCGGATGCCCCCAATTACACGCCTCGTATTTCGGGAATCATGCATCTGGAGAACGGCAGCTACAATTATGCCATGTCCATTTTAAAGAGCAATAACGGTGATCCTTCCTCCTGTAACCGATATACCTTCGCATATGAGAATCCCAAAGCAGGGGAAGGCAGATTTATCCATACCTATATGGGGGACGGCAGTCCGCTGCCCAGTTTTGAGGGAGAACCGACAATAGTGGAAATCGAGGGCGGCATAGACGATTTTACAGAGATGATCTGGAATAATCTGAATGAGGAGAATAAGGTATCGCTGTTTGTGAGATATATTGAGATTGCCACCGGGAAATATGAGACAAGAATCATAAATAAAAACCAATAGGAGAAAAAAGAGACGATGAACGAACTGGAATTGAAATACGGCTGTAATCCGAATCAGAAGCCTTCCCGCATCTATATGGCGGACGGAGGAGAACTGCCGATTCAGGTCTTAAACGGCAGACCGGGCTATATCAACTTTTTGGATGCTTTTAACGGCTGGCAGTTAGTCAGTGAGCTAAAGAAAGCTACAGGACTCCCGGCAGCCACTTCTTTTAAGCATGTGTCCCCTGCAGGAGCGGCGGTAGGTCTACCCTTAGAGGAGACTTTAGCGAAGATTTACTGGGTGGATGATCTGGGGGAACTTTCGCCGCTGGCCTGCGCGTATGCCAGAGCGAGGGGCGCGGACAGGATGAGCTCTTTCGGTGACTTTATTGCGCTCTCTGACGTGTGCGATGTGGATACGGCGCGGTTGATCAAGAGAGAGGTCTCGGACGGCGTGATCGCGCCGGGCTATGAACCGGAGGCGCTGGAGATCCTGAAGGCAAAGAAGAAAGGCGCATACAATGTGATTCAGATCGACGAGAGTTATGTGCCTGCGCCGATCGAGGTGAAGCAGGTCTACGGCATCAGCTTTGAGCAGGGCAGAAACGAGCTGAAGATCGACGACGCTTTCTTTGACAATATTGTAACGAAGGCAAAAGACATGCCGAAGCAGGCAAAGATCGATCTGGCGATCGCTATGATCACTTTGAAGTACACGCAGTCGAATTCCGTCTGCTATGTGAAAGACGGGCAGGCCATCGGCATCGGCGCAGGGCAGCAGTCCAGGATACACTGCACCAGACTGGCTGGTACGAAGGCGGACAACTGGTTTCTGCGACAGTCTCCACAAGTGCTCGGCTTACAGTTCATAGACGGGATCGGCAGGGCGGATCGGGACAATTCCATCGATCTCTATATCGGTGAGGACTATATGGATGTGCTTGCTGACGGCGCGTGGCAGAAGATATTCAAGGTGAAGCCGGAGGTGTTTACGGCGGAAGCGAAACGCGCGTGGCTGGATCAGATGAGCGGTGTGTCGCTTGGCTCGGATGCATTTTTCCCTTTTGGAGATAATATTGAGCGGGCGCACAGAAGCGGCGTGCAGTATGTGGCGCAGCCGGGCGGTTCTGTGCGGGACGATAATGTGATCGAGGTCTGCGATAAGTATGGAATGACGATGTGCTTTACGGGGATTCGGCTGTTTCATCACTAAAATGAGGGCGTGGATGTTATATAAGGCAGGATAAAATTGCTTTTTTTGCCTATTAGTGGTATTATTTAAAAGTCGCAAAAGAAAAGCAAGCGACTACTTATAGAAATGAAAAAGGAATAAAAGATAAAGGAGTGAAAAGGAACAATGAGTAAGAGTTTTGGGGATCTGATATCAAAGGTATCCGAGTGTGAGGTGAAAAAGGTTGCGGTGGCAGTGGCGCAGGACAGCGCGGTTTTAGAGGCTGTGGCGGCTGCAAAGGAGCGGGGCATCGCAGAGGCGATCCTTGTGGGCGACGAGGACAAGATCAAAGCGGTTGCGGAAGCTGACAAAGTGGATATCAGCGGCTTTGAGATCATTGATGAGAAGGACGATTACGAGGCGGCCTTAAAGGCAGTCAGTCTGGTGCATGATGGCAAAGCCGATATGTACATGAAGGGTCTGATCGACACGAAATCCTTCTTAAAGAGCGTACTGGACAAGGAGGTTGGCTTAAGGACAGGAAAGGCGTTGTCACATGTATGTGTGTTTGAGGTGGAAGGGATCGATCATCTCTTGTTCCTGACAGACGTGGCTTTCATGACCTATCCTACGCTGGAGGACAAAGTACATATCATCGAAAATACGGTGGATGTCTGCCATGCATGCGGTATTCCGAACCCGAAGGTAGCCCCTCTTGCGGCAGTTGAGGTAGTGAATCCCAAGATGCCTGCTACGGTGGAGGCAGCAGAGCTGACAAAGATGTGCGAGGAAGGACAGATTTCCGGTTGTACCGTGGACGGACCTCTCTCCCTGGATCTGGCGATCGACCCTGAGGCAGCGAAGCACAAGGGTGCGGAGGGCAGAAAGATCGTCGGTGATGCGGATGTGCTCCTCTTCCCCGACATTCATGCGGGCAATCTGGTTTACAAATGTCTGGTACACACGGCTAAGGTGAAGAATGGCAACATTCTGACGGGAACCAAGGCGCCGGTGATCCTGACGTCACGTTCCGACGATTTTGAAACCAAGGTAAATTCCCTTGCACTTGGTGCAGTTATGGCAGGTGCGATGGCAGAAATGATTTAGATAGGGGGTAATACAATTATGGCAGTAAAAAGTTTGATCATCAACCCAGGTTCCACATCGACAAAGATTGGTGTGTTTGAGGATGAAACTCTCCTGTTCGAGGAGACTTTGAGACACTCTACGGAGGAGATATCGCAGTATGCGACGATCTTTGACCAGAAAGATTTCCGCAAAAAAATTATTACGGATCTATTGAAGGAGAAGAATTTCGATATAAACAGTTTGAATATGGTCGTGGGCAGGGGCGGTATGTTAAAACCGATTCCGGGAGGCACCTACGCAGTGACAGACGATCTGTTGGAGGATCTGAAGGTTGGTGTACAGGGGCAGCATGCCTCAAATCTCGGCGGTATCCTCGCCAGAGAGATCGGCGATTCTATTGGTGTTCCTTCCTATATCGTTGACCCTGTGGTGGTGGACGAGCTTTCTCCTGCCGCAAGATATTCCGGTATGGCAGAGATTCCCCGTGGCAGTATCTTTCATGCGTTAAACCAGAAAGCGGTGGCGAAAAGATATGCGGCTGAGATCGGGAAACCTTATGAGTCGCTCCGTCTGATCGTCGTTCATATGGGAGGCGGCGTATCCGTGGGAGCGCATGAGGACGGCAAAGTTGTCGATGTTTTCAGTGCGTTTGACGGTGATGGTGCTTTCTCGCCAGAGCGGGCGGGCGGTGTTCCCTGCGGTGCACTCGTGAAACTTTGCTTCTCCGGAAAATACACGGAAAAGGAGATTTACGCGAAACTCATTGGAAAGGGCGGCTTTAACGCTTACTGCGGTACGAACGATATGCGCGATGTGGAAAAGATGGTACAGGGCGGCGACAAAAAAGCTGAGGAGGTCAGAGAGGCCTTCATCACACAGGTGGCAAAGGATATCGGTTCCATGGCCTGTGTTCTGCAGGGTAAGGTGGATCAGATTCTTGTTACCGGCGGCATCGCCTACGACAAGGTGGTTGTTGCAGGGTTAAAGGAGAGAGCGGAGTGGATCGCTCCCATGACGATCTATCCCGGTGAGGATGAGCTGATGGCGCTTGTAAAGGGCGGTCTGCGCGTCTTAAATGGGGAAGAAAAGGCGATGGTGTACTAAAAACTGTGCCATAGGTAGAGACTTATAAGGAAAACTGTATGCTGATCGTAAGAGAGCGTATGGAGATTGGATAAATTATGAGTGTAGTGCAAAAAATATTCGGAACCCACAGTGAGCGGGAAATCAAGCGCATAAACGGGCTGGTTGATAAGATCGAGGGGATGCGCCCTGAGATGATGGAACTCTCAGACGAGCAGATGCGCGACAAGACAAAGGAATTCAAAAAAAGACTCTCCGAGGGGGAGACTTTAGATGACATTCTTCCGGAGGCTTATGCCCTTGTCAGGGAGGCGGCGAGAAGAGTTCTGCACACGGAACATTACAGAGTGCAGCTGATCGGCGGCATTATCCTGCATCAGGGACGCATTGCGGAGATGCGTACCGGTGAGGGTAAGACCCAGACCTGTCTTTTGCCCGCCTACCTGAATGCTCTGGAGGGCAAGGGTGTGAACGTGGTCACGGTCAACGACTATCTTGCGAAGCGTGACGCGGAGTGGATGGGACAGGTGCACGAGTTTCTGGGCCTCAAGGTCGGCTGTGTTCTGAATGATATGAAGCCGGAGGAGCGCCGGGAGGCCTACAATTGCGATATCACTTATGTGACCAACAACGAGCTTGGTTTTGATTATCTGCGCGATAACATGGTTATCTACAAAGAGCAGCTTGTTCTGAGAAGCCTTCACTATGCGATCATTGATGAGGTGGATTCGGTCCTGATCGACGAGGCGAGAACGCCCCTGATCATTTCGGGGCAGAGCGGCAAGTCCACGAAGCTTTACGAGGCCTGCGATATTCTGGCGAAACAGCTCACCAGAGGCGAGGATATGGAGGAATTGTCCAAGATGGATGCCATCATGGGCATTGAGCAGGAGGAGACTGGAGACTTCATCGTGAACGAGAAGGATAAGGTGGTGAATCTGACTGCACAGGGCGTCTCCAAGGTGGAACGCTTCTTCCAGATTGAGAATCTGGCGGATCCGGAGAATCTTGAGATTCAGCACAACATTATTCTGGCCCTGCGGGCGCACAATCTGATGTTCCGCGATCAGGATTATGTGGTGAGTGACGATCAGGTCCTGATCGTGGACGAGTTCACCGGACGAATCATGCCGGGACGCCGCTATTCAGACGGCCTGCATCAGGCGATCGAGGCGAAGGAGCACGTGAAAGTGAAGCGGGAGAGCAAGACCCTTGCTACCATCACGTTCCAGAATTTCTTCAATAAATTTGAAAAGAAGGCGGGCATGACGGGTACGGCTCTCACTGAGGAGAAGGAGTTCCGTGAAATTTACGGAATGGATGTTGTGTCGATTCCCACGAATAAGCCGGTGGCCCGTATCGACCATCAGGATGCGGTCTATAAGACGAAGAAGGAAAAACTCATGGCGATCCTGCAGGCGGTGCAGGAGGCGCACGCCAAGGGACAGCCGGTGTTGGTGGGTACGATCAACATTGACGCATCGGAGGAGCTTTCCGCTCTCTTTCGGAAAAACGGCTTGGAGCATAAGGTGCTGAATGCGAAGTTCCATGAGCTGGAGGCTGAGATCGTGGCGGACGCCGGCATCCATGGTGCGGTCACCATCGCTACCAACATGGCGGGTCGTGGTACGGATATCAAACTGGATGAGGAAGCGAGAGCAGCGGGCGGGCTTATGATCATCGGCACCGAGCGCCATGAATCCAGACGTATCGACAACCAGCTGCGTGGTCGAAGCGGCCGTCAGGGTGATCCCGGAGAATCCCGGTTTTTCATCTCTCTGGAGGACGATCTGATGAGATTGTTCGGTTCCGACCGCATGATCACTATGTTTAATGCACTGGGCATCCCGGAGGGACAGGAGATTCAGCACAGCGCCCTAACCAAGGCCATTGAGACAGCTCAGAAGAAGATTGAGAATAATAACTTCGGCATCAGAAAGAGTCTACTCGAGTACGATCAGGTGATGAATGAGCAGAGAGAGATCATATACGAAGAGAGACGCCGCGTCTTGGACGGCGAGAGCATGAGAGACGCGATCTACAAGATGATCACGGATATCACAGAAAACTGCGTGGATATCTGCATCGGCGACGACTCGGATTTCGAAGAGTGGGATTACAATGAGTTAAACACACTTTTGTTACCTACAGTGCCGTTAAAACCTATAGATGCACAGCGGGTGTTGAAGCCTAAGAAGAACAGTCTGAAGCAGCAGCTGAAGGAAGAAGCTGTGAAGCTCTATGAGAGCAAGGAAGCGGAATTCCCCGAGCCTGAAGCAATCCGTGAGATTGAGCGCGTGATCCTCCTTAAGGTGATCGACAGAAAGTGGATGGACCACATCGACGACATGGATCAGCTTCGTCAGGGCGCAGGTCTGCAGGCTTACGGACAGAAAGATCCGCTCGTGGAATACAAGATGAACGGTTACGAGATGTTTGACGAGATGACGCAGAATATCAAAGAAGAGACCGTGCGTCTCCTTTTCCGTGTGCGCATCGAGCAGAAGGTGGAGAGAGAACAGGTGGCGAAGGTCACGGGAACCAACAAGGACGATACACTGCAGAAAGGGCCCGTGAAGCGCTCGGAGGATAAGGTATACCCCAACGATCCCTGTCCGTGCGGGAGCGGGAAGAAATATAAGCAATGCTGCGGCAGAAAATAAATTTAGAAAGAAGGTGACGTTAGGTGGTCGAACTGGATAATATGAAATCGGAGCTTTTAGCATACGAGAGCCCCTTAGCGGAAGTGAGGGATTCACTTTAACTTAGCAGATAAGGTAAAGCGGATCGAGGAGCTTGACATGGAGATGCAGGCTCCGAATTTTTGGGATGACCCGGAAAAATCCAACCAGAAAATGCGGGAATCGAAAGGGTTGAAGGATATCGTAGAAACGATGGACGGTCTTTCCGGTCAATACGAGGATATCCTGACTTTGATCGAGCTGGGCTATGAGGACAATGATCCCGCCATCATACCTGATATCGAGGAGGAACTGACTTCCTTCAAGGAGACTTTTGAGAATATCAGGATCAATACTCTGCTTTCGGGGGAGTATGACAGAAACAATGCCATTCTGAAACTGAATGCAGGTGCAGGCGGCACGGAGAGCTGCGACTGGTGCAGTATGCTCTATCGTATGTATACCCGCTGGGCGGAGCGCAAGGGTTTTTCGCTGGAAGTGATCGATTATCTGGATGGTGACGAGGCGGGTATCAAATCCGTGACGTTTCAGATCAACGGAGAAAATGCGTATGGCTATTTAAAGTCGGAGAAAGGAGTACACCGGCTGGTGAGGATTTCGCCCTTTAACGCGCAGGGGAAACGCCAGACCTCCTTTGTGTCTCTGGATGTGATGCCGGATATTGAGGAGGACGTGGATGTGGAGGTGAAGGACGAGGATATCCGCATCGACACCTACCGAAGCAGCGGCGCGGGCGGTCAGCACATCAATAAGACTTCCTCAGCCATCCGTATCACCCACTTTCCCACGGGAATCGTGGTAACGTGTCAGAACGAGCGCAGCCAGTTTCAGAATAAGGATAAGGCGATGCAGATGCTGAAGGCGAAGCTCTACATGCTAAAGCAGGAAGAGAATGCGGAGAAACTTTCCGATATCCGCGGTGACGTGAAGGAAATCGGCTGGGGAAACCAGATCCGTTCCTATGTGATGCAGCCCTACACCATGGTGAAGGACCATCGGACCAATGAGGAGTCCGGCAATGTAGATGCGGTGATGGACGGGGCGATCGATCCCTTTATCAATGCATACCTGAAGTGGATAAACGCGTAATAAATATAGAAAGAAGAGGCCGCTAATCTGCGGCCTCTGTATTATTTCGGATCAGATTCAGAAAGAATTCCGCCTGTGTGGCGTTCATGTAAGGGACCACCCACAAAAGCGCGAGGCCGAAAGAGAAAAGCCCCAGCAGCATGAGCGGAAGAAAGCTCACGTAGAGATAAAAGAGTCTGCCCTTATGGTGTACCATAAGGCGTCGGCTTTTTTTTAATAATTCCTTTGCCGTGTATTGCGGAAAATCGTGCAGCAAATAAAAAGCCTGTGCGTAGAGAAGCCCCAATACTACAGATACTGCGCCTGAAAAAATCAGTGAGAGGGAGTAGGGTAAAAGGAAGGGAATCATTTTATCTACGTGAGTGCCGACTGCGGAAATTTTGTAGGTCAGGATGAACTGCGGCAGGCTGGCAGCGTAGGTGAGGAACGTGATCCAGGCCTGCATGGTGATCGCTTTGTCGGGTGCAAGCTGAAAACCGTAGAACAGATCACCCACGTTGACAGGACGGCCGCAGATCAGCTTTAGATAAAGGTAACAGGTGCCTGAAGTGAACAGCCCCATCAGGACAGAGATAAAAAACAGGATCGCATAGTAAATGACTGAGCCGATCACGGTTGTAATATCCACAAGGAGACTGACGGCTAAGGAGACTGAACCAGAGAGGCCGAGCAGGAGCATTTCGGCGCCGATCACCGTGCCGTAGTGGCCGAGCAGATGTTCTCTGGCTGATGCCTTCAATTCCGCAGAAGATTTAAATTGATTCATGATATAATATCTCAACCTTTCTGAAAAATACGGCACTTGCTATCCGGGCCATCAGACTGCCTCGTCAAAGTTCATGCCGCGATATTTATTCGCCGCATCCGATGATTTCATTTCCTTCTGGTAAGGATTTTCCTCATTAAAATATTTGATCTGGGTGGCGGTGGTGCCTCCTGCCACATAGGTGCGCCCGCATTCCGGGCAGACAGCTGTCTTCAGGGAGACATTGCAGGACATGACCTTGCCGTTGCCCTGTGCGGCCTTTTTGTATGCATTGCTCACGTGCTCCCGCTCGTGGCCCATCACGCGTGCTGCCGAAGCCTTCGGGTCTATGTGGGCAGCCGCCTTGAAGGAGACATTTCCCTCTTCGGAGCCGTCCTGATACTTGCGGTTTTTGCAGGTCTCGCATTCGGCGGGAGAAGATTTTTTGCCCGCCTGCTTTGTGGTGGATTCGCCGGGATTGCGAATCACGGCGGGGGCATCCGCAGATGCCGCCGGGGAGCCTGACATACCCATGATCGGAGAGATTGTCATAACGTTACCCTGCCTTTCTTACCGTTATCTAAAGTCGTTCATATCCCACATTTCGTAGATTTCTTTCATCATCTCATCGTAGGAGATGCCGTATTGTTCTTCACAGATTTTGTTGACTTCCTTAGTTAATTCCGGCGAGATTCTGGGAAGCGCAAATGCCAGCCAGACCGCAAACGAACAGAATGCAACGTCCACACACAGGCTCACGATACAGCAGACTATTCCCGCTTTTGCCCTGCCGGCCATCTTTTTTGCGCCGCCTCTTGAGAGGATCGCTAGAATGATGCCGATGCCGCCAATCAGAAAAGGAACGGTTACGCGCAAGAGCAGAAGGCTTGCCAGAGCAATAATGCCAAGCACCATGGAAGCGGTAGCCATACTCTGTCCTTTTGGTTTTTGGGGGATCGGCTGTACCGGTACGCCGTAGGGGGAGGGATTGTAGCCGCCGTTTGGGCCTCCCGGGGGATTTTGTGGTTGATAGTCCATGGATAGCGCCTCTTTTTCTTGAAAAAAAATCACTTATTTACTATAATTATAATCAGTGTAACATATCCGCAAAAAAAAATCTATAGCGAACGGAATGGAAGGAATTATGGATATTATCTTACAGCTGAAAGACGAACTGAACGTAGAAAAGTGGCAGGTGGAGGCGGCGGTCGCCCTGATTGACGAGGGTAATACCATCCCTTTTATTGCCCGTTACCGTAAGGAAAAGACAGGCTCCTTAAACGATGAAGCGCTGCGCAGTCTGTACGAACGCTTAACCTATCTGCGCGGTCTGGAGGAGAGAAAGCAGCAGGTCATAAGCAGTATCGAGGAGCAGGGAAAGCTTACCGACGAGCTTAAGGAACGCATCGAAGCAGCCCAGACTCTGGTGGTGGTAGAAGACCTCTATCGCCCCTACAGACCGAAGCGGAAAACCCGCGCGAGCGTGGCTAAGGAGAAGGGGCTTGAGCCGCTTGCGGCGTTTATTCTGATGCAGGAGACGACGGCTCCCATTGAGGAGGAGGCCGCGAAGTACATACACGAGGATGAGGATCCGGAAAAGGCCGTAGCCACGGTTCAGGAGGCCTTACAGGGGGCGAAGGACATTATCGCCGAGCAGATTTCCGACGAGGCGGACTACCGCAGCTACATCCGTGATATCACCGCGAAGGAAGGAAAGCTTGTGAGCGTGGCGAAGGACGAGAAAGCCGAGAGCGTTTACGAGACTTATTATGATTATGAGGAGCCCATCGGCAAAGTGGCAGGACACCGCGTACTGGCAATCAACAGAGGCGAGAACGAGAAGTTTCTGACGGTGAAGGTAGAGGCACCCGAGGAGCGCATCCTGCAATTCCTGCGAACGAAGACGATTATAAATGACAACCCTGTCACATCTCCGATTCTGGAGGAGGTGATCGCAGACAGTTATAACAGATTGATCGCGCCTGCCATTGAGCGGGAAATCCGAAACGATCTTACCGAGAAGGCGGAGGACGGCGCCATTTCGGTATTCGGAAGAAATCTGGAGCAGCTTCTCCTGCAGCCGCCTATCAGAGGAAAGGTAGTGCTTGGCTGGGATCCGGCCTTTCGCACGGGCTGTAAACTGGCTGTGGTGGACGAGACCGGTAAAGTTCTTGACACAAAAGTGATCTATCCTACTGCGCCTCAGAATAAGGTGGAGCAGGCAAAAGCGGAGCTGAAGCGTCTGATCAAAAAATACAATGTTTCTCTGATCTCCGTGGGCAACGGCACTGCATCAAGAGAATCCGAGCAGGTGATCGTGGAGCTCATCAAGGAGCTGGATGTGCCCGTGCAGTATGTGATCGTGAATGAAGCGGGGGCCTCCGTCTATTCGGCGAGCAAACTGGCAACGGAAGAATTTCCCAATTTCGATGTAGGGCAGCGCAGCGCGGCCTCCATTGCGAGACGTTTACAGGATCCGCTGGCGGAGCTTGTAAAGATCGACCCAAAATCCATCGGCGTCGGGCAGTACCAGCATGACATGAACCAGAAAAAGCTGAGCGAGGCTTTGAGCGGCGTGGTGGAGGACAGCGTAAACCGCGTGGGCGTAGACCTGAACACAGCCTCCGCGTCACTCCTTGAGTATGTATCCGGCGTGACGAAGGTGATCGCGCGGAATATTGTGGACTACAGAGAGGCGAACGGACGCTTTGTGAACAGAAAGCAGCTTCTTAAAGTGGCGAAGCTTGGGCCGAAGGCCTATGAGCAGTGTGCGGGCTTTTTGCGGATCGCAGACGGTGACAATCCCCTCGATGCCACCAGTGTCCATCCCGAATCTTATGAGGCGGCGGAAAAGCTGATGGAGAAGCTGGGTCTCACCATGGAGGATGTTCGGGAAGCCCAGAAGAAGGCGGCAGTAAAGAAGGCAGCTCCCGTGAAGGAGAAGCGGCCGCCCAAAAAGAAGCTGGTGATCCGAAACACCGACACCGCCATGGGCAAGGCATTGGCGGCGGCCATGGGCGAGATGAACCTGAGCGGAGAAGAAAATGACACTGATGTCAAGTCTGCACAGGCAGCCGGAGAGAAGGCGGGTGCGGCAGGAAATCTGGCAAAGCGCGTGAAAGATAAGAAAAAACTGGCGGAGGAGCTTGGCATCGGGGAGATCACCCTTGCGGATATTCTGGCGGAGCTGGAAAAGCCCGCGAGAGATCCCAGAGACGATATGCCGGCGCCGATCCTCAGAAGCGACGTGCTCGACATGAAGGATTTAAAGCCCGGCATGATCCTGAAGGGAACGGTCAGAAACGTGATCGACTTCGGGGCTTTTGTGGATATCGGCGTGCATCAGGACGGTCTGGTCCATATCTCGCAGATCACGGACCGCTATATCAAACATCCGTTGGAGGCGGTCAGCGTGGGCGACATAGTGGATGTGCAGGTGCTTACCGTGGATGTCGCGAAGAAGCGTATTGGACTGACTATGAAAATTGGGAAAGATAAGTAAAGAAAACATGGCAGGGTAGGTTGATATGAGCGAAAGGGCAGAAATAATTTTTATGCAGACCCGGTTGATCCGTCTTGCATCAGAAGAGTGGCATACTACAATTCAAAAGGTTAACTTATTGTTTGATCAATATGATATACTAAAATTTATTGAAGACTGCTACGATGTCTTACATATGGAGGGTGATGACGCGGTATTTAATGAAATTAAGACTGTATTGAAAAATAGGGGGATAGATGTGAATGCTGGGATTATCTGACGGTATGCTTCTCTATCATGGAGGTTACTGTGAAGTAAATCACCCGAATCTGGCAAAGTGTGCGGGCACCAAAGATTTTGGAAGAGGTTTTTATCTAACATCTTCCAGGGAGCAGGCTGAGAATTTTATCAACACATCAGGAGGCGGACGATTTGTGTATAGGCCGGCTTATATAACAGATATGTATAAAAAAGAGATAGAGGACTCGAAACAGGCAGAATCCGCCAAATAAGTCTTGACTGGCGGGTTAGACCGTAGTAAGATAATCATGGTAATTTAATAAACAGAAAAGTTCTTCGGGGCAGGGTGAAATTCCCGACCGGCGGTTACAGTCCGCGACCCGTTTTGCTGAAGCGATTATCGCGCGATGGCAGAATGGCTGATTTGGTGAAAATCCAAAACCGACAGTAGAGTCTGGATGGTAGAAGAAAAGACAAAATGACATATATGTCATTTTGTCAGGCAAAACTGTGCGGCACCTGCGGCACAGCGTCTGCTTAACGAATGTTGCCCCGGATTTAGACTTCGGGGCTTTTTTTGCGCGTATAAGCATTTTAACTCTGCTTATGCGGCTTATCAGAAGAACTTTTCCCAATGGCAAAAAAAGGAGGAAAAGAAAATGGTTAACGGATTATTACAGAGTATTGCGGACAATGCGCTTTTTGTGCTGGTCTGCGTGGGCGTAGCGGCGGCCTTGTTTTTGATTGCCTACGGGACGGAGAAACAGATGCAGAAGAAAAACGGGGTGACAGAGCGTATTCTCACCACCAGAAAGATCACCATGATCGGCCTTTTTTCCGCGTTGGCGGTGATCCTGTTTCTGATGGAGTTTCCGATCCCCTTCTTAGCGCCGGGCTTTTACGAGTTAGACTTTTCTGAGATTCCCGCATTGGTGGGTGCCTTTGCTTTCGGGCCTGTGGCGGGTGTGATGATCGAGTTTTGCAAGGTTTTGCTGAAACTGGTGATCAAAGGTACGAGTACGGCATTCGTGGGAGATCTGGCGAATTTTGTGATTGGCTGCAGTCTGATATTACCGGCGTCGATCCTGTATCTGTTTAAGAAGACGAAAAAGAGAGCCATAGCGGCCTGCGTGGCAGGTACGATTGTTATGACGGTATTTGGATCCGCTTTTAACGGAATATATCTGCTTCCTGCTTTCTCGAAGCTGTTTGGAATGCCTCTGGAGGCGATTATCGCGGCGGGGGCCGAAATCAACGGCAGCATTCACAGCGTGACATCTTTTGTGGTCTTGGCGGTGGCGCCGTTTAATGTGATCAAGGGCGTAGCGGCCTCGACGGTGACGATGCTGATCTACAAGCCCTTAAGCCCGATCATAAAATACGCGAATCCCGCGTTTGAGAAGCGCAGTGTTTCGACGGATCATCTGGAAGTGAAATAATCAGCGTCACAGAGGATAAAGGATCTAAAATACTACTTTTTCTGAGGATAATCGGTAAAAGTAGTATTTTTTTTGCGCGCATAAGCAGAGTAAAATAATGACAGAGATGCGAAACATCTCGAGTCTGCTTATGCGTTAAAGGAGAGGAGTAAAATAGAAAAATCACATTGACAAACAGTACATACTGTATATAATGATATATAAACAGTATGTACTGTTTGAACAATATAACGATATTGTAAGTTTCCTGTAAGATTCCTGTAAGATTCCTGTAATATTTAGATGATATTATATAATACAGAAAAAAATGCCACAGCGTGCGGATGCTCGATTAATTTAAGATTGTTTTAAGATTTTCCTGTGCTTCTTTTAAGAAAAGGAAGTTATTGTAAAATAAGCGAAAACAGGTGAAGAAAAATCAGTGCCTGTTTCGTTATAGATTTACAGAAGAAAAGGGCAAGGCATAAATCCGATAATGTGACAGAAAGGGAGAGGAAAGAATTATCTATGGAAACATTGGTGGAGATCCGGGATATCTGTAAAATCTATAATCCCGGAGAAAATGAGGTGAAGGCGCTGGATCATGTGAGTCTGACCATCGGTGAGGGAGAATTTGTGGCAATCATCGGCCATTCCGGTTCAGGGAAATCCACCCTGATGAATATGCTGGGCTGTCTGGATGTACCGACAAGCGGCAGTTATTTCCTGCACGGCCATGACGTGAGCAGTATGACGGACGACGAGCTTTCTGATATCCGCAATCAGGAGATCGGCTTTGTCTTTCAGGGCTTTAACCTGATTCCCAGCCTGACGGCGGTGGAGAATGTGGAGTTGCCTCTGATCTACCGGGGCGTGGGAAAGAGGGAACGGACGGAGCTTTCGGAAAAAGCCCTTGAAAAGGTGGGGCTTGGGAAACGTATGACCCACAAGCCGTCGGAGATGTCCGGCGGGCAGCAGCAGCGAGTGGCCATTGCCAGAGCCATTGCGCAGGCGCCGCCCATCATTCTCGCTGACGAGCCGACGGGAAATCTGGACTCCAGTTCTACGAGGGAGATCATGGAGATTCTGCGGGGGCTTCATGAGGAGGGCAGGACGGTGATCCTGATCACCCATGACGACGAGATCGCGGCAAGAGCCAAGCGGGTGATCAAAATTATGGACGGAAAAATAGAGGAGGACTATGAAAATGTTTCGGAAAGCGAAGAATGAGGCGGAAAACACGGACATCAAAGAGATGATGCCAACGGCAAAAAAAGAGAAAAAACCATGGGATAAGGCAAAGAAAAAAAAGGTGCGCCGCCGGGTGATTGCGGGAACATTGGCTGTTTTGCTCATTGCCTTTTTTGTCGGGAATTCTCTGATGGCGAAAAATGCGGCGCCGATGGTAACGGCAGTGGCTGCTTCGGTGGGTGATGTGGAACAGATCTTAAGCACCGGCGGGACGGTGAAAAGTGATGAGACAAGGACTTACTTTGCGCCATTGCCCATTGAGGTGGGCGAGGTGAAGGTGAGTACCGGCGATACGGTGAAAAAAGGCGACGTGATCCTCACCTTTGATGAAAAAGCCCTGTCTGAAAAGAAGCAGGAGGCGGAGTACAGACTGGCCTCCAATGAGGGCGGTTATGAGAGTTCCGTACATAAAAATAATGAATACATAGCCGATCTGTCCGAGGCGAACCGTAATCTGCCCGTGCTGGATCAGCAGATTGCGGACAACGAAAACCTGCTGGATGAGCTCAACAAAAAGATTGAAGAGAAGAAGGCGGGTTGGAGTTATAACGGTACAAACCTGAATGTTTCCGTTATGGAGTGGCAGCAGATCATTGCGCAGGATGAGCAGATTCTGGCTGATATATTGGAGAAGGAAGCAAAAGGCGAATTAAATCATTTAAGCGATAAAGAAAAAAGAGAGATGCGCGATAACGCTGAGATCAAGCTTGCAAATGATAGAGACACTCTTTTAAACCTGCAGATTCAGACACAGTATAACGGATATGAGGAATCGTACAATAAAGAGATCAGAGAGCTTCAGAAGCAGGCAAAGGATGTGGAGGAACTGATCGCCTCCTACAAGGAGTACCGTTCCGAGATGAAGTCCCAGAAAGCGGCTTCCGAATCGGGTGTGCTGGATGAGGGCGGCAAGGCGAAACTGGAGGCAGACACAGCGCTTGAGAAGCTCACCAATCAAGAGAGGCTGGATGCCATTGCCAAAGTGGAGAATGGCCTGAAAGCCGATTTCGCGGGTGTAGTCACGGAGATGGAAGCCGTGGCGGGACAGCCTCCTGTGGAGAACGGAAAGCTGGCGACGATAGAGAGTACGGAAAAGGTATATGTAAGACTCAGCGTCTCCAAGTATGATCTGGAAAAGATATCCGTGGGACAGAAAGCAGATGTCGATATCGCGGGAAAGACCTACGAGGGCACGGTTAGTAAGATCGACGGTATGGCGACCCAGAATAATAGCGGCGCGATGGTAGTGGGTGTGGATGTCAATATCGATAATCCGGACGAAAATATCTTTTTGGGCGTGGAAGCAAGGGTCTATGTCCATATGGCAAAGGTTGAGGGCGTAGTCACCGTTCCGCTTGAAGTCATCAACAGCGATAGGGAAGGCGATTTCGTGTATGTGGAGAAAAACGGCGTGGTGGAGAAGAGACGCATCACCGCAGGCATTTCCTCCGACAGTGTCAGCGAGGTTAAGGAGGGTCTCTCAGAAGGTGATAATGTCATTATGGCGAACGGCATGGAATTTGAAGAAGGTATGGCAGTTACAGTAATACCGATGGCGCAGGAGTAATATACAGTCTGGCAAAGAAAGCTTGGAAAACGCAATTGTATATAAAGTAAAATTTTGAATCAAATGGTAAGGAATAGATTATGACACAAATATGGGAATACATAAAAATCGCCGTAATGAATATCAAGTCTAACAAAGGCCGCTCCATACTGACTATGCTGGGCATCATCATAGGTATTTCCTCCGTTATTATGATCATCTCCATCGGAAACGGTGTGCGTGGCTCCGTCAATGACGAGCTGGAAAATATGGGCGGCGGCCTGATCGCCATTTACACCAACAGCGATGTGGAAGGCAACGATGTGAGATTTACGGAGGAAGATTTTGCATTGGTGAAAGAAAAGGTGGCGCATGTGAAGGGAGCCACGACACAGTACAGCTATTGGGGAGCTACGGCAAGAGGGCGTAAAGGCGCTGATTTTACGGCGGTTCTTAACGGAGGCAATACGGCGCTGCAGTATGCGATCGGAAACGAGCCCATTGTCAGGGGCAGATATTTTTCACAAAGTGAGAGTGAGTCGGCAGCCATGGTCTGCGTCATCAGTGAGAGTGGGGCGAGATCTTTGTTTGGCACCACGGATGTGGTGGGCATGACCTTTGAACTGAATCTCTGGGGCGTGAGTCAGGACCTGCGGATCGTCGGGATCAGGCAGGATACGCCGGCGGGTATCATTTCCGCTTTAAACGGCAGCGGTTATTTGCAGGTGGAAATGCCGCTGACAGCCATGGCATCCGGCTTTGGTTTTTGGATTGAAGACTCTGATTACCTCTACGTGATCGCGGAGAGCTCCGAGTATGTGTCGCAGGTGGCGGCGGACACCATCAGCCTTCTCGAAAACCGCTATAACGTGCGTGGAGAAAACAAGATCCTGATGGAGAGTTTCGCGGATTATTCGGCGGAGTTTGATCAGATCATCGGTATGCTGACGCTGTTTATCTCCTTCGTGGCAGCCATTTCTCTTCTGGTGGGCGGCATCGGCGTTATGAACATCATGCTGGTGTCTGTGACGGAGCGAACGAGGGAGATTGGTATCCGAAAATCTCTCGGTGCCAGAACGAAGTCGATCCTATTACAATTTCTGGCAGAGGCGGGCATCATCACCCTGATCGGCGGTCTGATCGGGATTGCGCTGGGTGTATTGGGAGCAGCTGCAGTCTGCGGTGCTCTGGGTTATGCGGCAAAGATTGATGCTCCTACAGTGATCATTGCAGCGGCTTTTTCCTCCGGCGTGGGTATTTTCTTTGGCATTTATCCGGCGAGAAAGGCAGCGAAACTGAGTCCTATCGAGGCGCTCAGACATGAGTAAACATTTTTCCTTGCACTTTCGGGGATTTTTAGTATAATAGATTTCAGTATGGAAATCGAATTTGATGTTAAAATAACACCTAATATTTTATATGATTATATGCTGCAGCACACCTACACACGTCTGCCCGGTCTCATGGGGACGCTTGTCGGTGTGTTGTTGTTGTTTCTTTTTGCGGCAAACAGACAGCCGCTTATTCTGATCATCGCCCTTGTGGTCCTGCTCTATCTGCCCTGGACGCTCTTTTTGAAGGCGGCTGCGCAGGCGAAGGGGAATCCGGCCTTTCAGAAGCCTCTGCACTATCGGCTGACGGAGGAAGGAATCGAGGTTTCCCAGGACGGTACGGCGGAAAAGATGGGTTGGGAAAATATGGTGAAGGCGGTTTCCACGCCGAAGAGCATCATTGTTTATACTACGGCGGTGAATGCCTGCATTTTCCCGAAAAAAGACATGGGAGAGGGAAAGTATAAGGCAATTGAGATCATTTCCACCCACATGCCTCCGAAGAAAGTAAAAATTCGTTCCTGATGTGCAGAAAACGGCGTTCTTCGCATGGAGAGAATACGATGGAAAGAGTCACGGAAAGCTGCAGCGCAGCTGATACATTTGCATATGGGAAGGCTCTCGGGGAGAAGGCATCTCCCGGAGAAATATACACGCTGATCGGGGATCTCGGCGTGGGCAAGACCGTGTTTACGCAGGGGCTGGCGGCAGGGCTTGGCATTACGGAGCCGGTAAACAGCCCGACGTTTACGATATTGCAAAGTTATGAGGGCGGAAGACTGCTCCTCCACCACTTCGATGTGTATCGCATCGGCGATGCATCAGAGATGGAGGAGATCGGCTATGAGGACTGTTTTTACGGGGACGGTGTCTGCCTGATCGAGTGGGCGGATCAGATTGCGGAGATCCTGCCTGAGAACTGCATCCGTATCACGATTGCAAAAGATCTGTCGCAGGGATTTGATTACCGCAGGATTACAATAGAGCGATAGAGAAAGATGTGTGTCATCGCAGTAAACTGCTCTGACGTGGAGGGTTAAAGTGAAAATTTTGGCCATTGACAGCTCCGGGCTTGTGGCATCGGCGGCCCTCATGGAGGACGACAATTTTATCGCGGAGTACACCGTGCAGTACAAAAAGACGCACTCCCAGACCCTGCTTCCCATGGTGGAGGAGATCTGCAGGATGGTGGAGCTTGATCTTGCTTCGGTGGATGCCATCGCGGTGGCGGCAGGCCCCGGATCGTTTACGGGTCTGCGGATCGGTTCCGCTACGGCAAAAGGGCTTGCCTTTGCGTTGAAAAAACCGATTGTTCCTGTACCTACCGTGGACGGTCTAGCTTATCAGATGTACGGTGCGGCGGATCTGGTGTGCCCCATCATGGATGCCAGAAGAGATCAGGTTTACACCGGAATTTACGAATTTGTGTCTGACCGGAGTAGTCGGTTTGAATATGACATGCGTGTAATCAAGGAACAGTGCGCAGTTTCCTTTGATGAGATTTCTGCGGTTCTAAATGAACTTGACAGAAGTGTCATGTTTTTAGGTGACGGCGTGCCGGTCTTCAGAGAACGGATGCGTGAGACGCTTCGGGTTCCTTACAGCATCGCACCCGTTCACCGCTCCAGACAGTCAGCTGCGGCTGTCGCTGCGCTGGGGAGCGTCTATTATAAGAAGGGTATCATGGAGAGCGGAGACGCGCATGCGCCTGTCTACCTGCGCCTCTCTCAGGCAGAGAGAGAAAATATACAAAAAGAAAGTTCGGGGGAGGGGTCGGCGTGATCGTTTACCGTGCGATGACTCCGGCGGATGTGCCTTTTATCAGCCGTCTGGAGGAAGAAACCTTCTCTATGCCGTGGTCGGAGGCTTCTTTTTTGCAGATGATCGAGCAGGAGGACGCAAGATATTTTGTGGCGGAGGAAGACGGAAAGCTCCTGGGCGGCTGCGGCCTTCTTTTGATCGCGGGGGAGGGAAATATCACCAATGTTGCGGTAGCGCAGGAGGCGAGAAGGCGCGGCGTCGGCACAGGACTTTTGCGTTATCTGCTCTCCGAGGGTGACAAGGAAGGTCTTTCGGCCTACACATTGGAGGTGCGGGTCAGCAATACGGCAGCTATCGGTCTTTATCGGAAGCTTGGCTTTGTGTCAGAGGGAATTCGGCCGAATTTCTATGAAAAACCGGTGGAAGACGCTATGATCATGTGGAAGAGATAGGCAGTGCATGGAACAATTACCACGGTCGTTGCGCATTTTGTCTGTTACAATGACAATAGTAAATCCCTGCGGAAATTAACAGTAGTATTGCTTCGCAAAACTACTCGAGGATATGATTTTCAGCAAGGATTGTAACGACTTACCATAGGAGGATTGTCATGCGTGTTTATATGGAAAAAAAGGAATTGACTGAGACGGTTTGCAACGCCTGCGGCAAAAAAATGCTGGTAGAAAACGGCATTTTGAAGGAGGAGTGCATCCATGTGGAGCATGATTTCGGCTTTTTTGGCGAAAAGGACGGGGAGAGCGACAGCTTCGATCTGTGTGAAGCCTGCTATGAGAAGCTGATCTCCGGGTTTGTCGTTCCCGTTGACAGGCGGGAGAGAAAGGAACTGCTGTAGACTGCCTCCGTCTGATCAGGCAGGAGCGGGATCATAAAATGAGTCCGCAGCCTGTATGGAGGAAGTTATGTTAGATATCTGTCTTTTGGGTACGGGAGGGATGATGCCTCTGCCGCACAGATGGCTCACCTCCCTGATGGCAAGGTACAATGGTAAGAGCATCCTGATCGATTGTGGGGAGGGTACGCAGATTGCCATGAAGGAGAAGGGGTGGAGCCCCAAGCCCATCGACATCATCTGTTTCACTCACTATCACGCGGATCACATCAGCGGCCTTCCGGGGATGCTGCTCACCATGGGAAATGCGGAGCGCACGGAACCGCTTCTTTTGATTGGACCAAAAGGGCTGACCAGAGTGGTCAATTCCATGCGGGTGATTGCGCCGGAGCTGCCTTTCGAGATCATATATCAGGAGATTACAGAGCCGGAGCAGACATTTTCTTTTCCGGGTTTTCGGATCGAGACATTTCGTGTCAATCATAATGTGGTCTGCTATGGCTACAATATCGTTATTGACCGGATCGGCAAATTTGACGTGGAGCAGGCCATGCGCCTGAATATTCCGAGAAATTACTGGAATCCTCTGCAAAAAGGTGAGATAATAGAGCTAGACGGACAAACCTATACACCGGATATGGTGCTCGGAGAGCCGAGGAAGGGCTTAAAGGTGACATACTGCACGGACACGCGGCCCACCGACGGCATTGTGAAGAATGCGGCGCAGGCGGATCTTTTTGTCTGCGAGGGGATGTACGGTGAGCCTGAGAAGGCACAGAAGGCGAAGGAGTATAAGCACATGACCTTTTACGAGGCGGCGCGGCTAGCGAAGGAGGCGGGAGCGAGGGAGCTTTGGCTGACCCACTACAGCCCTTCCCTGATTCGCCCGGATGATTATATGCCGGAGGTCTGGAAGATATTTCCAAACGCTGTGGCAGCCAGAGACGGCAGGAGTGTGGAACTTTTGTTTACGGATTGAGGATGTAGGGAGACTGAGATGAAAAAAGCAGGTATCGTGAAAGTTGTGATCATAGTAGTTGTACTGGCGGCGATTGTATTCGCATTCTTCTTTTATCAGGGACATAAAGCCAGGCAGCAGACACAGACGGAGGTCGTTGCGACGGTAGTGCAGAGCGTTCTGCTGCGGGATATGAAATATAATTACCCGCCCACGCCGAAGGAAGTGGTGAGATATTATGCAGAGATCACAGAGTGCTTTTATAATGAAGAGTACAGTGAGGAAGAATTGCTCCAGCTGGCGGCAAAGATTCAGGAGCTCTACGATGCGGAGCTGATCGCAAATAAGACGCAGGAGCAGTACATAGAGGATCTGAAGCTGGATATCTCGAAGATGAAGCAGGAAAAGTACACCATCGCGAGCTATGAAGTATCCGCAAGTACGGATGTGGAATACTTTACACAGGATGGTTATTCCTGCGCAAGACTGTACTGCACTTTCAATCTGCGCAAGGGAGGTGCGACCGGACGGGCGCCTTCTCTGGAACGTTTTTTACTCAGGCAGGATGAGGCAGGCCACTGGAAGATCATGGGCTGGGAACTGGTGGAGGACGAGTGATGACAGGTGATCATGAATCCGTGACGATTCTGGCCATTGAGAGCTCCTGCGACGAAACGGCGGCGGCGGTGGTCAGAAACGGCAGGGAGATTTTGTCCAATGTGATCTATTCTCAGATTGATCTGCACACCCTCTACGGTGGCGTGGTACCGGAGATCGCTTCCCGTAAGCACATCGAAAAGATCAATCAGGTGATGGGGCAGGCTTTAAAGGAAGCCGGTATGGATCTGCCTGATCTGGATGCCATTGCGGTGACTTACGGCCCGGGTCTTGTCGGTCCGCTTCTGGTAGGCGTATCAGCGGCAAAAGCCGTGAGTTTCGCTTCAGGCCTTCCTTTGATCGGCGTCCATCATATCGAGGGTCACATCAGCGCGAATTATATTGAACATAAGGATCTGGAACCACCGTTTGTCTGTCTGGTCGCATCGGGCGGACATTCTCATTTGGTGGTGGTGAAAGATTACGGTGAATATGAAGTACTTGGGCGCACCAGAGACGATGCGGCGGGGGAGGCATTCGACAAGGTGGCGAGAGCCATCGGGTTGGGATATCCGGGCGGCCCCAAGATTGATAAGACTGCCAAGGAAGGAAATCCTGACGCGATCGCTTTTCCCCGCGCAAAGGTGGGAGATTCCGACTATGATTTCAGCTTCAGCGGCTTAAAGTCCGCTGTGCTCAACTACCTTAATTCCTGCGAGATGAAGGGCGAGAGAATCTGTCAGGCTGATGTTGCGGCCTCCTTCCAGAAGGCGGTGGTGGAGGTGCTGACGGAGCATTCCATGGCTGCGGTGGAGCGCTGCGGACTGCGCAAATTTGCGATCGCCGGTGGAGTTGCTTCCAACTCTGCCCTGCGACAGGCGCTGGAGAACGCATGTGAGGAGAAGAGGATTGCTTTTTACCGTCCCGCTCCGATTCTGTGTACGGATAATGCAGCCATGATCGGTGCGGCGGCTTATTATGAGTATGTGAGGGGCGTGCGGCATGGCCTTGATCTGAACGCGGTGCCCAATCTGAAATTAGAGGATAAACATGAATAAAAAGAGATGTACCGCCATTGTGCTGGCAGCGGGAAGCGGCAGGCGCATGAAAAGTGATTTGGCTAAGCAGTATATGCCGCTTGGGGGCAGACCTTTGATCTGGTATGCCTTGCACGCGATAGAAGAGTCCTCCGTGATAGACGATTGTATTCTCGTCGCCTGCAGGGAGGATATTTTAAACGGTTACGTCAGGGAGCAGATCGTGGATCGCTACGGCTTTCATAAAGTGGACACGATTGTTGCAGGTGGCAAAGAACGTTATGATTCTGTCTATCAGGCATTGAAGGTGATCGCTGACGGAGATATGGCGATCCCAAATAGAGACGGCTATGTTTTTATCCATGACGGCGCAAGGCCTTTTCTGACAGAGGATATTCTAAAGCGATGTCTTATGGAAGTTGAGAGGACTGGCGCGTGCGTGGCGGGAATGCCGGTCAAAGATACGATCAAGATTGCAGACGGGGAAGGATATGCAGTGCAGACGCCGGACCGTGCGCTGCTCTGGCAGATACAGACACCGCAGGTATTTGAGACGGCGCTCATCACGGAAGCCTACGAAAGGTTGATGCGGGAGAAGGAAAGGCTTGCTGCGGCGGGAATTCAGATCACGGACGACGCGGGTGTGGTGGAGACACTGACGAAGAGGCACGTGAAGCTGGTGGAGGGATCTTACCGCAATATCAAGGTCACGACACCGGAGGATATCGCGGTGGCGGAGGCATTTTTAAAGGGCGCCGTGTATGGATGAAAAAATGAGAGAGGAGAACACATGAAAAACTTCTGGAGGATTATGACAGTTTTATCGTTGACGGTGGTGGCCCTTGCGGGCTGCGGTGCAGCGGGAAATACGGGAGAAAAAGCGCCTGTGGAGAATGTAGAGGAAGCAGAGGAGACAAAGAAGGTTGCCGGGGAGGCAGTCGAGACACCGACGGCAGAGGAAACAGTGGAAGAGACAGCCGAAGCTTTGGTGCCGGATCCCACGAGTCTTACTTATTTAGAAGAGTATCAGATAGAGGACGTTTTCGGTGACGGCAAGGTTTACCCGCTCTATGCGCCTAAGAGCGGTGATAATACGGACGGTTTTTTCTATTCCGACGATCATGGAGTCACCTTTACGGCTTCGGTTTACAGCGGCGGCTCTCTGGAAGAATTGAAGATGTATCTGGAAACATCGGTGAATCTAAAAGTTGAGGACTGGAAGAATGATCCGGAATGCTCCGAGGTCGGCGTGGGAGAGACTCTGGAAAAAGGAGACGACCGCTACCTCTTCCTTACCGCGAAGACAAAGGATTATAACGGCACGCCTTATTTGAGGAGATTGCTCATGTATATGAGTGTCAGGGATGGTAACGCCGGCGTATTCTGGGATATGGAGGTCAGGGAATATGCGCAGGATGAGGAAACGGCGCCTCTCATTCAAGAAGTGGCGCGCTGTTATGGCCTGAATTTGAGCGAACTTGCGATAGAAGACGGGATGTGGGCAGAACAGAATGCGCAGCATGAGGCAGATCGGCAGGATGTCTACGAGCCGGAGGAGGGAGATCCTGTTCTGGAAAAGGTAGAGGGCTATCAGTATCTTGGTATGCTGACGCTCACACTTGACGACGAGGAGAATGTTACCTGCCCGGTCCTTGCACCGATGGGATGGAATACAACCGCCGATGATCACAGAGTGTCAACGACGATTCACGGCGTTTCGGTGCGGCTAAACGGCTATGAGACCGGCACCGTGAACTATCAGGCGATGGCACAGCGAGAGGCCGATTCGGATTTGAAGCTTCGAAGCGACCCGGAGGAAGGAAACCGCGACGTGAAGATCAGCGAGGTCATGCCCATGACCGGCCAGGATGCGGCAGTCTACTATGTTCTTGAGTATGAAGAGCAGGACTATGGGTCGGAGGAGTATCATAAGAGAGCGGATGTAACCTGTATCATTCAGGTAAAAGAGAAATGTTTTTTAACCTGCAGGATCAGTTTAAAGAGCGGAGAATATGACAGCGCTACAAACAGCCTGATCAAAGAACTGGAAACAGCTTATGGGCTTGATCTGTCGGAATGGTATGCCGAGGAATAACTTTCGCAGACGAAAGAGTGAGGATATCATATGAAAAAGTTTTGGATTCTTATAGCAGCCATGGCAGGGACTGCGCTGCTGCTTGCGGGCTGCGGCGCGGCTGAGGGCGAGGAAAAGAAAACAGCCCCAGAGACGGCTGTGGAAAGTGTAGAGGAGACGTCTGAAACGTCGGAAGAGAAGAAGCCTGTCACCATGGCGGGGCTGGTGGGTGAGAGCAGGAAAGAGCAGCAGGGGGAAGTCGAGGAGCTTCCTCAGACGGTGCTTTGGTTTAACGCCACCTATGCACCTCTGACTTACAGCAATGGTTGGAACTGGCGGCTGCTTGGCGGCATGGAACCAACCGAAGAGAATCGCGATATCTCCAGGCAGCTTTTGGTGAGCAGTTGGAGCGTGCGAGATAGAGATTCTGCACTGGAGACGACAAAGAACCTCCTCCAAAACGGGCATCGGAAGAAATGCCTTGATTATACGAAGCAGATGGAGGAATGGGGGATTTTGGAGCTGGGGGAGGAAGAATTCGTTCAGCAGATCGTTGAGAAGGATTTGGGTAGTGAGATCGGGCGCTATGCGGTGGCCTACCTGATGCATCGGGCCAAAATCGAACCGGAATATATTGCGGCTTGGGATCTCTGCCGGGTGAATCAACTCTATGCGGATTATTATTTTTGCGGCTATATGACTTACGAGGAGGCGATGGATGCTTCTCTTGCGAACTCCTTAAATTTACAGGAGCTTTACGGCTCGTGGGAGGAGATGGTGGAGGCATATTTATTGGGCTACCAATTTTGGCAGGGTGAGCCGATCTTGAATGTGAGTGGTTATGATTATGGGTATGATTCTCCCTCGCAGGAACGCAGGCATTATTATGAGATGCTTCAGGAGTTAGAGGATGGACCTTATACGCTTGACTGGAATATGGAGTTAACAAAGAGCTGGTAAAAGAAGAGAGAAACAATAAGAAAAAAGATGAGAAAAAAATGAAAACCAGTTGACACGGTACCCTGTTTTTGCTAGAATAGTTTTTGCGCTCCGCTTAAACGGGGACGCTGTGAACACGGAGAGGTATCGAAGTGGTCATAACGAGGCGGTCTTGAAAACCGTTTGTCCGCAAGGGCGCGTGGGTTCGAATCCCACCCTCTCCGCGCGGAGGATGCTTGCATCCTCCGGCAGTTAGTTTGCGAAGCAGATTTACTGCAGGAGAATCGCTCTACTATAAATATTATTTGATTTAGCTATGTATGGAGATGTACCCAAGATGGCTGAAGGGACACCCCTGGAAAGGGTGCAGGTCGTTAATAGCGGCGCGAGGGTTCAAATCCCTCCATCTCCGTTTGTACCTTGACAAATAAACAGTAATGCAACCCTGAAAGATTCCATAAAGAACCGAGGTAAATCTCTATGAGATTAACC
>JAIEFE010000013.1:396889-450978 GCA_029067085.1 Lachnospiraceae bacterium | reverse complement strand
GCGCTCGGCGCGGTCATGGGAGGTTTTGACGGCTTCCTCTATGCGCTGGTGGTATTTGTTGTGGTGGACTATGCCACAGGGCTTATGGCAGCGGCGGTAGAGAAGCAGCTTTCCAGTGAGGTTGGATTTAAGGGCATTTTTAAGAAGGTGGTCATTTTCTGCCTTGTGGCGGTGGGGCATATCGTGGATACCCACATCATCGGAGAGGGAAGTGTCCTGCGGACGGCGGTCATTTTCTTTTACCTTTCCAATGAAGGTATCTCCATCTTGGAGAATGCCGCGAGGATAGGGCTTCCCATCCCGGAAAAGCTGAAATCCGTGCTGGAGCAGTTACGGGAGTAAAAAGGGGAATAATGGAACTTTTATTTTGAGGGCATCGGTGAAAAGCTGGTGCCTTTTTTCATGTGCAGAAAGAGAGGAAAATGGAATGAATTTAATACAGAATTACCTTACAGAGTCCGGCTGCTATAAGGCAGGAAAACACATCACCGTGCAGGGGCTTATGATCCACTCGGTGGGATGCCCGCAGCCGAAGGCGGATGTGTTTATGAAGAACTGGAACAGGGCGGATGCAAATGCCTGTGTCCACGCCATCATTGAGCCGGGAGGGAATGTGTACCAGATACTTCCGTGGGAACACCGTGGCTGGCACTGCGGGGGCGGCGCAAACAATACCCACATCGGTGTGGAAATGACGGAGCCTGCCACCATTAAATATACCAGCGGCGCGGCATGGACGGAAACCGGGGACGGGGAGAACACGAAAGCCCATGTGCTTGCCGCCTACAGATATGCAGTGGAGCTGTTTGCATATCTCTGTAAACAGTTCCATTTGGACCCGCTGGCAGATGGCGTTATCATCAGCCATAGCGAGGGGTGCAGACGGGGCATTGCAAGTAACCACGGTGATGTGGAGCATCTGTGGTCTAAGTTCGGTCTTTCTATGGGGCAGTTCCGAAAGGACATCAAAGCAGCTATGGAGGGAAGCACAGCGGAGGATTCCCTTACTGCCATAATGGGAAAGGCCAAAGCCACAGCAGGGCAGATGGCGGCATATCTGAAAAAGAAGAACCCCTTCGTGGTACAGTCCGTATTGGATATGATCCCGCTGTACCTTTCGGAAGGGGAAGCAGAGGGCGTGAGGGGCGATATCGCCTTTGCGCAGTCCTGTCTGGAAACCGGGAATTTCACTTTCTCCGGCTCTGCGGTCACTTTGGAGCAGAACAATTTCTGTGGCCTTGGTGTGACGCAGAGGGGCAAAACGGGGCTGTCCTTTGCATCGCCACAGCTTGGCATCCGGGCGCAGGTGCAGCACTTCAAAGCCTATGCCTCCACGGACGCTCTTGTGAATGAGAAGATCGATCCCCGTTTCCGCTATGTCACAAGGGGCTGTGCGCCTTATGTGGAGTGGCTTGGGCAGAAGGAGAACCCACAGAGGAAGGGATGGGCGGCAGGAGAAAAATATGGGGAGAAGATACTTTCCATCCTGAAAGCAGTCATGGAAGAGGGGCAGGTGCAGTTCATGGAGAGCCTTACCCTTTCCGCGCCTTACATGGTGAGGGTAGCAATCCCCGACTTAAATATCCGCCGAGGTCCCGGAACGGGCTATGCCAAGACGGGGAAGTTCACAGGCGTTGGCGTGTTCACCATCGTGGAGGAAAAGGACGGCTGGGGATTGCTCAAAGCCTATCAGGAAAAGAGGGACGGGTGGATTTCGCTTGCGTTCACCACCCGGATATAGATGGAAAGAGAGGATGGATTTATGCAGGAAAGAATTAACTCAATGGAAAATGAAAATGTGACGATGCCAGTCAGCGAAAAATATATGCTGACCATCAGGGAGGCATCGGTCTATTTCAATATCGGGGTAAAAAAGATGCGGCGGCTGGCGGAGGATAACACCGGGCGGTTTGCGGTTTTCAGCGGGAACAGGTATCTCATTATCCGCACAAAATTTGAGAAGTTTGTGGAGGAATGTTCTGCGTTATAAATCTCTTTTATCTGCCGTAAGTAGTTGACTTTTCCCGGCTTTAGAGTGATAGATGTCATGACCGGAAAATCCGGCCACAGGAAAGGAGGAAATGCCAGAATGAGAAAACCGTCACTTGCACAGAAAGACGTGCTGAACCCGGAGGAGGCAATCGAATATTTCGGCTTCAGCAGGAGGAAGTTCAACAGGTTCCTGAAAGACGGGAAATGCAGAAAGTTCACTGCCCTATATGGGAAACGCAGGCTCATCCTGCGGGGTGAGTTTGAAAAATATCTGGAGGAGAATCCGGAGGTAAAGGAGGGGCTGTTAAATGGCGGGAAAAGCAAAGTCACGGCGTGATTCCAAGCACCGCGTCCTGCGCAGGGGGGAATCCATCCGCGCGGACGGGAAATACCAGTTCAAGTACCATGTAAACGGCAATCCGCATTTTGTGTACAGTTGGCGGCTGGAACCGACAGACACCCTCCCGGTGGGGAAAAAGCCCTGCCTTTCACTGCGGGAGCTGGAGAAGCAGATCGGGTATGACCTTGATTCCCTTTCAGACCCGTTGGGGAAGAACATCACGGTTGGGGAGCTGGTGGAGCGGTACCTTGCAACGAAAACGGCGGCAAAGCCCAACACGCTCACGAATTATAAATTTGTGCAGAACGTCTTAAAAGGCGAGGATTTCAACGACAAAAAGATTTCACAGATAAAGACATCGGATGCAAAGCTGTTCTTAATCAAGCTCCAGCAGGACGGGCGGCGCTACAGCACCGTCAAGACCGTGAGGGGCGTCCTGCGCCCGGCTTTCCAGATGGCGGTTGACGATGACGTGCTGCTGAAAAACCCCTTCGGCTTCGAGCTTGCCGGGGTGGTGGTGAACGACAGCGTGACGAGGGAGGCCATCACGAAAGACCAGATGCGGAAGTTCCTAAAATTCATCCATGACGATAATGTTTACTACAAGTATTACGAAGTGGTCTATATCCTTTTCCACACTGGAATGCGTATTTCGGAATTCTGTGGCCTGACCCTGCGGGACATCGACTTAGAGAACAAGGTCATCAATATCGACCACCAGCTCCAGCGGACTTCCGATATGCGGCTGGTGATCGAATCCACCAAGACCAATGCAGGGACAAGGAAGCTGCCCATGACGGATGACGTGGCGCAGTGCTTCCGGGCAATCATCGAGGACAGGGAAGCACCGGAATACGAGAGGGTGGTGGACGGTTATGCCGGATTCCTTTTCACGGACAAAAACGGCTACCCGGAAGTGGCCATGCATTGGGAACACCGATTCAACCACATGGTCAAGAGGTACAACGATATTTACCGGGTGCAGATACCGAATATCACGCCCCACGTCTGCCGCCACACCTACTGCAGCAACATGGCAAAATCCGGCATGAACCCCAAGACGCTCCAGTACCTTATGGGGCACAGCGATATCGGGGTGACGTTAAATACCTACACCCACCTTGGTTTGGAGGATGCAACGGATGAGCTGCGGCGGATGGAGGACTTGGAGAACGCCAGAAAGGAACTGGAAAAGAATAAGGAAGAGAAGCCCGTGTCACAGAAAATGTTCCGGGCGATCTGAACCGCGCCCTGCTCCGGCAGGGCTTTTTTTAATTCCCTATACCGCAATACATAAATTTATGCTAAAATACCAGAGTAGTAAAAGCCCCCGATTCCTACTACGTTTTTACTACGTTTGACGGAATCAATTTGCCCCGTTTTGCCCCGATTTGGCATTTTTGTTACATTTTTAACAAACTTGACGGAAATTTCAAACCTCGCAAATCGTGCCAAAACACGGCAAATCACGGCATTTTAGGAGGAAAAATTAACATGATTAAAATATTATTTGTGTGCCACGGCAACATCTGCCGCAGCACCATGGCCCAGAGCCTCTTCACTCACATGGTCAAAGAACGAGGGCAGTCTGCCTCCTTCTACATAGACTCCGCTGCCACGAGCCGTGAGGAGATTGGCAATCCACCCCATTATGGCACGGTAAATAAGCTGAGGCAGGAGGGAATCCCCTTGGTTCCCCATCAGGCGAGGCAGATGACGAGGCAGGATTATAAAGAGTTTGATTACCTGATCGGAATGGACGATGCAAATGTCCGGAATATGGAGCGGATTGCAGGCGGCGACCCGGAGCATAAGATCTATAAGCTGTTGGAATTTGCAGGTAGCGGCAGAGCGATCGCCGATCCCTGGTATACGGGGAATTTTGAATTGACGTATGAGGATGTACTGGAGGGCTGTGAGGCGTTTCTTCAATTTTTGAAGTTATGAGGCTGTATGTCGTGACAGGTGTGTTTTATTGCATGAATGGACTGTCGATTGCCTTATGAAAAGGGCGAGAATGTCCGATAACTATAGCAGAGATCAAAGGATTGGTCTGTGAATGATACAGGGAGGTTAAAGAGTATGCAGGTTAAATTCGGAAACAGTGAAATACAGGGCATTCAGACAAATACGCAGGCGCAGGAAAAGGCGCAGGAGAGCCGCAGTCAAAAGGCTGCTGAGAAGCAGCAGAAGAGGAATGTTATTTTTGCGGGGGATCTGCCTTTGCACAAAGATCGCATCACACTTTGCAGACAAGAGGCGCAGAAGAAGGCAATGGAGCTTATCCAGAACGCCTGGAATGTTGACCGTAAGACGGATCAGAGTATGGCGGAATACAAGGAGCGCGCGGAGCAGCAGAGGAAAGAGCTTAAGCTGAATCAGGAGAAGATTGCAGAATGCGATGCCAGAAAAGAAAATCTGCGCGAGGGTTATGGTGTGGATGCTGACTCTCAGGAGCAGAAGGATTTAGAACTTTTGGAGAAGATGTATTATCCGGAGTCGAGTTATGAGGAGCTTACGGAGGAAGAGCAAGAGAGAGCGAAAGAACTGATGAAGGGACCGCTGACTGAGTATCAGCAGAAATGTCTTGAGATTGACGGTGAGAAGCGTGTGTTTAAGAACCGCGCTGAGAATGCACAGACCGGTATCGAAGTGTACAATGGTGCGGTCACAGACATGAAAATAGAACGTCTGAAGTTCCACAAGATGACGGATGCACAGAACAATGCCAAAAAGGTGATGGAGCAGGCGAGCGAAGAGATACAGGGTATTCTTGTGGAAGCGGCCAAGGATCACGTGGACGAGACCTACGAGGAGCAGCGTGAGAACGCCGAGAAGGAGGCCGAAGAGAAAGAGGCGCAGGAGGAGAAGATTGAACTGCGCAAGGAGCAGAGAGAGTTGATGGAGGCCAGAATAGAGGCAGCACAGCAGGAAAACCGCGATGCCGAAAAAGCGGGAAAAGAGCGGGAGCGTGATGCCAGAGAAGAAGCGTCATTCCTGAAGGATATGGCTGATGCAGGTTTGAATGTGGCCGGAGCAACTGATGTGGCGAAGGCGGAGATCAAGGATATGTTAAATAAGATGAAGCTGATCGAAGCTGACATTAAGGGAATAGAAATAGATGAGGAAGTGTAAGAAGAGTTAAGACAGCAGATTAAGGCAGAAAAAGCAAGAACGGAGGGCATATGAGAGTCACAAGAAACTACAGGAGCGCTATGTTAAATCAAAGAAAGAGGGAGAGTA
Source organism: Lachnospiraceae bacterium (assembly GCA_029067085.1). Lineage (GTDB taxonomy): Bacteria > Bacillota > Clostridia > Lachnospirales > Lachnospiraceae > UBA3282. The sequence goes on along the minus strand of JAIEFE010000013.1, from coordinate 445,403 downwards.
AGAGCTCTCTGATACAGACTGCTTTAAACAGAAGCAGTTTGAACAGCCGCGCGAACCGTCTGCAAAATCTTTTAGGAAACAGTAAGACATCGAAAGTCGGTGACCTTTTTAACAGGGATTTTATCTCCTTGCCGCAAACGTCACAGAAATCGCAGAAGTTGTACTATGATATGAAGTATCATGCGGGTCAGGTAGAAGAGTACGGGCAGGCGCTGAAAAAGACGGAAAAGGATTCCATTTACGACAAGGCGAGAGAAAGCGGCAGTACGGAGAAGATCGTAGCCGATATCAAGAGTTTTGTGACACAGTACAATCATATGTTGGACGATTTGAAGGAGTCGGGCACTAGGACGGATGCAAATTTTCTGAATCAGCTTAACAATATGTCAAGAGCAGGGGAGCGGGAGCTTTCCCAGACAGGGGTGACCAGACTGTCGGACGGGACGCTTGCGATCGACGAGAAAAAGCTTTTGGCGGCGGATGTGGATACTCTGGAAAAAGTCTGGGGTGCAAATGGCTTTCCTGCTAAAGCGGCAGCCAGAGCCGGCTCTGTGGAAGCAGCAGCGGAGAAAAATATCGAGGCTGAGAAGAGTACCACCTACAATCCTTTTGCAAAATCGAATCTATACAACTATGGCAGCAATGTGGGAAGCCGCTTTAATTCTCGCAGATAATTTATAACTAATGTTATTTAATAAATACCGGAAACAGGTATCGCCATGAATCATATCCAATGGATACAGCAGAGAGAAGATTTTAAGACGGAATATCATGTGATCAAGTGGAAAACTTCGCATTTTCATGAGCCTTTTTCCGAGCGGATGGTGGGCAGCGCCAAAATACTGCACGGTGCTGCGCCGGAAGCGGCAAAGCAGTCTCAGCAGCCTGAGGGAGAGGGAATCGGCTATGCGCAGACGGACTTGTCAAAAAGCGGCGGATTTGGTCTGGGATCCGGTTTAGAGGGCTATGCGCTAAGGGCCATGCAGGAAGAGGTGGCACAGAGTGCTGTGCGAAACACGGGAAGCGGCACCCGGGCAGGAAAGGCAGTAGGAGCGATTTCTGCAGCCGTACGGACTGCAGCAGCCGCGCAGACACTGGCGGCGGAGCATATGGTCACGCCGGAGCAAAGACGAGAGTCTTTGCGAAATGAGCAGGCGAGGGAACGCAATGCGCAGGAGGCTACTACAGTCTCGGCGGCGGGCAGGGGTAATATCAAAAACCGGCTGCGGGAGAGTGCGGACAGACTGCGGGAATTTTATGAGAAACAAAAGAAAAAAGCAGCGAAGCTGCCGCTATGGAAAAACATGACGGAACCGAAAAAGAAAAAAGTCATAAAGAAAACGCGGATGGCAGACAGGGAGGAAATACTCTCCATGCAGGCCGAGAATCATTATCTTTTGGATTCTTATGATCAAAAGGGAAACTACAGTACACTGGGGAAGTGACAATAGTCGCTTCCCCGTTCTTTTGCGCGTATAAGCAGAGCAGGAAGGCTTATGAAGCGTGCATCATGCACTTTCCCGCTTTACCAGCCTGCCTACGATTTTGAGCAGAGCGCGGATATAGAAAGGTTGTAAGGTCTTTTTTGCGTTTTGCAGTTCTTTTCGAATCTCAATGTGCTGTGGACAGTGTTTTTCACAGGCGCCGCATTTGGTACATTGCGTCATGGCGGAGGAATCCTTTTTCAGGGAAGTAACCTGCGCATATTCCAGCATGGCGCTGAGTTTCTTTTGTGCGGCGGACTGATTGTAGCAGCGGAAGGCAGTGGGGATGTCCACGCCGTGAGGGCAGGGCATACAGTAACCGCAGCCGGTACAGCCGACCTTGAGATTCTGGTTGATCTTTTGGCGCAGAATGTCGATCAGGTGATGATCCGCCTTTGTAAAGAAGCCGATGCCCGCCTCGTCTGCAGAGGCAATATTCTCTGTAATCATCTGTGTAGAATTCATGCCGGACAGCACGCAGGTCACCTGAGGCTGATCCCAGAGCCAGTGGAAGGCCCACTGTGCGGGGGTACGTTTCAGGGGATATTCGGCGATCGCCTTTTTGGCGGAATCGGGTAAACCCTCCACCAGTCTGCCGCCCCGCAGCGGTTCCATGATGATCACGGGAATGCCCTTTTCGGTAGCATAGAGAAGTCCGGCTCTTCCTGCCTGTGTGTGCTCATCCAGATAATTATATTGAATCTGGCAGAAATCCCAGTCATATGTATCGATCAGCGCCTTAAAGGTATCTGTATCACCGTGGAAAGAAAAACCGATATTACGAATAGCGCCTGTTTTTTTCTTCTCTGCAATCCACTCCTCGATGCCGATGCTCTTTAAGCGGTTCCAGACCTCTACGTCAAAGAGCATATGCATCAGATAAAAGTCGATATGATCCGTGCGCAGGCGCTTTAACTGCTCCTGAAAGAGTTTTTCGACGGAGCCGGCGTTTTTTAGCAGGTAATAGGGAAGTTTGGTGGCAATCTGCACCCGATCACGGCAGTGGTTGCGCTCCAGAATGGTGCCGAGCGCCTCCTCGCTGCCGCCATAGATGTAGGCGGTGTCAAAGTAGTTCACCCCGTTCTCGATGGCGAGCATGACTTCCTTTTCCGATTTTTCGAGGTTGATCCTGCCTGCCGAGGCGGTAAAGCGCATACAACCGTAGCCGAGAATGGACACTTCCGTGCCGTCTTTCATTTTTCTGTACTGCATATAATCTCCGTTTTGAAGCGTTTTCGCGGAATGAAGTGCAAGGCGTTCCGTTGCATCTGCAGCCACGGCAGCTTTCTGAATCATTATTAAGCCAGTTTAGTTCATTATAAGTAGATTTCCGGGGGAAGTCAATCATTATGCACGCTGTTGCTGTCTCAGAATCTACCAAAATCCTAATAAAAAGTTAATAATTCTTTTCTTGTTTTTCACGGATATTCGGTATATATTAGAAAACTGAACGGAGGACAGACAGATGAGTGGAAATCCTTTTTTCCCTTTGGATGAGATGGGATTGGATACCGAGGAAAACCAGATGATGGTGATTCCTAAGGTTGATAAGGAGATTTATGAACAGCGTCGGAAGATGGCCGGGACGATGGTGGATTATAAAGAGATGCGTATGCGTTACAGCTGTGCGATCAAGGAGGTTCGGACGAAGTTTGATGTCTTAAACTCTGAGTTTAATGTAAGATATCAGCGAAATCCCATTACTTCCATTAACTCCCGGTTAAAGAGCAGTACAAGCATCATGGAGAAGCTGAACCGCAAGGGGCTTCCCTTTACGGTGGAAAATGTGGAAGAAAATCTTTATGATGTAGCCGGAATCCGGGTGGTCTGTTCCTATGTGGACGATATCTATATGCTGGCGGAGGCTTTAGCGCAGCAGGATGACATTACGGTGATCCGCAGGAAGGATTATATCAGGAATCCGAAACCAAACGGATATCGCAGCTACCATTTGATCGTGAGTGTGCCGGTGTTTTTCTCGGATCAGACAAGAGAGATGGCGGTAGAGGTGCAGATCCGCACCATCGCCATGGACTTTTGGGCAAGTTTGGAGCATCAGCTGAAATACAAGCAGGAGGTGCCCAATCAGGCGGAGATCGTAAAGAGTCTGACTGCGTGCGCGGAGCAGATCGCACTCATTGACGAACAGATGTGGCAGGTGCGTCGGCAGATCGAAAGCTCGGAAGATCTGCCGACGGAAGAAGAAATTCTGTTAGAAAAACTTCGAAAGATTGATATTGCAGTGGGAGAATAATTTTATTTTCCCATGACCTCCTCGAAGGTCTTAACGATATTCTCATCAGGTTCCTTTGTCAGGAGAGAAACCGCCACGTTGACGATCAGTGCCACGATAAAAGCAGGGAGCAGCTCGTAGATGGCAAAGGCGCCGCCCAGTTTGGCAATGCCGTATTTCCATGCGAATACTATCACGCCGCCGGCGATCATTCCGGCAAGCGCGCCCTGTCTGTTGGAACGCTTCCAGAACAAAGCCAATAGGACTACCGGACCGAACGCTGCACCGAAGCCTGCCCAGGCGAAGGATACGATGGTGAAGATGGAACTGTTGGGATCCTGCGCGATAAAGACGGCGATCAGAGAGATTGCGATTACCGTGATTCTTGCAATGACCAGAGAGGTCTTTGTCTCAAGTTTCTTCTTGCCGAAATCCTGCACCAGATTCTGGGAAATGCTGGACGCCGCTGCCAGAAGCTGGGAATCTGCGGTGGACATGGTGGCTGCCAGAATACCAGATAAAATAACACCTGCTATTAATGCGGGGAGAATGCCATAGCCGCTGAGTACGGAGGCAATCTGAATGATGACGGTTTCTGAGTCGCTTCCCTCCAGTACGGGAAGGAAGCCGGCCTGTGAGAGACCGTAGCCCACCACGCCGATCAGCACGGCAACACCCATGGAGATCACTACCCACACCGTCGCGATTCTTCTCGAAAGGGTCAGCTTTTCTTCATCCTCGATTGCCATGAATCGCAACAGGATGTGAGGCATGCCGAAGTAACCGAGTGCCCAGGCCATCGTTGAGATGATCATCAGTGGCGTGTAGGGAGAAGCGGTACCCGTCTGCGGGGAGTAGGACTGTACCAGGCTTAAGTAGCCGGGGAGTTCCCGCGCCGCGTTAAAGACAGAATCGAATCCGCCGGTGACGACGGCACCGAAGCCGACAACGATGAGAAGGGCGATACTCATGGTAATGCCCTGTATCAGATCCGTTGTGCTCACAGCGAGAAAACCGCCCAACGAGCAGTAGAGTACGATGACAGCAGCGCTCAGGAGCATGGCTAAGGTATAGTTCATGCCGAACAGCGTGCTGAAAAGCTTGCCACAGGCTGCAAAGCCGGAGGCGGTGTAAGGAACGAAGAAGATCACTATGATGATGGCGGCGATACAGGTCAGGATATTTCTGTCATCGCCGTATCTTTTCGCAAAAAAATCGGGAACGGTAAAGGCGCCGATCCGGCTGGAATAGCGGCGGATCCGTTTGGAGACGAAAAGCCAGTTTAAGTAGGTGCCGATAGCAAGGCCGATAGCAGTCCAGCCTACCTCTGAGAGGCCGGACAGATAGGCCAGACCCGGCAGTCCCATCAGAAGGTAGCTGCTCATATCGGAGGCTTCCGCGCTCATGGCGGTGACCAACGGGCCGAGTTTTCGGCCGCCCAGATAAAACTCCGCAGCCTGTGTATTCTTTTTGGAATAGGAGATACCAATGTAGATCATCATGCCCAGATAGGCTACGATGGCGATAATAATGCAGATTTGTGATGTCATGTTTTTCCTCCTCATTTTTTCTCTTGTTTGCAATCATTTGCTATTATAGCGGGTTTCTTCCGAATACGCAATAAAAAGTAGAAGAAAAACGTTTAGATGATAGGAGATTGTATTGATTTTAGATGAAAAATCGCATATAATGTCTTTATCCGCACTATTTTTCGGGGGTCGTAGTGCGATACGAATGAAGGAGGGAGACATGGGGGAGCCAAATAAGGAAATGAGCGCAGTTGAGCGGTTTCATGCGCTTTGCAGGAATGCCGTAGAAGTACAGGAAAAATTCCTGCTGGAGAGGCTTGATGCAAATAAAGATACAGAGTATGGAAGGCTGTTCGGATTTGATGATATTCACTCAGTGGAGGAGTATCAAAAGGAGCTGCCCATTACATTTCACTATGATTATGAACCGGCAATCGATCGTCAGGTGAAGGGGGAGGATGGACTGCTCACAGCGGATAAACCGGTCTTCTACTGTATCAGTTCGGGAAGTACGGACTCACCCAAATATGTACCGGTTATAGAGCAGGATATCCAGATGCAGTATTTTTACTGGTATAGTCTGATCAGAGAGTCAATCAGGCGGCAGATTCCGGATGCTTCGGATGAGGAGTTGTTTGGCAAGATCTTTGAGACGGGAGAGTTTCGCCGTGATTTCATGCCGGACGGCACCATGAGCGGTGTTCGTGCGGGAGCGCTGTACCGTTATCTGGAAGCAAAGGGAGAATTCGATATCAACTGTTATACAGCGCCTCTGGAGGTTGTGTTTCCGGACGAGATGGAGGACATGCTCTATGTAAAACTGCGCTTTGCCCTTGCGTGCAGGGATGTGACTGCAATCCACGGTGTGTTTGTCAATCGCGTAGTGGGAATGTTCCGATATCTCGTAGATAATTGGGACGCCTTCCTTTCCGATATTGAGACAGGGAAGGTCAGCGAGTGCTTTTCTGTGAGCAATGAATGGCGCCGCTATCTGGAGGAAAAGCTTCCGGCGGATCCGGATCGTGCAGCTGAACTGCGGGGCATCCCGACGGAAAACCTGTCCAAAGGGCTGGTGCGGAAGATATGGCCGAAGATCAGATATGGACAGCTCATCGGCGGCAGTATGTTTACAGCATATATGGATAAGCTTTGGATGTATGTGGAGGATCTGCCGATTCATTTCTTTACCTACGCAGCCTCGGAAGGCTGCTTCGGGATTGCCAGAGGCATGGCGGAGAAGGACGCTTACTATGTTCTGCTTCCGGATACCTGTTTTTATGAATTTATGTCTGAGACAGGAGACGGAGAACGGATCTACACGATCCGTGATGTTGAGGTCGGGAGCAAATATGAGATTTTAATCACCACTCTTTCGGGGATGTACCGTTACGCCATTGGGGATGTGGTGGAAGTTGTAGGGTTCGAGGGCCAGGCGCCGGTGGTACGTGTATGCTACCGAGAGAGCCAGGTTATCAGTATTGCGGATGAAAAAATGAATGTACGCCAGCTGGAGAGCGCGATGCGGAAATTTCAGAGAAGGGCCGGGTGCAGCGCAGAAGGTTACTGTGTGGACGGCGATTATACAAAGAGACTGCCGCGTTATATACTTTATCTGGAATTGGCGGGCGGAGAAATCCCGGAGGATGCGGAAGAAATTCTTGACGAGTGTCTGATGGAAAGCTGCTCCGGCTACAAGCGGGACAGGGAGCTGGCGGAGCTCGGCAAGGTGTTTATTCAGCCTGTTCCCAAGGGTGCGTTTAAGGCTTATGGACGCTTTATGGCAAAGCTTGGCCGCAGGAAGGAGCAGGATAAACCACTGCGGATCCTGATTACAGAGGTTCAGAAGGCTTTCTTTGGCGGCGCGCTTCTTTCATAACAATGAATAACGGACGTTATTTTGCGAGAGAAGTGAGTGATACGGAGATGCGAATATGTGTGATGAGAGGAAGCTGCCGGCGGCTTTTCTTACCAGGATGGAGAAGCTTTTAGGCAGTGAATATGAGGCTTTTTTGAAAAGTTATGGGGAGGAGCGCCGATATGGTTTAAGGCGTAATCCCCTGAAAATTACAGAGGAAGAGTTTATACGAGAGATGCCCTTTCCGCTTCAGAAGATTTCCTGGGCGCGGGAAGGGTATTATTATGATGCAGCTTCTCAACCGGGCCGCCATGTACTCCACGAGGCGGGAGTCTACTATATTCAGGAACCCTCGGCTATGGCGGTTGTGGAGGTGCTTGCACCGCAGCCGGGAGAGCGGATTCTGGATTTGTGTGCCGCGCCGGGGGGAAAGACGACGCAGATAGCGGGCAGGATGCAGGGGAAGGGGCTGCTTGTGGCGAATGAAGTGATCGCAGAGCGGGCAAAGGTCCTGTCTCAGAATGTGGAGCGCATGGGGATAGCAAACTGTGTGGTCTGTTCGGAGAAGCCGGAACGGCTTTCGCAACTTTTTCCGGCTTTCTTTGACCGTGTGCTGGTGGATGCACCCTGTTCCGGGGAGGGGATGTTTCGCAAGGAGGAGGCGGTGAGAGGAGAGTGGAGCGAGGAGGTCGTTTCCATGTGCGCCGAAAGACAATCAGCGATTCTGAGAGAGGCCGCGAAGCTTTTAAAGCCGGGCGGTGTTTTAGTCTATTCCACCTGCACCTTTTCACCGGAGGAAAATGAGGGAACGCTCAGCGTATTTTTGCGGGAACACGAAGCATATTCTATAGAGGAAATACCATGCGGAAATCTTTTTTCACCGGGACAGCCTGACTGGCTGGAAGAAGCGGCGGACGGGATAGAACTGAGCAGAAGGCTCTGGCCGCATCTTTTACAGGGGGAAGGGCATTTTGTGGCCAGGCTTCGGAGGAGCGGAAAAGCCGGAGAAGAAGCTGAGAAAAAGCCGACACAGCGGGAGACGAGAGAGGGACATTGCGGAAAAGGAAATCGCAGAACAGCCTCGGAAATAGATTTATGTAAACTGGCTGAAACTACTTTACAGGAGGAGCTGGGAATCGGAGAAGCATGGCGGGAGAGACATCCTGGCCGTGTGCTTCGTTTTGGGGAGCAGCTTTATCTGACGCCCTGCGGGATGCCGCCGCTTGCGGGAATCCGGGTTCTGCGGCCGGGACTTCAGCTTTTGACGGAGAAAAAGAACCGTTTCGAACCTGCCCATGCGCTGGCCCTGTCTCTCTTGCCGGAGGATATTCGGAAAAAGAGAGGAGTATCCCTGGCGGAAGCCGTGGCATGGATGCGGGGGGAGAGCCTTCCCTGTCAGGAAGAGAAGGGGTGGATCGCGCTCTTTTACGAGGGATTCTGTCTGGGCTTCGGGAAAGCCTCCGGAGGACAGATAAAAAACCACTATCCGAAGGGGCTGAGGAAATCCTTATAATTAACTTAATTTTTTTATATGGGCTTGCCAAATGATTCTGCCTGGAATATACTAGATATAGTCTTTCACGGAAGAGAAACCACTTTAGCTAGTGCTTGCTTGAACAGGGAGTTCTGTCGATGTTATTTTCCAGCGTGGGATTTTTGTTTTGGTTTTTACCAATTTTTATCATAATATATGTAGTGTTGCCCAAATATCGTAACAGCATACTTTTACTGGGGAGTCTGATCTTTTATGGAGTGGGAGAACCGTACTTTGTTCTGCTGCTTCTTTTGTCTGTGTTGGTAAACTATGCTTTAAGCTGCTATATGTACTGGGAACCGGCCTCTCCTCAGACAAATCGTAAGAAAAAGGCGGCAAGACGCAAAAAGAGAGCGCTTTTGCTGGCGGTCCTCTTAGATCTTTGCGTGCTGTTTTTGTTTAAATATTGGGATTTTGCGGCGGGAAGTGTAAATGCTCTGGCAGGACAGGGACTTTTACCGCTGCTTTCACTGACATTGCCGCTGGGCATTAGCTTTTATACTTTTCAGATGATTTCCTATCAGATCGACTGCTATTGCGGCGTCGTGGAGAAGCGGGCGGATCTGCTTACTTATGCCACTTATGTCTGTATGTTTCCCCAGCTCATCGCGGGTCCCATTGTCCGCTACGGGGAAGTGAGTGAGCGGCTGAAGAGCCGTAGGGTACGGATTCGCGATCTGGAGAATGGATTAAAACTTTTTACGTTTGGTTTTGGCCTTAAAGTGCTGTTGGCCAATCAGATCGGTACGCTCTGGAACGTGATCATGTCAGCGGGAGCCGGCCGTCTGCATACGCTGGTGGCCTGGCTGGGAGCCTTCGCTTACTCCTTTCAGATCTATTTTGATTTCTGGGGATATTCCATGATGGCGATGGGGCTTGGCAGGATGCTGGGTTTTTTGATCCCGCGAAATTTCAACAATCCTTATGTTTCCCGGTCACTCTCGGAATTTTGGAGGCGGTGGCATATCACGCTGGGAAGATGGTTTCGGGAGTATGTTTATTTTCCGCTTGGCGGTAATCGCAGAGGGCGCGGGAGGACGGTCATTAATCTCTTTGTGGTCTGGACGCTCACGGGGTTGTGGCATGGCGCGGATTGGAATTTTGTACTCTGGGGGATCGTCTTTTTTCTGTTTCTCACTCTGGAGAAGGGAACCTATGGGAAATGGCTGGAGAGGAGCAGGCTTCTCGGGCACATCTATACGCTTTTGTTGATTCCGGTCACCTGGGTGATTTTCGGTATTACGGATATGGGACAGCTGATAGGGTATCTGGAAAATCTGATTGGTATTCATAGAGAAGAGATTCTGGTAGGGACGACACAATTTTTCCGATACCTGAAAGAATATGCTCCGCTTTTAGTAGCATGTGTTATTTTTATAACACCTCTCCCGGAAAAGTTCTATTGGAAATGGAAGGATCGTTGGTTTACAGTATTGCTTTTGCTGATGGTGTTCTGGTGTTCCGTGTATAAGATCCTGTCAGGAAGCAATAATCCGTTTCTTTATTTTAGATTTTAGCGAATGTGATATTGAGGACGAAACATACTATGAACGGCAATAAAGTAAAATATATTCTGGAAATCATATATAATTGCCCTTTTATTCTGCTGATTCTGTTGACCAGCTTTTTGGCGATACCCTTTTTTGACAGGATGGGAGTTTGTGAAAACGATAAAAAAATAGCGGTGTTTCGATCCGATGATGAGGGGGTGGAAACAGCGAAAGAAAAGCTCTATAGCATTGAAAAGATTGAAAAAATGTTTGATAAAGAACTTGATATTGATAACGAAGAAGTCGCTGATTCAGCAGGTGATCTGCAGATACCGGAAGACAAAGAGGAAAATGAAGGAACACGCAAGGAAGCAAATTCCGATATTGAGATTATAAAAGAACAAAATAGCAAACCTATAAAATCGGGAACTGCCGTAAAACAGCCGCAGGAGAGAATACGTGCCACAGAATTTGTAGAATATACGCCGGTTGAGACAAATTCCCGATATTATACGGATGCAGGAAAAGTTGCATTGACCACTACCTATGATTATATATTGGAGAACGATAGTTATTTTAATGACGCTGTTTTTCTGGGAGATTCCAGAACTTTAGGCATTTCCGACTATGCCGGACTGGAGGGGGCGGACTTTTTTTGTGACAACGGCATGACCATCTACAAGCTTCTGGAGGACAAGGGGGTAACCTGGCAGCGGACGGGCGAGAAAGTAGATTTGAAAAAGGTTATGCAGGAAAACCACTACGGCAAAATTTACATTATGCTCGGTATGAATGAACTGGGTTATGGCGACACGACGATGTATCTGAAGCAGTATTTGAAAGTGATCCGTCAGCTCAGAGAATGGCAGCCTGAAGCGGTCATCTATGTGATGGGAAATCTTCATGTGAGCCGGGAGAAGAATGATATGGAGTCGGAGTTTAATAATATCAACATCAACGACAAGAATGTGGCTTCGGCCAGACTTGCTGATGGCAGGAATGTCTTTTATCTGGACTGCAACCCGATTTTTACAGACGAGGAGGGCTATCTGAAGGCGGAGCTCACCTTTGACGGGGTACATCTCTACGCGCAGCATTACGATAAGTGGCGGGAGTTTTTGATGGAGCACGGGGTAGAGAGAAATGATGCGATTGAATAAATATCTTGCCTCCTGTGGGGTATGCTCCAGAAGGGATGCGGATAAGCTGATAGAGGAGGGCGCCGTTCTCGTGAACGGGGAGACGGCCCATGCGGGTATGAAGGTGTCCGAAACGGACACTGTCACAGTCCGCGGAAGGACGATCCATGCGCCGCGGGATAAGGTGATTTTGGCTTATTATAAGCCGAAGGGTGTAGTCTGCACGGAGAGGGACGCTCATGCGGAACGGATCGTGACAAAGGAAATTGGTTATCCCAGACGGGTGACCTACGCCGGACGACTTGACAAGGATTCTGAGGGCCTCTTGCTTCTAACTGACGACGGCGCACTCATAGATGCCATGATGCGGGGAAAGCATGGGCATGAGAAGGAGTACATCGTAAAAAGTGACAGGAAATGGGAGGAGACGGCCATAGAAAATATGCGGGCAGGGGTGTATCTGGAGGAACTGTCCCAAACTACCCGTCCCTGCAAAATTGAAAGAATAGGAGACAAGACCCTGAAAATGACGCTCACACAGGGACTAAACAGGCAGATACGCCGCATGTGTAAGACGCAGGGGTATCAGGTTGCGAGCCTTAAAAGAACACGTGTTATGAATATTGAGCTGAGAGATCTGAAACCGGGGGAGTACAGGGAGCTATCTGACGCAGAAAGAACAGCGTTATATCAGAACTGCGGCCTGGATCCGATGTGACGGGAAGGACGAAGCGAAGAACGAAAAACAGCGGAAGGAATGGCGGATAGGAGAATGGCGGAAAATAAAAGAGAACGCATGCGGGAGTTGACAGAACTCCTGAACAGAGCCTCCGAGGCATATTATGCGAAGGACGAGGAGATCATGTCCAATTTGGAGTACGACAGGCTCTACGATGAGCTGGCGGCGCTTGAGAGGGAAACGGGCGTCACATTTGCGGACAGTCCGACGGTTCGGGTGGGGTATGAGGCAGTGGATGAACTTCCTAAGGAACGCCATGAGATACCTATGCTCTCTCTGGCAAAGACAAAGAACAGGGAGGAGCTGCAGGATTGGTTAAACGGCAAAAAAGGCCTCTTGTCATGGAAGCTAGACGGACTTACCATCGTTTTGACCTACAGGAACGGAGGGCTTGAGAAGGCGGTTACCAGGGGAAACGGCGAGGTGGGAGAAGTCGTTACTGGAAATGCCAGAATGTTTCGCAATCTTCCGCTGACGATTCCCTATCGGGGCGAGTTGATCCTGCGGGGTGAAGCTGTCATCACCTACAGTGATTTCGAGAAGCTGAATCGAGAGATTGAGGACGAGCAGGCAAAGTACAAAAACCCCAGAAACCTCTGCAGCGGCAGTGTGAGACAGCTTGACAATCAGGTTACGGCCGGCAGAAACGTGCGTTTTTATGCGTTTTCTCTGGTGCAGGCCGATGTGGATTTTCACAATTCCAGAAAGGAACAGTTTGCGTTCTTACAGGAGCAGGGCTTTGATGTGGTGGAATACCGGGAAGTGGAGCCGGACACTATATTGGATAACATTAGTTATTTTGAAGAGAAGATCAAGACTTATGATGTGCCATCTGACGGTCTTGTTCTGACGTATGATGATATAGCTTACGGTGCGTCTCTGGGCAGAACTGCTAAGTTTCCACGGGATTCTATAGCCTTCAAGTGGGCGGATGAACTTAAGGAGACTACTCTTTTAGAGATGGAGTGGAGCGCCAGCCGCACGGGCCTGATCAATCCTGTGGCCATTTTTGAGCCGGTGGAGCTGGAAGGCACCACGGTGAGCCGCGCTTCCGTTCACAACATCAGTATAGTCAGAGGGTTAAAGCTTGGGATTGGGGATCGGATCACGGTCTATAAAGCGAATATGATCATTCCCCAGATTGCAGAGAATCTGACAGGGAGCGACAGTCTGGAGATTCCTGTAGATTGCCCTGTCTGCGGGAAACCCACTCGCATCAGTCAGACGAATGACGTGCAGTCTCTCTACTGCGATAATCCGGACTGTGACGCCAAGAAGAGCAAAGCCTTTACGCTGTTTGTGAGCAGGGACGCCCTCAATGTGGACGGTCTCTCGGAGTCTACACTGGAAAAATTTCTTGCCAGAGGGTTTTTGCACAGCTTTGCAGATCTCTTTCGTTTGGAACGCTTTCGGGAGGAAATCACGCAGATGGAGGGCTTCGGAGAGAAGTCGTGGCAGAATCTTTCCGAGAGCCTGAATCGAGCGAGGAATACCACGCTGCCCCGTCTCCTCTACGGGCTGGGGATTGAGAATATCGGCGTGGCGAACGCGAAACTATTGTGCAGACATTTTGATCACGACCTGAAAGCCCTTCAGAACGCTTCTCAGGAGGAACTTTCTGAGATTGACGGCATCGGGGAAGTGATTGCCGGAAGTATTTACGATTTTTTCCACGATGAAAAGGCCGGGGAAGAACTTAACGATCTGTTGAAGGAGCTTGTGATCGAGGAGAAGCCGGTACAGGAGGGCGGGCAGACACTTGACGGTATGAGCTTTGTGATCACGGGGAGTCTTGTGCATTTTGAGAACCGAAACGCACTAAAGGAAGAAATTGAGAGGCGCGGGGGAAAGGTGACTGGCAGCGTGACGGGAAAGACAGTCTGCCTGATCAACAATGATACGGCCTCCCAATCGTCTAAGAATAAGAAGGCGAAGGAGCTGGGCGTACAGATTTTGTCAGAGGAAGACTTTATGCGGAAGTATCTGCAATAGGGATGAAAAAGTTTGCAGAATTCATGCCGTGATCAAATTGTGCATTATTTGTGAACTTTGTCCAAACTATTTCATTTGAATTGAAGATGTGATAAATTATTTTCTGGATAGATAAAATACGTCAGAAAGAGGGAACATATCATGGAAAAGAAAGATTCTGCCAAGAAAGATGGAGGTATGGATGTAAGCAAAAGCAAGGTGAAGCGGGAAGCGCGCAGAAAACAGGTGCAGAAAGCGAAAAGGGATGCAAGAGTCGCCAGAATAGCAGGAATCACCGTGTCGGCACTCATTGTGTTGGGAATTGTGTTGTTAGTGGGAAAACAACTGTATCTTGTGGCAATCCGCACGACGCCCGGTACAGATTACAGCGCGGGGCTTGCGGATGACGGCAGGATAGAGAACGCGGATCTGACCCAAATGCTGGATCTGGTTGATTACAAAAATATTTCAGTACCGGAAGAAGAGGTTGCGGCTACGACGGAAGAGGTTGAGGGTGAGATCACTTCAACGCTGGAATCTTATAAGGAACTGAATACGGATGAACAGATGGTTATTGCCGATGGCGACGAAGTCAATATTGATTATGTGGGAACCGTCGATGGCGTCGAATTCGAGGGCGGTAACAGCGGCGGTGCAGGATATGATCTGACCATCGGATCGGGGTCGTTCATTGATGATTTTGAACAGCAGCTGATCGGGCACAGCCCCGGCGATGAGGTGACGGTGGAGGTTACTTTCCCTGAGAATTACAGTGAAGAGCTGGCAGGTAAAGATGCCGTTTTTGCGGTCACAGTCAACGGAATAAAGGTGACGCCGGAGCTAACGGACGATTTTGTGGCGGAGAATCTGGCGGATACGGAAGATGTATCTACAGCGGCGGAATATCGGGCAAAAGTGGAAGATCAGTTTTATCGTGAGCATCTTCAGGAATATATTACAAAGTATGTTGTGGAGAACTCTACAGTAAAAACTTATCCCCGCAAATATGTGAAAGCAATCAAGTCCATTTTGAAGAACAGCGACAATAACTCGGGTGTAGAACCGGAAGACGAGATCTCCTACGAGAAAGAACTTACGCAGAGGGCTGAGGAAGCGGTAAAGGAAACCATGGTCTATCAGGCAGTCTTTGAGGATGCGGGACTTTCCTTTGACGCGAATGCGTACTACGCCGAACGAGTCGAAGGCATGGGCGAGGAGTATGCAGAAAGGTATGGAGCCGGTTACTTGGCGCAGGGCGAGATAAGGCAGATGGCGATTGACTATCTGATGGGATTGTATTAAAACAGAAAATGGAGTAGGAGATTTCTTCTCCTACTCCATAAATTGCAAAATAACATGCGTTATCATTAAATTTCCCGTACGTCGTACGGGGTGGTCTGATACACGTAGTAGTTGAGCCAGTTGGAGAAGAAGAGCTGGCCGGCAGCCCGCCAGTTAACGATGGGATCTCGCGTGGGGTTATCCTCCGGGAAGTAGTTCACCGGAATTTTCGGATTCATTCCTTTTTCCAGATCTCGCGCATATTCAAGCGCCAGAGTGTCTGCATCGTATTCCAGATGGCAGGTGACGAAGAAATGGCGGCTGTCCTCGGTCTTTGCGATGGCGACGCCGGCCTCATCGGAAACAGCCATAAGCTCTAAACCCGGCACCGAGGCGATCTGTGACGGCGCGATCGTCATAGCCCTCGACTGGGGCGCGTGGAAGACGTCGTCAAACCCCCGGAATAGGGGTGATTTTTTCTTTAATATTTGATGTGTGTAGACACCGGATAGCTTTTCGTCCAAATCTTCCCTGTCCAGACCGTAAAAATAGTACAGTGCGGCAAAGGCTCCCCAGCAGAGATGGAGGGTGCAGTGCACATGGGTTCGACCCCACTCCATAATGGTACAGATCTCATCCCAGTAGGCGACCTTCTCAAAGCGGACATGGTCTAAGGGCGCGCCGGTGATGATCATGCCGTCGTACTTGCGGTCTTTGATCTGGTCGAAGGTGGTGTAGAAGGCTTCCATGTGGTTGGAATCGGTGTGTACCGGCGTGTAGCTGGCAGTCTGCAGAAACTCGACATTCACCTGAAGGGGCGAGTTGGAGAGCTTGCGCAGGAGCTGCGTTTCCGTGACTTCTTTCGTGGGCATGAGATTTAGTATCAGTACATCCAGAGGACGGATATCCTGATGCAAAGCGCGAAACTCCGTCATAACGAAGATATTTTCGTGTTCCAGAATGCTGGTTGCAGGCAGTAAATCCGCTACTTTAATGGGCATGAGAGGCCTCCTTGTTTTTTCTTATGAATTTGATTTTTATACAGATCATGCAATATGAGCGATGTAAGAAACAGAAAATTCAGTCTGTGTCAATCATATCATAAAAGCGGAGGCTATGCAAGGCGCGCCGGCGCGCAGACTTCCGAGGGATGCAAAGCCTGTTACGGGCAGTGTATTTTGAACCGAAAAAGGTTTGCATAATTCAAATATTTGCATTATAATTGATTTGTATTTTCTATATTTTTTATATGGGGCAGTGCCCCGATGAAACTTCGATGTGGGGGAATAGCAGACTATGGAGACAGCCTATCAGAAGGTAAAAGTACACAATGAACTGGAGTGGTGTCAGGTAAAAGATATGGAGACCAAAGAGAAGATCGAGAAGATGCTGTTAAGGCATAGGGTCTCCTATTTTGTGAAGTGGGAGAAACCAAAGCTTTTTTCAGGCGAGACTTTTGGAGCCTGCGTGTTCTGTGTGAACCAGCTGCAGAAGGAGAGCGCGGACGACGCCATTCAGGAGCTTGACGAGGAGACGCGGGACAAGATTCGTTTCGTGAACCGTAAGGTGGACAGGACTTTCTATTAATATAATAAAATGAGTGAGAAAAAAGAATAAAAACAAAAGATAACGAATGTTATAAAATTGGCGCAGGGAAATACCTGCGCCTGTTTTTATCATACGGTTTTATTTAGGTCGTGCGTCATAAAAATTTGACGCCGCTATTTCAGATTCTTCTGTGCTGTGGAGAGCATCAGCTTGATGCGGTTAAGCTGGTTGACTTCGCTGGCGCCGGGATCGTAGTCGATTGCTACAATGTTCGCGCCGGGGAAGCGCTTCCGCAGCTCTTTGATAACGCCCTTGCCGACCACATGGTTCGGCAGGCAGCCGAAGGGCTGGGTGCAGATGATATTGCTTGCGTCGCTGTGGATAAGTTCCACCATCTCGCCGGTGAGGAACCAGCCTTCGCCCGTCTGATTGCCGATATCGACGATGGGTTTTGCGTAGTCCACCAGCGTGTAGATGCTCACGGGCGGCGTAAAATGTTTACTTTTTGCAAATTCCTTCGCAGCCGGAGCGCGCAGCCATTCTAAGACTCTGATGCCGAGCGCGGAGATAAGTGACGCTTTTTTTGAGGTACCGAGATATTCCGCCTTGTAGATCTGGTTGTAGAAGCAGTAAAGCATGAAGTCCAGAAGATCCGGTACCACAGCCTCTGCACCTTCAGCTTCCAGAAGCTCTACCAGATGGTTGTTGGCGGCGGGAGCAAACTTTACCAGAATCTCCCCTACAATGCCCACCCGGGGCTTTTTTAATGTCTCGTCTATCGGAATGGCGTCAAAATCCCGCACGATCTGCCGGCACATCCGGCAAAAAGTCAGATGGTTTAAGTGTTTTTTCGATACAAACTTGCGGCAGCGCGCTGACCAGGAGGCATGAAGAGCATCTACGGAGCCCGGTTCTTTCTCATAGGGCCGCATGCGGTAGACGCAGCGCATAAAGATATCGCCGAAGAGAGCGCTGTAGGCCGCGCGCAAGAGGAGATCAGCGTTGATGTGGAAGCCGGGATTGCTCTCGATGCCGCCCAGATTTAAAGAGATCACGGGAATCTGCTGCATGCCGGCTTTTTCCAGAGCGCGTCTGATAAAGCCCACGTAATTCGTGGCACGGCAGCCGCCGCCGGTCTGGGTCATAATGACGGCAACTTTATTCAGGTCATAGTTCCCGGAGAGCAGGGCGTCCATGATCTGTCCCACCACGATCAGGGAAGGATAACATGCGTCATTATTAACATATTTTAATCCTACGTCAACGGCCTGTCTGGTATCGTTGCCAAGTACTTCGAAGTGATAGCCGCAAGCGGCAAAAGCCGCCTCCATGATGTCGAAGTGGATGGGTGACATCTGAGGACAGAGGATGGTGTAGTCCTTTCGCATCTCCTCGGTAAAGGGCCGCTTTTCAATAGCGCTGGTGCGGATGGTTCGGGGCGCGTTTTTCTGTTCTCTGACCTGAATGGCGGAGAGCAGGGAGCGGATGCGGATTCTGGCTGCACCAAGATTGTTGACTTCGTCGATCTTTAAGCAGGTGTAGATCTTGTCGGAGCCGGTGAGGATGTCGTTCACCTGATCCGTGGTGACAGCGTCCAGACCGCAGCCGAAGGAGTTGAGCTGAATCAGATCCAGATCGTCTCTTGTCTTTACAAAGCTTGCAGCCGCGTAAAGTCTGGAGTGGTACATCCATTGGTCGGAGACGATCAGCGGACGTTCCGGAGCCGCCAGATGAGAGACGGAATCTTCGGTCAGCACCGCTATATCGTAGGAGGTGATGAGCTCGGGGATGCCGTGATTGATCTCCGGGTCGATATGGTAGGGGCGTCCTGCCAGCACGATGCCGCGTTTGTGGTTTGTCTCAAGATAGCGCAGGACCTCCTCGCCTTTTTCGCGCATGTCCTGTCTGGCCGTGGCCAGCTCTTCCCAGGCTGCCTTTGCGGCATCCATAACGGACGTTATTGGAAGCTCGCGAAACTCTCTGGTCAGTGCTTCTGTTACGGTCTGAAGGTTCTTAAAAGACATGAAGGGGTTGCGGAAGCGCACTTCACCGCGCCCGATCTCCTCCACATTATTTTTAATGTTCTCAGAGTAGGAGGTGACAATGGGGCAGTTATAATGGTTATTTGCCTCATGAAACTCGTCCCGCTCGTAAAAGAGGGCAGGATAGAAGATGAAATCCACATTCTGCTTTATAAGCCATGCCACATGGCCGTGTGCGAGCTTAGCGGGATAACATTCCGACTCGCTGGGAATGGATTCGATGCCAAGCTCGTAGATCTTGCGGTTGGAGAGGGGAGAGAGCACTACCCGAAAGCCCAGTTTTGTGAAGAAGGTGAACCAGAAAGGATAGTTCTCGTACATATTCAGGACGCGCGGAATGCCGACTGTGCCGCGCACCGCCTCATCCGCGGGCAGGGGCTCATAGGAAAAGTAACGCTTCAGTTTATAGTCAAAGAGATTGGGAGCAGCGTTCTCTTTCTTTGCCCGGCCAAGGCCTCTCTCGCAGCGGTTGCCGGAAACATACTGACGTCCTCCCGTAAATTTGTTGATGGTGAGACGGCAGTTGTTCGTACAGCCCTTGCACTTTGCCATGCTGGTCTCAAACTGCAGATTCGTGATCTGCTCCAGATTCAGCATGGAGGTCTGATAGCCCTCCTGAAAGCGTGCTCTCGCGATCAGCGCAGCACCGAAAGCGCCCATGATCCCGGCGATGTCGGGGCGGATAGCCTCACAGCCGGCGATCTTTTCAAAACTTCGAAGAACCGCGTCGTTATAGAAAGTGCCGCCCTGCACTACGATGTTTTTCCCCAGTTCCGCAGCGTCAGAGACTTTGATGACTTTAAATAAGGCGTTTTTGATGACAGAGTAGGCCAGTCCCGCCGAGATATCTGAGACGGATGCGCCCTCCTTCTGTGCCTGTTTGACCTTGGAGTTCATAAATACGGTACAGCGGGTGCCAAGATCGATCGGATGTTCGGCAAAGAGCGCTGTTCTGGCAAAGTCCTCCACGCCGTAGTTTAAGGATTTGGCAAAGGTTTCTATGAAGGAGCCGCAGCCTGAGGAACAGGCTTCGTTTAACTGCACGCTGTCCACAGTCTGGTTTTTGATCTTAATGCACTTCATATCCTGACCGCCGATGTCCAGAATACAGTCTACTTCCGGGTTGAAAAAGGCGGCCGCGTTATAGTGGGCTACCGTCTCCACCTCGCCGTCGTCTAAGAGAAAGGCGGCTTTCATCAGCGCCTCTCCGTATCCGGTGGAGCAGGAGCGGGCGATCGTTACGCCGTCCGGGAGCAGATTGTAGATTTCTTTTAAGGAACGGATGGCGGTCTTTAAGGGGCTGCCATCGTTGCTGCTGTAGAAAGAGTAGAGAAGGGAACCCTGCTCGTCAACAAGGGCTGCCTTTGTGGTGGTGGAACCGGCGTCAATGCCGAGGAAGCACTTTCCCTTGTAGGAGGAAAGGTCTCCCGTTGTCACATGGTGAGCACTGTGGCGCGCGAGAAATGCATCGTAGTCCGCCTGCGCGGCGAAGAGCGGTTCCATGCGCTCCACTTCAAATTCCATCTTGATGTCGCCGGAGAGCTTAGCAGTCAGCTCTTCCATCGAGTAGTGTGTTTCCTCCTTTGCGTTCAGAGCGGAGCCGATGGCGGCAAAAAGATGGGAGTTGTCCATATCGATGATGTGTGCGTCATCCAGCTTCAAAGTCCGGATAAAGGACTGCTTTAATTCGGATAAAAAGTGCAGCGGACCGCCGAGGAAGGCCACGTGTCCCCTGATCGGTTTGCCGCAGGCAAGACCGCTGATGGTCTGGTTGACCACTGCCTGAAAGATGGAGGCGGAGAGATCCTCCTTAGTTGCGCCCTCGTTGATGAGGGGCTGGATATCTGATTTTGCAAACACGCCGCAGCGTGCCGCTATGGTATATAATGAGTGGTAATTTTTGGCATATTCATTGAGCCCTGCCGCATCCGTCTGCAGGAGAGAGGCCATCTGATCGATAAAGGAGCCCGTTCCGCCGGCACAGATGCCGTTCATACGCTGCTCGACGTTTCCGCCTTCAAAATAGATGATCTTCGCATCCTCACCGCCGAGCTCGATCGCTACGTCCGTGACAGGCGCGAGAGTCTGCAGGGAGGTCGATACCGCGATCACTTCCTGCACAAAAGGAATCTGCAGATGATTGGCAAGCGTGAGACCGCCGGAGCCCGTGATCATGGGATGCACGTCAAGATTCCCAAGCTTTTCATAAGCCTGAGACAAAAGCGCTGCGAGTGTCTCTCTGATATTCGCAAAATGCCTCTGATAGTCAGAAAAGAGTATCTGCTTTCTGTGATCCAGAATGGCGATCTTGACTGTAGTCGATCCGATATCAATGCCAAGGGTATACTGCATATCACTCATTTATGAAATCACTCCTTAAAAATGGTAGTCTGTCAAAAATGTTTCTTTTTACCTATTAAAATGTGTTTTTCGGCATACGACGTCATTATACGACACGGCGTATAAAAAAGCAATCATCCAATTCTTAGAAAAGAGTGAATTTTTGAAAGACAATTATAAAATTTTTATAACATTACGTTTTTAAAGGACTGTGTCGTTTACTTTTGGGAGGAGGGATGCTATATTATATAATAGAATTTTGATAATAGAATCCTGTTTTTCGGATTCTATTATATATTTTTGATGGAGCGTGAGACATGAGTCCTTTTGAACGAAAATTCGGAAAATATGCGATCAGGAATCTTTCCTTTGTGCTGGTATCCTGTTATGCGGTTGGATATCTGCTGGAACTGGTGGACAAGAGCGGGTTCGTCCTTTCTTGGCTGACCCTGAATCCCTACGCCATTCTGCACGGGCAGGTCTGGCGGCTTGTGACCTGGATTCTGATCCCGCCAAGCAGCGGGGGACTGTTCTTTACTCTGATCATGCTGTATTTTTATTGTTCCATCGGAACAACGCTGGAGCGCACGTGGGGGACTTATCGGTATAACGTATATTTGTTTCAGGGGATGCTCTTCACCGTAGCGGGAAGCTTTCTGCTGATGGGATACTGTTACCTGTTCAAACCGACGATTTTCCTTTCAAGCCTGACGGGTACTGTGTTGACGATCCAGACACCTGCCGAGTATTTCGCTGTCATAGCGATGATGTTCAGCACTTACTACATCAACATGTCAATTTTTCTGGCATTCGCGGCGACTTTCCCGGATGCGCAGGTGCTGCTTATGTTCATCATTCCCATCAGGATCAAATGGATGGGTATGATCTATGCCGTGATGCTGGTGTTCCAGTTCCTGTCCACAAACGTGTATGGAAAGTTTGCCATCGGCGCTTCCCTCTTAAACTTTGTGGTGTTCTTCCTGACATCGCGGAATATGATGCACCTGAACCCGAAGCAGATTCACCGCAGACAGGAGTTTAAGCGTGATGTTCGCCGAAACACGGGAATCACGAAGCATAAGTGCGCGATCTGCGGCAGGACAGAAGTGGACAGTCCCCAGATGCAGTTCAGGTTCTGTTCCAAGTGCGACGGCAACTATGAGTACTGCGAGGAGCATCTGTATACTCACACGCATATCAAGAGAGACTGAATATATTAAATAACGGAAGTTGTTTGTGGAGAGACTAGAATGAATCAGGAAGTCCAATTTGGAAAAACGCTGGAGGAAGTAAAGAAGAAAGCGAGAGCAAATCAGAATTTTATAGCGAAGGCTGAGGTGGAGGAAGCGTTTTCGGCGCTTTCTCTTTCTGATGAGCAGATGGAACTGGTCTATGACTATCTGCGGCAGAATAGGATCGGCCTGGACGAGCCGGCAGATGTGGATGCCTTTTTGCCGGAGGAGGAGCGGAATTATCTGGATTCCTATCTGGAGGCATTAAAGGCGATTCCGGAGGTCACGGAGGGCGAGCGGGAAGCCATTACGCTTTCCGCTATGGCGGGAGATGCGGACGCTGCAAAACGTCTGGCAGAGTTGATGCTTCCTGAGGCTGCCCAGATTGCCAGGCTCTATACAGGGCAGGGAGTGAGTCTGGAAGATCTGATCGGGGAGGGCAATGTGGCGCTTTCTCTGGGCGTTACTATGCTTGGGGCGCTGGAACACGCAGATGAGGCGCAGGGTATGCTCGGCAAAATGATGATGGATGCCATGGAGGAGTGCATTGCGACAAGGATGGCAGAGGAAAAGAGCGACCAGAGAATTGCCGATAAGGTGAACAGGGTAGCGGATGCAGCGAATGCCCTGCAGGATGAATTGCGCAGGAAAGTGACGGTGGAGGAACTGATGGAGGAATCAGGGCTTTCCAGAAAGGTAATCGAGGACGCTGTACGTATCAGCGGCGATAAGATAGAGTCCATAACAATGAAGTAAAATCCTTTGGATTCATTTCAAGGGGATTGCTTTGCGGCCTCGGTGGGAGAGGAAAACAGATGAAGACAGAAAACAGGGATTATAAATACTTTATGCAGGATACAGGTTCGGTCTATCTGGGTGCAAAGTTGAGTTATGTGGAGATTCTGCAGGATGAAATGGTAAATTTTAAATACAAGTCAATCGTGGAGCATTATATTTTTAAGGATACCGATCCGGAGACCACACTGGAGAGTCATCTCTATTACATGACGAAGGAGCAGTTTTCCTATCGAACCTATGAACAGTTACGGGCCAAGGTGAAAATCAACATACTGGAGGAAAAGAAAACTATTTTCGGAAGAGAAAAAACGGGCTATACAACGAAGATCATGCCGCTTGCGGTGTTTGCGGAAATGAATCTTGCGCAAAAAAAGGCAAAGGGCGTTGTGATTCAGGAACTTGCCTTATCGAAACTTGCGCTCATGTCCTTCAGCGTATAGGCACGATTTCAGCAATGCGATAACCTGTAAAAAAAATATTGCGCTTTTTAACAAAAAAAGCTTGCTTTCGACAGAATTCTCTGATAAGATAGGAATGTAAAATTCCCCTTTTACACTGGACAGGTGAAGGACTTTCTAAGTCTTTCGCCTGTTCTTTATTTTGTTATATCTTCAGGCTTTTCAGGTATGCCTTTTGCTCCGGCGTGATGCGCAGGCTCTCTACCGCCTTTTGGATAGCCTTATTGTGTGTCCAGGGAGCAAGTCTGACATTCTCTATATACGGTACTGTCGCTTTGTACTGTTTTGCAAGCGCCGTTGCAAAGTACCAGGCGATCATCATATTGACGTAATATTCCTCGGAACGGATCTTTGAGACCGTTTCCGGATAAATCGTATCAAAATCATCGTCCAGAAAATGTTCCATCAACATACCGATGCCAAACCGCACGACATATGTCTTGTCGGAAGCGATCCATTCCAAGATATAGGGAAGCAGCTCCTGACGGTGTTTTTTAAATACCTTTGGAGAAAGCTGGTCGCAAGTTGCCCAGTTGTCCACATACGGCAAAAAGAGGATAAGCTCCTTTATACATTGTGAAAAATCCTTTCGCTCGGAGAGGATGAAGGCATGGAGTTGGTTTTCGTCAAAATAGACGTGGGGGAGCGCAGCCAAAAACGCGCTGATATCCTCGTGCTTTGCATATTGTTTTGCCATCTTTCGAAGCTCCGGTGTCCGCACACCGATCATGGAGCCGGCCTCTAACGTGGGAATCAGTTTCGCCTGAAAATCCCGGTAGGAAGTGTCCTGTTTTGCAAATAGTTCCCTCTGTATCTCGTTTGTAAGCATGGTCGCCTCCGTGTCAGTTTTCTTTCGTCTGTATTTATTCCAACATAAAAGTGTTGAAAAACATCACAAGTGCAAGCGTTAGGGTCACACAATACCAAAAAGGGAGGAGATCAGGATGATCACCATGCACAGAGGTACCACGAACCTTATCATAAAGATATAAAGCTTTTTGGAGCGGAAAACACCGTTTTGTTCTACCTCTTCGATGACGGTCTCGGGACGGACTGCGTAACCGATGAGAATCGCTGTCAGGAGCGCGACGATAGGCATGGCAATGTTGTTGCTGATAAAGTCAAAGAAGTCAAGGATCTGATAGCCGAAAATAGTCACATGTGAGAGCACGCCATATCCGAGAGTGGAGGGCAGGGCGAGCAGGAAGGAAGCGGCAAAGACAGCGATGCAGACTGTCTTTCGCCCCAGATGAAGCTTTTCCATAAAGATGGAGACAATGGTTTCCATCAGGGAGATCGCTGAAGTCAGTGCTGCAAACAATACCAGCACAAAGAAGACGAAACCAATGAGACGACCGCCGGGCATAGAGAAAAATACCTTGGGCAGCATCACAAACATGAGCGTCGGACCTTGTTTCAGCGCTTCGCGGCTGCCGCCCGAGAAGACGAAAACGGCGGGAATGATCATCATGCCGGCCAGAAAGGCGATGGCTGTGTCAAAGATCTCGATGTGCCGGACAGACGCTTCGAGGTTGTCCTCCTTACGCATATAGGAGCCGTAGGTGATCATAATGCCCATGGCAAGCGACATGGAATAGAAAAGCTGCCCCATGGCGGCGATGATAGTCTTGATCGAAAATTCTGAAAAATCGGGCTTTATGTAGTAAACAAGACCTTCCATAGCGCCGTCCAGAGTCAGGCTGTATATGGATATGCCGATCGCAAGGAATACGAGCAGAGGCATCATAACCTTGCTCACCCGTTCGATGCCTTTCTCCACGCCGAACATGACCACTGCCGAAGTGAGAAAGAGAAACACGAAGAGGCAGAGGATAGGAGAACCCGTATTGCCGATAAAAGCGCCGAAGTAGGCATCGTCAGCCGCAGCGGCTGCCTGCCCTGTGGCGTAGACGGAAAGATATTTTATGACCCAGCCGCCGATCACGCAGTAGTAGGGAAAGATGATGATGGGTACCGCTGATGCCGCAATTCCCAGAAAACTGAATTTCGGGTGCAGTTCCCGATAGGCCTGAAGCGGACTTTTCCCCGTTTTTCTGCCGATCGCAACCTCTGTGATCATCAGTGAGAAACCGAAGGTGACTGCCAGAATGAGGTAGACGAGCAGGAAGATACCGCCGCCGTATTTTGCGGCAAGGTACGGAAACCGCCACAGATTCCCCATGCCCACCGCGGAGCCTGCCGCTGCCAGTACAAAGCCGATGCGACTGGAAAAATTTGCCTTTTTCTCTGCTTTTTTCATAAAGTGATCCCCCAGATTTTTTTAGCGTATTATTGACAAAAAATAAGTGAAAGTATACCATTTATTGCGAAACTTGTCAAACCGGCATTGTGGCGGTGAGGAGTCTCCTTCGCCTGAAACATTCCGGTATGGAGGAAAGTATGTCTGTTATGGATGATAAGGAATTGCAGCAGATCAAGAACAGGATGATTGAGCTTGCGGACAAGGCTTACAGCCGCAATATATACACTTATACGCCCTTTCTGGGTCTGGCTGAGCAGCAGGCATTCTATGCGGTAGAGCGGGAGGTGTCCTATGCGGGAATCATGATGGAGGGCGGTTCTCCTCTCTGTGAGCGCAAGATCATCCGTTTCGGAGATCCGGGATATGAGGAGGCATTTCCCATCACGGCAGTCAGAATCGCTCCGAAGACGCCCAAATTTGCGGAAAATCTTACGCATAGAGATTTTCTTGGTGCGGTTATGAATCTCGGGATCGAGCGGGATGTGGTGGGAGATATTTTTTTGCCGGATGAGAAGAGCGCCCTGCTTTTTTGCCACGAAAACATCGCTGATTATATTGTGGAAAATCTGGACAGGGTAAGGCATACCAATGTCACCTGCAAACGGACGAAAGGGGAGTTTGTCATGCGGAGTGCGGAACCGGTACGGATTTCGGTGACGGTGGCTTCTCCCAGAGTCGACGGCGTGATCTCCAAAGTGTACAATCTTTCTCGGGAAGAAAGCAGGAATTTATTCAATAACGGTCGTATTTTTATAAACGGTATTCAGACGGAAAACGCCTCCTGTCAATTGAAGGAGGAGGACGCTGTCACCGTACGCGGTTACGGGAAATTTGTTTTCTACGGTCAGACAGGTACGAGCAGGAAGGGAAAGGATCGCGTGGAGGTAGGAGTTTTCGGGAAAATGTAGATAAAAATGGAAAAAGAGAGTATAATAATGCGAGAATTACTTAGAAAAGAGAGGAGCATCCATGAATTTAGAAAAATTGCAGGCTTATACGGTCATCTCAAAACAGCGGATCGAGGAATTGAAATCGGACGGCTGGCTTTTGAAGCATAACAAAACGGGAGCGCGGGTGGCGCTTCTTTCAAACGATGACGACAACAAGGTGTTCGGCATCGGTTTTCGCACACCCCCGAAAGACAGCACGGGCGTGGCGCACATCATTGAGCACACGGTGTTGTGCGGCTCTGAGAAGTATCCGATCAAGGATCCCTTTATCGAGCTTGCGAAGGGCTCCCTGAATACGTTCTTAAATGCCATGACATATCCCGACAAGACGGTCTATCCGGTTGCAAGCTGCAACGACAAGGATTTTCAAAATCTGATGGATGTGTATCTGGATGCGGTGTTTCACCCGAATATCTACCGCGAGGAGAAGATTTTTAAGCAGGAGGGGTGGCATTACGAGCTGGAGGATAAGGACGATGCGTTGACGATCAACGGCGTGGTCTACAATGAAATGAAGGGAGCCTTTTCCTCGCCGGACGATGTGCTCTACAGGGAGATCATGAACTCCCTCTATCCCCACACCTCCTACGGTGTGGAGTCAGGCGGAGACCCCGACGTGATCCCGGAACTGACCTATGAAGATTTTTTGGATTTTCACAGAAAATATTACCATCCTTCCAACAGTTACATCTATCTCTACGGCGATATGGATATGGAGGAAAAGCTGACTTATCTTGATCGGGAATATCTGTCAAAATATGACGCGCTTTTCGTCGATTCTGCGCTTTTATCGGAGCCGCCCTTTGCGGAGACGGTGGTGGTGGAGAAGGAATATCCGATTATGGAGAGCGAGTCGGAGTCTGCAAATACTTATCTCTCCTACAATGTCTGTCTCGGGGAGGCCCTTGACAGAAAAGAGCACAGAGGCTTTCAGGCCCTCGCGGACGCAGTGGTCGGTGCACCGGGCTCACCTGTCCGTAAGGCTCTTTTAGATGCGGGGATCGGTACGGATATCAGCAGCTTCTGCGAGGCGGATGTGAAGCAGCCTTATTTTTCTATCGTGGCTAAGAATGCGGAGCGGCAGCAGCGGGATGAGTTTGTCCGCATCATCGAGGAGACGCTAAAGGCGCTGGTCAGCGACGGCGTGGATAAAAAGGCGTTGGCGGCAGCCTTAAACCACGATGAATTTGCATACAGGGAGGCGGATTACGGCGCTTATCCGAAGGGATTGATGTACGGGCTGTATGTGTTTGAAACGTGGCTTTACGACGACAACAGACCCTTCGATTATCTGGAACTGGGGGAGACCTACGGTGTATTGAAGCAGGAGATAGAGACCGGCTACTATGAGGAACTGCTGCAGAATCTCGTCCTGCAAAATCCTCACAAGAGCATTGTGGTCGTGCGTCCTGTAAAGGGGCTTACCGGGAAGAAGGAGAAGGCTTTGGCCGAGCGTCTTGCGAAGGAGAAGGCGGCCATGACGGCGGAGGAGATCGCAGCCATTGTGGAGGAGACGGCCGCGCTCGCCGCCTATCAGGAGGCGCCGGACAGCGCGGAGGATCTTGCCAAGATACCGCTCCTGGCAAGGGAGGATATCGGCAAGAAGGCGCGCGGGTACAAAAATGATGAGAGAAAAGTGGGGGACACCACGTTTCTCTATCATGATATCTATACGAATGGCATCGGTTATCTGCGGTTTCTCTTTGATCTGAAGCAGGTGCCGGAGGAACTTTTTCCCTACGTGGGTCTGTTGCAGGTGATGATTGGGCTGGTGGACACGGAAAAACGCTCCTACAGTGAATTGTACAATGAGATCAATCTGCAGACGGGCGGTATCGCGCCGGCAGTGAATGTTTACACGAATGCGAATGATCCGAGCCGCTATCAGTTGACCTTTGATCTCAAAGTAAAGACTTTGTACGGCAATCTTTCGAAGGCCTTCGCTCTCGTGGAAGAGATATTGACCGAATCAGTCTATGTAAGTGAAAAAAGGCTGTTTGAGCTGGTGGCGGAGAACCGCTCCGACAAGCAGGCTCAGATGATGTCTGCAGGGCATTCTCTGGCAGCAGGGCAGGCGCTTTCCTATCTGTCGAAGCAGGCCTGGCTTATGGATCAGGTGAACGGCCTTGCCTTTTACCGGCTGCTTGAGGAACTGGAAAAGGACTTTGACAACAAAAAGGAAGAGCTCAGTGAGAAGATGGAGCGTCTGGTACGCTATATCTTTCGGCCGGAGAATCTGATGGTGGATTACACGGCTGAGAGAGAGGGGCTTGCGTGCATTGAGCAGTTGATCGCGAGTTTGAAAGAGAAGCTCTACCGGGAGCCTGTTCAGGGAAATCCTTGTGAACCGAAGCCTGAAAGGAAGAATGAAGGCCTTATGAGCGCTGCACAGATTCAGTATGTGTGCCGGGCGGGAAATTTTGCGAAAAAGGGATTATCCTACACAGGGGCGCTGCGTGCTCTTAAGGTGATGATGAGCTACGAGTACCTCTGGACGCAGGTGCGCGTGAAAGGCGGCGCCTACGGGTGTATGTGTCAGTTTGGAAAAACCGGAGAGAGCTACTTTGTCTCCTACAGGGATCCGAATCTGGAGAAAACGATCGAAGTTTACGAGAAGGCGGCAGATTTTGTGGAGGCCTTCGAGGCTGATGAGCGCACCATGACCCAGTACATCATCGGGGCTGTCAGCGCTCTGGATACGCCCATGACGCCGCAGGTGTACGGAACTTACTCTCTGGCAGGGTTTCTGACGGGTTTTTCCGAGGAGCAGGTGCAGCGGGAGCGGGATGAACTGCTGTCCGCGGACGCGGCCACCATCAGAGGGCTGGCCGCCCATATCCGTGCCTTTATGGAGGATGATTGTCTCTGTGTGGTGGGAAATGAGGAGAAAATAAAGGAACAGAAGGAACTTTTCGACTCCGTGGAATATCTGATTCATTAATAAAGAATGTTTTTTGAAAAAATGCAACTTTTTCTTTCCGGGAAAGGTATTTCGTAATAGAGAGAGTTGATTCTGGAACGAATCTTTCAGGAAAGGGAGGAAAAATGATGAGTAGAATGAATGGGAACACGATAAAACGGAGCAGGCTGCAAAGCTTTTCGCTGATCATGATGCTGGCGGTCGTTATGACAGCCTGTGGAAGCGGTAAGATATCTAACGAGAATATGACAGAAGCGGCACCGGCTGCCATGGCGGAGGAATATGCCTATGATATGGCAGCTTACGACGGCGGCGTTGTCTTTAACAGCGCAGCTTCTGCCGGGGCGGCTGAATATGAGATGGCAGAGGCAGAAGAGACTTATGCGCAGGAGGAAGGCGGACAGAGCACGGTGGCCGCGCCGGAGACTTCGCGCAAGCTGATCAAGACCGTGAATATCTCTGCTGAGACGGAGAATTTCGACACGCTGGTGCCGGGCCTGCAGAAGCAGGTGGAGACGCTTGGCGGCTACATAGAGAGTATTTCCGTTTATGATGTGGGCAGCTATTATGTGGAAGACACGATGCAGAAGCAGCGCTGTGCCAATCTGACGGCCCGTGTGCCCAAGGAAAAGCTGGACGGTTTTTTGCTTCA
The DNA here is from genome assembly GCA_029067085.1 of Lachnospiraceae bacterium. Taxonomy (GTDB): domain Bacteria; phylum Bacillota; class Clostridia; order Lachnospirales; family Lachnospiraceae; genus UBA3282. Next base: position 414,945 of record JAIEFE010000013.1, on the reverse strand, counting down.
GGTGGGTGAGCAGACCAATATGACCAGCAGATCCGAGAACGTGGAGGACGTAACCTTGCGGTATGTGGATCTGGAGAGTCATAAGAAGGCGCTTCTCACGGAACAGGAGAGACTGCTTGCGCTGATGGAAAAGGCTGAGAGCGTGGAGGATATCATTACCATCGAAGGACGGCTTTCTGAGGTGCGTTACCAGCTTGAGAGCATGGAATCCCAGCTTCGCACTTACGACAATCAGATCGACTACAGCACGGTGTATCTCTCCATCGAGGAGGTGCGGAAGTACTCAGCGCCGCAGACGGCCACCGTATGGCAGCGGATCGGGAACGGTTTTATGAAGAGTCTGGAGAATATTGGTTTCGGAATCCGTGATTTTGCCATCGGTTTTGTAATTGACATTCCCTATATCGTTTTCTGTGGCGTGCTCATCGCTGTGGCAGTGATCGTATTTCGTATCCTGTGGAAGACATGGAAAAAGATGGTTGCAAAGCGCGCGGCTTCCCGCGAAAAAAAGGAGACGGAACAAAAAAACAATGAATAATCAAAAGCAGCTGAAATCCGGTTTTGCCACGCTGATCGGCAGGCCGAACGTGGGAAAATCGACTTTGATGAACGCGCTGATCGGTCAGAAGATCGCCATTACCTCAAAGAAGCCCCAGACTACCAGAAACCGCATAAGAACCGTATATACCTGTGAGGAAGGCCAGATCGTCTTTCTGGATACGCCCGGGATCCATAAGCCGAAGAATAAGCTGGGTGACTATATGGTAAACGCGGCACAGAGTACCTTGTCCGAGGTGGATGTGATCCTGTGGCTGGTGGAGCCGACAGACTATATCGGCGCAGGGGAGCGGCATATTATTGAACAGCTTAAGCAGACGAAAACGCCGGTGATTCTGGTCATCAATAAGATTGATACGGTGAAAAAGGAACTGATTCTGACCTTTATCGATGCCTACCGAAAGGAACTTGACTTTGCGGAGATCGTGCCCGTTTCCGCCCTGAAAAAGGACGGAACGGAAGCACTGATTGACTGTATTTTGAAATACCTCCCTTACGGGGAGCCCTTCTATGACGAGGAAACGGTGACGGATCAGCCCATGCGCCAGATCGTGGCGGAGCTGATTCGGGAAAAGGCCCTGCGGTGTCTGGAAGAGGAGATTCCCCACGGTATCGCCGTCACGGTCGAACAGATGAAATTCAAAAAAAGGATTGTGGATATCGAGGCGACAATCATCTGTGAACGGGATTCTCACAAGGGGATCATCATCGGCAAGCAGGGCGCGATGCTAAAAAAGATCGGTTCTCTGGCCAGAAAGGATATCGAGGATCTGGTGGAGAGTCAGGTGAATTTGAAACTCTGGGTGAGAGTAAAAAAAGATTGGCGGGACAGCGATTTCCTGCTCAAGAATTTCGGCTATGATCCCTCTGAGGCAGAATAGAAAATGCCCAATCTGCGAACCCTAATTTTTGACACGTCAGAGTAGATGACGGTGCAGGATAAGGAAGAAACAGGGGGCGTAAGATGAAGGAAATAAACTACTGGGAGCAGTTTATGGCGACGGGAAAAATAGAGGACTTTCTAGCCTACAAAAATGCCGGGAGACAAGAGGAAAGAGAAGCGATGAGAGAGTCTGAGGAGGATTCGGATGCAGGGGGTCACGGAACTTACGGGGATGATTTTAAAGGCTGAACCGGTGAATGACTATGACAGGAGAGTGGTCCTGCTTACAAAGGAGAGAGGAAAGATATCCGCTTTCGCGAGAGGCGCGAGAAAACCAAACAGCAAGCTTCTTGCGGCCACGAATCCTTTTTGCTTCGGTATTTTTAAGTTATATGAGGGAAGAACCTCCTACAATGTGATGGAGGCGGATATCTCCAACTACTTTGAGGGCCTGCGGGAGGATTACGAAAGCGCCTTCTACGGTATGTACTTTCTGGAGGTCATGGACTATTATACAAGAGAGAACAATGATGAAAAGGAGTTCTTAAAGCTTCTTTACCAGTCCCTTCGCGCACTCATGCACGAGGGACTTTCCAATGTGCTGGTACGCTATATTTTCGAGATCAAAGCCGTGGTGATAAACGGCGAATTTCCCGGGATACCGGACGAGGAGAAGTGGGAGGAATCCACGCGTTACGCGGTTACTTACATAGCGGCGACCGGAATCGAAAAGCTATACACTTTCACCGTAACACCGCAGGTTCTGGCGCAGCTTGGGGAGATCGCGGACGACTGCCGCTCACGCTCCATAGACCGCCCGATGAAAAGTCTTGAAATTGTGGATAAACTATAATACAATAGGGCGAGAGCCCGACACGAGCAAGCGGCGCGAAGCGTCGGTTTGCGAGTGAGCACGGCTATGCTGAATATGTATGTAGAGGGGAAACTGTATGCGGAAGGTTGTAAGTGCGCTTGTGCTGCTGACATTGATCGCAGGGCTTGCAGGCTGCGGGCAGGATAATAAAGAGCCGGAGTTAAACTCCCTGTCCGTTAACAAGACGGGAGAGATCACGCATCACATCGTAGGGAAGACCGATCAGAGTTATTACCGGATCGAGACAGCTGATCTGGAAAGCTTTGCGGCGTCGCGTGTGGAGGAATACTGCACAGACAAAGGCGAGGGCAGCGTTACCCTGAATGCCGTGGAGGAGAAGGACGGCAGCATATCTATGGATTTCGGCTACGCCTCAGCGGAAGATTACAGCGGCTTTAACCACAGGATTCTGTATGTGGGCTCTCTGGAGACCGCTGCGCAGGACGGCTACGAGCTTGAGGCAGTGCCTCTGGTCTCTGTTGACGGTCAGGCGGTGGAGATCGGTTATATTGACGATTGGGAGAAAAAGAGACTTGTCATTCTGGAGACGAAGAGCGGGGAGAGTATGTTGGTTAATCTGCCGGGAAAAACTCTCTACACCAATCAGAGTGCGCACAGCGGACAGAGTGTGACGCTTGTGGGGAAAAAGAGCGTGAAAATCAGCAATCAGGAAGAAGAGGGGGCCCGTGCGCTCTCTTACATTATATATGAGTAGCCGTCGAGTGCTCGCGCAGTCGACCCCTTCAATGTTTTAGGTTTTGGCAATTTTATAACGAGAAATAGAAAGGAAATGAGGAGACACTATGGAAAAAACGATGGAAAAGATTGTGGCGTTATCAAAGGCGAGAGGGTTTGTCTATCCCGGTTCCGAGATTTATGGTGGTCTGGCGAACACCTGGGATTTCGGTAATCTGGGTGTGGAGTTAAAAAATAACATCAAGAAGGCGTGGTGGCAGAAGTTTGTCATGGAGAGCCCCTACAATGTAGGCGTGGACTGTGCGATCCTGATGAATCCCCAGACATGGGTAGCCAGCGGGCATCTGGGAAGCTTCTCTGATCCGCTTATGGACTGCAGAGAGTGTCACGAGAGATTCCGTGCGGATAAGATCATCGAGGATTATGTGGCGGAGAACGGTATGACTCTGGACGGCTCTGTGGATGGCTGGAGCCAGCAGCAGATGAAGGATTTCATCGAGGAGCATAACATTCCCTGTCCTACCTGCGGCAAGCACAATTTTACCGATATCAGACAGTTTAACCTGATGTTCAAGACCTTCCAGGGTGTCACCGAGGATGCGAAGAATACCGTGTATCTGCGCCCGGAGACGGCACAGGGTATTTTCGTAAACTTTAAGAATGTACAGCGGACATCCCGCAAGAAAATCCCCTTCGGCATCTGCCAGGTGGGTAAGTCCTTCCGTAACGAGATCACGCCCGGCAACTTTATTTTCCGCGTGAGAGAGTTTGAGCAGATGGAGATGGAATTTTTCTGTGAGCCGGATACAGATCTGGAGTGGTTTGCATACTGGAAGAAGTATTGTATTGATTTCTTAAAGAGTCTGGGGATGAAGGAGGAGGAGATGAGAGTCCGCGACCACGATCCGGAAGAGCTTTCTTTCTACTCCAAGGCTACGACGGACATTGAGTTCCTGTTCCCCTTCGGCTGGGGTGAACTCTGGGGTATCGCTGACAGGACAGACTATGATCTGACACAGCACCAGAATACCTCCGGCGAGGATATGTCCTACTTTGACGATACGAAGAATGAAAAGTATATCCCTTATGTGATTGAGCCTTCGCTGGGTGTGGAGCGTCTGTTCCTTGCGGTGCTCTGCGGCGCCTACGATGAGGAGGAGATCGGCGAGGGAGATGTGCGTACTGTGCTGCATTTCCATCCGGCCCTTGCTCCTGTCAAGATCGGCGTGCTGCCTCTTTCCAAGAAGTTAAACGAGGGCGCAGAGAAGATCTTTGCACAGCTTTCCAAGAAATATAACTGTGAGTTTGACGACAGAGGCAATATCGGTAAGAGATACCGCAGACAGGATGAGATCGGTACGCCCTTCTGCGTTACATATGATTTTGATTCCGAGACGGACGGCTGTGTGACCGTGCGGTTCCGTGACTCTATGGAGCAGGAGCGCATAGCGATTGCGGAGCTTGACGCTTATTTTGCAGACAAGTTTACATTCTAGGAATGAGGAGAAAAACGATGAGACAATTCACTTCAGATGAGCTGAGAAAAACCTGGAAGCAATTCTATATAGAGCGCGGACATGTCGATGTAGGGGCGGTTTCCCTTGTGTCTGACGGTTCTACGGGAGTTCTTTTTAACGTTGCAGGAATGCAGCCGCTGATGCCTTATTTATTAGGCCAGAAGCATCCTTTGGGGACAAGACTGTGCAACGTCCAGGGTTGTGTGCGCACGAATGATATTGATTCGGTAGGCGATAAGAGCCATGTAACTTTCTTTGAGATGATGGGAAGCTGGAGCCTGGGAGATTATTTCAAAGAAGAGCGCTGTAAGTGGAGCTTTGAGCTTTTGACCCAGGTGTTTGGCTTTGATGCGGATCATCTTGCGGCAACCGTATTTGCCGGGGATGAAAATGCTCCCAGAGATGAGGAGGGAGCCGAGTACCGCATTGCTTCCGGATTTAAGAAGGAAAATATTTATTACCTGCCGGCGGAGGATAACTGGTGGGGATTGGAATATGGCCCCTGCGGCCCTGACAGCGAAATGTTTTATATTGCTGATCGGCCGGACTGCGGACCGGACTGCGGGCCGGGCTGCAGCTGCGGGAAGTATACGGAATTGGGAAATGATGTTTTTATGCAGTATGAAAAGCATCACGACGGGAGTCTTACCCCTTTAAAACAGAAAAACGTGGATACCGGCTGGGGATTGGAGCGCATTCTGGCGTTCTTAAACGGGACCAGAGATGTCTACCAGATCGACTTGTTTTCCCCTGTGATCGCCTATATCGAGAAGGTATCGGGAACGAAATATGAGCAGGATGAGAATTTGACAAGGTCTATGAGAATTCTGGCGGACCATGTCCGTACCAGCGTGATGCTGATCGGGGATGAAGCAAAGCTTTTGCCTTCCAATGTGGGGGCGGGGTATGTGCTGCGCCGTCTGATCAGACGTGCCGTAAGGCACGGCAGAGTGCTGGGCATGACTGTTGAGAATATCTTAAAAACAGCGGAAATCTTCATTGATGATATTTATGCGGAAAGCTATCCCCGCTTGAAAGAAAACAAAGAGTTTGTTCTTGTAGAGCTTAAGAAGGAAATAAACCGTTTTGAGAGTACTCTGGAAAACGGTATGAAGGAATTCCGTAAGATTCTTGAGCAGAAGAAAAAAGCCGGATCAGGTGAAATTGACGGTAAGTCCGCCTTTTATTTATATGATACTTTCGGCTTCCCCATTGAGCTGACTGTGGAAATGGCGCAGGAAGAAGGACTTAAGGTGGATGAAGACGGCTTTGCACAGGCGATGGAGGAGCAGAAGCAAAAGGCGAGAGATAACCAGAATTTTGAGGCGAAGCTCTCCACGGAAAATATGGCGCTTTATGACAGTCTGGACGCTTCTGTTGTCAGTGAATTTGTAGGTTATGAAACCTTGACGGCTGAGAGTGAAATTGTGGCTATAAGTAACGGAAAGGAATTGAGAGATTCTCTGAACGAAGGGGAAGAGGGAACGATCATTACCTATAAGACGCCTTTTTATGCTACTATGGGCGGTCAGTGTGCCGACACCGGAATCATTACCTGCGGTGAGAGTGAATTTTTGGTGGAAGATACGGTTAAGCTTCCCGGTGACAGGATCGGACATGTCGGCAAAGTGATAAAGGGAAGCCTGAAAACAGGAGATACGGCGGTTTTACAGGTAAATGAAGCAAAGCGAAGCGACACCTGCAGTAACCACAGCGCGACCCACCTTCTCCAAAAGGCACTGCGTATTGTCCTGGGGGATCATGTGGAGCAGGCAGGTTCCTTTGTAAACGGTGACAGACTACGCTTCGATTTCAGCCATTCTTCCGCGATGACGAAAGAAGAACTGGAAAAGACAGAGCAGATCGTCAATGAGCAGATCGTGCTTAGGCTGCCTGTGGTGACAGAGGTAATGTCCATTGAGGATGCGAAGAAGACAGGGGCTATGGCCCTGTTTGGAGAAAAGTATGGCGAGAGGGTACGGGTTGTCAGGATGGGTGATTTCTCCACCGAGCTTTGCGGCGGTACCCATGTGAGCAATACCGGTGAAGTGCGCCTGTTTAAGATCGTATCGGAGAGCGGCGTAGCAGCCGGGGTGAGGAGGATCGAGGCACTGACCGGAAACGGCGTGTTAGAATATTACGGGAAGATGGAAGAAGAGCTTACGAAGGCGGCTGCAATCGTAAAGACTGCTCCGACGGAGCTCCTTGCAAGACTTTCCCACCTGATGTCGGAGCTTAAGGCATTGCAGAGTGAAAACGAGTCCCTGAAGAGTAAGGCGGCCAAGGATGCCCTGGGTGATGTGATGGATCAGGTTCAGGATGTGAAGGGTGTAAAGCTCCTTACTGCCAAGGTGGCGGATGTTGACATGAACGGCCTGCGGGAGCTGGGTGACCAGCTGAAGGAAAAGCTGGGTGACGGCGTGGTGGTGCTGCTTTCCGAGAAGGAGGGTAAGGTCAACCTGATCGCTATGGCTACCGATGGCGCGATGGCAAAGGGCGCTCATGCGGGCAACCTGATCAAGGGAATCGCAGCGCTTGTAGGCGGTGGCGGCGGCGGACGGCCGAATATGGCGCAGGCTGGCGGCAAGAACCCTGCGGGAATCGACGATGCGATCGCTAAGACGAGGTCGCTTTTGGAGGAACAGCTGGGATAGGCCGGCATAGAAGGAAAATGCGGAATATAGAAAAATTTACAAATTTCGGTTGACGCGCATCTAAAATGTGTTATAATTCTTATTGTGTGAGAACACGCAAATAACCCAATCAGTCGAAAGAATCGGGGACTGAAGGGAGGTCAGGTGCGGAATGTCAAACGTAATCGTAAAAGAAAACGAGACTCTGGACAGCGCGTTACGCCGTTTCAAGAGAAGCTGCGCAAAGGCGGGAATCCAGCAGGAGATTCGTAAGAGAGAGCATTACGAGAAGCCCAGCGTAAGACGTAAGAAAAAGTCCGAAGCGGCGAGAAAGCGCAAGTATAACTAAGCTTACAGAGAACAGGTCAAAAGACCTGTTCTTTTTCATATTTTTACAGGGAAGGGCATAACTATAGTAAATAAGAACCCCTGGGGGTGACTTAGTTTGCGCGGAGTAAAGAAGCGAATCGTCATATGGTTTTTGCTTGGAGGAATCTTTGCAAATTCCCTTTTTGCGACATTGACTTTGACAGTCAGTGCCGCGCCGGAGGTGGCTACGCCATCTTATATCGTGATGGAGGCGTCCACGGGGCAGGTAATCTGCGAGCAGGATGCGGACACGAAGCGGAGTCCTGCCAGCATCACGAAGATCATGACCCTGCTCATCATCTTTGAACATTTAAAAAGCGGCAGGATCCGCCTTGAGGATCAGGTGACTACGAGCGCCTATGCCAAGTCAATGGGCGGCTCGCAGGTCTTTTTGGAGGAGGGAGAGAATCAGACTCTTGACACCATGATCAAGTGCATTGCGGTAGCGAGCGGCAATGACGCAAGCGTCGCGGTGGCGGAGTACATAGCGGGAAGCGAGGCGGAGTTTGTCAAGCTGATGAATGAAAAAGCGGAGAGTCTGGGAATGCAGAATACGCACTTTGAGGACTGCTGCGGACTGACAGATTCCGACGGTCATTTTTCCTCAGCAAGAGACGTTGCCATCATGTCCAGGGAGCTGATCACGAAATATCCTGAGGTTTTCCAGTATACGAAGATCTGGATGGAGGATATTGAGCATAAGACGGCCAGGGGCACAAGTACCTTCACACTTTCCAGTACCAACAAGCTCTTGAAGCAGTATGAGTGGACGACAGGCTTAAAGACCGGATCCACATCAAAAGCGCTCTATTGTCTGTCCGCAACGGCGGATAAGGACGGCATGGAGCTGATCGCGGTGGTGATGGCGGCGCCGGATCCCAAGACAAGATTTCAGGATGCGATGTCACTTTTAAGTTACGGTTACAGCGTGAGTCAGATGTATACAGACGAAAATCGGGATACTCTGCCGGCTCAAAAGGTGGAGGGCGGTATTGAAGATACGGTGAATCTGCTTTACGCTTCCCCCTTTTCTTATCTGGATACGGCGGGAAATAATATAAACGAGATCGAGAAAGAGATCAGTCTGCCCGGCGTGGTAACGGCGCCTGTTGCTGAGGGAGATGCGATCGGTGAGGCGGTCTATAAATTAAACGGTACCCGTATCGGCAGCGTATCCATTCTGGCAGCAAAGGATGTCGAGAAGGCGCGCTATAAGGATTACTGTAAGAAGGTATGGAGGCTCTACCTGATGAATAGATAGAACAAAAGTTCGCTGATTGCGGTGAAGTAGGCGGTATGTTACACTACTATATAAGTGGCTGTCTGGCATAGACGTCAGACAGCCGTGTTTTGCGCTTAACGAACAGACAGGGGGAAATATGGCGGAGGGCATTACAGCGATTATTTGCGTGATCATATTGATAGTGCTGCTCTCGGCGTTCTTTGACAGCAATCGCTTTGTGACGCGCACCTATGAGATCAGGTCCAAAAAGTTGACAAAGCCCTGCAGATTCGTCCTGTTGGCTGATCTTCACAATAAGTCCTTCGGGAGAGAAAACGACAGGCTGCTTTCTGCGATTGAGGAGATTTCGCCGGATGCGATTTTGACGGCAGGGGATATGTTGACTGCGGTGAGAGGCGCTGATTTTACAAAAGCGCTTTCGCTCATGGAAAAACTGGCCTCCAAATACCCGGTCTATTACGGCATGGGGAATCACGAGTACCGGCTGGGGCTTTACCCGGAGCACTATCCGGGTATGTACGAGGGCTATCTCGAGGGTTTGAAAAAGGCGGGGATAGAGCCGCTGATCAATGAGACTGTTTATCTGCCCGCATGGAATATCGCTGTCTGCGGTGCGCAGATCGACAGGGATTATTACAGGCATTTCAGGAGACTGCCCATGGAGCCGTCTTATCTGCCTAAGCTTTTGGGGACGCCCGAGGCGGGATGCTTTCAATTGCTGATCGCCCACAATCCGGTCTATTTTGACGCTTATGCGGACTGGGGCGCAGATCTGGTGGTAGCAGGTCATGTGCACGGGGGAATTATGAGGCTTCCGTTTATAGGCGGTGTGCTTTCGCCGATGTTGACCCTGTTTCCCGCGTATGACGGCGGTATATTTCATGAGAAAGAAAGTACCATGATCTTAAGTCGGGGATTGAGCAGTCATACGCCTCCGATCAGGATCTTCAATCCGGGCGAGCTGATCATAATCGATTTGAAGCCGGACAAGTAATATTTGTATAGAGAGGACAGGCTATGGCAATTCCTGTGAAACTGGAGGTGTTTGAGGGACCGTTGGATCTGCTCTTGCACCTGATAGACAAGAATAAAGTGGATATCTATGACATTCCCATCGTGGAGATAACGGAGCAGTATCTGGATTACATCAGGCAGATGGAGACGGAGGATATGAATGTCGTGAGCGAGTTTCTGGTCATGGCGGCCACCCTCATCGACATTAAGTGCCGGATGCTCCTTCCGAAGGAAGTGAACGAGGAGGGGGAGGAGGAAGACCCCAGAGCGGAACTTGTGGAAAAGCTCCTGGAGTACAAGATGTGCAAATATATGTCCTATGAGCTCAGGGACCGCATGGTGGATGCGGAGAAATGCCTTTACAAGCGGCCGACGCTGCCGCCTGAAGTGGCGCAGTACCGCCAGCCCGTAAACTACGAAGAACTGATCGGCGATATGACCCTGAACAGGCTGCATGAGATTTTTAAACAGACGATGAAGCGGCAGGAGGATAAGATCGATCCTGTCAGAAGCACCTTCGGCAAAATTGAGAAGGACGAGATCGATCTGGATTTAAAGACCACCTACGTGGAAGCCTATGTGAGGAGTCACAAGACTTTCAGCTTCCGAAAGCTGCTGGAAAAACAGCACAGCAGGATGGAGATCATCGTGACCTTTCTGGTGATCCTGGAGATGATCAAGACAGGACGCATCGGCATAGAGCAGGAAGATACCTTCGCGGATATCATCATCACGACGAAGGATACGGCAGACGAAGAGCCGCTGCAGCTCACCAGCGTAAGCTGACTGATTTAGTCAATAAACAAGTATGAGGAACGGATATGGAAAAAAACAAAGCGAAGGCGGTACTGGAGGCGATCCTGTTCACCATGGGGGACTCGGTGGAGATCGACCGGCTTGCCGCCGTGATCGAGGAAGATAAGGATACCACAAAGAATCTGCTTGATGAGATGGCGGAGGAATACCGGAGTGAGGAGCGGGGAATCGCCATCACGATCTTGGACAATGCGGTGCAGTTGTGTACGAAGAGCGAGCTTTACGAGTACTTGATCAAGATAGCGAAGACCCCGAAGAAATTTGTGCTCACGGACACTCTGCTGGAGACGCTTTCCATCATTGCCTACAAGCAGCCCATCACCAGACTGGAAATCGAGAAGGTGAGAGGAGTGAGCTGCGACCATGCAGTCAACAGACTCCTGGAATTTGAACTGATCACCGAGGTGGGCAGGCTGGACGCGCCGGGAAGGCCCCTGTTGTTCGGCACGACGGAGCAGTTCCTAAGAAGCTTTGGCGTGAAATCCATCGAGGAGCTTCCGGAGCTTTCCGCAGTGCAGATAGAGGAGTTTAAGCAGCAGGCGGAGTCTGAGGTGGAAATGCAGCTGGATATCTGACCCTGTCATCTTATGACAATGTCATAGGAAAAGGAGATACGCATATATATTAACGAGTGAAAAAGTGTCGGGACAGCATATGCGTATCGTGAAAACAGATAAGAAAGACAGGCAAAGAATAAACTGCAGGAAGAAGATATATCACAGGGTAGCGGCCATGATCTTGGCGGTTGCCCTGTTTTGTTGTCCAATTGGGTCAATTTATGCAGCGGAGGAAAAGAAGGACGATCTGCAGCTCTACGCGCAGGCTGCTGTTCTGATGGATGCGGATTCGGGGCGGGTACTCTATGGGAAAAATGAGAAAACCGTCCTCCCCATGGCCAGCACGACAAAGATCATGACCTGCATTTTGGCTTTGGAGTATGGCAATCCGGAAGAGATCGTGGAAGCATCTTCCTATGCGGCAAGTATGCCAAAGGTGAAACTTTATGTCAAACAGGGGGAGAAATACCGCTTAAAAGATCTGCTCTATTCTTTGATGCTGGAATCTCACAACGATTCGGCGGTGGTGATCGCCGAGGCTGTGGGCGGAAGCGTGGAAAACTTTGCCGCTATGATGAACCAGAAGGCCCGGGATATCGGGTGTTATGACAGCTGTTTTATCACCCCGAACGGTCTGGATGCGACGGTGAATGAGACGGGAAAGACGCACGCCACCACGGCGGTGGATCTGGCAAGGATCATGGCTTATTGTGTGACAGATTCTCCCAAAAAAGAAGAATTTCTGGAAATTACCCGCACCCTGCGTTATGACTTTACCGATGTGGATGGCAGCAGGAGTTTTCACTGTAACAATCACAACGCTTTTCTGGGCATGATGGAGGAGGCGCTGTCGGGTAAGACCGGATTTACGAACAATGCGGGATACTGCTATGTGGGAGCGATCGAGAGCGAGGGCAGAATCTTTACCGTTGCGCTTCTGGCCTGCGGCTGGCCGAATAACAGAAGTTATAAGTGGAGCGACATGAAGAAGCTTGCGGCCTACGGCATGGAGCGCTACCGCTATCAGGATATCTACGAGGAAAAAACATTTGCGGACATTCCCGTGCGCGGCGGCATAGCGGGAGAGACGGGGACGCCCTGGGAAGAGGCCTCAGTGAGTGTCGTCATGGAAAATGAGGAGAAGAGTCTGGGCTATCTGCTCTGTGAGGATGACCGGGTGGAGGTAAAGACCCGTCTGGAGACTGTTCTTTCCGCACCTGTCGCCGCGGGTGCGAAGGTGGGAGAGGTATCGTATTACCTGAACGGAGAGCTCGTAAAATGCTATGATCTTTTGACTGAGGAAGCGGTGGAGAAACAGAGCTTTTTATGGATTCTGAACTATATTCTAAAACTTGCAATTTTTTTCTAAAATCTTCTGGTCGGAAAGGGGATTCTGTGTTATACTACTTTCGTGTGTTGTGCCACTTTGTGGTAAAGTTTTATAATTTATAATCATATAAATGGAGGGCTGAATAATGAGTACTACATCTCAAGCGAGTCAAAGAATCAATGCTTTACTCGATGAAAACAGTTTCGTTGAGATCGGCGGTCTCGTGACAGCGAGAGCCACGGATTTCAATCTGAAACAGACCGAGACTCCGTCTGACGGTGTTGTGACCGGCTACGGCGTGATCGACGGTAATCTCGTGTACGTGTACAGCCAGGATGCATCCGTGTTGAGCGGATCAGTAGGAGAGATGCACGCGAAGAAGATCGTGAATCTTTACGAGCTGGCTATGAAGATGGGCGCACCGGTGATCGGGCTCATCGATTCTGCCGGCCTGCGTCTGCAGGAGGCAACAGATGCCTTAAACGGTTTCGGTGAGATTTACAGGAGTCAGGTGATGGCTTCCGGCGTGATCCCGCAGATCACGGCTGTGTTCGGAAGCTGCGGCGGCGGACTTGCTCTGATTCCGGCGATGGCGGATTTCACTTTCATGGAGGAGAAGAAGGCAAAGCTGTTCGTAAATTCGCCTAACGCCCTGGAGGGCAATGAGATCTCCCGCTGCGATACTTCAGGTGCAGCGTTCCAGAGCGAGGAGACGGGTCTCGTAGATATGGTGGCGGACGAGCCTGCCATTCTGGCACAGATCAGACAGCTTGTATCGATCTTACCCGCAAATAATTCCGATCTTGCTTGGACAGACTGTGCGGACGACTTAAACCGCGCCTGTGCAGAGATAGCAAACTGTGTGGGTGATACGGCGATCGCCCTGTCCCAGATCGCGGATGACGGTCTGTTCGTGGAAGTGAAGCAGGATTACGCAAAAGACATGGTAGCGGGATTTATCCGTTTAAACGGCGCGACTGTCGGCGCGGTGGCAAACCGCACGGAAGTTTACGACGACAATGGTGAGGTGACAGAGAAGTTTGATGCGGCATTATCTGCGAGAGGTGCGGAGAAGGCTGCCGAGTTTGTGAGCTTCTGTGACGCTTTTGACATTCCGGTTCTTTCCCTCACCAATGTAACGGGCTTTGCGGCGACCAAGTGTTGTGAGAAGCGCATGGCTAAGGCAGCAGGCAGGCTTACATACGCCTTTGCCAACGCTACGGTGCCCAAGGTGAATGTGATCATCGGTAAAGCATACGGCAGCGCCTATGTGGCGATGAACTCCAAGGCGATCGGCGCGGATATCACCATCGCATGGCCGGATGCCGAGGTCGGCATGATGGATGCAAAGCTGGCGGCAAAGATTATCTGCGACGGTCAGGGCGCAGATGCGATCGATGCCTGCGCGAAGGAGTATGCGGCTCTACAGAACAATGTGACCAGCGCAGCAAAGAGAGGGTATGTAGATCAGATCGTGGAGCCGGCAGACACCAGAAAGTATGTGATCGGCGCTTTTGAGATGCTCTCATCCAAGACGGAGGGACGTCCCGAGAAGAAACACGGTACGGTCTGATACCACAAACGAACTTTTTCGTTTAGCAAATATGGTGCCTGCGGATTTCTACGCAGGTTACGGAAAGGTATGTGTGTAAGTATGAAAAAACTATTGGTAATATTAGCGATGATTACCTGCATGACTTGTCTTGCGGCGTGTGGTGAGAAGGAAGCGAAAAGCGCTCCCATCAGCGAGGAGCAGGCAGAACAGATCGGTTCGACTATTGTTGAGCAGATGAACGGGATCGTGAGCAATGGGATGATAGAACAGGTGTCTGATGATGCCGTTGTTTACAACGGGTGTCAGAGTTGGGATAGCGCGCTGAAGGATATCGGCACCTATGAGGGAGTAAGCGACGCCTCTGTATCCTTAAAAGACGATGAGGTAGTTATCATGATCCACGTGCTTGGTTCCTCGCACAATGCGGATGTGGAGATTCTTCTTGACAGCGGTCTCACAACTCTCAAGGCGATCACCACGAATGTGGAGTATTCTACGGGAGAGATTATGGCAAAGGCCGGCATGAATACGGTGATCGGTATGGGGACCGTGTTTGCGGTTCTGATTCTGATCAGCCTGATCATTTCCTGTTTCACTCTGATATCCAAATTGGAGTCGAAGCCGAAGAAAGAGGAACCCGCTCCTGCGGAGGCTCCTGTGGTGCAGCAGATTGCGGCCAAGGAGGAGCTTTCCGATGACACGGAGCTTGTGGCAGTTATCGCGGCAGCAATCGCGGCCTACGAGGGCGCGGCATCCACGGATGGGTTTGTAGTGAGATCCATCAGAAAATCAAATAAGAGCAAATGGCAGAATGCCTAAGAGTATAGGAGGATATGAAGATGAAGAATTATACAATTACCGTTAATGGCAGCGTATATGATGTAGTGGTGGAAGAGGGAGCAACGAGCGGCGCACCTGCAGCTGCAGCTCCTGCAGCGCCCAGAGCGGTTCCCAAGGCAGCACCTGCACCTGCGGCAGCAGCACCTGCAGCCGGCGGCGCGGCAGGCAGCATTAAAATTGAAGCCGGCGCAGCAGGAAAGGTCTTCAAGATCGAGGCCAATGTGGGACAGGCGGTGAAGAAGGGTGACGCGGTCGTGATCGTTGAGGCTATGAAGATGGAGATTCCTGTAGTGGCTCCCGAGGACGGCACGGTAGCCAGCATCAATGTGGCAGTGGGCGACGCGGTAGAGGCCGGCGCGCTTCTTGCGACATTGAACTAATCTTTGACAGCCTTCCCGAAAGGGCGGACTGTTCGGAACAAAAACTACAGGAGGTTAAAAAATGTATTATATATTTAATACGCTTGACAATCTGATACATCAGACCGCCTTCTTTAATCTGGAAGTCGGCAACTATGTTATGATCGTCGTAGCTCTGGTATTCCTATATCTTGCCATCGGCAAAGGCTTTGAACCGCTCTTATTAGTGCCGATCGCGTTCGGTATGCTGCTTGTGAATATCTATCCGGATATTATGAAAGAAGTCGGAGAGGGCGGCGCAGGCGGCGGTCTGCTGTATTATTTTTACTTGCTGGACGAGTGGGCGATTCTGCCGTCTCTGATCTTTATGGGTGTCGGCGCTATGACGGATTTTGGTCCGTTGATTGCAAACCCGAAGAGCTTTCTTTTGGGCGCTGCGGCACAGTTTGGTATTTTTATGGCATATTTTGGCGCTATCTTTATGGGATTTAACGATAAGGCAGCGGCGGCCATCTCCATCATCGGTGGTGCGGACGGCCCGACTTCCATCTTCCTTGCAGGAAAACTGGGTCAGACGACGTTGCTTGGTCCGATCGCAGTGGCAGCATATTCCTATATGTCTCTGGTGCCGATCATTCAGCCGCCTATCATGAAACTCTTCACGACGGAGAAGGAGAGAAAGATTAAGATGGGACAGCTTCGTCCTGTCAGCAAGCTGGAGAAGATCCTCTTTCCGATTGTGGTAACGGTTGTGGTATCCCTGATCCTTCCCACCACAGCACCCCTTGTCGGCATGCTGATGCTGGGTAATCTGTTCAGAGAGTGCGGCGTCGTGAGACAGTTGACGGATACGGCGTCAAACGCCCTCATGTACATTGTGGTCATCATCCTCGGTACTTCCGTGGGCGCAACTACCAGCGCAGAGGCATTTTTGAATATGGATACTATCAAGATTGTCATTCTGGGTCTGATTGCATTTGCATTTGGTACGGCGGCAGGCGTGCTCTTCGGTAAGTTGATGTGCGTTGTTACCAAGGGAAAAGTAAATCCGCTGATCGGTTCCGCCGGTGTATCTGCGGTGCCTATGGCGGCCAGAGTGTCACAGAAGGTGGGCGCGGAGGCTGATCCCACAAACTTCCTGCTGATGCATGCTATGGGACCTAACGTAGCAGGCGTTATTGGTACGGCAGTTGCGGCAGGTACCTTCATGGCAGTGTTCGGAGTATTTTAAATAATAAATTAGGAGGATAATATAATGGCAGAACAGATTAAAAAGCCGGTTGGAATCATGGAAACCGTTCTTCGTGACGCACATCAGTCTCTGATCGCGACCAGAATGCCTACCGAGAAAATGCTTCCAATCGTAGATACAATGGATAAAGTCGGCTACCATGCAGTAGAGTGCTGGGGCGGCGCTACCTTTGATGCGTCTCTTCGTTTCCTGAAGGAAGATCCGTGGGAGAGACTCAGAAAGCTGAGAGACGGCTTTAAGAATACCAAGTTACAGATGTTATTCAGAGGTCAGAATATCCTGGGATACAGACCTTATGCGGATGATGTGGTGTACTCGTTTGTTGAGAAATCTATTGCAAATGGTATCGATGTTATCAGAATCTTTGACTGCCTGAATGATATTCGTAACCTTCAGGCGGCTGTAGATGCAACCAACAAGATTAAGAAGCAGGAGGGCAGAGGAGAGTCTCAGATCGCGCTTTCCTATACGCTTGGTGATGCCTATACATTAGAGTATTGGGCGGATATGGCGAAGAAGATTGAGGAGATGGGTGCAGATTCCATCTGTATCAAGGATATGGCGGGTTTGCTCGTTCCTTATCGCGCAGCAGAGCTCGTGAAGACATTAAAGGAGAGCACAAAGCTTCCGATTCAGCTGCATACACACTATACTTCCGGTGTGGCGAGCATGACCTATCTGAAGGCTGTAGAGGCAGGCGTGGATGTGATTGACTGTGCAATCTCTCCTTTTGCTCTGGGTACTTCCCAGCCGGCGACAGAGGTTATGGTGGAGACCTTTAAGGGTACAGAATACGATACCGGATATGATCAGGAGATTCTGGCACAGATCGCAGATTACTTCCGTCCCTACCGTGAGGAGTGTATCGAATCCGGCCTGATGAGCACGAAGGTGCTCGGCGTCAATATCAATACATTGCGTTATCAGGTTCCCGGCGGTATGCTGTCCAACATGGTAAGCCAGCTGAAAGAGCAGAAGGCAGAGGATAAATACCAGGATGTGCTGGAAGAAATCCCGAGAGTTCGTAAGGATTGCGGTGAGCCGCCTCTGGTTACGCCGTCCTCACAGATCGTTGGTACGCAGGCGGTATTTAACGTACTGATGGGCGAGAGATATAAGATGGCTACAGGAGAATTCAAGGATCTGCTTCGTGGTAATTATGGACAGACAGTTAAGCCTATGAGCCAGGAAGTGATCGACAAGGTTATTCCCGGAGAGCCGCGTTCTACCGCTCGCTCTGCTGAGGCAACCGGACACACCGAGCCGGAGCTTGCAGGTCTGGAAGCGGAGATGAAGGAATGGAAACAGCAGGATGAGGATGTACTGTCCTACGCACTGTTCCCACAGGTGGCAATCGACTTTTTCAAGTACCGTCAGGCACAGCAGGAGAAGGTTGATATGACCCAGGCAGATACCAAGAATGGGGTATACCCTGTTTAAGCACAAAGCAGAGCAAGGCTATAAAATACAGTTCCCGAAAGTTTACTTTCGTGGGACTGTATTTTTATGGCCTTATTCGGCGCGAGCCGAACATCGAGGATTTGCGCAGCAAATTCGAGA
>JAIEFE010000013.1:0-396789 GCA_029067085.1 Lachnospiraceae bacterium | reverse complement strand
TGGCTCTGTTTTGTGCAAATAGACTATGGCGACTTATGCGCGAGCCGAACATCGAGGATTTGCGCAGCAAATTCGAGATGGCTCTGTTTTGTGCAAATAGACTATGGCGACTTATGCGCGAGCCGAACATCGAGGATTTGCGCAGCAAATTCGAGTGGTTGCTCGCTCTTTGCTCGATCATCTTTGCTCCACACGTTTACATAGAATTACAAGGAATTACAAATCTCAAGCTTTTTCATAAAAAAGGGGTTGACGCAGGTTACATAATATATTATAATAACATACGTTACCAAAAGAGGTTTCAAAAAGCTGCAAGAGAGGTATATTTCTATGGCAAGAAAAGAGACGATCACGAAAAATGACATTTTGAACGCTGCTTTCGAGATGGCGCGGACAGAAGGATTTAATCAGGTAAGCGCAAGGACGCTGGCTGCTAAGGCAGGGTGTTCTACACAGCCGATTTTCCGCGTCTACAAGAACATGGAGGAGCTGGGAGAGGATCTCTTTATGAAGGCGATGGATTACTTTGGCTCCTACTACGAGGATTTCCCAAAGCAGAACAACACGCCTTTTGTCAATCTGGGACTGGCCTACATCCGCTTCTCTCAGGAGGAGCAAAATCTGTTCCGCCTGTTATTTTTATCGGAAAACCGCCATGGCAAGAGCCTGTACGATATGTTGAACGGCAAGAACGGCGCGGTGGTGCGGGAGATCAACAGTGCGAAGATTTTTGGCTGTAAAGATCCCAGCGGAATGTTTATGAAGATGTGGATCTTCATTCACGGAGCTGCCTGCATGACTCTGACGGGAGACTACGATCTGCAGGAGGAGGATACCGTAAAGCTTTTGGAGGAATCCTACAACGCATTTCAAAATGTGTAGAAGGGTTATTCAGCTATGGCAATAGAGAATCGATATGATATCATAACCAGGATCAATGAATATTACAGCAAGATGAGCAAGGGCCAGAAGGCAATTTCGGCTTTTATCTACGATCATTATGATCAGGCCGTGTTTATGACGGCGGCAAAGCTGGGGGATACAGTGGGGGTCAGCGAGTCCACTGTGGTGCGCTATGCCATGTTTATCGGTTACAACGGCTACCCTGAATTTCAGAGGGATTTGGAATACTGGGTACAGAACAAGATCAATTCCGTGCAGAAGATCGGTGCAAAGTACGGCAAGAGCAGCCAGTCGGAGATTTTAAACTCCGTCCTCACTGCGGATATTGAAAAAATTCAGGATACGATTCACAATCTGGATCCGACGGCTTTTGAGACGGCGGTGGATATCATTCTGGAGGCGAAGACAGTCTATATTATGGGTGTCAGAAGCTGCGAGCCTTTGGCGGACTTTTTACAGTTTTACCTGAACATGATCCGGGGAAATGTGGTGCTCTTAAGAACAACAAGTGTTTCGGAAACATTTGAGCAGATGATCCGTATTGATGAGCAGGATGCTTTCGTGGGAATCAGCTTTCCACGGTATTCCATGAGAACTCTGAAAGCGATGGAATTCGCAAACGACAGGAATGCTAAAGTGATTGCTGTCACGGATTCCGTACATTCCCCCATGAATCTCTATTCCTCCTGTAATCTGCTCGCAAGAAGTGATATGGTGTCCATTGTGGATTCGCTGGTTGCACCATTAAGTCTGATCAACGCGCTGGTTGTGGCAATGTGCTTAAAGCAGCCGGAAGAGGTTAAGGACAATCTGAAGAACCTTGAGGAGGCTTGGAATAATTATCAGGTTTACCTGAACGATGAGATTAACTTTATCGATGAGGAGCCGATGCTCAACTATCCGCTCCGGAAAAAAGCTGAATAGCGGAGCATGCATAAATTGCAGATCGGACAAGGTGAAAAAAACGTTCGTGACGTAAGGAAAGAGATGGGTATGGACAAGGATCATGTGGTCGTGATCGGCGGCGGCGCGGCGGGAATGATGGCGGCTATCGCGGCGGCGGAAAACGGACGCCGCGTTATTTTATGTGAAAAAAACGAGAAACTTGGGAAGAAACTTTACATAACCGGTAAAGGTCGCTGTAACGTCACAAATGCCTGCGGGCAGGACAAGTTTTTTGAGAATGTTGTAAGCAATCCGAAATTTCTCTACAGTGCTTACCATGAATTTGATAATGCTGCCATGATGGCTCTTCTGGAAAATAACGGCTGTTCTTTGAAGACGGAACGGGGAGAGAGAGTCTTTCCGGTTTCGGATCACGCTTCCGATGTGACTGCTGCGCTGGAGCGGCTTTTGCGGAAGCACAGCGTGACGGTGCGGCTTGGTACAGCGGTGAAAGAACTGTTGTCAGAGGAGACACCTGAGACTGAAGTACAGAATGTGTTAAAAAACCGAGACATATTTAATAACAAAAGATATATAACAGGCGTTCTTTTGAATAATGGGGAAAAACTTGCCGCTTCGGCAGTGGTGCTGGCGACGGGCGGTCTTTCCTATCCGAGTACGGGATCGACGGGGGATGGCTACCGGATGGCGGAATGCCTCGGTCATACGGTGAAGGCCTGTTCGCCTGCCCTCACTCCGATTGAGACGCAGGAGGACTGGTGCGCGGCTTTGCAGGGACTTTCCCTAAAAAATGTAGAGCTGACTATGAGCTGCGGTACAAAAAAAGTCTGGCAGGGTTTTGGAGAAATGCTTTTTACCCACTTCGGGATCAGCGGGCCGTTAGCCTTATCTGCCAGCAGTTTTTATGAGCGCTGTAAGACTAAGGATCAGATTACGCTCACATTGGATCTGAAGCCGGCGCTTACGGCAGAGCAGCTTGACAGACGGATTTTACGGGAATTTGAGGAAAATCGCAACAAGAGTCTTAAGAATGTGATCGGAAGTCTTTATCCGGCAAAACTAACACCTGTTATGATATCTCTTTCGGAAACAGATCCGGAAAAGAAGATTCACGAGATCACAAAAAAGGAGAGGGAGACGCTGGTGCGGATCACGAAGGGGCTCACCATGCAGCCCTCAGGACTTCGCGGATTTTCTGAGGCGGTCATCACCCGGGGTGGTGTAAACGTGAAGGAGGTAAATCCCTCAACCATGGAGTCAAAGCGGGTGAAGGGCCTTTATTTTGCGGGAGAGATTCTTGATCTGGACGCCCTGACGGGCGGCTTTAATCTGCAGATTGCCTGGTCTACGGGACATCTTGCGGGTTCCCGTGTTTTGACCGATATAGAATGAAAGATGAATAAAATGGAAAAGTGGAGGAGGCTATGAGTATTAATATTGCGATAGACGGACCTGCGGGCGCGGGAAAGAGTACCATCGCCAAGCGGATCGCAGCAAAGAAAGGTTATATTTATGTGGATACAGGGGCCATGTACCGCGCTATGGCTCTGTTTTTGCTCAGAGAAGGCGTAGACCCTTCCGACACAGCTTCGATCGATGCAAAGTGTCAGGAGGCGGACATCACCATCGCTTACGAGAACGGGGAACAGATCGTCTATTTGAATGGCGAGAATGTAAACGGCAATATTCGCACGGAAGAGGTGGGGAGAATGGCATCCTGCAGCAGTCCCAATCCCAATGTGCGCAAAAAACTGGTGGAGCTGCAGCAGAAGCTTGCAGCGGGCACAGACGTAGTGATGGATGGCAGAGATATCGGCACCTGTGTGCTGCCAAAAGCTCAGGTGAAGGTGTTTCTCACAGCGGACAGCCACGAGAGAGCGCTCCGACGTTACAGAGAGCTTACAGAGCGGGGCGAGCAGTGCGATCTGGATGTTATCGAGCAGGATATCATCGAGAGGGACAGGCAGGACATGACCAGGGAACTTTCCCCCTTAAAGCAGGCGGAGGACGCCGTGCTTGTGGATTCCTCCCATATGACGGTGGAGGAGGCGGCGGATGCCGTCATTGCCTTGTGTGAAAAGTACTTCTAAAGACCATCGGACGAGACGCCAAGAAGTACTATGTTTCGCACTGAAGAATGCCGGAAAAAGACATTCTTCGTATGGAGGTTAAGGGATGGAAGTAATTTTAGCGGAACACGCCGGTTTTTGTTTCGGTGTGCAGAGGGCAGTGGATACCGTCTATGAACAGCTTGAGAACAGAAGGGAAGATGAGTTTCCGATTTACACCTTCGGATCGATCATACATAATGAAGTGGTGGTCAACGATCTGCAGAAGCGGGGTGTGAATGTTCTGTCTTCGCTTGCGGAGGCCGAACAGATTCCCGAAGCGGAGAGGGGAGCAGTAATCATTCGCTCCCACGGGGTGGAAAGAAGTGTCAGTGAAAGGCTCAAGGAGCTTGGATATAAAGTGACGGATGCCACTTGTCCTTTTGTCAAACGGATTCATACTATTGTAGAGCGGGAGAGCGAGGCAGGGAAGAGCATTGTGATCGTCGGCAATGTCGGGCATCCTGAAGTGGAAGGAATCAAAGGATGGTCCGGCACGAAAACCTATATTATAGGATCATTGGAAGAAGCCGAAAAATTCACGCCTGAAGAGGGTGAAGAGTTGTGCATTGTTTCTCAAACGACATTTAACTACAAGAAATTTCAAGATGTGGTTGAAATTCTTGAGAAAAAAGGTTACAATGGTAGTGTTGTGAATACTGTATGTAACGCTACGGAAGTACGTCAGACCGAGGCCAGGGAACTTGCGGCCCGGGTCGATGTTATGATAGTAATAGGTGGAAATCATAGTTCTAACACGAGAAAGCTCTATGAGATCTGCAGACAGGAGTGTAAGGAGACCTACTTTATTCAGACACTCGAGGATCTGCATTTACGGTTACCTGAAACTGTCCGACTGGTGGGTATTACAGCAGGGGCTTCGACCCCAAACAATATAATCGAGGAGGTTCAAAATTATGTCAGAATTAACTTTTGAACAAATGTTAGAGGAGTCTTTGAAGACAATACACACAGGAGAGATTGTTGAAGGTACCGTTATTGATGTAAAACCTGAAGAGATCATCTTAAACATCGGTTACAAATCAGACGGTGTTTTGACGCGGAACGAGTATACGAACGAACCCAATGTAGATCTGACGACCGTCGCAAAACCCGGCGACACCATGGAGGTAAAGGTTCTCAAGGTAAACGACGGCGAAGGACAGGTTCTCCTTACCTACAAGCGGCTTGCAGCTGACAGAGGCAACAAGCGTATCGAGGAAGCTTATGAGAACAGAGAGGTTCTTACTGCAAAGGTGGCGCAGGTATTAGACGGCGGCTTGAGTGTAGTGGTAGAGGAAGTACGGATCTTTATTCCTGCAAGCCTCGTATCCGATACTTACGAGAAGGACCTGAACAAGTATGCTGGTCAGGAGATTCAGTTCGTCATCAGCGAGTACAATCCGAAGAGAAGAAGATACATCGGCGACAGAAAGCAGCTGATCATGGAAGAGAAAGCGGAGCTGCAGAAGAAACTGTTCGAGACCATCAAGATTGGTGATACCGTTGAAGGAACGGTGAAGAATGTGACCGATTTCGGTGCATTCATTGATCTGGGCGGCTGCGACGGTCTGCTCCATATCTCCGAGATGTCCTGGGGCAGAGTGGAGAACCCGAAGAAAGTCTTTAAGGTGGGCGATGTGGTGAAGGTGCTCATCAAAGACATCTCCGGCACAAAAGTTGCACTCAGTCTCAAGTTTGAGGACCAGAACCCTTGGAGAGGCGCAGCGGACAAGTATGCCATCGGCACTGAGGTGACCGGCAAGGTAGCTCGCATGACCGATTTTGGTGCATTTATTGAACTTGAGCCCGGCATTGACGCACTGCTTCATGTGTCACAGATTTCCAAAGAACATATCGACAAACCTTCTGATGTCTTAAAGAGCGGACAGGAGGTGACGGCAAAGGTCGTTGACTTCAACGAGGCGGACAAGAAGATCAGTTTAAGCATCAAGGCGATGTTCGCACCGGAGCCGAAAGAGGAGAAGGCAGAGTCTGATGCGGATGTGGTATCTGTTGATATTGATGCAGTGATCGCGGAGGAGAGCGAAGAGACAGAAGCTTAAACCGAAAAAGGGGAGTAAAAAAGAATAAGGACGGTGGGGAGCATGATGTATGACTACGAATACTTTAAGAAGGCAGTTTTCGACCTTACCAAGATTGACTTGAACGCTTACAAAGAAAAACAAATGAAGCGCCGGATCGACACGCTGATCGCCAAGAACAAGATTGTAGGATACGAAAACTATGTTGCGGCTCTGAAAACCGATAAAGCGAAATTTGAGGAGTTTGTTAATTATCTTACGATCAATGTGTCAGAGTTTTACAGAAATGTGGATCAATGGCAGCTTCTGGACAAGGAGGTTTTTCCGGATCTGATCAATCGCTTTGGGAAGAACTTAAAGATATGGAGCGCTGCCTGCTCTACGGGGGATGAACCCTATTCTCTGGTGATGGCGCTCTCCAGACATCTGCCTCTGAATCAGATTAAGATTTACGCCACTGATCTCGATAAGCAGGTCATTGCGAAGGCGAAGACGGGACTCTATGGGGAGAAGAGTATTACAGGTGTACCTATGGATCTGCGGAAAAAGTTTTTTACCCAGATCGGGCCATCTTACCAGATTTCCGATGAGATTAAATCCAGAGTGGAATTTAAGGAACACAATCTCCTGAAGGACAACTATGTTACGGATTTCCATCTGATCGTGTGCCGAAATGTACTGATCTATTTTACGGAGGAAGCTAAAGACGAGGTTTTCCGCAAATTCCAGAAAAGCTTAAAGCCGGGCGGATATCTGTTTATCGGCAGCACCGAGCAGATCATCAATTACAAGGATGTGGGATTTGATCGGAAAAATTCCTTCTTCTATCAGAGACCAATGTAGGTTGAAAATGATTTGATACGAAATAGTATATAACATTTTAAAGGCAGCGGAAGACCGCTGCCTTTTTGTTAATACGTTTTGGCCATCTTACCGAGCAGATAGGCGGCATAGGAGGAGAAAAGATCCCGGTCAGTCTTTCGTTCCTCTGTGAGCTCAAAGAAGAGCTCACTGCCTTTGTAATCCCGTTTGAAGAAGGGTTCTACCAGAATATCCCACTGTGGTAAGAAGAGGCCATATTTGCGGGTGTAGCAGTTGGAGGCGGAGGCCTGAACTCGGTGGGCCTTGTCCACGAAGCCTGAGACCGATTTATGGAGAGCGATATCCTCACTTGGCAGATAATAGTAATCTCTGTAATTTGCGTAGAAATATTTCATTTCTTCTTCGTAGAGAGGAACCTTTAGGATACCGACATCCTTTTCGCCGCTGAAATAGCAGCCGTTTGAAAAGTCGGAGAGGGAAAAGGGCAGGGGCGTGGACAGAGCCAGTCTCATCAGAAGCTCTTGTCTGTCTTGACCGTGATAGTCAATATAATGCTGCGCCTGTACCTTCTTTGCCCGGATATCTCCATTGAACAGGTCATATATGGCGAGAAGGGGTAAAAGCTGCAGCATTCCCTGCATATCGTCTCGGTTGTGTAAAAGCAGGAGTGCTTTTCCTTCCTCAGTTGGAGTTTGTACATATTGCCGGTACACTTCGATCAATTCGCCGCCGTGATAGCGGTCTTCCCTTTGAATGCCGAGAAGCGTCTCCAGAGTTTTTTGCTTGCAGTTTGGAACATGCAGGAAGGCTTTATAGGGAGAGAGACGCTTGTACAGGTCGATTCCCTCATGATCATCGAAACCGTGCGGTCTTTTATACTGCGCACATTTCTGGAGAAGATAAGGGAGATCAAAATTATTGCCGTTAAAGTGGATCAGATGTGTATAAGAGGCGGCAAAGGCAAAAAAATCGTCCAGGAGCGCTGCTTCCTCCATCGGATTTTCTGCAAACCACTGTCTGATCTGCCAGTTTCCCTCCGCAAAGAAGGCAGTACCGATCAGATAGAGGGAGGAACTTTTTGCGGTGAAGCCCGTGGTCTCTATATCCACAAACAGGAAATTTTCTATGGGAGCGATCCGTTCCAGCGGGTAGCCGATCGTGAAAGATTTTATAGTTTGATTTATAACCTGCATGTATTTCCTCCGCATAAATATTTGCTTATTGCCTTCGCGTATATATTATCATATTTTTTGAATTAGCAGTAGTTTTTTCCGTCGAAAAATAGTATATTTATTATAGCGGTTCCAATATCGCCGTACGGTACGCGGGCGATGTTTGGGACGGTGTGAGTTTTATGCGAAAGGAGCAGGGTTA
Organism: Lachnospiraceae bacterium; assembly: GCA_029067085.1. Lineage (GTDB taxonomy): Bacteria > Bacillota > Clostridia > Lachnospirales > Lachnospiraceae > UBA3282. Next base: position 388,631 of record JAIEFE010000013.1, on the reverse strand, counting down.
CAGGTATGGCAAAACGAACGTTTAACGGCGGCATACATCCTTATGACGGTAAGGACCTGTCGAAGGATAAGCCGATCAAAGCTGTGCTGCCAAAGGGGGATCTGGTGTACCCGCTGTCCCAGCATATCGGTGCGCCTGCCAAACCGATCGTAGAGAAGGGCGATCGGGTTCTGACAGGGCAGAAGATTGCGGAAGCGGGCGGTTTTGTGTCTGCACCCATTTATGCTACGGTCTCAGGTACGGTGAAGGCGATCGAGCCGAGACGTGTAGTTACGGGCGACAGCGTGATGAGCATTGTTTTGGAAAATGACGGACTCTATGAGGAGGTGGAATATCCGAAACGTAAGCCTCTTGAGGAAATGACAAGAGAGGAGATCATCGGGTATGTGCAGGAAGCCGGTATTGTGGGTATGGGAGGTGCGGGCTTTCCGACTCATGTGAAACTTTCTCCAAAGGAGCCTGAAAAGATTGATTACGTGATTGCAAACTGTGCCGAGTGTGAGCCATATCTGACCTCGGACTACCGCAGGATGATAGAAGAGCCGGAGAAGCTTGTAGGGGGATTAAAGGTTTCCCTTAAGCTGTTTGAGAACGCAAGAGGAATTCTGGCGGTCGAGGATAATAAGCCGGATTGTATTGAGATTTTAAAGAAGTTGACGAAGGATGAACCGCGTATCAGCGTGAAGGAGTTAAAAACCAAGTACCCGCAGGGCGCGGAGCGGCAGATTATTTACGCGGCTACGGGGCGGGCCATCAATTCCTCCATGCTCCCTGCGGACGCGGGCTGTGTGGTCAATAATGTGGATACGGTGGTGGCTATCTATCATGCCGTGATCGAGGGGAAACCCCTGATGAACCGCATTGTCACTGTGACCGGTGATGCGATCGCAGACCCACGAAATTTCATTGTGCGGATCGGAACGAACTATCATGAGCTGGTGGAGGAGGCGGGCGGTTTCAAACAGGATCCCGAAAAGATCGTCTCCGGCGGACCGATGATGGGCTTTGCACTTTATGATCTGGATGTTCCTACCACAAAGACGGCTTCGGCGCTTCTTTGCCTGACGAAGGATGAGGTGTCTGCCATGGAGCCGTCTGCCTGCATCAACTGCGGCCGTTGCGTAGAGGTCTGTCCGGGGCGCATTGTGCCCAAACTGTTGGCGGTTGCGGCGGCTCACGGCGATGAGGAGACTTTTCTTGCAAACAATGGCATGGAGTGCTGCGAGTGTGGCTGCTGCAGCTATGTCTGTCCGGCGAAGAGACATCTGACACAGAACATCAAATCCATGCGCAAGCTGCAACTTGCAAAGAAGAAAAAATAAAAGACAAAGTAACGATTCAGAACTGTAAAAGGACTGAAAAGTTACGGAGAAAGGAGCATAGACTGTAGAGATGAATGAATTAATGAAGGTTTCATCCAATCCTCATGTCAGATCGAAGTCCACCACTGCGAGCATCATGCTTACCGTGGTGATCGCCCTTCTTCCTGCGGCAGGATTTGGTATCTATAACTTCGGGCCGAAGGCGCTTGTTCTGATTTTAGTGACAGTGGCATCCACGGTGATCACGGAATTTTTGTTTGAGACGATCTGTAAGAAAAAAGTGACAGTGGGTGATTATTCCGCGGTAGTGACAGGGCTGCTTCTGGCGCTGAACCTGCCGGTCTCCGCACCCTGGTGGATCGGCGCGGTGGGCGGCGTATTTGCGATTCTGGTGGTGAAGATGCTCTTTGGCGGTCTGGGGCAGAATTTTATGAACCCGGCTTTGGGTGCACGCTGCTTTCTTCTGATCTCCTTCACCTCCATTATGACGAATTTTGACTGTGACGCCTACACGGGAGCGACGCCTCTGGCAAGCTTAAAAAGCGGAGAGGGGGTCAACATACTGGATATGGTGATCGGCCGTACGGCGGGCACCATCGGTGAGACTTCCATGATTGCCATTGTGGTCGGCGCCTGTATTTTGATTCTGTTTGGGATTATTGACCTGCGGATTCCGGGTACTTATATCGTTACACTGGCAGTCTTTGTGACGTTGTTTGGCGGCAGAGGATTTAACTGGCCTTACATATCAGCTCATCTTTCGGGCGGAGGCCTGATGCTGGGAGCGTTCTTTATGGCGACGGACTATGTGACCAGACCCATTACGAAACGGGGGCAGTATGTGTACGGTGTGCTGTTAGGTATTTTGACGGGAATCTTCCGCATTTTCGGCCCCTCTGCGGAGGGCGTGTCTTACGCCATCATCATTGGTAACCTTCTGGTGCCTCTGATCGAGAAGGCGACTCTTCCGAAGGCATTCGGGAAAGGAGGAGAGAAGGCATGAAAGAGATGATGAAAAATACGGGGATTCTACTGGCGATTACAGTCATCGCAGGCCTCCTTTTAGGGGTGGTCTATCAGGTTACGAAAAATCCCATTGCAAAACAGGAACAGCTGGCGAAGGAGGCGGCGTGTCAGGAGGTGTTTGCAGACGCGGTCTCGTTCGGCATGATAGGCGTAGAGTCCATGGATGCTTCTGCATGGAGCAGCGAGGGCTTTTCGCAGGAGAGCATCGATGAAGTGATGGAAGCGAAGGACGCTTCCGGGGAACTGCTTGGCTATGTGATTACGGTAACGACGAAGGAGGGGTACGGCGGAGACATTCAGTTTTCCATCGGCGTACGTTTGGACGGAACTTTAAACGGCATGTCAATTCTCGCTATCTCCGAGACGGCGGGTCTTGGTATGCAGGCAGAAGATGTGCTGAAGCCGCAGTTTGCCGGTAAGAACGCGGAATCTTTTGAGTATGTGAAGGGCGGCGGTGCAGCGGCGGAGAACCAGATTGACGCAATCTCCGGCGCGACCATTACAACCAACGCAGTGACCAATGGAGTCAATGCAGGGTTATACTATTTCCGCACAGTCTTGGGAGGAGGTGGCGGACAATGAGCCAGAGCAATGAAAAGAAAAATCCTGTAGCAGAGCGGCTGCTGAACGGTATTGTGAAGGAGAATCCTACCTTCGTTCTGATGCTTGGTATGTGCCCTACGCTGGCGGTAACAACCTCGGCGATCAACGGTTTGGGCATGGGTCTGACTACCATGGTAGTGCTGGCTTTGAGCAATGTATTTATCTCCTTACTTCGAGGTATTATTCCGGATAAGGTGAGAATTCCGGCATTCATCGTGATCATTGCCTCTTTTGTGACGATGGTAGAGCTGTTGTTACAGGGTTTTATTCCCTTTCTCTATGACGCGCTCGGCATTTACATCCCGCTGATCGTGGTTAACTGTATCATTCTCGGGCGCGCGGAGGCGTATGCTTACAAAAATCCCGTGATTCCGTCCCTGTTTGACGGCATCGGCATGGGACTTGGGTTTTCCGTGGCACTTACCTGTATCGGTGCGGTGAGAGAGCTTCTGGGCGCGGGTGAAATATTCGGTATTCATGTGATGCCGGACAGTTTTGTTCCGGTCAGCATCTTTATCATGGCACCCGGTGCGTTCTTCGTGTTGGCGGTTTTAACTGCGATTCAGAACAAGGTGAAGATCATCGGTGAGCGAAAAGGAAAGGATATGTCAAAGATTCAGTCAGGTTGTAACAGCGACTGCATGAACTGCGGCGATACGGGCTGCACAAAGCGTTTGATCGACGAAAGAAAAGAACAAGCGAGAGAGGAGGAGAAGTAGAATGATGAAAGAGTTATTGGTGATATTGATTGCATCCTCTCTGGTGAATAATGTGGTGTTAAGTCAGTTCCTTGGTCTGTGTCCCTTCCTGGGTGTCTCCAAGAAGACAGAGACGGCAACAGGAATGGGAGTGGCGGTTATCTTTGTCATAACGCTGGCATCGGCGGTTGCGGGAGCGATCTATCAGTTTATTCTGTTGCCTTTTCATATCGCTTATTTACAGACCATCGTGTTTATCCTGGTCATTGCGGCCTTGGTGCAGTTTGTGGAGATGTTCCTAAAGAAATTTATTCCGGGACTGTATCAGTCTCTGGGTGTGTATCTGCCCCTGATCACAACGAACTGCGCTGTGCTGGGTGTGGCCCTGACCAATGTACAGAAGAGTTACGGAATACTGACCGGCATAGTCAACGGATTTGCAACGGCGGTCGGTTTCACGATCTCCATCGTGATCCTTGCGGGAATCCGGGAAAAATTGACATACAATGATATACCGGAGTCCTTCCGGGGTATGCCCATCGTGCTCGTGACGGCTGGACTGATGGCAATCGCATTCTGTGGATTTTCCGGATTACTCTGACAATGTGAGAAGTTCCGTGTGGCTTTGAGATATGGAGGTAAATATGGATATAACAGGAATTTTAATGGCTACGGGAATCGTGGGAGCGGTAGGTCTGTTTGTGGGGCTGTTCCTCGGTGTGGCCGGCATTAAATTCAAAGTAGATGTGGACGAGAGGGAGGAGGCCATTCTGGGCGTCCTTCCCGGAAATAACTGCGGCGGCTGTGGCTATGCGGGCTGTTCCGGTCTGGCGGCTGCGATCGTAAAGGGTGAGGCACCGGCAAACGCCTGCCCTGTGGGCGGTGAGAAGGTAGGTACTCAGGTGGCGCAGATCATGGGCGTGGAGGCCGGCGAGAGCGTGCGGAGGGTTGCTTTTGTGAAGTGTCGTGGCGACAAAGAGCGTTCCCGTGTGGATTATGACTATACAGGTGTTGCGGATTGTGCCATGACGGCCTTTGTGCCGGGCGGCGGTCCGAAAACCTGTAACGACGGCTGTCTCGGCTTTGGAAATTGCGTAAAGGCTTGTCCGTTTGATGCGATTCATGTGGTAGACGGGGTGGCTGTGGTGGATAAGGAGGCCTGCAAGGCCTGCGGCAAATGTGTGGCAGCCTGCCCGAAACACCTGATCGAGTTGATTCCTTATGATGCAAAGCATGTTGTGGCCTGCAGCTCCAGAGAGAAGGGGCCGGTGACCATGAAGGCCTGTGACGTGGGATGTATCGCCTGCCAGCTTTGTAAGAAAAACTGCCCGGCAGATGCGATCGTGATCGAGGATTTCCACGCGATCATTGATCAGGAGAAATGTACCGGCTGCGGAACGTGTAAGGAGAAGTGCCCGAAGAAGGTGATCGTTTAGAAAATAAGGAGAACAGGATCATGGAAGGACAGTTGAAAAGCGGAACGATTCTCACCTCTGAGAGCGGTAATAAGTATACGGTCAAGCAGCTGCTTGGAGCCGGCGGACAGGGGGAAGTCTATTCGGTAGAGGCAGATCATAAGCCGTATGCCCTGAAATGGTATTATAAGAATACCGCGACTGAAAACCAGAAGGAGATTTTGGATAATCTGATCCAGAGCGGCCCGCCGGATCAATCTTTCCTGTGGCCTCAGGATATGATTTTCAGAGCCTATGGGGAGTCTTTTGGTTATATCATGCCGCTTCGCCCGAAGAATTACAGAAGCATAGTGGATATGATGAAGAGAAAGGCGGAGCCTTCCTTTTACTGTCTGTGCAGGGCCGCCTATCATCTGACCAGGGGATATCATGCGCTGCACGGAAAGGGATACAGTTACCGGGATATTTCTTTTGGTAATGTCTTTTTTGATCCTGATACTGGAGATGTCCTGATCTGCGACAACGATAATGTTTCCTATAACGGGGCGAAAACCGGTGTGTACGGCACACCCCGTTTTATGGCTCCTGAAATTGTGACGGGAAAAGCGAAACCGTCCCGAAATACGGATCTCTTTTCTTTGGCGGTGCTGCTGTTTTATATGTTTATGCTGAACCATCCTTTAGAGGGCAAGAGAGAGGCGCGGATCAAATGCATGGATATTCATGCCATGAATATGCTGTACGGAACAGATCCGCTGTTTATCTTTGATCCGGATAACGATGACAACAGACCCCTTGCCGGCTATCAGGACAATGCCCTTATTTTCTGGGAACTGTATCCGCAACAGCTTCGGGATCTGTTCACCACCTCCTTTACCGTGGGGCTCGGGCAGCCCAACCGTCGGATTACGGAGGGCAAATGGATGGAGACCTTTGCGAACCTCATGTCCGGTATCATGCTCTGTCCAAACTGCGGCAGCGAGGTGTTTTATGATGCACAGAAAGAGGTAAACGGTGCGGCGCATATCTGCTGGGGATGCCAGAAGGCGGTAACGGTTCCGCCTAAGATCGTGATCGGCAAAAGCAGTATACTGCTGATGTCCAATACGAAATTGTATCAACACCATATTACCGGGAATTATGATATGGAGACCATAGTCGGTGAGGTGGTGCAGAATCCCGACAATCCGAAACTGTGGGGCATGAGAAATCTGTCTAAAGATAACTGGACTTACATCAAGGCGGACGGGACACAGGTTCCTGTACCGCAGGGCCGCTCGGCGGCTATCGTCAGAGACACGAAGATTGACTTCGGACAACTGACAGGAGAATTTCATTGAGGAGCATGATAACGGATATGGAAGACGATAAGGTTTTGGCGGGTATGATACATGACTATCCCGACGCGCTTTCTGACAGAAAGAGACTGCAGGCTCTTCTTTTGGATTTTTTTCCGCAGGACAGAAGGAAAAGAAATCTGCTGATGATCGTATATGACGACGGTATTGTCGCTGAAATGAGAGGCATTGGACAGATCGATAAAATAACGCTGCACCGCTTTGTCAGATCCATTGAGATGGGATATGATATTAGGACAAAAAGCGCAGAGGCTGCCGTCACGACATGGGTAAAGGCAATGGGACTGGCCATGGATGATAGAGACGATAAAACGTCCACTGCTGTAAGAGATCGGGAAGCGTCTCCATCTGCTGAAAGGGAGTGGCTTCCCAGTGAGAGCGACAGTTTGTACGAATATGAGGAGACGCCAAGAGGACTTAGAATTCTAAAATTTATTGATTTTGATGAGCCTGTTGTGGTGATTCCCAATATCATTGAGGGGAAAAAAGTGATTGCGGTCGGGAATTATGCCTTTAAGGGTTGTGTCGGCATTGAGAAGATCATTGTTTCCGATGGCATTGAAATCCTGGGAAACGGTGTCTTTCTAAACTGCAGGGAATTGAAAAAAGTGGAACTGCCGGAGTCGCTACGGCGTATCGGCACCACGGATGAAACGGGGTGTCCCAAAATATTGGGCAGCCAGACAAAATATGAGGGCGCCTTTGAGTACAGTGGTCTGGAGGAGGTCACGATACCAAACAGTGTGAAATATATCGGAGAGAACAGTTTTGCCAGTTGTGGGCAGCTTCGGCGGGTGGTATTGCCGGACAAAATGAAAGAGATCAGGGAAAACACCTTCCGCTGGTGTAAAAATCTCCGGGAAGTAATATTGCCACAGGAACTGGATGTGATCAGGATATCAGCCTTTGAAGGCTGCGATGATCTGCAGACAGTTGATCTCCCGGAAGGGGTAATAAGTATCGAAGAGGGCGCTTTTGCAGGCTGCAAAAGTCTGGAAAGCATTTATATTCCTGATTCCGTCATCGAGATCGGCGGCGGGAAAGGGACCGGTTTTCTGAAGACTTTCGGGGAACCGAAAGAGAGACATGACGGTTTTACGATCCGGTGTAATGCAGGTTCATACGCAATGCAGTATGCCAGAGCACAACAGATCAGATGCGCGAGGGCGTAAAGTGAAGGAGGAACGATTATGGGAGAAATGAAAAGACCGGGAGGAGAATTGGCGAGCAGACCGCTTCATTTTTTTTGGATCGTGGATTGTTCCGGTTCCATGTACGGAGAGAAGATCGGCACGGTGAATCATGCCATCCAGTCCACCATACCGGAGATGGTATCTGCGGCGGAAAATAATCCAAACGCGCAGTTGATGATCAGGACTTTGAAATTTTCCACCGGAGCGTCATGGGTGACCAGCGATCCGATTAAAGTGGAGGATTTTGCATGGGACGATCTGGAGGCTGTTGGAGTAACAGATTTGGGAAAGGCCTTTGAACTTCTTGCGGCACAGCTTACGATTCCGCCTATGTCAGACAGGGCGCTTCCGCCTGTATTGGTGCTTTTATCCGACGGACAGCCCACGGATGATTATAAAAAGGCACTGGCGGAGTTAAAGAAGCTGCCCTGGGGCAAGAAGGCTGTCAAGATTGCTATCTCCATCGGGCAGGATGCAGACGATACTGTTTTAGAGGAATTTACGGGAAATAAGGAACTGGTGCTGCAGGCTAATAACGCGGCGGCTCTCACCAAGATGATCAAATGGGCGTCCACAGCGGCCTCTCTGGTATCGGCGCCGGCTAGTATCGCGGCAGATGCGGCAGGACAGGACGGGGAAGCACCGGTTATTGTTGATCTGGGAGGCAGTATTCCCGACTTGGATGATATTCAGGAAGGTGATGTCTGGTAGAAAGGATGTTGCATATGATACGAAGCGTATTCGGCGCATCGGTACAGGGCGCATCCCATATTCGAAACGGCAGGGAGTGTCAGGACAGCCTGAAAAAAGTGGTAGAAGAGTCTGGACCGGTGATTTTGGCGGTGGCTGACGGACATGGAAGCGATTCCTGTCCTTACAGTAAGGCAGGCTCCTTTGCAGCCGTCAATGTATTTTGCAAAATAATGGGAGATTATCTGGAAACCTATGCCGGACAGCAGGAAATGCTGTTTACCTTTTTGAAACGGGAGGGCGATACCAAAATAGCGCAGGAGATAGACGCTGAGTGGAAACGCAGAATCCTGAGACTTCATACCAGATGCAAGCGTGAGATCCCTTTGGATGCAGACAAAAATAAGGATAAAGGGGCAGTTTATAAGCTTTACGGGAGTACGCTGCTTGGTCTGGTCATTACAGAGCAATTTCTCTTTGCTTTCCAGCTTGGTGATGGTGATATCGTGAAAGTGTCGGAGCACGGGGTATATCACATGATCGAGGGTGATAAGATTCTCGGCACGGAAACTCATTCACTCAGCAAGGCGGAGTCCTGGAAAAAGGCCATCACACTGATTCGGAAACGCGAAGAAAAGGAGAGTATGCCCGTTATGTACATGCTCTCCTCGGACGGACTTGCCAACAGCTATAGAGATGATGACGAATTTAAGAAAACATGTATGGATTACTATATCCTGCTGAAAGAACACGGGGTGAAGGCTGTGTCCGACCAGTTGAAAACATGGCTTCAGGAGACCAGCGAAATGGGATGCGGTGACGATATCACGGCGCTGTTTGCCTATGAAGTGCCGCAGGCTCGATAAACTGTATGCTTGGAAAGGAGCGAGGCTGTAATGATGGAAGCGCGTATTGCTCTGTGTAAGTGTAAAGAGGGAGGAAACATATATGGTGTCCGTTTCGAAAAGATGGGGGACGGATGGAAGTATACTTGGGCGTTTCCGGTAAAGGAGGCGGCTGCAAAGAGGGAACATTATGATCAGACAAAGATTGTCGGACAGATTGTTCCTGAGAGCGGGTATCCGGGCTGCCCGTATTGCAGGACGAAGGATTTTGTGATCTGTAACTGCGGTAAATTGAACTGCCATAACGGGAATGACACGCATTTTACATGTAACTGGTGCGGCCTGTCAGGGACGCTTGGCGCTTATGACGGTTCCGGGTTCGGATCAGGCGGCGATTTGTAGAGGAATAAAGAGTAAGGATAGGAAGAGGAGAATAAGATGCAGACAGTAAGACTTGGAAAAACAGAGATTGTGACAAATAAAAATGCCTTCGGCGCATTGCCGATCCAGAGGGTTTCCGATGAGGAGGCGGTGAAGCTTCTCAGGAAAGCCTATGAGAACGGGATGACGTTTTTCGATACGGCCAGATGGTATTCGGACAGTGAGCATAAAGTAGGTCTTGCTTTTGATGGAATGCGGGAGAAGGTCTTTATTGCCACTAAGACGGGAGCACAGAATGCGGATGCATTCTGGAAGGACCTGGAGACCAGTCTTGAAAATCTCAAAACGGATTATATCGATATCTATCAGTTCCATAATCCGGCCTTCTGTCCGAAGCCTGGGGATGAAAGCGGGCTGTATGATGCTGCACTTCAGGCAAAGGAACAGGGTAAGATCAGACACATCGGGATCACAAACCATCGGCTGACAGTAGCGCATGAGGCCATTGAAAGCGGACTCTATGAGACGCTACAGTTCCCTTTCTGCTATCTGGCGACCGATAAGGATGTCGAACTGGTGGAGAAGTGTAAGGCGGCGGATATGGGTTTTATCGCCATGAAAGCGCTCTCAGGTGGTCTGATCACCAATTCGGCAGCGGCTTACGCGTATCTGGCGCAGTATGATAATGTACTGCCAATCTGGGGTGTGCAGAGAGAGGCGGAACTTGACGAATTTTTATCCTACATAGATAATCCGCCTGTCATGACGGAAGGGATTAAGGCGTTGATCGAAAAGGACAGAGCGGAGCTCTTGGGCGAGTTCTGCAGAGGCTGCGGATACTGTATGCCCTGCCCGGTGGGGATTGAGATCAGTATGTGTGCAAGGATGTCCCTGCTTCTTCGGAGGGCTCCCTCGGCGGGATATCTGGGCGATGAGTGGCAGGAGAAGATGGGAAAGATCGAGAACTGCCTGCACTGTAACAAGTGCAAGGGGCATTGTCCTTACGGGCTGGATACGCCAACGCTTCTGGAGAAAAATCTGGAGGACTATAAGAACGTGCTGGCGGGGAAGGTCAGCGTATAAGAAAATCAAGATTTTACGCGCTGTTTACTTCGATTAATTAAATTACAGGGGAAATGCGGTGAAATGGAGTATAAAGGCAATTATATAAAAGATAATGAGTTGATATGGGATAAGAGGTCCGAGGATAATGATATGTGGTCAATTCCCGTTTCTTCGGAAGATATTGAAGAAGCCAGAAACGGGAATTGGTCAATTGTGTTGACTCCAAAGAAAGCTGTTCCAAAGGACTGGTTTCCAAAGGAACTTGAAAGGAAGAAAATTCTATGTCTCGCAAGTGGAGGTGGTCAGCAAGGACCAATTTTAGCAGCCGCAGGTGCTGATGTTACAGTATTTGATAATAGTGCAAAGCAATTGCAAAAGGATATATTTGTTGCAAAGCGTGATAACCTAAATATAAAAACAGTACAGGGAAATATGCAAGATCTATCTGCATTTGAAGATGAAACATTTGACTTAATCGTCCATCCATGGTCAAACGGTTATGTAGACAGCGTTATTCCGGTATGGAAAGAATGTGCAAGAGTTTTGAAAAAGGATGGTATATTGTTAGCAGGCTTTGGACTTCCTTTAGAATATATTTTTGATCCGGAAAAGATGGAAAAAGGACAGTTAGAGTTAAAATATTCTATTCCTTATGCTGATGTTGAGCATCTTGATAATCCTGTAATTAAAAAGATTGCAGAAGAAGATGGCTTTATCTGGGCACATACTTTAGAAGATCAGATTCAGGGTCAGATTTCTGCAGGGTTCGTAATAGCAGGATTCTATGAAGATCGTGGATCTTCAACATTTGATGCATATATCAATACATCAATGGCAACAAAGGCCATAAAGATGATGAAATAATATGAAAAGAAAGAGGACTCATACTTGGAACAAATTGCATTGATAGAACCAGGAATAGAATATGCCAATGAGATATGGAAGTTTCGTCAGGAAATTTTGGACTTTGATGCAGAAAACGAAGACCGGTTTGCCGGCTGTATATCACTTGAGGAAAGCAAGTCGGCTGATGAGTGGATAAAGATATGTGAGCTTAGAAAGAAGGAAGAAACGTGTGGCGAGGTGGGAGCAACGGTTCCGTCACATATGTATTTAGCTGTTCGCAAGAAGGATAACAAGGTGATAGGTATTATAGATTTACGTCACCATATCAACCATCCTATTCTTGGAACATGGGGTGGACACTGTGGATATTCAGTGCGTCCTTCTGAACGCGGTAAGGGATATGCTAAGGAAATGCTTCGGTTGAATATACAGAATGCGAAAGCGTTGGGAATACCAAAACTTCTTATTACATGTGATGTTAAAAACATAGCCAGCGAAAAAACAATACTTGCTAACGGCGGCGTTTATGAGAAAACGATAGATGTTGATGGTTGTAAGATGAAAAGATATTGGATCACAGTAAACAAACAGACTGATTTCAATGATATATAAGGTACGAATACATGTGAACTCTCTGATTGTAATGGATTTTTAAGAAAAAAATATAAGTTTCGGGGAGGCTTGCATAGTCTTCCCGAATGTGCTATTCTGGTATCACTTGGAAATTCTTTTTTATCTTTTGCCTGACGGCATCATTAAGAGCGTTTCGCTCAGAGCTTCCGAGAGTAACTGAAAACAGAAGAAAAGAGGTTTTTATATTGTTGGCATGGAGTAATCTGTTATGCGGTCGGAATATATCAGCCTCTGGAAAGAGAGGATTGATTTGAAAAAGGAAAAAGAGATTGACAGTGTGGCAGAGAGAAACGGTGTAGTGGAACTCCCCACGGGGAAACTGAAGTATCCGTTGACGAATGATTTTATGTTTAAAGCTGTACTCCAGAGAAATCAGACGGCATTAAAGGGGCTGCTATGTGCTTTGCTCCATATGCGGATGGAGGAGGTTGCGAAGATTAAAATATTAAATCCCATTGAAATTGGCGGCATGATTGATGAGAAAATGATGATGCTGGATCTGAAATTGGAACTGAACGATAACCGTATTTTGGATATCGAGATGCAGATCCTTGATGAGGGAAATTGGCCGGAAAGATCCTTGGCTTATCTGTGCAGGACGTTTGATCAATTAGAAAAAGGTGGAAAGTATTTAGATGCGAAGGAGACGATACATATCGGAATTCTTGACTTTACGCCAAAAGACTTTCCGAAAAAATTATATCTGGATTACTTTTTTTATAATTTGGATACCGCACATAAATATAGTGACAAAGTGTCAATTCGTGTGCTACAATTAAATCAGTTGGATAACGAAGCGAACGAGAAGAAATGGCAGGAACTTTATCACTGGGCACGTCTTTTTAAGGCACAGACATGGGAGGAGATGCGGATGTTGGCAGAAAAGAACGATGCAATCAGAGAGTGTGTATTTACCTATAAAGAATTGACGGCGGATGAGATGGCACAGATGCAGTTGGAGGCCCTTGATAACTATTATCGTCGGTTAGATTGGGCGGAGGAGCGGGGAATTCGAAAGGGCATGGAGAAAGGCTTGGAGCGTGCACAGAAGGAGATTGCCCGTAATTTACTTTCCAATGTAGAACATGCCATGGAGAGCTTTCACGTGGATTTGGAGAGGGCCTGTGAGGGGCTAGGAACTACAGTGGATGCTTATCAAGCGGCGAAGGAATTACTTGCCCAAAAATAAGAGACCCGATCATGGAAAGATTTATGGAGGAAGATACAAGATCGTGAAGAAACTTATTGTAATATTAGGTTCAAACGGTGTAGGAAAAAGTACCACCGCCAAAGCTTTTTTGAACAGGTACAAGAGATGCGCTTATGTAGATTCAGATTGGTGTCGGGTAATCAACCCTTTTCCTTTTACTCCTGCAACAAAAGTGGCAGTAACAGAAAATATATATTGTATGATCAAGAATTATCTGCTCTGTGAGGATATTGATAAAATTGTATTTACACATGGTTGGCATGGTGAGAGAAAAGGGATTTTTGATACAGTGATTTGCAAATTGAAAGAAGAAATCGAGTTTGAACTGTTCCCCGTTGTACTGAAATGTTCCATGCAGGAAAATATAAGACGCTGTGAGTGTGATGGTCGAGAGGCGGAACGGATTGAAAGAGGGATAAAAAATACATTCCATTTTTATGATGATTTTCCATATCCCTGCATTGAAACAACAGAGTTAAGTCCGGAAGAAGTCGCAGAGCAAATTGCGGATATCATAAAATGAAATGTGATAACACCAGAATAATTTCAAAAATTTGTGAGGTTGCATTTACTTTCGGCGGCATGTAAGATAAGAGCATATGCTGATGTTGAGTAAAGATAAGAAAAGGAGGAAAACGCATGTTGAAGAAGGAGACCGCGGTATCATAGCGATGGCTATGACATTTTAACTAAATTGTGATAGCCATTACCATTCCTAAATTAACTTATTAGGAGGCGGCTATGAGCTATAAACGGGCGGATGACATTCTGCCGGAAAATATTCTTGAAATCCTGCAGACGTATGTGAGCGGCGAAGCAATCTATGTGCCTAAGAAGAAAGAGTGCAGAAAAAGATGGGGATCGTCCACAGGTGTGAACGAGAAGCTTCGGATCAGAAACGGACAGATTTTGGAGCAGCATCAGAAGGGCGTTTCCACGAAAGAACTGGCGCAAAGATTTTATCTGACGGAAAAGAGCATACAGAGGATTCTCAGGAAAATGCAAGTGAAACCTCCTACAGAGAGACAGAGTTTTAACGTGGGAGGAAATAAAATTGAATAGAGAGAATAAAAGAAAATCATTTGAAAAAGGATATTACAAAAATCATGCCTGTGAGGAAATTTTTGTGTGCAAGGTCTGCGGGCGGCAGGTAGTGCCGGACGGTGCGGGCAGCAAGCACAGAAACCATTGTCCGAACTGTCTGACAAGTTTACATGTGGACATAGAGCCGGGAGACCGCGCTTCGGACTGCGGCGGTTATATGGAACCTGTGGCAGTCTGGGTCAGAAAAAACGGGGAATGGGCGATCATACATCGCTGCCGCCAGTGCGGGCAAATGAGCTCAAACCGGATCGCGGCGGACGACAATCCCATGAAACTGATGTCCATTGCCATGAAGCCGCTTACGTCATCTCCGTTTCCGTTGGAACGGATTGAAGAAATGACGAGACTGATGGGCGGCGAAGGCAGTATATCCTAGAATAAAAAAAGAGAGAAGAAATTCTCTCTTTTTTTATGCAACGGAAAGTAGCATAAAAAAAGCAAATGTATACAACTGTTGGTAGCGCAACTAAATTTCTTTCATTATGATGGTCACATCATAAAGGAAAGGCGGTTGTAGTATGAGCAAACAAACAGTCATATCGGCAAGGCATTTGAAAAAAGCTTTTGGCAAAGGAGAAAATGTCCAGGTTATATATGCAGATTTGAATATTGATATTTACAAGGGGGACTTTACTGTTATCATGGGTTCCTCGGGGGCAGGCAAATCTACCCTGATGTATTCCCTTTCAGGGATGGATAAGCCGGACGGCGGGGAGATCAACTTTGACGGAACGTATATCACGAAGCTGAACAATGATAAATTAGCTGTGTTTCGGCGCAAGGAGTGTGGATTCGTATTCCAACAGATCTATCTGATCGATAAGATGAACCTTATGGATAATGTCATTACTGCAGGAGTATTGACGAGCAAAGACAGGGAAGACATCAAAAACCGTGCAAAGGAGTTGTTTTCATTGGTAAATATTCCTGAAAAAACGTGGAGAAAAACATCTTCCCAGATTTCAGGAGGCGAAGCACAAAGGGCAGGCATTGTCAGGGCAGTCATCAACAGTCCCAACGTACTTTTTGCGGATGAGCCGACAGGTGCGTTAAATTCTGCCAATTCGGGGGCGGTTCTTGACGTTTTTACTTCCCTTCACCAGAAAGGGCAGAGCATCGTCATGGTTACCCACGACAAGAAATCGGCTCTGCGGGGAAATCGTATCATTTATATTAAGGATGGAAAAATCTACGGTGAGTGTGATCTGGGGAAATTTGAACAGGACGATACCGAGAGAACTGAAAAACTTGACAGATTCATCAAAGAAATGGGGTGGTGATGATGAAGAAAATATCCACACTTACTCTGCATAACCTGAACAAAGCAAAGGGACAATATCTATCCTTTGGGGTGTTTATCTGCCTGACAGCTTTTATTATCAATATTGCCCTTGTGCTTGCGTTTCAGACATTTCACGCTTATGACAGCCTGTTTGATCAGTTGAACACAGCAGATATCAATTTTATCATTCCACAGATTCAGGATAGTAACGATCTCCTCACAGAAGTGGAAGAAATTGACGGGGTATCGGTTGTTGAAAAGCACGGCGGCGTATTTATGCCGGTAACAGTCCGTGAATTTGCAGGCTCTGATTTTGACATGAATACGGTTTTTTATAATCTTGATGAGGAAAGAACGCTGAATCTGCTTACTGTTACGGAACCTTCCGGGAAGAGCGAAGCTTCCGTTTCTATTCCCATGTACATGAAGGAATTGGGCGGTTTCGCAGAGGACGGCAGTATTACCTATTCTATAGACGGCAAGGAGCATACTTATAATATTGGCGGAATCGTATTGGAAATGCAGTATGGTAATTACGGTACCGGGATGATCGGCGGCTATTTTCCCGAAGCCGTTTATGAGGATTTTGCGGAGGAATATAGTGATCATGTCATTGCGGAATATTCCATAAAAACAGCCCGCACAGTTGATTTGAATGAAATGAAAAATGCCATCTCTGAAATGTTAAGGGAGAAAGGGAGCGCACTATTAAATATCAATGACAGGGATACCGCAAAACAGACCAGAACGATGGTCTGTACCCTGCTTATCGTTATCTTCTTAGCACTTGCCGCTATTATACTGGTAGTGAGTATTTTCCTCAGTAACTTCCGGATACGAAGCGCAATTGAAGGTGAACTGGCACAGATGGGGGTATTAAAAGCGGTTGGTTATACAAGTAATTTGATTATTGCTTCCACAATTATGCCTTACATGCTGGTAGGCGTTGTATCTACGATAACCGGAATTGCCTTGTCTTATGCAGTTCTGCCTGCCGTAGCGGGTATCTTGGCAATCCAGTCAGGATTTTCCTATACGCCTGCTTTTGATATCATGGCTATGCTTATTGTCATACTGACATTGTCATGCGCAATATTGCTTTTTTCCTATCTATCAGCAGGAAGAATACATAGACTAGAGCCCATCAATGCCATAAGAGGTATCACCGGAGATGAATCGGCGGGACAAAATATATTACTATTTATCGTTTCATTCGGTATCATGGTGCTGCTGTCTTTTGCAGGAACGCTCCTATATAATGTAAATGTCAAGCCGGACAATTTTATGAATACCCTTTCAGAGGAATTACCGTCTGTCATTTTTACGACCGAGGATGAAAAAATGACGGAGCTTAAGGCACTTCTTGCAAACGACAGCTGTGTAAAGCTTGTTTTGGAATATGCTTCCGTACCGGTCAGTTATGAAGACGGAAGTCTTACTGCCTTTGTGTGTGAAGATTTTACAAAAACAACCAATGATATCTGTTATGAGGGCAAAAGCCCTGCGAAAGAGAATGAAATCGCAGTGGGAAATGCCATTTCGGATGGGTATCCTATCGGTAGTGAGATAGAGCTGACAGTGGGCGATCAATCGGCGGATTACATGGTAACCGGTTATATTCAAAGTGTGAACAATGCGGGAGCAGTATGCCAGCTGACGAGTGAAGGATACGAAAAAATCGGCGACGCAGCGAATTCCGTCAATGTTTACTTATATGATAAAAATGCCGATGTGTTTATAAAGGAGTATGAAGAAAACCACGATGCGATTATTAAGTCATCCGTAAATTTTGAGCAGATGAGTGAAAATGGCAGAATAATGTATACGGGTATTGTTTCTGTGATCGTGATGATTCTGTTTGTGATTTCCGTTCTGATGGTGCTGCTGGTGTTGTATGTCATCATAAATTCCATGATAAGCAGACGCAGACAGGAATTCGGCATCTATAAAGCAATCGGATATACAAACAGACAGCTTACGGTTAAGACCGCGCTTGCGTTTATTCCCGTTGTGGCGATGGCGTCAATCATTTCGGTGATAGCCGGGCTATGGTATCTTCCTGTAATGAACAATATCATTTTTTCTCTGATCGGGGCTGTAAAAAATCATTTTGAAGTAGCTGTCTGGATATTGATCATATTTGCCATGATGCTCACTGCTGTGGCATTTGTAATCAGCGTACTTCTTTCGGCACCAATTAAGAAAATAACAGCATATTCACTTTTAAACGTGTGAGAAGAACTTCTAATCACTCGCAGCAGAGGCTGCTTCGCGAAGAAGTTCTATGTCTCACACTGAAGAATGCTCTAAATGCGGGCATTCTTCCCAGAAAAGGTATATAAGGAAGGAGGATTAGATATGAATTTTTCTGAAAGATTAAAGGAAATAAGAAAAAAAGAGGGGATCTCACAGGAGCAGCTTGCCGAAAAAATCGGCGTAACAAGGCAGGCTATCACGAAATGGGAGACTGGGAAAGGGTTGCCGGATGTTGAAAATATGGCAATCATAGCAGAAATCTTTAAGATGACTATAGATGAGCTGCTTATGGATTCCGTCAAAAAAGAAGTCTCGGAAACATCTGTGTATACCAGTGAAACTATTTATGACATTGACTGCGAGAAACACTTTGATGTCAATATTGGCAGCGCGGCTGCAATTATGTTGTCATCAGGCGATGATGAGAAGCTGCATGTTAAGCTGTCCTCCGAAACCATGGAAAATATAGGCTCCATGTATAAGATCAAGCTGGATGATAAGAAAAACAAGCTTGATGTGATCTGCGAAAACAAAAATAAGCTGAGCCGCTATGAAGCGGAGGAGTCGCTGACAGTTGAGATCATTCTTCCGAATAAATATTCTGATCATTGTGAGATCACAGCCAGCGTGAAGCTTCTTACAATAAACAATCTTCATCTGAACCGCTTGGAATACGACGGTGACGCAGAGCAGATCCTGATTTCAGACAGCAGTGGAAGCCTGGAATTCACAGCAAAGACAGATTATGAAATTACGATTGATAAGATTGCGGGAAGACTGGATTTTAACCAGTGGAAGGCAAAAACGCTTCTTCATATTCCGGAAGAAAATATGGTGAATGTTATCAATAAAGGCAGAAAATGCAA
This sequence comes from Lachnospiraceae bacterium, assembly GCA_029067085.1. Classification (GTDB taxonomy): domain Bacteria; phylum Bacillota; class Clostridia; order Lachnospirales; family Lachnospiraceae; genus UBA3282. Next base: position 369,838 of record JAIEFE010000013.1, on the reverse strand, counting down.
TGTTTATTATGTGAAAGAAGGAAAAGCAGCAGAGTGTGGAAATGTTGCTGACAGTGAAAATGAGATTAGTGTTTCGGGGGTGTTTTCGGAGCTGGTCGTGGATTGGGTGAGATAAATAAGTATAAAAAGGAGAGAAGAAATTCTCTCTTTTTTTTGTCGTGAAAAAATAATTCCAAAAATCTTAAGAAAAAATTTGATCCTTTGGATGGTTCGCCTCGTTATAATATGCAGATGCGCATCTTGCAGGAAAGGGGGCGGGAGAATGTGAGCGACGATGAATTGATCGACAGGATAAGGGGCGGGGATGAAACCGCAGCGGAAGAGCTGATCAACCGCTATTACGCCGCCATTCTGCGATACTGCGGCTGGCATTGCTCCGGCCCGGAAAAAGCGGAGGATTTGACACAGGAAACGTTTTTAAAGCTGTTTCGAAGTCTGCCAAAGTACAAAGGCAGAAAAAAATTCAAAGCCTATCTGTACACGATCGCGAACCGTCTGTGCATTGATGAGAGCAGAAGAATGCGTTTATATTCTCTGGAGGATGCGGAAGGCATTGTAAGCGGACAAAACGAGATCGCGCAAGTGGAGCACAGGGAGGAAATCCGACGGCTGCTAAGTGTTTTGTCACAGGAGCAGAGGGAAGCGGTGATCCTTCGCTTCGGACAGGAACTTGGGTATTCGGAGATCGCAAAGGTGATAGGCTGCAGCATGCGGACGGCGCAGAGCCGGGTCAGGAATGGACTGCGGCTGATGAAAAAGGAGTTTGGGGATGAAAGATAGGGAATTCAAGGCATATCTGCAAGGTTCTATGAAAAAGGGGGAGAATGGACACCTCGAAAAAATAAGAGAGACCGTCGCGGGATGCAAAGAGATCATGCAAAGACAGAGAGTACATGAGGAGGAAAAAAGAACGGGCTTCTGGCAGTTTTTATCGGATGTTTTTCGGTTTGAAGGGCTGTCTATCTTCGGCCTGCAGGCGGGAGTGTTAATTCTGGTCTGCTTGCAGATCGGAATAATAGAAAATGTATCGAATTATATCCCTGCGTTTACGACACTGTTTGCCCTGGCTGTTATGCCGGTGCTGCTCCGCAGCCAGTTTTATAACATGGGAGAAATGGAGGCAGTGACAAGGGCGTCGGGAGCGGAGATCATACTTGCCAAACTGATCCTTGCGGGAGCGGCTAATCTGGTATGTATTACGATATTGTTCTGTCTGATCATGCATCTGGAAAATTTAAGTGAGAGTATGGGGCAGATTGTTTTGTATGGTCTGGTACCGTATCTGGTCTGCATGACAGCCATCCTGCGGCTGATCAGACTGCGGAGGAAGGAAAGGATACCGTTCTGTATCGTGGCTCCGATAAGCTTTTGGTTCTGTTGTGGGATATCAGCGAGAGCGTTTCCGCAGGTTTATGAGCCATCTGCAACGGGACTTTGGATCATTTTGTTTCTTATTTTTGCAGGCTTTTTCGGAAAAGAGATCGCACTAATCCGGAAGATGAGAAAGGAGGGAAAACAGTATGGAATTATCGGTTGATCGTTTGACGAAACATTATGGCAGGAAAATAGCAGTGGACTGTGTCAGCGCGGTTTTAAAACCGGGGGTATACGGTCTGCTCGGAGAAAACGGCGCAGGAAAGACGACGCTTATGCGTATGTTGTGTGCCATTTTGGAATCTACTTCAGGAGAGGTGTTTCTGGATGGCAGGGAAGTGACAGCTATGGGCGCCGATTACAGGGACTTACTGGGGTATCTGCCGCAGGATTTCGGTTACTATCCGAATTATACGGCGAAGGAATTTCTGCTGTATATGGCTGCGCTAAAGGGCATACCCCGTGACATAGCGGGAAAACGGACCGAGGAACTTTTGGATGTCGTGGGCTTAAACGAGGCGGTGACTAAGAAGATAAAGACTTTTTCAGGAGGCATGAAGCAGCGGGTGGGGATCGCACAGGCGCTTTTGAACCATCCGAAGCTCTTGATTTTGGATGAACCTACGGCGGGGTTAGATCCGAAGGAGCGGGTGCGTTTTCGCAATCTGATTTCCGATTATGCAAAAGACTGTATCGTCATGCTGTCCACTCATATCGTTTCAGATATAGAAGCGATCGCGGATGAGGTGCTGCTTATGAGAAAAGGAAAGCTGGTAGCGCAGGGTTCGGTTTCGGAACTGACGAAAAAAGCGGAAGGGAAGGTCTGGGAGCTGACCGTCTCTGAGGCGGAGGCGAGCCGGTGGCAGGAAAAGGCGGCGGTAGCCAATTTGCGGCATGAGGGGGAAAAGGTGGTGTTGCGAATTTTGGCAGATGCAAAACCCGTGGAGGAGGCGGTGCCCTGCGTGGCAACGTTGGAGGATTTATATCTGCAAAGCTTTAACGAATGATCCAATTAAGCAGAGTAGGAGGAATTTGAAATGGAATTATTCAGGCTGGAACATAAAAAACTATGGCGAAAAAACAGTACCAAAATCTGTGTCCTGTTATGCTTTTTCTACTGTGTGATATTCGGAAGTTTTATGATCTATCAGTGGATTACTTTCGGAAGCAGGAATGACTATGTGGAAGGAAGAAATTTCGACGGGTACGAGAACATAAGGAAGTGTCAGGCCTACGCCCGAAAATATAAAGAATTGACAGACGAGTCGCTGCAGCAATGGGTCAGGGATTTTCAGGGACTTAAGGCGCAGCTGGATGAAGAAAGAAAGACACAGGGTGCAGAGGACTGGGAAACGGTTAATAAAAGACAGGGGTCTGGCTTATTTGTAATCAACGGGTGGATCAGTACACTCTATCCGGAATTGGAGGAGGCGGATATGCGTTACGTTGATATCATGTGCGGTTATGTGAAGCCGGAAAAGCTCACCGGGCTCTATGAGAGAAGGGAAAAGGCCGTAGAAACATTCCTCGATATCAGTGGACAGACCGGCGGGGAGAAGGAATATCTTTTTCGGATCAATGAGAAAGTACGGAAGCCTTTTCCGTGGAAATGGATCCCCGGATGGGAGACCGTTCTCGGCAATCTGCTGGCCGATTTGGGAATGGTCATGGCGTTGTTTTTCGCCATTGTCCTGTCATCTCTGTTTGCCGGGGAGTGGCATGACAATACAAGTTCGATCATCTTGACGACAAAAAACGGCTGGAGACAGCTTGCGGCTGCCAAAATCCTTACGGGGCTTTCTTTTACGCTGGAACTTTTTGCTATGGTGGCTGTGGGGATGATCCTATTACAGCTTGTTTTTCTGGGAACGGAGGGGTGGAATATGCCCATTCAGATGATCAAAATGATCGCGATCGCGCCTATGAATATGCTGCAGGCGGAAATCTACGAGTATGCCTTTACTCTGCTTGGCGCGGTGGGATTTGCGGGCGTTGTCATGCTGTTCTCAGCCCGCTGTAAGAACCAAGTGTTGGCGCTTTTATTAAGTCTGGCGGTGGTTTATGGGCCTATGGCTTTTAAAGAAAAAGTGCCCATCCAGTTGGAAAAGGCGTTTGATCTGCTCCCGCTGGTGGGAAGTGGGACTGATATTTTCAGAACCAATACCTTTCACATATTCGGGCGGTATATCTGGTCGCCGTATCTGTTGATCTGGGTTCCTGTTATGATCGGCGTTTTGTGTCTGCCGCCTGCCGTCAGGGGCTGGGCGAGGAGAATGCGGGTCTGAGGAAGCGTTTCGTCGGTTCTCTTATTATCTGATTGGTGAATTTTCGCTGTATTCGGAGGGAGGGGCATCATGTAGATCAGGGGAGATTATCGGAGCGATACTGCATCCCGTCCTTTGTAATCAGAAGATATGCTACATCCTTCTCTGTGTCGAGATACTGACGTCCTTTCTCCAGTCCCATGCACAGGCAGGCGGTGGAGAGAGCGTCTGCTTTTACGGAGGATTCACAGATAATGGTCACACCGGCCAGCTCATTGTCTACAGGGTATCCGGTGGCGGTGTTGAGAACATGATGATAAAGGGTATCTCCCTCATAAAAATATCGTTCATAGATGCCGGAGGTCACCACGGAAGTATCCCTGACCTCCACAGTATCAAGCGTTGTGCCTTCCGGGGAGAAAGGCTCCTGAATGCCGATCCGAAAGGGGGAGCCGTCCGGTTTTTCGCCGATAGTTAACACATTGCCGCCCAGACTGATGCAGGCGCTCTCAATACCTTGCGAGAGGAGATATTCTTTCATTTTATCAGCGATGTAGCCCTTGGCGATAAATCCTAAGTCGATAGCGGCCTCCGGGTCTTGCAGAGTGACAGTGTTATAGACGGATTCGCCGGTCTCCTCTGAAGGGCCGACGCCAAAGCGGATGTTGTCGTAGGAGACATGGGAGAGCGCTTCTTTGATTTCGGTTTCCTCCGGCACATGTGCTTTACCTTCGGAGCCGAAATCCCAGAGCGCGCTGACAGGATGGATGGTTGGATCGATTCGCCCTTCCGTTGTATTGGCGTAGTCCACTGACTTCACAAGAAGGGCGACAGTCTCCTCTGATACCGTCACAGTTTTCCCGTTTGCGTGATTGATGTTCCACACATCAGTCCCTTCTTTCGTAGCACTGAAAAGGTTCTCATATTTTTCCGCCAGGTCGAAGCAGTCGTCCAGAACCGAATCATCCTCCGTGTCATAGAGAGTGATCTGAATCACGGTGTCAAAATAGAAGCCCGTCCGTGAGATGGGTTCGGTGTTTCGGGTACAACCGATCAATATGGTTGAAGTCAGTATAAAGACTGAGATAAGAGCAACTGTAAGCCATACGACAGGCAATTTCTGTCTTAATCTGTGTAGCAGTTTCATATGTTATGTTTTCCTAATCATAATTTGTTATTATGAAAGTAAGGCTATTGTTACAATTCCAATGATTCTATGAAGGTTTATCATATATTCTCGATCCAGCTAAAGAATTTATTGAGTCCCTGATTTTCTTCCCGCGATTCCAGAAACATTCCTGCCGTGTACCAGGAGTGGGTGTTCTTTTTGTCCACCACAGAATACAGCTCGCACGGAATTCCAAGATTCTTTGCTTTTTCACAGAAGTCCTCAGCACAGGAATATGAGATCAGTCCGTCGTGTCTGCTCTGGATCAACAGCATGGGGATTGAACTTTTCGTCATAAGCGAACAGGGTTCGCCCTGTGATCTGTCATAGCCTTTTGCAAACAACTGGTTGAGGAGAAGTCTTACGGTGAGAGAATCTTTCTCGGAAAAGCTGTAGGGGCCGCCCGCACCGATAAACCCGATCACTGGGGATAGGTCAACGGTATATTCTTCCTGCACTTTTTTACTGTAACAGAGAATAGAAGATAAATGCGCTCCGGCGGATGGGCCGGAGATCACGATCTTTGTGGTATCAATTCCTTTTTCGCGCAAAAAGGAAATGGCCGCGTTATAACCGTTACACACATCTTCAATCTGGCATGGATATTTGTTTTTTGGCGACAGTCTGTATCCCAGAGAAATGAAGCGGTATCCGTGCTTTGCGACACATTGTCCGACAAAATCGAAATATTTTGGCGAGCCGGCATTCCATCCGCCGCCGTGCACCCATAGGATCACTTTATCGCTGGTTATGTTTTTCGGCTCATAATATAAGAAATACTGCTGCTTGTCATTCCCAAAGGATACAACCTGCGGCTTGATCTCTTTTTTGATCTGAAATATTTTTTTATACAAACCCCAGTAACTGAGACTTTCACGAAGGGAGTCATTCATTGTCAGATACCTCCAAAACTCGATTTTTATGCTGTAAAGTTGCCATTTTTCAGATATCATGGTATCATATCTTCGGATAAAAATACAGAAAATGTTTTACCGGAAAGGAATGACCACAATATGAAGTTACCGGGAGAAGAGGAAGTAGGGGGCGGTATGGGACCCTCCATGATCTATATGGTCATCGGTGTATCCGCCTTCATCCTGATCGTTTTGTTTGTTGTATTTCGCGGAAATGCCGATAATCGGGGCGGCAGCCAAAACCGACAGGAGGTAAAGAACCAGAGGGAGGAGGCTGCAGTTGAGGAGCAGACGGATTCGGAAGAGCCGGCAGTGCCCAAACGCAGAGCCGAAGATCTGGATTTTTGGGATATGTATCCTGAGGAGACGGAGGAAGAGGCTGAGGCTGTGGAGAAGGTTTCTCAAAATCCTTTCACGGAAAAAGCGGAGAAGGAAAAGGAGGCTGACCGCCAGAAAGAGGAGGAAGCTAGAAACGATCCGGCAACAGATGGCAAGCATACGTTGGTAACGAATCGGGACGGATCGGAAGAATGGGTGCTGATCAGTCCTTATCTGACAAAGAATACGCTGGATTTCACCAAAATGGAGGATAATGCCGGACTAAAGCGATACATGGAAAACGGCAGGAAGATTTCCTATGTGGGGGCTGATATTTCAAAGCATACCGGAAAGATCTATTTTCCCAGCTTAAAGGCGGCGGGAATAGACTATGTGATGATCAGGCTGGGAAGCCGCGGCTACAGCTCGGGACAGATCACTCTGGATGAGAATTTCAAAGAAAATATTGACGGCGCGCTGGAAGCCGGATTGGATGTGGGAGTTTATTTTTACTCTCAGGCCATATCTCAGGATGAGGCTGTTCAGGAGGCAGATTTTGTCGTGCAGAATCTGGAGCCCTATCGGGGTAAGGTTAAGTACCCTGTGGCCTTCAACATGGGTTTTGTGTCAAACGACAAATCCCGCATCGAGGGACTTAGCCGTAATGACAAGACCAATGTGACGATCAGCTTTCTGGAGGGGGTTAAGGCAGCGGGCTATGTGCCTATGGTCTATGGAGATAAGGAGTGGTTCTTAAAGGAAGTGGATCTTGCGAAGCTTCAAAACTATGATGTGTGGCTCTCTCAGGAGGAAGAAATTCCGGATTACCCTTATCGCTACGCTATGTGGCAGTATGATACGAATGGAGTGTTAAATGGAATAGACGGCGGAGCAGACTTAAATATATGCTTTATCGGCTATTCTGAACGGTAGGAAGTAAGGCGGGGCGACACCCGGATAGAAGAATAGAGGCTGGCATAGGCGTCGGGCGACATATTCTCCATGTAATTTGGAGTGTAGGCCTTGTCTATGCCGGCCTTTTTTAGCAGATCAATGGCTTTGTTATAAGCGACGGCGGCCTCGACTTCGGAGCGGTAGACGCCGACCTTCACATTTCCCTTTACATGAATCTTTACCTGATAGAGCGTTTTACCTTTTTCCTGTATCGTCTGTACGCCATGGAAGCGGTTGATCACTTCGACGTTTTCGTAGCGCAGATCGTTTCGATTGCCGTTGATAAAGCGGTAGTCGCGTCCTTCCACGGCATAGCTCTTTATCCCATAACGGCTTAAGATATTGATCTGCATGCCGTAGTCTGCCACAAAGTAGTGTCTGCCGCGTCTGGAAATCTTGCGGGAGGCGTAGTAGAACAGATCATCCTTATCAAAGAGAAAATAATCTGTGGGCGAAAAATAATAGTAGAAGAAATGCGGACGAATGTAAATGGGGGTCGCAAGATAGATGCCATTGTCCCGAAAATTGACGAGACTGACCCACTTGGAGAAGGCGAGAGGGGAAGCGTCCTTATAGTCTTCCAGATGCAGGGAATCGTCTTTTATGAGTAAAGAGGCGGCGAGGTACATTTCGTGCGCCCTTTCTTTTTGCGGATCACTTCCAAGGCTGATGTGTTTATTGCGATAAGTTAATGATGCGCGAAAATAGACAGTACCATCCTTGCGCTTTGCCGTATATACGCCCGTTAGCGGCTCTCCCATAACGCAGTCCTCCTTTTTTATGATTGTACCATTTTTGAGAAAAAAAACAAATTCTGAAATATTTTTCCTCTTTTACGCATAAAATACAGTTGTAGGAATGTAATTTGCGTTTTTTGATGCGTGTCATCGCAGTAAACTGCTCTGACATGGAGGTTAAAATGTACAGGAAATGTATTACGTGCTTCCTGCTTGCCGGCATGACGATTCTCTCGTCGTGTCTGTGCGTCAGGGAGCTAAAGATTGATCGGATATCGGCCAAGCCTGCCTTTCGCATGGAATACCTGGACGAGACGATGGAGGAGGACAGACACAGTTTTGTGGAGATGCTTGAGCGTGTATCTTCCGGCCAGCGGGTTGTCAGTTATGAGGTATTAGAACAGACGAAGAAGTATCAGCTCTCGGACAAGGACTATGATACGCTGCTTCGGATCGTGGAGGCGGAGGCAGGCGGAGAAGATCAGGATGGAAAGCTTCTGGTGGCGAACGTTGTTTTGAATCGGGTCAACAGCGAGCTGTTTCCGGATTCGGTATGGGACGTGGTCATGCAGAGAGAGCAGGGAATCGCTCAGTTTTCACCGACGGTTGACGGCAGATTTCAGAATGTAAGCGTGAGCGCAGATACCATGGAAGCGGTGGAACGCGCCCTCTACGGGGAGGATATCTCCCGGGGAGCGCTGTATTTCTGTGCCCGCGAAAAGGCGGATTCCGACAGGTTGAAATGGTTTGACAGGAAGCTGACCAGACTTTTTTCCTATGGAAATCATGAGTTCTTTTTATAAGTCTTCTTGCACGGCTGATGAAAGTGTGATACACTCATAAGGCGAAAAAGACGGACGGTAAAGTCGTAGGTTTTTGCGGAGCGAGAAGACTTACAGAAGAAAGGTGAAAAACCATGGAAGTGATATACAGCAGCACCAGAGACGAAAGCAGAACAGCGACCGCATCCCAGGCGATCCTGCAGGGATTGTCGGAAGACGGGGGACTTTTTGTGCCGGATCACATTCCGACTCTCGAATGCAGCATGAAAGAGTTTGCAGGCAAGACTTATCAGGAGACGGCCTATGAGGTTATGAAGCTGTTTTTTACAGACTTCACGAAGGAGGAGCTGCAGGGCTGTATTGCGCGGGCCTATGACGCGAAATTTGACACGGAGGAGATCGCGCCTTTAGTGGAAGCGGAAGGGGCTTATTATCTTGAGTTGTTTCACGGTGCGACCATCGCCTTCAAGGATATGGCGCTGTCTATCTTACCCCATTTGATGATCACTGCCGCGAAAAAGAATCAGGTGAAGGATGAGATCGTGATCCTGACGGCTACCTCGGGAGATACGGGGAAGGCGGCTCTGGCGGGTTTTGCCGGAGTGGAGGGAACGAAGATCATTGTTTTTTATCCGAAAAACGGCGTCAGTCCGATTCAGGAGAAGCAGATGGTGACCCAGAAGGGTGACAATACCTTTGTGGTGGGGATCCACGGCAATTTTGATGACGCGCAGACGGGTGTAAAGATGCTGTTTAATGATAAGGAGCTGGCAGCACAGATGGCGGAGAAGGGGCTTCGTTTTTCCTCGGCCAATTCCATCAACATCGGCAGACTGGTGCCCCAGGTGGTCTACTATGTTTACGCCTATGCAAAGCTTTTACATGAGGGTAAGATCGAGGATGGCGAAAAGATCAATGTGGTGGTTCCCACAGGAAATTTCGGCAATATTCTGGCGGCTTTTTATGCGAAAAATATGGGTGTGCCGATAGGTAAGCTGATCTGCGCTTCCAATGAGAATAAAGTGCTCTATGATTTCTTCATGACAGGAGATTATGACAGAAACCGTGAATTTAAGCTGACCAGTTCTCCTTCTATGGATATTTTGATCTCCAGCAATCTGGAGCGGCTGATCTATCGTATCGCGGGGAACGATGCGAAGAAAAATGCGGAGATGATGGCGGCGCTCACAAAAGACGGCAGCTATCAGATCACAGAGAGCATGAGAGAGCAGCTTGCGGACTTTTACGGCAATTTCGCAGATGAAAAAGAAACGGCGGACAGAATCCGTGCTCTCTATGAAGATACGGGTTATGTGCTGGATACCCACACGGCGGTGGCAAGCGCGGTCTATCAGAAATATGTATCGGACACTAAGGATGCGACAAAGACCGTGATCGCTTCCACGGCAAGTCCTTTCAAGTTTACCAGGAGTGTTATGAACGCCATCGATCCGAAATATGATGTGATGGGGGATTTTGAGTTGGTGGACGAGCTCTCCAAAATCGGAAATGTGGCGGTGCCGAATGCCATTGAAGAGATCCGGACAGCACCGGTGCTGCACGACAATGTGTGTGATAAGACAGAGATGAAGGCGGTTGTGAAACAGTTCCTCGGAATATAACAGACAGATGCGTTCATTTGGGAGAGTATAAAAAGGAAGAATTTAGTAAGAAGGGGTAATGTATTACATTATGAAAACAGTCAGAATTTTACTTGCGGGTATACTGTGTGCGGCTATGGTATTGTTAACAGATACAGGCATTGATGTCAGCGCTGCGGAGATTTTGGAAGTACAGGCGGATAATGAGATAGTTGATACAAGACCGGATTATGTTGTCTATGTGAACAGGGCTTTGAATTGTATTACTGTTAAGCAGCAAAACGAAGACGGTTCCCTTACTCCGATCAAGGCGATGGTGTGTTCCTGCGGGCGTGAAGGCTCCGCAACACCGGAAGGTACGTTTCGTACTTCAGATTATTATGTATGGCGTCAGATGGTGGATGATACCTTCGGCAGATATGCCGTGCGCTTTAACAGAAAGATTCTGTTTCATTCTGTGCCGTACATAGAGGATTCGCCGGATACATTAGAGTGGGAAGAATACAATAAGCTGGGAGAAAACGCATCGTTGGGCTGTGTCAGATTAGCGGCGAAAGATGCGAAATGGATTTATGATAATTGTAAGCGGGGAACAAAGGTAGTCGTATATTCCGATACGGAAGAAGCCGGGGAACTCGGGAAACCGACAGCGGTTAAAATAGAAGCGGACTCTCCGTATCGGACATGGGATCCGACGGATAGCACCGCTGAAAATCCATGGTTAGGCGGAGACGGCATCGTAGCGACTCCTTTTTCAGGAACTATGGATGAGTTTGACTATGTGGCATATGCGGACCGGTATCCGGATCTGAAGAAAGCTTTCGGCTATGATAAAGAAGCGCTGTATGAACACTATGTCACATGTGGAATAAATGAAGGTAGAGTTGCAAGAGGTATCAACTAGCTTATGCCAAAGAAAAGAGAGCATTTGCCATAACCTGAGGTGGTTATAAGGCAATGCTCTCTCTATTATTTTCCGCTGTATCGGCTGTCAGGCATTTCTGTCCGGCAGCTTTTGATAATCCCTGTCTACGCAGATCGTCTTGTAAGCAGGACGGATGATCTTGCCGTTGTTGGCCAGCTCCTCCATGCGGTGGGCGCTCCAGCCCACGATTCTGGCGATGGCAAAGATCGGTGTGTAGAGCTCCATCGGCAGATTGAGCATATCGTAAACAAAACCGGAATAGAAGTCCACATTGATGTTGACGCCTTTGTAGATGGGGCGTTCCTCAGCGATCAGTTCCGGCGAGAGACGCTCTACCAGAGAGTAGAGGGCGAATTCTTCCTGAAGGCCTTTTTCAACGGACAGTTTTTCAACAAAGGATTTGAAGATAATGGCACGGGGATCGGATTTGGAGTAAACCGCATGTCCCACACCGTAGATCAGGCCAGCGTGGTCAAAAGCTTCCTTGTGCAGAAGCTTTTTCAGATAGTCAGCCACCTGACCTTCGTTGCTCCAGTCGGATACTTCGCGCTTCATCTCATCGAACATCTTGACTACTTTGATGTTTGCGCCGCCGTGACGCGGGCCTTTCAGGGATCCGATGGCTGCCGCGATAACGGAGTAGGTGTCCGTCAGGGAAGAAGTCACAACGTGGGTGGTAAAGGAAGAGTTGTTACCGCCGCCATGCTCCATATGAAGAATCAGGGCGATGTCCAGAATTTTAGCCTCCAATGGGGTGAATTTGCTGTCAGGACGCAGTATATGCAGGATATTCTCCGCATTGGAAAGCTCCGGCTGAGGCTGGTGAATGTAGAGACTTTCCCCGTTGTGATAATGATTGTAAGCCTGATACCCGTAAATTGAGAGCATCGGGAAAAGAGCGATCAGCTGCAGACACTGTCTGAGTACGTTGGGAAGCGATGTGTCGTCCGCCCGGTCGTCGTAAGAGTAGAGCGTCAGCACACATCTGGCAAGCGTGTTCATCATGTCATTGCTGGGCGCCTTCATGATGATGTCCCGCACAAAGCTGGTGGGGAGAGAGCGGTAGCTGTTTAAGAGCTTCGTAAAGCTTGCCAGCTCTTCCGCATTTGGAAGTTTATCGAAAAGGAGCAGATAAGTAACCTCCTCAAAGCCGAAGCGGTTGTCTGCGGAAAACCCGTCCACCAGATCCTTAACGTTATAGCCTCTGTAGAAAAGTTTGCCATGAGTGGGCACCTGTACGCCGTCTACGATCTTGCTGGCGCGTACATCGGAGATGTTCGTCAATCCTGCCAGAACGCCCTTGCCGTTTAAGTCGCGAAGACCGCGTTTCACATCGAATTTCGTAAATAAATTCGTATCAATAATGCCGGCCTGTTCACTCATGCCGGCAAGCCGCACGATTTCCGGTGTAATCTCAGAAAAACTGTTCTGTTCTAACATTATGTACCTCCTTTCAAAATGGTCCGATTACCCTGAGAAAACGGTGTATGGGAGACAGACCATACGCCGACTCAATTATCATACCATGAAGAAATGAGTCAAAACAAGAAAAAACAGTCGAATTAACAGAAATTTAATATTATGTTAACAAAATAGTGGTGGAATATAGTAAGATAGTACCAAAAATCTGCGTTTTGTGAGTAATCCCTCGCTTTGGACTGGTTTTTTTGGCGGTGAGGGCTTACAATGTAAAATGTTGAGAAAATAACATCTCAGGAACGGGAGAGGAGACAGAGAGAATGGATAAGAAAGAAATTCTGGCGCGGGTGGATCACACCCAGTTAAAGGCATTTGCGACATGGGAGGATATCGTAACCCTATGCGACGAGGCAATCGCAAACGGAACGGCTTCCGTATGTGTACCGCCGACTTACATAGAGCGAATTCATGAAAAATATAAGGACAAGGTGAATATCTGCACGGTGGTCGGTTTTCCTCTGGGCTATTCCGTGACGGAGGCGAAGCTGGCTGAGACAAAGAAGGCTATCGAAGACGGCGCGAGTGAGATAGATATGGTAGTCAATATCAGTGATGTCAAAAACGGTCTCTACCAGAAGGTGGCTGAGGAAATCCGCGCTCTGAAGCAGGCCTGCGGCGATAAGATCCTGAAGGTCATCATTGAGACCTGTTATCTGACAAAAGAGGAGAAGGTTGCTATGTGCAGCGCGGTGACGGAGGCCGGTGCAGATTATATTAAGACCTCAACGGGGTTTGGAACTGCCGGGGCCACCATTGAAGATGTGCGCCTCTTTCAGGAAAATATTGGTCCTAACGTAAAAATAAAGGCTGCAGGCGGTATCTCTACGCGGGAGGAGCTGGAGGCTTTTGTTGCGGAGGGATGTGATCGGATCGGCACCTCGAAGGCTGTTGGACTGCTGCAGGACTGAGGAAACGTTCTTCACATAAAGATTGTATACACGAACACAATATTTGGTTTTTCCTTGAAATCAGAAATATTATGTGTTATACTGTCGAAGGTATTTAACCCGTTATACAAGACAGGAGGGAAAAATTATGAAAAAAAGAGGATTGACACTTGCGCTCACGGTTGCAATGGTCAGCGCTGTACTGGCAGGCTGCGGCGGAAGCGGAGGTGGTGCGGCAGGATCGACATCCGGCGGTGCCAAAGTGGTAAAGATTGGTGTATATGAGCCGGCATCCGGAGATAACGGCGCCGGTGGTAAGCAGGAAACTCTGGGGATGCAGTACGCGAACAGCAAGACCCCGACAGTACAGATCGGCGGAGAAGAGTATCAGGTAGAGCTTGAGATCGTGGATAACGAGTCCTCCAATGATAAGGGACCTTCTGCGGCGGCTTCTCTGGTAAGCTCCAATGTCTCCGTTGTTCTTGGTTCTTACGGCTCGGGCGTTTCAATCGCGGCTTCAGACGTATTTAAAGATGCGGGAATTCCTGCGATCGGCGTAACTTGTACAAATCCGCAGGTAACGGAGGGAAATACCCATTATTTCCGAATCTGTTTCCTCGATCCGTTCCAGGGAACGGTGCTTGCTAACTTTGCAAATGAGAACTTTTCCGCTAAAAAGGCATATATTCTGACAAAGCTCGGCGACGACTATTCAACAGGCCTTGGCCATTATTTTAAGGAGGCTTTCACAGGCCTTGGCGGCGAAGTAGTGGAGGAGACTTTCCAGGAAGGCAACAGTGATTTTATCTCCTATATCACATCCGCAAAGAATGCGGGCGCTGATGTCTTCTTTGCGCCGGTTTCCACAGAGGCGGCGGCGCTCATCATTGAGCAGGCTTCCGCACAGGGTCTTACGATACCGCTGATGGCGGGCGATACATGGGATTCCAACGTAATCCTGAATGCGGCGTCCGGAAAAGACGTGCAGATCTATGTGACGACCTTCTATCAGGAGGGTGGTAACGCTGAATTTGATAATGGCATCAAGGAATGGATCAATGCAGATAACACCGCAAAGGCTAACAACGGCGGAGATGATACGATTGCAGCTGTGACGGCGATGGGGTATGACGCTTACTATGTGGCTCTGGAGGCGTTAAAGGCGGCAGGCTCCACAGATCCGGCGGCAGTCAATGAGGCGCTCTGGAAAGTAACCTACAGCGGCGTGTCGGGTGAGATCGCATTCAACGAGACAGGGGATGCACTCCGCGATGTGGCGTATGTCAAATGTGCGAATACACAGACGGGCGCATGGGATTTCGTGGCCGTTCAGGGTGTAAAATAAAAACAAGATACCTGATGGCGGGGGAAATGATCTCTCCCGCCATACTTGGTTAATTATCTGAAAATTGCAATAACCGGGAATGGGGGAAACAGTATGGATTGGATAACAAGAAATCTGCCGTATCTGATGGCAGGTATTTCCGTGGGAGGCCAGTATGCACTGATCGCGATCGGATATACTATGGTCTACGGTATCCTGCGCCTGATCAACTTTGCGCATGGCGATATTTTCATGGCGGCGGGCCTTATCCTCGTGTATTCTGCGACGGTGATGCCGATGTACATAGCGATTCCGCTTATGATCATTTTGACGGTGTTGATCGGATTCATGGTAGAGCGTGTTGCTTATAAACCGCTTCGTACCGCACCGCGTATGTCGATCATGATATCCGCTATCGGTGTTTCCTATCTCTTACAAAATCTTGCTCTGTATGTGACGGGCGGCCTCTCTCAGCAGTATCCGGCTATTCCCTGGATCAGCGATACGATAACGATCTTTGGCACCACAACAAAGCGTG
This sequence comes from Lachnospiraceae bacterium, assembly GCA_029067085.1. Classification (GTDB taxonomy): domain Bacteria; phylum Bacillota; class Clostridia; order Lachnospirales; family Lachnospiraceae; genus UBA3282. The sequence goes on along the minus strand of JAIEFE010000013.1, from coordinate 354,573 downwards.
TCACAGTGATCACGCCCGTGTTGACTCTGGTGCTGGTAGTGCTTCTGGTTTTGTTGATCAAGTATACGAAGATTGGTATGGCGATGCGTGCTGCGTCAAGAGATTTTGAAACCTCGCAGCTGATGGGGATTAAGATCAATTCCGTTGTGAGCATGACTTTTATCATCGGCACATTCCTGGCGGCAATCGGCAGCTTTTTATTCTTTACCAACTATACGGGAGTGACTCCGACAGTCGGCGCAATGCCGGGACTGAAAGCGTTTGTGGCGGCGGTATTCGGTGGGATCGGTTCCATACCGGGTGCGGTCATAGGCGCCTTTATCATCGGAATCTGTGAGAACATCATCAAAGGGGTGGGCCTGACGACCTTTTCCGATGCCTTTACGTTTGCCCTTTTGATCGTTATTTTAATTGCAAAACCGACGGGGCTGTTTGGCGAAAAAGAGGCGGATAAAGTATAAGGAGGCGTTCTAAATGAGTAAAAATAAAAAAATGGTATGGAACGTTTCTCTTATCGTGGCATTGCTTGTTCTGCTCTTTGTGCTTGAGCAGATCATGCCCTCCGGTTCCATGCTTTTTACAGTTTTAAAAAAGGGCGCGATCTACGCGCTGGTGGCAGTGTCCATGAATCTGCTAAACGGATTTACGGGACTGTTTTCCTTAGGACAGGCAGGTTTTATGCTTTTAGGGGCGTATACCTATGCCATCCTGACAATTCCGGCGCAGTCGAGAGGGAGCGTCTATCAGTATTATGACGGCGGGATCATCCATTTTGCCATTCCGGCTCCGCTTGCTTTGATTGCAGGCGGTCTGATCGCGGCGGCGTTTGCCTTTTTGATCGGTCTTCCGGTGCTGCGCTTAAAGAGCGATTATCTTGCTATCGCAACGCTGGGATTCGCGGAGATCATCAGGGCGGTCTTCCAGTGGGATAAGCTGGGTCCTTTAACGAACGGTTCCAACCTGCTCAGAAGCTTCCCGACCTTTCAATCGGTACTGTATCCGTTCATTGTGTCGGGTATATGCATTGCCTTGATCGTCATGCTGATCAATTCCACTTACGGGCGTGCGTTTAAGGCAATCCGTGATGATGAGATTGCGGCTGAGGCCATGGGGATCAATCTGGCGCATCATAAGAGACTGGCCTTTGTGATCAGTTCCTTTTTTGCAGGCATTTCAGGCGGACTTCTCGCCATGTACCAGACTACGATACAGGCTTCCATGTTTAAGTCGGCTATGACCTATGAGATTCTGCTCATCGTTGTGATCGGCGGTATCGGCTCCGTGACGGGAAGCTGTATCAGTTCTTTCCTGTTCATCGCCTGTTCGGAATGGTGGCTGCGCTTTCTCGACAATGAAAATTTCTATATCGGCAGCTTTCACGTTCCTCTGCTGCGCGCAGGTTTCAGAAAGGTTGTCTTTTCGATCGTCATCATGGCGATGGTTTTATTCTACAGACAGGGCATTATGGGAACAAAGGAATTTTCCGTGGAAGCTTTGCAGGGCTTCTTTAAAAAGCTGCTTCGGAGAAAAGGTGTGAAAGAGGCAGGTGACGCCCATGAATAATGAGAGAAACGAAAGTAACACGGTATTAAGATTAGAAAATCTGACCATGCAGTTTGGCGGTGTGATCGCGGTCGATAATGTGAGTCTGGAGGTCGGAAAGGGTGAGATCCTTTCCCTGATCGGCCCAAACGGAGCCGGAAAAACAACAGCCTTCAATATGGTTACCGGTGTTTATGCACCGACAAACGGCGCGATTTACTATAAAGGGGAAAAGATCATACAGAATACGCCGCAGGGTAAGATGAAGAAACTCTATCAGGGGAAGAATGCGGAGCTGTATGCGGGGAAGCATGTGATCGCGCCGACGCCTGATAAGATTACCAAGCTGGGAATTGCGAGAACCTTCCAGAATATACGTTTGTTTAAAAGCCAGACGGTGTTTGAGAATATTTTGATCGCGAAACATATGCTTCGCACGAGCAATCTCTTTACGGCAACATTTCGGTTGAATGCCAGGGAGGAAGCGCAGATGCGGCGGGAGTCCGAGGAGCTTTTGAAGATCATGGAGCTTGAGGATGTGCGCGACGAGCTGGCAACCTCGCTCCCGTACGGAAAGCAGCGGCATCTGGAGATTGCCCGCGCACTTGCCACAAAACCGGAACTTTTGCTCTTGGACGAGCCGGCGGCCGGTATGAATCCGCAGGAAACCCTTGAGCTTACGCAGTTTATCGCACGGATTCGCGATGAGTTCGGTCTGACGATTTTTATGATCGAGCATCATATGGATCTGGTTATGGAGATATCCGACAGGATTCATGTGCTGGATTTTGGGGAATCCATAGCGGAGGGAAAGCCGGATGAGGTACGAAACAATCCGAGGGTGATCGAAGCTTATCTGGGAGGTGCGCAGGATGAGTAATATACTGGAAGTGAAAAACCTGAATGTGTCCTATGGCGGGATCAAAGCGGTCAAAGACATCTCCTTTTCGGTGGAGACCGGGGAAATCGTAACTCTGATAGGCGCAAACGGTGCGGGTAAGAGCTCGACGCTGCGCTCGATCGTCGGTCTGGTGAAGCCGGAAAGCGGTGAGATAACGTTTGGTGAAAAAGCGATCGCATCCCTTCCTACAGACCGGATCGTCGGGGAGGGTATTACGCTTGTTCCGGAGGGACGACGCGTGTTTTCAGATCTGACGGTGCTTGAGAATCTGAAGATCGGCGCCTATATGAGAAAAGATTCTCTTGAAGAGGATATCAAATGGGTGTACGATCTGTTCCCGAGACTGAAAGAGCGCTCGTGGCAGCTTGCCGGGACGCTTTCGGGCGGAGAGCAGCAGATGCTGGCGATCGGCAGAGCGCTTATGAGTCGGCCGAAGCTGATCATGATGGATGAGCCTTCCCTTGGCCTTGCCCCCATCATTGTGCAGGGTGTCTTTGAGATCATTCGGGAGATCAACAAGCAGGGCATGACGATCCTTTTGGTTGAGCAGAATGCGAATATGGCGCTTAAGGCAGCGCACAGGGCCTATGTCATGGAAACGGGAAGGATCACCTTGAGCGGGACCGGTAAAGAACTTTCAGAGAATGAGGAAGTCAAGGCAGCGTACCTTGGTAAGGCGAAATAACAGAGACGGATGACGTTTCATTTTTAGGAAATTTTACCTATTTTCTGTTTGTGTTTTTTACTCATTGGCGGTATAATGTATCTAGGAGCATAGTTGTTCCACAGAAAGGAGTATGCATATGAGAGTGGGAGCAATATCATCTCAGAGAAGTCTCTTTTGGGACTATACTCATCTTTCCAGCGGGAAACGGATCAATACGGCAAAGGATGACGCGGCGGGACTTGCAATCGCGAAGCGTATGCAGAGACAGGAGACCGGACTTCGCGTGGGAGCGGAAAATGCCGGCATGGCTATCGGCGCTGCCAATGTGGCAGAAGGCGCTCTCGGCGGTATGTCGGATTATCTGCAGAGGATTCATGACCTTGCCTTAAGATCCATGAACGGGATCAATTCCGACGCGGATAAGCAGATGTATCAGAATGAGATCAACCAGCTCAAGCAGGGAATCGAGTCTCTGGCGAGGGACACATCCTTCAATGAGCAGACACTACTGGACGGCAGCATGGCGGATTTCTCTACGGCTGTATCGCCGAGCGGCGGCCGCATGAGCATTCAGATGGAAAACTCCACCTTGAAGGCACTTGGTATCGCTGATCTTGACGTCACCTCCAAGGATTTCAATCTGGATTCTATCAAAAAAGCGATGGATATAGTGTCCGAGAGAAGGGGAAATCTTGGTGCAGTCACGAACGGACTGGAGTATGTCCGCAATTATAATTCTTCTTCGGCGCTTTCCCAGCTTTCGTCAAGGAGCCGTTTAGAGGATCTGGACTTCCCGAAAGCCATCTCCAAAAAGAAGCAGGATGAGGTGATGGGACAGTACAGAATGCATATGATACGACGGCAGATGGAGCAGAAGAAGTCAGTCATGGGACTGTTTTAAGGTTGACTTTTCAGGGCCTGTTTGAGATAATGAAAAAGATGTACGGTTAAATATCATTAAGTAAGGAGGAAAATAGAAACATGGCAACAAAAGCGTATTATCCCATTTCCGAGATTGGTGCCGGTAAGGTTGGTTTTTCCAAGACCCGTTCCATCATCGAGGCAGCATTCTACGGAAACAACGTAGTGAAGGTCAACACCTTGAGAGAGGCTTATGAGCTGGCAAAGAATTCACCCGGTACCGTGGTGACAGATATGCCGATCAAGGATGGTGAGACTTTCGGTCTTCCTGCAGACGCTAAGGTTCTGTTATTCAATGACGGTGCGGTGACCGGCCGTTATGCGGCAGCACGCCGTATCAAAGGCGAGCCCGGCGTGGAAGAGGCTAAGTTAGATAAAGTGGTTATGGATGCGATCTATGAGACTCGCTGGAAAACCATGTATCATGCAGAGTGCTTCGTTGGTCTTGATCCTGAGTTCATGGTTAAGGCTCACCTTCTCATTCCGGAAGGAGAGGAGAACCTGCTTTACAACTGGATGATCAACTTCCAGTACATGTCTGATGAATATGTAAAGATGTACAAGAACTCCAAGCCCGTCGGCGACGGCAAGGAGCCTGATATCTACATCTTCTCTGATCCTCAGTGGGCACCTCATGAGGCTCCCGATGTGGATTACAGCTGCCTGAGCGATCCTCTGACTCTCTGCTACTTCGATACCAACGAGAACTGTGCAGCGATCCTTGGTATGAAGTACTTTGGTGAGCACAAGAAGGGTACACTGACCATGGCATGGGCTCTTGCAAACAGAAACGGTTATGCATCCTGCCACGGCGGACAGAAAGAGTATCTGTTAAAGGATGGTTCCAAGTTCGTTGCATCCGTATACGGTCTGTCAGGTTCCGGCAAGTCCACTCTGACACACGCTAAGCATGGCGGCAAGTACGAGATCAAGGTTCTTCACGACGATGCATTCATCATCAACAGTGATACCTGTGCATCCATCGCTCTGGAGCCTACTTACTTCGATAAGACAGCAGATTACCCGACAGGCTGCCCTGATAACGAGTATCTGTTATCTGCTCAGAACTGCTCCTGCACCATGGACAGCGAGGGCAAGATCCAGCTCGTTACTGAGGATATCAGAAACGGTAACGGCCGTGCGATCAAGTCCAAATTATGGTCTCCTAACCGTGTAGACAAGATCGATGCACCGGTTAATGCGATCTTCTGGATCATGAAGGATCCTACGATCCCGCCGGTAGTTAAGTTAAAAGGTTCCGCGCTGGCATCTGTTATGGGTGCTACCCTGGCAACCAAGACTTCCACAGCAGAGCGTGTTGCAGCCGGCACAGACCTGAATGCGATCCGTATCGTGCCTTATGCTAACCCCTTCAGAACCTATCCTCTGGTTAACGACTATGAGAAGTTCAAGAAGCTGGTTGAAGAGAAGAACGTTGACTGCTACATCGTAAACACAGGCGATTTCATGGGTGAGAAAGTAAAACCTGCTGATACTCTTGGAATCCTTGAGACGATCGTAGAGGGCAAGGCACAGTTCGAGCAGTGGGGACCTTTCGAGGACATCGAGATCATGAATACATGGGATGGCCAGACAGAGGGCTTCAAGAACTTCAAGGCTGACTTAAGCGATGCCGATTATAAGGCACAGCTTAAGAGCGCTATGGAGACCCGTGTAAATGCGGTTAAGGGCTTTGCTGAGAAGAAGGAAGGTTATGACAAGCTTCCTGACGAGGCACTGGCAGCACTTGAGAAGCTGGTAAATGTTCTCTAAAAATTGAAAAAATGTAATTAAGATACGAAGAAGGGCGTATGTTTATTGACATACCCCCTTTTTCGCATTTATAGTAGATTATAAGATATGTTGGGCATTGGTAAATATTTGAAAGAATAGGGGAAAACTATGTATCATTGTCAAATTTGTTTTTATATGATCACAGAACAGGACGAGCTGTTTACCACATTGAAGCAGATACAACCGCTTCCGCATTTTACGCATGAATATCTGCAGAGCATCGGAGCAGATGCGTCGCTGACAGAAAGAGCAGATGTGATTCTGGCAGACATACGGCAGATGCAAGTGGAAGAGATACTTGCGTTTCTGCTTTCTCATAAGCGGAAAGAGGCGGAATTGATCTTGCTTGCGGATAAAGAGCAGACAGAACTTTTGGCGGCAAAGGAAGACACGGATATCACGGATATCTGGGTGATGCCCTTATCGGAAGCAGAATTGCGGTTTCGTTTGATCCGTTGGCAGAAGACCTACAAGATGGGTAAGGATTTCTGGCAGACACAAAATTATCTGGATTCGACGATCAACGGTCTTCCCACTCTGATCTGGTATAAGGATAAAGAGGGGGCGCACATAAAAGTGAATGAGGCATTCTGTAAGGCGGTCAACAAGACGATGGAACAGATTGAGGGACGCGGACATTATTATATCTGGGATATCGATCCGGATGAGTATGCCAAAGGTGAATTTATCTGCATGGAATCGGAATACGAGGTGATGGAGAAGAAGGAGACCTGTGTTTTCGATGAGACGGTAAAGATCGGAGACAGTATGCGGGAACTGAAAACTTACAAGACACCGTTGTTCGATCTGGATGGCAGCGTTATGGGAACCGTAGGCGTTGCTATTGATGTGACTCAGGAACGTTTATATCAGCAAATGATGATCAAAAATGCGAATACGGATTTTCTTACAGGCCTGTATAACAGACGGTATCTGTATGAATATATCGGGAAATCACAGGAAGAAAATATGACAGTGTTCTGCATTGATCTTAATTATTTTAAGAGTATCAATGATATCTATGGACATCAGGAGGGTGACCGGGCATTGGTTCTCACGGCAAAGACGCTTCAGGAAAATATACCGGATAATGGTCTGATCGCGCGCACAGGCGGCGATGAGTTTGTGGTGGTTATGTTTGGCACGTATACACCGGAGGAAGTGGAGAACATGAGGCAAACGCTGAAGACGCGGATCGATGCGGAATATACGAAGGATGAACATTTTCAGAAAATATCCGCCAGTGTGGGTGCAGCATACTCTCAGATGGGAAAGGAAGAATTTGATGTCTTGGTCGGAGAGGCGGATGCAATGATGTATCGGGAGAAGGAGAAGAGCAGATAATAGTAAGTTAGAAATTCAGGTAAGCGAAAAGGCTGACAGAGATGTGCAACTACAGGTGCCCCATGAATTATAAAATTTCTATTATTGATGACAATTCTGCCGATACGGAATATGTTGCCGGTCTTGTTGCTCGCTGGGCGGAATCAGCCGGATATGTGGTACATATTTCAGCTTTCCCGTCTGCCGAGGCTTTTCTTTTTCAATATGAAATAGAAAAGGACTTTGATGTGCTCCTGTTGGATATAGAAATGGGGAAGATGAACGGGATTGACCTTGCAAAAAAGGTACGCCGGGAAAACGAAGCGGTGCAGATCGTCTTTATCACCGGTTATCCCGATTTTATTGCGGAGGGGTATGAAGTCTCGGCCCTGCACTACCTCATGAAACCGGTTTCCTATGAAAAACTGCAAGCAGTGCTTTATAAGGCTGTTTCTAATCTTGCAAAAACGGAGAAGCGGTTGAGCGTGACTTATGAACGAAGGACAGATTTCGTGCCGCTTTCGCAGATTCTCTATGTCGAAGCGCAGAAACAGTATGTACTGATCCATACGTTTGACAAAACTTACCGGATGAAACAGTCTTTTGCCGAGACAGTAGAAGAACTGGATGAATTCTTTTTCAAATGTCAGAGGTCGTTCTGCGTCAATCTCTGCCACATTACGCGAATAAAAAATAATAGTGTGCTTTTAAAAAACGGCGAGGAAGTTCCCATCAGCCGGGGCATGGCGGAGAAGATCGGAAAAGAGATGATACGATTATTTTAATGAGGCACTTATGTTATTACAAAAATGGATTGACAAACGGATTGAAGCGTATCAGAGTGATCTGCTTCAGAAATATTGCGATGAAGTGGAGTCGATGTACACGAAGATGCGGGGATGGAGGCACGATTATCACAACCACATACAAGCGTTGCAGGCCAGTATGGCGCTTGGCAAGTATGAGGAAGTAAACGAATATCTGCGTGAGTTGAATGATGATCTGACGCAGGTGGATACCACGATAAAGACCGGCAGGGTAATGATCGATGCGATTCTGAACGGAAAGCTGAATATTGCGGCGCAGAATGACATTGCGGTCAATGCCAAGGCAAAAATCCCAGAGGGCACGCCGGTTACGGATGTGGATCTATGCGCCATCATCGGAAATCTGTTGGACAATGCCATTGAGGAGAACAAAAGTCTCCCGCAGGAAGATCGGTTCCTCCGCATTTATATCGGGCAGAAGAATACACAGCTATATCTGGCATTCACCAATGCTGCCGGGAAGAAACGCGATAAGCGAAAAAGCCTGTTCCCGTCTGCCAAAGGCATACAGCACGGTCTAGGCCTAGTTCGGGTAGAAAGCCTTGTGAAGAAATACGGGGGTCTTTTCTCGGCGGACAGTGAAGACGGCGGTTTTACGGCGGAACTGTTGATACCGCTATATTAATTTCGGAACAATTTGGTCGTACACAATCAATTCTGCATGGCTTGACATATATGCATTTCGTTCACCGAAAATAACTTTTGGTCTGCGGAATGCTTTTTTTATTGTCTGTTTGGGTTATGATTCCTTTAGAGGATTATGAAAGGAGACATCCGGATCGATTATGGGACAAAAGAAACAAAAGGAAGCTAAGCGCAAGCCGAAGTACGGACTGTTTTCGTGCGTGGGATATATTTACCGTTTGCTGTGGCACAATGAGCGTGGACTGGTGTTCACGGGGATTTTTACCGTGCCGTTATCCCTGGCATTGTCGGCACTTGCGCTCTATACGCCCTCCGCAGTGCTGTCGGTGCTGGAGGCGTCGGACAGATTCACGCCGATTGCATTGGTGATCGTAGGATTGCTGTTTGCAGAGCTGTTGTGTGACCTCGCGAATAATATTCTTTCCGCAAAGATAAATAACGCAGAGCATTGTGTCATGTCGCAGATGCGTTATATCTGGGAGAAATACGAGCGGGACAGGGACTGGTACCTCGCATATGATCCTGAGGTACAGAAATTAGATGAGCGTGCGCGCAATGCGACGATGGACAATCACAGGGCAGGCGCGCATTTTCCGATGGACTTTTCCAACATCCTCACACAGATTTTAAGCTTCCTGCTGTTTGGAGCGGTTGTTTCCATGCTGCATCCGGTCATCATTCTGCTGCTTGCCGTCGGATGTGCAATAAATGCCGCCATGGGAAAGTGGGAGAGAAAAAAGAACTGGGAGGAGCGGGACGTTCGCAACGATCTTGATAGAAAAATAGAGTGTGTTACCTGGACAATATCTCAGGATTTTCGTTATGCCAAGGATATACGTCTGTATGGTATGAAGCAATTTCTGCATGACCGGATTGCCTGGCTGCATGACTTAAAGACAGTTGAGCTTAGGAAGATGGGACACCGCAGTATCCTTACGGCCTTTGTTAATTTCCTTATTGTCGTGATTCGTGACGGAGCGGCATATGTGTTCTTGATCAGTGAAGCCGTGCGGGGAAATGTGGATGCATCCTCCTTTGTATTGTATTTCTCGGCAATTACGTCTCTGTCAGGGGTGATGAACGGTATTCTGGGAAAGATAAACTGGATCTTGGAGGGAGCGATGCAGGTCTCCGACTTCAGAGAGGCGATGGAGGTGGAGGGCAGGCTAAACCAGGGACCGGGCATTCCGGTGCCCAGGGGCCCATTTTCCATAGAATTCAAAAACGTATCTTATCAATATCCAAAGGGCGAGAAAAAGGTGCTTGACAATATTTCCTTCCGGATTAAGGCGGGAGAGAAAATTGCGTTGGTGGGAGTCAACGGCGCCGGGAAGACTACGCTGACCATGCTGATGTGTGGAATGCTTTTGCCGGATGAGGGGGAAATCCTGTTGGATGGGCACACTTTGTACGAATATAACCGTGACGAAATGTATGGACTGTTTGGTGTCGTGCCGCAGAATTATAATCTTTTGCCAATGTCTCTTGCACAGAATATCGCCTCTGCAGCGTCGGAGGAGGAGATTGACAGGGACAGGATTGCTGCATGTATCGAGCTGGCGGGATTGACAGAGAAGATAGCAGCTTTGCATATGGGAGCAGATACACTACTGGGACGGGAACTATATGAAGACGGCGTAGAGTTGTCCGGCGGGGAGAAACAGAAACTTCTGCTTGCAAGGCTTCTTTATAAGAATCCGCCCTGTATCATTCTGGATGAGCCCACGGCGGCGCTTGACCCCATTGCTGAGGACAGGATGTATCGAAACTATCATCAGATTGCCGCACAGGCAACTTCCATTTTCATCTCTCATCGTCTGGCGTCAACGAATTTCTGCGACCGTATTTTCCTGCTTGATGGTGCCCGGTTTGCTGAGGTGGGAACCCATGAGGAACTGATGGCGGCTGGCGGAAAGTACAGAGAGCTGTTTGAGGTACAGAGTAAGTATTATAAGGAGGCAAAAAAGGATGGTATGGGATGAAAATAAGGGGAAGCGCACGCTTTTAGAAGAGTGGCGGCTGATCTGGCGCGGCGTAAGAATTCTGAATGGGATACTGCCGCATTTTTGGCTGTATCAGCTACTTTGTACCATGGCAGAGACTTTCTCGCCATACTTCGGCCTCTATATGTCTGCACAGCTGGTGGATGAGCTTGCGGGAGACTGCGATTTCAGGAGGCTTATGCAGCTGGCCGGGGTTACGGTGATCGGCGGATTTTTAATTTCTCTCGTGATAAAGCTATTGCAAAGCAGGAAGGAACTTTGCGAAAAAGTGGCGTGGAGCAGGCACGAAGCCTTTCTGACTGACGTACAGAATAATTTCCAGTATGAGCATTTGGAGGATCCGGATGTGAGGCTTCGACGCTCGGAAATCCTGGATGCTACGAATGCTACCGGCGCAGGACTTTCTCAGGTTATGTGGCAGATTTCTGCTTTGTTCAGAAATATTCTAGGTGTTGTTTTCTCTGCCTCATTGACGGTATCTATGTTGACAATGACTGCACAGGGCGAACACGTGGGAGTGTTTGGCTTTATTAACTCACCGGTATCGTCAGTGGTGATCTTGGCGTTGATTATGACAAATGCATTCTCTTCCATAAGGATTTCCGCCGCACGCGCTGCCGGGCAGCAGAAGGCGCTTAGCAAGCTGGCGAAGGTAAATACACGCTATAGACTCTTTGGCCCTCTGTGGGGAGCAGACATGATCATGTTTGATCTGAACCGTATTGTGATGGAGGAATTCCGTAAGTACCAACTCCGTCCCGAATGGATTACAGAGGTGGAAAAAGCTACCATTAAATATAATCTCCGCTCAATCTTGCTGAATACCGCCCTAAACTTATGCGTATTTCTTTTTATAGCGGCCAAGGCGTTCCTTGGCGTGTTTGGAATCGGCAGTTTTATCCTGTATCAGGGAACGACGAAACGATTTGTAGAGGCTGTCTCGGGTATTGCCGCAGATATCGGCAGGCTGAGACAGAACAATCCCTATCTGGCAGCACTTTATGAATATCTGGATCTTCCCAATGATATGTACAAGGGTACGCTTGCTGTGGAAAAACGGGATGATATCGACTATGAGATTGAATTCAGGGATGTCAGCTTTCGGTATCCAAGCGGGGATGCCTGGGCACTGCGTCATGTCAGCATGAAATTCAGGATTGGTGACAAGCTGGCAATCGTGGGAGAGAACGGTTCGGGTAAAACCACATTTATCAAATTGCTCTGCCGCCTGTATGATCCGACGGAGGGGAAGATTTTATTAAACGGTATCGATATTACCCGGTATCGGTACGAAGAATATATGGCGTTGTTTTCGGTGGTATTTCAGGATTATATGCTTTTATGCTTTCCGTTGGGTGAGAATGTGGCTATAAGCGACGTTTACGACGAGGCAAGCGTGCGGGACTGCCTGATTCGTGCGGGTATGGGTGATAAGCTGGAAAGTCTTGACAATGACCCGGATGCAAATGAAAGTAATGCCCTGAAGCGGGCACTCTGGCGGAAATACGACTCGGAGGGAATCGACTTCTCCGGCGGGGAGAAGCAGAAAATCGCTCTGGCACGTGCGCTGTATAAGGATGCTCCGTTTGTGGTGCTGGACGAGCCTACCGCGGCTCTTGATCCGATTGCGGAGGCGGCTGTCTATGAGAATTTCAATGCTTTGGTGGAGAATAAGACTTCTGTGTTTATTAGCCACAGGCTTTCAAGCTGTCGGTTTTGCGACTCTATCGCCGTGTTTGACCATGGGCAGCTCATACAGCAAGGAACACATGACGCACTGATTGCGGACGGAGATGGCAAGTACAGTAAACTCTGGCATGCACAGGCGCAATACTATGAAAAGGCATGAGGGCTTTCGCTTCTGCACAGATATTTTAAGTGAGTTTATTTACCACTCTGACTTTAACAGTGCATAATAACAGATATCGCTTATTCCCTGATTATTTCGATCTGCGCATCGCATGGTTCCCTCATATTTCATTCCACATTTTTGCATTACTTTACCGGAATTGGGATTTCGGGGATCATGCCTTGCTTCAACCCGATTGACGTCAACCTCTTCAAAGAAGAATTTTATAACCGCATTCAGTGCTTCAGAAGTGATTCCCTGATGCCACCAGTTTCGTCCGATACAATATCCGATATGAACCATAGAAATATCTTCATCCATACGGACTACGCTGATACTGCCGATCGGCTCATCACCGTTTTCTTTTAATATGATCGCCCACAGATACTTCTTTTCATCGGCATAAGAATTAATCCACATTTCTATTATATGTTTCGTGACGTCTCTATTGGAATGTGTAGGCCATGTTAAATATTTCGTGACTTCATCATCTGATGCCCAATTTTTATACATTGCATCGGCGTCTTCGCTGATAAATCTTCTTAAAATCAATCTTTCGCTTTCCAGTCTTTGTGTTCCACGATGATTCATATGCTTTGTCCTCCATAATTACAAATGAACGAATACCCACAAAAAAGTGGGTAATTGCCATAGTCATGAGACTGACTTATAGTATAAATAAATAGTAGACTTTTGGCAATAGGAGGTGATCATGTGAAAAGGGAAGCCTTGCTGCTGATTGATATTCAGAATGTTTATTTTGTACCGGGAGCATTGCGATTGCATAGGCCGCATCAGGCGGCAAAAAAGGCAGCCATATTATTGGATAAGTTCAGGCGTGAAGGTAAACCGGTAATCCACGTAAAGCATCATTTCAAGATGTTTTCCAATATTCATAAATCGGTGATCCCTGCAAAAAACGAAACGATCATAGAAAAGGAATATCCCAGTTCTTTTTTAGGAACAGAATTAAATGAATGTTTGCAGAAAATGGATATCGAAAAAATTGTTGTTGCGGGAATGATGTCTCATATGTGTGTGGATACCACAGTAAGGGCTTGTCAGGACTATGGTTATGAAGTCGTTGTGATAGAAGATGCGTGTGCAGCGAAAGACTTGCAATTTCGCGAGAAAAGGATAGATGCGGAAACGGTGCATGCCGTATTTATGGCTTCTCTGGAGGGAATGTTTGCCAAAGTGATAAAGTTGGAGGAGTATGTATGAAAATCAGAAGCGATTATACCTGTCCGTTGGAGATCGTACATGATATTGTGAAGGGTAAGTGGAAGACTATTATTCTTTATCAGTTAAAGGATGCATCGAAATCATTATCGGAATTGGAAAGGGAAATAGAAGGGATCAGTCAAAAGATGCTGCTGGAACAGCTCCGGGAACTCATACAGTTTGGATTGGTAAAAAAGAAAGAATTCGATGGATATCCGCTGCGTGTCGAATATTCCGTTACGGAAAGACGCGGCAGGAAGATGCTTGAGGCAATTCGTATCATGCAAATGGTCGGCGTTGATTATATGATCGAAAACGGAATGGAAGACAGTTTGCTTTGCAAGGGGATTTTGACTGAGGAAGAACTTCAAACTGCTAAAAAATCCTGTTGTATTTTGCGGTGAATTCGGATATAATAGAGTTAACCTGAAATGCGCGACAAAGTCTTGTTATTTTGAACCTACAGATACTTTAAACGGGATTCCTACATTGTCATATAGATGTCAGGCCTCCAGCCTTCGGGCTTTACGCAGTGGAAGACAGAAGTATGGTTGCGGTTACCCACCTAGCGTTGCTAGGAGTCAAAATACAAGATCCGGCATTTTGGGTGCATAAGTACAAAAGATAGGAAAGCAGTCGTCATGCACGGCTGCTTTTGCTGATGTATTTTCAGAAAGAGATCGGGAGAAAACCATTGAAGAAGAAAGTTATTGTAGCGGGGCATATCTGCCTGGACATCACACCTGTATTTCAGGAGAAAAAAGCGACGCATCTGGGAGAAATTTTGTCTCCGGGAAAACTTGTGAACGTGGGAAATGCGGATGTACATACGGGAGGCTGTGTAGCTAATACAGGCCTGGCGATGAAGTTTTTCGGGGCGGATGTTTCCTTGATGGGGAAGATCGGGACGGATCCTTTCGGGGAGATGATTGGTAATATATTGAAATCTTACGGTGCGGAGAAAGGGCTGCTTGTTTCAAAGCGGGAGTCCACCTCCTATTCCGTCGTGCTGGCTGTTCCGGGAATCGACCGGATATTTCTCCACAATCCGGGAACGAACCACACATTTTGTGCAGACGATGTACCCCGAAAAGATTTGGAGGAGGCTGCTTTATTCCATTTTGGATACCCTCCGCTGATGAGATCCATGTATGAGAGGGATGGAGAAGAACTTCTTAAATTAATGAAGCGGGCAAAAGAATGTGATACGGCCACATCGCTTGATTTTGCAGCGATTGATGAAGATGCAGAGGCAGGTAGTACAGATTGGAGATTTATTCTGGAGCGGGTGATCCCTTATGTGGATATTCTGGTTCCCAGCGTGGAAGAACTTTGCTATATGCTGGATCGGGAGAGATTCCGGGAATGGCAGGAAAGAGCGGCAGGCAGGGATATCACGGAAAATCTGGATATTGATGAGGATGTAAAACCCTTGGCGGAGCGCTGTATGCAGATGGGAGCAAAGATTTTGCTGATCAAGTGCGGGGCACCGGGCATCTATTATCAGACTGCTTCTCGTCAATCGCTGAAGAAGGTTGGGAAAAAGCTGGGCTTAGATGTCAATAACTGGGCAGATCGATGCGGCTTTGAAAAGAGCTATGTACCGGAGCAGGTATTGTCGGGCACCGGGGCAGGAGATACCTGCATTGCCGCATTTCTGACGGCATTGTTAGACGGATATTCCCCGGAGATGGCAGTACATATGGCAGCGGCAGCGGGGGCCTGTTGTGTTGGGGCCTATGATGCGCTGAGCGGTTTGAAACCCTTTGCAGATTTGGAGCGGAAGATACAAGGCGGATGGGAGAAGATCGGATAGAGGGAGGATAGGGGAATGTTAGTTACATTAAGAGAAGTATTAAAAATTGCAGAAGAAAAGAACATTGCGGCCGGCGCTTTCAATGCGGCGAATCTCGAAAGCCTGCAGGCCGTTATCGGGGCGGCGGAGGAACTAAACCTCCCTGTCATCCTTCAATTTGCGCAGTGTCATGAACCGTGGATTCCTTTAAAGCTGATCGGGCCGGTTATGGTGAGAGCCGCGAAGGAGGCATCCGTGCCGGTCTGCGTTCACCTTGACCATGGCGAGACGTTAGATTATCTGGAAGAGGCGCTGGAGCTTGGTTTTACAGGCATTATGTATGACGGGTCTGTTCTGCCATATGAGGAGAATCTGGAAAATACGAAAAAAGCGGTTGCAATGGCGAAAAAGTTCGGTGCATCCGTGGAGGCGGAATTGGGAAGTATGGGAAAACGGGAATCCGGAGCCGGGGATGCAGACGGGGATGATACGAAGATTTATACAGACCCGCAGCAGGCAAAAGCGTTTGTGGAGGCGAGCGGGATAGATGCCCTTGCCTGTTCCTTCGGGACGACGCACGGCATTTATCTGAGCGCACCAAAGTTGGATTTTAATGTGGTAAGGCAGGTTCGAGCCGTGACGAATGCTATTCCTGTCGTTATGCACGGCGGCTCCGGAGTGAGCAGAGAGGATTATCATGAGGCGATAAGAGCGGGCGTGCGTAAGATTAATTATTTCACTTATATGGATAAAGCGGGAGGCAGTGCGGCAGAAACGTATCTGAAAGGATTGAAGGCGGAAGAGCCTGTCTTTTTCTCCTCCATTTCCATGGCGGCGCGAGATGCCATGAAGGAGAATGTGAAGGCGGCAATGAGAATGTTTGCACTGGATAACATGACATAATGGTGTCGTGTTTTATGTGATACTCTGAAAGAAAAAAGAGGCGGAACGCTTCGGAACGGAGAACACTATGAAATATTCTTGGATTGACGAATACCTGTTGGCTAAGAGGAATGTGACAAAGGATCTGCAGAAGGATTGGAACTGGGAACGGTATCATATAGGCGGGAAAATGTTTGCGGCCATCTGCCTTAACGGGGACAATGTGCCTTACTACATAACAATAAAATGTGATCCCGTGGAAGCTGATTATTTAAGAAAGCAGTACGAGGATATCATTCCCGGCTACTACATGAATAAGCAGCACTGGAATTCCGTAAAGCCCGATGGAGAGGTACCGGATGATCTGATGAAGCATATGCTCGACGAGGCCTATCGTCTGCAGCTTTCCTCTTTCAGCGGCAAAAAACAGAGGGAAATCCTTGCGCTTTCCGCCTGCGGAACGGACTGTACCAAGTGTGGCTGCTATGGGGATATGTGTAAGGGATGTAACGAGGTTTGCGGCAAGGTGTTCCATGCGCCGAAGGGACAGGCTTGTCCGATCTATCGCTGTGCAGTAAATCAAAATAAATTTGCAAACTGTGCCGGGTGTGATAAACTGCCCTGTGATATCTGGAGAAGCACCAAGGATCCGTCCATGACGGATGAAGAATTTGAGGCGAGTATTGCAGAGCGGGTGGGAAATTTGAAATGAAAAAGACAAACAGGATTATCCTGTTTGCCTTTTTTGATATATTAGTTGTAAAGAGAAATACCAAAACTAATCTTTCTGTATATTTTGTAACCGAGCGTACCAAAAAAAGAGACCGCAATGTAAAGTGTGGACAAACCACCGGAAGCGCCGCCTACTATGATCAATATTAAAATTCCAATGTTCATTATTATCTCCTTTTCATCCGTTTATTGTTATGGTTGGGTGAAAAGGAACTGTGATTTTCGTCCATCCTTTTGATGAATGTAGTTGGTGATGATGATACCGCAAGGAAAAAAAGCGGGAATCTGCTGATAGGATAATTGTCCTAAAACGGAAAAAGAGGCTGCAAAGGCTCCGCTATAGAGAAATCCGACGGTGATATGTCTGGCAGTGCAGGCCGGAGATCTTACACCGCGATTTCTGGCAGCTGATACTGCCTCTTGTGTACTTGAATATCGGGCACAAAGGTAATCCTGTGTGGGAAACGGTTTATTTATCGGAGTGATAGTAGAGACCGAACGGTTTACATAACTATTCTGCCGGTTGTAGACAGAATCTGTGATCTCAGATGCAGAGGCGGCACCGGAGACTGTGCCCCAGAGGAGCAGAATCATTATGGAAAACAGACAAAGTTTTTTGTTGAAGTCTTTTGAAAGCATTATAAGCTCCATATAAAACGTTATTGATTCATAGAACCGAAGATTATTATAGCAAAGATTGACTGGGGAGGCAATTTCTTTTGTGATCTATTTATGTTAGAAATAAACTTGATCATGGAAGCATTACTCTGGAAGTCTATCATAATCATTACATCATCCACATAACAATAGAGGGAGGGACGAGAAGGACTGCCATATGAAACGTGACATAACACGCATTGCCAAATTGGCGCTTATTTTTTTAGGATTGCTATTTATAGTCAGTCTCTGGTTCGGACGGCGGCAGTCAAAACAAGTCTCATCACCGGAAGGAGAGAAGATCACGGTGGAGGATGTAGAGATCCTTATGGATGCGCTGGGACTCTCCATTTCTTTTTATGAAACCGGCGACACGGAACAGCAGCAGGGAAATCAGGAAGCGAAGGAGAATCAGTCTTATCTGACCTATGGGCAATACATAGATCTTTGCAGCCGGTTAGAGGGGGAAGACTGGCAGCTTCCACATTATGAAGAACGCTATGAGCCGGAGTACGGTCTGCTAAAGCAGGATTGGTATGAGGCTTTTCGCATTTTATTGGCACATCTTGATACCGAGTCTTCCATCTGGCAGACTACGGTCTTTCTCCTGAAAGTAGATGAGAACAGAAAGGAGGCTTTCACGGAAAACGGCGCCATGCAGGGGGCTTTTTCATATTGCT
The DNA here is from genome assembly GCA_029067085.1 of Lachnospiraceae bacterium. Taxonomy (GTDB): domain Bacteria; phylum Bacillota; class Clostridia; order Lachnospirales; family Lachnospiraceae; genus UBA3282. The sequence continues at coordinate 336,131 of JAIEFE010000013.1, read as the reverse complement.
CCGGGGCTTTTGCGGACAACGCGTTTCAGGAGATGAAAGTCTATGTGAAAAACGATGTCCTTCTTACCATTGTGGAAGTGCTTTCCGAGGAGCATTATCTGGGAAGCGTGTGGGTGATGGAGAGCACGGAGAATTGTCTGGACTGTTTTTACCGTCAGGTTGCTTTTTCGGTTGAGGCTTCTGATGCGGCGCTCCTGCGGATGCCGGAACGGGAGCAGATTGCCGATCTGACCTTTCGGGATGGAAAGCTTGTGCAGGTGAAGGAAAAGCGTGAAAAGGTGCATGGCAGGCTGCTTCGGCTCTCGGAGACAGAACTTGAGATCGAAGGAGAGGGTGTCTATGAGATAGAGGAGGATGCAGCGTTTTACAAACTATATGGGAAACTCGCATCGCTTACCCGAAATGATCTGCGGGTGGGCTGCGCGGATACGGATTTTGTCATTGAGAAGGGAAAGGTCTGCGCCGGGCTTGTGTCGGAGCGCGAGGAGGCGGATCGGATACGGGTACTCCTCAAAAATACGACGGCAGGAAGCAATTTCCACGAGGCGGTCACTCTCACCGTGGACGGGGAGAAGACGGTTCTTCAAAAAGGAGATATGAAGGTAGGGGAGCGAAGGACTTACCAAAGTGAAAATCTTACGGACAAGATTTTGGTGGAGCTTGAAAAGAGCAGCAGGGAGGATTCTGCCTATCGGGGAAGCGTTGAGTGTCTGCGAATGGAGGAGGGGATCGTCGTGGTAAATGAGCTGCCGCTGGAGGAATATCTCTACGGGGTGGTGCCGAGCGAGATGCCCGCATCCTATCCGGAAGAGGCGCTGAAGGCACAGGCGGTGTGTGCAAGGACTTATGCCTGCCGTTACATTCTCCATGCGGGACTTCCGGCTCTCGGTGCCCATCTGGACGACACAACGGCCTATCAGGTCTATCACAATATTGCGGAGAATGTAAATACGACCACGGCGGTGAAGGAGACGGACGGGATGCTCTTAACCTATCAGGGAGAGCCTGCGGAAAACTATTATTATTCCACCTCCTGCGGCTCCGGCCCGGAAGATGAGACGCTGCGCGGGGAAGAAGCCTTTAGGCGGTTTATCGAAGTGTCACATGAGGAGGATATTGAGAGGGAGGAGCCCTGGTATCGCTGGACTTATCAAGTGGAGGAACTTGATGAGAAGCTTCTATTTAAGCGCTTAAAGGAGAGATATCAGGCTGTACCTTCCATGATTCAGACAAGGACGGAGGGCGGTAATTACGTTTCGGAACCGATCGGAAAGACGGGGCGGGTGAAGAAACTTGCTATCGCGGAGAGAGGAGATGGAGGTATCGCGCAGACTTTGTTGATCGAGACAGAGCAGGCGGTGTATCGGGTGATGTCGGAGTACAACATCCGCTATGTTTTATGTGATGGGAAAAGTCCTGTCCGAAGGCAGGATGGGAGCGAGAGTGTGCAGCGCATGCTGGTTCCCAGTGCCTATTTTGTGATGGATACGGTTTCTGAGACTGGAAAAGAGGGGGAAAATGTGATAGGATATAGCTTGACTGGGGGCGGATACGGCCACGGGAAGGGAATGTCCCAGAATGGTGCGAAGGCACTTGGCAGGAAGGGTGCTTCCTTCGAGCAGATTCTAGCGGTATATTATCCGGTCTGTACGGTCAGGAGCGCAGCGGACCTAGACAAAGAATAATATTTGCAGGAACTAGTGACAGGAAAACGATGTATATGATCTATCGAATGTTTTTAATACTTCGCGATTTTAACTGGCAGATGACGAAGAAAAATATCAGCGCCTTTGCGGCCAGTACAGCCTTCTTTCTCTTTCTGTCCATCATACCGCTTTTGATGGCTTTGTGTGCGATTTTGCCGTTCACAAACCTCACAGAGGCCAATTTGATCAGTGCGATCACGCAGTTTACACCGGACGCTGTGGACGGCATGGTGGTGCGCATTGTGTCGGACGTCTATGCCAGATCGGCGGGGACGATCACGATTTTTGCCATTGTTACCATCTGGTCGGCGGCAAAGGCCATGCTGGCGTTGATCCACGGCTTAAACGCGGTTAATGATGTGGAAGAGAAGCGAAACTATTTCGTTCTTCGGATGATCGCCTGTTTTTATACGGTGATTATTTTGGCTGCAACTCTGGTAGCGCTGTTTGTGATGGTGTTCGGTAATGTGATCGTGGATCTTCTTTTGAAAGATATTCCGGCGCTTTATCTTGTGGTGCATGTTATCATGCGTTTTCGTTTTCTGGTTTCCTGGGTGCTTTTGACTTTTATTTTTGCTATGATCTATGCTTTTGTGCCAAGCTGCAAGCTCCGGTTTAAGGCGCAGCTTCCGGGAGCAGCCTTTGCTGCAGTTTTATGGAGTGTTGCATCCTTTGCCTTCTCGATCTATGTGAAACATTACAACGATTTTGGCACCTACGGGAGTTTGACTACTGTAGTCATTTTAATGTTCTGGTTTTATATGCTGATGTATATTCTGATGATCGGGGCGCATATTAACCGCTATTTCGGTCCGGTTTATAAATTTCTGTTTGGGTGGCTTGACAAGTCCGGAGAAAATCACTAAAATAACAGATAGATTTTAAAAGAAGATAAAAAGGCTAAGAAGGTGTCAGTAGGAAAAGTTTTTCCGCCAGAGAGAGGGAATCACCGGCTGTAAGTTCCCTTCGGTTCAAAGGTTTTCCGAATTTCCCACCGGAGCTGTCTGTGTGAACCGATTTATCTGTGAGCAGATAGATCCCATTAGCGCAGAACGTACAGACACGTTACGTCAAAGGAAGCGTCCGTCTGCGCGGTGCGAAGGCATCAGGCAACGGAAATTTGGGTGGTACCGCGGATCATATTCGTCCCATATATCGAAAGATATGTGGGATTTTCTATGTTCATCAAAAGAGAGGAGAGCAGACATGAAAGAAAAATTGGAACAGATCAAGGCGGAGGCGCTGCGGCAGATTGAGAACAGCGATGCGCTGGAGCGTCTCAACGAGATACGTGTCAACTATCTCGGCAAAAAAGGTGAGCTGACGGCGGTGTTAAAGAGTATGAAAGACGTTGCGCCGGAAGATCGTCCCAAGGTAGGGCAGCTTGTCAACGAGACAAGGGAGGAGATTGAGAAGGTGCTGGAGTCGTCGGTCAAAAAGATGGAGAGAGCCATCAGAGAGACCAGGCTGAAGACGGAAGTCATCGACGTGACCCTGCCCGCGAAGAAGGAGAGGGTGGGACATCGTCATCCGAATACCATCGCCTTGGAGGAAGTGGAGCGCATCTTCATCGGCATGGGCTACGAGGTGGTGGAAGGTCCTGATGTGGAAAAGGATTACTATAACTTCGAGGCGCTTAATATCCCTGCGGATCATCCCGCAAAGGACGAGCAGGACACCTTTTATATCACAGGTGATATCCTGCTTCGGACACAGACCTCATCGACTCAGGTGCATGAGATGGAAAAGGGGAAACTCCCTATCCGTATGATCGCACCGGGGCGGGTGTTCCGTTCCGATGAGGTGGACGCGACCCATTCCCCTTCCTTCCATCAGATTGAGGGACTGGTGATCGACAAACACATCACCTTTGCAGACCTGAAAGGAACGCTTGCAGAGTTTGCAAGGGAACTCTTCGGGGAGGATACGAAGGTAAAGTTCAGACCTCATCATTTCCCGTTCACAGAACCCAGCGCAGAGATGGATGTGACCTGCTTTAAGTGCGGCGGGAAGGGCTGTCGTTTCTGCAAGGGTGAGGGATGGATCGAGATTCTTGGCTGCGGTATGGTGCATCCTCATGTACTTGAGATGAGCGGCATTGACCCGGAACAGTATACAGGCTTTGCTTTTGGAGTCGGACTGGAGCGTATCGCGCTGTTAAAGTATGAAATCGATGACATGAGACTGTTGTATGAGAACGATATCCGTTTCTTAAAACAGTTTTAACGTGTGAAAATATATATCAGAATAAATGGAGGAAACTATGAATACAGCATTATCATGGATTAAAGCATATGTGCCCGATTTAACCTGTACCGATCAGGAGTATATGGATGCGATGACGCTCTCCGGAACGAAGGTGGAGGGCTATGAAAAGCTGGACAAAAATCTGGAGAAGATCGTGGTGGGACAGATCAAAAAGATTGAGAAGCATCCCGATGCGGATAAGCTCATTGTCTGTCAGGTGGATATCGGAAGTGAGGTGATTCAGATCGTCACCGGCGCTCCCAATGTGAAAGAGGGCGATAAGGTGCCCGTGGTATTGGACGGCGGTAAGGTGGCTGGTGGCCACGACGGCGGACCGATGCCGGAAGAAGGGATTGAAATAAAAGCCGGAAAACTGCGCGGTGTGCCCTCTAATGGTATGATGTGCTCCATCGAGGAGTTAGGCTCCAGCCGGGATATGTATCCGGAAGCGCCGGAGTTTGGTATTTATATTTTTGAGGACGACGTAGAGGTGGGCGCAGATGCGGTGGAAGCACTGGGCCTTCGGGATACCGTATTTGAGTATGAAGTGACCTCAAACCGCGTAGACTGTTATAGTGTGATCGGTATTGCCAGAGAGGCGGCGGCTACCTTTAGAAAGCCTTTTGTCCTGCCGGAAGTGACATTGAAGGGCAACGAAGAAAAGGCGGAGGACTATATTTCCGTAGAGGTTCAGGACATGGATCTTTGTCCCAGATACTGTGCGAGAGTCTGCAAAAATATCAAGATTGGACCTTCTCCCAAGTGGATGCAGAGACGCCTAGCAGCCAGCGGCATCCGTCCCATCAATAATCTGGTGGATATCACAAACTATGTGATGGAGGAGTATGGTCAGCCCATGCATGCCTATGATCTCAGCACCATTGCGGGGAATAAGATCATCGTCCGTCGTGCCAAGAACGGGGATGTGTTCCAGACCCTGGACGGACAGGAGCGGAAGCTGGATTCCGACGTTCTGATGATATGCGATGCGGAGAAAGAGGTTGGTATTGCAGGAATCATGGGTGGTGAAAATTCCAAGATCACGGATGATGTGACCACAGTGCTCTTCGAGGCGGCAACCTTTAACGGTGCAAATATCCGTAAATCGGCCAAGCGTGTGGGCCTGCGCACAGATGCCTCCGGTAAATTTGAGAAGGGACTGGATCCTCACAATGCGGAAGCGGCCATTAACAGAGCCTGCCAGCTCATCGAGGAGCTGGGCTGCGGCGAGGTTGTGAGCGGCATGGTGGATGTGCACGGTGAATTGAAGGAGAAAGTGGTTTTGCCCTATGAGCCGGCATATTATAACAACCTTCTCGGCACGGCAGTTTCCGAGCAGGAAATGCAGGATATCTTCAAGCGGATCGAAGTGGAATACGATGCGGCGGCGGGTACACTTACGGTTCCCACCTTCCGTCAGGACATCTTGAGACAGTGCGATATTGCGGAGGAAGTGGCGCGGTTTTACGGTTATGACAAAATCCCGACTACGCTGCCAAACGGTGAAGCTACCACAGGGAAGCTTCCTTTCAAGCTCCGTATTGAGCAGAAAGCCAGGGATGTCGCGGAATATTGCGGTTTCTCCCAGGGAATGTGCTATTCCTTTGAGAGTCCGAAGGTATTTGATAAGCTGCTGCTTCCAGCAGACGATCAGGCAAGACAGGTTGTCACGATCGCAAATCCGCTGGGCGAGGATTTCTCCATTATGAGAACGCTTCCCTTAAACGGAATGCTGACCAGCCTTTCCACGAATTTCAACAGAAGAAACAAGGATGTGCGTCTCTATGAGTTGGGAAACATCTATCTGCCAAAGAGCCTGCCGCTGACGGAGCTTCCCGAGGAGCGGATGCAGTTTACCCTTGGGATGTACGGAGAGGGAGATTTCTTTACCATGAAGGGCGTCCTTGAGGAATTCTTTGAGAGCATCGGTATGAAAAAGAAGCCGGTTTATGATCCGAAGGCGGGCAGACCGTATCTGCATCCCGGAAGGCAGGCGAATGTCTCCTATGCGGATACTTTGATCGGGTATCTCGGAGAGGTACACCCGGAGGTCTGCGACAATTATGCGATCAAAAGCAGAGTTTATGTGGCGGTGATTGACATTCCGGCGATTTTGCCGCTTGCAACCTTTGACCGCAAGTATGAAGGAATCGCGAAATACCCGGCTGTGCTTCGTGATATCAGTATGGTGGTACCAAAGAAGGTGATGGCGGGTGAGATTGAAGCGATTATTGCCCAGCGCGGCGGAAAGATTCTGGAGGAATATCGGCTTTTCGATATCTACGAGGGAGATCAGATCAAGGAGGGCTTTAAGTCCATGGCTTACTCCATCACCTTCCGGGCGAAAGATAAGACGCTGGAGGAGGCTGATGTGACGAGCGCTATGAAAAAGATCCTGAATGGATTGGAAGGTATGGGAATTGAATTGAGAAGCTGACACGGCCTGTCGGCGTAAGGACGAGAAGTTGTCCGAAGATAATAGAATTAGGATTATATGTGTACGTTCATGAAGGATGTACGGAAAGAAGGGGTATTTATGGAACAAAAAAACACCTGGGAGACCTACAGTGCAAAGCAGCTCAAGGAAGTGGATGCTTTTGCGCGGGAATACATGGATTTTCTGGATAACGGTAAGACTGAGAGGGAGTGCATCGACCAGATCGTAAATACTGTGGAAGAGGCAGGGTATCAGGAGCTTGAGGCGTTGGTAAAGGCCGGAAAAAAACTGAAAGCCGGAGACAAAGTCTACGCAGTGTGGATGAATAAGTCTGTCGTTCTTTTTCAGATCGGCAAAAAGACGCTTGCGGAAGGCATCAATATTCTGGGTGCGCACATTGATTCCCCGCGCCTTGATGTAAAGCAGAATCCTCTCTATGAGGACGGCGGTTTTGCCTATCTGGACACGCATTACTATGGCGGTGTAAAGAAGTACCAGTGGGTGACGATTCCGCTGGCGATCCATGGCGTGGTGGTGAAGAAGGACGGCAGTACTGTGGAGATTAATGTGGGCGAGAACGAGGATGATCCCGTGTTTTTTGTTTCGGATCTTCTGATTCATCTGGCGCAGGAACAGATGGAGAAGAAGGCTAACAAGGTCATCGAAGGGGAAGCGCTGGATATCATTGTGGGCAATAAGCCGCTTGTCCTGAATAAGAAGAAAAAGGATGATGAGGAGGAGAAGAGCGCGCAGAAGGATGCCGTGAAGAAGGGAATCCTCGATATTTTGAAAAAGGATTATGATTTTGAGGAGGAAGACTTTATTTCCGCGGAGCTTGAGGTGGTGCCTGCAGGGAAAGCAAGAGAAGCCGGATTTGACAGGAGCATGATCCTGGCATACGGGCAGGACGACAGGGTGTGCGCCTTCTCCTCGTTAAAGGCCATGCTGGAGATCGGACAGACGGAACGTACCGCCTGCTGTATCCTTGTGGATAAGGAAGAAGTCGGCAGCGTGGGTGCGACAGGAATGCAGTCGAAATTTTTCGAGAATGCAGTGGCGGAGGTGATGAGCCTGACCGGAGAGTACAGCGAGCTTGCCCTGCGCAGATGCCTTGCCCATTCCTGTATGCTCTCCTCCGATGTGAGCAGTGCTTTTGATCCCACTTACGCGTCCAGTTTTGACAAGAAGAACGTGGCATACCTGGGCGGAGGTATGGTGTTTAATAAATTTACCGGTTCCCGTGGAAAATCCGGTTCCAACGATGCCAATGCCGAGTATCTCGGACATATCCGGGCAATCTTTGAGAAGGAGAAGGTGAACTTCCAGACGGCGGAGCTTGGCAAGGTGGATCTGGGTGGAGGCGGCACGATCGCTTACATCCTCGCACTTTACGGCATGAATGTGATCGACAGCGGTGTTGCGGTGTTAAATATGCATGCGCCCTGGGAAGCGACAAGCAAGGCGGATGTGTATGAGACAAAACGCGGTTATGTGGCATTTTTGAAACATGCGGATCTGTAGTAGAAAAAGATGCGCTGTTTGGATCGGACGGAAGAATGACAACATTGAAAAAATCAGATTTTTATTTTGAACTGCCGCAGGAATTGATCGCGCAGGATCCTTTAGAGGATCGTTCCGCTTCCAGACTGCTTGTACTGAACAGGGAGACGGGGGCGGTGGAACACCATCAGTTTCAGGAAATTACGAATTATTTAAGGCCGGGCGATTGTCTGGTCTTAAATAATACAAAGGTGATTCCGGCAAGGCTGATGGGCGTTAAGGAGGATACCGGCGCGGCCATAGAGGTGCTGCTCTTAAAACGACGGGAGAACGATGTCTGGGAAACGCTGGTAAAACCCGGAAAAAAAGCCAGACCCGGGACGAAGCTCCTCTTTGGGGAAGGTATGCTTCGCGCTGAAGTGATGGAGGTTGTGGAGGAGGGAAACCGTCTGCTGCGCTTTTCCTATGAGGGAATTTTTGAGGAGGTCTTAGACCGTCTGGGAGAAATGCCCCTGCCTCCCTACATAACGCATAAACTTGCGGATAAAAACCGCTACCAGACCGTGTACGCAAAGTACGAGGGCTCTGCGGCTGCGCCCACAGCAGGACTTCATTTTACAGAGACGCTGTTGCAGGAAATTCGAGAGATGGGCGTGGAAACGGCCTTTGTGACGCTTCACGTGGGACTTGGGACCTTTCGCCCGGTGAAGGCGGAGAATCTGTTGGATCATCATATGCACAGCGAGCATTACGAGATTACGGAGGAGACGGCGAATGTCATAAACCGTACGAAGAAAAACGGTGGAAGAGTAATCTGTGTGGGCACCACAAGTTGCCGGACCATTGAGAGCGCTGCAGGAGAGGATGGCAGAGTGCAGGCAGGCTGCGGAGACACGGAAATCTTTATCTATCCGGGATACCGCTTTAAGGTTCTGGACTGCCTGATCACGAACTTTCATCTGCCGGAATCCACGCTTGTGATGCTGGTTTCCGCACTGGCGGGGAGAGAACATGTGCTGGCGGCGTACCAGAAGGCGATTGAAGAGCGATATCGGTTTTTCAGTTTTGGAGATGCGATGTTTGTTCTATAACGGAAAAGGTGGAGTTGCGGTAGAGATATGGATAGAAAGAAAAAGAATGGAATCTTTTTTAAATGCTGTGTGATCGCCGTTTCCATGGCGGCACTTTTGCTGCTTTTATATTTTGTGATAATGGTGTCTTTTCAGAACGGAACAACCTCTGCCGGCGTGACAATACAGCTTGCGGAACAGATCGCGAGAAGGATTTTCGATCATCCAACGAGAGACCAAATTTCAACTACGGCGCTGATGATACGCTATGGCGCACATTTGGGGCTCTTTTTCGTGGTGGGATTTGTGACTACCTTTGTAAGTATGGTGGTTTTCAGAAACTATTTCAGAATAATCGGGGTGTTTGGTGCGGGTGCGGTCTGTTATGTACTCGCTTACTATACGGAGTATTACAAGCAGTTCGTGGAGGGCAGACATTTTCAACTTTCTGATGCCGCGCTCAACTGGTATGGAAGCGTGGCAGGAATCCTCTGTATGGTGGGATCCTATTTTCTGAACAGACTTTTGGTGAAACTCACTTAGAGTGGTTATTTTGTGTGAATTCTGTAGCCGTGCTCTGTCATGACTGCCTCCGCTTGTTCCAGCATTTTTTGATTATAAAATTCAATGCGCAGTGCGCCTTCCGCAAACTCCCTGTTGTGATTGATGCCGATATTCTTGATGCTCACATCGTGCATCGCAAGGAGCGATGCAATGGCAGCGATGGCGCCGGGCTTGTCCGCGATATCTACTGTGAACACATATTCTGCTTTGATAGGGCCGCTGGGTGTGCTGATGAAGGACTCCCGGTAATTTCTTGCAGTGTCAAAGAAGTTGTAAAGAATGTCTCCGGAATGATCTGCCAGATAGCCGGCGATTACGTTGAGATAGTCGATATAGGTTCGCAGCAGCGCGGAGATATTTTCTGCGTTAGTCAGGCAGATCTGCTGCCACATGTCAGGGGAGGATGAGGCGATACGTGTAATATCTTTGAAACCGCCTGCTGCGATCATCTTCATAATGCCATCCTTGGAATCGCAGCTCTTGACCACATTCACTAAAGATGCGGCAATCACATGGGGCAGATGGGAGATGGCGGCGGTCACATAGTCGTGTTCTTCGTAGGACAGCACGAGAGGAATCGCTCCGATGGATTCCACCAGCGTCCGATAAGCATTTACCTTTTCTTCGGGAACGGTCTCGGAGGGTGTCAGGATATAGTAGGCGTTTTCTAAAAGAGATGCGTTGGAATTTTGATAACCAAAACGCTCGGAACCGGCCATAGGATGTCCGCCGATAAACTGTGACTGTAACTGTAACTGTTCAATCTGTTTATGAATTCCTGTTTTAACGCTTCCCACATCAGTGAGGATCGTGTCGGAGGAGAGAAAATTCTTCAGTGTCATCAGATTTTCAACATTGTGAGCCACCGGTGCACACAAAAAAAGATAGTCGCAGTTACCCAAAGACGCGTCGATGGCAGGACAGATCTCGTCAATGATCTGTTCTTTTTTTGCCAGTTCCAGAGACGCAGTGTTGATATCGTAAGCCAGCATGCGTGCGTCCGGTATATGGAGACGGATCGCCTTGGCGATGGAGCCGCCGATCAGACCGAGTCCGATAAAGCCGCAGGTAGGTGTGTTCATGGAATCAGTACCTTTCAAGAGTTTTGATTTTCGTTTTTAAGATATCACAAAATGGATGGGAAAGCAAGAAGACAGGGGCAGAGTCAGATAAAATGGAAAAAAGAGTTCAAGTAGAATTTAATGAAATGATATGAGCTTTATGTTAAAATAATAGTGTTGAATCACTGCCAAAGAAATTGGCGGGTACTCTGATGACGGAAATACAAATTTTGTGTTTTGAAAGGAGAAAAAATGAGCATAAAATCCATTGATATTGTCGGACTTGGCGCCCTTGGCGTTATGTACGCGGATTTTTTTACAAAGACATTGGGAAAAGAAAATGTCCGTATACTGGCGGACAAAGAGCGGATCGAACGATACAAAAAGGAGCAAATAACCTTTAACGGCGAGGTCTGCGATTTTAACTATTGTGATGCTGTGAAGGAGAGCAAACCCTCAGAATTGATACTGTTTGCAGTAAAATATGGTGCACTCGAAACGGCTATGGAAGAGAATGCGCATTTAGTTGGAGAAAATACAATTCTGTTATCCGTGTTGAACGGCATCCGAAGCGAAGAAGATCTGGGACGAAGGTTTGGCAGAGAAAAGGTAGTGCATTGCATAGCGCAGAAAATGGCGGCTATGAAGGAAGGAAATGCTGCGATCTGCACAAACAGGGGAGAACTGGCGATTGGCGTTCTGGACGGCGGCAGGGAGGAAAAACTGGCGGCGGTCAAAGCGCTTTTTGACAGGATAGGCTTTGCTTATTCCTGTCCGGAGGATATGCGGCATGCAATGTGGGGAAAGCTTTTGTGTAATGTCGGCGTGAATCAGACACTGTCTCTTTTGGAGGGAACTTACCGGAAGGTTCAGCAGGAAGGTGAAGCACGTGAGATGATGAAGGCGGCAATGCAAGAAACCATTCTGGTAGCGAACGCGGAGGGCGTGGATCTGTCGGAAAATGACTTGGATTATTGGGTTTCTATCATTGACGGGCTGAATCCGGACGGGGAGCCGTCCATGCGTCAGGACAGTAAGGCGGGCAGAAAGACGGAGGTGGCGCTTTTTGCCGGAACGATTTGTGAACTGGGGAGGAAGCACGGCATTGCGACGCCCGTGAATGATCGGTTTTTGGATAAGATTGTATAGCAGATAGAGACCGAACGGGGAGAAATCTTTGGCGAAGAATAATCTGTGCAGAATGTATAGATAGTTATTGAAATTGTTCTGAAAATTTAGTAAAATGTATTTACAGCTTGGTGTTTTGCAGAAAAAGTATTGATAAACTTCAAGTTGGCAAAAAGAACAACAGAATTGGAGGGTTACAAGGCATGAATGTTTACACAACGGATAAGATTCGTAATGTGGTCTTGCTGGGGCACGGGGGCTGCGGTAAGACCAGTCTGGTGGAGGCGATGGCTTACCTTTCCGGTGTCACGTCCAGAATGGGAAAAATTGACGACGGAAACACGGTGAGCGATTTTGGCAAGGAGGAACAGAAGCGCCATATTTCCGTCACCACCTCCGTTGTTCCCATCGAGTGGGAGGGCACGAAAATCAATGTGCTTGACTCTCCCGGTTTCTTTGACTTTGTGGGCGAGGTGGAGGAAGCAGTTAGTGCAGCGGATGCAGCGATCATCGTGGTTTCCGGCAAGGCAGGTGTTGAGGTCGGAACAGAAAAGGCCTGGGAGATTTGCGAGAAGTATAAGCTGCCCCGCTTTGTGTTTGTGACAGACATGGATATTGATAATGCATCCTTCCGTCAGGTCGTGGCAGATATGACTGAAAAATACGGAAAGAAAATCGCACCGTTCCATCTTCCCATCCGCGAGAACGAAAAATTTGTGGGGTACATCAACGTGATCACTGAACAGGCTTATCGCTGGGAGGGCAAGGAGGTTGTAGAGTGTGAAATGCCTGAATACAGCAAGGAAAACCTGCAGCTTTGCCGCGATACGTTGATGGAAGCGGTAGCAGAGACCAGCGAGGACTTCATGGAACGCTATTTTAACGGCGATACCTTTTCGGAGGCGGAGATTCGCTCGGCTATGCGATCAAACGTGATGGATGGCAGCGTGGTGCCTATGTCCATGGGATCTAACGTTCTCTGTCAGGGAATCTTTACCCTGCTTGATGATATCGTTAAGTATATGCCAAGCCCTGAGAATCGTGAGATAGCGGGCGTTGATTTAAAGACCAATGAGATTTTTGAAGCGAACTACGACTTCTCCAAGCCGAAGTCCGCGTACATCTTCAAGACCATTGTGGATCCTTTTATTGGAAAGTATTCACTGATCAAAGTCTGCTCCGGCGTGTTAAAGAGCGATGACGTGATCTACAACGATGAGAAGGAAGTGGAAGAGAAGATCAGTAAACTCTATGTCCTGCAGGGCAACAAGCCCATTGAGGTGAAGGAGCTGCATGCGGGCGATATCGGCGCGATCGCGAAGCTGACTGCGGCGAGGACGGGAAATACCCTCTCCACCAAGGCACGTATCATTCGTTACGGCAAGACAGAGATTTCCACGCCTTACACTTACAAACGCTACCGCGCAAAGAACAAGGGCGATGTGGATAAGGTCTCTCAGGCATTGCAGAAGATGCGGCATGAGGATCAGACTCTCTGGGTAGTAAACGATGCGGAGAACAAGCAGTCTCTCATCTATGGCATGGGTGATCTGCATCTGGAGGTTGTAGCCAGCCGCCTCTTAAACGAGTATAAAGTTGAGATTGAGCTGACCGATCCGAAGATCGCTTACAAAGAGACCATCCGTAAGAAATCCGATGTGGAGCATAAGTATAAGAAACAATCCGGCGGACACGGTCAGTATGGTCATGTTAAGATGCGTTTCGAGGCATCCGGCGATCTGGAGACTCCGTTCGTATTTGAGCAGGAAGTGGTAGGCGGTGCGGTTCCGAAGAACTACTTCCCGGCAGTGGAAAAGGGATTGCAGGATTCCGTTGCGGCGGGGCCTCTCGCAGCATATCCCGTAGTCGGCGTGAAAGCGGTTCTCTACGATGGTTCCTATCATCCGGTGGATTCCTCCGAGATGGCATTCAAGATGGCGACGATCCAGGCATTCAAGAAGGGATTTATGGATGCGGGTCCGGTGCTCTTAGAGCCCATTGCGAATCTGCAGGTAACGGTGCCCGATTCTTATACCGGCGATGTTATGGGAGATTTGAATAAGAGAAGAGGAAGAGTGCTCGGCATGAATCCGGCAGGCGACGGCAAGACTGTGGTCGAGGCTGATATCCCGGTGGCATGCTTAAACGGCTATTGCACCGACCTTCGCTCTATGACGGGTGGACGAGGTACCTACAAATATGAGTTCGTAAGATACGAGCAGGCTCCCAGCGATGTACAGGAGAAAGAAGTGGCCGCGAGAGCGAAGGCAGTGGAAGAAGCGAATGCGGATGCGTAAACCCGAACAAGAGACACAAAAGGAGCAGACCGATTGGTCTGCTCCTCTTATCTTATACGGATTGCTTACCACTTGTTGTTCTTCTGCGTCACGCCGCTCACGCTGCCGCCGAATCCCTGCCATATGACAGGTTCTTTGTCGCCATTGCAGTTTTCTATCGTGACGCCCTTCACATGGGCGTTCAACTGTCCGAGAATCTGAATGGTTCCGCCGGCGTTTCCTTTAAACGTGGAATCGGATATGGTTACATTACTGCAGGTTCTGTTTTTGTTTGGCTCGATATCAATGCCATACTGAGGAGCTGTACCGCTCGCATTATTGAACTGGCAGTTTCGGATCGTAACATTCGATGCATCCGTGATGGACAGATTATTCCTCCTGTTGTGATGAAGATTACAGTTTGTGATGGTAACATCGTTACTGTATTTATTTGGTCCGTCATAGAAGCCAAGATAGATACCGTCGCCCCAGCACTGGGAAATTTCCACGTTTTCAATGGTAACATTTGTACAGCCGGATATTTGAATGCCATGGCCCCATTCTCCGCCGCTGCCGGTGTGTATCTTACGTTCACCGATGATCTGGCCGCCGGAGATGGTAATGTTATCACGACCGAAAGCCCATATGATATGAGAATTCGCTTGGTTATTTCCAATTGCAACAAGCAGGGCGCTCGGCGACATGATCAATTTCTGATTATCTGTCAGAATGATACCGCCAAATCTGTTGTTGCCCAGCGCATCTTTTCCGCCGCCAACAGCATCGATATGATAAACACCGGCGGGGAGATACAGATACTCGTATCTGTCGGGATAACCCCATTCCCAGTCTCTCAAAAGCTTGTTGATATACGGAGTATCGTCAGTAGTACCGGGATCTTGCTCGTAAGTGAGGACATTTCCTTCCGGCATTTTTTCGTTCGGATCTATTGCGACTGCATAGCATTCCTGTGCAAAGCTGCGATTGCCGGACGAGTACACTGCCTTAATAATAGCGGCACCCGCTTTATTCATGGTGAGAAGACCGGACTTATCGACGGATATCGCACTCGGATTGTTGCTTTCCCAGCTAACCTTGCTCGGATCCTGAGATTCCGTAAATTCCATGTGAAGTAGATACGTTTTTCCTATCTCTTCTTTAATTGTCTCACCGGCTTCTTTAAGAAGCGGAGCATCGATTACCGATATTTTACACTGTGCCTTTTTATTGCCATCCTGTGCGATCGCCGTAATGGTTACACTGCCTTCTTTTTTGAGCGTAAGTCTGACTGAACTGGTAACGGCTGCTTTGCCGTCAACAATGCTTTCGGCAATGATTGGAGGTTCCTCAATGGCAACAATGCTGCTGTCGGAGGTAGACCAGATCACAGTCGGGTTTGCTATCGTTTGCCACATTTCTGATGTGAGTGTGGCAGTAAGGGTTCTCTTTTCGGTATCTTCTTCCGCAAGAGAGAAGGAGAGACTGGTTTTGTTCAGTTTGATTTCTTTCACATGATTGATCCGATATTTTTTCTTATCGATCTTAAAGGAATAAGTCTTTGTTCCGCCGTAATTTCCCGTGCCGTGCAAGGTTACTTTGGCGGTTCCTGCTTTTATATTGTTCGTGTATCCTACAATCTCATAGCAGTCTTCCTTTATCTCATTTTGCTTTTTCTTTGCATCCGTATTGTTGGCATAGATATGAATATCTCTCTTGTAGTTTTGATTTAATTTGATTTCCTCTCCGGTATATTCCTGCGGATCAATGACAACTTTTAAGGTGCTGATGTTCTTTTCAAAAATACGATATGTTCCGGTAATGGAATTCTCATAGCAATTCTGTCCATTTACAGTTACGGTAACGGTGGAGCCTGCCGGAGGGGACTGTTCCTGTTTGTATTCATAACTAAGTGTATAGTCCTTTCCGACCGCCAGTTTTTTGCCGTTCACATCTGTGATCGTAACGGATGACTGCCATTTATTCGGCTTTATGCTGTAAGGTTTATCAGGAATCGATAGGGAGGTCTTGCCGATGTCTGCTTTCGTTACCGTAAGCGTCACTGTCTTTTGATATCCCTTATAATTGCCTTTTCCGGTGATCTCACAGGTCATAGGAGTTCCCGGCGTTTTGTTGTCTTTGTACTTTATGGTATAGTCGGTCTTGTTTTTCAGGACAGAATAATCCTGATCTTTTAAGATAAGTTCAGGAACGGCTCCGTCTTTTTGATAAGCAACCTCATATTTTCCGCTTTTATTTACCACATTTTTTCCCGGAAAAATTTTGATATCGGTATTCGGGGTAATGGTATAGGTCAGGCGGAGAGAACCTTGATATCTGCCTTTTCCTGTAAAGGTAACTGTCACCTTTCCGGATTTTTTAGCATTGCTGTATTTTACGGTATAATCGGTTCCTGCCGAAAGAGGTTTCCTTTCTCCCGCTTCCGAATAGGCAAGTAAAGCAGCTCCTTTCTGGAAAATGCCTCCGTCTTTATCCACTGTTTTCTGAGAGAAGGGGATACTTTCTTTCCAGTCCGCGCCGGGAACAGCATCTTTGAGCTGTCTGTCGCCCACCAGTTTTAACGTTACTTTTTTGCTGCCGCGGTAACCGGCCTCCCTGCCTTCAGGGGTGGGAGAGAGCATTATATAGGCATCGGCCATTCCTGTCGCATAAACTTCATAATCATAATGCGCTTTATTAAGAATCTGCCCGCCCAATTTAACTTCTTCAATGGTAACTTCCGACTTGGTCAAAGGTACACCGTGATATTCGTACTGCTTTTTTTCAAACTTCACCGATGCGGAACCGAAATTCAGGCTTTTATTATTCAGGACGACAAGCTGCATGAGAAAAGAGCCTGTAAAGTTGCCTGTTCCCCTGACGGTGTATGAGTACACTGTTTTCGGATCATAGAGATTTCCGTTTTTTATGTCTGCCGGTAAAGGCGTCATACCTTCTCCCGGAGTAGAATAATCGCAGACAAAATCTTTATTGACAGCCAGTTTTTTCTTGCCAAAAGTCAGAACGGGAGCGGGGATGTTCAAATTTGCACTGTAATTCACTGTCTGTTCGTAACCCGGTGAATTTCCGGCTGTATTGTTACTGTCAATATTGTTGATATCCAGAGGCTTGATCGTATAGTAAAGGGTCACACTTCCCTGATACTGGCCCTTCAGATTAATGGTTACGCTGGGTGCCTTGGCGGAATTCCATGCAGCTGCGTTGACGTTATTTTTGTAGCTTAGGGTATAATCCGTCTTTTCCTTCAAAAGGGTGTTTTTATGATAAACACGAAGGCTCTGCGTGATCTTTTGGCCGTTATAGATCAGATCGTCGCTTTCTTTTTCAAAACCGGCCACCCGGATATCGCCGGAAAGATCAAGGAGTTTATCATTACCGAGATTCGCTTTATCAAGTACAACATCAACGATGACAGAAGCTGTGATGTTGCGATATGATGCCGTGATCCGTGCATATCCTTCTGCAAATGCCTCAATCGTGGCAGTTCCGTCTTCATTCGTTGTTACGGCGGCGACGGTTTCATCGCTGCTTTCCCACAAAATGTCTGCCTGAGTCGTTTCGGGCATAATTGCAGCGGTAATCAGCTGCGTGTCGCCGGGTGACATTGTTAAGCGCTCCTTGTCTTCAAGGATATTTGTCCAATCGATCTCAGTGCCTTTATATAAGATCAATATACTGTCCGATTCCTCTTCCAGCGGCGGCTGTTCATCAGCTTTCGGCTGAATGCTGTTGTTATTTTCGGAAAGCGTTGAAATATCTTCGGTTGTCTGGTCTGATTCCGCACTTCCTTCATCCGTATCCTCCAAGGTGTTCTCTGCGTCGCTTTCATCCGCAGCAGCGGCATCGTCAGGGGAGTCCTCGAGATTTTCGCTGATCTCGCCGTCAACGGTATCGGCACTGTTTTCCGAACCGATTTCGTCGGTAACAGCGTCCGCAGGGATTTCATCGATGACGGATGTATCTTCCGGGTTTTGCTCTGTGTCGGCCGCCTTTTGGGGCACGAAGGGGAGAGTGGAAGCCGCATAAAAGGATTCGGCTTTTCCGTTATCGGTTTCCGGGTAATACGCCGCCCGGATATAGTAATCATAGTTTTCAGGCGGTTCTTCGGTTTCATTGCTTGCGATCGTATCGACGGCAGAAGAGGTTTCTGCGGGAGCAAGTACTATCATGTGATAATACTGGCTTTCTTCATCTGTGATCTCTTCCATAACAAAGAAAGGAGAAGCGGATACCGTTTCAAAGCCGATCCAATCATCCTCCTCATTGAGAAGGGCCGGACTTCCGGGATTCAATCCCTTTTCGCCGCGGAGAATGCTCCAGGCCAGTGTCCCTTTTCCTGTTTCGAGAGCTGTATCTATACTGTAGTTGGCAAACAGCACCAAATGGTCTGCCGCACCAAATGAAACCGGTATGTCGTACAAAAATGCGGAATCCGTCGGAGAGGGCAGTCCTTCCCCTTCTTTGATCTGACCGATATGTAAGGCCGGTAATTCTATTTCGGAGACTGAATCTTCATATTCTTCGGATATTTCAGAGCCCACTTCCGTAGCGTCTGTCTGGTCAGATGGTGTTTCATCGGAAACTGCATTGTTTTCCGAAACCGATGATATAGAGGTATCGTCATTCTCTGTCGCCAGGACAGTCATAGCGCCGCAGTCGCTGAGTGTCAATGTCACAGCAAGTACAGCCGCAAGCCATCTTTTCATGTGCTGCATTTTAATATCTCCTTATCACAATTTAAATTTTCCGACCTCTGTTTCAAGCTGGCCTGCAATTTCCTTATTGCCTTCGGCCTCGGCATTAATGCTCTCCATGCTCACAGCCATATCGGAGGCCATTGCCGTGACGTCCACAACGCCCTTAGCGCTTTCCTCAACAGCGATGTTGACAGCATCTACGGACTCTTTGATACTGTCAATATTTTGATTGAGCTGCATGCTTTCATCCGCAAAATCATTCATGGTTTCGCTCAAATGGCCTACATCATTTTTATAATTCTGGCTGTTATCAAGCAGTCTTTCGTATCCGGCCATGGCGGTTTCGTTCATAAAGCGAATCATCTGTTCCGACTCACTGGCCAGTTCATTTACGGCGTGGATCACTTCCTGACTGACCTTCTGAATACCCTCGGCAGCCCGGGCGGAATTATCCGCAAGAGAGCCGATTTCGCTGGCCACAACGGCAAAGCCTCTTCCCGCTTCGCCGGCTCTTGCCGCCTCAATGCTGGCATTCAGGGCCAGGAGACTTGTCTGATCGGTAATGTTGATGATCTCCGCTGTCAGCGTGTCGATCTGTTCCACGGCCTTGGAGCGTTCGATGCGTTCACTCATATTCTTTGACATTTCTGCGGCCTGTTGTGATGCCATAGTTCTGTCTGTCTCCGCAGATTCATAAATTGCCTGTACCTTTTCCATGATCTCTGCGGCGGAATCCCGCTCGGAGGATGCTTTTGCGGAAATATTTCCGATGGTTTCCGTGATGTGCATGACAGATTCATCGACCTGATACAGGGATGCACTGGTTTCTTCCATGGCTGCGCTCATTTCCTCCATGGTGGCGGATATATCCGAGATGTTGTCCTTTGCACTGATCAGGCTGTCAGCAATTGTTACGGTGGAAGAGCTCAGTTGTGTGGAGTTTGAGGAGATGTTCAGCATGATCTCCCGGATATGTTCGAGCAGCTTATTGACATTTTCCGCGATCAGCTCCAACTCGTCGCCGGAAGTGATATCCAGTTTTTGCGTCAGGTCCCCTTCATTGTGGACCAGATCGTAAATCTTGCGGTCAACCTTATTCAGACTCTTCATAATACGGTTTACAATGAGATTTAAGATGATCAGAGTCAGAATAAGACTGATAGCGGAGATCTGGAAGATGCTGTTGCGTGCACCTTCGATTCGACCGACCACATAGGAAGCATCATAATCACAGCCGAGTATGGCGACTACCTTACCGGAGCTGTCTTTAATGGGCATATAGGCGGAAATCAGGTTTCCGTCTGCCGTCTTGTCTATGTAGTCCTGCACATATTGTTGTCCGGAAAATACACTTGAAAACTCTGAAAATTTTCCGTCAAACGTATCGCCGGGTTTTTTCTGACTGTTGCTGTCGTCGGTATCGATACCGTAGAAAAGCTGGGCATTATCGTTCGTATGCAAGGTATATAGGTAGGCAATGCCACAGAGATTCTGAATCTGTCTGAGAGCAGTCAGATTATTTTGGTATTCTTCCGTACTTTCATAACCCGATCCGATCCCGGAAAGCGAGTCGCCGTTTACTACAAAGCCGGCAATGGAAGCAGCCATCTGCGCTTCCTCTACGCCCAGCTGGATCATGCCGGTCTTGATGCGATTATAGGAATTCAATCCTATAACAGCGCACATGATAACGATCAAAATGGTTGACGGAATCAGGATTTTCCATCGGATACTGAGTTTTTTCACCTTGGTTTTCACGGTATATCCCCCTTGCATGTTTGTAATTTGGTTTACTTTTATATTCACATATCATTATACACTTAGACACAGGAGAAATCAATGTTCATGGCCTTTAAAAATGTATGGAAAGAAAAACGTTACAGTGTTTGCGATTGACTGTAAAACGCTTGTAATCGGTAAGAAAACAGTTGACAAATCCCGTAAGTATAATAAAATATGAAGAGTATGAATAGAATCGCGGATACGGCGGCAGATTACGAATAATTGCCGGGAAATCGCGGTAAGATATAGCCGAACAGGCGGGAAGGTATGGTCGACAAAATGGCAGAATTATACAATCACAGAGAAGTGGAGACAAAGTGGCAGAAGGTCTGGGATGATGAGAAAGCCTTTCAGACATCGGAGGATTATTCCAAACCGAAATATTATGCGCTGGTAGAGTTTCCCTATCCCTCGGGGCAGGGTCTGCATGTGGGACATCCAAGACCCTATACGGCTCTCGATATTGTGGCGAGAAAGCGAAGGATGCAGGGATATAACGTGCTCTATCCCATGGGTTGGGATGCATTCGGACTCCCCACGGAGAATTATGCCATTAAGAACCATATTCATCCGAAGATCGTGACGCAGAATAATGTGGAGCGCTTCAAGAGTCAGCTGCATTCTCTTGGCTATTCCTTCGACTGGGAGAGGGAGGTCAATACCACCGATCCCGATTATTACAAATGGACGCAGTGGATCTTTTTAAAGTTATTTAATGCGGGGCTTGCCTACAAGTCTGAGATGCCGATCAATTGGTGTACTTCCTGTAAGGTTGGACTTGCAAATGAGGAAGTGGTAAACGGTGTCTGTGAGCGCTGCGGTTCCGAAGTGGTCCGCAAGGTAAAGAGCCAGTGGATGTTAAAGATCACGGAGTATGCTGACAAACTGATCGAGGGACTTGACACTGTCGATTATGTGGAGCGTGTCAAGGTGTCTCAGAAGAACTGGATCGGCAAATCTATGGGAGCCGAGGTGGACTTTTCCATCAAAGATAAGGAAGATAAGCTGCGCGTTTATACCACGCGCTGCGATACGCTCTTTGGTGCGACCTATATGGTGGTTTCGCCGGAGCATCCGATCATAGACAAATATCAGAGCGAGTTGAAAAACTGGGATGAGATCTGTGCCTACAGAGAGCAGGCGGCCCGGAAATCCGATTTTGAGAGGGCGGAGCTTGCCAAGGAAAAAACGGGTGTGCGCATTGATGGTATGTCGGCAGTGAATCCGGTAAACGGCAAGGAAATTCCGATCTATATTTCCGACTATGTGCTGATGAGTTACGGTACCGGCGCGATCATGGCGGTTCCCGCACACGATGAGAGAGACTGGGATTTTGCGAAGAAGTTCGGTCTGCCCATTATCGAGGTTGTGGCAGGCGGCAGGGATGTGCAGGAAGAAGTTTACACAGATGTGGCTGAGGGTAAACTTGTCAATTCCGAATTCCTGAACGGACTCAATGTGGCCGAGGCAAAGGAAAAGATGATCGCATTCCTCGAGGAGAAGGGCGTGGGCTGTGCCAAGACCAACTTTAAGCTGCGTGACTGGGTCTTCTCCAGACAGCGTTACTGGGGAGAGCCGATTCCGATCGTAATCTGCGAGAAATGCGGCTATGTGCCTCTTGATGCGAGCGAACTGCCTCTGGAGCTTCCCGATGTGGAGAGCTATATGCCCACCGATACCGGAGAATCTCCTCTGGCAGCAATGACTGAATGGGTCAATACGACCTGTCCCTGCTGTGGCGGCCCTGCGAAGCGTGAGACAGACACCATGCCGCAGTGGGCAGGATCTTCCTGGTACTTCCTGCGCTACACGGATCCGAAAAATGAAAACGCGCTGGCGAGTAAGGAAGCGCTTGACTACTGGATGCCGGTTGACTGGTATAACGGCGGCATGGAGCACACGACATTGCACCTGTTATACTCCCGGTTCTGGCACAAGTTCCTCTACGACGAGAAAGCGGTACCTTGTCCGGAGCCATACGCGAAGAGAACCTCCCACGGCATGATCCTGGGCTTAAATCCGCACTGCTTTTCCAATCTGCCTGCGGCCGAGCAGGAGGCGCTCGTAAAAGAGCACGGCAGCGAGAAGGCGGCGAAGGAAGCGCTGAAGGAGAAGTACGGCGAGATGGCGGATCACCCTGTTGTCAAGATGTCCAAATCTCTTGGCAATGTGGTAAACCCTGACGATATTGTGACGGAATACGGCGCGGATACGCTGCGGACTTATGAAATGTTCATCGGCGCTTTTGAGCTGAGTGCAGGTTGGAGTGAGGACGGCGTAAAGGGTTGCCGCAGATTCTTGGAAAGAGTCTGGAAGCTGCAGGATATTCTCACAGATGGTGATGGATATTCCGCAGATATGGAGATCAAGATGCACCAGACCATCAAGAAGGTGAGTTCTGATTTCGAGAATCTCAAATACAATACGGCAATTGCGGCAATGATGACCCTGGTCAACGAATTTTATAAGAAAAATGCAGTGACGAAGGGCGAGTTTAAGACTCTGATCACTATGCTCAATCCGGTTGCGCCGCATATCACCGAGGAATTGTGGCAGGCGGTGGGCTTTGAGGGCAGAGTTTACCAGACCACATGGCCGGAATACGAGGAGGCTAAGACGATAGAGTCTACGGTGGAGATCGTGGTGCAGATCAACGGCAAGAACAGGGCTGTCCTGAACATCGGCAAGGACGATCCGAAGGATGAGGTGATCGCAAGGGCCAAAGAGACGATCGCGGATAAACTGACAGGAACCATTGTGAAGGAGATCTATGTGCCCGGCAGACTTGTAAATATTGTGCAGAAGTAATACTTCAAGTATGAGTTTTTATACATGATAAAGGCGGAGGGTGGTGCGTGTGGCGCATCACCCTCTGTTTTTACGAAGCCTCATCAGTTTGTCGATTGTGGCAGTTTCCTCGGGGGTAGCAGTTTCTCTGATCACAGAGACGATGGTGTCGATCTCCGTATCGGAAAATGTGATATGATTTTCCTGTCCCTTTTTTGCAACAGCCATCAGGAAGGGGAGCATCTGTTCTTTTTTTATGCTGCGGCTTTCAAATACGAGAGCCTGTAAAAATTCCAGCTTGGCTTTGTCGATATCCGCAAGGGCAGGATCATTCATCCATTCATTGTTCATGGGAACCTCCGTTTCCGGGATCGTCGCCACCGGACGACGACCGTTCAAACATTTCATACATTTCTCTCTGCTCGGGGGTGAGCATATTCATCATCATGGAAAAAACAGGTGAAGCGGAAGAGGCAGATGACTGCGAAAGCGATTCATCTTTGTCTGTCTGTGAAAATCCAAGATCCGGGAAGCCGGTCATGCCATCCATGGAAAGATCCGGGAAGATCTCCTGCATGGCGTTCATGGTTTGTGACATTTCCTGTACGGTTTCCATGGTCTGCAGGATGTTCTGCATCTGTTCCAGCTGTCTTATTTCCTCCGGGGTGGAGTAGAGGCACAGCTCCTTGCAGAGCTTGCGAAGATCCGGCTTCGAAGGCTGCGACAGGCTGCATCCGCTCAGGGTGAAGGGGTGCCTTTTCACATAGTTCAGTGTATATTGAAACTCCATATATTTGATGTAGATTGCCAGATGCTTTTGCATAGAGGGTTCTATGTAGGGGAGAAGAACCTTGAGCTTCTGGATCTGATTGGTGGTGTATAAGGCATCAAATGTCATAACATTGGACGCGTCTTCCTTTTTTTCTGCCATAAGATATGCCTTTCTGATGCCCGGTTTTTCTAACAGTATATGACACGCAAGCGTAAAATAGGCTCCTGTCAGAGCCGGAGCCTATGCTTTTGTCACATAGGTTTCCCTATGTGACAAAAACAAGGATTGATGTGCTTTTCAGATGTGAATTAGTTACGTGCGGAGAGATTAGTTGTTGCAGCAGCTGGATAAAAGAAGCAGAATCCAGATCAGGGAGCAGCAGCTATTGTTGTTGTCACCACCAAAGAGGTTGGTGCCGAAGAAACCGTTGTTGCCGCCACAGCCGCAGCCATCACCGTTGTTGCCACAAGCGGACAGAAGAAGCAGGATCCAGATCCAGGAGCTGCAGCCGCATCCGTTGTTGCTGTTATTGCTGGTATTGTTGCATCCGCAGTGAGTTGCTGTAAGATCGCTCATGTTAGTGTCCTCCAAATGTTGTTTATGCTTTATCTTATGCGGGGCGGGAAGATTGGTGTATCAAAAAACTTTGGACGGTTTTGCTGCAGACAGGGTATATAATAATTATTTTGATTTGAAATATTTTCTCCCCTAAAGTATATTGTTATTGTGAGTAGCAGAATGTTTTCGAGCAATTTCTGTGTTTTCCATAAGAGGCCATTAAAGGAGCATGACTTATGTACGATCATTATATCTTTGATTTATACGGTACACTGGTGGACATCCATACCAATGAAAACAAAGCCTCATTATGGAAATCTATGGCCGGCTATATGACGCTGCAGGGCGCTCTTTATTCTGCGGCAGAACTGCGAAAGAGATACAGGAGTCTGATCAGTGATCAATGCCGGAAACAATATGAAAAGTATCAGTCGTTGATGCCGGAGTTGACACAGGATCAGATCGAGGTGGATCTGTCGCAGGTTTTCTTTCAGCTGTACCAAGAAAAGGGAGTGGAACAGACATCGCAGATGCTTGCAGACTGTGCATTGATGTTTCGTGCTGTTTCCCTGAATCATCTCCGCCTTTATGAGGGAGTAAAACCGCTGTTAAATGAACTGCGCTGTCGAGGGAAAGGTGTATATCTTCTCTCAAACGCGCAGCGCCTGTTCACGGAGCCGGAGTTGAGGTCTCTTGGGATTTACGACCTGTTTGATGATGTGATGATATCCTCGGACATCGGATTTAAGAAACCTTCCCCTCTGTTTTACGGTGCACTCCTGGAAAAGCACAGTCTTGATCCGAATGCTTCCGTGATGATCGGGAATGACTGGCAGGCCGATGCCTGGGGTGCCCATGACTGTGGCCTTTCCTGTATGTACATTCACACAGCACAATCGCCTGAAATCGCGGGCCGTCTGCCGCGTGGCTGCAGACGGCTGAAAGATATCTCTGATGTGCTGGTGGAGAGCTGAGTCAGCGGCTTATTGGTGCGGATATTGGATAGTCTTTCGGATGTATTTCAGCAACGAAAGCTGTTTTTCAATACGACATTTTTTCAGGGGAGATAAGGTTATATGAGCAACGATACTCATGATGAAAAATCGATAATTCGCAATGTGATTATTGCAAGTCAACACTTAGACAAAAGAAGCACCGGGAGTATTGAAGATATTGTTTCAGATATATGCGGTTTGCAGTATGATCCGAATCCAACCATCCATTTGAACCATTATATGATGCTTTGGAACAGAAAAAAGGATTTTATGATCAAGGACTTGGATATAGCAGCGTATAAAGAGTTTAAGATTACGGAAGCATTTGCGTTCAAGCGCAATATGTTTTTTGTTCCGACGAATGAATTTGCAATATATCGTGCCGCACTAAAGGATGTTGTGAGATGGGGATCTTCCGATGAAAGCTGGTTGGCGGCGGCGAACAGCCCAAGCGATCTGGCCGCGGAAGAAGAATTGAAAAAGGGGCTGAAGGATCAGCCCGGTATGACCACCAATGAAATTTGGGAGAGCATGCATTTGTCAGATGAATGGAATGCATATGTAAAGGGAAGAAAGACAGGCGATCTCAGCTTTGAACTGCCCATATTCCGTGCATTTTACAGGTTGAAACGCAAGACGGATCTGGTCACCTGCGGCAGAAATCCGGGAACATTTAAAGAACCGCTTTATATCTTAAAGGAAAATATAGGTATAAAAGAATGGCCAAACTCCGGAATCGAAAAAAATGATGCAAGGGCCTATATCATCGAAAAGCTTATAGCTTCTTTTGGAGTATCATATCCTGTGCATATATCGCATATAACGGGAATTCCGACTGTCGAAGTGACGCCCTTCTTTTCAAAATTGGAGCAGGAAGGAAAAATATCGCCGATGAAAGTGGGAAAAAAGTTATGTTACATTCACTCATCAAAGATAGATCTGCTCGATAAAGATGCAGATCAGGGCAGCGAAGAAGTCCGTCTCATTTCCCCTATGGATATTCTTGTACGAGACCAGACATGGTTGAAAACTTTTTTTGATTATTCTTATACATTTGAGTATTTCAAGAAAAAAGGGATGAAATGGCCGCTGTCGATCCTTGTAGGAAATCGGTTTGTAGGGTATTTTGATTGCAAGATGGAGTGGCGAACCAGGAAATTCATAGTAAAAGAGAAAAACATATTTGATTCCGCTTTTAACAATCACAAGGGTATCGAACTTGCCTTGCAGGATTTGGCTGCTTTTCATGGGGCTGAGGATATTGTCGATAAGAGGTAGTTATGACTTGAAACGTATGTTCGATTGTGGTAAGATAACAGTATGCACGAAAAAGCGGAACGAAAACAGCATATAACGAGGGCGGATCTTTTTTTCCTTGTGCTCTGTCTTCTGGTGGCGGCAGTGTTTGCGATAGGGTATGCTGCCGGAAGGAGAGAGGGCGGAACGCTTCGGATTACCTGTGACGGGGAAGTGATTGTTCAGAGCAGTTTGCAGAAACTTGAGAGGAACGAAAAGGAGGATGCGGTATCGGAAAAAGTCCGCTACTGTCTGCTTCTCTATACTGAGGAGAGGGTTTCCTTTGTCTGGTATGAAGTAAGGCCGGATCTGCTTTCAACGGTTCCCGAGGGCATCAGCTATAATCTTTTGGCCGTCTCTGAGTCTGGTGTTTCCATGGTGGCTGCCGACTGTCCGGACCAGATCTGCGTGCATCACATCCCCATTACGGGCGGAGGAGAGAGCATTATCTGTCTGCCGCACAAGCTGGCGGTGGAAATTCTGGGCGGAACGGAAACGGAGACGTTGGATGGAATGGTAAAGGCAGAGAGCGTAAGCAAAAATCTCCGGAAGGAAGGGAGACACGACCATGAAAAAGACGGCTGAGCTTGGATTGTTCCTGGCACTGGCGCTGATTCTGGCCTATGTGGAATCCCTGATACCGTTTTCTTTTGGCATACCGGGCATGAAACTGGGACTGCCCAATCTGATCGTACTGCTGTTGCTGTACGATAGTATAGGGAATGATGACGCGGATACAAAGGAGCAAGCCGGAAAGCGCTCGGTGAGAATTCTCACGAAGGGAGAGCGCGAGGCGCTATTGGTGAACGGTCTGCGGATTGTCCTGTCGGGCTTTCTGTTCAGCAATCTCTATGCCATTTTGTATGCACTTGCGGGTGCGGCATTCAGTTTTCTCGCCATGCTTTTGGGCAGAAAGATAAAACGCTTTTCCATGGCAGGGGTGAGTATGCTTGGCGGCGTTTTTCACAATATAGGACAGATCCTTGTAGCGATGGCGGTGGTGGAGACTTTTGCGGTCGTTTATTACGTTCCCTTTTTGATCGTGGCCGGAGTGGTGACAGGAACTATGCTCGGACTCGTGGGGATGGAACTGCTGCCTTATCTGCGGCGGATAAATCGTAAAGGAGAGTAAGCCATTAGTGCAGTATCGAATGGAATAACAGAAACAGTCTGAATGAATCAGTAACCGGAATAGAATTGAAAGAAAGAACGAAGGGAAAGGGTGCCATGTACGCATACATTAAGGGAACGCTTGAGGAGATCGCTGAGGACGCGGTAACCGTGGAAGCCGGCGGGATCGGCTACAATATCCGGGTATCTACCACTACGGCGGATCTTTTGCCGGGGCTTGGCAGTGAGGTAAAGATTTACACTTATACGCTGGTGCGAGAGGACGCGTTTCAGCTCTTCGGCTTTCTTACCAGAGACGATCTGGAGATTTTTAAGCGGCTGATCACGGTGAGCGGTATCGGGCCGAAAGGGGGACTCGCTATCCTTTCTGTGATGAGTGCTGACGCGCTGCGCTTTGCGGTGATGGCGGGGGATGCAAAGGCCATCGCCAAGGCGCCGGGAATCGGCGCAAAGACTGCAGAGCGCGTGATCTTGGAACTGCGGGATAAAATATCCATAGAAGATACACTGCGGGGGCTTTCGTCTGCGGAGACGGCGGGGACGACAGATGCCGGAATAGGAGAAAACCTGATGCGGCGGGAGGCCATCGAAGCACTTGTGGCGCTCGGCTATTCCGCTTCCGATGCGACGGCCGCAGTGAAAAAGGTAAATGTGGAAGAAGACGCAACCTCGGAGACCATCTTGAAGAACGCGTTAAAATATATGTTCTGACAAAAGGAAGTCAGGGCGAAATCTTTACAATAATGAGCCGAACATGATCGGAGGATTTACCATTGATTTTCGGGAAACATATTAACCAATATTATATCAAACATGCGCTGATGCTTCTTACAGGCATTGCGGCGCTTATTTTCGTAGACTATTTTCAGCTTATTTTACCGGAATTGTACCGTATTGTGGTAAACGGCATGAATGACGGGCTGGTAGAGATCGGCGGCAGCGTTGTGCCTTTTACGATGGAAGTACTTTTGGATGAAGTCTGTTTCCGATTGATCGTGATCGTTCTGGTGCTGGTGACGGGACGTTTTTTATGGCGTGTCTGTATTTTCGGAGCGGCTATCAAGGTAGAAACTGATCTTCGCAACCGTATGTTCGACCATTGTAAAAATCTTTCCAGAGAATATTATCAGATCAACAAAGTGGGTAATCTGATGAGCCTCTTTACTAATGATCTGGATACCATACAGGAATGCTTTGGCGACGGCGTCCTGATGTTTTGTGACGCCCTGTGTCTGGGATTGATGGCTTTTTTTAAGATGTGGCGCATGGATCTGATGTTGACGGGACTTTCCTTGATTCCGCTCGCGATCTTGCTTGTTTTGGGTACGGTGGTGGGGAAGGCCATGACGGCCAAGTGGGCAGTCAGGCAAGAGGCCTTTTCCAGACTTTCCGACTTCTCACAGGAGAACTATTCGGGGATAGCCGTCTTAAAGGCTTTTGTGAAAGAAATCCTGGAATTGAAAGAGTTTCAGAAGCTGAACAGGGAGAATGAGGACGTCAATGTAGAATATACCCGGATATCCACCCTGTTAAATATTCTGATCACTTTGCTTGTGGAGTCGGTGGTCTGTGTGATCTTAGGATATGGCGGGTATCTCGTATATAACGGCCGCTTCGATGCAGGACAGTTGGTAGAGTACATCGTCTACTTCAATTCTATCGTCTGGCCGGTCATGGCGGTTGCTATGCTGATTGAGAAGACTTCCCGCGGAAAAGCTTCTTTAAACCGCGTCGGGGAGCTTTTGGAGGCCGAGATCACAGTGAAGGATCGTCCGAACGTCGAAGATTTACAAAATATACGGGGTGAAATCGAATTCCGTCATCTTTCTTTTCGTTATCCTGATGGGGAGAGCGATGCGCTGCGTGATGTCTCCTTTACGATACATGCCGGGGAGAGCGTCGGTATCGTGGGAAGGACCGGCTCTGGAAAGACCATTCTGGTGGATTTGATCCTGCGCGCCTACAATGTGCCGGATCGAACACTGTTTATTGACGGGCGGGATGTGAACGAAATCTCCATCCATTCTCTGCGGGAGGGCTGCTCCTATGTACCGCAGGACAATTTTTTGTTTTCCGACACCATTGAGAACAATATCGCTTTTGCGGTGGATGAAGCGGATGAGATGCTTGTGGAACGGGCGGCTAAATTGTCTGATGTGCACGATGACATCATGGATTTTACAGCGGGCTATCGGACGATACTGGGAGAACGGGGCGTTACGGTCTCCGGCGGACAGAAACAGCGCATCTCTATTGCAAGAGCCTTACTAAAGGATGCGTCAATTTTAATTTTGGACGATTCCGTATCGGCGGTTGATATGAAGACGGAGAAGGTCATTCTGGAAAATCTGCTGAAGGAGAGGAAGGGGAAAACGACCATTCTGATCGCACATCGAATCTCTACGGTGGAGAATATGGATAAGATCATCTTTGTGGAGGAGGGCAGGATAGAGGCCGTAGGAAGCCACGAGGAATTATGTGAGACCTGCGAGGCCTATCGAAGAATGGTGGAGATGCAGCGTCTGGAGGACGAAGCGGGAGGTGAAGCCGATGTATGAATATTATCCCCTGATCGTGGTGGGCGCGGTGGTGGGCCTCTTTTCCATCGTTCTTTTGACAGCATACCTGTTGGTGAAGGATAAAAAACAGTCCATGGGCTTTGACAGGCAGATGGAGGACAGAGAGATTATGCGGCGGCTGTTAGCCTATGCGAAGCCTTATTGGCGGGCCTTTGGGCTGGTGGGTCTCCTCATGCTGTTCTCCATTGCCTACGATGTGGTATCGCCTCTTGTGATCGGCTGGATCGAGCAGCTCATCGTGGGAGAGTTTGCCATGGCGCAGATTTATCGTGCGGTTGCACTTTATCTGAGCATTCTGGCCGTTTCCATGCTCTGCACCTATGCGCAGGCGATCATATTGCAAAAGACGGGACAGCGGATCATATCCGTCATGCGTGAGGACCTCTTTGTAAAGATAGAGAGCCTTTCCCAGGAACAGCTAAACGCCATACCGGTGGGAAAGCTTGTGACACGTACAACAAACGACACAAACGCGATTTCCATGATGTTCACAAATCTTCTGGTGAACTTGGTGAAGAATATGTTCGTCATTGTCGGCGTGCTTGCGGCAATGCTTCTGTTAAATTATGAATTGACGCTGATGGTTCTCTGCTTTGTACCGTTTATCGTTCTGTTTACTATGATTTTTCGTAAGTTTTCGAGACGGGCATACCGCAGAGTGAAAGACTGTACCACGGATATCAATACCTACCTTTCAGAGAACCTTTCCGGTATCAAGATCACCCAGATCTTTAACAGAGAGGAAGCGAAAATGGAAGACTTCAGGACCAGAAGCAACGCTCTTGGGAAAGCAAAGCAGGAGCAGATTCTGGTATTCGGCATTTTTCGGCCGCTGGTGTATATGCTCTATGTCAGTTCTGTGCTTTGTCTGCTCTATCTGGGCGGCAAGGGGTATGTGGAAAACAAAGTGTTTCTGGGACAGACGATAGTGAGCGGTACGCTTGTATCCTTCTATATGTACATTTCAAAGTTTTATAATCCGATCCAGAGTCTGGCTGAGCAGTTTAACTGGCTCCAGTCGGCCTTTGCTTCGGCGGAGAAAGTCTTCACGATTTTGGATATGGAGCCTGTCATACAGGATGCGCCAGATGCGGTTGAAATTTCTCAGCTGCGTGGAGAGATCGAGTTTCGGGATGTATGGTTTTCCTATGTGAACGATGAGTGGGTACTAAAGGGTGTCTCCTTCCATGTGGAACCGGGACAGACTGTGGCCTTTGTGGGCTCTACAGGCTCCGGCAAGACGACGATTTTATCACTTTTGTGCAGAAATTATGAGTTTCAAAAGGGTGAGATTCTCGTGGACGGGATCGATATCCGAAAGATCAGGATCAGTTCTCTGCGCAGACAGCTCGGGCAGATGCTTCAGGATGTGTTTCTTTTTTCAGGAACAATTCGCAGCAATATCGCCCTGCGCGATACGTCGATAGCGGAGGAGGACATCCTTGCGGCCTGCCGCTATGTCAATGCGGATCATTTTATCAATAAGCTGGAGAAGGGACTCGATGAAGAAGTCAGGGAGCGGGGAAATAATTTCTCCGCAGGACAGAGGCAGCTTTTGTCCTTTGCCAGAACCATTGTCCATAAGCCGGCGGTGATGATCCTGGATGAGGCGACTGCAAATATCGATACGGAGACGGAGCTGTTGATTCAGGACTCTCTGGAAAAAATGCAGAATATCGGCACGATGATGATGGTGGCGCACAGGCTTTCAACGATCCGCAATGCGGATAATATCATCGTGCTGTCCCACGGGAAGATCATCGAGCAGGGGAACCATCAGCAGCTCCTTGAGATGCATGGGAAGTATTACAGGCTCTACCACTTACAGTCCAGAAGGGAAGAGATGGAAAGAGAGCGGGAGACGGCTCGCTGATTTTCTTTATCAGGAGAGATTTCCCGCCTCTGCAGCCTCATCTTCCTCATACGCTTGCAGAAGGCGCATACCCGCAGTTTCAGTTACGGGCAGGGAAAAGATGACGGATTTTGCCTTGGTGTTAAGGCCTGCATCCTCCATGATAGCTCCCATGATAGCGTTTTTCTGTTCTTTTTTTACCACGATAAAGATAAGTTCCTTCTCAGAGGCAAGGGTGACGCCCAGAAATTTGTCGGCACTCTCCATACCGGTTCCCTTAGCGTGAATGACGGTGCCGCCGCCCGCTTTCATTTTTCTGGCGGCATCCATGATCATTTCGGTATAACCCTGATTGGCGATGATGATTAAAAGCTCATATTTTGTGTCTTTCAAAACGGATTCTTCTCCTTTCTCAAAGGGCTGATCTCCTGTCAGGAACTTAAGCTGCCGCATTCCGCCAATGCTGGAAAGCGGTATGATAAACGCAACACCGGTGCCGGGAATATCGATCCGCATTTCCTGTTCCAGACCGGTTTTTATTTTCTTCCAGGTCTTGCGGGTGACAATGGAGAAAATCACGGCTTTTTCCGTGCCGTCCAGCCCGAAATAGTCAAGAATTTCATGGTTGGCGGTTCCGTTTCCCAGTGTGATAAAATTGACCGGGACACCCTGTCTGTCATAAAAGGCAGCGAAATCTCTGGTGCGGTCTCTGGTGATGATCGCCGTCATCATATATAGTTCGCTCATTGCGTATCCTCCCTAGAGTTCTATGATTAAATCCTGTGTCTCCGGTGTGGCGGTCACGGCAAACACATCGGTATGAGGTGTCACACGGCGATTCCTGTTTCCTGCAGCAGCGCGACGCTGAGAGAGAAGGCCGAGGAGCTGTATCGTGATGAGCGGCGTCATGGCAACCATTGCCACAATGCCGAAGGCATCCGTCACAATATTGCCGCCAACAGAGCTGCATGCACCCTGCGCCAAAGGAAGCAGAAAGGCTGCCGTCATGGGGCCGGAGGCAACACCACCGGAATCGAAGGCGATGGCGGTGTAGATTTTAGGGACAAAGAAGGAGATGCCCAGCGCGAAAGCATAGCCGGGGACTAAAAACCACATTACGGAAATACCAGTCAGTACACGCAGCATGGCGATGCCGAGTGATATGGCAACACCGGCGGACAGGCAGGTACCCATGGATTTTGCAGAGATAGCGCCGTCGGTGATCTCCTCCACCTGTTTGTTCAGCACGTAGACCGCAGGCTCCGCCTTTACGATGAAAAAGCCCATGACCATGGCAATCGGTATCAGGAACCATGGGTTAGAGGAGGATCCCAGTATCTGTCCAAGATAGTTTCCGGCAGGCATGAAACCGACATTGACGCCGGTCATAAACAGAACCAGTCCTATGTAAGTGTAGACAAGGCCAATGCTCATTTTTGAAAGTGTTCTTTTTGAAAGCCGCAGTACAAACGCCTGAAATAAGCCGAAAAACAATATGATCGGAAACAGAGATACGGCTATCTCGGCTATGTAGGTAGGAAAGCCCTGGTGGAAGAGTGACCAGAGTTCCACAGAGTCGTTGGCGGAGGGAATTGCCGGCGGTACATAGCTGTTATTACCGGGACGATAGATCATTCCGAGGATCAATACCGACACAATGGGACCGATGGAGCACAGGGCCACCAGACCGAAGCTGTCGTCCGCCGCATGGCGGTCATTTCGGATGGCGGCGACTCCAAGCCCGAGCGCCATGATAAAAGGAACTGTCATAGGGCCGGTGGTCACACCGCCCGAATCGAAGGCCACACTCAAAAAATCATCCGGCACAAAGAGAGCCAGAACAAAGACCAGAATATAGAAGAAGATAAGCAGCGGAGGCAGGGGAATGCGAAACAGCATACGAAGCAGGGCAATCACCAGAAAAAAGCCAACGCCCCCGGCCACGGCGCCGATCAGAATGCCGCTTGGAATGGAGGGAACCTGCCCGGCGAGTACCTGTAGATCCGGTTCGGAGACAGTGATGATAAAGCCCAGAAGGAAAGACAGAAGAACAATAACAGTGAGCTTTTTGCTTTTGGTCATGCAGGTGCCGACCTTTTCGCCCATGGGAGTCATGGACACCTCCGCACCCAGAGTAAAGAACATCATACCCAGAATCAGGAGAACAGCACCGATCAGAAAGCACAATAGAATGCTGGGTGAGATCGGTGCAACGGAAAAGCACAAAAAAAGAACAATGACGATGATCGGCAGTACGGCAACCAGCGCCTCGCGCAGCTTTTCCTTCAGTTTTTCGAGTAACATTGTTTTTGCGTGCAATCGGATCCCTCGCTTTTGAATGATATATAATATGATATCTTGAATTGTGATTTCTGACAAGGGAGAAAAAGGACTGATTTCGTCGGCTTGCGAAGCGGTCTGGAAAATGCTATGATTGTGGACAGAGAAAAAGGGATGAAAAGCCCTGATATGGAGAGTCATATGCCGGAGAGAATGATCGAAACAAACTTAATTGAGGAAGATATCAGAATAGAGGGATCCCTGCGCCCTCAGAAACTTGTTGACTATATTGGTCAGGAGAAGGTGAAGGATAACCTGAAGATATACATAGAGGCGGCGAAGCAGCGCGGGGATGCTTTGGATCATGTACTGTTTTACGGGCCTCCGGGACTGGGAAAGACCACGCTTGCCGGCATTATTGCCAACGAGATGGGTGTGCATATGAAGGTGACGAGCGGACCGGCAATTGAAAAGCCGGGGGAGATGGCGGCAATTCTAAATAACCTTCAGGAGGGTGATCTTCTTTTTGTGGACGAAATTCACAGGCTGAATCGGCAGGTAGAGGAGGTACTGTATCCTGCCATGGAGGATTATGCCATTGATATTATGATTGGGAAAGGGCCGACGGCCCGCTCCATTCGCCTCGATCTGCCTCATTTTACGCTGGTGGGAGCCACCACCAGAGCGGGGCTTCTTACGGCGCCGCTCAGAGACCGCTTCGGCGTGATCCACAGGCTGGAATTTTATACCGTGGAGGAACTTACCGTCATCATAAAGCAGTCAGCAGCGAAACTGGGAGTCAAAATTGACGGGAAGGGCGCGGTGGAACTTGCGAGAAGAAGCCGGGGAACACCACGTCTTGCGAACCGTATTTTGAAGCGTGTGCGGGATTTTGCGCAGGTGAAGTACGATGGAGCGATTACGGAAGACGTGGCAAAGGTAGCGCTTGACCTGATGGATGTGGACAAGATGGGACTGGATCATGTGGACAGAAATATCTTAAACACCATGATCGCAAAGTTTAAGGGCGGTCCGGTGGGGCTCGATACGCTGGCGGCTGCCATCGGCGAGGATGCCGGGACGATAGAGGATGTCTACGAGCCATATCTGATCCAGAACGGTTTTATCAACCGTACTCCCAGAGGGCGAATGGTCACGGAATTGGCTTATCGGCACTTTGGACTTGAAATTCCGCAGTGAAACAGCTATAATGATGTTGATAGTGTAAGCACAGCGATGGAGGAGCGCTCCTTATGTCAACAAAAACAGATACGGAAGTGATAATCGCCGGCAAAGTTTTCACGCTGAGCGGTTATGAGAGCGAAGAGTACCTGCAGAAAGTGGCTTCTTACATAAACAATAAGATAGCCGAATACAACAAGATCGACAGCTTTAAAAGACAACCTATGGACACTCAGAATGTGCTGTTGCAGTTGAATATTGCGGATGATTATTTTAAGGCAAAAAAACAGATCGGGATTTTGGAAGAGGATCTGAAAAATAAAAATGATGAGGTTTACGCATTAAAACATGATCTGATCGCCGCGCAGATGAAGTTGGAAAACACGGAAAAGAACGTGAAGACGCTTCAGAATGAGGCGAATGAAAATGCGAAACAGATCGTCCGTATGGAGACGGAGTTAAGGGAACGCAAAAAGTGAGATGAGAAGTCAGGCTTAGAAAAGCCTGACTTTTCTTGAAATGAAGTAAAATCCTTCGGATTTAACTTCTCGAGGATTGCTGCACAACCTCGGTTGGGAGTAAATGATTATGGGTGAAAAAGTGGAGCTTCTCGCTCCGGCAGGGAATTACGAGGCCTTTCTGGGGTCCATAAATGCCGGAGCTGATGCAGTGTATCTTGGCGGTGAGCGCTTTGGCGCAAGAGCTTATGCGGATAACTTTAAGACGGAGGAGATTCTCCGTGCGCTTCATGTTGCCCATTTTTACGGGAAAAAGATATATTTGACGGTGAACACTCTTTTAAAGGAGCGTGAACTTGCAGAACTTTCTGATTATCTTGCACCCTTGTGTGAGGCAGGGCTTGACGGTGTGATCGTACAGGATCTCGGAGCGCTTTCCTATATGAGAGAGTATTTCCCGGAACTTTCTCTCCATGCCAGCACGCAGATGGCAGTGACGGGTGTTCGCGGAGCGGCTCTCCTAAAAAAGGCGGGAGTAAGCCGTATTGTACCTGCAAGAGAGCTGTCGCTGCAGGAGGTGCAAAAAATCAGAGAAGAGGCCGGTGTTGAAGTGGAATGCTTTATTCACGGCGCTATGTGTTACTGCTATTCAGGGCAATGCCTCTTCAGCAGTATACTGGGCGGCAGGAGCGGAAACAGAGGGCGATGCGCCCAGCCCTGCAGGCTTCCCTATAAGATTATAAAAGGGAAAAGATGCATTGCGGAGGAAGGTTATCCTCTCAGCCTCAAGGATATGTGTACATTGGAATATCTGCCTGCCCTGATCGGGGCGGGGATTGATTCCTTCAAGATCGAGGGGCGGATGAAACGTCCCGAGTATGCGGCGGGCGTCACGGCCATATATCGAAAATATATTGACCGGTATTATGAGGAAGGCACGGCGCACTATCAGGTGGAAAAGGCCGATTTTGACAAGCTGAAAAGTCTCTATATCCGCAGCGAGATTCAGACAGGCTATTATGAGAGACATAACGGAAAAGAGATGATCACTCTGGAAAAGCCGGGGTATGAGGGCGGCGACGAGACGATGCTCAGTGAGATCCGGGAAACCTATATTACGGAACCGGAGAGAATGTCGGTGAGGGTCAAGGCCAACGTGGCGGTGGGAGAGCCGCTGCGAATCCGGATCTTGTCCTCGACAGAAGAGCAAATGGCTGTTGAAAAAGGCTGCAAAGAAAAGGACGAAAAGAATGATCTTGTTATAGAAGCTGTGGGCGAAGTGGTGCAGCCCGCGAAAAATGCGCCTCTCACAGAAGACGAGGTCAGAAGACGCATCTCAAAGACGGGGGAGAGCCTTCTCACCGTATCGGAGTGTGAGATCGTCATGGAAGGGGATGGCTTTGTACCGGTACGCGCTTTAAATGAGCTTCGTCGGGAGGCCGTGAAGGCTTTTGAGGCTGCGGTCTGTGATACGCGTATGTCGGATGGGAGAGAAGTGAGGTCGGCATATCGAGGAGATATGAGAGATAACATGAAGTTAAACCGACCAAGTCAGTCAACTAATATTTTGCCGGAAAATCAACCTCATGCGCGAGGAGTGATCCCTGCCATCCATGTTCTTGTCGCTACGCTGGAACAGCTTAAAGCTGCAGTCTCCTTTGGCTGTGGGCGCATTTATATTGAGAGCGATCTTTTTATACATGAGCGAGAAAAAGTCCTTGCGGTTTTGAAACCGCCTGTCGTCTGTTATCTGGCACTGCCCTATATTCTGCGCGGAAGGGATGAAGCCTATCTGGTGCGGCTCAAAGATGCCTTGCGGGAAACCGGGGCCTGCGGTATTGTGCAGGGTTTTTTGGTCCGCAGTCTGGAGGGACTTTCTTTTGCACTCGGACTATGTGAGGGGACAAGCCATGAGAAGGGCGCGTATTCTCTTGTGGCGGATGCGGGGCTTTACTGCTTTAATGGAGAAGCGGCGGCCTTTCTTGCGAATTATGTGGATGAGATTACGCTGCCCTATGAGCTGAATGCTGGGGAGGCCGCGCACCTTGTGCAGACGGCGAAAAAAAGAGGCGTTGGCGTAAATTTGATCGTCTATAGCTGCATTCCCATGATGATCACGGCAAACTGCCTGGCAAAGACAGCAGACGATTGTCGGAATCATTCGGGAGAGGCTTCCGATACGGAGGATGACGGACGGTTTTTTCTGAAGGATCGAAAAGATACCTTATTTCCTGTGGTGTTAAACTGTGAACACTGTTATAATGTCCTATATAATGCCGTTCCGTATTCGCTGCATGCCGCAGCAAAAGAGCGGGATCGTATCGGGGCGCCCATACATCGCTATGATTTTACGACGGAGACAGGTGAAACCTGCAGGCAGATCCTGGACGGGACATACGCATTTTCAGAATATACTGCAGGGCATTGCAAACGCGGTGTAGAGTGATCATGAAGAAAAACCGGTACTTACGACAAAGGCTGTTTTGTGGAGAACGGGAGAGTTTATGGAACTGTATATCACAGAACTTTCAAAATATTTCATTACCCTGTTTATCGCCTGCTACACACTGGAATGTTTTCTGGTGTTCCGGTTTCAGGAGGAGGAGCGGCGGAAGGCCGGGTATATCCGTCAGAACATATGGATGTTTCTGGTACATTTTTCGTGCTTTCTGGTGATCTGTTTTGAGACGGGAAAAATCGAGTATCTGCTTTTTTATGTGTTGCAGCAGATTTTGTTGTTTTCCACGATCATGCTCTTTCGGATGATCTATCCAAAGGGAAATATGCTCATCATCAACAATACCTGTATGCTGCTGAGTATCGGCTTTGTGATCCTCACAAGGCTCTCTTACGAGCGGGCGATCAAGCAGTTTTTTATCGTCACGGCCTCTATTGTCATC
Organism: Lachnospiraceae bacterium; assembly: GCA_029067085.1. GTDB lineage: Bacteria > Bacillota > Clostridia > Lachnospirales > Lachnospiraceae > UBA3282. The sequence goes on along the minus strand of JAIEFE010000013.1, from coordinate 296,855 downwards.
GGGATGGCAGTTCCCTTTTTCATGAGAAATCTGAAGTTCTTAAAGAGCCTCACCTGGGTCTATGCGGGGATTGGCATTATTGCATTGGGGGTGGTATTGATCTTGGGTACCGTTACTTACGGTTCCAAGATTTCTTACTCCATTGCGGGCGTTACCTTCCAGCCTTCGGAGTTTGTAAAAATACTCTTTGTCTTTTTTGTAGCCAGCGCCTTTTACGAATCATGGGATTTTCTGAGGGTGGCAGTGACAGCAGTGCTCGCGGGCCTTCATGTATTGATCCTGGTGGCATCCAGAGATTTGGGCAGCGCCTTGATCTTCTTTGTGGTTTACGTGTTTATGGTCTTCATTGCCACAGGCAAATGGCGCTATTTGTTGATAGGAGCTGCAGGCGGCTCCGCGGCTGCAGTCGTAGCCTATAAGCTGTTTACTCACGTACAGCAGAGGGTGCTGGCATGGCAGGATCCTTTCAGCTGTATTGATGATGCGGGGTTTCAGATTACCCAGTCCCTGTTCGGAATCAGCAGTGGCGGATGGTTCGGACTGGGACTTTTCAGAGGCAATCCTACGGCGATCCCTCTGGTCGAGGCGGATTTTGTGTTTTCCGCGGTGGCGGAAGAGCTGGGAATCCTGTTTTCCATGTGTATGATATTGATCTGTATCAGCAGTTTTATCATGTGTATGAACATTTCCATAAAACTTCAGGATCGTTTTTACAGAATGATTGCTTTTGGCCTCGGTGTTACCTATATTTTTCAGGTGTTTTTGACGGTGGGCGGGGGTACTAAGTTCATTCCCATGACGGGAGTGACGCTGCCTTTCATCAGTTACGGCGGCAGTTCTGTATTGACTACATTAGTCATGTTTTTTATCATAGAGGGTCTTTATATTATCAGACGGGACGAAGGAGACAGACGTGCCAAAAACAGAAAACGTAAAAAAGCAGAGAGAAGAACAGAACGGGAGCCCGAGCAATTTAAAGAGCGGGAAGGCGAAGAAGAAGCGTAACCGGCAGATCCTTACAGTTACCTGGTTCTTTGTGGGATTGTTTTTCGTGATGATGGGCTACACCTGTCATTATGCCACGACACACAGGCAGTCACTTATCAATAACAGCTACAACAGCAGGCAGACGCTGCTGATTGCCCAGAATAGGAGAGGCACGATCTATGCCGCGGGCGGTCAGAAGCTTGCGGAGACGCAGACAGATGAGACGGGCGAGGAGGTGCGCGTCTATCCTTACGCGAATTTGTTTTCCCATGCGGTCGGTTATGCCGCAAACGGCAGATATGGTGTGGAGGCTCAGGCAAATTATTACCTGATCAATTCCAATATGAAGCTATCAGAGAAGGTTGCGAGCGATATGGCAGGGGAGAAATATCCGGGAGACAGCGTGATCACTACACTGGACGTGAACCTGCAGCAGATTGCCTATGATTCTCTTGGTATTTACAAAGGGGCGGTGATCGTGACGGAGCCTAAGACCGGACGGATTCTGGCCATGGTATCGAAGCCGGATTTTGATCCAAACGAGATAGAGGCCATCTGGGATGATCTTCTTGAAGACAAAGAGAGCGGCGTGCTCGTAAACCGGGTCACGCAGGGGCTGTATCCGCCGGGGTCAACCTTTAAGATCGTGACGGCTTTGGAATATGTAAAGGAAAACATAGATTCCTACGATCAATTTAGATTTCAGTGTAACGGTCATTTTTCTCACGGAGAGGAGCGTATCAACTGCTACCATGGTTCCGCTCACGGCGGCGAGAATTTTACAAAAGCCTTTGCAAAATCTTGTAACTCCGCTTTTGCAAGCATCGGCCTTTCTCTCGATCGGGTAAAATTCGGAAGGACGGTGGACGGACTGTTGTTTAACCAGCCTCTGGAACTCGATTTTGCCTATAACCAGAGCAGACTGGTGATCAATGCGGATACCACGGATGCGGATGTGATGCAGGCTGCTATCGGTCAGGGAACCACTCAGATCACACCCCTGCAGCTCAATATGATCACTTGTGCCATCGCAAACGATGGGATGCTGATGAAGCCGTATCTGATCGATCGTGTGGAGAATCATGAGAAGGCGGTGGTGAAGCAGTTTTCATCGGATTCCTATAAGCGGCTTATGAGCGAGCAGGAGGCAGAGATCATGACGGGATTGATGGAAGAGGTCGTAAAGAGCGGCACGGGAACGAGGCTTTCAGGACTGTCCTACACCGCGGCAGGAAAGACCGGCTCTGCGGAATACAATCAGGTCAAGACGGATTCTCACGCTTGGTTTACGGGTTTTGCACCCGTGGAAGATCCCGAGGTGTGCGTGACTATCATAATAGAGGGGGCGGGCAGCGGCGGTGACTACGCCGTACCTATCGCAAAGAGGATTCTGGATGCCTGTTTTGAAGAATGAGAGAAGAAAGAACGGCTATCTTTAAAAGATAGCCGTGATGGTGAGTTCCGGTTTTTTCGAGAGATCGATGAGGGTGCCGTCCTCCCGTTTTAGGAGCGGTCTGGAGAGATTGTCCTTATTCAGGTTCATGATCTTTGCCTCTGTATCGTCGCTTAGACGGACCGTGAAGCCAAGCTGCGTCGCAGCGATGTGATAGAGGATGGGTTCGAGAATTGCACGCTCAAATTTTTCATAACCTTCCCGCTCGAAGTTTTCAATAACCTGAAAAGGATTTAAGGACTGTCTGTAGGTACGGGTGGAGGTCATGGCTTCGTAGGCGTCTATGACAGCGATGTACTTGGCAAAGATGTCAATTTTATTGCCCTTTAGCTTTGAAGGATAGCCGGAGCCGTCGCAGCGCTCATGGTGCATAAGAGTGGCTTTGATCACATGCTCGTCAAGAGACTGATCCTTCAGCAGTTCGAAGCCCAACATGGTGTGCGTCTTAAGTTTGGTAAATTCCAAGTCAGTGAGTTTATCCGATTTCCAGAGAAGTTCCTGAGGAAGCTTCAGTTTTCCGATGTCATAAAAGAAGGCACACTGGATCAGCAGCATAAGGTCCTCTTGCGAAAGCTCCCACCAGTTGCCGAATACCCCGGCGATCAGCGCGGAATTCAGGCAGTGGGCGTGAGTCATGGTGTCCTCTCTCGGAAGCATATTGTAGAGAAAGTCGAGAAGTGACTCTCCGGTGCCCGCGCAGGCAGCAAGCTTCGTGTAGATATCCCTAAGCTGACTGGTGCTCTTCCAGACTCCGGTTTCCACAAAGCTGCTCATAAGTTTTGCGTAGATGGGCATTAAGTTGTTGTAGGTGAGCTGAAAAGTCTGAAAGGCCTTGCTTAAGCGCACTTTCTCAAAGTGGGTTGTGGCGAAGTCGATCTCTTCCTTGACAGGGACGCAGATGATGGAGTGGAGGGCAAGTTTTTTGATCACCTTTTCGTTCACTTTTGTATCCTTTGGGATGATCAACTCACTCTGGTAGTTGTAGATATCTTCGCCGATCACCATGCCGTTTTCCAATGCCATGCGGGCTACGTCTTTCATGAGAACCTCCTATATGTTGTAGTGCAACGGATTTTTTTGTAGGATAATGGGCAGATATAGTATTGTGTCTGTTATTATAGTATAAAACTTCTGGCAGAGAAGTCAATCATTTATTTGAAATGGAGGGGTGGTCATGAGCATGTGCGACACCTGCAGCAACTATCAGTATGATGATGATTACGAATACTATGTGTGTATGGTTGATCTGGATGAGGATGATATGAGGCATTTCCTTGACGGTGGAAGCTTTGACTGTGCTTTTTATCAGAGGGATGATGAGTACAGTATTGTCCGAAAGCAGATGTGATGAAAAATTTCTGTTTTCTTTCGGGCCGGTATGATATAATTATTGTATGAAATTTTATAAAAACCTCTATATCGGGGATACTGTAAAAAAGCCGGAAAGGCTCATAAGGAAATTGAGACGCCATAAGATCAAGCCTGGATTTTTTGTGATCGCTTACATGAGAGACACTGCCAGATTGGAGATATGTTCGAGTGTTTTGCTTGCACAGTGGTACTATAAGGACAATCCGCCCGGCTGTATCGTCGGACTGGCAAACGGCAGGGAGGAAGCCCTCTCGCTGATAGAAAGGATCGCAGGGGATGCCCTTGCAGCCACCGGGAAGGTTTCCCTTGTGGAATATCTGGCGCAGACTGACCCGGAGAGCTTTTCTGCACAGCCGCGGAAGACGGCGATGGTTTAAATCAGTTTTTTTGGAGAGAACATGCTACATATTCTGATGCTCATTTTAAAGATCATAGGAATCGTGCTCCTTGTCATTCTGGGGACACTTCTTTTCGGAATTGTCTGCGCGCTTTTTGTGCCTGTCCGTTATCGGATCGAGGCGGTAAGGAAGGAAGGCGATGGAGAACCGCCGGTGGCGGTCCGGGTGAAGGTCACCTGGCTGTTACACCTGATCAACCTGCTCATTCGATTTAACGGCGAAATTTTTGTACGCGCACGTATCCTGTTTTTTACGGTATTTCGAATGCCTAAAAAACAAAGGCATCATAGAAAGGCGGAGAAAGAGAGAAAAAGCAGAAAAGAGAGAAGTCGGGAAAGGTCAGAAAAGCCGAAGCCGCGGGAATCCGGGGAGGAGAGCACGCAACAGCCGGAAACGGCAGGCGAAACAGTGCGGGAAGACGACACATTACGGAAGAGCTGCGAGGATGAAAGCAAGACGAGCCGGACTCAAAAAGATGCTGTATCGCAGGAGCGTTTTGAGAATGCAGCAGAGATAACGCAGACGCCAGAGGATAACGAAGACCGGGAGGAGCCTGCAGACACGCAGAAAAAGCCGGGACTTTTGGACAAGCTGCGCGCTCTTCCGAAGATTTTGCGGACACTTTTTGAAAAAATCAGAGGTTTGTTTGAAAATATACAGTACACAATCAACAGCTTCTGTGATAAAATAAGGTCGATATCGGACACAATAGAATATTATCGGGAGATTTTGGAGGGAGAACCCTTCAAACGCTCCTTCGCCCTTTGCAAGGGTGAACTTCTGGCTATTTTCAAGAGTTTACAACCCAGAAAATTCGAGGCGTCTTTTATTGTCGGCATGGATGATCCGGCGGTTACGGGAGAAATTCTGGCGGTTTGCGGTATGCTGTATCCGCTCATTGGCGGTCATGTGGACGTCAGGGGAGATTTTGAAAATAAGCGCCTGGAGGGACAACTGCTTATTGTCGGGAAGCTTCGAGCGTTCACTTTCCTGCGGACGGCAGTTAGAATTTATTTTAACAAGGATATCAGAAAGCTGTACAGGCTATTAAAAAAGGAGGCAGTAAATGGCTGAGAATAATTTTTGCGGTGTGGTAGAATCCCTGATGAAAGGAATGAATGCGGTGATCGGTACCAAAACCGTGGTGGGAGATGCCACACAGATAGGAGACACCATCATTCTGCCCTTGGTGGACGTGAGTTTTGGAGTCGGCGCAGGCGCAAATGCATCTGATAAGAAAAACGGCGGTGGCGGCGGATTCTCTGCAAAGATGAGCCCCAGCGCAGTGCTGGTGATCAAAAACGGATCGACCAAGCTGGTCAATGTCAAGAATCAGGACATGGTGACTAAGGTGCTTGATATGATTCCGGATATTGTGGAGAAATTTACGACGCCAAAGGAAGAGATGATGGAGGACGATAAGGCGGTGGATATCGCTTTCCCGGAGGAGAATAAATAAAGGGAAAAGCACCTTAATAAAGGTGAGGCATATAGTATCATAAGAGCATAAGCAGGGGTGGCCTATGAAGAAAATGATAGGGTTTGTCGCACTGTGTGTTGCCGCAGGTATGATCATCATGCTGTTTCTGATGAATCGTTTTCTGGGGATCGTGCTGATTGCGCTGCTTGTGCTGGTCGGATACGGCTTTTTTTGCTGTGATTAGCGGTAGATTTTACAGGATTGATTTCACGCGATTTGATGAGAGTAGTTTTATATAGATAAATTGAGGATTGAGGTACTATGGATACCAGAGGGAACGATAACATAGAGAAGGACAGCGAAGACAAAGGCAGTATAGAGGGAATTCTTGCAGATGAGGAGGTCTCACAGGATTCCCTGCAGGAGCTGAAGGCCTGGCTGTTTCGCGAGAATATCCGTCTTGCGACGGCGGCAGCGGAGCTTGACGCTAAGCAGGAGAAGTTTGAGCAGGAAAAGCAGCGGTTTCAGGAGGAAATGAAGATCCTGAATCGAAAGATGACTTCCGAGCAAAGGCGAATCAAAAAGGATAATAAGCTTGTGGCTGAGAAGCTGGAGATCATAAAGGACGGCTTTCAGAAGCTTGACATGGACCGCAGACGGTTGGAGAAAGAATGGGCAAGGCTTACCGCAGAGAAGGAATTTATGGAAGAACACGGTCTCTATGACGGACTGCCCGAAGTGAGCCTTTTTTTTCACGGTGTGAAGAATCCACTCACCTTAAAGAAGAGATACAAGGATCTGACCAAGATTTTTCATCCGGACAACCTTGCCGGGGATACGGAGATCATTCAAAAGATCAACAGAGAGTATGAGAGTCTGAAGAGGGAGTTTGAGAAGTCCAGACAGGCATAATCAAATAAAAAACAGACAAAAAAGAGGGCTGACCGATTTAGTCAACCCTCTTATCTCATATACATTTGCTTACATTATGATGTACGGTTATGCGCGCTCGACAGCACCGGATCTTAAGCAGCGTGTGCACACATGAAGTCTTTTATTGCCGCCATTCACTTTGCATTTCACATTCTGAATATTGGAATTCCAGATTCTGTTTGATCTTCTATGAGAATGGCTGACGTTGTTACCAAAATGAGCGCCTTTACCACAAATATCACACTTAGCCATCTTTACACCTCCTAACAAACTCGATTTGCTTTTCGCAACATTAGTATGATAGCAGAAAGTGAAAGAGATTGCAAGTGCAAATTATACTTTTTTTTCGGTTTCTTTTTTGAGCATATCGGGGTATAATGTATATATTATTATTTTAGGAGGTAATCTATGAAAGTCTCTTCAATGGATACCCATATGGGGAATATTTCGATCGATCAGGACGTGATCGCACAGTACGCGGGCACTGTGGCGATGGAGTGCTTCGGCGTGGTAGGTATGGCGAGCATGAGCGTAAAGGACGGGCTGGTAAAGCTCTTAAAAAAGGACAGCATGACCCGCGGCATACGAGTGTTTCTGAATAACAATAAGCTGACTATAAACTTCCATATCATTGTCTCTTACGGCGTGAGTATTCTTGCGGTGTCCGATAACCTGATCGACAGCGTAAAGTACAAAGTGGAGGAGTTTGCCGGGATTGCAGTGGAAAAGATCAATATTTTTGTCGAGGGTGTCCGGGTGATAGACTAAAGGGAGGATGAAACGGTGAGTTCAAATACGATAGAGGCCGCATTAATGGCTAAGATGTTCTTGGCCGGTGCAAAGAATCTGGAAAATAAGAAGGAATGGATCAATGAGCTGAACGTGTTTCCCGTGCCGGACGGCGATACGGGCACGAACATGACCATGACGATCATGGCGGCAGCAAGAGAGGTGTCCGCTCTCTATGACATGGGAGATGTTGACATGGTTTCTCTGTGCAAGGCAATCTCCTCAGGCTCTCTGAGAGGAGCAAGAGGAAATTCCGGTGTTATCCTGTCCCAGTTATTCAGAGGGTTTACCAAGGGCGTGAAGGAGTGTCAGGAAATCACGATCCCTGTTCTTGCCTCAGCCTTCGAGAAGGCAGTGGAAACGGCCTACAAGGCGGTGATGAAGCCAAAGGAGGGCACGATCCTTACGGTGGCAAAGGGCGGCGCGGTGAAGGCGAGAGAGCTTGCAGACGCGGGTGTTACAGATCTGTCAGAGTTCTTGGAGCAGGTGATCGCCTATGCGGACGAGGTGTTACAACAGACGCCGGAGATGCTTCCCGTCTTAAAACAGGCAGGGGTTGTTGACTCGGGTGGTCAAGGATTGATGCAGGTCTTAAAGGGCGCTTACGACGCTTATCTGGGCAAGGAGATCGACCTGACGGTGGAGAAGAGCGCAGGAGTGGCATCCGGCAGCATGCCCGGGACGAAGAGCTTCGATGCCCAGGCGGGAGCGGAGATCAAGTTCGGTTACTGCACCGAGTTTATCATCATGCTGAACAAGGTGTTCAATATAAAAATGGAGATGGATTTCAAGGCCTATCTGGAATCTATCGGAGATTCGATCGTAGTGGTTGCGGACGAGGACGTGGTAAAGGTACACGTACATACCAACGATCCCGGTCTGGCTATACAGAAGGCGTTAAAGTACGGTGCACTCTCCAACATGAAAATTGACAATATGCGGCTGGAGCATCAGGAGAAGCTTTTCAAGATGTCCAAGCAGGAGGAGAAGCCTGCAGAGGACGATGATCTTCCCGGACCCAAGAAGGACGTCGGCTTTATCGCTGTCTCTGTGGGGGACGGGATAGGCGAGATCTTTAAGGGACTGGGTGTAGATCACATTATTGAGGGCGGACAGACTATGAATCCCAGCACGGAAGATATGCTAAACGCTATCGACAGAGTGAATGCGGACAGCATCTTTATCTTCCCGAACAATAAAAATATCATTTTGGCTGCCAATCAGGCACAGTCGCTGGTGAAAGATAAAAAGATCGTGGTGATCCCGACAAAAACGGTACCGCAGGGCATTACGGCGGTGATCAACTATGTACCGGATCTGTCTGTGGAGGAAAATGAGAAGACCATGCTCGCGGAAATAGAGGCTGTAGCGACGGGACAGGTTACCTATGCGGTGCGTGATACGAACATTGACGGACGGGAGATCAAGCAGGGGGACTTCATGGGACTCGGTGATCACGGGATCCTGTCCGTGGGGACATCCATTTCAGGCGTGACGCTGGAGATGGTGGATGCCATGATGACGCAGGATAAGGAACTGATCAGTGTTTATTACGGCGAGGAGATTGATAAAGACGATGCGGAGAAGCTGAGTGAGCGGCTTTCGGAGAAGTATCCTGACTGTGATATTGAACTGCAGTACGGCGGTCAGCCGATCTACTACTACATTATCTCAGCGGAGTAGACGAAACGGGAAAACATGGATATCAGATCTTTGAAGGGCGTCGGTGACAAAACCGCCGCCCTCTTTGAAAAATTGCATATTTTTACGGCGGAAGAGCTGGTTTTCTATTATCCCAGAGACTATGAGCAGTTCTCCGAACCGGTGGCGTTATCGTCGGCGCAGGCGGAGGAGCTTGTGACAGTGGAGGGCGTTCTTTTGGGTAATGTGGCAACCAGACATGTGCGAGGGCTTTCCATCACCAGCTTTCAGGCTTCATGCGGGGAAGCGACACTGCATCTGACCTACTTTAATATGCCATACCTGAAAAACAGCTTAAAGCGCGGTGTTCCCTACCTTTTCAGAGGGCGGCTGCACCGGGGGAAAGAGCGCTTTTTCATGGAGCAGGCGAAGATCTACAAGCCTGAGGAGTACGGGAAGCTGGTGGACTGTATGCAGCCGCGTTACGCCATCACGAAGGGCCTCACCAACAACGCCGTTACCAAGGCAGTAAGACAAGCCATCGGACTGGTGAAGTTTGCGGAGGATGCGCTGCCGGAGAAAATCCGCAGGGAGGAAGGCTTTGTAAGTCTTTCCGAGGCGGTCTCGCAGATGCACTTTCCCTCGAACAGACAGACGTTGGTGGAGGCAAGAAAGCGGCTGGTGTTCGATGAGTTCTTCCAGTTTATTTTGGCAATCCGTAAGATGAGGGAGGTGGGCGAACAGGAAAAAAATGCACATCCCATGCTTGAGGTTGCGCAGACGAAACGGTTGATCGAAGCCCTGCCTTACCGTCTGACAAAGGCACAGGAGCGAGTGTGGGGGGAGATTCAGGCGGATCTGTGCGGGGAGAGCGTGATGAACCGTCTGATTCAGGGGGATGTTGGTTCCGGTAAGACCATACTTGCCTTTCTCTCGCTCATCATGTGTGTGGCTAACGGCTGTCAGGGGGCTATGATGGTACCAACGGAGGTGCTGGCCAGACAGCATTATGAAAGTCTGCTCGACCTGAAAAAAAAGTACGGGCTGCAGATCAATCCGGTATTGTTGACCGGTTCGGTCACAACAAAAGACAGGCGGGAGATTTACGCGAAGATTGAAAACGGTGAGGCGGATGTCATCCTTGGGACACACGCCTTGATTCAGGAGAAAGTTGTCTACAAGAACCTTGCTCTTGTCGTCACAGATGAGCAGCACCGCTTCGGTGTCAGGCAGCGTGAGACTCTGACGGAGAAGGGAAGCACAGTTCATGTACTGGTGATGAGCGCAACGCCTATTCCCAGAACGCTGGCTATCATCCTCTACGGAGATCTGCACATCTCCGTGCTGGACGAGCTTCCGGCGGACAGACTTCCCATCAAAAACTGTGTAGTAAATACGAATTATCGAAATACTGCCTATAAATTCATAGAAAAAGAGGTTGCGGCCGGCAGTCAGGTCTATGTGATCTGCCCTATGGTGGAGGAAGGGGAGTCACAGGAACTTGAGGATGTGGGAACTTATACGAAAAAGCTGCAGGGAGCGCTTCCTGCCTCCGTCCGGGTGGCGGCCCTTCACGGCAGGATGCGGCCTGCGGAGAAGACCCGGATCATGGAGGCTTTCGAGGCACACTATATCGACGTGCTGGTTTCTACGACCGTTATTGAGGTGGGAATCAATGTGCCTAACGCCACGGTGATGCTCATTGAGAACGCGGAGCGCTTCGGGCTTGCCCAGCTTCATCAGCTCAGAGGACGGGTGGGGCGCGGTGACAAGCAGTCCTACTGCATCTTTATCAGCGCCTCCGAGAGACCGGAGACTATGGAACGCCTGAAAATTCTAAATGAGTCAAATGACGGTTTCGTTATTGCAAGCAAAGATCTTGCGCTGCGGGGGCCGGGGGATCTTTTCGGGATCAGGCAGAGCGGCGAGCTGCAGTTTGCTCTGGGTGACATCTATCAGGACGCAGCCATCCTGCAGAGCGCGAGTGACTGGGCGGAGCGGATCCTCGCGGAAGACCCGGAACTTGCGAAAACGGAACATGAGGGGCTTAAAAGATGCCTGGCCGAGAAGCTTGCCGCAGGCGGAAATGAGGTTGACTTTAGAAGTATCTGACGGTAAACTCGTAAGGGGGAGAAATTACAAACATAGGAGAATCGGAATATATGTCTAAGAAAATTGCAGTCATAACTGACAGTAACAGCGGTATCACACAGGCACAGGCGGAGGAGTACGGTCTCTACGTGCTGCCAATGCCGTTTATGATCAATGAGGAGACCTACTATGAGGATATTACGCTGACGCAGGAGGAATTTTACATACGCCTCTCAGAGAATGCGGATGTGATCACCAGCCAGCCAAGCCCTGAGTCTGTGTTGGAGCTTTGGGACGAAGTGCTTTCAACGCATGATGAGATCGTGCATATTCCCATGTCGAGCGGTTTGAGCGGCTCCTGTCAGAGCGCGCTCATGCTTGCCGAGGACTATGAGGGGAGGGTGCAGGTGGTTAACAACCAGCGTATCTCCGTGACGCAGAGACAGTCGGCGCTTGACGCTTTAATGTTGGCGGAGAAAGGCTTGGATGCAGCACAGATCAAGGCGGTTTTGGAGGAAGATAAGTTTAACTCCAGTATCTACATCATGCTTGACACACTCTATTATCTGAAAAAGGGCGGCAGGATCACGCCTGCAGCGGCTGCGCTGGGGACGATTTTAAGACTGAAACCCGTCCTGCAGATCCAGGGAGAGAAACTGGATGCTTTTGCGAAGGCGAGGACGGTCTCTCAGGGAAAGAGTATTATGATAAACGCGATCAGAAGCGATATGGAAAAGCGTTTCGGTGGTGCAACGCCTGATAATATTCATCTACAGATTGCTTACACCTATGACAGAGAGGCTGCGGAGCAGTTAAGGAGGGAAGTGCAGGAGGCGTTTCCTGGTTTTGATGTCCACATGGATCCGCTGTCTTTGAGCATCGCCTGCCATATCGGACCGGGGTCGCTGGCGGTCGCCTGTAGTAAATGCCTTCGGGTGTAGTAAATGCCTGCAGCATTAACTACGCGAGATTGGCTGCGCAAACTCGGTGCAGCAAATTCCTTTATATGGAATATATTACAAAGCCGGACTTTGAGCTAAATTAAAAAGATTGATTTAAACGGAGAATACACATTGCAGGACGATCAGGCATTAAAAACAGAACAGCAGGAAGAGGATATCGCACGCTGCCGTGATGCGGTGGAGGCATTTGTGCGCTCACACGGCGCTGCGCCAAAGGCGTGTGTTGTCACGTTCGGATGCCAGATGAACGCCAGGGACTCGGAGAAGCTTGCAGGTATTCTTCTTGCGAGCGGGCATGAGCTGGTCGAATCCGAGGAGGAAGCTGACTTTGTCCTCTATAATACCTGTACGGTGCGCGATAATGCCAATCAGCGGGTCTACGGCAGGCTTGGTGTTCTGAACAGCCTGAAAAAGAAAAAGCCTTATTTGAAAGTCGCTCTCTGCGGCTGTATGATGCAGGAGCAGGCAGTGATCGAAAAAATTAAGAAAAGCTATCGTTTCGTCGATCTTATCTTTGGCACGCACAATATCTTTCAATTTGCAAAGCTCCTCGCGGATATGTATGAGAGCGACAGGATGGTGGCCGAGATCTGGGAGGGAACTGACAGAATCGTTGAGGATCTTCCCGTAAAGCGCAAGTACAGCTACAAGTCTGGCGTAAACATTATGTTCGGCTGCAACAATTTCTGCAGCTACTGTATCGTACCCTATGTGCGCGGCAGGGAGAGAAGCAGGGAACCGAAAGATATTTTGCGGGAGATAGAGTCTCTGGTGGAAGACGGCGTGGTGGAGATCATGCTGCTTGGTCAGAATGTCAATTCTTACGGCAAAACGCTGGAGCATCCGATCACCTTTGCGGAACTTTTGCGAGAGGTGGAGCAGATCGAGTACCTGAGGCGGATTCGTTTTATGACTTCTCACCCGAAGGATCTTTCTGACGAGCTGATCGCGGTGATGCGGGACTCAAAAAAGATATGCCGTCATCTGCATCTGCCCCTGCAGGCGGGTTCCGACAGGATCTTAAAGGCCATGAATAGGCAGTATACGAAAGCACAGTATCTCGCTCTGGTTGAGAAGCTGAAAAAGGAGATTCCCGACATAGCGATCACTACGGATCTCATCGTGGGTTTCCCGGGAGAGACGCTTGCGGACGTGGAGGAGACGATAGATGTGGTGCGGCGGGTGCAGTATGACAATGCCTTCACCTTTATCTATTCCAAACGGACGGGAACGCCGGCGGCGGCCATGGAGAATCAGGTGCCGGAAGAGACTGTGCGGGAGGGATTTGACAAGCTTCTCGCCGTGGTGCAGGAGACGGCCAAGGATAGGGCGGCGCTCCTTCGCGGAAAGGTGATGGAGGCTCTGGTGGAGGAGGTAAACGAACAGGATCCGGCTTTTGTGACAGGACGCCTCTCCAATAATATGCTGGTACACTTTAAGGCGGATAAGAGATTGGTAGGAAAATTTGTCATGGTAGCGCTTGAGCACTGCCATGGATTTTACTATACGGGACGAATGGTTGACTACTTGGGTCATTCAAAACACACGAGACTAGGAAAGATGGTTGATAACCAATGGCTGAACTGACACCCATGATGCAGCAATATCTGGAGACGAAGAAGGCGTATCAGGATTGCATTCTATTTTACAGGCTTGGCGACTTCTATGAGATGTTCTTTGAAGATGCGATCACCGCATCGAGAGAACTGGAGATCACGCTGACAGGAAAAAACTGCGGACAGGAGGAACGTGCACCCATGTGCGGCGTGCCCTATCATGCGGTGGACAGCTATTTGAACAAACTGGTCTCCAAGGGCTATAAAGTAGCGATCTGCGAGCAGGTGGAGGATCCAAAGAGTGCGAAGGGCATTGTCAAGCGCGAGGTGATACGTATTGTAACACCGGGCACAAATCTGAATGTGCAGGCCCTCGATGATACAAAGAACAACTATCTGGTCTGTGTGACCTACTTTCCGGGCAAGATCGGTATGTCGGTTGCAGACGTCACCACGGGAGATTATTATCTGACAGAACTTGAGGATATCCGCAGGCTTCAGGATGAGATCAACAAGTACGCGCCCTCGGAGGTGATCTGTAATGAGCAGTTTTTTGTCAGCGGCTACGATATAGAGGATTTAAAGAATCGTCTGAACGTGAGCGTTTACTCTTTGGCGCCTCATTACTTTGACGAGGACAGCTGCAAGAAACTTCTGATGAAACATTTCGGGGTGAGCAGTCTGCAGGGGTTGGGAATCGAGGATTTTCCCGTAGGACTGATCGCGGCAGGAGCTCTCTTACAGTACCTTTACGAGATGCAGAAGACCTCACTTTCTCATTTCACTCATATTTACCCCTATCTGACAAGTAAATATATGCTCCTTGACAGCTCTACAAGGCGTAATCTGGAGCTGATCGAGACGCTTCGGGAGAAACAGAAGAAGGGTTCTCTTCTTGGCGTGCTGGATCGGACCAAGACCGCTATGGGCGGGAGATTATTACGAAAGTACATAGAGCAGCCGCTGATCGATAAAGATAAGATCATAGGGCGTCTGGATGCGGTGGAAGCGTTGTGTAAAAAAAGTGTTGACAGGGAAGAGCTTCGTGAGTATCTGCACACCATCTACGATCTGGAACGCCTTCTTGGCAAAGTGAGCTACAAGACGGCAAATCCCAGAGATCTGATCGCCTTACGTAATTCTCTGGCCATGCTTCCCTCCCTGCGGACGATTCTTTCTGACTTTGACGCTCCGCTTCTGCAGGAAATCTATGCGAATATGGACCCGCTTGAGGATATTCACTGCCTCATCCATGAGGCCATTGAGGAGGAACCCCCCATCGCCCTGAAGGAGGGCGGGATTATCAAGGAGGGATTTCATGAGACGATCGATGCCCTGCGAAATGCCAAGACGGACGGCAAAAAGTGGCTGGCAGCTCTGGAGGAGGAGGACAGAGAGCGCACGGGCATCAAGAATCTGCGCATCAAATACAACAAAGTTTTCGGCTATTATTTTGAAGTCACAAACTCCTACAGGGATCAGGTGCCGGAGGACTATATTCGTAAGCAGACACTCGCGAATGCGGAGCGCTATACGACCCCCCGCTTAAAAGAACTGGAAGATTCCATCTTAAATGCGGAGGATAAGCTTTTCGGTCTGGAGTACGATCTCTTCTGTGAGATTCGGGATACCATTGCGGCTGAGGTGGAGCGGATCCAGAAGACAGCAAGGGCTGTAGCCAGACTCGACGTTTTCACATCCCTCTCCTTTGTCGCAGAGCAGAATCATTATGTGAGGCCGTCCTTAAATGAAAAAGGCGTGCTCGACATCAAGGAAGGACGCCATCCGGTGGTCGAGCAGATGATCCGAAACGACATGTTCATCGCAAACGACACTCATCTGGACGACAAAAAGCATTGTATTGCCGTGATCACAGGTCCCAATATGGCAGGCAAATCCACTTACATGCGCCAAGTGGCGCTGATCGTGCTGTTGACGCAGATCGGTTCCTTCGTGCCGGCAGCGAAAGCGGATATCGGTATCGTGGACAGGATATTTACCAGAGTGGGCGCTTCCGACGATCTGGCGAGTGGCCAGTCCACTTTTATGGTGGAGATGAATGAGGTGGCGAACATCCTGCGGAACGCTACGCCGAACAGCCTTCTGGTGCTCGATGAGATCGGCCGTGGCACTTCGACCTTCGACGGGTTGAGCATCGCCTGGGCGGTGATAGAACATATCAGCAATCGTAAACTGCTGGGTGCGAAAACATTGTTTGCCACCCACTACCATGAGCTGACCGAACTGGAAGGAAAGATGGACAATGTGAACAATTACTGTATCGCCGTCAAGGAGAAAGGCGACGACATCGTATTCCTGCGAAAGATCGTGAAAGGCGGGGCGGATAAGAGCTACGGCATTCAGGTGGCAAAGCTCGCCGGGGTGCCGGACATGGTCATCGACAGAGCAAAGGAGATCGTGGAGCAGCTTAGCAACAACGATATTACCGAGAAGGTACAGAACATTGAGGTGGATCATACAAGAGGGGAGAGGAGAAAGCCCATTCACTATGACGAGGTGGATCTGGAGCAGATTTCCCTGTTTGACACCGTGACGGACGAGGACGTAGTGCGGGAGTTAAAGGAGATCGATGTGAGCAATCTGACGCCCGTGGATGCGCTGAATACGCTGTACCGGCTGCAGAATCGCTTAAAAAACAGATGGGGATAGAATGGCTAAGATTAACGTATTGGATCATCAGACAATAGACAAGATCGCCGCCGGAGAGGTGGTGGAACGTCCTGCAAGCGTTGTAAAAGAACTGGTGGAAAACGCCATTGACGCGGGCGCTTCGGCTGTCACGGTGGAGATCAGGGAGGGCGGAACTACGCTGATCCGGGTTACGGACAATGGCGGCGGCATCGAGAAATCGCAGGTGGAGAACGCTTTTCTGCGTCATGCTACCAGTAAGATCACCTCTGCGGAAGATTTGACCAGTTTGGTCAGTCTCGGCTTTCGGGGAGAAGCACTCGCGAGCATCGCAGCGGTGGCTCAGGTGGAGCTGATCACGAAGACACCTGAGGAATTGACAGGAATCCGTTATGTGATCGAGGGCGGCATGGAGAAGGAGCGAGAGGAGATCGGCGCGCCGACGGGCACCACGCTGATCGTGCGCAACCTTTTTTTCAACACGCCGCCGCGAAAGAAATTTTTAAAGCAGCCGAGGACTGAGGGCTCTTATGTGGCGGAACTGATGGAGCATCTGGCTATGTCAAATCCGGAGATCTCCTTCAAATTTGTTTTAAACGGTCAGACAAAATTTTATACCACGGGGAGCGGGGACTTAAAGGAGATCGTCTACCGCATTTACGGAAAGGAGATATCCGGAGAACTGCTTGACTTTTTCAGCGAGCAGCCGGGAATGCGGGTAACGGGGCTTTTGGGAAAACCGGCGATCAATCGTGCCAACCGCTCCTATGAGATATTTTATATTAACGGACGCTACATCCGAAGCACCCTTATCAGTAAGGCGGTGGAGGAGGGCTATCGCGAGTATCTGATGCAGCACAAGTTTCCCTTCTGTATCCTGCATTTTCAGATTGATACGGAGAAGATTGACGTGAACGTTCATCCTTCCAAGCTGGAAGTGCGTATCGCCGATGGGCCGGTCTTTTACGAGGCGGTGAAGATGGCTGTGTATGATGCCCTTCACGGACGGGAAATGATTCCGGAGATGACGCTTGCAGACGGGCGGGAAGATGAGAAGAACGGACATGGCGAGTCGGCAAAGGCAGAAGCAAGAGAACGGACAGCGGCGCCCGAACCCTTTGAGGAACGGCGTCTGGAAGGGATAAAGCAGAAAGAAACTAAAAATGATGTAAACCTATCGGAATCATTCGGACGCGAAACGCCCGAACAGCAATCGGTGTTACAGAGAGTTTTGCTGCATCAGGATACGCCGGTATACGGCGAGAATACAAAATTGCCGGTAACGGCCAAAATGTCTTCTCAGAAGGAGAATCGTGATTTGTCTCATAAGGAGAAGGCGGCATCGCTGTCGGGCGAGGAGGATGCTTCCGCACCTGAACTCGGACAGATGAACCTCTTTGACAGTCGTATTTTATCGAGGGAGACAAGGCCGCAGTTTGACATTCTCGGACAGCTTTTCGAAACCTACTGGCTGATCGCTTATGAGGATAAACTTTTGATCGTGGATCAGCATGCTGCACATGAGAAAGTAAAGTATGAACGGCTCATAAAGCGCTTCCGCGAAAAGAATGCTCTTTCCCAGACTTTGAATCCGCCCATCATCCTGACACTGAACAACCGGGAGAAGGAATGTCTGTCAGCGCACAGGGAGGACTTTGAGGCCCTGGGTTTTGTTGTGGAGGAATTCGGCGGAAACGATTATGCCATCCGCGGTGTGCCTCTGGATCTCTACGGTTTCCGGGAAGGAGAGTTTTTTTATGAGGTGCTTTGCGAACTTGCGGACGAGGAGCCATCAGGCACTCCTGAGAGCATCCGTACCCGTATTGCGACCATGGCATGCAAGGCTGCGGTGAAGGGTAATATGCGCATCAGCCGGTTGGAAATGGAAAGTCTTCTGGATGAACTATTGACGCTGGAGAACCCCTATAACTGCCCGCACGGCAGACCCACGATCATTTCCATGACGAAGCAGGAGCTTGAGAAAAAGTTTAAGAGGATAGTGTGAGAAAGGTAATCTAGACGGATGGAAGCGATAAAGAAACCTTTGGTGATCCTGACGGGTCCGACAGCCGTGGGTAAGACAGCCCTGTCTATCGCTCTGGCTAAGGCCATTAACGGCGAGATCGTCTCCGCTGACTCCATGCAGGTCTACCGCCATATGGATATCGGCTCTGCGAAGATCACTGCGGAGGAGATGGCGGGAGTACCGCACCATTTGATCGACGTGATGGAGCCGACGGAGGCTTTCAATGTGGTGATATTTCAGAAACTTGCGAAGAAGGCGATGGAGGAGATTTACAGGCGCGCGCGCATTCCCATTCTGGTAGGAGGTACCGGCTTTTATATTCAGGCGGTGCTCTACGATATAGATTTTACCGAAAATGATGAGGACCCTTCTCTGCGAAGAGAGCTTGAGGAACTTGCAAAAAAGGAGGGGCCCGAAGTTCTCTATGAGAGATTAAAAAGTGTGGATCCGGCCGCCTGTGAGAGCATTCATGCCCACAATGTGAAGCGGGTAATCCGCGCGCTGGAGTTTTATGAGAAGACGGGTCAGCAGATTTCCGGGCATAACGAAGTCCAGAGACAGAACGTTTCGCCTTACCGTTTTGCCTATTTTGTCCTGAATAACAGGCGGGAGGAGATTTATAAAAGGATCGATGCCCGGGTGGATCAAATGATGGCGGCGGGACTGGTAGAGGAGGTGCGGACATTGAAGGAGATGGGCTGCACGAAAGATATGGTTTCCATGCAGGGACTCGGCTACAAGGAAATCCTGCGTTTTCTGGAGGGAGAATTATCTCAGGAGGAGGCCGTGTACCTGATCAAGCGCGATACCAGACATTTTGCCAAGAGGCAGCTGACCTGGTTTCGGCGGGAAAAAGATGTGATATGGGTGGATAAATCCGAGGTTGACCAAGAAAGTCAAAATGTTTTGCGCACTATGCAGGAAATCCTGCGTGAAAGACAGATAATCTTGTAAAATCTAAAAAACAGTGATAAATTCGACGTTTTTGGTATGTCTCGGAAAAACAGAAAACGGAATTGC
Organism: Lachnospiraceae bacterium; assembly: GCA_029067085.1. Classification (GTDB taxonomy): domain Bacteria; phylum Bacillota; class Clostridia; order Lachnospirales; family Lachnospiraceae; genus UBA3282. The sequence continues at coordinate 277,559 of JAIEFE010000013.1, read as the reverse complement.
GATTTCATATATGGCGTTATTTGAGATATCTAATGTTATTTCGCACATATATACGGTATAACATTTTATAAATAACGGAAAAAGAGATACAAAACGCAGCCAAAAGAAGGAAGTTAACAATCTATTTGCTTTTCTTGACAGTAAAAATGTAGAATTTTGGAGGAAAAATGGGCATTCAGACAGATACGCTGTTAAAAAGATATGGGGAATTTGGTATATCGGAAGCGGTTTACCGCTACGGAGAGGAGATTCTTGCCTCCCTCGAACCGCGTTTCGCAGAGATTGATAAAAATGCGGAGTACAACCAGCTCAAAGTGATATGGGCAATGCAGGAGGCAGGTGTCAGTGAAGCCTGTCTGCTGGGAACCACGGGTTACGGTTACAACGACTTGGGACGCGACACGTTAGAAACCGTGTACGCCGATGTCTTTCGGACGCAGGATGCTCTGGTACGTCCGCAGATCACCTGCGGCACCCACGCACTGGCATTGGCGCTGATGAGCAATCTTCGCCCCGGAGATGAACTTTTGTCCCCGGTGGGAAAGCCCTATGACACGTTGGAGGAGGTTATTGGCATCCGCCCCTCCAGAGGTTCTCTTGCGGAGTACGGCGTTACTTACAGACAGGTGGACCTTATGTCCGACGGAAGCTTTGATTACGAGGGGATCCGCTCGGCCATAAACGAAAAGACAAGACTTGTCACCATTCAGCGCTCCAAGGGATATCAGACAAGGCCTACGCTGTCTGTGGCGCGGATCGGCGAGCTGATCGCTTTTGTGAAGAAGATCAAACCGGATGTTTTGGTGATGGTGGACAATTGTTACGGAGAGTTTGTAGAGACCACAGAGCCTTCCGAAGTAGGAGCGGATATGGTGGTGGGCTCCCTGATCAAAAATCCCGGCGGTGGTCTTGCGCCCATCGGCGGCTATATTGCGGGAAAAAGCGAATGTGTGGAGAATGCTGCCTGCCGCCTGACTTCCCCGGGACTCGCCAAGGAGGTAGGCGCTTCGTTAGGTATACTGCCTGCTTTTTATCAGGGGTTGTTCCTTGCACCGACGGTGACGGCGTCGGCCTTAAAAGGCGCCATCTTTGCGGCGAATATATACGAGAAGCTGGGGTTTGTCGTAGTGCCGGACGGAAAGGAGAGCCGTCACGATATCATTCAGGCCGTGACCCTGGGTTCGCCGGAGGGTGTCTGTGCCTTCTGCGAGGGGATTCAGGCTGCGGCTCCGGTGGATAGTTTCGTGAAGCCGGAGCCCTGGGATATGCCGGGGTATGATTCCAAGGTCATCATGGCGGCCGGCGCCTTTGTATCCGGATCCTCCATAGAGCTTTCGGCGGACGGTCCCATCGCACCTCCCTATGCGGTCTACTTTCAGGGAGGGCTCACTTTTCCTCATGCAAAGCTCGGCATCTTAAAGAGTCTGCAGAATCTGGTGGATCGCGGGTTATGCAGGCTCTGATGAGAGAAACTTTGTGGTAAAATTTCCCGTTTTTTGTGTACATCAAAATCTGATTGTGATAAAATGAGCCTTGGAGAAAGGAGATCGAATTTTATATGCATAAGAATAATTGGGTCTGCGTCCTGCTGATCATGGCAGGAATCGTGATCGGCGGCTTTATCGGAAGCCTGTTCCCCTCCACATGGCTCAACTATGGGCAGTCCTTTGGCCTGACACAGCCGTTAGTGCTGGATCTGGGGATTTTGAGCGTTACCTTCGGCCTGTCGATCAGACTTACCATAGCAGGCATTATCGGGATCGCACTGGCGATCATCGTATATCGTCTGATGTAGCAGTTTGCGGTGGCGTTTTACCGCGCTTTTGGAGAGAAGCTGTCGGGAAAGAGACTGCATGAAATCAGGCAAGTGTGAGAACAATGATTATTACAGGCTGCAGGACCTCCCCTATGAGAGGTTTGCGGCTCTGGGAGCTGAAAATCTGACGGACGTGGAGCTTTTAGCTATTCTGCTGCGGACGGGAACAAAGGGTGCGAGCGCGAAAGTGTTGGGTGAGCGTGTGCTTGCAGAGACAGCACGCTACGGAAACGGTCTTCTGGGGCTTTACCATATTCCTGAAAAGGCGCTCAGGCGAATCGAGGGAATCGGCAGCGTAAAAGCGGTTCAACTCAAGGCTGTCGCAGAATTTGCGAGGCGGATGGCGAGAGCGAAGGCAAAGAACGGATTGTCCTTTCACGATCCATACACAGTAGCCGACTATTATATGGAACTGTTCCGGCATGAAAATGTAGAGCATATCAGACTCCTGCTTTTGGATTCGGCGCTGCACCTGACAGGAGAGGAAATCCTTTCAAAAGGGACGGTGAACGCATCCCTTTTGTCGCCGAGAGAGGTCTATGCCCACGCTTTTCGAGGCGGCGCGGCAAATATCATGCTTCTGCACAACCATCCGGGCGGAGATCCTGCGCCCAGCGGAAACGATATTGAGATCACGGAGCGGATCGGTCGGGTCGGGGCTATGGCGGATATCCCGCTTTTGGATCACATTATCATCGGTGACAATTGTTATTTCAGCTTTCGAGAGAGTAAATTATTGACCGATGTGTCATATTTTGAAGAGCAGTAAAAGAGAGAAAGGGGTAAATCTACCTTGGCAAACAACGCATTTGGAATTGATCTGGGTACCAGCAACATCAAGATTTACAACCGCGCGGACGACGATGTCTTCGTGGAGAAGAACATGATCGCAATCGAGAACAAAAAGACGCTCTTTGCATACGGTGACGCTGCCTTTGAAATGTACGAGAAAGCGCCCGGCAACATCAGCATTACTTATCCGTTGAGCAACGGCGTCATTGCGGATATCCAGAACATGGAGACGCTGGTGAGATATTTTCTTAACGGTATGATGAGAAACAATATTCGTCCTGCCGATTATTATATTGCGGTCCCCTGGGATGTGACGGAGGTGGAGAAGCGAGCCTTTAAGGATCTGATCAAAGAATCCAACGTCAAAGCAAAAAGGGTTATGATGGTGGATAAGGCTGTCGCGGACGGTCTGGGACTCGGGATCGATGTAAAAACCTCACAGGGCGTTATTGTTGTAAACGTGGGTTTTGATACCACGGAAATATCCATTCTCTCGCTGGGTGGTATCGTTTTAAGCCGCCTGATCAAGGTGGGAGGACGGAAGTTTGACGAAGCCATCAAAGCGGCTATCAGAAGAGAATACAGTCTCATCATTGGAGGCAAGACGGCGGAGATCGTGAAAACATCGCTGCTCGATCTGGAACGGGAGCGTGAAGGGGCACTTGTTTACGGGCGTGATATTGTGACAGGGCTTCCCGTGGAGAGGGAGATTCCAACAGCTCTTGTAGATGAATGTCTTGTGGAGCATTTTAATGCCATCATAGACAACATCAAGGTAATCTTAGAGCGTACGCCGCCGGAGCTTGCAGCGGATATCTACCGCCACGGGATCTATCTGACGGGAGGCGCCTCTCAGGTGAGCAAGTTTGCTCAGATGATGAGCAAAGGTACGGGTCTGCAGGTAAATGTTTCGGAAAACCCGGTGACCAGTGTGGCTCTTGGCCTTGCCAGAATCATCAAAGACGATAATTATAAAACGGTAGCTTACGCCATAGAAGGAATGAGTAAATGAGTCCAATCGTCAAAAGAAAAGGAGAAAAATTTACGTTACCCGGTAAATATCTCCTTTTTATTTTAACAATCCTGTGCACGGCACTGGTGCTATTAACCTTCAATACGAAGATTTTCAGCGGACCTTTGTCTGCTGCGGCGGGTTATATCGTAGTTCCCTTTGAGGAGGGGATCAGTGTGGTGGGAAGCTGGCTGGCAGGACGATCCGAGGAACTGGTGCAGATCAGGGAGTTAATCGCCAGAAACGAAGAGCTCAAGAAGCAGGTGGATGAGCTCACCATTGAGAACACAAGGCTCCAACAGGACCGTTACGAGTTGACAAACCTTCGGGAACTCTACAGTCTGGATGCTCAGTACGATGAGTATGAGAAGACAGGAGCGCGCATTATCGCAAGAGACTCCGGAAACTGGTTTCACGCTTTTGTGATCAACAAGGGTGCTATGGACGGTATTGCAGTTGATATGAACGTGATGGCAGGGAGCGGTCTTGTGGGACGGGTGGTTGATGTAGGACCTAACTGGGCTAAAGTGAAATCTATTATTGCTGACGATTCCAATGTGAGCGCTATGGTGCTCTCCAGCTCCGACCGCATGATCGTATCGGGCAATCTGAAGCTCTACGCCTCCGGTGTCATTGAATTCAGCCAGCTCGTTGATAGTGAGGAGGTAGTCGTTGAGGGTGACAAAGTGGTAACCTCAGACATCAGCGATAAGTATCTGCCGGGTATCCTGATCGGCTATATCAACACCATATCACCGGACGCCAATAACCTGACAAAATCAGGCCGCATCACGCCTGCTGTTGATTTTGAACATCTGGAGGAGGTTCTGGTGATTCGACAGTTGAAGCAGACCATTCCGGATTAGTGGAGAATTTATTATGAAACGTGTCATTATCACAGCACTACTGATTTTTATATGTTTCCTGCTGCAATGTACGGTATTTCACGCGCTATCGTTTGGCGGCGTCGTCCCTAATCTGTTGATTGTACTGACTGCATCTTTCGGTTTTATGCGCGGAGAGAAGACGGGACTTCTGATCGGTTTTTTCTGCGGACTTCTGGTGGATATTTTCTTCGCCAGCGTGATCGGATTTTATGCGTTGTTGTACATGTATATTGGCTATATGAACGGAAAGTTTGCAGCGATTTTTTATCCCCAGGACATTAAGCTGCCCGTAGCTTTGATTCTGTGCAGTGATTTTCTGTACGGTATCGGATGTTATGTGATTTTATTCCTGCTTCGCGGACGCTTTGAGTTTACATACTATGTTCTGCACGTGATTCTGCCGGAAATCGTGTATACCATCGCTGTAACCTTGCTTTTATACCCGCTTATTCTCTGGATCAATACAGGGCTTGAGCGAAATGAACTGAGGAGCGGAAAAAAGTTTGTTTGAGGAACTTTTAGAGCGTTTTAAAGAAAATTTTTTGAATATGGTCACCTCGCGGTTGATCGTCCTGATGCTTGTGATTCTGGGCATGGGTGCCTATCTGATTTCCGTGATCTTCAACTTGCAGATCGTAAGGGGAGAGGAGTATTACAACAACTTCCAGCTGAAGATCACAAAGAAGCGGACACTTCCGGCTACGAGAGGCAACATTCTTGACAGAAACGGGAAGCTTTTAGCCTACAATGAGTTGGCTTACGCTGTCACCATCGAGGATGTGTATGAATCGGGGCGTCGCAAAAATGCCAGATTGAACGATACGATTCGCCGACTGATTGCCATGATCGAAGAAAACGGAGATCATGTGATCGGCGGTTTCCACATAGAGGTAGATAAAAACGGTGATTATCGATACAATGTGGAGGGAACGCAGCTGTTGCGTTTTCTGGCGGATGTTTATGGTTATGCTTCCATAGACGACATGAAGGAGAAGAATAAGAGTGCCTCTCCGGACGAGGTGATCACTTACCTTTGCAGTACTGCCCGCTATGGAATCGGGGATTACACGGATGATAGTGATTCTGACAGCTTTGTGGAAGGACTCGGTTTTACGAAAGAGGAAGTTCTGAAAATCCTTACCGTTCGCTACGCCATGAGCGCCAACAGCTATCAGCGCTATATTGCCACTACGGTGGCCGAAAATGTCTCTCCGAAGACAGTGGCTGTTATTATGGAGAATGAGGATACCTTAGACGGTGTATCCATTGCAGAAGGTACGGTACGTAAATACAACGAAAGTATCTACTTTGCGCAGATTGTCGGCTACACGGGTCGGGTGGATCAGGAGGAGTTGAAAACGCTGCAGGAGCAGGATCCTGATTATGATCCGAATGATACCGTGGGGAAATCCGGAATCGAGGCATCCATGGAGATGGAGCTTCAGGGGCGGAAAGGTTCTGAGACGGTGCATGTGGACAATATGGGTAAGGTAGTGGAGACCAGCGACCGTGTGGAACCGTCGGCAGGAAATGACATTACTCTGACGATTGATTCCGAGCTTCAGAAGGCGTGTTATCATATTCTGGAATCCAAGCTGGCAAGCATACTGCTGGCCAAGATACAAAATATCAAGGAGTATACGCCGCCAGAGAGCGGAAGCGGCGGGGATATCCCCATACCGATCTATGATGTGTACTACGCCTGTATCAATAATAACGTGATCGACACCTCCCATTTCACTTCAAAATATGCGGGAGAGACGGAAACGGCTGTCCGGGCAGCCTATCTGGACAAAAAGGCGCGGGTATTTGCAACTCTGGAGGACGAGCTTTTGGTATCCTGTAATCCCTACGATGCGCTGACAGAGGAATATCAGGTTTATGAGAGCTATGTTGCCGCAGCGCTCTACGACAGGAATATTCTTATGGAAGATGTGGTGGATAAGAGTGATGCCACTTACATCGCCTGGACTAAGGACGAAGTGATCAGCTTAAACGAGTACTTAAATTATGCCATCGCACAGAACTGGGTCAATGTGGCAAAGCTTAATATTGATTCCCGCTATTCTGATTCTGTGGAAATATATAATAAAATTTTGGAGTACATCTTTGATGTACTTGACAGAGATGTGGATTTCGATAAAAAAATCTACCGCTATATGATCCTAAACGATGAGATAACAGGGAGGCAGATCTGTGAACTTCTGTTGGAACAGAACATTGTGAATCCGCCGGAAGAGGAGATCGCCCAGTTTCGATCGGGGGTCCTTACACCCTACGTTTTTTTGCGGAATCGTATTGAACAGCTTGACCTGACGCCGGCGCAGCTTGCGCTGGATCCCTATTCCGGTTCCATTGTAGTCACCGATGTGAATACGGGGGATGTGCGGGCTATGTCATCCTATCCGAGCTATGATAATAACCGGATGGCAAACGGCGTAGATGCTGCCTATTTTGCAAGTCTGAGAAATGACTTATCCAGTCCCATGCTAAACTATGCGACGCAGCAGCGGACGGCGCCGGGGTCTACCTTTAAGCCCGTTTCTGCCACGGCAGGACTTTTGGAGGGGGTCCTTACGACTTCTGATACCATTACCTGTGTGGGTATCTTCGATAAGATCACTCCGCCGGCCCGATGCCATATTTATCCCGGTGCGCATGGTTCCTTGAATGTGACGGGAGGTATCCGCTACTCCTGCAACTATTTCTTCTACGAGGTGGGTTATCGGCTTGGAATTGTGGGAGATACCTACAATGACAGCGTTGGTCTGAATAAATTGGCGAAATATGCGGATATGTACGGCCTCTCGGAGACGTCCGGCGTGGAGATCGAGGAGTATGCGCCGGGGATTTCCGATATCGATGCGGTTCGTTCCGCCATCGGTCACGGCACGAATAACTACACCACGGCAGGACTTGCGCGATATGTTACAACGGTCGCAAACAGCGGAACATGTTATAATTTAACCTTGGTGGACAAGGTGGAGGATCAAAGCGGCAGCCTGATCCTGGATAATGCGGCTGATGTCAGAAACCGGATTGATATGGATCCGGCATACTGGAATGCCATTCACACGGGTATGCGTCAGGTGGTGGAGAACAAAGCATACTTTGCGGATCTGGATGTGGATGTGGCCGGTAAGACAGGTACGGCGCAGGAGAGCAGAAACCGTCCTAACCATGCGCTCTTTATCAGCTACGCGCCCTATGAAGCGCCGGAAATATCAGTGACGGTGCGTGTGGCAAACGGCTATACATCCGATTATGCTGCCCAGATTGCAAAGGATGTGTACGAATACTACTATGGACTGAAAGAAGAAAGTGAGATCATTACCGGAACGGCAGGCGTTCTGGAGGGCGGCGCGATCAATGCAGACTGATGAATTGAGGTGTGAATATGAAAAATGCGGTTATTATTAAGAGTTTTCCGAACGGCCTTTCCATTTTTTTAGACAGTGAGATAGCCTTCTCACAATTGATTGAGGAGATTGCCTTAAAGTTTCGGGAGTCGTCCAATTTTTTCAAAGATGCCAGCATGGTGGTATCCTTCGAAGGGCGTGAGCTTTCCGAGCTGGAGGAACGTCAGATCATCGACACGATATCGGCGAATTCCAGACTGAACATCGTCTGCATTATGGGAAAGGATCCGGAGACGGACAAGACCTTTGTGCGCGCATTGCAGAAGCTGTCTTTCCATCAGGAGTCGATGGAAAATGCCGGACAGTTCTATAAGGGGACTTTAAAAGACGGGCAGATTCTGGAGACGGAGAACAGCATCATTGTGCTTGGGGATGTCTATCCGGGAGCATGTGTCATCTCAAGCAAAGATATCGTGATCCTAGGAGGTCTCTACGGACAAGCCTACGCGGGCGGAAACGGTGAGGAAGGACATTTTGTGGTAGCGCTTGAAATGTCGCCGGAAAAGCTAAAGATCGGCGATTTTAAATATAAAACTTCAGAGAAACAGAGCAAATGGTCAATCAAACCAAAGATTCTTCCAAAGATTGCTTATGTAAAAGACGCCAGAGTATTGATAGAGCCGATTACCAAAGAATTACTGAACGACCTGCCTGTATAACCGATCGTCGCTCGGCAGCGACGATCACGAGAATGCTTTGCATTCTCCCGAAATGGTGTACACAATTGCTTTTGTGAAAGGTCATCAGGGGACGATAACAATTCATGAATGGAGGCATTGCGATGAGTGAAGTGATTGTCGTCACATCAGGGAAAGGCGGGGTGGGGAAGACTACTACCTCAGCAAACGTTGGAACAGGTCTGGCAGCCATGGGCAAGAAGGTAATCCTGATCGACACGGACATCGGTCTCAGAAATCTTGATGTAGTCATGGGACTTGAGAACAGGATCGTCTACAATCTGGTGGACGTGGTGGAGGGAAACTGCCGTATCAAACAGGCGATCATCAGGGACAAGCGTTATCCGACCCTGTTTCTTCTGCCTTCGGCTCAGACAAAGGATAAGAGCGCGGTGAATCCCTCTCAGATGGTGCGCATGATCAGCCATCTGCGGGATCAGTTCGACTACATTATTCTGGATTGTCCCGCCGGTATCGAGCAGGGATTTCAGAATGCCATAGCCGGCGCTGACAGGGCGCTTGTAGTAACCACACCGGAGGTTTCGGCCATCCGGGATGCAGACAGGATCATCGGTCTTCTGGAGGCCAATGAGATACATAGGATGGATCTGATCATCAACCGAATCCGGCAGGATATGATCAGGCGGGGGGATATGATGTCTTCGGAGGACGTTGTGGATATCCTGTCTTTACCGCTGATCGGAAGGGTGCCTGACGATGAGAATGTGGTGATAGCCACGAATCAGGGTGAACCGCTTGTGGGCAGTAATACGCTGGCGGGGAAGGCATACCAGAATATCTGTTACAGGGTGCTCGGAGAGGAGGTCCCCTTCATGGATTTTGAGAAGGGCGTTTCATTCTGGGCGAAAGTATCAGGTATTTTCCATAAAGGTTAGGAGGGGATCAGTGTGTTTAAGAATCTGTTAAAACGGAGAAGCTCCAGACAAATAGCCAAAGACAGGCTTAAAATACTGCTCATTTCCGACCGGGTCAACTGTTCCCAGGAGATGATGGAGATGATCAAGAACGATATTGCTAAGGTGATATCAAAATATATGAAGATTGATGCAAAGAGTATGGAGATTCAGATCGCACAGACAAGTGGAAAGGGGCATGGGATCAAAAATCCGACCCTCTATGCTAACATACCGATTCTGGATTTAAAACAATGACTCGATTGAGCTGCGCTCAATCACGAGATTTGCCTGCGGCAAACTCGGTAGGAGAAAATAGGAAATGTTGAAGCATTATCATATCAGGGACTATGACTTTAAATTGATCATTTTGGTGGTGGCGATCACTGCCATCGGCGTTCTGGCTATCGGAAGTGCCAAGGAATCTCTGCAGAGCAGACAGCTGGCAGGTGCGGTGTTTGGTTTTTTTCTGATGCTGGTCATATCTCTGTTTGACTATACGGTGATCTTGAAATTTTCCTGGATCATGTATGTGGTCAATCTTGTCCTTCTCTGGCTGGTACGGACAATCGGAGCCAGAGCCGGCGGCGCCCAGAGATGGTTGAATCTCTTTGGCATTCAGTTTCAGCCCTCGGAGACGGCAAAGATCCTGTTGATCTTATTTTATGCGCAATTCATTATGAAACATAAGGAGGAGATGGGGAAGCTTAAGATTGTGGGGAGCTGTGTACTTTTGTTTATCCCTTCGCTCTATCTGATCTATAAGCAGCCCGATATGTCCACAAGCATTATGGTCGCGATCCTGTTTTGCGTGGTGATGTTTTTAGGCGGTGTGAGTTGGAAATATGTGATCTTATTCATTTCAGTAGCGGTTCCGGCCTTTGTCATCCTGTTGACTTTGATCCTGCAGCCGGATCAGGAAATTATTGATGAATTTCAGCAGCGACGCATACTGGCCTTCCTTTATCCGGAGGAGTACGAAAACACCGAGGCCTATCAGCAGATCAATTCCGTCATGGCCATCGGTTCCGGAATGCTATACGGAAAAGGTTATAATACCAATGAGATCAGCTCTGTAAAAAACGGCAATTTCATCGCAGAGGTGGAGACGGACTTCATCTATGCGGTTGTCGGAGAAGAATTTGGCTTTGTCGGCGGTTGTATCGTAATTGTGTTATTGATTTTCATTTCATTTGAATGTATTATGGTAGCTAGGAAGGCAAAAGATCTGGCCGGAACGATCATTGCGGGAGGGGTGGCAGCCTGGATCGGATTTCAGGGGATGCTGAACATAGCAGTAGCCACCTATGCAAGCCCGAACACGGGAATTCCGCTTCCGTTTGTAAGCTACGGTCTCACTTCGCTGGTGAGTCTGTATATCGGGATCGGGTTTGTGATGAACGTGCGGCTGCAGTGCAAAAACGACAGGGGTGTTAGCAAATGAATATTGCATTGATCGCGCATGACGCAAAGAAAAAGCTGATGCAGAATTTCTGCATTGCCTACAGAGGTATTTTGAGTAAAAACGAGCTCTATGCAACGGGGACGACGGGGCGTCTGATCGAGGAAGTTACGAATTTGTCGATTCACAAATATCTGGCAGGACATCTGGGCGGCGCCCAGCAGATCGGGGCACAGATCGAGCATAACCAGATCGATCTGGTAATCTTTTTGCGCGATCCCCTGTATCCGAAATCTCATGAGCCGGATGTAAACAATGTGGTAATGCTCTGTGACAGACATAATATTCCGCTCGCTACGAACCTGGCGTCTGCAGAGCTTTTGATCAAATCACTGGACAGAGGAGATCTTGAGTGGCGTGAGATGTATAAATAACCGATTGAGCTTCGCTCAATCACGAGATTTGCCTGCGGCAAACTCGGTGAAAAAACGAAAAAATAACAACGCTCAATCACGAGATTTACCTGCGGCAAACACGGTGAAATTTATAAAGGCGGGAAGAAGCTGCGCTCTTATGCTGGCAGTGTCCCTTCTGCTTACAGGCTGTGGAAGCACGAAATATGACATGCCCTACGAACAACAGGGGAACGTCAGCAGCTATCAGCTCATCAATATTGCAAACAGAGAGACTCTGGAGCCCTTTGCGAAGGAGCTCTGTGTGGCGGCAGGTGAGGTGACGGCTGAGGGCGTGGATTTGTCCCATGTGTCTGCTGCGGCACTCTTTGATACAAAAAATCTGGAGACGATCTACGCAAAGAATGTAAACAATCAGCTTCATCCTGCAAGTCTCACAAAGGTAATGACGGCACTTGTAGCGCTCAAGCATGGTTCTCCGGATGATATTTTTACAGCTTCGGAGAATGTGCTGGTCACGGAGTCCGGTGCGGTGCTTTGCGGCATAAAGCCCGGCGATAAGATGACGCTTGATCAGGCGATGCACATTCTGCTCCTCTATTCGGCAAATGATGTGGCAATCCTGATCGCGGAAGGAATATCCGGATCGGTTGAGGCTTTCGTGGAACTGATGAATCAGGAAGCGAAGGAGATCGGTGCTACCAGATGTAATTTTAAAAATCCGAATGGGCTGACGGAAGAAGGTCATTATGTGACGGCCTATGATCTTTATCTGATTTTCCAGGAGGCCCTGAAATATGAGCTTTTCAGTCAGATTATCCAGATGACTTCCTACAGCACCGTGTATACGGCGGCAGACGGGTCTGAAAAATCTCTGGAGATGGAGACTACAAATCTGTTTTTGCGGGGGATGTACGAGGCGCCTGCAAACGTAACCGTGGTGGGCGGAAAGACCGGAACTACCAACGCGGCGGGGCATTGTCTGTTATTGCTTTCCAGAAGCAGCAGCGGAACGCCATATATCTCTGTTATTTTAAAGGATGAGTCCAGAGAGAGACTATATGAGGACATGGGAAATCTGCTGGGCATCATCAAATAAGGGAGTTGTTTTTTTCAAAGCTTTCCTGTATAATTGAGAAAGGAAATTCCAATATTTTTACAGTAGGAGGGTATCGACATGGTGCAGTTCATTGTAGGTAAAGAGGGAAAGGGCAAGACCAAGCATTTATTGGATAAAGTGAATACGGAGATCAAGGATGCGCAGGGCAATGTCGTGTATCTGGACAAGAGCACGAAGCATATGTTTGAACTGAATAATAAGATCAGGCTCATTGATGTACCGGAGTATCTGGTAACGGACAGTGATGAGTTTATCGGTTTTATCTGCGGCATCATCTCTCAGGATCATGATCTGCAGAAGATGTACTTTGACAGCTTTTTAAAAATTGCCTGCATGCAGGAGGACGAGCTGGAAAAGGTTGTCGCTAAGATTGAAAAGATCAGCGAGAAATTTCACGTGGATTTTGTGATCAGTTTGTCCCGTGATGAGAGCGAGCTCCCTGAGAGCATACGTAAAAATGTTGTTATTTCCCTTTAAAATGTACATAAAAGAATCTATATAGATAATTCCATAAAACCTCGGAAGCAAAATTTCCGGGGTTTTATTCATATATAGTCTGAAAGTTGCGACAGTGCAAACCATTTATGGTGAATGATACAGGAGCGTACAGTGGCGGATAATCGTAATAATATCAGAAAATACAGGAGACCCCTCAATCTGAATATCGGAATGATGGTTTTTGGCGTGATTCTGATCTATGTGGTGATTTGTGTGTTCATGTACTTCAGGACGGATCACATTGTGCGCTACAGTGTACAGGAAGGATCTTTGACATCAAACAGCATCTATCGTGGAATTGCCCTCAGGCAGGAGGTGATCGTGACAGGTCAGGATGCGGGATACATCAACTACTTTGCCAGAGAGGGCGAGCGAACGGCAGTGGGTGATCTGATCTACACTGTTGATGAGACAGGGCGTCTTGCTGACTACATAAAGGCCGGCGCAAGCGGAGAAAATTCACTCTCCGACAGAGATCTGATCGCGCTGAAGACCGATATCACTGCCTTCATGCATGGTTTTGACAGGAAACATTTTGACGAAGTATACAGCTTCCGTCACAATATGGAGAGCATGGCTGTCAAGCTGGCAAATTATAATATACTCGAAAACGCAGACGCTTTGAATGACGCTTCAAGCACAACGATCATCAACTATCGCTATGCCGGAAGGAGTGGAATCGTGCTCTACTCCACGGATGGTTATGAAGATCTTACGCTGGAAGATATGACGGCGGAGCATTTTGACGAGGAGAAATACGAACGCAAGTATCTGGTGAATAACAGTCTTGTGGCCGCGGGAGACCCTGTCTATAAGCTGTCTACAGTAGAAGACTGGTCCATTGTCATACCGGTGGAGAAGAGCCTTGCGGATGAACTTTTGGAGAAGGAATATGTAGAAGTGCGCTTTTTAAAGAACCAGTACACGGCATGGGGACAGGTGAGCATTTACACGAATGAGGCGGGAGATACCTTTGCAGCTTTGACCTTTACGAATTCCATGATAACCTTCTGCACGGAGCGCTTCATAGACATAGAGCTCCTGCTGGAGGAGGAGAAAGGTTTGAAGATTCCTAATTCCGCTATCGTAAAGAAGGAGTTTTTCATCGTGCCGAAGGCATATGTGACAAGGGGAGGCGTAAACGGCGGAGATGGCGTGCTGCTCGAGACTTATACCGATGAAGGCACAGCTACCACACAGTTTGTGGAGACGGAGATTTACGAGGAGACGGAGACGGATTACTATCTGGATAATACTGTACTCAGGCGGAATAACTATATTGTTATGCCGGAGACGGGAGAAAAATATGCCATCGGTAAGACCGGTACACTGGAAGGGGTATACAACATCAATAAAGGCTATGCTGATTTCAAGCGTATCAGCGTTCTCTATCAAAATGAGGAGTATTCTGTGGTGAAATCCAATACCGCCTATGGACTGAATGTGTATGACTACATTGTACTGGATGCGGAGATGGTGAATGATAATGAGTTTATCTACGAGTAATTGCGCAGATAGCATTACCAACGCAGACACGCTTGCAAAGAGGGAAACTGATATGTCGGAAATCAGGGAAAATCTGGAGGAAGTGAAGAGACGCATGGAGGAGGCCTGCAGCCGGAGCAGTCGTGCGGTGGAGGATGTAAAGCTGATCGCAGTCAGCAAGACCAAACCGCTGACTGCATTGCGGGAGGCTTACGACGGCGGATGCCGGGATTTTGGAGAGAATAAGGTGCAGGAGCTTGTGGAAAAATACGAGACCCTGCCAAAGGATATCCGCTGGCATATGATAGGGCATCTTCAACGAAATAAAGTAAAATATATTATTGATAAAGTTTTTTTGATCCACAGCGTGGATTCCCTGCGGCTGGCACAGGAGATAGAGAAGGAGGCCGCAAAGCTTGAAAAAACGGTGAATATTCTCATAGAAGTCAATGTAGCGGGAGAGGAAAGCAAATTTGGTGTGACGCCTGAGGAAACGCCTGCGATGGTCAAAGAAATTGCGAAAATGCCCCATATTCGGATAAAAGGACTGATGACCATAGCGCCATATGTGGAAACGGCAGAAGAAAACAGACGCTTTTTTGCACAATTAAACAAAATTTATGTTGACATAATACATAAAAACATTGATAATGTTTTTATGGAGGAACTTTCCATGGGCATGACCGGAGACTACGAAGTCGCGATAACAGAGGGCGCGACCTACATCAGAGTCGGAACGGGCATCTTTGGAGAAAGAGATTATATGAAAATTTAGTATACATAAGATGTGCGTATAAGCAGAGTCAGAAAACGACAGAGACAGTCTGCATGCTTGCATGTGAGACTGGCTATGGCGGTTTATGACGAGCAACGCGAATGAGAGATACGAAGTATCTCGAATCTGCTTATACGACATAGAAAAGTTGATTGAGTAAATGGAGGATATTCAGATGGGTGTTATGGACAAGTTTATCAGCGCCATGAAACTGAGCGAGGAGGAAGACGACGGCTACTACGACGATGATTTTTATGACGAGGAGCCGATGCCTGCCAGAAAACCGTCTACGAAGGAGAACGAAGGTGCGGAGGAGGAGAAGGTGAGAAAGCTCACCCCCAAGGTAACACCTCTTCGCCAGACAAAAAAAATGGGCGGCGGCATGGAGGTCTGCGTGATCAAACCCACTACAGTAGAAGATGCCAGAGAAATTACGGAAACGCTTTTGGCAAACAGGACCGTGGTCTTGAATCTGGAGGGGCTGGATGTTGATATTGCGCAGCGGATCATTGATTTTACCTCAGGTTCATGCTTTGCGATCTCAGGGAATCTGCAGAAGATATCGCACTATATTTTCATTATCACACCGTCCAGCGTGGATATTTCAGGCGATTTTCAGGATATCCTGTCGGGATCCTTTGATGTGCCGATCGACAACGGTTTCTAGGGAGCCGTACTTGCTTTAGAAAAGGAAAGAAAATCGGGTGCCAATGCACTCGATTTTTCTTAAGGAGGAACATAATGGCTGATCGAATGACAATAAATTATGAGAAGAAACCCTGTTACGATATTGTTTTCACGGAGGATTTTGAGCTTCTTGCCGACGAGCTTGCTGCTTATGACATAAAGGAACGGAAGTTAGCCGTGATCTGCGATACCAATACGAAACGGCTTTTTGCAGAGACGGTGGTATCGCTGCTTACAGGATACTGTAAGAAAGTGATTCTGCATGCGTTTCCGGCAGGAGAGGAAAACAAGACGCTGGATACAGTGAGGGATATTTATCGGCACCTGATCGAAGAGAAATTTGACAGAAAAGATATGCTCATTGCTCTTGGAGGCGGCGTAGTAGGCGATATCACAGGCTTTGCGGCAGCCACCTACCTGCGGGGGGTGGATTTTGTACAGATTCCAACTACCCTGATTGCGCAGTCGGACAGCAGCATTGGCGGAAAGACGGGCGTGGATTTTGACGGCTATAAAAATATGGTGGGTGCTTTCAATATGCCCAAGCTGGTCTATATGAATGTCGGTGCTTTAAAAGAGCTGGACGACAGGCAGTTTTATGCGGGTTTTGCCGAGGTGATGAAGCACGGTCTCATCAAGGACGCCCTGTTTTACGAGTGGCTTCTCGATCATATGTATGAGATTCATGATCGTGATCTTACAGTGCTGCACGAGATGGTGATGAGAAGCTGTACGGTCAAGAAACTGGTGGTAGAGAAGGATCCCACAGAGAAAGGAGACCGGGCACTTTTAAACTTTGGCCACACCATCGGTCATGCCATCGAGAAGGCGAAACATTTTACACTGATGCACGGGGAATGTATTTCTCTTGGTATGGTGGCGGCGGCTTTTATCTCATGGAAACGCGAAAATATTTCCATGGAGGAATATTACGAAGTGCGGGATATGTTCGTGCCCTTTAACCTTCCGATCAGTATAGAAGACATTGATCCGAATGAAATCCTTGCATTGACCAAATCGGACAAAAAAATGGATGCCGGGCAGATTAAGTTCGTGCTCTTAAAAAAAGTAGGCAAAGCTGTTATCGACAGGAGTGTTACCGACGAGGAAATCCTTGCGGCAGTGCAGGAAATCCTGTTTTCAGATGAGGATGCGAAACAATGAGCTTGAAAAAGAAGCTTTTTCTGTTGCTGGATATCATAATGATCGCTGCACTGATCTTTTTTGATCAGTATACCAAAAGACAGGCTGTGATCTACTTAAAAGACAAGCCTGCTTACAATTTGATCAACGGAATATTGGAGCTAAACTATCTGGAAAATCAAGGTGCGGCTTTTGGGATGCTTCCGAATCAAAAGGTATTCTTTATTTTTGTAGCCAGCGTGATCATCGGCGTGGCCGCCTATGTTCTCTTGAAAATGCCGGATCATAAAAAGTATACGATACTGCACTTTCTGCTCAGCCTGATCGCAGCCGGCTGCATCGGCAACATGATCGACCGGGTACGTTACGATTATGTGGTGGATTTTATCTATTTTGTGCGGATCAACTTTCCGATCTTTAATGTGGCGGATATCTATGCGACAGTCTCTGCGGTGATGTTGATTTTTCTTCTTTTGTTCGTATATCAGGAGAAGGATTTGAATTTTATCAGTTTTAAGCAAAAGCGTTATCGGGAAATTAAGTGATGAGTGATTTGTTCAGCTACCAGATCGGAATGGGAGAGGAGGAACGGCTTGACAAATGGCTGACAGCTGCCGTTTCAGGACTATCCCGCTCATATATTCAAAAGTGTATTAAAGAAGGGCAGGTATCCGTGAATGAAAAGCCTGCAAAGGCCGGGTACAGGCTGCGGGTGGATGATGAGATCTCTTTTCTGATTCCGGAGGCGGCGGAACCTGCGATCGAAGCGGAAGATATTCCGCTTACCGTTCTCTACGAGGATGAGGATGTTCTGGTGGTGGATAAGCCAAAGGGCATGGTAGTGCATCCGGCGCCCGGCCATTACAGCGGCACACTGGTAAACGCTGTACTCTGGCATTGTAAAGGACAACTATCCGGTATTAACGGAGTACTTCGGCCCGGTATCGTTCATCGGATTGACAGGGATACCACCGGCTCATTGATCGTCTGTAAGAATGACATGTCACACAGAGCGATTGCCGCGCAGCTCAAAGAGCATTCCCTAAACCGCACCTACAGAGCGATCGTACATGGTGTACTGAAAACGGAAGAGGGAACCATAGACGCGCCGATCGGCAGGGACGAACGCGACAGGAAGCGGATGTCCGTAAACGAGAAGAATGGGAAGGCGGCTGTCACTCATTATAAAGTATTGGAACGCTTTGGAGCGCATACTTACATCGAATGCAGGCTGGAAACCGGACGCACCCACCAGATCAGAGTGCACATGACCTCTATCGGGCATCCCCTGCTTGGAGACGAGATTTACGGGACAAGAAAGACGCCCTTTCACCTGGAAGGTCAGACGCTTCATGCCCATAAGCTTGGATTTATGCATCCTGCCAGCGGTTCGTATGTGGAAGTGGAAGCCCCTTTGCCTGCGTATTTTGTACGACTTCTGGAAATATTGTAAATCCGGAAAACACTTTTTCATAAATAATTATGAAGTTAGTGTGTAAATATGATGTAAATATCTTGAAGATTTGAGGATACAATGCTATTATTTATGTTATGGGGTTTTTAGAAATCTGAGGGACTATGAAAGATTCAAGAAAAGAAATCATAGATATTTTATTGAAGAGCTATGTGGCTTATTACGACATCACGGATTACGGGACCTCCAGAGAGCCTTTGCGGGCTCTTTGTGAATATTACGAGCATGCCGAGAAATATATGGTATCCAAAAAGGTATCGCTCTGGGCTGCGGACAGCGAGGAGTTTATCTATCTCTTCGACGTGCCGCACCTGTCGCTCGAACTGTTTGAACAGTGCAAAGGAGTGGCCTACGAGGATGGTATGAGCCGTCTGAACATCGGACCGGGGCATATGTATTCTTACATCACCCCCATCATCGTCTGTGACTCATGCGACGAGGAGGCGGCAAAAGCCTTAAAAAAATGCCGCATTTACAAAAGTTTTCATTTTTCGCTGCACGGCTGGATGGATTTTCACGCTGCGGCGGTCATCGGGGATAGTGGCCGTATCGTAAGCAATCGCGCCGGCCGCACGACAGCGAAAATTTTGAAAAAAGTTTTATTTTCCAAAAAATAGGAAGGGAGAGTATTAGTATGAATTCATTGTTACTGTTAATCATCTGTATCGCAGTGCTCGTCCTTGGTTACATATTCTATGGCGGGTGGCTGTGCAAACAATGGGGTGTCGGCGACAGCAATAAGGCTACGCCTGCCCATGAGATGGAAGACGGTGTGGACTATGTGCCGGCTAAGGCGCCTGTGCTGATGGGCCATCACTTCTCCTCCATTGCGGGTGCAGGACCGATCACTGGTCCGATCGGCGCGGCTATGTTCGGCTGGGTTCCCGTTGTTCTCTGGATTCTGGTCGGCGGCATCTTTTTCGGCGGTGTCCACGATTTCGGTGCACTGTTCGCATCCATCCGTCATAAGGGTCAGTCCATCGGCGAGATCATTTCTGCGAACATGGGTAAGAAATCCAAAATGCTGTTTACCACATTTGCGTATCTGACTCTGCTTTTGGTGGTTGCGGCTTTCGCGTCCATTGTAGCGAGCACCTTCGGCGCAGTTGTGGACGATGCAGGCGCAATTGATGTGGCAGCCTCTGCGACAAATGCTTCTGTCGCAATGGTATCCCTGCTGTTCATCGTGATCGCTATTGTCTTTGGCTTTATGGTATATCGCCGCAATGCGTCCATGGCGGTTTCCACCATTCTCGGTGTGGTAGCGATCGCACTTTGTATGGCAATTGGTATGAATTTCCATCCCATTTACCTGACCACCAAAACATGGATGATCATTGTAGGTTTGTATATCGCGGTCGCATCGGTGACACCGGTGTGGATCCTCTTACAGCCCCGTGACTATCTGAGTTCTTTCCTGCTCTACGCAATGCTTGCGGTTGCATTGGTGGGTGTTATCGTTTCCCATGCCGGCATGGGCGGCGCTGATGGTCTTGCGGCCTTCAACGGTTTTGCTGTTGACAACGGCAACGGCACACAGTTCCTGTTCCCGGTGCTCTTTACCACGGTTGCCTGCGGTGCGATCTCCGGTTTCCACTCTCTGGTATCCTCCGGAACCACCTCCAAGCAGCTGGATAAGGAAACGGATGCAAAGCCTATCGCTTACGGCGGTATGCTCCTTGAGTGTGTGCTGGCTGTGATCACGGTCTGTGCGATCAATTTCGCTTACAAGAACGGCATCACCGCAGGCGCAACGGCAATCTTTGCAGGCGGTATCTCTCAGATGTATGCGGGTATTGCCTCCGATGGAGTTGTGGCAGTGTTAAACACGCTGCTGGTTCTCACCTACTCTGCATTCTGCTTGACTTCTTTGGATACGGCGACCCGTCTGGCACGTTTTATGTTCCAGGAATTCTTCCTTGAGCCCGGTCAGACTGTGGACGATATCAAAGAGGGTTGGAAGAGGACATTGGTGAATCCTTACGTTTCAACCATCATCACGGTAATTCTCGGTATTGCGCTGGGTATGACCGGATATTCCAAGATCTGGGGTCTGTTTGGCGCTGCCAACCAGCTCCTTGCAGGTATCGGTCTGCTGGCAGTTGCTACCTGGTTAAAGAATGCGGGTAAGAACAACAAGATGTTCCTTGCACCTATGGCGTTCATGATCGTAGTTACGATCTGCTCCCTGTGTGTGACCGTAAAGAACCAGATTGGTATCATCTCTGCAGGCGCTGCGGATTGGGGTCCTTATGCACAGGCAATTCTTGCAGTTCTTCTGATCGTTCTGGCAATTATCCTTGTAATTGAGGGAATCCAGATACTGTCCGGCAAGAAGAAAGCGGCATAAGATTTTACAAGAATCAAATCAGTAAAGGGAAAGAGCTGTGCAATAGTTTGCACAGCTCTTTTTTGCGCACATATAACAAAAATATGCAATTTCTCTTGCGCGTTTTGTGCATATTATATATAATAGGAGTAAGAACAAAATAGACGACAGAAAGGGGCTGTTTCTATGAATACAATCATTACGATCGGACGTCAATTCGGTTCCGGAGGCCGCGAGATTGGAAAGAAGGTTGCGGAGCATTTCGGGATTCCTTTTTACGATAAAGATTTGCTGACAAGGGCAGCGAAGGAGAGCGGATTCTGCGAGGAGATGATCCAGAATCATGACGAAAGGCCTACAAATTCCTTCCTCTATAATCTGGTAATGGACACTTACTCCTTCGGTTACAATTCCTCCTCCTTTGTGGATATGCCTATCAGCCACAAGGTCTTTCTGGCACAGTTTGACACGATCAAAAAGATTGCGGGTGAGGGACCTTGTGTGATCGTGGGACGTTGCGCAGATTATGCGCTGCATGATTATCAGAATTGTCTGCACATTTTCATTCACGGCGATCAGGCCTGCAAGGTAAAACGGATCATGGAACGTTTTGAGGACGTTACCACGGAGCAGAAGGCACTTGACATGATGAACAAGAAAGATAAACAGCGTCAAAGCTACTACAATTACTATTCTTCCAAAAAATGGGGACGTTCCGACAGCTATGATATCTCCGTCAACAGCAGTGTTCTTGGGATTGACGGTACGGCAAAGCTGATCGCCCAGTTTGTGGAAGATTTTGAAAACCGTTGAACTTTGATTTTATTGCGCTATTTCTCCGTATCAGACGGAGAAGTAGCGTTATTTTTTTGTATTTGTGCGGCAGGTTTGCTTTTGTTTTTCTTTTTCACAGGCGGTACATATTCGGTAAAGGCCATGGATTCTTCAATCTGCCCGACTGTCATGTAGGGCGCAAGTTCAGTCGGGAGATTCTTTTTGTGAAGCGAACGATTTACTGTGGACTTGACACCTGCATAGAACACGGCAAAGATGGGAACACCCACCACCATGCCGAAGACATTGAGGAGTCCGCCGAATATTGTGATCGCAAAGATGACCCAGAAGCCGGACAACCCTGTAGAATCTCCCAGAATTTTGGGACCCAGGATATTGCCGTCAAACTGCTGGATAAAAATGACCAGAAGGCCAAAATAGAGCGCCTGCTTGGGATCTACCATCAGGACTAACAGAGCGCTAGGTATGCCGCCGATCCACGGACCGAAGAAAGGGATGACATTGGTCACACCTATGATCACACTCACCAGAATGGAGTAGGGCGTGCCGATGATGCTGGTGCAGACGAAACAGAGGATGCCGATGATGATGGAGTCCACGATCTTTCCGCCTATGAAACCGATGAAGGTGCTGTGAATAAAGCGGAAATTTTTCACCATCTCGTTTCCCGTCTGACGGTCGAAGACCGCATAGATGATCTTTTTCGCCTGTCCCGCGAACTTTTCTTTGCTGCTCAACAGATAGATGGAGATGATGAAGCCGATGACAAGGTTCCAGAGTGCTTTTAATACACTGATAACGCTGGAGGAGACAATGCTCAGTGCATTGTTGAGGACCTCGTTGATGCGGGGCAGGAAATGTGTGTTTGCATACTCCGTCAGCATGACAGAATACTGATCAAACAGGCTGTTAACTGTTTTTTCAAGGTCAGGATTATCCTTTAACAGGAGGAGCGCCCAATCCGAGAGGTTGTTGAGGTAAACGGGAAACATGAAGATAATGCTCTGTATGCTGCGGATGACCTCGGGAAGGATGAGGGCAAACAGTTCGTATAGAATCAAAATGACCACCAGAAGGGTTGCCAGAATACAGAAAGCGCGGATGCGGCCTCTGTTTTTTCCGGTCGTAGCTATGCCGACCTTTTTACAGAGCGGTTTCACAATGCTCTTTTCGATTTTATTCAGGATCGGGGTAAACAGGTAGGCAAGTACAAAGCCGTCGATGATCGGCATGGCAATGGTTATGATTTTGTTGAGTCCGCCCATAAAATTGGAGCGGTGGAAGAGGAGATAGTAGAAGAGGATTGCGCCTGCAAGTGTCAGAAACGCTGTCAACCCCCAATATAGATATTTTTTATCAAATTTAAATTTCATCAAGAACGCCGCCTTTCAGCCAGAAATGATCTATCTATATAGTATCTTATAGATAATTATAGCAATTTGACAAGGGAGAAACAATACCCTAAAATGTAATTAGCATAAATGTACGATGTAATTGCAAAAAGTGGTACATTGCAGATTTGCGAACGGAATGTCAGAAAGAAGTAAACGTCATGAAATTGCAACAGGTATTGAGCCTTGTAAGGAAGGCTGTAGACGATTATCATATGATTGATTCGGGAGACCGGATCGCGGTGGGTATTTCCGGCGGAAAAGACAGTCTGACGCTTCTTTACGCGCTGCAGAATCTGCGCCGCTTTTATCCCGTCCCGTTTGAACTGTGCGCGGTGACGGTGGACTTGGGGTTCGGAAATCTTAACCTATCCGAGATTGAGGCGCTCTGTAAAACGCTTGATGTGGAATATCAGATCATCAAAACGGATATCGCAAAGATCGTCTTTGAGGACAGAAAGGAGACAAATCCCTGTTCTCTGTGTGCGAAGATGCGAAAAGGGGCCTTAAACGACGCGATGAAAGCGGCCGGCTGCAATAAGGTGGCCTACGCACATCATAAGGACGATGTGGTGGAAACTATGATGATGTCTTTGATCTACGAGGGAAGGTTTCATACTTTCCGTCCTGTGACTTATTTGGACCGTATGCAGATCACAGTGATCCGTCCATTGATTTATATGAATGAGGCAGATGTGATAGGCTTTGTGCGCAAAAACAATGTACCTGTGGTGAAAAGTCCCTGTCCTGCAGACGGTCATACCAAGCGTGAGACCGTGAAAAATCTGGTGCAGGAGATCAACCTTGAGGCACCGGGCGTGAAAGAACGTATGTTCACTGCGATTCTTGGCAGCGGACTGGACGGCTGGGATAAATTTAGTACAGAAAAGAGGAAATAAGATGGCGGGCAGAAACCATACCTATCATGAACAGATCGCAACGGGCTATACACTGCAGCTGAGAAACCTGCTTTCAGAACTTCCGCCTTATGCCCGCGATTATTTTCGGGCGGTAGAGGCTAAAACCAGCGCGAAGACCCGCATTTCCTATGCCTACGACTTACAGGTTTTTCTGCGGTTTTTGATCGAGAAAAATCCTGCGCTTTCTGAAAAGAGTATGCGGGATATCGGTCTTGCGGATATCGATTGTCTGACAGCCATTGATATCGAGGAGTATCAGGAATATCTGAAATATTATGTGACGGAAGGAAGCGGTCAGAAGAACGGTGCGAGCAGCATTGCACGCAAAATGTCTTCTCTGCGCAGTTTTTTGGATTATTTTTATAAGAAGGAATTGCTCACGCGCAATGTTGCCATGCAGGTGGATATGCCAAAGCTTCATGAGAAAGCCATCATTCATCTGGAGCCTGATGAGGTGGCAATTTTCCTGGACAGTCTGGAGAGCTACGAAAACAGTTTGTCCGGAAAGAAAAAGGATTTCTTTTTAAAGACAAAAGTGCGTGATATCGCCATTGTGACACTGTTTTTAGGCACCGGTATCCGCGTGTCGGAATGCGTAGGCCTTGACATCAACGATGTGAATTTTCGGGAAAACAGTATTCGCGTCATCCGCAAGGGAGGAAACGAGGCTGTTCTGTATTTCGGTGAGGAGGTCGAGAAAGCTCTTTTGGACTACATAGAAGGACCCCGCGCACAGATTGCACAACAGGCTCTTGACGGCGAGGAAAACGCTTTGTTTTTCTCTTTGCAGAAAAAACGAATCAGCGTGCATGCCGTGGAAGATCTGGTCGGAAAATATGCAAAAGCTTTCGTTCCCCAGAAAAAGATCACGCCTCATAAGCTGCGTTCTACCTTCGGCACCAGTCTCTATCAGGAAACTGAGGACATCTATCTGGTAGCGGACGTTTTGGGTCATTCCGATGTAGGAACAACCAGAAAGCATTATGCGGCGATCAAGGACCAGAATCGCAGAAAGGCGGCCAAAGCTGTGAAACTGCGGGAAAACTGATCATGCCGGGAAGTGGTGTTTTGGAAGCAATTATAGTGCGCTTATTGGTGTAACTATGAAATAAATGTGTATTTGTTTCATAGTTGAATATCTATATCTTACACCATATCATGTTACTATTCTGCGGATTCGAAGTCTGTATCAGAATGCGTTAAACTTTAAATATTAAGCTTATATGTTCTTTATCGGATGCCGGATCACCGTTTTCAGGTTTTCCGGCTTACATTTTCTCGGATCGCTCAGATAAATCTCATGATGACGGCGAGTACCTTCCATATCAGGGGAAAATCCCTGTTCTTTGGCAAATTGATCCATGGCCTCTATGGTGGCGGGTTCGTTGTCATACGGACCAATATGCATACACTGTACACACAATCCCTCGTCATAGGTCAGAAATTCCACGCCGGAAAAATCCGTCTTTTTCTTTTCAGCAGCTTCCGTTTTGGCCCAGTCAAACTCCGTTTTGGTCACAAAATCAGGCAGACGGATCATGGAAATCCACTCAAAAGTCTCTTTTTTTGCATAATCAATGTCGTTTATGCCCTTCTGCCACCACAATCCCTCCAGAGGCGGCACGACGTAGTCGAAATAGCCTTTGATCTGATGCATTCCCATTTTGCTCATCTTAATCGTATAAGCAATGCCGTAAAGAAGACCGATTGACTGTCTATATGTGCTGTTTTCCTCGTTCGGATCACCTTTTCCACGCACTGCGATGAAATTCATGGACGGTACAGTGATCAGTGCGGGTTTGTTTTTCGGCAGATAAAATTCTTTGTATTCTTTTTTGTAATCAAATGCCATATTCAAGCCTCCGTCTTTATGTCAGGTTCAATTATCTCATTGGTGTCATAACTATAGGATGATACATAGCATATAAATAGTTTCGATAATTTATCCTATCAGTCTAAACACGACAACAGTATGTCATGTTTCGGAATCAGATCGATATCTTTCGCAGATTCCTTCCGCAAATCGTAAAACATCCCGACGCAGATATTCCGGTTCCAAAAGCTCCGCTCTGCCGCCGAAAGAAGCAATCCATCCGATCACATTGTCATGATCGGAAAAACTGGTGGAGAAAAGAAGCATGCCGTCCGGCAGTACCTGAAAGCTTTCCGGGCCATATTCTTCAATCAACCTCCATTTACAGGAAGGATGGATCTTAGCCTTGATCTGAAATACCGGTGGAAAGACTCGATCATCACTTAAATCAGGCGGTGCGACGGTGCGTTTTACAAAGGTATCCTGCACATATAGCTCTGTCATCCGCATCAGCTTAAAGAGACGAAAGTCCTCTCTCCTCTCGCACCATCCCCAAAGATACCAGCCGGCCCACTGAAAGACCAGATAATAGGGTTCCACCCATCTTACAGACTCACCTTTGGGAGAAAAGTAGGTAAAAGAAACTTTGTTTCCGGTGTGAATTGCACTCTGTAAGAGTTCTATTTTAGGGGAAAGAGCAGACTTATACCAGGAAGAAAGGTTGATCAGGATATGGTTATCTCCGCTTGACAGGTCAGAAGTGCCTGCAGACAGCTTTTCCATCAGTTGAAGATAGCGGTTTGTGCCGCTCACACTGTCCAGACCGCGCAGTCCCGCCAGAATTGCCTGCATATCCGAGGAGGTAAACAGTGTGCGGTCTATGTTAAAGCCTTCCATTATGGAGATACCGCCGTTTTTTCCCGGCTCTGTCACAAGCGGAATCCCGGCCATGCACAGTGCCTCAATATCCCGGTTGATGGTGCGGCGGGAAACCTCAAATTTTTCCGCAAGATAGGGAGCTGTGACCTTTTCTTTTTGCAGCAGGATTGACAGGATGCCGATCATTCGGTCGATTTTCATAATTTCCTCATTTCCGTTTTCAATCTATCTTCCATACAGGAGCGTATTACGATACCTCAATATACGCTCCTGCCTGCACGCGCCACATCTGCGCGTATTTTCCGTTTTTTGCAAGCAACTGCTCGTGACTGCCCTGTTCCACGATTCTGCCCTGCTCCATCATAATGATCCGGTCGGCAAGTCTGGTCGTGGAAAGACGATGTGAAATAAAGATAACAGTCTTATCTTTCGTTGCCGAAAGCATAGCATGATTTAACTGATACTCCGCAATGGGATCAAGCGCGCTCGACGGCTCGTCCAGAATCATAAGGCCGGCTTTCTGATAGAACACTCTGGCAATCGCCAGCTTCTGGCTCTCTCCACCTGACAGATTCATGCCGTCTTCTTCAAATTCCGTGGTAAGAGGCGTATCAAGCCCCTTAGGCATTTCGTTTACCCTGTCCATGAGTCCGCTGTCTGTCAGGGCTTCCGTTATGCTCTCTTCATCGCAGTCTTGAACTACGTCTAACAGTACGTTTTCTTTGACATTTCCGGCAAAAATCTGAAAATCCTGGAATACCGTACCAATCGAGGCCCTGTACTTTTGCACATTATAGGAACGAATGTCTTTTCCATCCGCCAAGATTTTTCCTTCATCTACATCGTAAAGCCTCATAAGCAACTTAACAAGCGTCGTTTTTCCTGCGCCGTTATAACCGACAAGCGCAATTTTCTGTCCGGGTTTGATATGCAGGGAAATATCCTTCAAAAGATTACCGTCTTCTTTACGATACGCAAAAGAAACTCCCTGCAGCTCTATATCCTTTGCCCCCTCAGCCGGAAGCAGACCTGTTTCCGAAGTGATCTTTGGTTCAAATGCAAGGAAATCCCGCATTTTTTGAACATACAGGCTCGTCTCACAGGCATAGGGATAAACATCCGTAAAAATACTCATGCCGCGTTTCAGCCGTCCAAAAGAATTATACAAAATCGCTACGCTGCTGAATGACAAAGCCTTCCGAACAGTCGCCTGAAACACCAGATAAGAGATATAAAGCACATCCGCAAAAAAGTTGTTGCTTACATACCTTCTCATAAAACTTAAGAAAAATCTGCGGTTCGCATGTTTCTTTTCTACCTGATAGACTTCTTCGTTGGCCTCCTTGAAGCGGTCGAATAATACGTCTGAAACCTTTGGATTCAATCTGAGTTCCTTTGCATAATCGCTCAGGTAAAATACTCTTTTCACATACTCCCGCTTTCTCTCATGAGGATTTCGCTCCATTCTGATCTGAAATGTCAGTTTGTTATATAGTTGATTAAAAGCAAACGCCATGATAAAGGACACCACTGCAAACGGGATAGATGCTTTATCCTTCACAAAGAAATAAATTCCGGTGGAAATAAAAACCGCAATCCCGGACGCTGTATTCTGCAAAAATGTGACACATCTGTCAATCTGCTTATCTACTTCAGCAAGTACCAGAACAAGCTGATTATAGTATTCCGGATTGTCATAACACTCCAGATCCAGCTCTTTCGCTTTTTCATAGAACAGAAGCTTTATCTTCTCTCGTATCTTGGGACGCTCCTTCTCCATCAGATAATCCCACACGAACGCCGAAAATGCCATTTCGAGCGTAATGATGCCGGCCAGGATCAGAAGAAATATTGCTACTTTTCGGAACGGATAATGAAATTCTGCCGCTTCGAGTACATAACCAATTCCATAGGTATGCTCAAAGAAGATGGAGACCTGATTTCGCACAGATTCCAATACCGCTAAGAT
Source organism: Lachnospiraceae bacterium (assembly GCA_029067085.1). GTDB lineage: Bacteria > Bacillota > Clostridia > Lachnospirales > Lachnospiraceae > UBA3282. The sequence goes on along the minus strand of JAIEFE010000013.1, from coordinate 248,949 downwards.
CACATATGCAGGCGAAGCCGTCATACAGAGCTTTATTAAAAAACGATTATTATCCCAGACCTGCGCCGCACTCTGCTTCACTTTCTCATTTTCCTGTTTCACGATTCCACCTCCTCCCCCTCATTCAGAGCCAGATAATTCATGGCCTGCTTCTTATACATCTGTGCATAACTTCCGCCAAGCTCCATCAACTGCTTATGAGAGCCTTCCTCAATCAGTCTGCCGCCCTCGAGCATGAAAACTTTGTCACAGCTCTTGACAGAGGACAGGCGATGGGAAATAAAGAGCATGGTGTGATCCTTGCCCTCTTTCATAATATTTTGAAATAACTCATACTCCGCAAGGGGATCAAGAGCACTGGATGGCTCGTCAAAGATTTTGACCGGTGAGTCCTTGGCAAATGTTCTTGCAACAGCCAGCTTCTGATTCTCTCCTCCGGACAATACCGCTCCGTCCTCATCAAACTCTTTCGTCATCATAGTGTGGATTCCCTTAGGAAGGCTTTGCACTTTTTCGTAGACTCCCGCTCTCTTTAAGGAGTCCTCCACCAGTTCGTCTTCCTTCTCATAATGCCTTCCCATCAGAACATTTTCCTTAATGGTCATCCCCATAATGGCAAAATCCTGAAAGGTAGTGGCAAACATCTCTCTATAAGCGTGAAGATCGTATTCCCGGATATCCCTTCCGTTTAACCGAATGACTCCGGAAACGGGGTCATACAATCTCAGCAAAAGTTTAACGATCGTGGTCTTTCCGGCGCCGTTATGTCCCACCAGAGCTGCAATTTCGCCTTTGCGTAACGTAAAAGAAAGATTTTTTATCGTTTCTTCGTCTTTATAAGAAAAGCATACATTATCAAACACAAGACTCTCAAACTCTTTTTCCGGCAAAATTCCCTTTTGATCCTCGGGAATCTCTTCCTCATATTCCAAAAATCCCCTGAGATTGTTTATGAACAGACCGTTTTTCATAATAGCCATGACATCTTCAAAGAGCCGGATTAAAATCCAGGTCATAGCGACCATAAGACTGCTCATCACAGTGAGCTGAGCCAGAGAGATGGAGCCCGTTACCAGATTCCGGTAAACGGCATAGAGGAGCACTCCTTCAAAGATTGCCGTAAAAGTAAATGTGTTCTTCCAAAAGCTCATGTGTGCATTGGCAAACGCATATTTTTTAGCCACTCTCATGTTTTCCTGTGTTGCATCATGGTACTGTTTTTTGAGAAGACGAAAAATCGGGAAAATCCGCATTTCTTTTGCATAGTCGGGCAGATACATGACTCGGTTTACATAATTTAAAACTTTGTCGTTCGGTGCTTGCTCCTGATATCGCTGGAACTCAAATTTGTTTTTTCTATTTCCGAACAGAAAATTTCCGATCAGCGGACATAAGATAAAGAGCATCGCAAAATGATCGATCTCGTACATAAATCCAAACACAGCCGCAGTTGCCGCTGCACCCACCAAAACGCCCCAAAAACTTGTGATAATAGTATTGATTTTCGTCTCTGCTTCATTCATCGCCATCGTGTAGCGATTATAAAATTCTGGATCTTCATAGCATCTGAGTTCAACATTTTTTGCTTTGGCATATAATTTGGTATAGACGCCGTAATACAGTCTTGTCGTCGACAATGGATATACTACATTTTCTACATAATTCATATATACATTGATCAGAAAGAATACCGCGCCGCATATCAGGATAAATGTAAAAATCGTTTGAAAACCCTGATTTTTATCCAGCGCATCTACAATATAGCGCATAAATATTGCATCAAAAAATACCCATTCAAAATATCCTGCAATCTGCATGAAAAAAGCATGTACGACCACGTTCTTTTGAATGGAATATCCGAGCTTTATCGCATACCAGTCATTTTTTAGAGTTTCTGAGAACGACAGCTTATCTTCTTTTTTATTCCTTTGCTCTTTCATTTAGCTTTCTCCTGAATATAAATGTTCTGCGTATGAAGAATAACCAACGGCAGTTCTGTTATATGATACCTGCCGTTGGTAGAAACAACAAACAATATATAATTTAGTTCTGATTGAATTAGTATGATGCTGCAGTATAGGTCATAATACAAACAATAATACACTCTATCTGTGTGTTTCGTCAATTACAAAAATCTGTTGCCGAATTACGGCCTCGCGACTGCCTCGGCATAATATGGTACGATCAGATGGGCGTCCGCAAAAATCGCGTCATTCTTCAGGTTATTGATATGCTTAACATCTCTGATATAGTCCTGTATAGAGTCGTAGTGCATCTCATCCATATAGGTTTGCGCAATCGACCAGAGCGTGTCGTTTTCGGACACGGTGATGCTCTTATAATAGCGATAGGTCTCCTTCGCGGGATCCCCTTTTGCATTGGAACGAAAAGAGCTGACGGCGATGGAGGTGGTGACGATCAGACAGAGCGTCATCATAAATAAGAGAAAATTCTTTCTCATTTCCCGTCTTCTGCGGATGCGGTTATTGCGGATCCTTCTCTCGCTCCTGATATCCTGTGTACTCCTGCGTCGCTGTGTCATATTCTTTCCAACTCCTCTCTTCCATTCTGTTAATAAACAGAACATGTGTTACGAACGGATGTTCTCTATGTTTGTATTATATCGAACATATTTTCGATTGTCAATACTTTTTAAAAGAAAAATCGAACAAATTTTCAGAATATATGTTTGCTTTTTACGAAATTCTGTGCTATACTATACGCATAGCAACAAAAACAGCTGATATTTGTTGGGTATCGGACTGGTTTATTTATCCGGATTAGTGAGGAAACCGCAGATTTGTATAGGGAAAGGAAAGGGATTTTACTATGGCACAGGGAAAGATTACCGTGAAGCAACAGCAGATTCTTGACTATATTAAAGATGAGATCTTAAAAAGAGGTTATCCGCCAGCAGTTCGTGAAATCTGTGAGGCGGTCAATTTGAAATCCACCTCCTCTGTTCACTCTCACCTCGAGACGCTGGAAAAAAACGGTTATATCAGAAGAGATCCCACGAAACCCCGCGCTATTGAGATATGTGATGACAATTTTCAGATGGTGCGCACGGAAATGGTTTCCCTGCCCGTGATCGGCCAGGTGGCTGCCGGACAGCCGATTCTGGCGGAACAGAATATTGAGAGCTACTTCCCTGTTCCGGCGGACATGGTGCCAAGCGGCGAATCCTTTGTATTAAAAGTAAAGGGAGATTCCATGATAAACGTCGGCATTTACAGCGGCGATCAGATTTTTGTGAAAAGCTGCCAGACGGCGGATAACGGTGATACTGTAGTGGCATTGATAGACGACTCTGCCACTGTAAAAACTTTTTATAAGGAAAACGGTCATGTGCGTCTGCAGCCGGAAAATGACGATATGGATCCTATCATTGTAAATGACTGTCAGATTCTGGGAAAAGTCTTCGGCGTATTCAGACTGTATAAACATTGAAAAATAGATTTTGATTTAAGCCCTGTGAAGTTGTTTCGCAGGGTTTATTTTTTGACAAGACGAAAATTTTCCAGCATAGGATAAATTCCTTCGCGCATACTAGCTAGTGATCGTAATTGGTTTGTATGACGATTATGATCGAGAAATCAGATCGTATATTTCTCGTTTGCGAAGTAGGATTGATGTCTTATGAAGGGGGAAGAAAACATGAGAAATAAAGCGTTAGACTGTCTTGCCCTGACGATTGCCATCATCGGTGCTCTCAACTGGGGATTGATCGGACTTTTCAGCTTTGACCTTGTAGCATTCATATTTGGTAATATGTCATGGTTTGCCAGAATTATCTATGCTCTGGTGGGTATCGCCGGTCTGTATATCATTACGTTTTATATGTATACAGGCGGCACAGCAGAATCAAACAAAGTATAGAAAACCTGTACAGGATCGGCAGAAAAATCTTGCCGGTCCTGTCTGTTTTCTCACTCTGATCTCCTTTTTATGATCATGTTTCAGATCAATACACGGTAGATGGGATGTTATTCCGAAACAACAGCTTGAAAATTGTTCTGATCAAGGGCTGGATGAAAAACAGCTGCGTAAAAAATGCAAAAGGGAAATTATAGCATACCAGCTTCAACCAGTTCGCAAGCAGTGTAAACAGGCTAAATCCTGCATAATAGGGATAATAGAACCATGCAGCTAAAAAGCTCATGGTCGGGCACATCAATCCAACTGTAGCACAGATGACAGCGCTTTCGAAAATAACGGGATGGGTTTTTTCCGGTTCGAAATTCTTGCAGGCAAGCCGGAAGGATAAGGGACTTCCCATCACACATTCCAACCCGTAGGCAAAGATGAATTCGATCAGGATGATCGCCCAGATGGGTAGCATTTTTCCAAACATGGATACACCGCCCTGAGCGTTGATGGCGTGAATCACGGAATCGGCTCCGGTGATCGTCATCAAGATTGTCCCGTTGACGACGTACAGGCTGTAAAATACATACGCATGAACCGTTACCAGAACGGTAAGGAAGGCAAATACCATCCTCTGAAACTGATTTGTAGGCATAAAATAATATCCTCCTCTTCTCTTTTTGGACATACAAAAACACAGGCTGGCTTTCAAAATAAAGCGATCGAAACAAAAACATGTTCCGTAATCAGCTTTACGTGCAAAGCACTACCTGTGTCATCATGTATGTTTTCTTTATTTTATTTCCTAAAAGATTTTACCATAGACATTTTTAAAATGTCAAGACAGCGCCTCTTTTTCGATGAGTATTCCATCCCGCCAGATTCGTTCCAGATCATAGAACAAACGGTTCTCTTTGTCAAAGATGTGGATGATCACATCCTGAAAGTCCATCAGAACCCAATTTGCGTTCTGGTATCCCTCTATCTGACGCATAGTGACACCGGCTCTTCCAAGAATTTCCGATATATTGTCAGCTATTGCCTGAATCTGGCTTTTGTTTGTACCGTTTGCGATAATAAAGTAATCGGCGATCGTCGATATTTCGCTGATATCTAAGATGCGAATATCCTCCGCTTTTTTGTCTTCCAATGCATTCACGGCAATCAATGCTGTCTGTTTTGTATCCATCTATGATCTCACCATGCCTTTCTTTAAGCTTTCCGTCTGTAAAATTCATAAGTTTTGACGGTCATATCATCCACCTGCCCATCCGTCGTCTGCAGATAGGCGAGCGTGTTTGCCAATATGTTTTCCATCGTCCAGTCAAGATCCTGATAGGCGATCCGGCGGACCATCTCAAGCCCGGCAAGCTGTTTTCTTCCGGGTTCGATATAGTCAGCTATGTAAATGATCTTCTCCAATTTGCTCATATCGGGACGGCCCGTCGTATGATAGCATATGGCGTTTAATATATCTGTGTCGGCCACGCCGTACTTGTGTTCTGCCAGATAGGCTCCGGCTTTTGCATGCAGGAGAGCTGTTGGATTGCTTCTTTCAACCGCGTTCATCCTGAGATGCCCTTTTTCGCAGATTGCAACCAGCTCCGAGCCGTGCATAGATTTCGCACAGTCATGTAAAAGACCTGCAACCATCGCTTTCTCTATCGGTTCCTCATGCGCCATGGCAAGGCAGGAGGCCGTGTAGGCAACGCCCAGAGTGTGGATATAGCGTTTGGCAGACAGAACCTCCTCCATTTCCTTGCGGAGGTAAGTGTAATCTGTTTTTTCCATCGGTTTGCTACCCATATCAGTGTCCCCCTTTATCATCTGTAACATTCATGTTTCAGAATATAGTCTTCCACAACCTTCGGAACTAATCCGCATACAGACTCTCCAAACCGCAGTTTTTCCCGAATCTTTGTGGAGGACAGGTCAATACCCTCAAATTCCACAATTTCAATAGAAGCGCGATATTTTTCCCGCAGATACACCACCTGTTGATAAAGCTTTTCCTGCGCAAAAGAAATGTCCCGCTGCAGCGCAATAGGTGATTCGTCAATCCGCATCGCTGCAAGAAGCGTACAATTTTCAAAAATAAGCTCCGGTTTTTTCCAGTTTTCTATCGCATAGAGGCTGTCCGCTCCCAGAATGAAATAATAGTCTGCCGTCGGATCAGCATGTCGAAGCTTTTGCAGGGTTTCAAACGTGTAGGTGTTTTTGCCCTGTTCGGCATCCTCTGCTTCCAGCATGGACAATTCGAAATAAGGCGTATCCGCAATGGCAAGTGCTGTCATTTCACAGCGTATATCGACGGGCAGAACCTCCCGCAGATCCTTTGTGTATGGGACGCCGCTTGGCATAAAGAGAATTTTTTCCAAAAAGAACTGCTCTCGCGCTTTCCCGGCAATCGCCAGATGACCATTGTGGATGGGATTGAAGGTGCCTCCCATAATGCCGATCCGTCTCATCGGCCCTCCTCGCGCGCCTTCGCCTTGGGAAGAACGATCTTCGGATCTTTTTTGTCCGGCTTGTAGAGGATGATCTTTTTACCGATCACCTGAACCACATCGGAATGGGTGCGCTCTGCGATCATCTGTGCGAGTTCCTTGGGATCGTCCGCGCAATTTTTCAGAACAGCGATCTTCAGAAGCTCTCTGGTGTTAAAGGCGTCGCCCACAGATTCGGTAAACTCCGGGGTCAGACTGGACTTTCCTACCTGAAATATGGGGTCGATACCATTTGCCAGACTCTTTAAGTATGCGCGTTGTTTGCTTGTTAATTCCATATGATCTCCTTAAATGAATAATTATTGTGCGAATCGGCATATCTATAAGCAGACTCTTATAAGCCGTCAGCGCTTAACATAGGTCACGAGTTGCTTTGCAACTCGGCGAGTTTAGCACTGTTACGGCTGGAATGAAGCGCAAGCGGGTCTGCGTTGGATTTTCGATTCGCATATATCTATTTATAATAGTCAAATGACAATCCATACATCCTTACCGTGCTGCCCTCCTCGATTCCCAGTGCCTCAAGCTGCGCAAGGATGCCCTGTTTTTTCAGGAAATCCTGAAAAAACTTGAACCCTTTTTCGGATTCTAAATTCGTGTAAGAGAGCATTTTTTCAATGCGCGGCCCTTCTACCACATATTCATTTGCCGCTTCATCGTACTCTACAGTGAAGGGATCATTCTCCGTGTCAAAATGAAACTCCGGGAAAAACTCCTGCTCAAAGGTGATGGGTTCCTCGCCGATCTCCTCAAGGCGATTATTGATGGCGTAGAGAAGTTCTCTCACACCCTTTCCACTAAGGGCGGAGATGCCATAGACCGGGACACCCTCCGGTTCAAAAGCGGCTCTGATCTTTTCAACGGGATCCTCGTCGCCCTCAAAGATCATATCAATCTTGTTGGCAGCAATGATCTGCGGGCGGCTCGCAAGTTTCTCGTCGTAGGCGGCAAGCTCTTTATTAATGGCGTGGATATCTTCAATAGGGTCACGCCCTTCGGTGGAAGCCGCGTCCACAATGTGCACGATCAGTCTGGTACGCTCAATGTGCCGCAGAAATTCATGCCCCAGACCGACACCCTGCGCTGCGCCTTCGATAAGGCCGGGAATATCGGCGATCACAAAGCCTTTCGCGTCCTCCAAGTCCACCACACCCAGATTGGGATTCAATGTGGTAAAATGATAGTTTGCGATTTTTGGCCGTGCGTTAGTCACTTTCGCTAAAAAGGTGGATTTTCCGACATTCGGAAAACCTACAAGCCCAACATCTGCAATCACCTTAAGCTCCAAGAGAAGCTCCAGTTCCTGAGCCGGCTGCCCCGGCTGGGCGTATTTGGGAGCCTGCATGGTACTTGTGGCATAGTGTTGGTTGCCGCTGCCGCCACGTCCGCCTTTCAAAAGAAGGAAACGCCTGTTTTCCCCGGACATGTCCGTGATGACCTTGCCGCTTTCGGCTTCTCTGATCACAGTTCCTTCCGGCACTTTTATCGTGATGTCATCTCCAGCTTTTCCGGCGCAGTTCTTTTTGCCGCCCTCCTCGCCGTTTCCGGCGCTGTATTTGCGGATATGACGAAAATCGGTGAGGGTGTTTAAGCCCTCGTCCACTTCAAAGTAGACGTTTCCTCCATTTCCGCCGTCTCCACCGTCAGGACCGCCGTTTGGTACATATTTTTCCCGCCGGAAGGAGACATGACCGTCCCCGCCCTTGCCGCTTTTTACGAAAATTTTTGCTCGATCTGCAAACATATTGCTCTGCCTCATCTAAAAAAGCTCCAAACATCAGGATGTTCGGAGCTTTGCCTTGCGGTTCTTACTGCTCTACAGGATAAACGGAAGCCTGCTTCTTGTCTCTGCCTTTTCTCTCAAAACGAAGCACACCGTCCACCAGTGCAAACAGCGTATCATCTCCGCCCTTGCCGACATTGATGCCGGGATGGATCTTTGTACCGCGCTGTCTGTACAGGATGTTTCCTGCCTTAACGAACTGTCCGTCAGCTCTCTTTGCACCTAATCTCTTGGCCTCGGAATCTCTGCCGTTCTTGGTGGAGCCGACACCCTTCTTATGTGCAAAAAATTGAAGGTTCATATTTAACATGGTCTTACACCTCCTCAACTGTCAATTTACAATGCTTTTTTCCATACTGCGCTTGAATCTGCTGCAGTCCCAAGGTCAGGGAATCCATCAGAACAATGGAGGTTTCCCGCAGAGGATGTTGACGGAAAGTACAGCAGATTCTTCCTGCCGCTTCGTCTGTCTCCACCTGTATGGGCTCTTTTGTGAGCTCCTCCAGCGAATTTACCGTATTGATCACCAGAACCGATATGGCAGCACAGACAATGTCTTCTCCGCGCTTTGCATAGCCTGCATGACCCTCGCAGGTAAATCCAAGATAGTCTCCCGACCGATTTTTATGAATCGTGACCTTTGTCATTACGCTTTGATCTTGTCAATCTTGATCTGCGTATAGGGCTGTCTGTGGCCGTTTTTCTTGTGATAGCCGGTCTTTCTCTTATACTTGTAGACGATGACTTTGCGTGCCTTATCCTGAGCCGTAACAGTTCCCGTTACGGTAGCGCCGGCCACATCGCCTGCAACCTTGAGCTCCTTATCGCTGACAGCGATCACCTGATCGAACGTAACAGTAGCACCTACCTCGACGTCGAGTTTCTCTACTCTGATCTCGTCACCTTCGGATACCTTGTACTGTTTTCCGCCTGTTGCAATGATTGCGTACATACCTGCACACCTCCTATTCATGGACTTTCGCCCATTTACTCGCTAGCTTCGGTGACACCCGAAAGGGCATACTTTGACCTCACTATGCGGCATACTCAAACATTGTATCGGACTTTTCGCGGTTTGTCAACAGAAAAAACTATTCTATCTCTAACAATTGTGTCATTTTCTCAACCATGCTGTTGATTGCTCCTGCCTGTGTCGCAACAGCTGCTGTGGCGTTTGCGCTGGTATCCGCCATAGCGTTGATCGATGTAAACTGCTCATGTTCATTCTTAATACTCTCAGCAATGTCCTGATTGATGGATATTGTCTGTTTGATGACTCCGGATTGCCTGCTCTGAGCTTCTGCCATGGTGCGGATCGACTCAACCGAAGTGTTCAGGAGCGCTGTCATATCCTGCATACATGAAAATACATTTTCATAATATTCACTCTGTTTACTAAGCTTTGCGGTATTTTCATCTACCTGCGCAGTGATGTCCGTTACATTCTGCTGCACTCGTTCGATCACTGTCTGCACCACCTTCAGGGACTCCTGCGTACTGTTTGCCAGATTTCCAACTTCTGTTGCAACAACCGCAAAGCCCTTTCCTGCTTCCCCGGCTCTTGCGGCCTCAATGGAGGCGTTTAAGGCCAGCAGATTGGTGGAACTGGAAATATCACTGATCAGATTTAAGGTTACGCCGATTTCCTTTACCGCTTCCGAAAGCCGAAGCGCGATATCTGTCGTTGCCTTGATCGATTCTGACACTTCGCCGTTGATCGAATGCAGGTTGTTGAGAAGATTTTCGTTTTCTTTGGATTTATCAAGCAGTTCCTTCGAAACCGTCTCCACCTTTTCCATATTGGAGGCAACGATGCCCTCGCAATTACTCAGCTCGCTCAGATTAGACATGCTTTCGTCGGTCTTTGCACTGAGCTGATTGCTGTTGATCACCAACTGCTCACTTGTTGACGCCAGTTCTTCCGCCGATGCACTTTCATTTTCGGAAACCTGTGATAGTGTTGTACCGGCTGCAGATAACTGCTCGGAGAGCTCCTTCACAGAGGACAGGACATTCTCAACGTGCTCGTTATTCTGCTCCAGTTCATCCTTCTTTGCATTGACCAGAAAGTGCGCTACAAAGAAAACAAAGATGAGCAGACCCGCTAAAGATAATAGCAGCGCCATCACACAGAGGATCATATCGGTAAGAAACAATTCATCTTTGACAGGTAAAAGAGCCGTACCCCGAATCATCCAGCCGATCAACAGCGACACCATACAGAGCAGGCCGTTTGTCAGCAGCAGTTTAATGTCCAGAAAGAATGCGATCAGAATCAGGAAGAAGAACAAAAATCCCCAGAATGTCCTGGTGGGAAGCATATACAAAAGATAATTCCACTGTACAACCAAAACAATACTTGTAAACAGTTTTCCAAGTCTGAGTTTTTCCTCGGGTAAGTTGCCATATTCATCGAAGGAGGTTTTGATGAGCATCATCGCTATAATAAAAACGCAGATATCCATGAGACCTAAAAAAATGGTAGACAGCCAAGAAACGGTAGGATATAAACCTAATAATTTTTCAATATTGAAAGTGGCTGTAGCACACATGCAGGCGCATGCAAAAATAAACAGTCCCCACTTAAATACTGTAGCCATATAGACGTCGACCGCTGTTTTCTTTCGATTCATAATTTGTTAAATCCTTTCCGGTTTTGAAGAAAAATCATCGATAAAATATTTATGTTTATGTTATCAGTTTTTAGAAAAAGTGTCAATTGAAAGCAGAGCTCCACATTCCTCGTCACTATAGTAAAACAGCATGAGCGCGGCAAGGACTGCAACCCCTACGGTGATATAGATATCCGCCACATTGAATTTCGGAAAGTTGATCGGTACAAAATAGATAAAATCCACCACATAGCGTCTGGTCACGCGGTCAATCAGATTGCCGACTGCACCGCTTAAGATAAAGAGCAGGCACAGCCTTATCCAGAAAAATCTTTTTCCTACAGGAAGGGTAAAAAAACGCCAGATAAGAATCACAATGACTAATGCAGTCAATATAATCAAAAAAGTCTGCTTTCCGGAAAATGAGCTGAAGGCTGCGCCTGTGTTTTCCAGATAAGAAAACTCAAGTATCCGATCAAGTAGGACAAGTGGCGGCTTCCCTTTCAGATGCAGGATTGCAAGATATTTTGTGTACTGATCTGCAAGAAGCAGGCTGCAAAATGCGATGATGGAACAAAAAAATTTTTTTTTCTGCGTCTTCATAGTTGAAACGGAGTGTTCCTTTCTGTATAAAATACTGAATTATTTTAAAATTGACTAGTTGGGTCAAATATTTTGTCGATTACTAAATGAAGGATTCCCTGCAAAAAAAGTATGCAGCCAGTTGAGCGCGGGAACTGAACTCTTCCGTCTCCAAAAGTTCCCGAACTTCTTCTTTCGTATAGAAATCTGCGGTAATCTGTTCATTTTCAGAGCTGTGATCCTCAAAATCTCCCTCCGCATCCACGAATGCGATCTGCGTTTTCACATCGGAAAAGCCTACGGCAGCAAAGGAAGGCGGCAGAATATTCCGTATTTTTTTTACACCAAGCCCGGTTTCTTCGTAGAGCTCCCGCTGAATGCACTCCTCAAGGGATTCCCCTTCGTTTAACATCCCCGCGCAGAGATTGTAGACAAAACGGTTGACACCCATGCGAAATTCCCGCAAAAGCAGCATCTTATCTTCGTGAAAGGCAACAATGGAAACGCCGCTCACCCGTTTTCCAATCGCTTCCGGAGAAGGAATCTCACTTCGACTGACGATCTCGTACTTCTTTTCCCGGCCGGCTTTGTTCAAGTAAGTCAACTCATAGTTTTTCAGATATTTGCCGTCCTTTACCTTTTCCATGCGTAATAACTTCATAGCCGTCTCCTTTTTGCCCTTTATCAGGGAAGGGTTTCTCTCCTGCTATTATGACCTGATTTCCGTTATCTTGCAAGCTGTTCCGCAAGACTTGGGTCTATCCGTTTTCGCGTGATCTCCATCAGCCCAAGAGCTGTCATATCGACCACTCTTGTGTGGACGGGATCCTGTTTTAACAGTTCCCTCATCTGGTCTAAGAGGGCTGCCTCGCGGGTTTTATCTTTCAGATTGATAAAATCCGCCAGAATGATGCCGGACAGGTTTCTGGCTCTGAGCTGCCAGGCAATGGACTCTGCTGCTTCTGTATTGATGCGGTAATAAGTTTCCTCCGGCTCCTTGCCGGCCTCGTATTTTCCGGTATTCACATCAATGGAGATCAGAGCTTCTGTCGGTTCGATGACAAGATATGCACCCGACTTCAGCCAAACCTTTTTGTCTGTTATCTCCTGCAGGCGAGTCTCAAGGGCGTAAAGTTTGAAGAGGGGTAACAGAGAATCCTCGTAAAAGCGGACCGGAACAGAAATTTGGGCGCATACATCCTGTAAATCCCGATAGACGTCTGAAAGATCCGTGACCACCTCATCGAACTCTGTGCGGTAGGCATTTTCGATAAAAACTGCCCAGTCAGGCAGAGAACGGTACATACAGCTATAGCAGGTGCGAGTATCTGCTATCTGCAGAATGTGGGCGAGCGTCTCTGAGAGTTGTGAAGCCTCAGCAATCAGAGGTTCATCATCGGAAAGGGAAGCCGCGTTTGTGCGCACGATCAGGCTGTAGTCTGCTGTAATCCGCTGCAGAGGTTCCAAAGTACGAAAACGCTCTTTTACATTTTTGTCCAGTTTTGCGGAAACGTGTATCGCGTCGGCTGCTCTTCCACTGTCGGACTTTCGCTGTGTCTTTTCACCCACCACAACATACCTTCCAGTGAGGGTAAGCTTTGTGCTCACTCCGATAAGTTTAGTCTTCACGGCTTCTTTCACAATCTGGACGAGAAGTTCATCCCCTGCCTTGAGCGATCTGCTTGTTTTTCTGTTTGTGATATGGGCAAATTTCCCCTCTGCAAGCGGCAGAAACGTGAGACAGCCGCCTCCGATGTCCACGAAGGCGGCCCCGATATTTTCGGATATGCTTGTCACTCTGCCCACATAGATGTTTCCTATCGCATGATCATCCGTCCTTAGCACCTGAGCAGAAAGAATGCGATTGTCCTTGTGGAGCAGGGCATATCTGTGTTTCTTTATGGTTGTAATAATGATTTTTCCGTTATTCATATGCTATTCCTATGCGATCATTACAGTCCGCAGTGCAAGCTCGAAAAATCTTTGATTTTCCTCGCTCGCGGGCATTCGCCCTATGCATCCATCGAAATAATTTCTTCGGCGAGCAAGCTCTCCGCCGAAATCATTTCTCTGTCTGCGCACTGCTCATTGCCATCGCGACAATTATAGCACATATTTCACGGCAGTTCCATAGGCGATCACCTCGGCGGCGCCCTGCATGAGAGAGGAGGACGCGTAGCGTATATTGACAATCGCATCGGCGCCCATCTGTGTCGCTTCGTCCACCATGCGCTTCACGGCGATCTGTCTTGCCTGATTCAGCATATCGGTGTACTCCTTTACCTCACCGCCCACCAGATTCTTGATTCCCGCCATAAAATCCCTGCCGAAATTCTTTGTCTGCACAATGCTTCCCTTGACGATTCCCAGTGTCTCCAGTTCCTTTCCGGAAATATAATCAGTATTTACGAGCAGCATCTTCTTCTCCTCCTTCCAATTCTTTGATGCGCTGCAGGAGCGCAACGATCACGGCCAAAATAACGATAATCGGCACCATCATGAATACGCCGAACAAGAGGTTCGGTATCGGATCCTGCGTGAAAGCCCAGATGAGCATGCCGATACATGCAAACATGATGAAAATAAACGCGACTGCTGCAAGGATAGAGCCTCGTTTCTTTCTTATGGTATCATTCGACACATTTTTGAATTTTGTTCCTTTCTCTTCCATTTCCACCATCCTTTCCAGATATTGGTCAGGGGAAAGTGTCTGGTAGAGACAGTCCTCCTCCAGGATCAGACGGCATAGTCCGGCAGTTTCTGTAAGATTCGTCTTTTCTCTCTCCAACACGATGAGCTGTCGTCTCAGGGCATCCGCAAGGAGCAGATCTCCGCTCTGAATCCTTCTGATCTCCTCGATGGGCAGGGAGAGCTTGCGCAGAAGCTTTATTTTCTTTAGACACAGAATATCCGACTCATCGTATTCCCGATAGCCGTTTTCACTGTTTCGTTTCGGGTGCAAAAGCCCCTGCAGTTCATAAAAACGGATATTTTTCTTTGAGACGCCTACCTGCTGTTCCACTTCGTTGATCTTCATTGGTTTTCAATACCCCCTTTCTCGATTTTACTGTCCTCGCTTTCCTCTGACACAGTCAGAATAAGGCTTCCACAAGGGGGAAGGTCAAGTGTTTTCTGAAGAAATTTCTGAGAGAGGGATAAATTGATGCTTCTCACCCTCCTTTGCCACATCAGCATAGGTTTCCAATCTAGTCACCTGAAGAGCGGACGGCGGTATCTCACAGCCGGCAAAGGCGCAGAATTTTTCAAAGACTACCGTAGGTTTGATATTGCCGGAACTGCTGGCATCCAGAGTCATCAGGATGCACGGTACTGTCATGCGATCTTCCGTCGGATCGGTGACAAACACTGCTGCGGCAGATGACATGATATCTGTCAGTACTTCTGTCTCGTCCACATGTATCTCATAGATACCTTGTTTTAAGTCAATCTCAAGGATACTCTTTTTCGTCTCCTTGGTATAAGGGATTCTGTCCTGTGCATAAAAAGAGGCAACGGATTCTGCGAGGTCAGGAACGGGAAAGTTTCCTTCTTTTAAATGAAGCTGATAGGTGGCAGCGGATACGCTTGCCATGGCGTTTTTCGCCTGGTCCGACAGGACGGTTACGGAAAGCACTTTCACGCCCTCTGCCATGACCTGATTCAACGCTTCCTTCATATCCTCCGCGGAAACCATGGACAAAACTTCCAGATCCAGATATTCCCCGCAACTCTCGATCCCAACACCGAGAGGCGCGGCAAAGGACATGATCTGATGGGGACTGAAGCCTTCCGAGTATTTCACGTCAATATCGGCCCTTCTGACGGCTTTCTGAAAAAAACGCATCATGTCGAGATGCCCGATGAATTTCATTGCACCGTATTTGGCGAATTTGATCCTGACTTTCATAGATTACCTCTTAATTGTCTTATGGGACGAAATATTGTCTAATTCTTGGATAAAGTTTACAAGACTGGATTCTCTGTATAAAGGCTCCTTTTCAACACGATCTTTTCGTACCGCTTTTTTAAATCCACATACATATACAGTAAATTCTTTTTGTATTTTTTCATAGTCTGTTTTGATTTTTCGATACTGTGATTCCGGGATTTTCTTTTTTGTTTGTAATTCTATGTATGAATCATCATTTACGATAAGTGTGTACCGATAATCCAATCCCGCATCTTTACGCTTCTCTGACGGTATAGCATGTCCTATTCTTCCAAATTTTCTGATCTCGTCACCTAAATGGTTTCTCAATGGAATATAAAATTTATTTCCGGATATTTCAAGCTTTAAGCATAAATGAGTTCTTCTGGACTGCTTTGCAGTATTTCCGGTATCAAGCAATTTTTGGAACGATATATTCTTTTTAAAATAGCTTTCTTTAATATAGCAAAGCGTTGGCTCCATAGAGTTCTCCATCACGTAAAAAAGGGAACAATTCTGTTCCCTTTATTGATAATTTCTTCAGCTTTTTTTAGACAGGTGCATCTGACGAACCCCTCACAATTTCTTCAGTTTTTATTTAGACAGGCACTTCTGACAAACGCCTCGATAGAAACGAATGTTTCTATCTATTATATTATACGCAATTTCATTAAAAGTCAATACACCAAATCTCGGCCTTTTCATAGCAGATACCCACGCCAAACGATTCGCGTCACAGCCCTGACACGGCGCCTTACCGGCAGAGTTTTTCCACCACCTGATTGATCACGCTTCCCTCCGCTTTGCCTTTCAGCTCCGGCATCACGGTCTTCATGATCAGTCCTTTATTCTTCTGTGCGATCAGATCAGCATATTTTTCCGTCAAAAATGTCTCCACTTCCTCGGCGGACATCATCTTCGGTGCATATTCCTGAAAAATATCATATCTGGCTTGATACTCCTGACGCAGATCCTCGCGGGAATCCGGACAGCTGTCCAACTGCTCCTTCACCGTCTTGATTTCCTTCAAGATCACACGATCCACGATCTCCTCTGAGATATTGTCCCGGGTGCCCTCATCAATGGCGACCTTCTTGGCAGCGGAAACCAATGCGGAAATGGCGTCCTTGCGCACTTTGTTCCGCTCTTTCATAGCTGCGATCATATCTTTCTGTAATTGTTCAAACTGCATTGTCTTGTCCTCTCTTTCTTAAATGGTAAAATGAGTCACTCCTTATTTTTGTGTACTGCACGACTTTTAGTAATGACATTCGGCTACTCCTCATAGCAGACGCCCACGCCAAACCGATTTGCCCCGCAACCCTGACACTGCGTCCTACAGTTTGGGCTTACCGTTTGTTCCTGCGCCTTTTTCCACTCCCGCAGCAAAAACTCCCTCGTCACGCCGCAGTCTATGAAATCCCAGGGGAAGATCTCGTCGTCCGCCCGCACTCTCGTAGTGTAGAAGTCGATGGCAAGCCCGCACGCCTCGAAGCTCTCCAGCCATAGTTCATAGTGAAAAAATTCGCTCCACGAATCAAACCTACAGCCCTTCTCATAGGCCTTACGTATCACCTGCGCTACCCGGCGGTCTCCTCTGGCAAGTACACCCTCCAAAACGCTCACATCCGCCTCATGCCAGTTGTATTTGATACTCTTTTGGTTTAGCTGACTTCTGATGCCCTGCATGGTCAGGTGCGCCTTGTCCAGAAATTCCTCCTTGGTGCACATGGGCGCCCACTGGAAGGGCGTGAAAGGTTTGGGGATAAAGAAGGAAGTGCTGGTCGTGATCTGCACCTTGCCGTTCACCCGATTGTCCTTCGGCACCGTTTCAAAAAAGGCCGCTGCAATCTTGTTGGAGAGATCGCCGATTCCGAGAATGTCCTCCTCTGTCTCCGTGGGAAGACCCAGCATAAAGTAGAGCTTTACTTTGGTCCAGCCGCCCTCGAATGCAAGGGAGGCGCCTTTTAGAATGACTTCTTCGGTCAATCCCTTGTTGATGACGTCACGCAGACGCTGGCTGCCCGCTTCCGGGGCAAAGGTCAGGCTGCTCTTCTTCACATCCTGTACCTTGCTCATCACATCCAGAGAAAAGGCATCGATCCTAAGGGAAGGCAGTGAAATATTGATGTGCTTCCGACCGCATTCCTCGATCAGAAAGTCCAGAAGCCCGTCCAACTCGGAATAGTCACTGGAGCTTAAGGAACTTAAGGAAATTTCTTCATGTCCTGTGTTCCTCAGCATTTCTACGGCATATTCCTTCAAACGATCCACATTCCGCTCCCGCACGGGACGGTATATCTGACCGGCCTGACAGAAACGGCAGCCGCGGATACAGCCACGCTGGATTTCCAGCACCACCCGATCCTGCGTCACTTTGATAAAGGGAACTACGGGCTTTAAGGGATAAGGCGCCTCCGTCACATCCGTCACGATCTCTTTTAGAATCCTGTCGGGAATATCCTCATATTTCTTCCGCCGTCCCGCTATCGTTCCATCCTCGTTGTACAGTTCCTCATAAAACTGCGGTACATAGATGCCGGGAATCTTTGCCGCACCGTGCAGGAAGTCCTCTCTCGTACCGCCGTCACGTTTGTTTTTCAGATACCAGTCAAACAGCGGACGATACTGTGTTTCTCCCTCACCGATATAGAACAGATCAAAAAAATCCGCAATGGGTTCCGGATTGTAAACACAGGGGCCGCCGCCGATCACGATAGGCATATCTTCCCCGCGGTCCTTCGTTAAAAGCGGAATCTGCGATAGCTCCAACACCTGTAATATATTGGTATAACACATTTCGTATTGAATGGTAATACCGAGAAAATCCATGTCCTTTACCGGCTCCTGGGATTCCAGACCAAACAGGGGAATGGATTCGCGGCGCATGATCTGATCCAGATCCATCCATGGGGAATAGACACGCTCACACCATACATCTTCCCAATCGTTCAACATACTGTAGAGAATCTGGATGCCAAGGTGTGACATGCCGATTTCATAGACATCGGGAAAACACATGGCAAATCGCACCGCCACCTGTGCTTTATCTTTCACGACGGAATTGATTTCGTTGCCGATATAACGTGCGGGTTTTTCTACCTGCATCAGGATATCATCGTTTAACGCTGTTTTTCTCATCTCGTACTCTTTTCCTTAACGGGGATTCAGCCACATCACCCCAATTATTCTCTTAAATATTAGCATATTCTAAGGGAAAAGCAAATAAATTTGTCCGGCAGGTAGTTTATGAAAAAATAAATCAGCAAACCATGAAGGCAAAACAAGGGAAAGTTCAGCTATTCAAACAGTTCTGCAATCTCCTCCATCACAGCGTTTTCACCGCCGTCATAAAGATGAAGGCTGTCAGCCCGGATCATCTCATACACATCATTTGTACTGTAGGAAAAAATGCTTCCCTTGCCCGTGTCACAGAGCAAAAAACCGACAAATAAAAGTACGGCAAGCGTCATACGGTATTTGAAGCTTCCCGTGGAGATACCGCCTGGGTTATCCTCTCCCTGCACGCCGCCGGTGAGCGCAGCGTCTGAGAATAGGTTTTTCTCATCGGGGGGCAAATGGAGATCGCGCCCGTAAAGAATATTTTCCCGTTGGCGCAGTTTTACGCGGTTCCCCATATTTTCCTCTCGAATATAGCGGGCAAGCGCTAAACGCTTCTCCGGTGTCGTCTTCATTTCCATGTTTCTGTCGATCCTTTCATTATCCTGCATTGCATTTTATGCAAATTAGGACAAAAAAAGAACGCACCCGCAGGATGCGCCCATGTCTCAGCAAAAGCCGATTTGTTTTTATAGTAATGTTGTGATTTCTTTTACCTCTGTGCAAGCTCTGTTGTGATTTCCTCCCATGTGACGCCTTTCTCCACCATGAGTACCATCATATGATATAAAAAGTCCGAAATTTCGTACTTTATCTCGTTGGCGTTCGGGTTCTTTGCGGCAATGACGATCTCCGTAGCCTCTTCCCCCAGTTTTTTGAGGATCTTGTCGATGCCTTTATCAAAGAGATAGTTTGTATAGGAACCGTCCTTCGGATGGATCTTCCTGTCCTGAATCACGGAAAAGACCTGCTCGAAGACCTTTAAGGGATTGGTCTCCTCGTACTCTTTCTCCATGATCTTGTTAAAGAAACAGGAATGGGAACCAGTGTGGCAGGCTGCGCCCACCTGAGATACCTTCGCCAGAATGGCATCCTTATCGCAGTCTGCGGTCAGGGACTTCACATACTGGTAGTGTCCGCTGGTCTCGCCCTTGACCCAGAGTTCGTCACGGCTTCTGCTGTAATAAGTCATCTTTCCGGTCTGCAGGGTCGTTCGATAGGCTTCCTCATTCATATAAGCTACCTGTAATACCTCGTCCGTTTTGTAATCCTGAACCACCACGGTCACATGACCGTCGGAATTCAGCTTAAATTCCTCCCAGGGAAGCGCTGCCTCAAAAGTATTTACGGCGATATCGTTGTTTTGGCAAAGCTGTTTGATGGGAAGAAGTTCCTTTGCGTTCTCATTGATGGCATAACCGGAAATACCGCAGATGTTGTCCTTTGATAAAATCTCCAGAATTTTATCCAGAGAGACTTCGGGTACGGACGCAACCATGGGAAAACGGGATACGGAAATGGCTTCCTTCAGACAGGTTTCTTTTAGCAGAATGATCTCGTCCACATAGGCCTCGATCAGTTCCTCGTTTTCAGTGATAGCTGAGACCTCCGCCACACATGCTACAATCTTGTCTTTGCCGAATTTCTTGGAAACTTCCTCGGTGATCTCTATATTGCCTTGCTTTGCATAGTTTAGGGCCGCTTTTTTACACCCTGCGTAGAGGAGCTTTTTGACGTCCTCCATGCGCTTTACATTGCCTGCGCCGATCACCGGAATCTCCGCTTCGCTGCAGATATTTTTTATGATATCGAGAGCTTCCTCGTGAGCGGCATCGCCCTCGGACATATCGTAGACGATAAGTTCGTCGGCGTTGTTATCGCTGTAGTATTTTGCAAGGGCCGCCGGGTTCGTCTGCAGGATGGTTCTGTCTGTATAGTTTTTTACGGCGTTTCCTTTATATAGATAGATACAGGGAATAAATTTCTTGTATGCCATACCGGAATATCTGTCCTTTCTTTTGTCGATACATTACTGTCAGGTGTCAGGCATTTAATACCTGGCAGCCTTATTTGACGGTTTTTATAGCATGCCTTTTGTGCTGAGTACGCCCTCGATACGCGGTTCCGCGGAACAAGCCTCGTCAAGCGCCTTACCGAAGGCTTTGAACATGGCCTCGATCATGTGATGGGCATTCTCACCATGCAACATTTTCAGGTGCAGATTCATGCCCGCGCTGTAGCTCACCGCATAGAAGAACTCCCGCACAAGTTGAGTTTCCAATTCTCCCACCCGCTCCACGGGAAACGAACAGTCAAAGGAAAAATAGGGCCTTCCGCAGAGGTCAATGGCACAAAGACACAGGGCGTCGTCCATGGGAAGGACAGAGGAGCCGTAGCGCTTGATACCGGCCTTGTCACCAAGAGCCTCCTTAATCGCAGTGCCCAGAACGATACCGGTATCTTCCACCGTGTGGTGGCCGTCTACGTCGAGATCCCCATTGACTGAAAGAGTCAAGTCAAAGAAACCGTGTCTTGAAAAACCTGCCAGCATGTGGTCAAAGAAGCCAATGCCGGTGGAAATCTCACTTTTTCCTGCGCCGTCTATCGAGAGAGACGCTTTGATCTTTGTCTCCTTTGTGTTCCGTTCTATTGTCGCTGTTCTGGACATGATCTTCTCTCCTTCACAATAATATTCTCTACTCAAACCGCACCTTGATCGAGTTTGCGTGTGCGGTCAGCCCTTCTCTCTCCGCAAAGATCTCAATATCCTCATGCGCCTTCTCAAGCGCCTCCCGTGAATAGGATATCAGACTTGTCTTTTTCATAAAATCATCCACATTTAAGGGCGAAAAGAACTTCGCCGTGCCGTTCGTCGGCAGAATGTGGTTGGGGCCTGCATAGTAGTCTCCCAGCGGCTCCGAAGAATATTCGCCCAGGAAAATGGCACCTGCATTTTTGATTCTTGTCATCACCTGATAAGGATCGCGCGTCAGGATTTCCAGATGCTCGGACGCGATGGCGTTTGCCGTTTCTACCGCCTCGTCAATATTCTCAGCCAAAAGGATATAACCGTAATTTTCCAGAGATTTTCGAATGATCTCCGCCCGGGAGAGCTCCTGTAAAAAGCTTTCAATTTCAGCGGAAACCTTGTCCGCCAGGGCTTCATCGGTTGTGATCAGAATGGCACTTGCCAGCTCGTCATGCTCTGCCTGAGACAAAAGGTCCGCTGCCACATAGCGGGGATTTGCGGTCTCGTCGGCGATCACAAGGATCTCACTGGGTCCTGCGATGGAATCGATGCTCACATAGCCGAAGCAGGCTTTCTTGGCGAGAGCTACGAAGATATTGCCGGGTCCCGTGATCTTATCGACCTTGGGAATACTCTCGGTGCCGAAAGCCATGGCTGCGATCGCCTGCGCTCCGCCAACTTTGTAGATTTCGTCAACGCCCGCAATCCTTGCCGCGACGAGTGTGCCGGCAGGAACT
Organism: Lachnospiraceae bacterium; assembly: GCA_029067085.1. GTDB lineage: Bacteria > Bacillota > Clostridia > Lachnospirales > Lachnospiraceae > UBA3282. The sequence goes on along the minus strand of JAIEFE010000013.1, from coordinate 227,064 downwards.
TTACCGTCTGCGCCGGCAGGGGTGGTCATAATGATCTTTTCAACTCCCGCCACCTTTGCAGGAATAACGTTCATCAAAAGACTGCTGGGATAGGCTGCCTTGCCGCCGGGTACATAGACGCCGGAGATGGCAAGCGGCAGAATTCGCTGTCCCAACAGGGTACCATCCGGTCTGGTGTCGATCCAGCTGTTGCGAAGCTGCTTTTCGTGGAAAGCCTTGATATTAGCAGCGGAACGCTCCATAGCCGCAAGAAACGGCTTGTCGATCTGCTCGTAAGCTTCGTCGATCTCCGCTTTTGTCACGCGAAGAGTATCCGCATCGACCTCCCATTTATCAAATTGACTAGTATAGTCAAAAACTGCCTGATCCCCTTTTTCGCGGACATTTGCAATGATATCCGCAACTACGGCCTCATACTGTCCGTAGTTGTTTGGGCTTCGCTTTAAAAGATTGTCCAGAATATCCTTTCTGGACTCCGCTGTTAAACGTATTGTCCTCATTTTTATCCATTCCTTCCATGTTTTCGCGTTTGTGTCAATTTTATCAGTGTCGTATTAATCCGCAATACTGTAGTTTAAGCGAACCGTGATGGAAGCTGTCTTTTTCCGGGAACTGGTGTCAAAGTAGCCGCCGTAGCTGTACTCGGTATTGCTGTTCTGTGCCGTGATCTGGAATACACCCAGATTTGCGTTTAAAAGCTCCCCGGCGTGCGCGCCGCTTCCCTGTGCCATGAGGTCAATTCGGTTTTTAGCATTTTCGGTAGCCGCTTCAATCAGATCAAGCTTCAACTCATCTAACTTGGTATAGTAATACTCCGGTTCATCCGAGGCAAACTGCACACCGGACTCGATCAGCCCGGAGATATCCCGGGAAATATTCTCAATCTTGTCGATATCCGTCGATGTGATCGATACGTGCTGATAGAGATCGTATCCGTCGATGTACTCTCTGATTCTGTCGCCGTTATCATTGTACTCGTATTCCCAGCGGGTATTGATGGTGACGGAACTGAATACCATCTCCTCTTCCTTCACGCCGTTGTCTACCAGATACTTGCGGATGAGCTCAGCATCTTTTTTAATAGAGCGGTAAGCGTCCTGCGTTGTCTTTCCCTGACCGGAAAAGCTTCCGCGCCAGACGATCAGATCTGCCTCAAAGTCACAGTTTGCAGAACCGGTGGCCGACAGTCCCTCACTGCCGGAAGTCTTCTTATAGCTTACCAGATTCTGCGAAAAGATAGTGACGCACGCAATGGCACACGCCCCTGCGATCAATGCAATGATAATACCTTTCCATTCTTTCATCAGATTTTTTTCTCCCCTGTTTTCTGAATTTGTTTCCATGTTATTTTCCGTTTTCGTTTCCATTTTATTTTCTTTCTTTACACAATTTTACTTGTTATCTGTATCGTTCATCGCAATACCGGAATAACAGTACAGACCGTATCTATCAGTAGAGTTTCTAAAATGTGTCACAAATGCGCTCTCAGATTGCTAATCAGTGTTTTGATCCGCTCCGGCTCCATCTGCATGCTGACCTGATTGACGATCATTCTTGCGGACAGCGGACAGATTTCCTCCAGGACTTCCAGTCCGTTTTCCTTAAGAGTAGAACCTGTTTCCACGATATCAACGATCACGTCTGCAAGTTCCACGATCGGTCCTAGTTCCACGGAGCCGTTTAATTTGATAATGTCAACTGTCTGGTGCTTTTTGTTGTAGAAATAATCCTTCGCAATATTCGGATACTTGCTGGCCACGCGAATCATCTCGTGGTGCTGTAACAGCTCTTTCGCGCTTTTCGGCCCGCAGACGCACATCCTGCATTTGCCGTAGCCCAGATCGAGCACCTCGTAAACCCGACGGTTCTCCTCCATGATCGTATCCTTGCCGACGACGCCGATATCCGCCGCCCCGTACTCCACATAGGTCGGTACATCCGGACCTTTTGCAAGGAAAAACTTTAATTTCAGCTCTTCGTTGACAAAGATCAGTTTACGGGAATCTTTATCCTTCATCTCCTCGCAGGTAATACCGATTTTCTCCAAAAGCTCCATTGTCTTATTGGCAAGCCGCCCCTTCCCAAGGGCAAATGTCAGATATCTGTCTTCACTCATTTTCAGGCACACCCTCTTTCCCTGTCTGTGGAAGAAATTCCACTTTTTTGCCCGCAGCGCGCAGTCTTTTCGCTTCCTGAAGCTTCTCATTAAAGTCACTCTCCGTATAATGCAGCTTAAGAGGTTCTTCCAAGCCTGATACGACAACGTTTTGTCGTCCCATTGCAGCAAGAAGATCATCCACCACGATCACAAATCCAATGGCTGCCGCTTCTTTGCCAAAATGAGGGAGAAGCTGATCATAACGACCGCCCTTCACGATAGCGTCGCCAACCCCGTAGGTGTAACCTTTGAAAATGATGCCCGTATAGTAATTATACTTGCTGAGCATGCCAAGGTCAAAGGAAACGTATTTTTCCACACCGTAATCCGTAAGCACCCGGTAAAGGCTTTCCAGCCGCTCTATGGCAGCCAGGGAGCGCATGTTGGATACGGCTTTTTTTGCTTCCTGTAAAATATCAACGGAACCAAAGAGCCCGCTAACTTTAAGAAGCGTTTCCTTATCCTCTACAGGCGCATGGATGCTGTCTAAAAGCTCCTCTGCCCCGAAGTAGTTCTTGCCGGAGATAAACTCCCGAAGCTCTAACTCCGTCTCCTCGTCCAGACCGGCTTCCGCGCAGATACCTTTGAAATATTCCAGATTGCCGATGCTGATCTGAAAGTCGGAAAGTCCTGTATGGTAGAGCGATTCGATCGTCATGGCGATCATCTCCGCGTCCGCCTGTACCGAAGCGTCACCGATCAGTTCCGCTCCCATCTGTGTCACTTCCTTTAATTTTCCCTGTAGATTGGATGTGTTTGTAAAGGTATTGCCCTGGTAACAGAGACGGATCGGCACATCCTCATCCATAAAATATTTCGCGGCACATCTTGCAATGGAAGGTGTAAAGTCAGGCCGCAGAACAAGCGTATTTCCTTCCTTATCAAAGAATTTATAAAGCTCTTTGGAAGGCGTAGTGCCTACTTCCTTGGAAAAAACATCGAAAAACTCGAAGGTTGGCGTCTGGATGTCGCGATAGCCGTATCCTTTAATCTTTTCTGAGAGAAGCCTTTCCACAATTGTCTTTCTCTCTTTTTCATCTCCGTAGATGTCCCGGACACCTTCCGGGGTATGTACCAGTTTCCTGCTCATATGATCCTCATTTCTAAATTATGTTATTTTATTTATTTGAAATTTCACTCGATACTTTATTGCTTTAAAGTGCTAATTCGCTAATCTGCTAACAAACTAAACTTTTTATACTATACCTCATGTCAGTCTGTTTGTCAAACACTTTCGTTCTCCTACTCCACCCTGTCTTCCAGATCTTTTTGTATCATGTCCAGATAAGGCACCAGTATCCCATGCTTTTTCGGTAAGACATACGCCGGGTTCAGCTCATCATAACGAAAGCTCTTTCTGCCGCCCTCTTTTGCCCGGTCCCAGAAAAACCGAAGCATCTCGTAAGGGAGATAATAAAAGATGTCCTTGTGGGAGTAATAGATCAGAAAAAAAGCGATTCCTCTCTGCTTCTCGAACTGCCCCATAAATTCCACCTGATGCGGATGAATATTCTGCAGGGCGAAAGTGTCCGCAGCACATTCTTTCGCGTCAAAGCAGACAGGAATCCCTTGAACCGCGCCGATATAGTCAACCGTACTCTTCTGGTCGAAATAGGCCAGTGTAATGTGATGACTCTCCTTATCAATGTTGATCGGAGTAATGGGGGTCGGTATTTTCTGGATCAAAGCCAGACCGTTTTCCAGATATTTTTCATTGGTGCGGTTGATCAGATCCTCCAGGGTGGAGCCTCGAAGCCCGCGGGAGTTCCATGTCGCCATCTTGATCCTCTCTTTCTATTCCGCATTTGAGACTTGCCCGAAAATCTTCGGTAACTCACAGGTAAATGTGCGCTCGCTCAAATCCGCAAACGGTGTCTCCAATGACGGAAATACCACTTTATAAGCATGCAAAAGCTGCGACTGCACGCCGCATTTCCGACGATATATCTCGTTCCACGCTCTGTCGCCGTATTTGTAATCTCCCAAAAGCGGATGTCCGATGCTTGCCAGATGCGCTCTGATCTGGTGTGATTTTCCGGTGATCAATTCCACCTCAAGCAGGGTCTTATCCTGTTCGATTTTTAAGGACCTGTAGGCGGTTTTGATGTGAGAAGTCCGGGACTTAGACATCTGTTCGGGTTTCTTTTCGCGGCTGCTATCTCTCTGCTCTTCCGTTATCGGGCGCACCAACACACGGTTTGTTCTCTCATCCTTACACAGAATGCCTTCGATCAACTGTGCTTCCGCGATATGGCCTTTCACATAGGTTTGATAATATTTGTGGAGCGACCGCTGCTTTAATAGCTCTCCCAAAAGCTGCGCACCCTTTAAGGACTTTGCGCAGAGCACAATGCCGCTGGTGTTGCGGTCCAGGCGGTTGCAGACAGAGGGTTTAAATGTCCGGAGATTCTCTGCTTTCAGAAAGCCGCTCTGTAAGAGATAACCGAGCAGCCACTCATTGAGGGAAAGGTCCGTCGGCTCCGCCTTCTGGGATAGAATGCCTGCAGGTTTGTCCGCGATCAGGATGTGGTCATTTTCATAGATTACCTGAATACCGGACAACTTTTTATAAGCTGACAGATAATCCGAGACTTGGAATTCTGCGCTCTTTTCTGCCGATATGTCGGTGTCTCCTGTCTCTTTTCCCATAAATTTGGAAAGCGTTTCTTGCGCGAAGAAAATTTTCACGCTGTCCCCGACGGCAATCTTCTCGTTGCCATCGGCTTTCCCGTCATTTAGGGTAATATTCTTTTTCCGAAGCATCTTGTAGAGGAAGCCGTTTCCCGCATTCGGCAAAATCCGATGCAGGTATTTATCAAAGCGCTGTCCTGCTTCCTTGTCGGTAATGATCGTCTGATACATAGTAAATTAATCCTGTCAGTTATGATTACGGTTGCATCAATGCCCTCTTAGATCAAATTCATGAAAAATAGTGGTATTATCTCCCCATGAATAAACAATATAGTAATTGTTTCCATCTATGTTTGTTTTAAATGACAACGTTATATCCATGATTTTTGCATCTACATCAGTGTTGATCTGATTTTCGACAACACATGTCCATTCATTGTCTGCAAATTCTGCATAGTATTCTATTAATTCGTCCAAAGAAAGTTCACTTTTAATCAGAATAGCTCCAAAATATTGCATTCCGTTACCATTTCCGACTAATTTTCCTGCTTTATAGATAGACTCCATCAATTCAGTGTTATTTGGGAGCGGTATCTCTACAAGTTCAACTGCCGTTTTTTTCGCCACATTATCATTTACAATTGGAGAAACTATGTAAAGAGTAAAAAGAATGATCGTCAGAGTTATAAAAAAAATTACGAATCTTTCAATCACAGCCAATACTCTATCCATTCCTGTCACCTTCTTAAATATGATGCTAGATTGAAATCGAATACAACAGCCCGACGATTCCTTCCCTCTCTTTATGCTCTTCCATATCCATATCTGCCAACCGACTGAGTCGGTCAATATATGCTTCCTTCTGAGAAAAGATATTAACCGTCACATTTTTGATTCCTTCCTGAGAGAGCATCGTCTCAAAATGCTTCTGCGCTTCTTTCGTACCGCAGGCGGGATCTTCTGTAATACCGCAGAGGATACCACCCTTCAGAGCCATGTGGCTGATGGAAAAATTCTTTTGATAGGAGGTAAAGTACAGATCATAAAAGACGGTCAGTTTCTCGTCGTAGTCGTTCAGGGCATTTTTTAAGCCCTCGCTGCACCCTTTCGCTCTAAGAAAGAGAATGAAGTTTACCAGACTCTTGCAGGCGGGAAGGCATCCCAGCACGGCAACGATTGTCAGAAGGTTTTTATTGCTTCCTGTAGTCACCAGACCGATTACATAGAGACCTATGGAGAGCAAAAAGAAAAGCACTGTTCTGAGTGCCGTGTAGAGTTTTCGATTTTCTAAATAGCCATAGCTGCCTTTCGGCGTCAATAATTTTTTCATGAGTCCTCTTGTTTTCTGTGTTTAGATTCTGTTTTACCACATACAGTATAGCTTTTTCAGGGGAAAAATTCAATAATCATCCATTCTGAATGCTTCTTGCGGCATATACTTTATCAAATCGTGAATTTGATACCGTTCCTTTATCTCTTCCGGAAGATTCGGATAAAATGTCCGGGAAGCATATTCAAAAACCTCATTTCCCCACAGATTTACTGTAGACAGCAGATAGCCATAATAGTCCTCGTCATAATGAATATGCCATGATAGTTCCCTGATCAGCCGCAGGCTCAGGACTGTTTCTGCGCTGACTGTAGTTCCGCTTAATATGGCGCCATATTCTGCATCCAAAATAAGACTTGCTGTTTCAGGCGGCTGTCCATCAATGATCAAGTCAACCGCAATATCCATATAAGTTTTTAAGGGTTCTCCAAAATCATTTTCCAGTGGCAGGTTTTCAATACCGCTATTCTGCAAGTGTAAAACCATCCTCATAAAATAGCGGAATATACTGTCTAAAATCTCATTGGTATATCTGCTTTTGATACTCGTTCCCATAGTCTCTCCAATTACAAGTTCAAGCTTAGCATACGTCTGATAGAAAGAATTTTACAACAGGCTTAGATTTGCTATGCCCTGCGTCGCCAGATACAAAAGCTTCATGGGCAGGCCACAGACAGAGACCTTTTTTCCACGTCGGCAGTCGGCGATGGCCTTCTTTACCACGCAGGAAGGTTCAGCCATGGTCAGCTTCTTTAACAGATTTAATTCGGAAGCATCCCCGTAGGCGAGGTCGAGGAAAGGCGTATCCACCGGTCCGGGACAGACTGTGGTCACCTGAACGCCCCGCTCTCTCAGTTCTTGTGTCAGTGCACGGCTAAAGGAGTAGACGTATGCCTTAGAGGCTGCATAGACCGCAAAGTTTTTCTGGGGCACAAAAGCGGCTCCCGACGCAATTTGAAGCAGTCTGCTCCCCTTTCTCAGATAGGGCAGGCAGATTTCGGTCATACGGGTGAGGGCCAGAATATTTACCTGCAGCATGGCCTCAATCTCCGTCCGGCTCTGTTCCGGGAACGGCTTGTGGCTTCCGATTCCGGCACAGTTGATAAGCACGGTGATCCGAGGTTTTTGGATCGTGAGCACTTCTTCAAACTGACGCAGTTCCTTTTCCTCGGACAGGTCGATGACAATGACTCGTGCCTTGTGTCGGAGGCTTTCCAACAGCTCGTTAAGAGAAGCTTTATTGCGGCCAAGGAGCCAGATTTCATCAGTTTTGCCTAAACTTTTATCTAGTTGTCTGGCAAACTCCAACCCCATGCCTGAAGAGGCACCTGTAATAATGGCGATGTTCATTTCATTTCCCTTTCCAATGAGAGATTTCCATTTATTTCCCCATTGCTAAATAAACTATTTTTTCTTCTTATGCACATTGCGGATCGTCTTTTTCTTAGGCTTATCCGTCTGTTTTTGGCGTACTTTTTCTCTCATATCAACTTTTACATGCCGCCTTTCGCCGCTTTTTCCTGTGGTATTCTTCTTCTCTCCCACATGTTCCGACTCATATTTCATTTTCCTCGGCCGGATCAGGCACTTCTTATCAAAACCGATCAGGTCTTCCCGCCCGCCCTTTAAGAGGGCTTCCTTGACCAGCTCGTAATTGTTGGGATTGCGGTACTGAATCAGTGCTCTCTGCATGGCCTTCTCGTGCGGGATTCTGCAGACGTACACCTCTCTGCCGTTTCGCGGATCGATCCTCGTATAATACATGACGGTGGACACCGTGGAGGGCGTCGGGTAGAAATCCTGTACCTGCTCCGGCATATATCCAAGGTCACGCAGATATTCTGCCAGCTCGATAGCCTCCTTTAGCGTGGAGCCGGGATGCGATGACATCAGGTAAGGCACGAGAAACTGTTTTTTCCCGATTTTTTCGTTAAGGTTTGTATATTTTCTGACAAAGGCTTCATAGACGGCCTTCTTCGGTTTTCCCATCAGCTTTAACACCGCGTCTGAGATATGTTCCGGCGCGACTTTAAGCTGTCCGCTGACATGATATTCCACCAGCTCCCGAAAAAAGGCATCATCGGAATCGGCCATCAGATAATCAAAGCGAATGCCGGAGCGGATGAATACCTTCTTCACGCCGGGAAGCGCGCGCAGCTTGCGCAAAAGCGAGAGGTAATCGCTGTGATCCACTTCCAGATTGGGACAGGGTTCCGGAAAGAGGCACTGTCTGTTCTTGCAGACACCCTGCGTCATCTGCTTTTGGCAGGAGGGATGTCTGAAATTGGCAGTGGGGCCTCCCACATCGTGGATGTAGCCCTTAAAATCGGGATCCTGCAGCATCAGCTCCGCTTCTCTCAGGATGGATTCGTGGCTTCTGGCCTGTACTGTCCTTCCCTGATGGAAGGTCAAGGCGCAGAAATTACAGCCGCCAAAACACCCTCTGTTGCTGACCAGGGAAAACTTGATCTCCGAGATAGCAGGGACGCCGCCCGCCGCTTCGTAGGAAGGATGATAAGTCCGCATATAGGGCAGGTCATAGATATCATCCATCTCCTGCGTGGAAAGCGGAGGCTGAGGCGGGTTCTGCACAACGTAAATATCGTTGGGATAACACTCGATCAGAGTCTTTCCCGTGAAGGGATCGGTGTTGCGGTACTGAATCTGAAAGCTTTCCGCATACCGCTTCGGTTCTGACTTCATATCATCGTAGGACGGCAATGTGATACCGTCGCAGATGCCGCTTATGTCCTTCGTCCGATAGACTGTCCCCGGGATAAAAGTGATATCCCGGACTGCAATATCGCTGTCCAGCGCTTCCGCAATCTCAATGATTGACTTCTCTCCCATGCCGTAGGACAGGAGGTCAGCCTGGCTGTCCAGAAGGATGGAACGCTTGAAGCTGTCCGACCAGTAATCGTAGTGGGCAAGTCTCCGCAGACTGGCTTCTATGCCACCAATGATAATGGGTATATCTTTATAAACCTTTCGGATCAGATTGCCGTATACGACCGTTGCGTGGTCGGGGCGTTTCCCCATCACGCCGCCGGGCGTGTAGGCGTCTGTGGGACGGCGTTTCCCGGAAACAAAGTAATGGTTTACCATGGAATCCATGTTGCCGCCGGAGACGAGAAACCCAAGACGAGGCCTGCCTAGAATGCCAATGCTCCTTTCGTCTTTCCAGTCAGGCTGGGAGATGATGCCCACACGGTAGCCGTGGGACTCCAAAACCCTGCTGATGATGGCGTGACCGAAGGAGGGATGGTCCACATAGGCATCCCCGATCACATAGATGAAATCAAGCTGCGTTATCCCCTGCTCTTCCATATCATTTTTTGAAATCGGTAGAAACGCCATATACTCCTCCGTTCCGGCATTACTGATTATTTGCGATCATGAATAAACTTCTTTTATGCCAACACGCCTTCTTCTATCAGTTCCTGAAAACGATAGGTATAATAATCCGCCAGCTTGCGTTTCTCTGTATCCTGATATTCGGAATATTTATCATAAACGGCGCAGACCTGCATACCGGCTGCCTTACCCGCCTGAATGCCCGGTATGATATCCTCAAATACAAGGCAGTTTCCGGGATCGACAGCAAGCTCATTCGCCACAGCCAGATAGATGTCCGGCGCGGGCTTTCCTTTCTCTACCTCGCATCCCGTCATGATACAGTTGAAACAGGATTCCAGATGATGCGCCTGCACCACATTTTCCACCAGTTCTCTGGAATTGCTGGTGGCGATGCCGACTTTGATACCGTGTTCCATACAGTATGCCAGAAACTCTCTGACGCCTTCCTTAACCGGCACTTCATGAGCATACTTATCCCATGCCATCCGATTCCAGTCCGCCTTTATGGTGTCGAGATCGTCCGGTAGACAGAAACGCTCTTTAAAATAGGCGGCAGTCTCAGAAAAACTCATTCCCTCAATGCAGTTCTGCAGATTTTCCGGCAGCTCGATCCCATATTTTCCGAGATACTCAATATCTATGGATTTCCAGATCCACATGGAATCTACCATAGAACCGTCCAGATCAAAAATAACCGCTTCTATCATCCCGATGTTCCTTTCTCATTGTTTCTTTCGTTTTTTGTCATGCCATATTGCTGTTGCGGAATATACATGTACCAAACAACGGCATTTCGGCGCGTTTCATCACAGCAGGCTGTTCTTATAGGGAGGATTTGTATGACATTTGTCCACAAACCGCTGAAAGGACTTTGGCAGAGTTTCCTTCGCTTTCTGTATATGGCCATTGGCATTTATCTGATCGTTCTGCTGCTGCGTTTTCCCGCACTCTCTTTGCAGTACGCTGCAACCGGCCTGAATCTGTGGTTTCAGAAGATGATTCCCACGCTTCTGCCTTTTATGATCCTCTCCGGTATCTTGATCCGGATGAATCTGACAGAGGGGTTTGTCCGCCTCGTTCATCCGCTCCTTCGTTTTCTCTTTCACACCTCGCCTAATGGTTCCTACACACTGATCATGGGATTTTTGTGCGGTTTTCCCATGGGTGCACGGATCGTCGGCGAACTCTACGGCACAGGAAAACTTTCCAAATGGGAAGCGGAGCTTCTGCTTCTTTTTTGCAACAACATCGGTCCCATCTATTTTTTGAGTTTTGCCATGCCTATGCTTGGCATCGAGAAGATGTTTTGGCCATTCCTCATCATGTATGGGATTCCCCTTGCCTACGGTATCGCATTCATGCGTCTTTTTCCCCTTGTTATGATGCGTCATGCAAAATTGACCAATTTAGTCGATAGCTATCGTGCAAACAGATTACAGCATACTGAAGGCGCATCCTGTAAAAGATCGTCTCACTCTCTTCTTGCCTCCACCGACGAAGCCGTTCTTTCGGGTCTCTTGGGAATAGCGAAACTGGGTGGTTACATGGTGTTCTTCAATCTGCTCAATATTTTATTTGTGCCCTTTTCTCATCTCTCACCGGGGCTGCTTGGTCTTTACAATTGCCTGTTGGAGATCACAAGTGGTATTGACCGATGCGGTCAGGCGTTTCCTTACACCGTATTGATTCTCCTGCCTTTCGGCGGCTTCTCCTGCATCGCTCAGACTTACAGCATGATCTGCCACACAGATCTCTCTATTCGCCCGTATCTCTTTCATAAGCTTGTTCAGACCATACTTACGGCACTGTGCTATGCGCTCTGGAAGCCATTTTAAGAGTGTTCGCCGTCCCCTTTATCAAGTTTCCGTCTCTTTCGTCTTTTGCGCCCTTTGCGTCTTTTGCTTTTTTTTAGAACCAGAGTCGCTGAGAGAGCCGCGCCGATAACGAGAAGGGCACAGATCAGACAAATCTTGAGAAAATCGCTGACTGTTGGCGTGTTTTCCGGCTCTGCTTTCGGCGTCCGGTGAATTTCCACATAGTTTTTCTGATCCGCGTCAAGTTCCTGTACTCTTTTTGCTTCCTCAGCCTTAGCAGCAGCGGCAAGCGCCTCCTTTTCTGCAAGCTCTGCAGCAATCTCCTCCTCCGTTTTATAGTCCATGGATGGCAGAGTGACCAGATTACTCGTGGTATACAGGTCATAGCCGTTATAAGCTCGCACTACGATTTGGGGTATGATGTGCGGCGGGACCTGCATGGTGAAAGTAATGGTGTCTGCGGCTTTATCCGTCCATGCGAGTCTTGTGGAAAAGGTTTCCCCGCCGTCATAGCTGTAGTCATAGTAGAGCATGCCGCTGTCATAGTCCGCGGCTGCAAGTGAGACTGTGATCATTCCTGTTTCTGCTTCCTGACGGGTCACCTCGATCATGCAAACATCCGGCTCCGTAGAATCCGGCCGCATAACGCCTTCGGGAATCGGCACATATAGGGTCTGATAATTCCGGTAATCCGTCCCCAGCTTTTCAGAGCGCAGATGGAAATATTTTGCCGCACAATCCGCATCAAGCCGGCCAAATGCTTCCCACTGCTCCCTTCCCTCGCAGAAAGGTCTGTCATTTGCGTGATCCATATGACAGTGCTCGATCAGCACGCAGGTGAGATCCTGCTCCCTTGCGTGACGTATGATGCCGTAGTAATCGATGCCGTCATCGTTAAGTCTGGTCTTGATTCCCCTGGAATAGAGTCCGAGATTTTCTAACGCATTGATCTCAATGTCGGCAAAACTGTATCCCTCGCTGTAATACCTCTCGAAGGCAGATACCCAGCACTCCGCCCCAAAGAGGGTATTATGATCTCTGGAAAGATTATAGTGGAGACAAAACAACATGTCCGCATTTACAGATCTTGCGTAATCCACGCGTTCTTCAAGCGTCATTTTCCGGTCGTCATCCCGGGTGAGATAAACTTTTACACCCTCGTATTTTTCCAGTTCTTCCTTCATAACTTTCGCGGTGATCAGAGTCATGTCCTTTTCCACAAAGGAATCGTACATTCCGCCCTCCTGGTCGCCGCCATGACCGGGGTCAATAACAATGATGATATCCTCCGCAGGCAACGCCTGACCATCCTGCGCCTCGGAAGCGTTCCCTTCCGGGTCATCGTACTCTACTTCTTGCGCGACCGCATAGAATGCAGAAGAAAAAATGCCAAAAAAGATGGCGAGTATTCCAAACCATATTTTAATTTTGCTGCGCCAGATTCCGAAAAAGGAAAATCGCATGAGAAAAACAACTCCTTATTAAAATGAAAAGAACAAGCCGGCTTCTCTGGAAACCGGCTCATTTGCTCTGGTCATATCATGATTTCATACTATGTAGCTACATCAGGTTCAACTCCGGACCGGATCCCGGTTCCCCTTCGCCCTCAGCCTCCTTAAGCATCTTTTCTACCTCCACGGGACGAAGTTCCGCACGGTTTGCCTTCACGACTTCGAAGTAACCGCTGATGGTGTTATAAAAATTCTCATAGTGCTCCGTTGATGCCGTGAGTGAAGCTGTCATAATGTTCTCCAAATTGGATAGCATATCGTCCAGATACTGCATGGCAGAGGTCCTGACACCGTTTGCCTCCATGGTGGCTTTATTCAGAATATCCTGCGCCTGCGTGGTTGCCATCCGCACGACCTCGTTTGCCTGCGCATAAGCCTGCTGCATGATCTCATGCTCGTTGATCAGCTCCGTCGTCTGCACCGTCGCATCCTTAATAAGCGCCTCCGCCTTGGAGCGGGCATCGTTTAAGATTGCTTCCTTATTGGAAATGATCTTCTGATAGCGTTTGATCTCATCCGGTGTCTTCATGCGAAGCTCCCGTAACAGCTCGTCGATCTCTTCCTTATTCACGATGATGTTGGTCTTTGAGAGGGGCTGAAACTTACAGCCGTCGATGTAATCCTCAATCTCATCAATCAGTTGTTCAATTCTGCTGCTCATGCTTGCTCCTATCTCTGAAATCCATATTTTTCATAGATCTTCCTTGACACAAAGTCAGGCACACACTCCGAAATATCGCCGTTAAAACTGGCAATTTCCTTGACTGTGGAGGAACTTAAGTATGCGTATTCAAGACTGGTCGTCAAAAACACCGTATCCAGCTTTCCCGAGGAAAACTTACGGTTGGTCTGTGCGATCTGCAGCTCGTATTCGAAGTCCGTGATCGCACGCAGCCCCCTGATCGCCACATGGATGTCTTTTCTCGCAGCATAGTCAATCAACAGGCCACTGAAAGAATCGATCGTCACATTCGGCAGATCTCTGGTCGCTTCCTCTAACATTTTAACACGTTCTTCCACAGAAAACAATGGAGTCTTTGTTTTATTATTTAAGACGCTTACGGTCAGTTCGTCAAAGATATCAGAGGCACGTCTGATAATATCCAGATGTCCGTAGGTCACCGGATCAAAGCTGCCCGGATAAATTGCTGCCTTCATGAAACGCCCTCGCCTTTTTTTCAATATCGGGAAATTTTACAATATGACTTATTCCAATGATACCATATTAAAACACTTTTGTCGAAATGTCTTTAGTTTTTTTGGAATTTTTAGGAAAAAACTGCGTAAAGTCACTTTTTTCGACAAAAAATATGCCGATTTGTCTTATAAATCTTCTCTTTTTCCAGAGAAAAATCCAATTCATCCAGATAAGTCAGATCCGTCTTTAGAGATGTTTCTATCACGATCAGCGAATTTTTTGTCACAAAAGGAAGATTTGTCAGAGCCTCCAGCACTCTCTCTTCATGAGCGCAGTCATAAGGCGGATCCATAAAAATAATATCCGCTTCCTTCTCATGGATGCTGTATAGTGCGCTCACCGCATCCGTCTGCAGGATGGTAGCCTGATCTGCCAGATGCGTAAACTGCAGATTATCCCGTATGCAGGCAAGAGCTTTTTTCTCATTTTCGACAAAATAGGCGTGCCTCGCGCCACGGCTTAAAGCTTCTATCCCGATACCGCCGCTTCCGGCAAACAGATCTACAAACACCGCGTCAAGCAGATACGGCTGCAGCATATTGAAGAGTGTTTCCTTGATTCTGTCCGTTGTTGGTCTGGTCTCCGATCCTTCAGGCGTCTTGAGACGAAGACTTCTTGCCGTTCCTGCTATGACTCTCATTCATACTCCTCACTCTCATGATCAAGACGTTTTTGTGTGATAATTATATTCTGATCTTCACGCCTTTGCTGTCCCGATGCCCAAGCTTGATCTTATTTAACTCCAATGTTCTGTCACCATATTCAATACTCTGCTCCACCGCATTTTGAGAATAGTAGACCGCTTCGATCTCATCGGATGCGGAAAGTTTCATGCCCCGCACGCCAACAGCGCCCTTTTTCTTCTCTGGTATTTCTTCCAACGGAAAGCGCAAAAAGAATCCGGCTTTGGACTGCAGGATGATATTTCGCTGCTCCTTGAGCGCGGTGACGCCCACCACCTCGTCTCCGTCCAAAAGTTTGGTTGCCGCTACGGTGCGCTTTGCCACGTCAAACTCACCGCCGTCTACCACTTTTAACATCGCCTGCTTTGTGGCGAAGATCACGCGGTAGAGGTTTAAATCGCTCTGGCTCGCCGCATAGACGATCGTCTCCTTTGAGGAGTCATAGTTGCTCACATTGTCAATGGGTACGCCCTTGTCGCGAAATTTGCCGAACGGCAGATCCATGGCCTTTACCGTGTGGAGCTGTCCCGTGTTCGTAAAGAGACAAACCTTGCCTGTATTCTTGCAGACAAAGGCATAATGATTCTCCGCATCAGCGGCCTCCTTATTGCGCTCATAGGTGGCTATATCAATCGTTTTCGCGTAGCCGAAACGATCCATCAAAAAGATGATGTCCATTTCCTCTATCTGCTTTTCCACATAGACAGCTTCTTCTGCATTCGTGATCTGGGTGCGTCTGCTGCGCTTGTATTTTTCCTTGATCTCTTCGAGTTCGTTGATGATGACCTGTGCCATGGAATCCCTGCGGGCCAGAATGTCCTCGTAACGATAAATATTCGCGAGCGTATCCTCGTGCTCCTCGATCAGAGCTTCGATTTCCAGACCGATCAGCTTGTAGAGGCGCATCTCAAGGATCGCATTTGCCTGCTTCTCGGTAAACTGCAGCTGCGCCGCCATCACCTTGGATTCTCTGGACTTAAACTTGATGCCGTCAACTTTGCCCTCCACCAGACAAGCCTTCGCCATGGCACGGTCCTTGGATCCCCGCAGAATCTCAATGATCAGATCGATCACGTTGCAGGCTTTAATCAGGCCTTCCTGAATCTCCTTCCGCTCCAGTTCCTTTTCCAAAAGGTTCTTATACTTTCTGGCAGCCACTTCATATTGGAAATTGACGCTTTCACGGATGATTTCCTTTAGCCCCATAGTTTCCGGACGTCCGTCGCTGATGGCCAGCATATTGACGCCGAACGTGTCTTCCAGACGGGTTTTTTTGTAGAGCAGATTCTTAAAGTTTTCGACGTCTGCATCCTTCCTGAGCTCAATGACGATGCGGATGCCCTCCTTGGAGGACTGGTTCGTGATATCTACGATATCCTGCGTCTTTTTCGTCTCCGCAAGAGCTGCCACATCCATCAGGAATTTGCCGATGTTTGCGCCGATCATGGTGTAGGGAATCTCGGTGATCACCAGATTGGTCTTTCCGCCTTTTGCCTTCTCCACCTCTACTTTACCCCGGAGCTTGATCTTGCCCATGCCGGTCTCGTAGATTTCCAAAAGCTCATCCTGATTGATGACGATGCCGCCGGTCGGGAAGTCAGGACCCTTGACGTAGCGCATCAGCTCTCTTGTCGTAATATTTTCATCAAGCATATAGGCCTTGGTGGCGTCGATCACTTCCGCGAGATTGTGGGGCGGAATGTTGGTCGCCATACCGACGGCGATACCCTCCGAGCCGTTGATCAGAAGATTCGGAATCTTCACGGGAAGCACGCTCGGTTCCCTTTCCGTCTCATCAAAGTTCGGAATGAAGTCCACCACATCCTTGTCAAGGTCTGCCAGAAAGGCCTCCTGTGTGATCTGTTCGAGACGGGCCTCCGTATAACGCATGGCTGCCGCGCCGTCTCCCTCGATATTGCCAAAGTTGCCGTGGCCGTCGATCAGAGGCAGCCCTTTTTTGAAATCCTGAGACATGACAACCAGCGCCTCATAGATGGAGCTGTCTCCATGAGGATGGTACTTACCCATGGTGTCGCCCACGATACGGGCCGATTTTCGGTAAGGTCTGTCATATCGGATCCCCAGCTCATGCATATCGTAGAGCGTCCGCCGCTGCACCGGTTTTAAGCCGTCTCTTACATCCGGCAATGCCCTCGCAATGATAACGCTCATAGCGTAGTCGATAAAGGATTTCTGCATCACTTCGGAGTATTCCGTTTTAATGATTCTGTCGTTCATAATGATTCATCTAACCTTTTCATTAAATTTATCGAAGAATCGCAGAAGCGATTCTTCAGTACAAGAATCAGAAATTCTTGGAACTGCGTCCAATGGCGCAGTTTCTTTAGAATTTCTTCTTGTACAGTTATATATCGAGTTGTGCATCCTGCGCATTTTTGTAGATAAACGCTTTTCTCGGCGATACTTCCGTGCCCATCAGCATCTCCGTCACTTCGCTGGCCATGCGGGCGTCCTCGATCTCCACCTGCTTTAAATACCTGGTTTCCGGATCAAGCGTGGTCTCCCAGAGCTGTTCGGCGTCCATCTCTCCAAGTCCTTTATATCGCTGTAAGGTGAAAGGTCCTTTGTGCTTCTTACGGTATTTTTCCAGTGCCTTGTCGTCATAAAGGTATTCCTCCGAGCCTTTGGACGGCATGGCTTTATAGAGGGGCGGCATGGCAATGTAGACATGCCCTTCATAGATCAATTCCGGCATAAAACGGTAAAACAGGGTAAGTAACAGCGTTGAGATATGCTCACCATCCACATCCGCATCCGCCATGATGATGATCTTGTCGTAACGCAGCTTCGAAATATCGAAATCGTTGCCGTAGCCTTCTGAAAAACCGCAGCCGAAAGCGTTGATCATGGTCTTAATCTCCGCATTTGCCAAAACTTTGTCAATGCTTGCTTTTTCCACGTTCAGAATCTTGCCGCGAATCGGCAGAATTGCCTGATACATACGGTTTCTGGCGGTTTTTGCACTGCCGCCGGCGGAATCTCCCTCAACGATAAAGATCTCGCATTTTGAGGCGTCCTTTGACTCACAGTTTGCCAACTTGCCGTTGGAGTCGAAAGAAAATTTCTGTTTGGTCAAGAGGTTGGTCTTGGCTTTCTCCTCGGTCTTACGGATTTTAGCTGCTTTTTCCGCGCAACCGATGATGCTCTTTAAGGTTTCCAGATTGCGGTCAAAAAAGCGGACGATCTCGTCGCCGGTCACCTTGCTGACAACCTTGGCCGCATCCTGGTTGTCCAGTTTTGTCTTTGTCTGCCCTTCAAATCGGGGATCAGGATGTTTGAGGGAAATTACAGCCGTCATGCCGTTTCTCACATCCGCACCGGTGAAGTTCACATCCTTTTCCTTCAGGATGTTTAAGCCTCTGGCATAGGTGTTGATCACATTGGTGAACATGGTCTTAAAACCCGTCAGATGAGTACCACCTTCAGCATTGTAAATATTATTACAAAAGCCCAGCACATTCTCGTGAAATTCATTTACATACTGGAATGCGCACTCCACGGTGATGCCCTCAGATTCACCCTTAAAATAAATGACGTCATGGATGCTCTCTCTTGACTTGTTCATGTCCTTGATAAAGCCCACGATCCCCTCCGGTTCGTGGTACTCGATGTGCTCGACTTCCTCGCCCCGCTTGTCCTCGTAGATAATGGTAAGTTCCGGGTTTAAATAGGCGGTCTCATGGAGGCGGCTCTTCACATCGTCCTCTTTAAAACGGGTCTTGTCAAAGATCGTGTCATCCGGCAGAAAATTGATCGTAGTGCCGGATTCCTTTGTCTTCCCCACTACGGGAAGAAGGCCGTCTTTCAATTCCATTGTGGGAATACCGCGTTCATAATGATCCTCGTAGATCTGGCCGCCCGTTTTCACGGTTACATGAAGATAGGTGGACAGCGCATTTACCACCGAAGAACCCACACCGTGGAGTCCGCCGCTGGTCTTATAGGCATCGTTATCAAATTTACCGCCGGCATGAAGGGTCGTAAATACAAGACGTTCCGCGCTGATCCCCTTCTCATGCATCCCTACGGGAATACCGCGTCCGTTGTCCGATACGGTGGCGGAACCGTCCGCTTCCAGCGTCACCCGGATCGTCGAGCAAAATCCCGCCAGATGCTCGTCCACCGCGTTATCCATGATCTCGTAGATCAGATGGTTCAATCCTTTGGTGGAAACGCTGCCGATATACATACCGGGACGAACCCGGACAGCCTCCAGGCCTTCCAGAACTGTGATGCTGGAGGCATCGTATGTGTTGTGGTCTGTTTTTGCCATTTTCATTTAACCTCACATGAAATCGCAGTGCAGGCTCGGAAAACCTTCGGTTTTCCTAACTGTCGGGCGTTCGCCCTATGCATCCATTCGGATAAATACTTCTGCGAGCAAGCTCACCTCGTATTTATCCTCTGTCTGCGCACTGCTCATCGCTATATCATATCATATATTTTGTATTTTTGCAAAGAGAAAATACAATATACAGTAGTTTGGGAACACTAATCGCTCGCCTCATAAAGATATTCCCGTCCCTGTTTTCCCACTCGTTTCAGGATTTCCATATAATATAGCAAGGGCACGGCTTCCGCTGCCAGTTCGCGCCGGATCCCGGCAGCCTTGGCAAATTCCTTTATGGTGAAGGGTTCGTCGATCTCTATGGGAACAAACTGCATAAAATCCTCATATCTGTCAACACGGACTTCATCAAAGAGCTCGATGGGCATCCTGTCATAGCGCGTAGAGCCCCTCTTTTTATTCCGGCTCCAACCGTTTAACATCCGATACTCATCCACATCGATGAGCGGAAAGACAAAAGATAGATTGGGATCCTTCAAAAAAGCCTTGATCTTATAAAGTTCCGCGAAAGCGTGGTAGGCGTTTCCTGTTGCCGGGGATTTGTGTTTCGAAGAAAGTTCTCCGCTCTCCTCATCCATCCAGATAAGCCATTTAAAATGAGGTATGGGATAGACTACCGTGACCGGATACAAGGGCAGAAAAGCCGCAAGCTTGGGCCGAAGTTTTCCGAAATTACCGTTCTGGATCTCTACGATGCGCCCCTCCCTATAAATATCCGCAATAAATCCCTCCACCGGCACCTCATGGTAATCCTCATTGGGCTCGTAATAGAGTTTCATGACTGCATGAACGGTTTTCTCCTGCAGGGTGCCGAAGCCGTGGGGATCATTCTGCTTTAACAGTACTTTTAGCTTTGCGCTTTCAAATGCGTTCTTATCCATGAAAACAAGTATACCATATATAGTGGTATCGAACAAGTGTTTTCGCAAAATACGATATAATCATTTACAAATGGGTTATATAGGTGTATACTATAGTAGATAAATTGTTGAAAAAATATTCCAAATCGGAAAATTATGAAAAATGGAAAAATCCGCCTGCAAAAGGCTGTCAACAACATAAATAAAGTTCTGGGCGGTAAAATGCAGATGACAAGCCGTCAGAAATTTCATGCACTGATCGGCTCCATCGCTTCCGTACATGTGCTTTTGCTTGTCGTTTTCTATGTTTTTCATGCCACTCCCATGTTTATCTTTAATATTTTCAGTGTGATCACCTATGCCTTCTGTTTCTGGTTGATGCACGGTGAGCGCGAGCACTATCTTGCAATTTATTTCATTACCGAAATCGAAGTTATTTTACATACCTTTGCTGCCTCGATCTGCATTGGCTGGCAGTTTGGATTTGCCCAGTATATCATTGCCATGGTTCCGGTTGGTTTTTATATCTGTTATACGCTGGAACTCAGACGCTATAAGTTTACCATTGCCACCATATCTGCAGTTATTTCGGCGGTCGCCTTTCTGTTTTGCAAGTTTCTCTCTTTTCTGGGGGAGCCTGTCGTTGTTATGGATAATATCGTTTTGGAGATCGTTCTCTACGTATTTAATGCGCTCTGCACTTTTTCCTTTTTAATCTTATTCTCATTAATCTTCATTTTTGAGATTAAATTATCCAGCAATCAACTCAAGCATCAGAACGCAATTCTGGAAAAACTTGCCAGTACAGACCCGTTGACAGGACTCTATAACCGCCGCAGCATGGATATATTTCTCTCGCAGGCAGTGGAGACAGATTCTAATTTTGCGGTGATCATGTGCGATATTGACGATTTTAAGAAGGTAAACGATACTTACGGACATGATTTTGGTGATGTGGTCTTGAAAGGCATTGCAAATATCACCACCGAGCAGGTGAAGGAGCAGGGTTATGTCTGCCGCTGGGGTGGGGAGGAAATTCTGATTCTGCTTAACAATGTTTCGGAGGAAAACTCCTTCCGCATTGCAGAAAACATCCGCAGAAATGTATCGAACCGGGTGTTCGATCTGAATGAAACGTGGGTTCGCTGTTCTCTCACTCTCGGCATCGCTTTTCATCACAGCGACGAGGCTGTGGAAGAAACGATCACGCGAGCCGATTACAAGCTCTACCGCGGTAAAAAAAGTGGTAAGAATGTGGTCATTATGTAAAAATCCTATAGTTTTCTCACATTGCGGTCTCCATGAAGGATCCGCTCCCTGTCTGAAGCATTGATCTGCGTAAGTTTTCCGCTTTTATCATAATAAGTCAAAAGCGTAGAATTTTTAGCGACGGATCTTCTGCCGTCATCCGTGAGCAGACTGATCACCTGCTCTAAATTTCCGGAGCGAAGATGACCTCTTATCTTTTCATCCCGTGCCGCCTGATATGCTTCGTGATTTTGAGGCGTTTCTACAGATAATTCTGTCGTCGGATCTGCCGCTTCCGTCTCCGGATGAGCTTCCTCCGCCTTTTTCACTGTACGTTCGGGAGAAATACCTTTCATTGCGTAGTATTCTTCGGTATAGCGTTCTGCCTCCTCCGGTGTCACATCTTCGGAGAAAGCCTGTGCCGGTTCATCATTCCAGACACGGTAAAAGAAATCCTTTACCGCGGCAAGCAGATTCTGCACAAAAGAGAAAAAGGATGTGCCGGAAGAGGGCTGCTCCTTGGGGGCCGGCTCTCTCTTCTGCGTATCCCTGTCGCCCGAAAGATCCAGTCTTACGCCGTCCAGCGTCTTGCTGCGCACTCCGGGCTTCTCATGTATTTTTTTATTCTCGCCCTTTTCCTCTTTCTTCGCAGTGTACTCCTGCTCTTTTTGGCGATCAAGACTGAATTTCTCCTGACTCTCGGCATTTTTTGCAGGTTTTAATTGACTGCTGTAGTCATAGGCAGGATTGTCGCCGTCGCCGACCCGGTAAATCATAGTAGAATCCCCTATTATTTGGTGTTAATATAGTTAACCAGTCCCTCCGCTGCGATGATCTTCTGCATAAACTCAGGAAAAGCCTGCCCCTGATAGGTCGTTCCTTTTGTCACATCCGTGATCACACCGGTGTCAAAATTCACTTCCACCGTATCGCCGGCCTCGATTGCAGCAGCCGCTTCCGGACACTCTACAATGGGCAGTCCGATGTTAATAGCATTGCGGTAAAAGATTCTGGCAAAGGTCTCCGCGATCACACAGCTTACCCCCGCCGCCTTGATAGCGATGGGCGCATGCTCCCTCGAAGAACCACAGCCAAAATTTTTAGTAGCGACGATGATATCGCCCTTTTTCACCTTTGAAATAAAATCCTTGTCGATATCCTCCATACAGTGCGTTGCAAGCTCTGCCGGATCGGAGGAATTTAAATAACGAGCGGGGATGATGACATCCGTATCTACATTATCCCCGTATTTAAATACGTTCCCTTTTGCTGCTTTCATAGTCTTGTTCCTTTCCGTTTTCTTTATTCTTTGTCTTTTCAGTTATATTCTTACTCTTAATACAGGCTCTTTTGATCTTTTCAGTCATATGACAGAGCATTTCCACCATCATTTGGTTTGCGATCAGTCCCATGTACTCTCCTTTCGCATATGATTTCTGTTCCACAATGTACGCTCAAAACCGCTCGGTTGTTATCATGCAGATCATGAAAGCTTGCAGGGACAGGAAATCTTTCCCGCTACTGCGCTGGCAGCCGCTACGGCAGGGCTTGCCAGATAGATTTCAGAGCTCACGTGCCCCATACGTCCGACAAAGTTCCGGTTTGTTGTGGAAACGCACCGCTCCCCCTCCGCGAGAATGCCCATGTAACCGCCAAGGCACGGTCCGCAGGTGGGGGTACTGACGATGGCACCGGCCTCGATGAAGATCTTTAAAAGCCCCTCTTCCATAGCCTGCAGATATATCTTCTGGGTCGCGGGAATCACGATACAGCGCATTCCCTCCGCCACATGTCTTCCCTGCAAAACTTTTGCCGCGATGCGAAGGTCGTCGAGGCGGCCGTTTGTACAGGAGCCGATCACAACCTGGTCAATCCGGATATCTTCCTTGATCTCGTCAATTGTTTTTGTGTTTTCCGGCAGATGCGGGAACGCGATAGTGGGTCTGAGTGTACTCAGATCAATGGTGTATTCCTCATCATACACAGCATCCTCATCTGCTTCATAAATCTTGTATTCTCTTGTACCGTGTTCCTTCATGTAGGAAATGGCAAGCTCATCCACCGGAAAGATACCGTTTTTGCCGCCGGCTTCGATGGCCATGTTGGCAATGGTAAAGCGATCGTCCATCGACAGATTTTTGATGCCGTCTCCGGTAAATTCCATGGATTTATAGAGGGCGCCGTCCACGCCGATCATACCGATGATATGTAAGATCACGTCCTTTCCGCTCACCCACTCGGACGGTTTCCCCGTCAGGTTAAACCGGATCGCTGAGGGAACCTTGAACCATGCTTTTCCCGTAGCCATACCGGCCGCCATATCCGTACTGCCCACACCCGTTGAAAAAGCGCCGAGCGCGCCGTAGGTACATGTGTGGGAATCAGCGCCGATGATAACATCACCCGCAACAGTAAGCCCCTGCTCCGGCAAAAGGGCATGTTCAATGCCCATCTGTCCCACCTCAAAATAGTTCGTAATCTCGTTTTTCTTAGCAAATTCGCGTACGCACTTACAATGCTCCGCGGACTTGATATCCTTGTTGGGGACAAAATGATCCGGTACCAGCGCGATCTTATCTTTATCGAATACACCGTTTACCTTCATTTTTTCCATTTCCTTGATGGCTACGGGGCTGGTGATATCATTGCCGAGCACCAGATCCAGATCGGCCTCAATGAGCTGCCCAGCCTCTACCTTATCAAGACCGGCGTGTGCCGCCAGAATTTTCTGCGTCATAGTCATTCTCATATCTGTTTCCTCCTCTTCTCTCTGCACTCCATGTTTAGTTTATCACATTTCCGTACAGATGCAATCCCTTTTGAAGCGCTTCATTAACGCATCCGAAACGAATATGCTTTCTTACACTATAACGCATCCGATGACATAATTCCAATATATGTGATTTATAAATTGTATAAATAAATTTTATGCCAAAGTATCAATGTTGCTGTGGCCAGATAAGCGTCACCTTAAACAGATCTCCGTCAATCTCTATCTGCATGCGGCCATCCTGCAGTTCAACAAAGCTTCTGGCAATGGCAAGTCCCAAGCCGCTTCCCTCACTGCTCCTTGCGCTGTCACCCCTGACAAAGCGCTCTGTCAGGCTTTCTGCCGGAATGTTCAGTTCAGTGCCTGATACATTTTTCATTTCGATCCTGACATCTTCTCCCTCGCACACTACGGAGACATAGACTCTTGTGTCTGGCATCGCATACTTCAGAATGTTTGCATAGAGATTGTCGAAGATCCGACAAGTCTTTTCTCCATCCAACATAAGGAAAATCTTCTCATCGGGAAACTGAAAGCGGAATGTCAGACCGCTTACCTTTGCGCCATCCTCGTACTCAAGATATACCTGCCGCATCAGGCTGCAGATATCCACCCGCTCCCGTTCAAAAGTCACATTGCCGCTGCTCGCTTTACTCACTTCAAAGAGATCCTCAATCAAGGTCTTCAGGCGCAGAGATTTTCTCTTCAGCACTGACAGATACTCTTCCCGCTGCTGCTCCGTAACGTTTTTTCCCTGCAATAGCTCCGTGTAGGTCAGGATTGCCGTGAGAGGCGTTTTTAAGTCATGGGATACGTTGGTGATGAGCTCGTTTCGCATCCGCTGACTCTTTACCTCCTCCTCCACCGCCTGTAAAAAGGCGGTTTGAAGGCTTGACAGTTCCCCCTTCAGAGGTTCAAAATCTCCCCAATCGCCGGTAAATTCTGACTGTAGATTCCCCTCGGACACCGAGCGGACTGCAGTCAGCAGATAGCCGTATTTTTTCTGCCATTGCTTTTGGCGGAGCCGCCTTCTCCCTCTCTTTATCACAACGCGCATTTTTCTGGCACATCTCACGAGCAGGCTGTGTTTTTTGAAATACCCCTTGACGCCAAACACATAGATCTGACAAAATGGCGTTGCCAGCGCCAGCCAAAATCGAAATGCGATCGTTAAAAGAATCAGATTGCCCACCTGAACAATCTTCCAAATTTTACCCGGAAACAAGCTCGGAAGAACCGTCTGCAGCATATAGGGCAGACTGTGATCCCACCTGTTCGACATGGTATACAGCACACACCAGGCGGAAAGCTCTCCCAACGTCAAAAACGCAGCGGCAAGTAAGACAGTTCTAATTTCAAAATGCAGCGGTAAAAGCTGTTTCTCATGCAGATGATAGCCTTTCCACAACGGTAATAATAGAGCTATCAGAAAAAGCACGATCAAAAGCATACGAAAAGTCTCCTGAATACCGCTGTTTAGATAGTTGCCTACGGAACTCATTGAGAGAAACATGCGTGAGGAGGATTTCAGCTCCGCGAGCTGCGCTTCCGTCATGGCATAACAGACGGTACAGTTTTTCGGCAGATTCGTCACCCGCAGCAGCATCCGCCAAGCCTCGCCCTCCGAGAGGTAATAAATCTCATCTTCCCATCCAATGTTCCCGTATGCAGAGTAAGACAATGTCTCATACAAGTTCCGCTCCAGATAACGGCTTTTCATTACGCGCGAAGCTCCCGTAAGAAGGGCGTCCGCATCCTCGCCCCGCACCCAAACATGGGAGAGCCGTCCTATGTCATCGAATTCCATCTTGATATAGTAGGGATAAAAATCCTTTGCCGCTTGTGACTCATTTTCTGTACCGAGACGGCATAAATACCACTCGGTATTCGCTATTCTCTTTCCGGATGCGCTGTCGATGATCTCGTAGTCAACCACAGTCTCAATTCCAGTCGCCAGATTCGTATTCCAATCGTCAAGGAGGGCATCCAGACGTTCTCCCGCATAGGAAAGCGGCGTCTCCTCACCGAAATCATAATATTCCCCCTGGTAATCCTTCACCCTGCTCTTCGCTGCAGTCAGATAGAGATCCTGCCAGTCGATCTCCGTTCCCGTCACCGTCTCCTGCAGCGTTCGATAAAGCACGATGTTCGCCTGATAGATCTCATGCAGAAATTCACTGCCGGAAAGAATGTCAGGCTCCTCTTCAGCAGCGCGCTCCTGAAACCATGGATAGAGCGACATAAAAATAAGGCCTGCCGCAAGACTGAGTGCCCAGACAACAAGACTTCCGGCCCTCACTCTCCTACGCTTCACTTTTCTCTCTTCTTGATTTACTCCCTGTTCCGTTTCTTCCCTGTTTTTCAATCTTATAGCCAACACCCCACACCACCTTTAAGTATTTGGGATCCCGGGGATTTAGTTCGATCTTCTCCCGGATCTTTCTGATATGTACCATGATCGTATCCGTGTTGATGGCCTGCTCGTTCCAGACCCGCTCATAAATTTCTTCCGCGGAAAAAACTCTGCCGGGACTCTTGATCAGAAGCAGAAGTATTTTAAATTCCGTGGGCGTAAGTCTTATTGGACTACCGTCCAAAAACACTTCCACTGTCTCCTCATGAACTTCCAGCCCACCGACCGTAAATACATTATGATCCTCCTCTTTCCCGTCTCCTGCCTCCTTCATTTCCAGATACCGGCTGTAACGACGCAGATGAGAATTGACTCTTGCCAAAAGCTCCATGGTGGTAAAGGGTTTTGTCACATAATCGTCCGCCCCCATGTTGAGTCCCATGATCTTGTCCACTTCCTCTGATTTTGCAGAGAGCATAATCACGGGAAATTCAAAGCCCTGTTCCCGAACCCGCATCATCATGTTGATTCCGTCCATTCTCGGCATCATTACGTCCACGATGGCAAGATGGATGGTCTCTTTTTTCAGTACAGCCAGCCCCTCTACTCCGTCGGCCGCTTGAAAGACCGTATATCCCTGATTCTTTAGGTAGATCTCAATACCCTCCCGGATATCCTTGTCGTCCTCCACGATCAAAATATGATAATCCATGTTTCGTCCCCCGTGTTATATCTATAAGCATAACTGAAACATCTAAACAAAAACTACAGAGAGTTCTTAAATATTTCTAAACAATGCCGCATAAACAACAAAAATTATAAAAGAAGAAAGGCATCCCGGCCGGATGATCGGCGGAATGCCTCTTATTTTTCTATTCTATCTCAACTAACAGACAGAACCATTAGTTGTTGATCAGCTTATCCTCGCCGTTCCAGCTGTAGAGCTTTCTGATTTCCTCGCCTACAACTTCTGCAGGATGCTCAGAAGCAAGCTTTCTCATAGCCTTGAAGTGTACCTGACCGCCTGCGGAAGACATATCGAGCAGGAAATCCTTCGCGAAGCTGCCGTCCTGAATATCAGCCAGAATCTTCTTCATCGCTTTCTTTGTGTCCTCGGTGATGATCTTAGGTCCGGTGATATAGTCGCCGTACTCTGCTGTGTTGGAGATGGAATACCGCATGCCTGCAAAGCCGGACTGGTAGATCAGATCTACGATCAGCTTCATCTCATGGATACACTCAAAGTATGCGTTTCTCGGATCATAACCCGCCTCAACCAGAGTCTCAAAACCAGCCTGCATCAGAGCACATACGCCGCCGCAGAGAACTGCCTGCTCGCCGAAGAGATCGGTCTCTGTCTCGGTGCGGAAGGTAGTCTCCAGAACGCCAGCTCTTGCGCCGCCGATCGCCAGTGCATAAGCCAGAGCCTTTTCCTGCGCCTTGCCTGTTGCATCCTGATGAACAGCTACCAGACAGGGAACACCCTTGCCGGCCTGATACTCGCTTCTTACAGTGTGACCGGGGCCCTTAGGCGCGATCATGGTCACATCTACATCCTTGGGCGGTACGATACAGCCGAAGTGAATGTTAAAGCCATGCGCAAACATCAGCATATTGCCGGGCTCCAGATTCGGCTCGATGTCTTTCTTGTACATCGCGGCCTGCAGCTCATCGTTGATCAGAATCATGATAATGTCAGCCTTCTTGGCAGCCTCAGCCGCCGTGTACACCTCAAAACCCTGTGCCTCAGCCTTCGCCCAGGATTTGGAACCCTCGTAGAGACCGATGATCACGTGACATCCGGACTCTTTCGCATTCAGTGCATGCGCATGTCCCTGGCTGCCGTAGCCGATGACCGCGATGGTCTTGCCGTCCAAAAGAGATAAGTTACAGTCCTCCTGATAGAAAATCTTTGCCATTTTACCTTTCCTCCGTTTGATGAATGAATAAAAGTTTGTATATCCTTTATAATTTCGAGGGATCGCTCCCTTTCATTACCGGTTTTATCGTTTATTCAAGATAAGTCACATGTTCAACGCCTCTGGACAGGCCCGCAATACCTGTGCGCGCGAGCTCTAAGATCTCGTAACCGTCCAGCACTGCGATAAAGGCGTCAATCTTATCCTGATCGCCGATCAGCTCAATCGTGATACTTCCGGGGGATACATCCACGGGGTCTGCACGGTAAGCATTCGCCACCGCAAAAACATCGATACGGTCTCTGGCGGATTTTACCCTGACTTTGACGAGCGCAAGTTCTCTATATACGCTCTCCTCAGGTTTTAACTCCTTGATATCCCGCACATCCACAAGCTTTGATACCTGTTTCTCGATCTGCTCTAAGATCTCGTCATCTCCGGAGGTCGCGATGGTAATGCGCGTGAAGCGGGGATCCGCCGTCACACCTGCGGTGATGCTGTCAATATTGTAACCGCGTCTGGAAAAGAGCCCGGCGATGCGGCTCAAAACACCTGAGGTATTATCTACCAATAACTGAAATACTTTTTTCTGCATACGACCACCCTTCCTTCCCGGCTGTTTTAGAAAAATTTATTGCATAAGCCTGTCCGATACAGACATCGTCAATCATTGTAGCAATTTCAGAGCAAAAAGTCAACCAAAGAACGCTATTCCTCCATATCGAGGCACTTCTGCAGCGCCAGCGTCCCCGTACGAGCCAGCTCTACGATGCTGATCCCCTTCATCATGCTGATGAGGAGCGTCACGCGCTCCGGCACGTCACAGATCTGAATGATCATCATATTCTTTGACATATCCACGATATCTGCTCCCATGATCTGACAGGTCTCTATGATATCGCGCCTGTTGTTTTTATTGTACTTCACCTTCATCAACATCAGCTCGCGGCTCACGCTTGCCGGCTCATCAAAAGTCTTTACCTTGATGACGTCGATCTTTTTATTGAGCTGCTTTTCTATCTGCTCGATGGTACGCTCGTCCCCGGAACTTACGATGGTCATGCGGGAGACAGTCGTATCTTCCGTCTCGCCAACCGCCAAAGAATCAATGTTGAAACACCTTCTGGAAAACAGGCCGGCTACTTTGCAGAGTACGCCCGATCTGTTTTCAACCAGTACAGAATATATTTTTTTCATTATTTGTATAAACCTCCAAATCCTCTATCATTTCACAAGATCCATAGGATCGATCAGGCATTCCAAAAGCACAGACTCGTCCTTCTCAAGGAAACTGCGTATCGTCTCATCCGCTCCCTTCATATCAGCCAGCCGCATAAAGCGCAGATCATAGGCCGCCGCCAGCTTTTCCAGATCGGGACTCCCCGACAGATCGACCACAGAATAATTGTCCCTGTAGGTATAGTGCTGATATTCGCGCACCATTCCCAGATAATTGTTTTTCAGGACGATGATCTTCACAGGTACATTGAACTGCCGCATGGTAGCAAGCTCCATCATAGACATCTGGAAGGATCCGTCTCCGCAGACCGCGACCACCTGACGCTTCGGGTCAGCCAGCTTTGCACCCATAGCAGCCGGGATGGAATAGCCCATGGTACCCATGCCTCCACTGGTCAGGAAGCGCCCCTGTTTTACAATATGATAGCCACAGGACCAGATCTGGTTCTGTCCCACATCGGCCACATAGACCGCATCCTCCTCCATGGCTTCGGAGAGCTGTGTGATGAATGCCGCCGGATCCACATAAGAGGCATTTGGCCTGCGGACAGGCTGCATCGTCTCCCGATAGTTGTCTAATGTTTTGATCCATGCTGCCGTATCGCAGGAGAAATCCTCTGTCTCAAGATCCTCAAATATATGTCTTGCGTCTCCGACAAGCGGAATGGCAGGTCCCACATTCTTTCCGATCTCTGCAGGATCCACGTCGATATGCACAAGTACCTTGTTCTCCGTGATCAGATCCGGCTGATTTACTGCACGGTCAGCCACCCTTGCACCCACCATCAGGAGAAGGTCGGAGTCGTTCATTGCACGGTTCGCGAAAGGTTTTCCGTTATTTCCCACCATACCGTAATATAGAGGATCTTTTGTCGGCATGGCACCGATTCCCATCATGGTGGATACCACAGGCATCTTGTATTTTTGGGAGAAGGCTCTGAGTGCCCCTTCCGCCCCGCTGAGGAGTACACCGCCGCCCGCACAGATCAGCGGACGTTTCGCGCGGGAAAGTTCCTTGGCAACCTTTTTGATCTGAGCCATATTTCCCTTCACGGTAGGTTTGTATGTGCGCATATTGACTTCTTCGGGATACTTAAATTTTGCAATAGGCGCGTTCTGGACGTCGATGGGAACGTCAATCAGCACAGGTCCTTTTCGCCCAGTGTTCGCCAGATGAAAGGCTTCCTTGAAAATGCGCGGAATGTCCGCCGCATCCTTTACCAGATAGCTGTATTTCACGAAGGACTCTGCAGCTCCCGTGATATCCGCCTCTTGGAAGACATCTGATCCCAAAAGTTCGCTGTTAACCTGCCCCGTGATGCACACGAGCGGTATGCTGTCCGCAAAGGCAGTTGCAATGCCCGTGATCAGGTTTGTCGCGCCTGGACCCGAAGTCACTGCACATACGCCGACTTTTCCGGAAACCCGGGCAAGGCCGCTGGCCGCATGGGCCGCATTCTGCTCCGTGCGGATCAGAATGGTCTGAATATCCGACTCCAAGATACTGTTGTAGAAGGGACAGATGGCTACGCCCGGATATCCGAACACATACTGCACATCCTCCGCCTCCAAACATTTTACGATTGCGTCTGCTCCTATCATATACGATCCTTTCTTTGTTATTGACAATATTCGCTACTGTCAAGTTCTGTTATAAATTATTTTAGTATCCGGTACTGTTTATTTGATTAACATCATAGAATGCTACTGATTTTTTCGTCTGTTTTGGTCTAAGTGCAGAGTGGTGAATCATTCTGCAATTCCTAAAAGGCGCTTTGTCAGTTTCACCGCATCAGCAGCATCCCCGGAATAGCCGTCTGCTCCAATCTCGTCAGCATATTCCTGCGTGATGACCGCGCCGCCCACAATGATCTTAGCATCTACCTGCCGGCTTTTTGCATAGTCTATCACATGACGCATCTGCTGCATGGTGGTCGTCATCAAGGCCGAGAGTGCGATCACCTGCGCATTATGCTTCTTTGCCTCCTCTATGATAGTCTCCTTCGGGACATCTTTTCCAAGATCGACCACGTGGAAACCATAGTTTTTTAACATCAGCGCCACTAGATTTTTCCCGATGTCGTGGATGTCACCCTCCACCGTAGCGATCACCACCGTCGGCATCTTTCGGTCTGTCTTTTCCTGTAAGAGAAGGGGTTCCATATACTCAATGGCAGTCTTCATCGCCTCTGCACTGGCTATGAGCTGGGGCAGGAAATACTTTCCCTTGTCAAAGAGTTCTCCCACCTCGTTGATGGCGGGAAGAAGAATCTCATCAAGCAGCACCTTCGCTGTATGGCCCTCGTCAAGTGCTTTCTGCGTGTCAGCGCTAATGCCTTCTCTATTTCCTTTCAAAACGTCCCTGTATAGCTTGTCACGGGAAGATAATGTGTCCTGCTCTTTGACAGGCGCATGCAAACGGATTCCTGTTTCCTTCGGTGCAATCTCTCCTGCCGCTTCCCGTTTTTCCCGAACCGCATCCATAAGCTCAATATAGCGAATGTCTGCGTCCTTCTTATTGAGTAGAAGGTCGGAAGCAAAAGCGCAGCTCATCAAAAGTTCCTGAGAGGGATTTGCGATTGCCATGGTAAGCCCTTCGCGGATTGCCATGGTGAGAAAAGCTGTGTTGACAAAACTCCTTTCCGGCAGTCCGAAAGAGATATTGGACAGACCGCAGATCGTGGCAAGTCCTTTTTCCTTACAGTAACGGATCGTCTCCAGGGTCTCCAGGGCGGCGTTTTTATTCGCCCCAACGGTGGCCACCAGACCGTCCACCACGATATCCTCCTTCGTGAAGCCAAGTTCGTAAGCTTTTTTCTCTATTTTCTCAATGATCTCTATCTTCTCTGCAAGATCCTGTGGAAGCCCCGCATCCGACAGGGGCAGAAGGATAAACATGGCGCCGTATTTTTTTACAATGGGAAGGAGCTTTGAAAGCTTTTCCTGTTCGCCGGATACAGAGTTTACCAGTGCTCTGCCGGGATATCTGCGCAATGCAGCCTCTAGTACCTCTACGTGGCTGGAATCTAAGGAAAGGGGCAGGCTTGTGACAGCGCTTACCGTCTCTATCGCTCTTAGCATCATAGCATTTTCATCAATGCCGCTCATGCCCATGTTCACATCAAGGATTGCCGCACCGCATGCCTCCTGCTCCTCCGCAAAGGCAGATACAAGCTCCATGGAGCCTTCTTTCAGAGCCGCCTGCAGCTTTTTCTTCCCTGTGGGATTGATGCGCTCACCAACAACCAGAAACGGATCGTTAAGTCCAAAGGCGACCGTCTTTCTCTCACTGGTTAAAAAGCGCAGCTCCGGTTTTTCACGTTTCGCGGGAACCATACCGGCTACCGCACTTTTGGCAGCCCGGATGTAATCGGGTGTTGTACCGCAGCATCCGCCGATAATGGATGCGCCCGCCTCAATGATATCACACATACCTTTTGCAAAGGTTTCTTCATCCATATCATAAACCGTGTTTCCCGCCGTATCAAGCACGGGAAGGCCGGCATTTGGTTTCGCGATAATGGGTATGGCGGTCGCCTGCGCCATGGCACGTACAGTCTCAACCATCCGATCCGGCCCTGTGGAACAGTTTGTCCCCACCGCAGAGACACCCAGACTCTCCAGTACAACGGCTGCCGTGACCGCATCGGTTCCAAAGAGCGTCCTGCCGTCCGCCTCAAAGGTTAGAGTCGCCATCACAGCCAGATCACAGACTTCTTTTGCAGCGATCACCGCCGCTCTGGTCTCCTGCAGACTCATCATAGTCTCTATCACAAGAAGATCAGCTCCGGCATCAGCCAGATAACGAATCTGCTCCTTATATACTTCGACAAGCTCCTCAAAGGAAAGCTTTCCGATAGGGGCAAGCTGCTCTCCTGTCATGGTCAGGTCACCCGCCACATAAGCCCGTGTGCCCACCGCCTCTTTTGAGAGCGCTACAAGCTCCCGGTTTATTTTTTCAATATCGTCTGCAAGGCCGTACTCTGCAAGCTTGATCCTGTTAGCTGTAAAAGTCGGTGCGTATACAATGTTACTTCCCGCATCCACGAACTGCCGCTGCAGCTCGATCATGATATCCCGATGTTCCAGAATCCACTGTTCCGGGCATACCCCCGAAGGCATCCCCTTCTTTTGCAGATTCGATCCGGTAGCTCCGTCTAAAAAAAGCAAGGTATCCTTTAATAATGCCTGAAATTCCTGTCTGTTCATTTTGTTCTCCGTTTTAGTTCTTTGCGAAGCAACCGCTTCTGTGTGCATTAGAGATTTTTCTTAATGCATCCACTCCTCGCTACTCCGTCTGTTCTTCGGAAGAATCCATATAAAAAACCGTATCGTCCGTGTCGAAATCATCATCCGGCTCTTCCTCGGACGATCTCCCGTCTTCCTCAGTATTCTGATCTTTCTCATCCTGCTTATTTAAATAGCCTCCGCCGAGAAGGGCATTCTCTTCCGTATAGGTGACGCCTTCTCCCTCTGGAATTTCCCCGTGTAAAATGGTAATTATATACTGGATGCGGATATTGGTACGGTTGTAGTATTCTATGGCTGCCTGCGCTGTTGCGTCATCAAACGTCTCTCCCTCGCACGCTCTGTGAAAGAGCTCAACGGACTGCTTCATGTTTTCGGCCGCTTCATCCGCAAGGCTCTCCGCTGCTGAAAACTGTTCCGGCACCTCAAGTTCCGCCATCCATGCGATATCCTCCTCCAGCGCATCCAAATAGCCAAGAAGCTCCAGAAGCGCTGTGTCCGAGTCGCGGTCAATAGCATTCATTTTTTCATTATATTCAGCCGCCCGCGAAAAAAAAGTATTCATGTCCTCCAGATATGCGCTTAACGTCTCATCCTCGCCGCATGCCGTGAAAAGAAGAACAAGAAACAGGCAGGCACTTATGATTTTACATCTCATGAAAACAATGTCCTCCAAATGTGATTAAAATCCTCTCATTAAACCATAGTAAAGATTTCGGAGCGTTTCGTCAACCCTAAAACGCAATCAATCCCATGAACCGCCTCCGACAGTCCATGGGATTTCTCATTGCTAAATTGATACCTTACAGCTTGAAGAAGGAAACATTCTCCTCCAGAATCTTAGCCAGCTGCTTGAGTTCGCTTGCCTCCTCCGCAAGCAGATTGATGGTCGCGTTCAGCTCCTCCATGGAAGCAGTTGTCTCCTCAGTAGAAGCAGCATTTTCCTGCGATACCGCAGATAGATTCTGAATCACATCCACGACCCTTCCTCTCTCGCTGTCGCACTCCCCGGCCTGATTGTTGATCAAATTGGATTCTTTCCTGGAATCATCGATACCACGGCTCACATCGCCAAATTTCTCCTTGGTCTGCGTAAGCTTCTTTTGCTGCTCCAGAATAATCTCATTCACTTCGTTCATGATCTGGACAGACGCTTCAGAATCTACCGTGAGCTGATGAATGATATCTTCGATAGTCTTCGTGGACTGCGCAGAATCTTCGGAGAGCTTGGAAATCTGGGTCGCCACGACGGCAAATCCGCGGCCTGCCTCGCCGGCTCTGGCCGCCTCAATGCTGGCATTTAGAGCAAGCAGGCTGGTCTCACTCGCGATAGATGCGATGAGGTTAACAGCATCCTGAATCCTGGTTACGGACTCGTTAGTCGTATGTACGGAAACTTCAATCTTTTTAATCGCTTCCGTTGTCCTATCGTTAGATGCGCTCAATTCATTGATGATACGGGAAGACTCCGTATCCGCAACATGCATCTTACCGGAGAGATCGTCAAGTTCCCTGACACTCTCCACAATCTTTTCAATAATCGCCCCCATGTTGGCTACCTGACCAGTAGCGGATTCGATATCTTCCGCCATGGAGACAGCGCCCTTGGAGAGATCCTCTACCGCAGTGCTGATCTCGTCCGCAGTTGTTGAAGTCTGAGATGCCATACCCTCCAGATTTTCTCCCTGCTTCATGAGGGTTTCGGTATTACTTTTAATACTGCCAATAATCTTCTTCAGTTCATCCAAAAGCCGCTGAACAGCGTGTCCCATCACGCCGATCTCGTCGGTTCTCTTTAGGATCCTCTCGCTTACTTCCAGATCCAGATTTCCTTCCGCCAAAGAGGACAGAAGCCCCTCTGTCTGAATGATCACTCTTGCGAGCGCGCTTGCGATCTTAAAGCAGACCACTAATGCTACAATCAAAATGAAAATCGAAATACCAAGAATCGCCAGTGAACTCTGATTGATCTTAGCAAGTGCCGATGTGGCAGGCTGTCCCGCAAAGACCATTCCCACAACTTGGCCGGAGCGGTCCGTTACAGGCATATAAAAGGCATAGTAAGTTTCGCCGTTTATGATAACGTTGTCGGTTTCAAAGGTTTTACCCTCGTTTAAGACAGTCTTGATCACCTCGTCGGATGCCTTCGTGCCGAGAATCCTCTCTCCGGTGGACTTGTCCCGCAGGGATGTTGCAAGTCTGGTATCGCCATAAAAAACGGTTACGTCAGCGGCCCTTCCTTCCACAAAACCGTCGATGACATTCTCATGATCCGACACACAGTAGCTGCCTTTCCAAAGCACATCTCCCACTATCCAGTAATCGCCGCTGTCCAGCGCTTCATATGCAGCGTATACACTCTGGCAAAGGCTTTCAAGGCCCTCAAAATTGGATTCGCGTATCAGCTTTCTCATGGTGCTGATAGAATACACGGTTAAAGCCGCTACCATGATAACCATAGGGATTGCGCACAGCAACACAAGCTGTGTCCTAACGCTCAGTTTTTTCTGTTTTTCCATTTTCCTGTTCTCCAATCTATTTTTTCCCCATCCTGTATGATTTTAGCAATCTACAGGGCTGCGTAAAAAACGATGATCCGGTTGATCCGCAGACTCAAAATCATTACAAGCCGCAAAATAAGTAGATTCCTGCTCATTGTATCACAACATGTCGAAATAGAAAAGAATAAAAAAACAAAAAAATAAAAATTGGCTAATATGTACTAATCTCTGCCAAAATTGCAGACAAAACGCACAGTTACGGACGCACCTGTCCATTTCCCTTAATCTGATATTTGTAAGAGGTGAGCTCCCTAAGCCCCATAGGTCCTCTGGCGTGGAGCTTCTGGGTACTGATGCCGATCTCCGCTCCGAAACCGAATTCAAAGCC
Organism: Lachnospiraceae bacterium; assembly: GCA_029067085.1. Lineage (GTDB taxonomy): Bacteria > Bacillota > Clostridia > Lachnospirales > Lachnospiraceae > UBA3282. Next base: position 190,487 of record JAIEFE010000013.1, on the reverse strand, counting down.
GTCAGTAAAGCGTGTTGAGGCATTCACATAGACGCAGGCCGCATCTACCTCCTGTAAAAACTTTTCCGCATGGATCTTATCCTCCGTCAGGATGGCATCGGAGTGGCCGGTATTGTATCGATTGATGTGTGCAATGGCCTCCTCCAGAGAACCCACAGTCTTTGCGGAAATGATCAGATCAAGATATTCTCTTCCATAATCTTCATCGGTAGCCGGAATCGCTCCCTCTATATTTTTCAACACAGTTTCATCTCCACGGATCTCCACCTTATGAGCGGAGAGCGCCTCACCCAAAAGAGGCAAAAAACGTTCTGCAATCTTCTCGTGAACCAGCAGGGACTCACAGGCATTGCAGACACCGATCCTCTGGGTTTTTGCATTTATGATAATTGGGATCGCTTTGTCAAAATCCGCCGTCTCATCCACAAAGATATGGCAGTTTCCCGTTCCCGTCTCAATCACCGGTATCGTACTGTTTTCTACAACAGAGCGGATCAGGCCTGCGCCGCCTCTGGGAATCAGCAGATCCACATGGGATTTCAGTCTCATGAAAGCGGTAGTTACCGCCCTGTCGTTGTTCTCGATCAATTGAAATGCATTCTCGTCAATCCGACATGAAGCCAGGGCTTCCCTGATCACTTCGGTGATGGCTTTGTTGGCGTAAAAGGCAGCTGTTCCGCCCTTTAAGATCACGGCGTTTCCCGTCTTAAAACCAAGACCAAAGGCATCCACCGTCACATTTGGCCTTGCCTCGCAGATAATGCCGATGACACCCATGGGCACGCGCACTTTCTCGATGTGCAGGCCGTTCGGTCTGTCAAAATCCTCCATGACCTCTCCTACGGGATCAGGCAGATCCGCAATCTGACGAAGGCCTTCCGCCATGGCATCTATTCTCTGGGGCGTTAGTTTCAGCCGATCTAACAGGCCTTCTGTCATCCCAGCCTCCTTCGCAGCCTCATAATCCTTCTCATTGGCGTCAAGAAGCCTGTCAACGGCTTTTGTGAGTGCTTCAGCCGAAGCGCAGAGCGCGTGATTTTTCTGTTCTGTAGTGAGCCGCTGTAAGCTGTTCTTAGCTTCCTTTGCATTGCCACCGAGCTTCTCCAAATATGTCTGAATTTCCATCCTATACTCCGTTCCTTTCTGCTATGATCTCCCGCTCTGTCACGATCCTGTCCGGCCGCAGATCGTGCGGTTCACGGGGAATCTCCGCAAAGATCTGACAGGAAAAAGCGAGCGCGATGGTCTCAATATTTTCTGTCCTCTTCTCCTGCTCCGCTGAAAGTGCAGACAGATAGCGGTCATAATATCCGCCCCCGTAGCCGATACGGTTTCTCTCTCTGTCAAAGGCCGCACCCGGCATACACAGCAGCGTCCTTGTTGAAGAGATCTCTTTTTGTCTCATCCATTCCCTGTAGGAAGCTTCTGCCTCCTGCGCAGGCTCCAAAATGCCCTGATAGCCGCTTTTTAGTTCATTCAGAGAAGTGATTCGGAAAAATTCCATTTCCCGCCCTGAGACGACAGGCGAAAAAACCGCCTTTTTATCCACAAGTGCGTTTTCGATCAGCATCCCAGTCTCCACCTCGCTGCGAAAGCTTACATAAACGAGGAGAGCTGCCGCATTTCGGTAGCAGTCCAGACGAGTTATCTTGTCAATGATCTCTTTGCTGTAGGCTGCCCGCTCAGCAGGTAACAGGGCATCACGCAGGGCAAGGGCTCTCTCTCTGATTTCACGTTTTGTCTGTTCCATGTCTCTTCTTCTCGCCAAGATTCGTGATGCTGCCATCCTTTTCCACGATAGAGATATGATCAAGCTGACCTCTTAAGTTTGCCCTCACATTCGCCACGTAAGCCTGTCTTAATGCCGCCTGTTCCTCCTTCTCCTCGGGGGTCAACCCCTCCGCCTGCGATTTGTGGTACAGCTCGTTGATTCTCTTTGTCAGTTCAGCGACCTTCATGACTTTTTCTCCTATTTCCGTTATCGTGTTTCATGTGATCTTACGGATTCTGCCGCTTGTTTTCATCATAAAATTTTCTGTTTATCCCAATATATCACCGACGATAACGCTGCTTTATTTTTCGTACATATGCAGTTGCTGCACATAGAGCGGAAGATCAAATTTTTCATCCTTATGAGCCAGAAAAAGGGTGCCGATATTCTGCCCGTCAAGAATCCTGTGAATCACTTTGATGTCTTTGCTGTTAGCAATGACCATATCGATTCCGGTGCTGCCCGCTATCTTTGCGGCTTGAAGTTTTGTAGTCATGCCCCCTGTGCCGACGCTGCTCCCGGTGGAAGCCTTACCCATATTCATCAGCTCCTCCGTCAGTTCCTCCACTACCTCTATGTACTTCACATCCGGATTTTTTCTGGGATCATCCGTGTAAAGACCGTCGATATCCGACAAGAGAAGGAGCACATCCGCCTCTACCAGGGAGGCCACAATAGCGGAAAGGGTGTCGTTGTCTCCAATCTCGATCTCGTAAGTGGCTACGGTGTCATTCTCATTCACAATGGGAATCACACCCAGCTTAAAAAGTTCCTCAAATGTGTTCTTTGCGTTGTAGCGGTTTAAATTGTCTACCACTGTATTTTTGGTCATCAGAATCTGTGCCGCCACCTGATTATACTCGGCAAATATCTTCTGATAGGTCATCATCAGTCTGGCCTGTCCGACTGCGGCATAGGCCTGTTTCACTGCGATTGGATCATCTCCCGCCTCCCTGTTTGCGGATACGGCTTTCTCTCCGACAGCGATTGCCCCGGATGTCACAAGCACCACGTCCCTGCCCCGGTTTCTCAGATCGCACAACTCCCGCACCAGCACATCCAGCTTGGTATAATCCAGATCTCCTGTCTCCTTATGCTGTAAAGAAGAGGAGCCGATCTTTACCACGATTCTCTGTTTGTTTTTCAGTAAGTCTTTTCTGTCTATCACTTACCCTCATTTCCTTTCCTGTTTCTATGATCGCCTATGCAATTGGCAACGATTCATTTTACCATAGGATGATAAGCCGACGCAAGCTTCTCCGCGATCAGGATACCATCCATAGCTGCCGATGTGATCCCGCCCGCATAGCCCGCTCCCTCCCCACAGGGATATAATCCTCTTATGGCGGATTGTCCTGTCTCGTCCCGCAGGATTCGCACCGGTGAGGAGGTACGGCTCTCCACGCCCGAGAGATAAGCATCCCCACTATCAAATCCCGGCATAGTTTGACCAATTAAGTCAATCCCTTCCACAAGCGCCTGATTCAACGTATCGGGCAAAATGTCATGCACAGGAGCAAAGCACCATGCGCCTTTGATTGCCGGCACAAAATCGGAATCACGCTCTCCCGGGAATACTTTTGTTCTTTGCCCTTTCCCTGCTGAAGGCAGGGCTGCCGGCGCCTGCACTTTCATTTCCTTTCCGGCGCAGACCGCCGCACGAAAATCACCATAGCGTTCCACGGGCACAGCACCCTTTCCGATCTCATACGCCTTCTCCTCAAGCCGTCTCTGAAAGCCGATGCCCGCAAGAGGCCCGTCGCCGCCAAAATCCTCCGGTGTCACTGTAACGATCATCGCGCTGTTACTGTTCTTACCGTCCCGGCCGCTGTAGCTCATGCCGTTCACTGCAGTCCGACCGGATTCAGAGGAAGCGTTCACCACATAACCGCCCGGACACATGCAAAAGGAGTAGACGCCTCTGCCGCCTGACGTCTTTGCTGTCACCTTGTAGGGCGCTGCAGGCAAAAGATCTGCGCCTTCCCCGTACTGCAGACTGTCTATCACAGCCCTTGGATGCTCCATGCGAAGTCCTACCGCGAAAGCCTTGGCCTCCATCGGCACAGTCTGCGCAAACAGACTCTGAAAGGTATCTCTTGCACTGTGGCCTATTGCCAGAATCACCGCCCCGCCATACAGAGGCTTTCCGTCTGTCATCACGCCAACGGTACGTCCTTCCTCTATCAAGAGCGCCTCTGCCCGCGTCTCGAAGCGTATCTCCCCGCCCCATGTAAGAATCTGTCTTCGCAGATTTTCCACCACTTTGATCAGGATATCCGTGCCGATGTGGGGCTTTGCATCATAGAGAATTTCTTCCGGCGCTCCGGCCTCCACAAAGATGCGCAATACCTCTCTCTGCCTGCCGCACGGATCTTTGACCGTAGTGGTCAACTTTCCGTCTGAAAAGGTTCCTGCGCCGCCCTCCCCAAACTGGACGTTGGAGGAAGGATCAAGAATCCCCTCCTTCCAGAAACGCTCCACATCCGCAAGGCGCTTATGTACTTCTTTTCCACGCTCTAAAAGGATGGGGCGGTATCCGGCCTTTGCCAGCATATAGCCGCAGAAAAGTCCCGCCGGTCCAGTTCCCACGATGATGGGCGGTGCCTGAAGCGGTTTTTCTCCGATCTCTACAAAATGATAGGACTTATGAGAGACTGCTTGAATCTGTCCTTCTTTTCCCTTGAAACGCTTTATAAGCTGCGATTCGTTTTTCGTTTCCACATCCACAGTATAGACATAAAACAACGCAGGCTTTTTTCTGGCATCGATGGAGCGACGGACAATAGAGAGCGACAGGATAGACTCCGGATCTGTCCGCAAAAGCCTGGCCGCTCGCTCCGTGAGCTTCCTCTTCTCCCCCGCGTCCGCCTTCTTACCTGTGATGGGTATCTTAATCTGACTGATCCGTATCATATAACGCTTCCCTCACGTTTCTTATCCTTACAGCCTGTCAAGTGCGGCCGCCTCTCCTGCCGCCGCCCCGCTGGCAAAAGCCCATTGCAGATTATAGCCGCCGCAGATTCCGTCCACATCGAGAATCTCCCCGGCAAAGAAAAGTCCCGACAATCTTTTGGACATAAGTCGCTCTGTCACCTCGCTGCAATCCACACCGCCCGCACAAACCTGTGCCCTGTCAAAGCCGTTTGTGCCCGTGATCTCCGTCTCCATACCGCAGTAAAGCTGACAAAGACGGTCGAAAGCCGCAGGATCTGTCTCTCCTGCCCGCTCCGTCTGCCGAATACCCGCCAGTTTCAAGAGAAGACTGTTTATTTTTTTATTGACTATACCAGTCAAAAATATTGTCATCTCATCCTCGGGCCTTGCGGCAAGTCTTTTCTGAAAAAAAGTTCTGCAGGCATCCTCATCAAGATCAGGCAGAAAGGAGACGCGCGCCGTTACCCGTTTTCGTTGCTGTAAGGCTCTTGCGGCGTGACGGCTGATCTGAAAGACCGGAATTCCGGAGAGACCGTAATCCGTTAGCTGCAGTTCGCCCCGCTCAGAGGCCGTCTCCCGACCTTCCACAAAAAGGGTCACTTTCGCGTCACAGCGCACCCCCGCAACCTGTTTGTAAAATTTTTCCTTACAGCGGAGCGCACACAGGGCAGGTACAGGTGGAACGATCCGATGCCCCAGCTTTTCCGCCAGCGCAAAGCCGTCTCCGTCGGAGCCCGTCTCCGGTGCTGCGCAACCGCCGCAGGCAAGAATCACGGCATCATAGCAGACCTTTTCCGGCATGATGATGAACTTCCCGTTCTGCGGCTTAATATCCGTGATCCGCACTCCCGTATGTACCGTAATCTTCCGTTTGTCAAGTTCATAGCGCAAAAGATCGAGGACTGTTGAGGCCTGATCGCTCGCCGGATAAAGATATCCCTCTCTGCTCTTTACGCGCATACCAAGCTTCTCAAAAAAGGCGACAGTCCAGTCAGTGCCGAAGCGCTCCAAAATGTGCGCCATCTGTGCTCTTCCGCTGCCGTGATAATACTGCACTCCCATTTGTTCATTGGAAAAATTGCATCTTCCGTTACCCGTTGACAGAATTTTCTTTCCCACCCTGTCGTTTTTTTCGTAAAGCGTAACGAAAGCGCCCGCCTCAGCCGCACATATGGCCGCCACCATTCCCGCCGCGCCGCCGCCCGCCACAGCGATCCTTCTTTCCATGCTTTCTCTCCTTTTTTATATAAAACATTTAGCTGGAATAGGACTCCAGAAAAAGATACAGCTCCTCCTCGCTTGCCACAGGCTTTCCTGCCATGATCTCCCGCTGCAGGGACTCTGGAAGGCGTTCCAGCAGAATATCTGTATTCATATAGAGTGTCTGACCGTCCTCCTCGCAAACGATGATGAAATGATCCGCCACTTTTAAATAAAACTGTTTCGGCGTTTTCGCACGATAATATTTGCAGACCGCCACTCTGTCCTTCGAGAAGGCAGTAAGTTCCGCAGTCTCAAACCCCTTCTCCAGCTCCGTTAACGGCGGGTTATCACAGTAGAAGGAAAGCTCTTCCAGCAATTCTTCCCGGTTGAGGCCGATATATTTCACAGGTATAGTCTCCTGTGACTGTGTCGCCGTACCCTTAGTCAGATTCACACTTTCCACCAGATAGAGTGTATCCGCTGTCACCACCGGTTCTGCTGTGACTGACGCCTCAATGACCTGTCCCGGGCTCTCCTCTTCCTCAGTTCCCTCTGCCATACGCATTGGTTGTGTCTCCTTCAGCCACGCTCCATTCGCGTTATAATTGCTTGCATGGGAGATTCCGTTATTCATCTGATAGCGGTTCGGATAAAAAAAATCTTCCGCTTTCAATGCGCCGTAGGCGCCGGTTCCCAACATGACGGTAGACAACGCCATAAAAAAACTGATACGTTTTACAAGTTTCATTCCGTTTTAAACCTCTCTTGTCGGATTTCCTGTAATCAGTATCAGCCGATTCCGAAATTTTATGCAGCTTTTTTATAAAATACCAATGCTTCTTCCGAGCAGAATAAAAAGAAAACCAAGGGGTATCTCATGCAATTCCGCTTCCCCGATCACTCGAAGAAGCATCAACAGAAAGATGTAGAAAAACAGTCCCGCAAACAGTGCGATCAGAATCGTAAGCACATTCCCCGCCATATCTGTGAGTGCTATGACAATCAGATACACTGCCACACCGGAAACCGCAGCTGCAGCAAAAGGAAAAGCAATGCCCGCAAGCCAATCCGCTCTGTATTTGATCCGTCTGTTTAAGAACAAAAAAGCACAGACCATATAGATGCCGAAGAACAGGATCAGAGCGCAGAGCATCCCGTCCATCCCCATTTGCATCTTTCGCAGCAAAACCCAGGCAAAAAGCAGATGGATCACAAAGGCTGCCGCCGCTGTCAAAAAGAGTTCCCGCACAAAGTGAAGCTGGTATAGAAGCTGACCGAAAAGGAAGCAGAAAGCAAACAGTACGATCAATGCAGCTCCTTTTCGAATCCAGTCTGCAAGAACAGAAATCTGAGCGGTCGCCTTCCCATAACAGCAGGCTGCTATCGGTTTTGCCATCGCCGCCATAAAGATAGCTGTAGGAAAGGCTGCAATGGATGCGTTTTTCATTGCTTTGCCGATCCGTTCCCGCATATTGCGGTATTCCTCCCGCTCGTACGCGCTTCCGATCTTTCCAATATGGCCGTGAATAAACAGACAGGAAAAAGCCGCTCCCATCCCTAAAAGTGGCACCAGCTTACCGTAATAGCAGCCCCACTGTGCCATGCGCAGTTCTCCCTGCCCGGTCACATTCAAATCGTAATTAAAAAAACGTTGATCCATCAACATAAACATATTGGAAAGCACAGCGATCACGGCAGGCGGCACGAGATTTACCACCAAAAGACGCTGCAGTTCAAACCGGGTCTCAGCCCGTCTGCTGCTGTCCTGCCCGGGCCTTCCTTTCAGAGCTCCCGCATAGATGACATAGCACAAAAGAAGATGCAGTATTGCGACGATCTGCGAAAGCATTACCCCCAGAACAGCGCCGAGAGCACCGTACGCATAGGCATGCGCATCAAGATGTTTTAAGGCCGCCACCTTTTTTCCATAAGTCAGAAAAGCCTTGCCTGCAAGCACAGCACCGATCATCATGGACAACTTTTCAATATACTGGGAATGCGCCACGATAACATTCATCCCGTACCCGCTAAAATACCCTCGAAAAGTGCCCAAAGGCGCAGCAAGAAAAATTGCCGGAACCGCCGCCAGGATCGCCATTCGGCTAAGCGGCTCCAAAATCAGAACATCCGCGATCCAGCCGGAAAGAAACAGACAAAAAAATGCCATCATACCGCCCAGAAAAAGATTCATGAGAAAAGCTGTTCGAAAGGCTTTGCGGGCATTACGAAATCGCTCTCTCTTTACCCGATAACGGATGATACCCGACAAAGCTCGTGACATGCCAAAAGAAATGACTAATGTAGTCAATAGATATAGTTCAAAAGCCGGGGCAAAAAGTGCCGCTCCTTCATCTCCGATGACCCGTGAGAGTGGAATACGCAGAAAGAAAAGCAGCATGTAGGACAACAATCCCGCTGAGAGGACAATTCTGTTTTTTAAATTTCCGGTCATCCATTGTATACTCATTTTTTTCCCATTCCAAAACGTAACGTCATTCTGTGTTTGCAGTCTTTTCCACAGTATCTCTTCGCAGGATCAATCTCTGGTAATGCCAAGCTTTTGTAAAGCCTCTTCCTGTTTTTCTTCCATCATGTGAGCCTCCTCTGTTTCCATGTGATCGTAGCCGCACAGATGATAAAGGCTGTGTGCCAGAAGGAAAGCAAATTCGCGCAACACACTGTGACCGTACTCTTTTGCCTGCACTTCCACGCGATCCAGATTCAGAATGATATCTCCAAGGAGCAGTTCTCCGCTGTCCGGATCAAAGCAGTCCGCAAAAGCCTCCTCCACGCCCGTAAAATCGCCCGGCTGCTTAAAATCCAAATTGGGAAAGGACAGCACATCCGTCTCCGTATCCGTCTTTCTGAAATTTTTATTGTATTCCTGAATTCCAGCGCCGTCCGTCATAAGGAGATTCACCGAAGCCTCGTAGGGGCAGTGCTCTGCAGCAAGAACAGTTCCCATGACATCTGCCAGAATTTCTTCCGCTGAGAAAGGTAAGCGCTTTTCCGTCTCATTTTCAACGTAAAAAGTCATAGTAGAGCTTCTCCTGTATAAAGATCTTTTTCATCTCGTGTATCTGCGCTAGAGAAATTTCGTTACCCCACAGCTCGTCCGTCTCAAACTTCTTTTTAAAAACCGTGTCGATCAGCTGCGCATAGTCCAGTTCCGCCTTTGGATCTTTGGCGAAAAGATACAGAATGGAGGAGACAATGCAGTCCGCAAAAAGTACCACAACAGTCTCTTTGGAAACCATCTTGGTATCCGGATCCACATACTCCCTCAGGATCTGTTTCGCTTTGGGCGGAAAATGATATTTATCACAGATGGAGGATACATTTTCCCATGTATTTTCACCTTTCAGTTTTCCGATTCTGTTATAGTAGCCGCAGGCTTTCACCGCCGCGTCGTCAATTCCCAGATTCCTTGCGATCTTATCGCCCAGATAGGCCGTATGAATCGCATGATAATACTCCTCTTTGGAAAGTTCTTTGAGCTGTACTAACAGCGGACATTCCGGATCATTGATTTCCATATACCTGTCCCGATATCTGTGAATCACCGTGGAACTAACCAGCTTGAGACAGACCAGAAGCAGAATACAGCAGACCATCAGATTGATTGCCGGAATCATAAACTGGCCGATCGAGAGCCTGTCTCTGGAAAACAGGATCACGTTCGCCGTCAGACACAGAGTCAGAAGCATCAGGGAGATCACGATGGGAATTCCGACCTTAAACTCCTCGTCCAGAGTGGAAAATACCAAAATACCGGTCATACCGCTGATAAAATAGAGCCAGAAAATAGCATAATCACAGCCTGCAAAATTCACGGAGAGGAGCAGGCAGAGACTTCCGGCCGCCAGCCCGGTCATACCGTTGCTGAACACGCCAAGCATCACAAAGAACACCAGAAAAGGCCATCCGGTGACCGGCAGATAAGGCAGAAACACAGACGCAATAAGGCTGACCAGATAAGTCAATGCAAAACGCCCGTAACGACCTTCGTTGCGGTAAATAAAAAAGCCGCTGCTCTCGCTAAACGTAAAAGAAAAAATCACAATTCCCGTCCCGGCCAGAACCATGACAATATTGCGGATCATCATTTCTGTCTGGCTTCGATACAGCATACTGCCCAGCCAGGCGATCAAGCCGGAGGCCGGAAACAGTAACATAAAGACGATGATTCTCCTTATGACGTTCGTATTTTTTTGACTGTTATAATCTTTTCCCACGTTCCTGCTTCCTGTTTCCTGTTTTTTGTCCGCTGCGACGTCTTTCTCTCTCCTCGTAATCATCATATGCCTTCACGATCTTCTGCACCAGCGGGTGACGTACCACATCCCTGCTGTCCAGCTTGCAAAAAGCGATATCATCTATCTTGGAAAGCACCCGTGACGCCACATCCAGACCTGATTTCATGTCCGGCGCAAGATCTTTCTGGGATGCATCGCCTGTGATCACCACTTTCGAACCGAAGCCGATCCTGGTGAGAAACATCTTTATCTGCGCAGGTGTCGTATTCTGCGCTTCATCCAGAATAATGTAAGCGTTATCGAGCGTCCGGCCGCGCATATAGGCCAGAGGAGCCACCTCGATCAACCCTTTTTCCGTATTTCTTGCAAAGCTCTCCGCGCCCATGATCTGATAGAGCGCATCATAGAGCGGCCGCAGATACGGATCCACTTTACTCTGCAGATCTCCCGGAAGAAAACCCAGCTTCTCCCCCGCCTCGATAGCAGGCCTTGTGAGAATAATGCGGCTCACCTCATTATTCTTGAAAGCAGTTACTGCCATAGCCATAGCAAGATAGGTCTTTCCCGTACCGGCGGGTCCGACACCGAATACGATCATGTGATCCCGCATGGCATCCACATACTGCTTCTGCCCAATGGTTTTCGGCTTGATCGGTTTTCCGTTCACTGCATGACAGATACAATCGCTGTCCATGGCAAGGAGCATGTCCTCCTTGTGCTCTTTCCCGAGCTCTATCGCATACTCCACACTCTGTTCCTCCAAAACCGCGCCTCTCTTCGACAGGGCTAAGAGCTCCCGCACGATCCGCGCCGCACGGTCTGCCGCCTCCTGTTCTCCGGATATGCGGATTGCGCCGTCCCGATCGACAATCGCCACCCGGAGCTGCTCCTCAATCTTTTTGATGTTGGAGTCAAATTCTCCGAACAGATTCCGCATATGTTCCACAGGCACATCTATACTGACGGTAAACGCTTCCATGCCTCGCCTTTCTGAATGAGGCGGCCTATTCCTCTGTCTGCCCAGACTCATCCTCCTGCGGTGTCTGTACCGTACGGGAGGGACGCCGCTTCACGGCCGCTTCCTCAAGCTGCAGTCTGGCGTTTAAGACCCATTTTTCATCATTCTTTTTTATTGTAACATTTTTTTTCGCAATTTGTACCCCTTTTTCATCTAAAGTTACGATTATTTTATGCCATCTCTCTTGAAACAGCTCTCTCATCTCCTCATCTGTATGTTTTTTAATAGCGATCTCATACTCCTGTACCGTCCTTTTTCCATAGTAGAAGGGCAGATAAAGATGATCTAAGAGACGAAGCTGCTTTTTCTCCTCGCTGATATCATAGTAATCATATGGAATCCCCAGAAAGCGGAAGGAGAGCGTTTTCTCTCCCATTCCAAGCACGGGCATCCCTATGCTCTCTCCCGTATAAAGCTTCTCTTCATAGGCAACCGCCTCCTCCAGAGTAATATTCTTTTCGTAACGCAGTATAATATCTGCATCTGCCTCCACAAATTGATATTTACGGACGGTGTTGTCCTCATTGTAAACAGGGATCGCGCCGCTCACCAGCACATCTCCGGCCTGTACACTCTGCCCCTGCGCCACCAGTGGAACGCCCTTTCTGGTAATGATATAGGTTACAACTCCGTCCAGTGACGCAGTTATATCCATCCCACGACCGCTCTCTTTCTGTTCTCCCGTCTCATAGACGGGCATATCATTCTCCTTTATACGGATAAGAAGGGTGGTTCCCTTTAGCTGGGCGGAGGTCCATGTGATCAGATCATAATCCTCTCGAAGTGCCTGCTCAAGCGGTTCGATCTGCAGCTCGCTCTTTTTCATGGCAGTATGGACGCCTCTTCCTTCCAGATAGTCAAGAAGTACGTCCTCCGTCAGATACGAATTGCCTTCGATCCTGATATCCCAGATAAAGCGGGAAGCAAGACACCAGAACAGGATGCAGCAGACAAGCCCTCCGACAAAGATTTTTCTGGCGAGCATTCTTGACATAAAAAAAGGCAGCCCATACCGATGCAGGACGGCCACCCTCGTCCCCGTCTTTTTCAGTAGCGGTTTCAGGGAAAAAAAACCCTCTATACTGATATGCATGGTGTGATAATCGCCATGATCCTCAATTCCCCACACCAGAATATCATGGTTGCCGCAAAGATTCAGGAGGCGCTCGACGGAATAGCCCCACACTTTTATGGTCACATACCCTCTGATATACTGGATCCAATGAAGCATATGCTCTCCCCTGCACGCTCTAAAGATAGCGGAGCGCATCAATCCTTCCGCTGATTTTCATGTCCTCATTGGTGTAGTAATCAATGGAAAGTCCCTTTCCCTCAAAGCATATCCTCGCATTTTTCCCCTGCAGGACAATAGACTCCGTAGTATATTCCAGAATTCCCTTGTAATTTTCCACAAAGGCCTCTCTGTTTCCCGTGACGGTGACAATGGCCGCTCCCAGCATTGTGTCCTTCGGAAGTTTCAAGGATTCCACGATCAGTTCCCTGGATCGCAAAAAGGGATGTTTTGTTTCTCTTCTCATAGTACACAATATGCTTACAATCCGTTATTTATGATAAGGCTCCCTGTTTATAATGCGGAATGTCCTGTAGAGCTGCTCCAACAAAACAACCCGCATCAGCTGGTGCGGGAAGGTCATTTCCGAAAAGCTGACTGCCAGATCAGCCCGTTTCTTTATTGCCTTATGTAAACCAAGAGAGCCGCCGATCACGAAAGCGATATGACTCTGTCCCCGTACCCCCAAGCCTTCAATCTCCTTTGCGAAGGCCTCCGAGGTGTAGCTTTTGCCCTCAATCTCAAGCGTGACAAGATAAGCGTTCTCCGGCAAAAGCTTTTCGATCCGCTCGCCTTCTTTTTTGAGAATCTGCTCCTTTTCCGTATCGGACATTCTTTCAGCTGTCCGCTCGTCTTCCGCCTCCCTGATCTCCAGACTGCAATAACGGGAAAGGCGTTTGCGATATTCAGAAACCGCCTCCCGATAGAAAGATTCTTTTATTTTACCGACTGTGATCAATGTTATCTTCATACAATTCCTGATAGTATCCGTCCACAAAATCTTCTACGAAAGCTTCGTCCAGATTCATAAACTTATCCTGGATCAAAGCTTTCATCTTTTCTGTGCGCCGATAATATTTTTCCTCGTCAGAAAGTTCCTCTGCAATCTCCTCACCCGAAAGGAGCAGGGCATCGATGTCGGCCGCGTTCAGATTCTCCGCGCACCATCCGGTAATCTCCGCCGCTAAAGAGGATTCCGATTTTGCCTTCACTAGAAGGAGCTTGGAATCCCGCATGGAGACAAATCCAAACACAACAAAAAGAAGGAACATGGTGCCCATGACACCGCAAACCAGATAGCGGCTGACCCCGGCATTTTGATAAAGGGGAATCACATTAAAAAAGATCAGTATAACGGCTGTAAAACCAATTCCGCCGACTGCTAAAAGTGTGTAGGCAGACGAACGATTGTCCTCAGCCTTTTCTGCGCTGCTTCGGTATTGGGGCATACACGCACCCTCCTTATCTGATGTACTCTACAACGCTTATATTTTATAGTGATTCCTGTCAAATTGCAACTATTTTAACAGCTCTCGTATGCCCTGATTTTTGTTCTCTGATTTGTCAATGTCGAGACACCATAAGTGATCATCCTTATTGCGCCAGACAGAACACTCTCCGATGGCGCTCATATCCCGCCACAGAGTAAACACTCCGTTTTCCGCGACGGCATCCCATTCCTGAATCGTACCGATGTAATCAACGGTGTTCGCATACAGTTCTCCGTCGTAAAGTCCGTCTGTGAAATTTCCTACCACATTTTGTATTATATTCTTGTTTGAAGTATCAATCTGCGAGATGTCCACCTCATAGTGCTCCGCGCCCTCGCCGTTCGGCAGATCATTTTCCCATTCGCCGGAATAGCTGTGTGACACATAAATTCCCATGGCGTTTGCCTTATTCTTCTGTCCGATATAAAAGCGGAACCACGTACCTCTGCCGCTCTTTTTCCCATGGCTCCATTCTCCAAAATAATAGCTGTTCCTCTCATAGATCGCAAGCCCTGTACCATTCGGCTTTCCCTCGCTGTCCACATCCCCTTGGTAATAGTATTCCCCGGTACCCAGAAGTCCTCTGGAAAGCTTCACATAACGCTTTAAATGCGCAAGATCCCAAATGGCATCCTGATTGTTTGCTTCAAAATGAGGATAGGCTTCCTTCAGGATAAATTCCTTGGTATAGGCTTCATCGTTTTCATCCTCGATGTCCACTACTACCGCTTTCATCTCCTCCTTCTCCGAAACAGGCGCCTCCTCGAATGCATCATCCTCAGCAGTCTCCTCAGTGAGCGTTACCTGTGCAGACTCTTCCTTCCCGGGAGCAATATCTTTCTCCTCAATGATCTGCTGTTCCAACTCCTGCTGTTTTTTCGCGTAGTCCGCTATTGTCTGCTGCAGATCCTGCGCTGCCATATCATCCTTTTTGCCGCGCAGAAAAACTGCACCCAGAAGGATCAGAATACAGACCAGGAGAATGGCAATGATACCCAGAAGGATCTTTGTAGTAACCGTACTCTGCAGAAAGGTTTCTCTGCTCTCGCTACCGTCATCCTGCTCGTTGCTATTTTCATACTCATCCAATTTCATAAAATGCACATACCTTTCTCTTGTTTTTGATTGGCTTCATCTCACCTTAACATATCAGACTGCGGCAGAAATCTGTGAGAAGTCCTGCACACTCTAAGCATACAGGAAAGTTTTGAAGATAACACGCATTCTTTATTAAGATTTTCTTATAAAAAATCGTCGCAATTTTTATAAAGCAAAGAAAAAACTGCCCGCCGTTTTCCGACAGGCAGAAATCTCATTCTCTATTTTTTAGATAAATATTCGTCAATACCTTTCGCTGCCGCTTTGCCGGCACCCATAGCCAGAATCACGGTAGCCGCGCCCGTCACTGCATCACCGCCCGCGTAGACGCCCTCTTTTGTTGTCGCGCCAAAGTCTTCTTCGGCCACGATGCACTTATATTTATTGACTTCCAACCCTTTTGTTGTAGAGGAGATCAGCGGATTGGGCGAAGTGCCGAGTGACATGATCACTGTGTCCACCTCCATTGTGAACTCGGAGCCCTCGATCACCACCGGGCGGCGCCTTCCGGATGCGTCAGGTTCACCTAACTCCATACGCACACATTTGATACCTGATACCCAGCCGTTCTCGTCAGCCAGAATCTCTGTCGGATTGGTCAGAAGGTCGAAAATGATACCCTCCTCTTTTGCATGATGCACCTCCTCCACACGGGCGGGAAGCTCTTCCTCGCTCCTGCGGTAGACGATGTGTACCTCCGCTCCGAGACGAAGTGCGGTTCTCGCCGCGTCCATCGCCACGTTTCCGCCACCCACAACGGCAACCTTCTTTCCGCGCATGATGGGGGTATTGGAAGTTTCGTCAAAAGCCTTCATCAGATTGCTTCTGGTCAGATATTCGTTCGCGGAGAAGACGCCAAGCGCCTGCTCGCCGGGAATACCCATGAATTTCGGAAGACCTGCGCCGGAGCCGATGAACACGGCATCAAATCCCTCTTCCTCCATCAGCTCGTCTATGGTTACGGATTTTCCTATCACCACGTTGGTCTCTATCTTGACGCCAAGGCTTCTCACATTCTCGATCTCTTTTGCAACAACCGCCTCTTTTGGCAGACGAAACTCCGGGATACCGTAAACAAGTACGCCGCCCGGCTCATGAAGCGCCTCAAAAACAGTTACCTCATACCCCATCTTTGCCAGATCACCCGCACAGGTCAGTCCTGCGGGACCGGAACCGATGACAGCTACCTTCTTTCCCTTTTTCTCCTTCGCGCCTTCCGGCTTTATACCGTTCTCCCTGGCCCAGTCAGCAACGAACCGCTCCAGCTTGCCGATGGAAACAGGCTCGCCTTTGATGCCGCGGATGCACTTGCCCTCGCACTGGCTCTCCTGCGGGCAGACACGGCCACAGACTGCGGGAAGCGCAGATGCCTCACTGATGACCTGATAGGCTGCCGCGATATCTCCCTCTTTCACTTTTTCAATGAAACCGGGAATATTGATCGCTACAGGGCAGCCCTTAATGCACTGCGCATTTTTGCAGTTGATGCAGCGGGTCGCCTCACACATGGCTTCCTCTTTATCGTAACCGAGACAAACTTCCTCAAAGTTTGCCGCGCGTTGTTTCGCGTCCTGTTCCCTGACGGGAACTTTCTTTAACACATCTGTTGTCATGGCTATCCTCCATCCTCTCCTCTTATGATGCGCAGTTTCCGCAGCCGCCGTGGTGGGTGTCTCCCTCCTTAGCCTTTAAGAAGTCTCTGCCCTCTTTTGTCTTATACATCTGTTGACGCTTCATAGCCTGGTCAAAATCTACTTTATGACCGTCAAACTCCGGTCCGTCCACACAGGCAAACTTCACCTCACCGTCTACTGTCAGGCGGCAGGCACCACACATTCCCGTACCGTCCACCATGATGGGATTCATGCTGACGATCGTGGGAAGATCATACTTTTTCGTGGTCAGACACACAAATTTCATCATGATCATAGGGCCGATGGCTACGCATAAGTCATACTGCTTACCTTCACGCTCGATCAGATCTTCAATCACCTTTGTCACCATGCCGCTCCTTCCGTAGGAACCGTCATCTGTGGTCACATAGAGATTACTGGCAACCGCTTCCATCTCCTTCTCCATGATGAGCAGATCCTTTGTCTTAGCGCCGACGATAACGTCCGCAGCGACGCCCTGCTCATGAAGCCATTTTACCTGAGGATAGACCGGCGCGGTACCGAGTCCCCCGGCCACAAAAAGAATCCTTTTCTTTTTCAGGCTTTCCTTATCCTCATGCACAAGCTCGGAAGGACAGCCCAAAGGTCCTACAAAATCCTGGAAGGCGTCACCCGTCTTCAAATGACGCATCAATTCCGTAGCTGCGCCAACCACCTGAAAAACAATGGTGACCGTTCCCTTTTCTCTGTCATAATCACAGATGGTCAGCGGAATCCTCTCGCCGGCTTCATCCATCCTGACGATAACAAATTGTCCGGGTTCGCAGGACTTCGCCACACGTTTCGCTTCCACATCCATGAGATAAATATTTTCCGCAAGTTTTTCTGCTTTTACAATCCTGTACATCTTACTCCTCCTCTCGAACTATTCCATAATAGCGAAAGTTTTCCGCTTTTGCAAGTACAAATATATTCCACAGTTGATTTAAAACTAAACAGCTGTCGTTCAGACCGGATTCGCCACAAACGCACCCGCCTCGTCATAGCCAAGCTGCGCCGTCTCCCCTGTGTAGACCTGAACCAGAAACACCTTGTCTGTACGGCTCAACATCCCCGTTCCGTCGTCGTAATACTCGTTTATAGTGTAATAATTCTGATCCTCGCCTATCTTTACTACTGAGCTGAACTGATAGCTCATGTTTCCGCTTTGGCGCGTGTTTTTTCCGCTCGTATCTATAAGATATCCTGTCTCCACCAATCGATTGACCAAATTGGTCACCGCTGTTGACGGGAGGATCGCACCTTGCAGTCTGAGGGTGAAGGTGCGAGTCGTCACCTCGCTGGCAATTCCCTCTTCGCTGATGTTGACAAATTTAAACAACGTCTTTCCGAGCGGCATGGGAATAGGCCCCGTATAGGGCACACTGTCGGCCGTCGGTTCAGACTCATCCGTTGTGTAATAGGTCTTACAGTCAGGAACCGACTCTACGGCGATCATCGTGGCCTCCGTGTACTCACCGCTGTAAAGCTCAACTTCAGGAGCGTTTGGCACAGTGAGGTTGATCATATAGGTCTTTGTAACAACACCGCTCTCTATGCCATAATCATTTACAAAAAAGGCACTGACCGTATATTCTCCCGTCTCCAGAAAGAGGGGAGCCGTGTAGACCAAACTGCCTTTGTCCGGCTTCGTGCCGTCCATCGTATAATAGATGGTGCCGGCCGTGTTGGAACTCAGTTTCAGAGGGATCACTTCCGCGTAATTTCCCTCGACATAGCTGAATTCCGGCTCCATTGCCAGATAGCTCTGAAAACGGCTTACAACGCGTTCCTTGTCGCAGCCCAGCAGAAGGTCGTTTATCTGCCTGTACGCTTCCTGATTTGCGTAGATGGTAACGATTTTTCCGTAGGCTTCCTCCACGTCCGCTTCGGAATAAGGGGCCGTCTGTTCGTTGTCTATGATCCGCATAAGGGAGGACAGCGCATAAGCATCCATCTGCTGCAGATAATAATAATCTGCCTCCAGAAAGAGTATCCCTGCCACATCCGGGTGATCTTTATACGCTGCCTCCAGACAGGTGATCGCCTGATTGTAGGCTCCACTCTCCGCGTAGGCCTTAGCCTTGCTGATCTGATAATCCACCGTATGAATATGGTAGGAGTAAAGGGCGTACGAGATCAGCGCAGCTACAAAAAGAATCGCAAGCCCCAGAATGATCTGCGGTCTCCATTTTTTCACCGCTGCCAGTGAAACCGCCTGCTCTGAAGTTTTTTCTGCTTCTGACTGTGTTTCATGATCCGCAGTCTTCTCCCCTTGAATGGAGGCAAGCGCAGAGAGAGTCTCCGTTATGCTGTTCTCGATTTCCGTTTCAATTTCCGGCTCGAAATCCGGAACGATCTGTATCTCCTCCCCGCAATGATCGCAGAGAAGATGCCCGTCCGGCATTTCCTGTCCGCAATGAGGGCACTTCATAGGCCGCTCCTCTCTAAAAACCTCACCTAAGTTCCAAAGAACGAACGCAATTGTACATGAGCATTGCAATTGTCATGGGACCAACGCCTCCCGGGACGGGTGTGATCGCACTGCATACGGGCGACACATCCTCATAATCCACATCGCCGCAGAGCTTGTTATTTTCATTTCGATGGATTCCCACGTCGATCACCACCGCTCCCTCCTTCACATAATCCCTCGTGATCATTTTGGGTTTTCCGACCGCCACAACCAGGATGTCGGCCCTTCTCGTCACTTCCTGCAGATTCTGCGTTCTGGAATGAGCCACCGTAACTGTAGCGTTCTCTCTGAGCAGAAGGATCGCCATGGGCTTGCCGACAATATTGCTCCGGCCGATGACCACACACTCCTTTCCGGCAATGTCGATCCCCGAACGCTTCAAAAGCTCTATGATACCTGCCGGCGTACAGGATATAAAGCCAGGTTGTCCGATACAGAGCGCTCCCACGCTCTGAGGATGGAAACCGTCCACATCCTTTTTAGGATCTATGGCACGGATTACTGCATCCTCATCAATATGCCCCGGCAGCGGGAGCTGCACCAGAATTCCATTTACCTCGTCCTTTTTATTTAAATTTGCGATCAGGTCCAAAAGCTCCTCCTGCGTTGTCTCTTCCGGCAGCTCGTAGGCGAGCGATTCGATACCCACATAAGCGCAGGCTTTTTTCTTGTTGCCGACATAAACGCTGGAGGCCGGATCTGCCCCCACCTGGATCACAGCCAGACACACTTTCTTTCCCTGTGCCTTTAGGGCTGAAACCTTTTCTTTTACCTCATCCTTGATCTGAGCCGAAATAGCTTTTCCATCAATAATCTGTGTCATATGTTATCACCCTCCAACTCTTAAATCAGTTCGGAGAATACTGCTTTTCAGGCATTCTCCTAAGTGAAACATAGAATTTCTTAATGAAGCAGCCTTTGCTGCTGAATTTAGAAGTTCTTTTCACTTTATTAAAACAGTCCAACAATTCTTCCTTCATCGTCCACGTCGATTCGATAAGCCGCCGGATTCTTCGGTAAGCCCGGCATGGTCATCACATCGCCTGTCAGAACGACAACAAAACCTGCGCCTGCAGAGACATAAACTTCACGCACATGCATCTCAAAACCCACAGGCCGTCCGAGAAGCTTCGGATCGTCCGACAGAGAATACTGGGGCTTTGCAATACACACGGGCAGACGTCCGAATCCTTCTCTTGTCAATCTTTCCAATTGTTTTTTCGCGGCCGCTGTATAGGTCACGCTTCCTGCGCCGTAAATCTCCGAGGCTACGGTATGAATTTTTTCTGTCAGGGAAAGATCGTCCTCGTAGAGCGGCGAAAAACAGCTCTCCTTCTTCTCCAGCGTTTCAAGCACTTTTTCTGCCAAGGTGGTACCGCCCTCTCCACCCTTCTCCCAGACTTCGGAAAGAGCGAAGGCACATTCCCTGTCCTCACAGAAGTGTTTCACATATTCAATCTCCTCAGGTGTATCCGACGCGAAAGCATTTAATGCCACCACGATGGGCAGCCCATACTTGTGAATGTTTTCAATATGTTTTTCCAGATTCACGATTCCGGCCTGCAGAGCCTTTAAATCCTTGTGGGATAGCTCATCTTTCGCCACACCGCCATTGTATTTCAGGGCCCTTATTGTGGCTACAAGCACCACTGCTTCCGGCTTCAAGTCCGCCATGCGGCACTTGATATCAAAAAACTTCTCCGCCCCGAGGTCAGCGCCGAAGCCGGCTTCCGTAATTACATAATCTGCCATGTTAAGCGCTGCTTTTGTCGCCATGACGGAGTTACAGCCGTGGGCAATATTGGCAAAAGGACCGCCGTGCACCAGAGCCGGTGTATGTTCAAGTGTCTGGATCAGATTTGGCTTCATGGCATCCTTTAAGAGCGCCGCCATCGCCCCCACCGCCTGCAGATCCCCCGCCGTCACGGGTTCACCGCTGTCGTTGTAGGCCACGATAATGCGTGCCAGCCGCTCCTTTAAATCCCTGAAATCCGATGCCAGGCACAGGATTGCCATAATTTCCGAGGCCACGGTGATCACAAAATGATCCTCCCGCACCATACCATCCGTCTTGCCTCCAAGTCCAACCACAATATTTCTGAGAGCCCTGTCGTTCATGTCAAGGCAGCGCTTCCAGATGATCTGTCTTGGATCAATGCGCAGAAGGTTTCCCTGCTGTATATGATTGTCAAGGAGGGCCGCCAGCAGATTATTTGCGGAGGTGATGGCATGGAAATCCCCCGTAAAGTGAAGGTTTAGATCCTCCATAGGTACCACCTGCGAGTAACCGCCTCCCGCAGCGCCTCCTTTAATGCCAAAACAAGGACCGAGTGACGGCTCCCGCAGCGCGATTATCGCCTTTTTACCCAATTTGGCAAAAGCCTGCCCCAGCCCTACCGTGATAGTAGTCTTGCCTTCCCCCGCCGGAGTGGGATTGATCGCCGTCACAAGAATCAGGCGTCCCTGTGAGTTTTTCCTGATCTTTTCTATGTAATCTTCGGAAAGTTTCGCCTTATATTTGCCATAAACCTCCAGATCTTCCGCCTCTATGCCGATATTCTCAGCCACCTGCGTGATGGGAAGAAGCTCAGCCGCCTGTGCGATCTCGATATCTGTCTTCATGCTTTTCACCTTTCTATCAACTCTTCAAATTCAGCCGCGCTCATAAGGATTTTTCTGGGTTTCGTGCCCTCCTCCTCGCCAACGACTCCTGCCTCTGCAAGCTGATCCATAATGCGGGCTGCCCGGTTGAAACCAATCTTGAACATCCTTTGCAGCATACCGATAGAAGCCTTGTCCTTCTCGATGATGAAACGTCCGGCCTCCGCAAAATACTCGTCGTATCCGTCTGCGCTTTCCCCGGCGGCGCTAACACCTGCCGTCCCGGTCTCTACCGCCATGCTGTTGATCCGTTCCTCAACCTCATCATTTCCTGTGTTTTCAGGCGCATAATCCTTCAGGAAATCCACCACTCTGGAGACTTCGTCATCGGAGACAAAAGGTCCCTGAATGCGTGAAGGTTTTGGATAGCCCTGCGGGTAAAAGAGCATATCACCCTTTCCCAAAAGCTTCTCCGCACCTACCATATCCAAAATGGTGCGGGAATCCACGCCGCTTGAAACCGCAAAGGCTACGCGGCTTGGCATGTTCGCTTTGATCAGCCCTGTGATCACATCCACGGAAGGCCGCTGGGTCGCAATGATCAGATGGATGCCGCAGGCACGCGCAAGCTGCGCCAGACGGCAGATGGACTCCTCCACCTCTCCCGGAGATACCATCATAAGATCCGCCAGCTCGTCCACGATAATGAGGATCTGGGGAAGCTTATCCGGCGCACCGGCATCTCCCGACGCCTTCATACTCTCCGCCTTTTTATTGTAACCTTTCAGATCGCGCACGTTGAGATCCGCAAATTTTTTATAGCGCTCCGTCATCTCGGCTACACCCCAATGCAGTG
Source organism: Lachnospiraceae bacterium (assembly GCA_029067085.1). Taxonomy (GTDB): domain Bacteria; phylum Bacillota; class Clostridia; order Lachnospirales; family Lachnospiraceae; genus UBA3282. Next base: position 168,060 of record JAIEFE010000013.1, on the reverse strand, counting down.
CAGCCGCTGCCTTTTTGGGATCTGTCACCACGGGCAGGAGCAGATGGGGAATCCCATTATAAACACTAAGCTCCACCACCTTCGGATCGATCATGATAATCTTTACATCGTCCGGATGTGCCTTGAATAAGATACCCATAATAATGGTGTTGATACAGACAGACTTGCCCGATCCCGTCGCACCCGCGATCAAAAGATGCGGCATTTTCGCGATATCCGCAAGCACAGTCTTTCCTCCGATATCTTTCCCCACCGTAAAGACCAGATTTGCAGGAAACTGCTTAAAATCGGAGGATTCCACAAGATCTCTGAAAGGTACCGCCGTGTTCTCTTTGTTCGGCACCTCGATGCCAACGGCCGCCTTGCCCGGAATGGGGGCTTCGATACGGATATCCGTAGCCGCCAGATTCAGTTTGATATCGTCGGTGAGACCCACGATCTTGCTGACTTTTACACCCTGTTCCGGCTGCAGCTCGTAGCGTGTCACGGACGGTCCTCTGCTGTACTGTGTGACAGTCACCTTTACTCCGAAATCGGAAAGGATCTGCTCCAGACGGTTCGCCGTCTCCTTAAGCTCCCTGTCGGAATCCGTCCCTTTTTTACCACGTTTTGCATCCAAAAGATCCGTTGTCGGAAAGCGATAGGTATCTCTTCCGCTCCGGGGTCTTACACTCTCGCCGCTCTTTGCCTCTCCCTGCGGCTTCTTTGCCGCGACGGCGCGTGGCCTGCCGGTAGACGGCTTCATCTGATTGCCCGTCATGGGCTGCCAGGAATCCATGGGCTGCTCCGGCAGAATATCCGTCGCCTCCATATGGATCTCATCCATATCATCCGATTCCTGTTCTATGTAATGATGAGATGGCCGGCTGTGCACATCGGCAGTCGGTATCTCCTCCGTCTCATCGTCCTCATCGTTTATCATGATCTCATGAATATCATCCCGTATTTTCTCTTCTCTTGCTTTTTCCTCCTCGCGGCCCAGCGCTGTGTCGAGCATTACGCCGGAAACCTTTTTATCCATCCGAAGAAGCTTTTCATTCTCCAGCTCCTCCTCCTTTGCCCGTCGCTCTCTCTCGCTCTCTTCGCGTCTGCGAGCCTGCGCCTCACGCCGCTCATCCGCCCGTTCCCTGCGCCATGCGGCGTCCTCTCTGGAACGCTCATAGACTCTTCGGCCCCCTGCCGCCATTCCACCGATCAAAGACTTCTCCGTGACGATCACCAGACAGACGATACCCAGCACAAGAATAAAAAGCACGGTCCCAACCATACCAAGCAATTTACAGGACAGATAGGCAAGCGATCCCGCAAGCACACCGCCGCCCTGCTTCCCCGAACTGCAGCGGCCATAGATCTCAGCCATCTGATAACTCTCTGCCTGAGCCGGATTGGTGCTGAAAAACTCAAAAACCATACCAAGAAGAAGTAAAAACACGGCTCCTGCGATCAGCTTTCTGGTGGCGATGTTATTTCCGATATTGGAAATGCCAAAGGCAATCATCAGAAAGATGATGAGGGGCGCCACATAAGCCAGCAGTCCGAACAGCCCGAACATCACACCACTGACTGCGTTTCCCACCGTTCCGATCACACCAAAATTGCAGAGGAACAGGACAAGAGCGACTGCCGCCAGGACAAAGAGCAGGATCTCGTTGCGTATTGCCTGATCCATGGGCGGATCCGGCTGCCTTTGTCTGATATTCGTCCGGCTGCTCGATGCCGCACGGTTCGTTCCCGTATTCTTTTTTCTCGCAGACGACTCTTTCGTACCCTGACCCGCCATGACTGCCTCCTGCCTATATCCAAAATTTATCTATTTTAGTATAGCATCTTCCTATTGGCTTGTCATCCCTTATTTTGTGCCTTCTTTTTTCTCACCTACCATATCATGCAGTTTTGCGATAGCATCGCGGATGCCTCCCACCTCACAGATGATTCCCTCCTCCACGGCCTCACGCCCCACCAGTACGGTTCCGACATCTTTTGTGAGCATTCCCGTTTCCATCATCAACTCCTCGAGTCTCGGCTTAGGTATCCTGCAATGGCTGCAGACAAAACCCGTGATGCGGTTCTGAATCTGCTTAAAATAGTCGAAGGTCTGCTGTACGCCGATCACCATACCGCTTAATCGCACCGGATGGATCACCATGGTTCCCGTCGGTACAATGTAGGAGTAGTCTGTACTCACTGCAATAGGTACCCCGATGGAATGGCTTCCGCCCAACACCAAAGACACAGTAGGCTTACTCAGGGAGGCGATCATCTCTGCAATGGCAAGTCCTGCCTCCACGTCGCCGCCCATGGTATTTAACAGAATCAAAACGCCGTCCACTTCACTGCTGTCCTCAATAGCCGCAAGCTGTGGCAGGATGTGTTCATATTTGGTAGTCTTTGCGTTACTGTTCAGATTATCATGCCCCTCCACCTCGCCGATGATGGTGAGCAGATGGATCTTGTGGTGTTCCCGGTTCTCATCCAACATCACCTGACCTGACTTTTCTATTCGTTCATCCCTCTGTTTCTCATTCTCCCGCTTTTTTTCCTTCCCGTTCTCATCCCTGCTTTGCGCGTTCTTTTCCTTACCTCTGTCGTCCCTGCTTTGTCCGTCCTTTTCCTTATCGTCTTTATGATTTCCCATAACAAGCCATACCTCCGTTTTTTCATAATGAAAAGAACCCTTAAGTGGGTTCTCTCCTAGTATCGCTGTTTTGGAAAAATCTATGCAGACGATGTTGTCCGTAACGTTTTAACGTATGCGGTTTTACAGTGCAAAGTCATCTTCATTAGTCAATTCCAGATCAAAGTGCATCATCTCCGAAGCTATGGGATAATCGTAATCCATCTCTTTCTTGACATGCTTTTTGGGTACCGGCAGCGGGTTTTCGAGAAAGCGCGGCTTTTGTGGTGAAGCAGTCTTCTCAGACTCAGCTGACACAGGAATGGGCGCGGCAGCCGCATTAATCTCCTCGATCTTTGCCTGTACCACCTCGGCCTCCCCGCCAAACAGACAGTTTTTGACACCGAGGGCAGCAGCAGCGCTCCAGAAAAAGAGCGACAGGCCGGATAAGTCAACCGTCCAGACCTCCCAAAGAAGAAAGGGTGTAAAAAGCATGCAGAAAAAGAGCCAGATTGCGTGATCCTGCTCTTTTCCGCTCCTGAAAAATTCAAACACCAAAAAGGCGGCCGGCAAAAAGAGGATGGCGCAGAACGGAACATTCCCGTACAGCTCTCCCATACGCATCATCGTGCCTCCGATCTGCAGATAAGGGTAAGCCCAGACATACAGGCTTCTCTCCAGGGAAACACCGCTTGCAGCGGAATCCACGCCGATTATCATAAAAAAAGCCGCAAAACATGACATAATTGTCACGAAAAGGCGCAGGATGTTTTTTCCGATTTCACTCAACTGCGTATCTTCTCTTTTTCCCACAAAGAGGACTGCAAAAAAGAAGAGGATCGTTACCGCCGACAGGTCAAAATAGGATAGAATACCGATCACAGCTCCCGGAAGGATCGCCGCAAAAATATTTCTGCACACAGGCCTGTCTGCCAGTACCGCTCTCCCGTAAAACACCACAGACGATATGCCAAACAGATACAAAACGAGGAAAAGACATTCCGGATCGATCACCGCTATCTTTTGCACAAACACAGGAGAAAATGCCAGAAAAAGAAGGGTCATGCAGGCAGCAAACCTCCCTGCGGTCGCCTTCATCAGCCGATATCCCAAAAGCATGGAAAGAAGCTCAAACACAATCTGAAGAAGCATTGCCGCGCTCACACTGTTTCCTAAAAAAGAGAATACGGCTGATAACGTAAGCACATATAGATAACTGAGTCCGTGGGCGATCGGTTCGATGCTCTCTCCCGCCCGGACAAGGGCCTTTTCCATAAATCCTCCGGACAGCGTATCACCCGACGTAAGAAGTATCTCAGCGTCCCGAAACATACGAAGCCTTACAAGAAAACCGAACACAAAAGATACGGATACGCAGAAAGCCTCAAGCATCAGCTTACTGTGGAGGGAAAGGCTTCGTCTTCTTCTGATGACCAAAGCGCTCTGCTTGAGAGCCAGATAGATACATACAAGCAGAGGAAATACAAGCAATGCGCCCAGCTTTGCAGGCGCTGCCTTCACATAGATTCCATAGACAGAATAGCCCGCAAAAGCTAAAAGCGTCACACAAAGGCCCGTATAGAGAATCCAGATCACATAGCTGAACCATGTTTTCCGATAGGTCATAACTTCTTCCTTTTCTGTGCGGTCTATACAGCCGAGATTGCCTGCGCAAGATCCGCAATGATATCGTCAATGTGTTCAATTCCAACGGAGAGTCTGATGAGGTCGGGAGCGACACCCGCCTCCTTCAGCTGCTCGTCGTTCATCTGTCTGTGTGTATGGCTCGCCGGATGCAGGACGCTCGTACGTGCGTCCGCAACATGGGTCACGATAGCGGCAAGTTTCAAGTGATCCATCATCTTCGCAGCTGCCTCTCTGCCGCCCTTTAAACCAAAAGAAATGACACCGCAGGTACCCTTCGGCATATATTTCTGAGCCAGCGCATGGTATTTATTTCCGGGGAGTCCGGGATAATTCACCCACGCTACCTTTTCGTGCGCTTCCAGATACTCCGCACATTTTAAAGCGTTATAACAATGTCTCTCCATCCTCAGGGGAAGCGTTTCCAGCCCCACATTCAGAAGAAATGCGTTCTGCGGTGACTGGATGGATCCTAAGTCCCGCATGAGCTGGCTGGTCGCCTTAGTGATATAGGCAGCCTTGCCGAATTTTTCCGTGTATACGATGCCGTGATACGACTCATCCGGCGTACAGAGCCCCGGATACCTGTCCGGATAAGCTGCCCAGTCAAAATTGCCGGAATCCACGATACAGCCGCCAACAGCCATAGCATGTCCGTCCATGTACTTCGTGGTGGAATGCGTCACAATGTCAGCACCCCACTGAAAAGGATTACAGTTAATGGGCGTAGCAAAGGTATTATCCACGATCAGCGGGACATGATGTGAGTGCGCCAGCTTCGCAAATTTCTCGATATCAAGAACCACCAGCGCAGGGTTCGCGATTGTCTCCGCAAACACGCATTTTGTGTTATCCTGAAAAGCTTTTTCAAGTTCCTCCACAGAAGCGTCGGGATCCACCACAGTACACGCTATCCCCATCTTCTTCATGGTACAGGTGAGCAGATTAAAGCTGCCGCCGTAGACTGTGGAGCTCATCACTACATGATCGCCCGCCTCACAGATATTGAAGACGGCATAATGGTTTGCCGCCTGTCCGGAGGAAGTGAGCATGGCCGCCACACCACCCTCCAGTTCGCAGATCTTTGCCGCCACAAAGTCATTTGTCGGATTCTGCAGTCTGGTATAAAAGTAACCGCTCTCCTCCAGATCGAAGAGCCTTCCCATCTGTTCGGAATCCTCGTATTTAAAAGTCGTACTCTGATAGATCGGAAGCACACGCGGTTCTCCGTTTTTTGGCTTCCATCCCGATTGTATACAAATCGTCTCTTTCTTCACTATGTTTACCCTCCATGCGTAGAATGCTGTTTTTAGGCATTCTCCAGATCAAGACATAGAATTTCTAAACGAAGCAGCCTCTGCTGCTGAGTTTTAGAAACTCTTCTCAATCAGTCCCAGTTGTGATATACTGCCTGCACATCGTCGTCCTCTTCCAGAAGGTCGAGCGTCCTCTGCAGGTTCTTGATCGCACCCTCATCGGTAAGCTCTACCCAGTTCTGGGGAATCATGGTCACCTCGGAAGAAACAGGCACAATGCCTGCCGCTTTCAGGGCCTCGTCCACCTCGCTCCACTGGTCCGGATCGGTGTAGATCTCGTAGCTGTCTTCCTCCTCTGAGAAATCCTCTGCACCCGCATCCAGAGCGGTCATCATCAGATCGTCCGACTCCATCTCACACTCTTCTTTATCGACGATGATAAGACCTTTTTTGTCAAACATGAAGGACACGCAGCCCTGTGTGCCGATGCTGCCGTTCCCTTTGGTAAAAGCGCTCCTTACATTTGCGGCTGTACGATTGATATTGTCCGTCAGAGCGTCAACAATAATAGCCACGCCGTTCGGACCGTAACCCTCGTAGGTGACATATTTATAATCCACGTTTCCGCCCTCGCCTGCCGCCTTTTTGATGCCGCGTTCGATGGTGTCATTCGGCATATTGTTGGCCTTTGCCTTGGCGATGACCTGCGCAAGCTTAAAGTTATTAGCAGGATCGGGACCGCCGTCCTTCACCGCAACGGCTATCTCTCTGCCGATGATGGTAAAGATCTTGCCCTTGGCGGCATCGTTTTTCTCCTTCTTATGCTTGATGTTTGCAAATTTTGAATGTCCTGACATGTTCTCTCATCCTTTCTTCTGTTCTATCGTTTTTAATGTATCATCTTCCTTTTTATCTTCCGTGGCTTCCTTCTTTGCGCCCTCTTCCTTATTGCGCATCGCTGACACACTCTGGATCATGCGGTCCTTCACTTCCAGAATGCGGAAGGTGTAGCCCCCGTAAGAAAATTCAAAATCTTCTCCCTCTTCGGGAATGTGCTCAAGTCTGGATATCACAAAACCGTTCACCGTGTCAAAGGGTTCATTCTCAAAGGATATCTGAAGCTGTTCCTCCAGTTCCTCCAGAGGCATCATACCCTCGATCACGTAGTGATCCGTCCCGTTCTCCCTGATATATGTCGCCTCCTCGTCATACTCGTCTTGAATGTTGCCGACGATTTCCTCAAGAATATCCTCCAGCGCGACAAGTCCCGCTGTCTGGCCATATTCATCGATGACGATGACCATCTGAATTTTCTCCTTCTGCATGACCTGAAAGAGGTCGTTGATCTTCCGGTTTTCCGTGATGAAAAGAGGTTCCCGCAGAAGCCCTTTGATCTTACCGATAGGGCGGGTACGCATCTTCTCGTTCATCTGCATCCGCATCACGTCCTTCAGGTGCAGAATACCAATGATGTGGTCTATCGTCTCATCGTATACGGGAAAGCGGCTGTTATGTGCATCCACAATGAAGGCCGCCGCCTCCTGCAGCGTCATAGTGCAGTCTATGGCGATCAGGTTGTTGCGGTTTATCATGATATCCCGTGCTTCCTTGTCGCCGTACTCAAAGATATTGGTGATCATCTCCGCCTCGTTCGCGTGCAGGATACCTTGCTCATGCCCGACACTCACCATGGAGAGGATCTCCTCCTCCGTCACATCCTCCTTATCATCTGCATCCCGTACGCCTAAGAGATACAGTAACCCGCGTGATGTGACAGCGATCAGACTGCTGAAAGGGGATATGATCCGTACATAGTAATAAAATGGCGTAATAAGCGCATAAATCCACTGTTCCGGATATTTTGCCGCCGCCTTTTTCGGCACCATGACACCCACGGTCATAATTATGTACAGAAGGAGGATCGTCACCACGATGGGCACCGCCAGCACGATCACTTTAAGCTGTATACCTGACAACGTGCCGATGTAAGCGTTCGCCTGATCCGATACCAGAAAGAACAGGTATCCGCTCAACCGATACAGGATAAATGCGCCCAACAGGAGATTGATCGTCACCACACCAAGCTGTGTCGCCGTGGCGTAAGCCGCATGATGTTCCATCATATAGGAAAGTCTGATCTGCTTTTTATTCTGCCTTCCCATCTCCTCCCGGGGCTCATCCCCGCTCGAACCGTTATCCTCTTTTTCGATGATCCTGTGATTTTGCATGGCAGCGCTGAATCCGTAAAAGATCATCTCAAGTGCCAGCATGATGACAAACCACAGGATGCCGCTACTGCCCGAACCTCCGTCGTCCATATTTTCTGTTTTTCTCCTTTTTACTTTGTTTACTTACGGCATGTGCGAAACTTCATCACAATGCTTTCATAATTGTGCAAATAGTATAAACATAAGCAGACCCTTGGAAAACGCCGGTACTTGGCAAGGTTTTTTCGCGCCTAGTACCGCTGCGTTTGGAATGGAGCGAAAGCGTGTCTGCGTTGATTATGCTATTTGCACAACTTCAACAATCAAGAAGAAGTTCCGACTCTGCCGATACTCGAATATCATAGCAAGTATTATCCTCTGTGTCAAATCCGGTGCCTCATCCTATGTACTCAGCTCCAGACTGATCATAAGGCCCCTGTTCACCGCCCGCATGATATCGGGATCCAGATGACATACTCTGTCACGCAGACGCTGTTTATCGATCGTGCGAAGTTGTTCAAGCAGGATCACGGAATCCTTCACCATATCGTATCTTCCTGCGCTCAACTCAATGTGGGTAGGGAGCTTCGCTTTGTTCAATTTTGATGTGATCGCCGCACAGATCACTGTCGGACTGTGACGGTTTCCCACATCGTTTTGTATGATGAGTACCGGACGCACACCTCCCTGTTCCGAGCCGACAACCGGACGAAGATCCGCGTAATAGATATCTCCTCTTTTCATTTCCAACACTTCCTTTGCCATTTACTAAGCTCTTGCCGTCCTGCGGCCGTGCTTTGTTCTGGCAATAGTATTACCAGTCTTTTTCGGTCGTATACACTTTCCCATCCTTATAATAGATCCGAGGAATCCGTTTCCCCAGATCACAGGCAAGTTCGTAGTTAAATCTACCGGAGAGTGCTCCCATCTCCTCCATGGTAAGTTCCTCCGTACCATCCCTTCCGATCAGGGTTACTTCGTCGCCTTCCGCCGCCTCAGGAATTGCTGTCACATCCACCATAAACTGATCCATACAGACTCTCCCTAGAATGGGAGCCCGCCTTCCTCTGATCAGGACATACCCCTTCCCGGAAAGGCTTCTTGGATAACCGTCCCCGTACCCAACCGGCACGGTGGCGATCCTCGTCTTCTTATCTGTAACATAGGTACCGCCGTAGCTTACAGGCGTCCCTGCCTCCACCTCCTTCACATAGACTAAATGGCTCTTTAAGGAGAGCGCCGGACGAAGAGATAATATCTCCTTTGGCACCTCCTGTGAAGGAGACAGTCCGTATAAGGTAATCCCCGCCCGCACAAGAGACAGATTTGCTTCCGGCAGTTCCAGAATTCCCGCGCTGTTGGAACAATGCTTTATTGGAATGACTGTTTCGGTCAATTTTTCTGCCTCTTCCACGAAAGAACAAAATGCAGAAAGCTGCTCCCTTGCAGACGTCTTATCCTGCTCGTCAGCTCTGGCAAAGTGCGTGAAGATTCCCTCGATCTCAATCCCCGGAAGGCTACAGGCCTTTTTCATAAAAGACAGTCCCTCCCCGTCCGGTCGGATTCCCACTCGGCTCATACCCGTGTCTATTTTTACATGCAGCTTTGCCTTTTTACCAAGCTTTTTCGCACAGCTGTTTAGGGCTTCCAGCGTATCCTGCCTGAAAACTGTCTGACGGATTTCCTGCTCGATCATCTCCTCGTAGCAGTAGGGAAAAGTATATCCCAGGATCAAAATCGGCTTTTTCAGCCCGGCCTTCCGCAGGGTGAGCGCTTCCTCAGCCGTCGCGACCGCGAAGCCAAACACATAGGGAAGTCCTTCAAGCTCTCTGCCGATGGGGACGGCTCCGTGACCGTATCCGTCCGTCTTGATCACGCCCATCAACTTCGTTTCGGAAGCAACGTTTCCGTGCATCTTCTCCATATTGTAGAGGATTGCTGACAGATCTACCGCCGCGTACACTCTCTGGTACTCTTCTAACATTCCGCTTTTTCTCCCTTACTTCATAATATTCATAACGCGCCATTCTGACAAAACACATGGCAAAGACGCCAAAATACTATGACTTCGGCGTCTCTTCACTCTCAGTTTCCTTTTCGTTTTCAGGGCTCGTCTGACCTGCATTTTCTTTCTTCGCGTATTTCTCCTCGAGATTGTACTCCATATCAAAAAGATCGATTACTTCCACGCCGAAAATATCGTGCATATAGGAGTAGAGCCTGGCAATCACCGCCTCCTTCTCCTTCTTCCGCACTACCTTTTTCTTAAGCTCCCTGCGAATGCCGGTTATCCACTCGTCAATCTCGGAAAGTTCATCCGTACTCTGCCTGAGCTTCCGATAACAGATATCCATGGTAATGAGCATGAGCTGGTTGTTTAGTTGATTGATCTGGCGGGGCAGTTCCACCATCTCCTCCTCGTAGGCGTCCATCTTCTCGTTACATTCCTCAATCAGACGTTTCCGCTCAGACATCTCCTTATCCTGTTTCTTGGAAGGATGCTCCCCCATGGCATCTGCAAGGAGCACCACATCATCCATCAGCTTTTTCTTGATCTTTTTTAATTCCTTGCTCTCTGTGGTGACCTTCGCCTGCCTTTTTAAGAGATCATTTAAATTTTTTTCAAGACCCTTCAGTTCCGGGGTAAACTCGGACTGGGTGAAGAGTCTATGCCATTTATTATCCAGCGTCAGGATCGGAATCTTTTTCCCTACGAGCGCCGACTTGAATTTATCGTCCAGCCTGGCCATGCCGCCACCTCACTTTATGGTCTCCACATTTGTAACTTATTTTTTATCCAACTGTATTCAGTTTACCCCCTTGTGAATTTCTTGTCAATGAATTGACAGTTCAGCCTTTCGTCTGTAAACTGTAGAGGAGACTGGCTCAGGCCGGAGAACGTCCTGTAATATCACACAGATGCGCAAAAGACGCTTCAGAATAGAGGAAAACATGATCTTATCCGTAAACAATATCCATAAATCCTTTCAGGAGATCCCCATCCTTAAAAATGTGTCTTTTCATATCGAAGACCACGATAAGACCGCCATTGTCGGCATTAATGGTGCCGGCAAGACCACCCTGCTGCGGATCATCATGGGGGAGCTTCCCGCAGACGAAGGGCTTGTTACCTTTGCAAAGGATAAAACCGTCGGATATCTGTCCCAGCATGAGGCAGTTTCCGGCGAAAATACTATTTACCAGGAACTTCTCTGTGTGAAGCAGGAAATCCTTAACATGGAACTGCAGATGCACACCATGGAACTGCAGATGAAGAGCGCGCACGGGGAAAGCCTTGAAAAGCTGATGGAGGACTATGCCTCCCTCACCCACAGGTATGAACAGGAAAACGGTTACGCGTACAAAAGTGAACTCACAGGTGTCTTAAAAGGGCTTGGTTTTTCGGAGGATGAGTTTGACAAGACCGTCTCCACTCTTTCCGGCGGCCAGAAGACCCGAGTGGCGCTCGGAAAGCTTCTCCTGCTGAAACCTGATCTCATCATTCTGGACGAGCCCACAAATCATCTGGATCTCGGCTCCATTACATGGCTGGAAACTTATCTCCTAAACTATAGAGGCGCTGTTATCATCGTTTCACACGACCGCTTTTTCCTTGACCGGATCGCAAACAAGGTGATTGAGATCGACAACACAAAAGCAAGCGTCTTTTCCGGCAACTACACTGCCTACGCCGCCGCCAAGGAAATCCAGCGTGCCGCAGCACTTAACGCTTACCTGAAACAACAGCAGGAAATCAAACATCAGGAGGCCGTGATTGAGAAACTGAGATCCTTCAACCGGGAAAAATCCATCAAACGGGCAGAAAGCCGGGAAAAGCTCCTCAATAAAATAGAAGTGATCGATAAACCCGTCGAGGTGCGAGCCGACATGCACCTTACCCTCACGCCAAGAAAAGAGAGCGGCATGGACGTTCTTCAGGCGGAAGGCTTATCCAAGGCATTCGGCCCCCTCTCTCTCTTTACCGACCTCTCCTTTGAATTGAAAAAGGGTGAACACGTCGCTATCATCGGGGACAACGGCACGGGAAAGACCACGATCCTAAAGCTCATCAATGAACTGCTTCCTGCAGATGCAGGCACCATCCGTCTGGGCACGAACGTACAGATCGGCTATTATGATCAGGAGCACCATGTCCTGCATCCAGAAAAAACATTATTTCAGGAGATTTCAGACGATTATCCGACTTTAACGAACACGGAGATCAGAAATACGCTGGCTGCCTTCCTCTTCACCGGGGAGGATGTCTTTCAACCCATAAAGACTTTGAGCGGCGGAGAGCGGGGAAGAGTTTCTCTGGCCAAGCTCATGCTCTCAGAAGCAAACTTCCTGATTCTGGACGAGCCAACAAACCATCTGGATATCCAGTCCAAGGAAATCCTTGAAGATGCCCTGAATGTCTACACGGGAACGGTACTCTACGTCTCCCACGACCGCTATTTTATCAACAGGACCGCACACCGTATTCTGGATCTGAATCGCTGTGTTCTGACTAACTATCTCGGGAATTATGATTACTATCTTGAAAAAAAGGATGAGCAACTCTCCCGGATTGAGGAAAAGATCGGGCAGACAAAAAACACAGCCCCCGAAGCGGCAGGCTCTGATGCCAAGCAGGACTGGAAAGCCATGAAAGAACAACAAGCCGCCCAGAGGAAACGGGAGAACGACTTAAAAAAATGCGAATCTGAAATCGAGACACTGGAAGCGCGTAACGCCGAGATCGAGACACTTATGGTTTCTCCCGAAATCTGCACTGACGTGGCTAAACTTCAGGAATTAAATAAAGAAAAAGAAGAGATCGACAGCAAATTAACCGATCTCATGGAAAAATGGGAGCTGCTCTCTGAATGAGAGACAGCTCCGTTTTTTTATTATGCAAGACTGTCAAAGGTTTCTCTGATTGCCTTAATAAACGCTTCGCAGTCTAATACGGTTACATTCTGGATAGAAGTGATCAACGACAGACCTTTTGTCATCTTTCCGCCTTCTATTGTCTGAATCACAGCCTTCTCCAGCTTATCTGCAAACTGAACCAGTTCCGAAATACCATCCAGCTCACCGCGTTTTCTGAGCGCTCCTGTCCATGCAAAAATCGTCGCCACAGAGTTGGTGGTTGTCTTCTCTCCCTTTAAATACTGATAATAATGTCTCTGTACGGTTCCGTGTGCTGCCTCATATTCATAGGCTCCGCTTGGCGATACCAGTACAGAAGTCATCATGGCAAGATCACCGAACGCCGAAGATACCATATCACTCATCACATCACCGTCATAGTTCTTGCAAGCCCAGATAAATCCGCCTTTAGCCCTCATGACACGAGCCACCGCATCGTCGATCAGTGTATAGAAATACTCGATGCCCGCCGCCTCAAATTTCTCCTTGTATTCCGCGTCGTATATCTCCTGAAAGATATCCTTGAATGTGTGGTCATACTTTTTGGAGATCGTATCCTTGGTGGCAAACCAGAGATCCTGTTTCGTATCCAGTGCGTAATTAAAGCATGTTTTTGCAAAGCTTATAATAGACTTGTCCGTGTTATGGATACCCTGTAAAATACCGGGGCCCGTAAACTCATGGATCGTCTCCCGAATCTCCGTACCGTCTGCCGCAGTGAACACCAGCTCCGCTTTTCCTGCGCCGGGCACTTTTATCTCCGTATTCTTGTAGACATCTCCATAGGCATGACGTGCCAGCGTAATCGGTTTTTCCCAATTTTTGACATAGGGTTCGATTCCCTTCACAATAATGGGCTTACGAAACACTGTTCCATCCAATACTGCACGGATAGTGCCGTTAGGGCTTTTCCACATCTCTTTCAGATGATACTCTGACATTCTTGCTGCATTTGGAGTAATCGTTGCACACTTGACGGCCACCCCGTATTTCTTCGTCGCCTCCGCAGAGTCAATCGTAACCTGATCATCAGTCTCATTGCGGTGCTCCAGACCGAGATCATAATACTCTGTCTTCAGATCAATATACGGCAATAACAGCTCGTCCTTGACCATTCTCCAGATAATTCTCGTCATCTCATCCCCATCCATCTCCACGAGTGGGGTCGTCATTTTAATTTTCTCCATGAAATTGATTCACCTTTCCCGCCGCTTAAGGCGCACTTTCGTTTTCTTCAACACTTTCCCCATAGATTTCTTTCAGACCATTCTTGACCATATTGTCGTAAGCGTTAATCATATGCTGATTTGCCAGCTTCTCCGCAAGTTCAGCGTCCCCGGCCTTGATCGCCTCCATGATCTGCCTGTGCTCATCGTTGCTGGCCCGCCCTCTGGTGTTCGTGGCCAGAGTCTTCTGTCTGACACGCAGCACATAACGGTGAAAGTCCCGCAGCGTATGTTCTAAGAGTTTGGAATCGCAGGCTTCATAGAGGATATCATGAAAACGGTTGTCCAATTCCGCCATCTGCTCGAGATGTCCCTTCTGTGCGTGAAAGTCTGCCAGATAGATGTTCTCTTCCATCTCCTCAAGCTGCTCCTTCGTGATCTTCTCCGTGGCAAGGCGGGCGCAAAGCCCCTCCAACAGAGAACGGATCATGTAGATATCCTTCACATCCTTCGCCGTGATACCCGTCACATAAGCGCCCTTGTTTGGAATGATCTGTATCAATCCCTCCAACTCAAGCTGTCTGAATGCCTCCCTGACGGGTGTACGGCTCACGCCAAGCTCCTCACCGATGGCGACCTCCTTCAATTCCTCATGCTCCCTGTACTTGCCGCTTAAAATATCTTCCCGCAGCTTCTGAAACACTCGGCCCCGCAGGGAATATTTATCGCTTGTATCATACTTCTTATCATAGTTTGTCATGATTTCCTCGATTCCGTGTGTTTTCACACGCGCCCTTTTCAAGGCGTTTCACACCACCTCGTATAATTGTATACACCCTCTCCGTTTCTGTCAATATGAAGTGCACATTTTTTCTATATCCAGCATTCCCCAGCCCTGCTTGGTTTCCTCCTCACCCAGATCCCTCGCCGCAAGAAGCATCCGCCGTTTCAACTGCATACAACTGCAATACGGATATTTCTGCAAAAATAAAGCCGCCGCACCGGATACGATCGGCGTTGCCATGGACGTTCCGCTTTTTTTCACATAGGCATCCCGATAATTTCCCCATCTATCCCGCTTCCAGTGCAGATTGCAGGAGACGATATCTGTTCCGGGTGCTACAATATCCGGTTTACGATCAATCCGGTCCGACCGTCCGCGCCCTGAATAATACTCACACAAATCCTTTCTGTTTCCGAAAAAACCTCCTTCATGGCAGCCAACTGTGATGACCTGTGAACTCTCTCCCAAAGGTGACAAACTCCCCTCAGCCGGGCCTTTATTGCCGGCGGCACAGACCACCACAACACCTTCCTCACAGACCCGCTCCAGAAGCCCTTTTAGTTCCTCCATTCTTCCACGCCCTCCACTGTCTCCGATGCCGACAGAAATATTGAGCACACGGATCTGATAGCGCAGTCGATTTTCCAAAATCCAGAGAAGTCCGTAATACATACTTTCAATGCTGCCTTCCCCTTTCTCATCGAGTACCTTTCCCACGCAGAGCCTGCAGGTGGGTGCAATCCCGGAAAACTGTCCACGCGACAGTAAGCCGCTCCCGCCGATACAGCCAGCCACATGGGTGCCATGTCCGCTGTCATCATAAACTGTCTGCCTATTATTTACAAAATCCCGAAAGGCAATGATACGCTCACCAAAATCAGGATGGTTTCCGATCCCTGTATCCAAAACAGCCACACAGATTTCCTCCGAGGCCACACTGTACTGTATCTTTTCACTGCATCCAAGCTGTCTCTTCACCCTGTCCATTGTACATAAAAAAACTCCCGGCTTTAGATATATACTATGCCGGGAGTCATATTATGCGCCATTTTTACAAATTTCGTTTCTTAACAAGTCTCCTTTTCAGCCTCGCAAAACTATTCTGCCTCCAGAAGAACACCGCCATCGCCGCAAAGAAGAGTCCTGCTCCGAAGAAATATTTCGGGTGAATACTGTGGTCGCCCGTGTCGGGTGAAGCATCCTTTTTCCCGAGGGAAAGGAATACCGCCTGCCCCTCTTTTACATCCGCCACCGCCGGACCGGAGCCGTAATGATAGATGCCATAGGCGGAAAAATGCGCCGCTGTGAAGGCAATCGCATCCTGTCCATCCATGGAAACGATGCGGCTTTCCACTTCTTCTAATTGACCATCCGCGTCAAGACATACAACATGAAGATTTTCTGTCAAAACGCCCTGCGGAAGCGGCATTTTAATCTCCACACGCTGCTTGCCAAGCCCCGTAATAGGCACATCCGTCATCAAATCCGTCATTGTGATCTCGTAGGCGTGAAGAGAGTGCGGAAGTTTTCCCCCGTAAATCGACCGATAGACCTCACCTATCTTTTCCTTCGCTTCCTCACTGTCCTCAATCTCAATGCGGTAATTCCCTTCGCTGCCCTCCATGACAGCCGTCAATATTCCATCCCTTGGAATAGAATAACTGTTATTTACAACCTCAATTCCTGATGCTGACGCTTTTGGCCGTTCCGCTTCAATCAGGTTCACCGCTCCCGGCTCGGCTTCCTCCAGCGTATAGGTGCTGCCGCCTATCTTTACCGTTTCGCCGGGTGATGGCGCTTCCTTTGTCCTCTTCAGAATCGTCAGGACACCTTCTTCCTCATCCGGAATCCCATCCTGCATTGTATCCGAAGTCCCGGCTGCCGCATCCACCGCCAGTTCATCTTCCTCTTGCAAAGAATCCGCCGCTTCATCCTCCGCGTCTTCTCCTGATTCATCAGCGTCAGCTACCATCTCACTGCCCTTCTTTTTACAGATTGCACCCGTAAATGCGCCGCCTGCCGAGGACAGGCAGGTATCCGTCAAGTCCGTCACCCCTGCCGGAATCACTGCGACACGGGTACCCGTAAAGACCGGCCCTCTGTAATCGTCACGATAGAGCTTCGTAGACGCACTCTCATAGGAGCGGACAGGGAGTGTATTCCCTGTAAAGTAGACAACACCATTTTTTATGTTTTTATTATCAAAGGCCCGAAGACCGATTTTTTCCACATGAGGCCCTATATATACCGACGAGACAGGGCAGCCAGCAAAGGCTCTGTCACAGATCTTTTCGAGGCCTTCGCCGCCCTCGATGCGCTCCAGCTTATCGCAGTCCTCAAAAGCACCCTCGCCGATCTCTATCACACTGTCAGGAATCTGCACCGCCTTAACATTTGAAAGCCCTCGAAATGCCTCAGGACCGATTTTTTTGACCGAACCTGGAATCGACACCTCTCCTCCCTTTCCACGATAAGCCAAGAGAATACCGTCCCCTACGATCAGGAAATCTCCATCTCCGCCTGCATTTGCTTTCCAGGCGGAAAGCCACGGCGTCTTATCGAAAGCAGAAACGCCGATCCTGCTCACACTGTTCGGAATGAACACATCAGTCAATTCATTGCAATGATAGAATGCCGCATAACCGATCTCCTCCACACCTTCCGGAATCCGCACAGAAGTGAGGGACGATCTGGCGTAAGCAAATTCTCCGATCCTGCGGATTCCCGAAGGGATCTCACAGGAAGACATATCTTCATCATAATAGGCCTGAGCCGCTATGGTCTCCCCGTTTACCACTGTATATTTCGGGAAGGAACCTCCTTTTGCATCCTCCGAACCCGCGAGTCCCGGAATGGTATCAAGATCAGGCTCTTCCACAACCGGTTCTCCACCCAGGATTTCCCCTGTACCACCTACGTTCACGGTGGCCTTTGCATTGTCCACCAGCACATAGACCTCCTGACCGATGACGCGTGATTTCGCCTTCACTCTGGAATCGTCCTCTTCCGCTTCCATGGCGTTCATATGGGAGACCTCATGATAGTAGTCCACAGGACCCAAAATCACCGCATCTTCTTCGGTATTCTCGCTGTCGCTTCCCGGAATCGGTGCCTCCTCGTACTCGGACACATCAATATCGTCAAGCACCAGCAATTCGGCATAACGCTCCGCGTAAGAACCGGCCTCAGCATTGATCTTAAGTTTCGTACAGCCGTCGAATGCCGTCGCATGGATCGCACTTACAGAAATCGGGATCGTAATCTCCCGCAGTCTGACACAATCCTCAAAAGCCTTCATGTCAATATTCTTTACAGAATAAGGAATCGAAACATTTTTTAAGTTTTTGCAGTTTGAGAAAGCATAGCCTGTAATCTCTGCAACATTGCTGCTTATGCTCACATCCTGCAGATTGTAATCGCCCCAAAATGCGTAGGGACGGATCTTTGTCACTGATGTGGGCATACTGTAGGAGTTCCCTTTTCTGCCCGCAAGCACCTGATAAAGCACATCCCAGCCCTTTTTGTTGTAGATTGCGCCGTCGTCACACACAAAATCCGGATTGCTGCTGGCAAAGTCTACAGCAGCGAGGCTGTAATCGCCGGCAAATGCACCGTTTCCAAGACTCTTAAGCCCATTTCCTATGGAGACGTTTCGCAAGGACGGACAACCGGAAAAGGCCGCGTTCTCAATAATCTCCACGGAATCCGGAACCGTGACGCTCTGTAGATTCAAACATTCGGAAAAAGCCCTCGCACCAATGACTTCCACCGCATCGCCCACCGTAATGTGACGCACAGTATCATTGCCCGCGAAGGCTTCTGCCTCAATCCTTTTTACCTGATTGGAAACAGACACGTCCTCTGCCGTGCCATTGTATTTTACCAGTGTAGTTCCATCCATCTGAAATTCAGGTGCGGAGGAGGGTTCTTCCGCCTCCACACCTGATACAGGAATCTGTGTTACGACGATCGCTGTCACAAGAAGCAGCGTGCCGATCAGTTTTCTAATCATTTTTCCCATAGGATTCTCCCTCTGGGCTCATGTGTCCCTTACGCTTTGACCGTTACCTTTTTATCCCTCTTTAAGAACAGGATTATGGACAGGCAGGCCAAACCGAGCGATAAGAACCACTTCGGATGAATCGGGTCGCCGGTCTTTGGCGTCACGTCAAGCATACCCTCCACCAGATTGCCCGTATCCACATAGATCGTGTAAGGCGAGAAGTGGGTAGCCCGGAAACGGATGCACGGTACACCGTTTATTGTGGTAAAGCTCTCATTCAAGCTTTCTAACTGATCGCCGTTTATGACTGCACCCGCCATATTATTACCGCCGTAAGCCACCAGTGAATCCGGAATCGGGATCGTGATATCCACGGAAAGTCCCGTCGTGTCCGTAATCTTCGTGGTACCGGTGGAATCATAGAGACTGATATCCATCGCATAGTACAAAATATTGTCAAGCGTACCGTACTTATTCGTGAGCGCCGCAGCAACCGCACGCGTTGCCTCGTCAGTCTCCGATATCTTTACGATAAAGTTATCCGTGGAACCGTTGGTATTCGCCGTAGCCAAATCTCTGTTGGAAATACCGGGCTTTTCAATATCCACTCTGGTATAGCCGTTTCCTGTTGAATCTGTCGTATTCGTATTTCCCGTACCTACCGGCGCCGTCGTGTTATCCGCCACATAGTTCGCCTTCACCGTCACATTGTTGGAAGGCATTGTAAAGGTCGTAGCCGACATGCTCACACTCGCAAGCGTCACACCGTTCGATTCCGTCGTCCATTTATCGAAGCGCATACCCGCTGCGGGAATGCTCGCCTGAATAATGACCGTCGCTCCCGGCGTGTAGGTGCCGGAACCGGAACCGTTTTCCACGAACACCGTAAACTGTCCGGGACCGGAAGTTCCTGATGTCGTGCTGGTAGAACTTGTAGAGCTGGTGCTGCTTGAAGAACTGCTGCTCGTGTTCGATGAGCTTCCGCTGGTATTACCGGTATTGCGGCTGGTCGTATTCCTGCTGGTGTTGGTCGTGCCGCCGCTGGTATTGCCGGGGGCACCTCCGGGAACCACCTTATACAGTGCGATGATTCGCTCCATATTCCTATCGATCACCGTATTGATCGTCCAGTTATCGCTGAATCCTGCCGGTTCCAGACCCGCATGCACCGGATGCTCAGGCGCTGCCAGTTCGAGATCCGCAAAACTCATGCCCACATCGATCCTGTAGGTGCCGATCGTGTCTCCGGTGATACCGTCAATAAATCCAACGAGATACTTGCCGTCAACCGGGACATCACCGCCGCCGCTGCCGCCGTTCGACTCATACTGCGCGATAAAGGTGGTAAGATCCTCCGTGATCGGATCATCCAGAGTTATCCGTCCCTCACTGGTATACGCAAGCCACTCTCCGTTAAAAGTATATCCCGGCCTGTGATTTGTCTCATACAACGCCTTAGCTTCTTCCGGTTCTGTCGCTCTGAGCTTTTCTCCATCCTTGCGGACAAGTTCCTGCGTCTGTCCGATCTGCGTTCCATCATAGTCAAAGAACTTCACGCGGTAAGAACCAAGCTCTCTGAACTCCACGGGCGGGTTATACCGATCTGCATAACGCTTCGCTGCAGAATCCAAGTATGACCTGATGATCACACCATTCTTCGGTGAAAAAGCAGAATCCGCAATATCCACCTCTCGCCCTCTGATGGTGACATCTAATATATGCTTTCCGTCAGACTGTGTGACGCCTTCAAACGCACCTTCCTTGATCTTATTGACAGAAACAGGGAGAATCACATCTGACAGATTTGTACAATCCTTAAAGCATCCCTCCGGAATCTCCTTCAGATTATCCACTCCGGTAAAATCTGCAAGCAGAATGTAATCACAACCTTCAAACGCGTTCTTCGCAATCTCATTTACATCCTTCAGCAAAGTGATCTGAGCCGTCCCTACAGTCTTTTCTTCCAGACCCTCGTCATTGGTACCCGGACGTCCCTTGGATGTCAGGCATTCGATGATCTTATAGCTTCCGTCATTCTCACCGGACTGCCGTTCAAATAAGATGCCCTTCTCCACAGGATATTTCTCATTCCCGATCAGCTCTGTCATATTGTCGCAGCCACGGAAAGGCAGTAACCCGATCTTCGAAACTGCACCCAATTCTACCGACTTTAACTGCTCGCAATTATCAAAAGCATAATCCGGCAGCTCTTTAATGCTCTTAAAGACGATCCGTTTAACAACATCATTGCCCCTGGGATCTTCCTCATGAGGATCCTTCTTCGTCGCACCGCTCTGATCGCGGTAATCCACATATCTGCCGCTGAACAGACCCGGCACAGAATTGCCTGCATTGCTGGTATCACGAAGATAAGTAGGCCCTGTCTTACTCTTTCCGATATATCTGTCGTAGTTATAGGAATTTTCGGCATTCTTATTAAAATCCGCATATCCCGTCACATCAATAGAAGTAACTCCATCAGGCACAATAACGGTTTCCGTGCCGTCGATAAATTTCTTCGCACTGCCCACTGTCTGATAATCGTCAAGCCCAACCTCAGAAGGACTATCCTGCATAAGCTGGTAATTCTTCATAAAGTTATAAGGATAGGTCTCAAAATAGGGCTTTTTCAGCCACTTATTGATCGTAACACCGGGAGTGGTATCCGCTGCCTGCACCACGATGGGCTCAAAGAAGGCATCATAAACACCGTTCAAAGCCATACGTATGCCGGTTGTATCAGACAGACTGGCGGTCGAATTACTGCCGAGCCAGTTTGCCCAGTTTGAATGCCCCTCTTCATCGATCTCTAAGAATCGTTCATTGATCCAAGGCCCGTAACGCTTTTCAAATTCTTCATCGGTCACCGCCGTCTCAGGCAAACCGTCCCCATTCAGATCTGCAGATGACAAGCCCTGAAGCGTAGCCTGCAGAAGACGGGCATATTCACGGCGCAGTTCCCCTACGGTCTTGCCCTTACTGTTTACGGTATTACTGTCAAAGTCATAGACCTTGTCATAGTAGTAACGCTCCATATCCTTGCAGTAATCATTCAGTTCCTCATCCTGACGAACACCTGATTCAGACAGATCGGGAAGCTTCGGATAATCCAAAAGAACCATATCCGGGTCATTCGGATCCGAGCTTCTGTCTACCATGACAGTCAGATGTG
This sequence comes from Lachnospiraceae bacterium, assembly GCA_029067085.1. GTDB lineage: Bacteria > Bacillota > Clostridia > Lachnospirales > Lachnospiraceae > UBA3282. Next base: position 146,300 of record JAIEFE010000013.1, on the reverse strand, counting down.
TTCCTTCCGCTTCACTGTTCCACAGACTCTGATAGCACACATTGACTTCCGGCTCATTTTTGTCATTCGGATCCTTCAGTACATGATTCGGATTCTTGGCATATTCAAAGGGTGCATACCCCTTCACGATGTCTCCGTGGAAGGTAAGCTCACGTCCACCTGTCTGGAAAGCAGTACTCGCCATTCTAAAGCTTTCACTGTCATATCCGGCCTTGGGCGTATTAAAATAAACGTTATACAATCTCGTACAGTTCGCAAATGCCCGCTCGCCGATCTGCGCCACCGAATTGCCGATGCGCACTTTCGTCAGCGCCGGCAGTCCTGTAAAGGCCTCATCATCGATCTTCGTGATGGAATCGTCCTGAATGGTGATGCTGTTGATCAGTTTACGCAGCTGCTCATTGTCAAAACATCCCTTTCCGATGCTGCGGACATCATAATTTCCCACTTTCTTCGGAATGACAATGTCTACATTTTTCTCACCACGCTTTACCAGAACGCAGGATATCAGAGTTCCGTCCGCATCGATCTCATAGCGGTAGATATTATCCCCGCTCCTCATCGCCACTTCGTAGCAGTCTTTTCCATCCTTTGTATAGACATAAGGCACACCTGTCTCACCGCTCGCTCTCGTGCTGGCATACCAGGTGCTTTGTCTCGGCTGGGAAGGATCGTTGTTATAAAGCTCCGGTCCGCGTACAAAAAATGTCTCATCCGTCACATGGGCAAACAGATCCGGCTTAAAGCTGGCCGCCGCACAGGAATCCGGGAAGATCACATTGTGCAGTCCGATACAGTTATAAAATGTAGTGGACGGCACCACGCCCTGATAATTCTCCGGCATGGTCACCTCAATGAGCTTCTCACGGTTGCCAAGAACATACTCACCGATCGTCTTATCGCCCCTGCCGGTAATCTTCTGCGGGAATGTAAACTTAGTCATTGATGTATTCCCGCCCATAGACTCCAGAGCAAAACACCCCTTCCCAAGAGAGACTACATTTGACCCTTCAAATTTCATTCCACTGTCGGTCAGCGACTTATCGTTAAAGAATGCAAAATCTCCAATCTTACAGCCTTCTCCGCTGCTTACTTCACTGAAATCCGCTCCCGTTAACCCCTCACAGTTAGCGAACGCGCCGTATCCTACCTCCCGCAGATTCTTCGGGAATTTAATATTCGTCAGTCTGGTACAGCCGTAAAAAGCTTCCGCACCGATCATTTCGGTGTTAGCATTTTCACCGAACTGTACACTTGTCAGCTGTGTACAGTAACGAAAAGCACCATTTCCGATCAGCGCATCGTTATTCAACTGTACGCTTGTTATACTGGCTTCCTCAAAAGCACGGTCACCGACGACGGCAATATCCTTGGGAATAACGATCTCGCCTACATTGGAAACCTTGGCAAACGCACGTTTACCAACGACATCCAGAATGTTGGCAGGATCCTTCTTTGCCAGACAGCCGTTCTCATCAACGACATATGGTACAGGCTTTTGATCATTGTCAAGCACATTATCACATACACCGAGATCCTTCTCTTCTCTAAGCTCACACTGGGCCACATACACGCCGTTTCCGGGTCTCTCCTGCCCGGTATCATACTGCAGTCTTCTGTCAGTCGCCATCGCCAGCGTACAGGTCGTCCCGGCCTTTTCTTCGACCCATTGCAGAACGTAGTTATGCTCACAGTAAAATTCTATCTTCTGCGTAGGGCTAAGCTTTTCCCTGATCCGAAAGACCAGTTCTTTCGGTTCTTGTGTCAGCTCTCCACTGTCCCATTTATCGATATCATCCTTTGCACTCGCATACTCCTCAGGGAAATAATGCTCAAGGAATTTTTTATGCGAAGCCTTTAAATTCCGATGATCAATACCGTACACGATCTGCGCGTTCGGATAGAGATCATTTGTCGGCTTCAGATTATCCATCGGATTGCTTATCGTATCCGTATAATTTCCCGCCGGATCCTCACTGAAATATGCTTCAAACTGCTCTATGCTCACAGTCTGGTAATCGGCGCGAAGCAGTTCGCTGACCCGTACCTGGTCTCTGTCCTTTTCATTATTATATTTGCACAGAACAGCCCTTTTGCTGTTGTTTTTGCCGGGATGATAGAGAAATTCCCACTCCAGATACAGCACCGTGCCGCCATCCCGATAATTCGATCGGAATGTCGCGCGCAAATCTCCCCCTACCAACGCATCCGTCAATTCCGTGGGAAGGATTCCATCGGGATTGGTTTTCCGATCCACATCGATCTCCCAGCAGTCTCTTCCGCTGCTGCTGTCAATGTGATGTTCTCCTCCGGGATTCGCAATTTCAAACCCGTTCTCCTTCGACGCGTGCTCATAGGTAAGAGCCGCCTGCACATTTGAGGGCAGATCGGATGTACCGTCTTCCGCCTTGTTCTCCGGTACAGGAATCGCCGCCACCACGATAGCGGTGATCATCAGAACCGCCGCTATACTGCGTCTAACAGTTCTTTTCAGTCTTCTCTTCGGCTTTTTCGTCACTGTTTTTTTCGCCATGGTACTTTCTCTCCTCATTCCCTTACACGATTTTGTTTCTATTCGAAAGAATGTAACGCCATATCCTTATTCTGCCTTGATCCGCTTCGCCACCACCACAAACCGGCCGTCCTGCTCAGAGCTGTCACAGGTTGAGAGCGTTAGAAGTTCATCTCCAAAAACTGCTGTCACCCCTGTATCATAGAGAGATAACGCCGCCATCTCCTGCATATTGGATGCAAACTCCTTCTCCGACGCCGCGTCAAGGAACTGATAATATTTAAACACCACTTCATCTTCATTAAAGATCCTGGAACGGAACACGTACATCACCTGATAGAGTCCCTTCTCATAGATCGTATCAAAGCTGATGGTAGAATGCTTTTCACAGTATTCTCTGCTGCTGTAACTGTTCAGATTCCCAAACATTTTTCCGGACTTCATGTGATGTCCGTATATGATCAGATTCGTATTTCTGTTTACCACATCACAGGAGGCATCCAGAAACAGACTTCCGTTTTTATCGTATTCCTGATTAAAATTATGATCCAGATAATACTCGTTATTGGCTGTCTGCATCACCGGATAGTCAATATTGGTATCGTCAATCTTTAGCCATCCGATGAGCTTCTTGTTTTTGTTATAAAGCGTTTCATACTCCGGCAGAACGGTAAGCTCCCGTTCTTCATCTTTTGTATAATGAATCGTAACCGGACCGGAAACACCCGGTGTCTGCCAGCTTCCTCCCGCCAGACTGCTGCTTCCTTTCAGCATGGCAAGATTCTCATAATCCATCTGCGTTCTTTCCGCAAAATAAGAGTAAACACCAAAATATCCAAAACATCCTGCCGCAATGACTCCGCAGAGAATGACTAACAGTTTTCGGCGCTTTTCCCGCCTTTTTATTTCCGTGAGGATGACTTTCTGCATATCTGCGTCATAATCCTCAAGTGATTTTTGTCTGCCGGATCGGTTCTTTTTTGCTTTATCAGTCTTAGCGGCCGCTCTTTCCTGCTTTTTCTGTATTTTCTTTCGGGCTTTTCTGCCCTCGGGAAGCCTGCTGTTTTTCGTATATCCCTGACTCTTATATTTCTCCGCCAGCTCATAAACTTCATCGTCGAAATCACTTCCGACAACGCTCTCGAAACGGTACTGTCCTGCCGCAAAAGCCTCACTGAGAGATATGACCTCTCCGGGCTGATCCATATGTACCTTCGCCTTAATCTCCTCAATAAGCTTCAGGTCCCGCTTTGCCGCTTTATACTCAGCCTCCGTCCTGAATCTTCTTCCCGCCGCTTCAAACCCCGACATATGGGGATCGCTCCTTCTTCCTATTACTATATATCGGGCGGAATATGCCGCAGCATACTCCGACCGATTGACATATACATTTATTTTACTCTTTTTTTAGAAATATGCAAGTTCTTTCCATAGAATGGCAGTCGGTTAAAATTTCAGATTCAGGACACCTTTCTTTTTGATCTTAAAGGTCGCTGTCTTTGTGCCGCCATAGCTGCCGACTCCTCTGATGATGATTTTTGCATTGCCCTGATTTACATTATTTTCATAACCGACAATCTCATAATCGTCATTGCGAAGCTGCACACCCTTTAAGGTTATCTGTATCTGGCTCTTCTTCAGCTTGATGCTTCTTCCGGTATACTCCTGCGGATTGATGCTCACCTTCGCCTTGGAGACATCCGCCTGCACGATCCGATAAGTACCGTGAACCGTTCCCGTATAGCAGCGCGAATTTTTTGTGGCCCGGACCTCTACCCCGATCAGCGTTCCCACCGGTATAATATCCGTAGAAAGTACCGGCTGGCCTGCCTTATCGCCGCTTTCATAGGTGTAATAAATATCTTTGGAATAATCTGTCCCGGCTTTTAGCGACTTGCCGTTCAGATCGACCACCTTAACACTTGTCGCATATATATTCTTCTTCTCCTGATAAACCTTGTCGCTTGCAACCACCTTAAGATTTGCCAGATCCTGCATGGTAACTTCAAAATACTGGACGATCTTCCCCTGATAATTGCCTTTGCCCTTCATCGTTACACTGGCTGTATTTCCGATCACATTATTATTTTTGTAACTCAGGGTATAATCCGTTCCTTCCTGCAGTTCCATTCCGTTATAGGTAATCTTCGGTTTCGGCTTGCATCCCCCTTTTTCATAGACAAAGCTTGTTCCCATCAGTGCGGTCAATCCGGAAATATCGTTTCGCAGGATCTTAAAGGTCTTTTTCGCCGTGCCGGTAAATTCGCCCATGCCTTCGATCACTACCGTCGCAGTCCCTGCTTTGATATTATTCTGATAGCTGAGTTTATAGTCCTTATCCTCTGCCAATTCCCTGCCGAGATAATTCACCGTGCATTTCGGTGTATGCGGTTTTCCTGTGTAAGAAACCCCTGCCGCCGCTACATCCAGCGATATCCCGGCCTGACTGATCTTTGCCGTGGGCAGGATCTTAAAGTTGATCCGCTTGGATCCCTTATAATTTCCTTTCCCCATGATCACTATGGATGCATTTCCCACCTTCGTACAGTTCTCGTATTTTATCCAGTAATTCCCGCTTTTGCCCTTCTCCGTCCCTTCCTGAAGAACAGTCTTCTTATATTTAACTGTCACATCAGGCCGGATCTCTCTTCCCGTATACTTATAGTTGGGAACCGCGGAAATCGTAAGGTTCGAGACGGCAACACCGCCCTTATAGATCTCATAATCCATCGTTCTGGTGCCTTTATAATTTCCGATTCCCTGCACAGTGACTTTATAGAGCCCCGGTTCCGTATAAGATACGTCCGCGTAAGTATAGTCCTTGTTTCTGGTTAACTTCTTTCCATTCCATGTCAGGGATGGCTTCGGTTTATGCTCTTTGTTGTCATAAGCCACAGCCGTATATTCGTCCATGAACACCGAGCTATCCGCAATGTCCTGCGGCTTGATGGTAAAGTAAACGAGAGCCTTCCCTTCGTAATTTCCCTTTCCTTTTACCGTAATGGTCGGTGGTTTGGGTGAGCCCTTGGCAGAACCCGCATTGATGTTGTTGCTGTAAGTGACCGTATAATCCTTTTTCTCAGTCAGCAGCATCGTACGATCATACACATGCACCGCCGGTTTGATAGCCTTGCCGGTATAGGCAAATCCATCCTTTTCATCTGCGCCTGCCTGCACAACGGCCCATAATCCATTCGGCACCTTACCGCCGATCTGTTCCTTGTCATCATCTGTCACATCGTCCGGCAGCGGCGCATCCGGATCATCCGGATCAATGTCTTCCACCGCAATCAGCTTAATCGTACACTCGCTGCATTCGCTGTCGTCATATCCGTAGCATGCGGCAACCGCATAAATAGTAGTCGTCTTTGCCGTGATCTCAATAGGTGATTTATATTGATGTTCCACATCATGCGGTATCCCTCTCTCCGCATCCGGTCTGCGGTCTACCATGTAGTAGATATCCGCCCCTTCCGTAGGCGCTGCGATCATGATCTTCGACCCGTAAGGAACTTCCACCGCCGTCATATTCGCGATGGTTTCACCGCCCAGTACGGAAAATACCGGCCTCTCCGCTCTCTTTCCGCTGGAGGCCTGCTCACGCACATGCACTCTCACCTGTACGATCAGGGAAATACCCTTCGGGTTTGTCACATAGTCCGGAAGCAGCACATCACCGAATACCGTAAACTCCTGAACTTCCGTGTTGGAAGGATCGTAGTCGCTCTCCCCCACACGCCACGCGATCTTTGCATTCAGCTTCGATGTTTTCAGTTCTTTTTTGCCCTCTACGAGAACCTCCCTTCCAACAAGGATCTCTGCGGTTTCTGCAATAGGAAGTGCAGATGCGGGTGTTCCGTTCGGTACATTCCATACATCAGCTTCATCCCAGCTCAACGGTGTGACGCTGATCAGTTCCGCCTCGTCAAATTCCTTCATTTCTACCTGAACGGTCCCTTTATATGTCACACCTTCATAAGGATAGGAGATCACCAGCGTCCTGACGCCCGGTTTCTGCATATCCTCCTCTTCATATTCCTTCTCTGTCTTTCCGTCCTCCTTGAGAATCCTCAACGCATAATCATCAGAATCCGCTTCGCCGTTCCCAAGCGTCAACTTATCGTTATCCGGAACCGGATTGACTCTCGGCCAGAAGAAAACCTCCAGTTCCTTTCTCAGCATTTCTTTCGTGATCGGCTGATCCTCCGGCACATAAGTCCATTTCTCCGGTGCGCCCTTATAACGCACCTCAATCGCAGGACTTACCACATGCACCCGCACTTCCTTTGTGCAGGCGCTGGTATCACCGCTCGCCTGTGCCGTTATGGTGCAGATCCCGAGCGCATTAGCCGTCACAACACCGGTTTCATTCGTTCCTTTTATCACGCTGGCAACTACCGGACTGCCCGAAGTCCATTTCACTTTTTTGTTGAAAGCGTCAGCCGGCGTGACTTCCGGCTTCAACACATACGTCTGTCCCGGCTTCAGGTAGATTTCTGTCGTCTCCACATTCGGGATAGCGTCGGACTTTATCGTAAGACCGGTTGCCGGATTTTCGCTTTTTTCTACGGTCACGGTACACGTCTTTTTCACATCACCCGCAGCCGTAGCCGTGATGATACATTTCCCGACCATATTAGCCTTTATCTTCACAGTCGCTGACAATTCGCCGTTCACAAGAGTCGCTTCATTTCTGCCATCCGAATCCACGCCGTCTATGATCTCTGCAATCTCCGGATCATCAACAGTCCAGACAATATGTCTGTCCTCCGCCGCCAACGGCTCGATCACCGCTGTCAGATTCTCCTCACTTCCATCCGTCATGATAAGAGAATCCGGCAACAGCAGTTTATCCACCGGCTTCACATATTTATTGACCGTTACATCACATTTTACCTTGATCGCGGATGTCGATTCAGGATTGGCCCCCTTCTTGATAAAAGTGATCGTACAGGAATCCTGTTTTTTTAACCCCTCCAGCTCTTTTGCCGTCACGGTAAAATACGCCTTACCGTACGCGTCCGCCACAGCAGTAACAGTGCCGCCGCCTTCTTCATCATTTTCTTTCGCCGCCTCTTCCTCATACTTCTTGCCGGCATTGATCAACACCGCCCGTTTCCCGTCTCTCGCGGAAACGATCGCCGTAACCTCCCGCTCCGTGCTGGCCAAAGGATCAAGCTGCACGCTTATCATCTGGGAATTCATGCTGCCGGCGTCCTCTAAAACCAGCGTTTCCGGATCAACGCGAAGCGCTTTGAGCGGCACTTTTTTTCTTATGATCTTAAGTGTAAAGGTTGCCTTTTTGCTGGAGTCTGTTTTCGAAGCAGCGTAAACTTCCACTGCTTTTTCATCAGACATATCCCCATCCTTCCACTTCGCCGTTACCCGGCCGAACTGATCTACCACAGCAAAATCGGACTCGTTGACTGTCCAGGTCAATTCGTTGTCAGTCGTGTTTGCGGGGTTGTAAACAACATAATCTTTCAGATTAATGGAGTTGCCTTCGACCAGATTTTTGGGATAGGTATTTCTTACGGAAAGACTTGTTAACGGAACCTTTTCTCTCTCCACAGTAATCTCGCAGCTGCCGGTAATACTTCTATCGCTCTGTGATATAGCGACAACAGAAGTGGTCCCCTCCTTGAGTGCCGTTATCGTGATCGTACCCGTTCCCGGCTCTGAGCCTTTGGTATATTCTGCCGTGATCACTTTGTCATCATAATTAGTTGACAGACTGATCTCCGTGTTATCCGCATCAGCCGGGTCCACCCTCACAGACAGCGTCGCCGTTTTATCTCCTCCCGACGTTGCCGTATCATCCAGTTTTATCGTCAGAGTGGAAGGATCAATAATCACAGCTTTTACCGGGATCGCCGTAACTTCTACCTCGCAGCTGGCCTGTTTTCCGTTTCCCGTCGTTGCCGTTATCGTGGTCTTGCCAACACCCACACCTACAACCGAAGCGCCGCCTGCCTTTGGAGCAACTGTCGCCACTTCAGGATTTGCACTGGAAAATGTTACTACTTTATCCTCATCTACATCAGCATTGTTCGGAGTAAGTGTATATATTAAGTCCGCACTACCCTTTCTCTGTATGCTAAGCTTTTCATGATTTAACGTTATGGCAGCTACATGAACGGGATCTTTTACCGGCGTATCTCCCTCAGCATAAGGTTCCGCATCAGATTCTGGCGTTTCCATTTCTTCCGAGGCAAGATCATCAGACACCTCTTCCGCCAGCGCATACAAGCTCGTCTGCGGCATACAGGTAACCACCATAAGCGCCGCCATAAGCGCCGCTCCCACACGATAAAGCTTATTTTTCTTCATGGCTTTCATCCCTCTTTCTTCGCATTCTCAATTTATCCGTCGTAAGAAACACCATAATATCGCCATTAAACTATAACCTATAATAGTTTAGCACAACTTCCTTCTTTTTACAAGTTAAGTCAGGTAAAAAAAGAGGGTTCCGCATCCGATGCGATTCCCTCATTCCAGTCCCGAAAGCACCTCATCCACATGACTTTGCAGAAAATTATCCTGTCCTGTGGAAAGCTCCTTCTCGTTCAGTATCTGTACCAGAATATTGCAGACCGCCTCGATGATGAGGATTCTGTCCGCCTCTGATCCGGTTTGATAGAGAAGGTCCAACATATCCCCGATCTCCCCACCCGTGGAAAGTTCGCGAAGTCCCCTGTGCATCCATTTATAAAATGGCGCATAGGTACGGTTTAACAGATACACCGTCCGCATACTTTCACGCACAAACTCGCTGAGGGCAAGCTCAGCCGCCACGCGCTCATTCCGCCGCATCGCGCGGGCATAGTTGTACTGTCCGGCCTGCGAAGTCTTTGCCAGAGCGTCAGCAAGCTTGCGCCGCCACACACGCTCGGGATAATACTGAAGAAGTCCTTCACGGAACTTTGTAAAATCACCGAGTCTGTCCTCAAAAATGCAGCCGTTTACGGCAGTTGCCAGCGCTTCCTCTGGTATCATCAGCCACTGTGCATCGGTCTGTGGAAGGGCCTCTGTTCCGAGAATCTCCCTGTAAAAATCTTCCATGCAGAGGACTCCCACCCGCCCCTTTCCCTGTGCTTCCTCCACTCTCTCAGGAAAATCAAGAAAAGTCTTCGGCAGCGCATCGTAAGCGGTCTGCACGTCCTTTCCGCAACGTACATAGATCTCCCTCGGAAGCCAGATGCAGAAAGAAGGCCCATAATCGTGGTCCCTCGAAATCTCATCGTCGAATCCCAGACACTCTGACCCATATCCGACAAGACCCGCCGCCGTATAACCTGCTATATCGGAGAACTGTTCTTCTATCATCGTCCTGCCGTATGTTTCATAATATTTTTTCGCTAATTCCAGTCCTTTCACACGTCTCTCCTGCGCTTTCCGTTCAGAAGGCTCTGCATGCATCTATTCCTGCATATTCCCCTGAAGATGTCCGATCACTTCCCGGGCCTTGTCTGCATAATTTTTTTGTTTTTCTTCGTTTCCCATAGCGCCGCATACCGCGGCACAGTTTTCACAGAGAATCCCGTAGCTCATATTCTCACCGTAATGCCGCTTCACATCCTCCAGAGCACGCTCATAACAGGACAGAGCCTTCTCATACTCACCGTCCCGGAAGCATGCTTCCCCCATTCCTGCCAACGCGCCGCTGTAGTGCTCGTTCGGCTCTCCTGTTCCCTGTTCAAAGAGAGCGAGAGCCCGCGCAAGGCATCGCTTCGCCTCCTCATTTTCAGACAATTTAAAATAAACCAGCGCAAGATTGGTGAGAGTGGTGGCTGTCTGCGCCTCATTCCCCTCCTGTTTTTCTATGATGGCAAGCGCTTTCTTTGCACAGTCCACAGCCTCTCTGTCTTCTCCGGCCTTTTCCAGCATAATGCTCATATTATTGTAAAGGCCCGCCCACCTGTAATCCTCCGCAGGAAGAAGCCTGTCGTAAATCTGCACGGCCTGTCTGTAGAGCCGCAGCGCCTGATCAAAATTACCTCCGGCGCTGTAGGCAGTGGCAGCATTTAAAAGTGTTGTGGCAAAATGCTCTGTATCCTCCAGTTTCAGCTCCTCCATCAGAAGAAGGACGTCCTCCGCAGCCACATAGGCCTTCTCAAATGCAGACACACTGCGGTAAAAGCCGATCATCTCGTTGCAGATCGAGATGTAGGCCGCATAATCCTCTTCTTCCCTGGCAGTCTGCAGGGAAGCCGTAAGATAAGCGTCCACGCCGGCTGTGTCATTCTTTTCAAAATAAGAATCCAATTCTTCGAAAAAGCGGTCGATATTCATAGCCGTAGCGCTCCTTAATACTTGCCGTTAAAGATCTGAGTGATCGGAGAATCCTCCGTCAGGATAACTGTCTTATTCTCTCCCACCACACTCTCTTTCAGAGCGTCCAGCGCGCGCACAAAGGAGTAAAAATCAGTCTTTTCGGGGTCGGAGTAGGCTCCTGAAAGAATCCGCATATATTCCGCCTCCCCCTCTGCAATGGTCGCCTCTGCCTTCGCCTGCGCGTCGGAAAGCATGATGGATACTTCCTTGTCGGTGGTGTTTTCTATAATCTTTGCCTCAGATTTCCCTTCCGCCGTGTACTGCGCCGCGATGTTGCCCCGCTCCGAAATCATTCGATTATAGACCGCCTGTTTATTGTCGTCAGGAAGGTCGAGTTTCTTGACCTCCACCGCCGAAAGTTCAATGCCGTACTGACTTTCCACATGATTGATCTGCCCCATGACCGCCTCTGTCAGTGAGGTGATCTTTATTACTTCCTCATGCCCCTCCGAGAGATCAAGATCATTTCCCTGAAGCTCCGTGCCTGATTCATCCACGGTAATGGTCATCTTTCCGTCACGACTCCTGATCACCTCGTCCTGCTTCATGTTGGAGATGGTATTCTTTGTAGCGTTGTAGACAATGGCGTCAATTCGGCTCTCGGCATTTGGCACCGAGCAGCTTAAGGTCTGGGCAAATTTCAGGGGATCCGTCACCCGCCAGAGCACATAGCTGTCCACGATCATCGTCTTTTTGTCCGAAGTGATCACGTCGGAGGGCGGAAGATCATAGAGAAGAAGCTCTTTAGGAACCGTATCCACAGACTCTATCAAAGGAATCTTAAAGCTGAGGCCGGGAGTCGATACCACCCTGTCCACGCGCCCGAACTGTCTGATCAGCTTAAACTGATTCTGTTTGGTCACCACCATGGAATTTGCAAGAATGACAATTGCCGCAGCCATCAGAAGAACTAGGAAAACGCCGAATTTTCCATTCCTTTTCTTCTCCTTCTCTCCCTTTTTCTTCGTACCGTCAGAGCTATATCGCTCGTAGGTCTGTGTATTCTGTGTAAAATTAGTGTTGTCTGTCATATTGATTCCTCCATTTCAGAGAAGCTTTGTACGTATCTTTTCTCAATCGACACTCTCTTCGCCCGCCGAAGCATTTGGCGTATCCGTATCACCCGTATCCTGCAGGGATGAAGAAGTTTCCGAAACAAAGCTGTCCAGCGGCAGCATGGTAGTGGTCTTTCCGCCCTCGCCCTCAATAACGACCTTGACATCGGGCAGCACATCCTCTATCGCTTCGTAAAACATACGTTTTTTGGTCACTTCCGGATATTTCGCATACTCCTGATACATGGAGTTGAAGCGGGCCGCCTGGCCGTTTGCTTCATTGATACGCTCCTGCTTCTTTGCTTCAGCATCCTGTAAGATCTTATCCGATTCCGCCTCCGCGTTTGGAATCTGTTCGTTGCGGTACTTATTGGCGTTGTTCAAGGCCGTCTCCTTGCCCTGTTTGGCTGTCTCCACCTCCTTGAATGCGTTCTGTACCTCCGCAGTCGGCGGTGTCGCATCCTGAATCGTGATATTGACCAGTTGGATGCCGATATCGTAAGTGTCTAACTTATCCAGGATCATCTGTTTGATATTGGACTGAATCTCATTCTTGCCCGTTGTAAGCACGCTGTCCACGCTGTAGGAACCAATGGTCGTACGAATGCAGTTCTGGGCAATGTTTTTCAGAACCAGAGACGGATTCTCCGAAGCATAAAGAGCTTTGACCGGATCGGTCACTCTATATTCCACATAAAAATCCACATAGATGAAATTATAGTCGGAAGTGATCATCATAGCCTCCTCCTCAGTGTCTACACTCTCTCCTTCCGCATTCTGCCGATAGCCGATGGGGAAGCCCTGAATCGTGGTGTTGACCTTTGTCACCGTCTGGATAAATGGTATCTTAAAATGAAGTCCCGGTGTGGCGACAGCCTTCGGCGAACCGAAGGTGCAGACCACAGCCTGCTCCTCCTCCTGAATCGAGTAGTACGAGCTGCTTACCAGCACCAGAAGAAGGATGACGATAAAAACGATCTTCACTGCTGCAGCGCCCTTGCCATTTGGGATGTTTACATTTGGTCTGTTTTTTCCGAACATGATCTTTCCTTTCGTAACAAAGTTACTTGTCTTTCTCGTGTGAGTGTTATATGATGTTTTTGCAAATCATTTTTATCTTAAAATGATTATAGCACAATACCGCACTATAAAAATTAAATTTTGCTAAATTTATGATCAGGCTGCGATGTGCGCAAACTTACGACAGACATAAGGAGGCAATTATGAGGATCATCTTCATCAGACACGGCGATCCAAACTACGAAAACGACAGTCTCACGGAAAAAGGGGTGCGTGAGGCAGAACTTCTCGCAAAGCGGGTGGCAAAATGGGAAAACATCTCGCAGTTTTACTGTTCTCCCCTGGGCAGGGCAAAGCAGACTGCCTCCTATTCTCTCGCCGCCGTCGGCCGAGAGGCGATCACCTATGAATGGATGAAGGAATTTTTCTACAAGATCGACGATCCCGTGACGGGACGCTGTGGCGTTCCATGGGACTTCATGCCGGAATACTGGACAAACATTCCTGAGATGTATGACAAAAAGGCCTGGCGGGAGACAGACATCTACCGCTCTAACCCCGAACTCCTCCCCGCTTACGATGAGGTCTGTGCAGGGCTTGACGACATTCTTTTCTCTTACGGTTATGAACGGGAGAACAATTATTACAAAAATAACAATCCCGCCACGACGGACGGGACTGTTCATCAGGATACGATCGTTATTTTCTGTCATCTGGGAGTCACCTGCGTGATGATGAGCCATCTGCTCGGCTTCTCTCCGGCGCTTCTCTTCCACGACTTCTATCTGGCGCCAACCTCAGTGACTGTGCTTGCCACAGAGGAACGGCGAAACAACATCGCCCACTTCCGCGCACAGGTGATCGGCGACACGAACCATCTGCTGCAGGGCGGTGAACCGATCTCTGCCGCAGGTTACTTCACAGACCTCTTTCAGGGGTAGCGGTCAACGCCACCCCTGCCCCATCTGCATGGGCGCCGGTGTCTGATCATTTGGCAGTTTCGCTATCGCAACACCCATAAATGCTACCGTTACGACAACCCTGAGATAGAAAGGAATCGAAACGTTTTTAATCATCAGCAGATCAACTGCCGTCGCTATCACGAACATCAAAACCTTCGCATATACCGCCGTCCGAAACAGGGCGCCTGCCTCCTGCCCTTTCCTCATAACGGATGAAATGAGCATCGCGATCAGCAGATAAACCGCTGCGCACAGGAAATACCAAAGGGCTTTTCCAACAAAGACAAAAATATATGCGATCGCCACAATGATCAGGATGAGCGGTATCAATTTGGTGACGATCCACGTCCTGCTGATCTCCAGATTGCCCAGCTGACTGTAGTCAAACTGCTGATACTCTGTATTCTGCATGATCGAAAGTCTGTCCCGTCCGATCAGCATAATTTTCCGATATCCCTCGTCAAACAATTCATCAGCATCGTCATATGAAAATCCTTCGATATCCTCCGTCATGTATATGAAGACATCCGACTCATCCAGCAGAAAATCTTCATCCATATGCAGCTTCCCGTTCTTTATTGTAAAATCCGGCAGTTGTGCCGCGACTTCTTCCATATCAACGGAGGAGATCTCAAATACCAGAGAGATAAAGGAAAACACGGTAGCGATCAGCACCAGAAGCGTCACAAACCCGATCATGCTTCCGGTCTTTACCTTCGTCAGTCTGCTATATTTAGTCGGCACAAAAGCAAGGGCAAACTGTTGAAATATGTTGGGTGCTTTCTCCGGCTCTGGATTCACACCGTAGTATCCGCCACCGTTTGCCATATAGGGATTTCCCTGTTGATACGGATTCCCCTGCTGTTGATAAGGATTTCCCTGCTGATACGGATTCCCCTGTTGGTAGGCGTTTCCCTGCTGATACGGATTCCCCTGCTGATAATCATTTCCTTGCTGATAGTTATCTGTCTGCCGATAAGGATCTGTATTTGTCTGCCGGTTGAATTGATCGTCCATTTTTCCCTCCATTCAACGGATACGCTCCGGAAAGCCCACTTTCTTCTGCACCTTGCGCAGCGTCTTTGTCGCAAAATAATTTGCTTTCTCCGCATTCTCTTTGATTATCTTATCAATGTAATCCTTATTCTTACCCAGTTCCTCGTACCTGTCCTGCAGGGGCTTCAACACGCCGACCACTGCCTCCCCGACTGCCATCTTGAAATCGCCGTAACCCTTGCCTTCAAACTCTCTCTCCGTCTCCTCCGGTGTCTTTCCCGTGCAGACACAGTATATATCGATCAAGTTTCTGATTCCCGGCTGCTCTTCGCTGTAGCGCACACAGCCCTCGGAATCCGTCACCGCCCTCTTAAACTTTCGGATGATGGTATCGGGATCATCCATCAGATAGATGCTCGCCTTGGGATTCTCGTCGGATTTCGACATTTTCTTTTCCGGATTCTGCAAGCTCTTAATGCTGGCTCCGGTCTTGCCGACGTAAGGCTCCGGTATCGTGAACACATCGCCGTAAACAGCGTTAAAGCGCTGGGCGATATCTCTGGTGATCTCCAGATGCTGCAGCTGGTCTTTTCCGACAGGGACCACATCGGCCTGATAGAGCAGGATATCAGCCGCCATCAGCACCGGATAGGTAAAGAGTCCCGCGTTGATATTATCCGCATGCTTTGCCGCCTTATCCTTAAACTGTGTCATGCGGTTTAACTCCCCCATGTAAGTAAAGCAGTTTAAGATCCAGGAAAGTTCCGCATGTCCCGACACATGGGACTGATAGTAGAGACAGTTCTTTTCCGGGTCGATCCCGGCCGCAATATAGAGCGTGAGCAGATTTCTTGCCCGTCTCCGAAGCTCCGCAGGGTCCTGCCTGACAGTGATGGAGTGAAGATCCACCACGGAGTAAAAACACTGGTACTCGTCACAGAGCGTCACCCAGTTTTTCAAAGCCCCCAGATAGTTTCCAAGTGTCAGATTTCCCGTCGCCTGCATTCCACTGAACAATACCTTATTTCCGTCTAACATAATGCGTTTCTTTCCTCTCTCGTCTTCTTTATTTGATCAGCCTCTAAGCCTGATGCCGTTCCTTATCCAATATAGCACCGCCGTCCTCTCACGTCAAGAAATCGTGCCCTGCAAAAGAAGGAAGAGACCGACGTACGGTCTCTCCCTTCTTTTGATACACGGGTAACACAAATTCAATTTCCTTCCGCTTCGCAGCCGCAGGTAGAACCGTTCCCGTTAAAAGGTCTCTGCTCAAATCGGGGCTCAAACCGGGATTCCTCGCACGGGCAGGATTCTGCGTCCTGTCTGCCGCGGGGAGATTCTGATCTTGCGCAAGGCCTTACCGGCTCGTCACAACCACAGCCATTTCTGCCGTCGTTTCCGCTGCGGCCATAGCCATCGTTTCCGTTACGACCACAACCGCCATTTCCGTTCCCGCCGAAAATGCCATTCCCGTTCTGTCCGCAGAAAAGCAGCAAAAGTATGATCCAACAACAGTTCATAGGGTTTCATCTCCTTTTTCTCTCATACCCTATCGTATGCGAAAAAAAAGAGATGGTTCTCACTTCATATCGCGGACGAGAATCCTTTTTCTGATATAGCGAAAGGTTTTTTCTTCCCCCTGCTCGGCCAGCATGTGCAGCAGAAACTCCAGAAGCCGTTTCGTTTTTTTGTGAATGGGCGGCGGCGTCTTCGATGTCTCATAGTAGTGCAGGGGATCCTGATCACTGTAGGATGCTCCGTGATAAACCTTACAAGCCGCTACACGATCCATAAACATTTCCACAACATAGCGGGTCGGCATGGGCGCAGGCGCCATACCGCCCTCGATATCCTTCGCGCTGTAGTCGACCCAATACTCATAGTGGTGCTTATTCCGCCCTTTATGATGGAGCCAGGCCGAGGAATAGCCGATATCCTCCCGCTCCGCGTTGTTGGGACTTCTGTCCCCCTGATAATATTTTGCTCCCACCAGAAATTCCGTTGGGCTGTACTTGGACAGATCATGTAAAAGTCCCTGTCTGTAAAGTCCCACACGAAAACAACCGTCCATGACAAGCAGCTTGTGACGGGTAATGGTCTTAAAATGTTCCCAGGCTTTGTTCATCTTTTCTATTTCCTTCTCTGTTTTCTGCGCGCAGCTTTCTCTAACTCTTCCGGCACATCCTCCGCACAGTAGAATGCGATCGTTCTTGCCGGAAGACAGATTTCCTGAGAAGCCCCTTTCTCCTCAACCTCCGGGAGTTCCTCCCCTGTAACAATGTGATCAATCCAGCGTTTCCCTTTGGGCAGAGATGGCAGTCCCAGATAGTTTACCTCCCAGTGCATATTGATTCCGATATAGAAAAATCTTGCCTTTTCCTCCTTTTCCTCATCGCCGGGAGCGCTGCAATAAAGAATTCCAAGACTGCGGCTTGCCGGATCCGTATCAGGTCTCCACGCTTCTCTTCCATGAAAAGAAATACCGGGATAACCGGAGGAAGTATCCGTTTCACAAGGGGATGCCGCGTACTGAATGCGATATCTTTTTCTTAAATTGATCAAATGTTTTGTATAGGCAAAAAGCTCTGTCCCAAGCTCAGTCCGGTTCCACTTGATCCAAGTGGTGTCATTGTCCTGACAATAGGGATTGTTATTGCCTCCCTGCGTATTTGCAAACTCATCTCCGCTGTAGAGAAGCGGTGTCCCCTGTGAAATAAAAAGAAAGGTCAAAGCATTTTTCATCTGCCGCAGACGCAGCCCTTGAATGCTCTTCTTTCGGCTCTTGCCCTCTACGCCGCAGTTCCAGCTGCAATTATAATTTGTCCCGTCCTGATTGTCCTCTCCGTTCTGTTCATTGTGCTTGCGGTCGTAGGAAACCAGATCAAAAAGCCGCATTCCGTCCCATCTGGCAATGCTGTTGACCGCACCTTTCTCCTGCACGCTCTCCCGCACATAGTAAACGAACCTATTAAGCAGGTTATCGTCCCCTTTCAGGAAACGGCGCATATCATAAAGGAAGCTGTCGCTTAAATAGGCAAGCTGATCCGGCTTATTGATCTCTCGTTTGTACTCCCCTTCCCCGATCAGAAGCAGAGTATCCGCAAGAAGCGGCTCATCCGCAATCAAAGCAACCGGCAGGGAAACCCCCAGTAAATGAAATCCGTCTATGTGGTACTCCAAAACCCAGTACCGCAGAATGTCCAAAATATCGACGGCCCCCAGCTCCGGCGGAAAATAAAACTGCATCGAAACACCGATGCCGGCTGCATGAAAAGCACGCACCATATCTTTAAACTCGCCGGCTGCGTCCTTTCCGGCAGCGTATGTGCCTTTTGGCACATAATACAGTCCTTTCTGATAGCCCCAGTAGTTGATTCTAGGCGGCTTCTTATTATCGCCCCCGGGTGCGGGAAGCTCTTTTTTGTAATCAAGAGCCGCCTGTTCCATGGTTCGCGCCGTATTTTCGGGCATCACTTCCTCAAACTCATAGGCAGGCATAAGAAGCGTCATATTGATTCCAAGCTCCTTAAGATAAGGAATCTTTTCCACGACACCCGCATAGGTACCCTTGTGTTTTACACCGGAAGAGTTGTGTTTCGTAAATCCACGGACATGCAGGGCGTAAATAATCCTGTCCTGAGAGGGAATACGGACATTTTTATCCTCTCCCCAGTCATAGCTGCTTCGTTCCGGCAGGCAACGGGCCAAACCGGGGTTTGGCATACCGTAACGGCCTATGCTCTCCACCGCCTTGCAGCATGGATCCTGCCAGACCTCCTCCCCGCTGTAGAAAAGATAACGGCAGCTCTTGTCATGATAGCCGGAAAGCAGCATGGCGCGGACTGCGCCTACGCGGCAATCCTCCGGAAATGGAACCCGCACGCCCTCACGATGCCCTCTGTCATATAGGACAATGCCCGCCTCGCAGTCATTCCCGCACACCGCAGAGACACGAAGACCATCTTCCTCAAAGGATACGCCGAGCGGGTACATCCGTGTTCTGTCCACACACTCTATTTTAAATGATTTCTGCATCAAAATCCTCCGTCTGCCCAAGCCACATTCCCGTTAATTCGTCTAACCTTTCCGAGAATACAAGTTAAGTCAGTTTATATTATACAGAAAAGCAAAAAGGTTTTCAATCCTTATGTTTTTATGTTATGATGTTGTTATAATAAATACAGAATTAACATTCTATCGCAGGCACGCTCTCGCTACCTTCCGCTCGCAGCGGTACATAATATGCCAAAGTACGGCATATAAGTACCGGCGGCTACAGAGTGCCTGCTAATAGAATATTAATTCTGTATAATATAATCGGATAAATCTCATAACCAAAAACAACATGGAGGATAGCGCATGAGCGAAAACTTAAAAAAGGAAAAGCTTGAAAAAGAGGAGATGACCGTAGATCTGGAGCTGGACGACGGCACGAAAGTCACCTGCGCTGTGGTCACGATCCTGACAGTAGCAGGAAAAGATTATATTGCGCTTCTGCCCCTCTCCGAGAATGGCGACAATACAGACGGCGAGGTCTGGTTCTACCGCTACAGCGAGAATCCGAATGACCCCAACGAAGAGCCGGAGCTCGGCTACATTGAGGACGACGAGGAGTACGAGGCCGTGGCGGACGCCTTCGACGAATTTCTGGACGCAGCCGAGTTTGACGAGCTGGTGGAGGAAGAGGACGAGAATTAACTTAAGGAAACAGTGGCTTTAAGAACCGGGAGGGTGCATCTTTCCCGGTTTTTCCATTGTGATAAAACAGGCAGAGCTTATGCTTCGCACGGGTCATAGCCACATAAAACATCCTTCTCTCCTCCTCCACCACCTCTTTTGTTTTCGATTTGTCCTGAGGAATTTTCCCCTCATTGCAGTCGGGGATGTAGACGTTCGGAAACTCCAGCCCCTTAGAGGCATGCATAGTGAGAATCTGCACGCCCTCATTATCCTTCTTCTCTTCCTTGATGATCTCACGATATTGACTAATATAGTCATTCATATCCTGCAGCGCGGTAAACTGTCTGGAAAATGTCTCAAATTCCTCTCCCACTTTCACAAACGCCTCAGCCTTCTCAGAACCGTATTTCTCACGCAGATACGCATCATATCCGATCACCTTCCGGATGTAATGAATCTGCAGATGCAGCCGCTTGCTCTCCAGATTTTTGAGATCGCTGCAGAGCCTCTTTACGTTCTCCTGAATCTTTGGAACGTTATTGTAATAATCAATCAGAGCTTTACGCTCTACGCGCTCCTCCGGCAGGCTGTCCCTCTTCATATACCGCAGCGGCCTGTTCATGATTCGCAGAAAATACTGTCGTTTATCATCTCCCGCCGCCAATGCAAGATATGCCCTGATATCCTGGATCACAAAGTGTGAAAAACGATCTCTCGGCTTTTCTCTGAGCGTATAGGGAAGTTTCGCCTCATAGAGTATCTGCGCCCACATCCCACAGTCAAAGTTTGTACGACAGATCAGCGCGCACTCAGAAAGTCTTCCGACTGCCTGCTCTTCCTCAAGTGCACGGATCAAAGCCTTCCCGACATGCTCCTCCGTCTCTTCATGAAAAAGACATACTCCAACTCCTTCCTCGTGACTTGCACTGATCTCTTTTTCCAGACGGTTTTCGTTCACAGAGACAACCTTTCCCGCCGCTGCGACGATCTCCTCATGACAGCGGAAATTCACATCCAGCAGAATCCGCTTTGCCTCTTTGTAATCCTTAAAAAACTGCTGCATACTGTCGGGTGCTGCCCCGCGAAAGCCATAGATGGCCTGATCGTCGTCTCCCACAATAAAAAGATTGTCTCTCGGCGCGGCGATCAACTTTATAATTTCATACTGTTTGGGAGAAATATCCTGAAACTCGTCAATCAGAATGTAGCGAAACTGTTTCCGCCAACCGTTCAGAAAATTCTCATCTTTTTGCAGAAGTGACAGGCACACATTCGCCAGATCGTCAAAATCAAATTTTGAAAATTCCCGCAGACAGCTCTGATATTCCTCCGCCAGAAACAGAAAATCCTCCTCTTTCAGATTTTGAATTGAGAGTTCTGTTTGTCTCATGCCTGTCTTTAACCTGCTAAGCTCCGTCAATAGCTCTTCGATATCCTCCTCTTTTAATCCCATAAACCGCTTGTGAGAAGGTATCATATCCCTGACAAGCTTTCGTTTCTCCGTCTCCGTGATAATGGTATAGCCGCGATACTGTGCTGACTGTCGTAAGATGTAATAGAATACTGCGTGAAAGGTGCCGAAGTGTACAGGCGGTCTCTCGTCTTCCATCAACCGAAAAAACCTCTCCTGCATTTCAAGCGCGGCAGCCTTCGTGAATGTAATGACCAAGATCTGCGCTGGTTCTACGCCTTGTGATGTGATGAGTCTGTGAATGCGATGGGTCGTGACAAAGGTTTTGCCGCTGCCGGGCCCGGCCAGAACGGCCGCAGGCCCGTCAGTGTGCTGTATGGCTTCCTCCTGCCCTCTGGTACAGGAAAGCCTAGGTCTGCTCAAGCAGCTCGATCCCTTTCCTGATCCTTGCAAGGGATTCTTCCTTTCCCAAAATCTCCATGAGTTCCGTCGCCCCGCCCGGCGTCATCTGTTTGCCGGAAACGGCAGTTCTCACAGGCCACATCACATAACCGTTTTTATAGCCCTTCTCCTCCACATAGGCGGATAAGGTCTGATAGAGCGCATCATTTGTATAATCCTCCTGCGCCTCAAGAATCGGGAGAAGTTCCTTTAATACCGCAAGGGATGTTTCCGCATTGGTCTTCATCTTCTTGTGCGTGTACATCGCCGTATCGTATTCGGGAAGCGCATCAAAAAAGTCCACATGCTCTTTGATATCCGGAAAAATCTCAATTCTGGTCTTTACCATGGCAGCGATCTTCTTCAGATTATAATCCTTCTTCACCGCCTCCTTTAAATAAGGCTCGGCCATCTCATAAAAGCGGTCAAAATCCATTGCTTTCAAGTATTCTCCGTTCATCCATTTGAGCTTCGTGTAGTCAAACACCGCCGGAGACTTACTGATCCTGCGGTAATCAAATTCCCTGATCAGCTCCTCGAGAGAGAAGATCTCCCGGTTGTCCTCAGGACTCCATCCCAGCAGTGCGATATAGTTCACTACCGCCTCCGGAAGAAAACCGCTCTTGATCATTTCCTCAAAAATATAGGAGGCGTTTCCGCTTCTCTTTGCCAGTTTCTTATGATCTTCGCCCGTGATCAACGGAAGGTGCACATACACCGGGCTCTCCCAGCCGAACGCATCATACAGCCGCTGGTATTTCGGCGCGGATGAGAGATACTCGTTTCCTCTCACCACATGTGTGATGTTCATAACATGGTCATCCACCACGTTGGCAAAATTGTAGGTGGGGTAACCGTCTGACTTGATCAGTATCATATCATCCAACTCAGCGTTCTCCACCGTGATGTCCCCATAAAGCTTATCATGGAAGGTGGTGGAACCCTCCGAAGGATTGTTCTGACGAATGACAAAGGGCATGCCCGCCGCCAGATTTGCCTCCACCTCCTCCTTGGAAAGATGCAGACAGTGCTTGTCATAAATACTGATCTCCTTGCCTTCCACCACTTCCGTCTTCAGGGAGGCAAGCCGCTCCTTATCACAGAAGCAGTAATAAGCTTCCCCCTTCTCGATCAGTTTCTTTGCATATTCCATATAGATTCCGGTCTTCATACGCTCACTCTGCACGTAAGGACCATAACCTCCGTCCTTGTCCGGTCCCTCATCGTGAACGATGCCCGTCTTGTCCAGCGTACGGTATATCAGTTCCGTAGCTCCCTCGACAAAGCGTTCCTGATCCGTGTCCTCAATGCGAAGCATGAACACTCCATCTTCATGCTTTGCAATTAAAAATTCATACAGTGCGGTCCGCAGATTACCCACATGCATCATCCCGGTGGGACTGGGCGCGTATCTTGTTCTGATCTTTTCCATAGTCAGCATCCTCTGTTTTCTGTATTTATTCGTTGCTTATATACTTTTCACACCCTCTACCCGGCTCTGGTGCATGCTGGGATCCGGTATTTTCTGCTCCGCTGCATCCTTAAAGGAAGCAAGCGCCTTCGCAGCCGCAGGAACTGCAATGTTTGTGCCCGCACCCGCCACACAACCGCCGGGGCAGGCCATGCCTTCTATCAGGCAGCCGTTCTTCTTGCCTGCCTTGGCAAGCATCAGTATCTTTTTACATTCGGACAGGCTCTCCGCGTGCTCGATGTGCACTTCCACATCGGGATAGTACTCTCTCACACACTCCTCGATCGCACTCGCCACACCGCCTGCAACACCGTAGCCTCGTCCCGCACCGGTCGCACCGTTCAGTTTATCCAGTGCCTGAATCTGATCTAACAGAATTCCCTTTGCCTCAAAGATGCCTGTAAGCTCCTCAAAGGTAATGACAAAGTCCACGTCAGAACGGATCGTCCTGCGCGAAGCTTCCAGCTTCTTTGACGCACAGGGTCCGATAAAGACGACTCTTGCGTCCGGGTGTTCCTGCTTGATCATTCTCGCCGTCGCCACCATCGGCGTCAGTGCATTCGATATCTTGTCGATGGTCTCAGGAAAGAATTTCTTCGCCAAAACAGACCAGGAAGGACAGCAGGACGTCAGACTGAAAGGCTGATTTCCTGTGGCGACCTCCTTTGCATAGTGTTCCGCCTCCGCGATCGCGCCCATATCCGCACCTACCGCTGTTTCATATACATCATAAAAACCCAGTTCCTTCAGAGCTGTTTTCAGCATATCGGGCGTCACATCCGGGCCGAACTGTCCGGTAAAAGCCGGCGCAACCTGTGCTATAATCTTCTCCCCAGTCTGTAGCGCCCGAATCAGCTGGAAAATCTGCGACTTGTCCGCGATCGCGCCGAAGGGACAGTTCACCATACACTGCCCGCAGGAAACGCAGAGATCATTATCGATCACGGCACGACCCTTCTCGTCATTTTTAATGGCATTCACGCCGCAGGCGCCCGCGCAAGGCCTCACCTGATGTGAAATCGCATCGTAAGGGCAGACCGCCTTACATTTACCACACTTGATACACTTTTCCGGGTCAATCACGGAACGGCCGCTCACCATGGCGATTGCTCCCCTGGGACAGACCTCCCTGCAAGGATGGGCCACACAGCCCATACAGCGGTTCGTCACATAGTAGCTGTTCTCCGGGCATGCATTACACGCCGAGGGTATCACCTGCATCAGCGGCGGTTCATAATACTTTTCAGAGATATTGCTCTCCTCAAGTCCCTGCGTCAAATGCACGGGGACATTCTCCGGCCTAAGGGACATCCCCATGGCCAGCCGGATCCTCTCGCGCACGATTGCACGTTCCCTGTATATACTCTCATATTCGGACTCATCATAGTCCACGATCTTGTAGGGAAGCGCCTCGATATCATCCTTCAGATTTTCAGAATGATAGGCAAGATGCGCTACCTCCTTAAAAATACGTCTTCTGTTCTTGCGAACCTGCGTATCTATCCCTCTCATATTGCCTCCATGCTGCGGGTTTCGCCCTATGCATTCATTCGGATAAACGTTGCAGTGAGCAAGTTCCCTTCTCCGTTTATCCTCTGTCTGCGCACTGCTCATTGCTACCGCGTACATTGTGGCACAAAATCGGCGGGAAGTCAATATTCTAAGCTTAACGCCGCCTTCTGTGAAGCCAGATGATAAGTCCCGCAAGAAGCGTCGCCAAAGGCAGAACGATCACACACAGGATCGCCGCAATGTAGGCCGTCTGCGCCTTAAATACCAGATAAGTCATGTCAAAATCTTTGACTGGCACTGCCACGGGCGATTCGTGATCAGCCAGTGCGCTGATCATGCTCACAAAGAGTTTCAGATTGTTACCGGGCACCTTATCGTCTGCAAGAACAGTGAAGAGGGTCTCACCACCCACCACATAGGCTTTTGAGATCACGCCGTCCGCATTGGCTTTCTCCGCTTCCAAAGCAATCGCAAAGGGACCGTCAATATCCCCTTCTCTCTTTTCGTAGTCGTTTCCGTCAGTTACATTTTTCTTGGAAAATGCACTGGCACTTGTCGTAAGAAGCGGTGAGCAGTATATTTCATCCGATTCCTCATCATAGGAAAGCCCTATCGAGAAAGGCGCAAACACCAGAGCGTTTTCCAAAGGTGCCGTCACGTCACTCTCTTCGATCTTTGGAAACAGATAATAAGGACTCTGATTATAATATTCCCGGTCCCGCTCCACGATGGTACCATCGATCTCCGCTATCCCGTAGAAATCAAGGATCTTGTGGAAGTTTGTCATCTCTTCCTCCGCCATGGTAGGAATGATCAGGGCATTCCCACCCTTTTCCAGATAAGCGATCACCTTTTCCGCATCTTCCTCAGAATAATCGCCTGTGGGTGCGTTCAGGATCAATCCCTGTGCATCTTCCGGAATCTCATCCACAGAATAAAGCATAAGCTGTTCACAGGAGGTATTTTCCTTCTCCATAGCCTTCACAAATTTATCCTCAAGCGCGAGCTCACCATGGCCGCCAACTGCATAAAATACAGGGAGATCCTCTGTCGTAACAAAATCCAGGGCAGATATGATCTGTCCTTCTCCGTCGTAACCTGTCACTTCGTTGTCGTAGCCGTACGCGGTGTAGACCATTTCATAAACATAGATGTCACCGTAATCCACCACCTTACTCCGCTTCTCTCCCTCCACTATGAGACTGCCCGGCGTCGGCTCCTTTGTCGTATACTGTTGATAAAAATTCGGATTTTTTGTGGGACTGACATATTTTATCTTCAGATGATCTGCATGATCCTTCATCCGCTCCAGCGTCTTTTGAAGATCTGTGTCCCCGCTATCCTCCTCGGCCAGCACATAGATCGTCACATCCTTTGTCATGCCATCCAGAAATGTCTTTGACTCCTCCAGAAGCGCATACTGCTTGTTTTTTGTCAGATCGAAAGAGGAATACTGCTCCGGCACATAATTCAAGCTTAAGTTGACCGCTATAGTTAAAACAATAGCCAGCAGAATCCCTGAAACACTGTAAGCACCCAGCCGGATACCACCTCCCGAAACGCTGTAACGGCGCTTTTGAATGGACTGCGCCGTACAGAAAAGTGCGAGGGCTGTTGCCGTCAGATAGTAGACAACCGCTTCTATTTCAAAATATCCTGACGATAAGGTATCAAACCGCCCAATCAGATCAAAGCAGGACAGGATACGCGCCAAAACCGTCGTGAACTTCGTCGTTCCCGTGGTAGTGAGAAGATTGGTAATCCCCGGCATAATATAGCCCAAAAACAACGCACCGAAAGAAAGCACCGCTGAAATCACTACACTCTCTGTCAGCGAGGAGAGAAAAAGCCCTATGGCAAGCGCGAGGGATGCATAGAGATAAAGGCCTAACAGTGAGGCGTAGGACACGCCAAGTTGTACCTCGCCGCCTCGCATGAGAAACAGCGATAAAATCCCCATATATGCCGTCGGCAGAAGAAGTACCGTCTCCAGCGCCAGAAATTTTCCAAGCACGATCCCGCCTACCGATACAGGCGCCGTGAGCAAGAGCTGGTCTGTCTTATTCCTGCGTTCCTCGGAGAGCGTTCGCATGGTGAGTACCGGCACCGTCACCAGGAAAGTAAAGACTATGCTCTGGAGCACATAAGATATAGCCGGATAGCCCATAAGCATATTGTAGACCACAAAATAGAGTCCCATGACAAACAGGTTTACCGCTATAAAAAGCCAGCCTGTGAAGGAACAGAAGTAGGATCTCAGTTCTCTCTTATAAATCGCTGTCATCTGCCTCGCCTCCTTCCGGCTCTACTGCATTATCATTCTCTGTTTCGCTTTCTCTCTCACTCTCAGGCTCCGCGTTCGTCAGTTCCAAGAAAATATCCTCTAAAGATCTCTCCGAACGGTTCATAGACAGAATCGGCATACCTGCCCCTGCAAGCGCCACAGATAACGTTTTTCGAATATCCGCATTGCCCTTTGTCTCCATGCAGATCATGATACTGCCTTCCTCTTCACCCCGTTCAAAATGATACCCTGCAACTTCCTCCATCTGCTCAAGTACCGTTTCCGCCTGTTCGCGCTCTCCGATCACCGTCACGGAAAGGGTTGTTCCACCCTGCATCATTTGCTGCAGTTCTTCCGGTGAACCGCTTGCTGCCAGTTTCCCCTTCGACAAGATCAAAATATGATCACAGACAGCGCTCACCTCCGAGAGAATATGAGAGCTCAAGATCACCGTATGCTCCCCCGCAAGTTCCCTGATCAGTTCCCGCATCTCTATGATCTGCTTCGGATCAAGCCCCACCATGGGCTCGTCTAAGATCAATACCTTCGGATTTCCTATAAGCGCCTGTGCCAGACCCACCCGCTGTCTGTAACCCTTAGAGAGATTGCGAATCAGACGGCCGCTCATCTCCGAGAGAGAAAGTTCCTCCAGAAGCGCCTCCACCTGCTCTTTCCTCTCCCTCCTCGGTACAAGTTTCAGCTGCGCCGCAAACAGTAAAAATTCCCGTACCGTCATATCCGTGTAAAGAGGCGGCACTTCCGGCAGATAACCAATGCAGGCCTTCGCCGCGATCGGATTTCGCAGAATGTCGTGACCGTCGATCACAACCCGTCCTCCGTCGGCTGCGATATAGCCTGTCATCACATTCATGGTAGTAGACTTTCCTGCACCGTTCGGCCCCAGAAAGCCGTATATTCTGCCCGGCTCTAAGGTAAACGTCAGATCGTCCACCGCTGTATGTCCGCCGTATCGTTTCACCAAATGTTCTACCTGTATCAAAACAAACTCCTCCTTGTTTATGCTGCAACCGTTAAATCGCTGAAACTCCTGCCAGATCTATGCCCGACCGAGTATCTGTCTCTACCATACTGAAAAAATGTGTCTGCATTCGGACCAAATTGTGAATATTCTGTGTCCTATTCCCCAAACTGCAAAACACACTCAGATGATTATAACATACTATATTACTAAAAAATACACGAAATTCGTGTGTAGACAAATTTCTCACACATTGGAAAGGGAACGTATGAAGGATTATCTTTTCAGGGAACCCTGCGACGAATTTCCTGTCGCAATGGCTTATGTGCCTTGGCAGCAATTCCGGGGAATCTGCGAGAATCTGGAAAAAGGATACTATGACGGCACCATCTTCCCGGAACTCGACAAACCATTTACGGGAAGGAGATGTTGCAAGAAATGAACACCCAATTTGCAAATGAACAAGAAAAACTGCTCCACGATATCGGCGTCTTAGGCTTCGTAGTCATCGAGCTGTCCCTCTATCTGGACACCCATCCCACCGACCGCAATGCAATGGAATACTTCAATCATTACAACCGGCTTGCCAATCAGGCAAGACAGGAATATTCCGCAAAATATACGCCACTCACGCTCTCCTGCGCAGAGACATCGGCGTGCAGTGACTGGCAGTGGGCGCTCGCTCCTATGCCGTGGGAAGGAGGTTGTAACTAATGTGGAATTATGAGAGAAGACTTGAATTTCCGGTAAACATCAAAGAGGCCAACGCGGATATCGCTCAGGCCATCATCAGCCAGTACGGCGGTCCCGACGGCGAGATGGGTGCATCCATGCGCTATCTGTCCCAGCGGTATGCATGCCCTTACAGAGAGGTTTCCGCCGTTTTAACCGATATCGGCACCGAGGAATTGGCCCATCTGGAAATGGTCGCTACCATCGTTCACCAGCTTACCAAAAACCTCTCCATGGAGCAGATCGAGGAGAGCGGCTTCAGAAATTACTATGTGGATCACACCGTCGGCATCTGGCCTCAGGCAGCAGGCGGAATGCCGTTTAGTGCGGCACAATTCCAGTCCACCGGTGATATCATCACGGATCTGACCGAGGATATGGCTGCCGAACAAAAGGCGAGAACGACTTACGATAACATCTTACGTCTTGTCAGGGATGAACCCGATGTATACGAACCGATCAAATTCCTGCGCGCACGCGAGATTGTGCACTTCCAGCGGTTCGGTGAAGCTCTGAGAATCGTGCAGGATCGGTTGAATGAAAAGAACTTCTATGCATTCAATCCTGGATTTGATTGTGGTAGTAAAAAAGAAAATTAAAGTCACTGAAAAGTGATCCCTGTTTAAAAAAGAGCGGCTCCATACTATGAAAATAGTTGTGGGGCCGTTCTGTTGTGCCCCATCTTCTCTCTTATCCATAACAACTTCATAGAACGACACGTTTACAACAGCATCTTTCTTTTACATCAGAAAGAATTAGTTTTTCAGAGGTGCAATTTCAATACCGACATCGGCACCGAGAATATGGCAGCCGAACAAAAGTATTCAGAGTAAAGAAAGTCAAAGATTATACGATTATTCCAAATCTTCATTTACACGAGCTAATTTACATATTAAAAAAAGAATGATATAATACAGATCACAATGTTAATTCAGATTGCAGAGAAGATAGGATATTGTTATGAAATTGAAACGTTTGCTTTAGCTCCATGCGGTTCTAGTATTGGCAATGCGTGTGGAGCGTAAAAAATATTGCCGCATTTCATTACTGAATGATACAGAATCCGCATTCTAATAAAATAGAATTAAGGAGCGGTTCAGAGTGAAATATGAAAATGCAGATAATATCTTTCCAGAGAAATTGCTGCTTGAAATCAGACGATTTATGCCAGAGGGATATGTATATATTTCTCCCCAAAGTAGTCGTAAAGAATGGGGAAGTGTTTCGGGACAAAAAAAGGAATTGGAAAAAAGAAACAGTGAAATATATAAGGAATATCTTGCCGGCAAAAGTGTTGATACAATTTCAAAAGAACGGTATTTATCTAAAAGTTCAATTTATAGAATATTGAAACAATTTCAACATGTGTGATGAAAAGCCGCAGTTTTCGTACTGTGGCTTTTTTATTGAAAATGCTACAACAAGTTTTCAATAGCGGAAATGGGCTGTTTTTGTGATATTCTTTTTATATAAATGACAACAAGGAGGTAGTGATCTGGAGAAACAAATGAAAGCAAAAGGGCATATGGTTGTTATGTTTTTGATAAAGAGAATTTAAGGGAGGCTTGTTATGTTATATCAGAATATATTAGATGAAATTGTTGACAAAAGCGAAAAAATTTTTAAGGAGGATCTTACAGGTATATATTTGCATGGTTCATTGGCGATGGGGTGTTTCAATCCAAATAAAAGTGATATTGATTTAATTATTGTAATTAAAAATAACATCACAGATATTCAGAAATTACAGTTTATGAAGCATGTTGTAGAATTGAATAAAATAGCACCAAGTAAAGGAATTGAATTGAGTATTGTCAAGAAAGAATATTGCAGAAAATTTCTTTACCCCACTCCATTTGAATTACATTTTTCAAATGCACATTTGCAATGGTTTATTGATAACCCAACAGATTATATTCATAAAATGAATGGTACAGATAAGGATTTGGCTGCACATTTTAAAATCATTAAGAAGTATGGTGTGGTATTGCAAGGGGAGGAAATAAATGATGTATTTGCTGATGTGCCAAGAAAAGAGTACATTGACAGCATTTGGTATGATATTGAGGGAGCTAAGGAAGATATATTGGAAGAACCAACTTATATAATCTTGAATTTATGCAGAGTTGCAGCTTTCCTCAAAAACGATTTAATTCTTTCCAAAAAACAGGGCGGAGAATGGGCATTACAAAACCTTTCAGCGCAATACCATGCTTTAATCTCAAAGGCATTACAAAGCTATATGCTGGGAAATGAAATGGACTTAGATAATATGGAAGCACAAAAATTTGCTGATTATATGTTGCAGATGATAAAGGATAGAAGCTCTGAGAATCGTGCAGGATCGCTTTAATGAAAAGAACTTCTATGCGTATTTATTATCTCTTGTGAAAGTTCTTATTGCAAACTCATCCAATACGCATTATAATACTCATACAAAGAGCGCTCCGTAAAGTAAACGGTTCGCCTCAGTTTGTAGCTACATCAAAAAGCAACCACTATCCTTGGTCGGGGCGGTTGCTTTTTTGATTTCTACTATTCCTGCGGTTTTGCCATATGCTGAATAAACAGTAAAGCAAGGACAAACAGATATCGTTTTTTGATTTTGAGCATTTCATTGCACCTATGCATATATCTTAAAATTCAGCTGTCATTCCATTTTAACCTGATTCAGGTTAGATGTCAATAATCTGAATCAGGTTACATATACTAATATTGAGGTGAGGATATGTATCCACGCATTAGAGATTTACGTGAAGATAAGGATTTGACACAGACAAAGTTGGCCAAGCTTATTGGTATGTCGCAAACCGGTTACTCAAAGTATGAAACCGGCGAGAACGATATCCCAACCAATATACTGATAAAGCTGGCCAACCTTCATGAAACAAGCGTTGATTATTTATTAGGATTAACAGACGAAAAGAAACCATATTCTTCCGCCAAGAAATAAAGACTTTAAACATTCGCTCAAATTATTTGTAATTTTTTACATATCATTTTCCTTTCAAAATATGTAATGTTATATGGATGCATGAGACAAGGCCAGCAATTCCTCCGCAATGCTTTTTACTCTTGTAAAGGACTCTTCGGTCAGGCTCGTGATCTCGCCTTCATTGTTGGCATCGTTTACGATCTCATCAGCCCTGCTCTTAAAATTCGAAACCAATTCGTCCAGAGAAAGAGCCATATCGCGCACCTGTTCACCATGCGATCTGGTCTTGTCGCTGCGCTCTACAATCTGTTCCGTCATGGTGATGGAATTCTTCTGCATGTCTCCCAAAGATTCGGCTTTGATCTTGGCATCTAAAATCTTGTCAATTCCCGCTTCAACAGATAAACGATTCTGCTCATTGATTGATTTTACCCCCTCCAGCTTGGCCAGAATCTTGGGTACCAGTTCCTGAATGGAACTGCTTGCCGCTTTGGACTGTTCAGCCAGCTGCTGCACATTATCCGCAACAACAGCAAAGCCTTTGCCCTGTTCTCCGGCTCGTGCCGCTTCGATGCTTGCATTTAAAGCCAGAAGATTGGTCTGTGCAGAAATCCCGGAAATCTGTCCCACAAAATTGGTGATCTCACCGATTCCGCTCTCCAACTGACTGATAGATGTACCGGTCTGGTTTGCCGTTTCTTTGATCTGATGCATGGAGTCCACAGCCACATCCATCGTCTTGACAAACCCTAAAGTATGGTTGGTAACATCCTCGGATATCTTGAACATTTCTTTGGTGTTCTGATAAATACCATCGATAGCCTCTGACATCTCCGAGACACTCTCCTGAATGCGCACCACCTGATTACGGCTTTCATCACAATCTGCTGATGTATCACGAGCGGAAGAAACGATCTGTTCATTGGCACGCCTGGAGTTCTCCAGATTTTCTTCCACATCTCCCACCATAGTGACCAGTTCTTCAGAAGCAGATTCACACTTTTTGAGAAGCTCAGCCATCTGCATCCCTTCCTGCTCTTTTTGTGTCTTTTCCAAAAGGGTGTTTTTAATGTAATTTAAAACAGCATTAAATCCCACCAGTGCCATGGTTCTGGGAACTACATAGAACAGGATCAGATTTACAATACTCGTATTGATGTTAAAAGTGCCTGCCAAAAGGGTTGCTGCTTCCTTGGCTGAAGTTGTAGTAGTTAAAAGTAATGTATTGGCATCACACAGTCCCCAATAATATCCGCCGATAACAGAGAGGAAGAAGCCTCCAATGGTCAACACAAAAGTAAAAGTTTTATACTTTTTCTCAGTATAGACAATGGAAGTTACCATGGGAAAGATCATAAAAAGGGTCGCATGATAAGCCAATTCCATATTAGCAAAGGAAATCATAGCCACCAGCAAAAAAAGCATGATGTAGTTAGATGCCGCCTTTTCAAAACCAATTACATATTTAACGGCATGTCCCAGCGACATAAATATAGCTACACCAATGAGAGCAGTGTTCATAATGGTCTGATCCACAATAAAGATGTGCAGCACATTCAAAATCCATGCTATGGCCAATACAATAAAGGTGACGCGCATACATTTCAACGAATAGTTATTCGCTTTTTTAAATTCAACTTCGTTAACCATACTTTCTACCCCTCCGCATTCTTAATCCTTATCTTTCTATGTATATATTTTTTCTCCCCGATACAAAATACAATTGTATCAGTATAAATCAAATATACCATAAAAAAAGGAGAATTTCATGATGAAAAATATAGATGAAGATACCCTCACCGAAGCACTCGCAAGAAACACTCTCGATGATATTCCGCAGCCCAAAAGCGATGCAAAAGAAATTGTCGGTCTCGTAAAAAGCAGCGGACGCATCAACGGCTATCAGTTATCCGACGGCTCCACCGTTTCCAAAGAAGAGGGCGTAGCCCTTGCTAGAGACGGGGAAATCAAAGGCGTCGGCATCGCCCATAGAAAAGATACGGAATATTTAAAGTCACTGCCGGATGGTACTGAAAGCAATAACTTAGGAAATCTTCCTTCGGTATCAGGCTAAAACCGACAAGAATAATGGGGTATTCCATATTTTTTAGGGCTACCCCGTTATACGTTTTCACTTTTCAACCCAAGTTTTCTCTCAATCCGCTTTTTGTTTTGCTTTTACCGAATCAGTTCTCCATCACGATTATAAGAAACCACATCCGCCACCAGATCAAGTGTTTTATCATAAACCAGAATTGTGACATCATCATATGGGTCATTTCTCTCTGTATTGTTGACCCGTACTTTCATATGCTCTCCATATGATCTGCTGACAGCAATATCAGACGACGCTGTCTCCATATACCATAAATACTCTGGCTCATCAGGCGTTTGATACAATATTCTCTGATTGTCTATTACTACAGACACAGAACTTCCCAGTTCATACGGATCCATCCCCAGTAGATTTTCCAGAGGCTTTACATATGTATTATTCTTATAGTTATCATCGAAAGATACAATTACAATATAGTCCTCACGTTTTTTAATCTGTTCAAGATATGACTCCACGTTCTTATAGTGTCTAAGCTCCTGATCCTGCTGCCATGCCAACCAACAATCACTGTATTTCTGCCACGATTCCCATTTTTCCTCACATCTACGATCTTGCAGATCGCAGTTATCTTTCAGCCACTTTCCCAAATATGCAGTAAATTTACATGCTCCGTTATGATTTAAATGAGATACTTCGGCATAATCGGTCATAGCATCGAATCCCATCTCTCCTAAATACAGATTACCATTGAAGAACAGGACTCCGTTCTCCATAGCATAATCTTCTGCCCATCTATAAAGCATCTGGTCTTCATCGCTTACTCCTTCATACGGAACAACGACAAATACCAATTGAACTTGATTTTTTTCTGCAAACCGGATCATTTTATCCAGATATTTTCTGTTTTTCTCAGCAGGTATTTTTTTCTCTGAATCTAGTTTCAACTGCGGCAGTGTGTCATATTGCGTAACTGCATACGACGGCCTGTATCCTTTATACCACTCTCCGCCAATGTTATTTACCGCTTCAATATAATTTCCCTGTTCTAAATTTCTCCAGCCATCGTGTGTCAACGGATAGGAAAACAAATAGGATAAAAATTCCTCATGCGGCACACTGTTCCAGACATTCCTGATCTTATTAATAGAAAATCTCATACTACTTACATTTTTAATGACATTCGTAGAACCATAATATTCATCCTCTATCAATATACCATACAGATCCACTACCATTATTTTGGGAGACTGATATTTTAAAGTCTCCTCCATATTGTAATATGTATTCCACAATGTCTGCATGGTGCCGGCAAGATTATAGCCTGCAATCCCGAAATCATCCCACAAACCTGCAACATTAATTCCGGAATAGACATGACTGCTTCCGTAAAACATAACATCCGCAGTATTTTTTTCCATTTGATAAAAGCCATCCATCGACTGATTTCCATCATAGTTAGCGGATAAAACATGTCCCAATCTGATAAAAAGCGCCAAGACAACCACAGTACTTATTATTCGTCTAATATATTTTTTCATCATCTGTATCACCTTTGAAATCTAAAATTCTTTTTTTAATCAAAAACCGAAATATATAAAATCAGCCGGATTGCATTCCGGTCCATATACACCGAACAAATACCATACCACTAACATTCCCAAAATAATGACTGCCTGATACAGCCAACTTTGCGATATAAATTTCCTGTGCAAGTCTATCTTATTTCCAACACGGGAAACCCATCCGATAATCGCAGTTCCCGCTATAAGGATCAAGAAATCCCAAATATCCAGTCCGGCTTTATAAAGTGTTCCGTCTGACAAAATCCAGGGATTCCATCCGGAAAATATACGCCTTAACATTATAAAAGCCTCCCTGTATCCGTCTGCCCTGAAAAACAGCCATGCCAATTCAATCAATGCGGTCGTAATCAATCTTTTACGAATAACCGCTCCATGACTATATTCATCTAATCCGAGCTTTGCACACAACCATTTTCTGCTCCTGATCGTCATATCTCCGACAATCTGATATAATCCATTCAGAAAACCCCAGATCAAAAAAGTGATACCTGCCCCATGCCACATTCCGCAGAACAAAAACACAAGCATGATATTACAATATTTCCTAAGTTTTCCCTTACGGTTCCCGCCCAGCGGAATATAAAGATAGTCCCGAAACCATGATGTCAGAGATATATGCCATCTTCTCCAAAATTCTGCTACATTTGTCGCCCCATAAGGAGCACAGAAATTTTCCGTCATATCTATTCCAAAGAGTTTTGATACTCCCATAACGATATCCATACATCCGCTAAAATCCATATAGAGTTGTAAAGAGAATAAAACTACTGCAATGACAATAAATAATCCCCGATACATATAATAATTATCAAAAATCTCATTGACAAAGATTGCTGCACGATCCGCAATGACCATTTTCTTCACATATCCCCAAAGGATACGCAATATTCCCTGGTAAAAGAGTTCTTTCTGAAAAGAATGGCTGCCCAAAAACTGCTCTTTCATCTTTTCATACCGATTGATCGGTCCCGATACAATATAAGGAAAATAGCTTGCGTATAACAGATAGTACAAAAAATTCTTTTCTGCTGACATCTCTCCTCTGTACACATCTATCACATAGGATGCATTCTGAAACGTAAAAAAAGATATTCCCAATGGCAGAATCAGTCTCCAAGCCAGCTTTGTACCAAACATCCGATTGAACAAAGCCAATTCCATACCGTTCCATTTAAGCACAAAAAGGATACCGATATTCAAAAACAACAAAACAGCCAGGCAAAGCCTCCTGCCCTTTCTGCCGTTTCCCAGCCCCTCAAGTTTTAAGGCTCCATACCATGTAAGAAAAGAGAATAATAAGAGATAAATCAGAAATACAGGTCCCGAACACATATAAAAGATAATACTGAAAAACAAGAGCACATTCCACTGACATTTCTGTGGTACTATATAATAGATACAAATTGTTGCAACTATAAACAGCACAAATACATACGATGTATATGTCATTTTGTAATACTCCCCTTGCAGATCATGCCCACAATAGATTTAGCCTGCTTTCTGTTATTCTGATCAGCTGATGTGCTTCTCTCTACTGTAGAACCACAATATTCACATACATTTCTTCCTTCTTTGATCTCTGCGCCGCAAAACCTGCATCTCATTTATGTTGTTCTCCAAGTATTAGTTTACTTTGAACTGCAATATCCTCCTGAACCTTAATGCTGAATCTGTTCCTTCCGCTCATTTCTATTTCTGTCATACACAGGTCTCATATATTTTTCCAGAACCGGAATCAGCGCATGGTCGAAATTCTCGCGTACTGCAGTCTCCCTGCCGATCACAAGCG
This sequence comes from Lachnospiraceae bacterium, assembly GCA_029067085.1. GTDB lineage: Bacteria > Bacillota > Clostridia > Lachnospirales > Lachnospiraceae > UBA3282. Next base: position 109,548 of record JAIEFE010000013.1, on the reverse strand, counting down.
TAGATTCCTTCTCCGGTGTACATGCCTCCCACCTAGGTACTTCCGGGTTCTCCGGATTCCCTGTTTTGGCAAATGCCATAAGTGAATCAAACATCAGCTTCTCTATCCGTTCCGTAACACCTTGTTCCTGTGTATAGGGTACCAGCTCTGTGTTATGGAAAAAATAAGGAATATCCGCACAATGCCATGGCGTACGTCCGCCATCGAGGTTCATGTCCAAATTAAATAAATAGGACCATACTTTTCCGCCGCATCTGCTTCTCTCTTTGATGTAGGAGATTTCCGGCCGTCTGAATATGAAATCCATGGTCATGAGATCCGCCGGATTTCGCTCGGGATATACCTCTTGAAACAGCCGGATCAATTCTTTTGCTTCCTCTTTTCCTGCCGCCTGCTCAACGATCCGGATACCCTCTTCTTTGGTCAGTTTGGAACGATTATAAGGAGTCGGCAAAAAAGAACCAAATTCCCCAAATACACTGCCCACCATCAAAGGAATATGCGCTGTTTCCTTCCTGAATCCGTTCTTCACAGGTTCTCCCTTATAAAAAACATTCACATGGGGAGTACCGCCAAAATATTCTCCTGCATTCTCAAGAACAGGCTTTACTTTATTATAAGCCTTTACTAACTCCTGATACGGAACGGTCTCCAGAGCTTTCACCTCTGTCACCTTTAGTTCCTTCATAAGCGCAAGCCCTAACTTTTCTCCATTTCCCTCTCCGTCTTTCGTGGCGGGATCATCTATCACACCGCTCATATTGACTCCTTTGGCGTAGAGCCCATCCGCCGCGGGTGTCTGCAGTAGTGTCGTTACTTTCGCACCGCCGCCGGACTGTCCGAAGACGATCACATTCTCCGGGTCACCGCCAAATCTCTCAATATTGTCATGAATCCATTGTAAAGCCGCAACAATATCAGCAGTTCCCGCATTCCCTGAATTAGTATATTCCTTACCGAACGGAGAAAGATCGAGGTAGCCCAATAGATTCAGACGGTGGTTCACAGACACCACCACGACCTGCCCAAGCTTACACATATTCTCTCCTTCATAGGCAACCTGTTCAATCGAAGATCCGGCATAAAATCCGCCGCCATGGAGCCATACCATAACAGGACGTTTTCCATCGTCCAATCCCGGTGTCCATACATTCAGATTTTGACATTCCTCGCTCATGACCCAATAACGGTGAGGTACCAGCAGTTCTCCCTCAGGCTTAGGCATCTCCATAAGCGGACAGACATATCCGTAGCTTGCAGTCTGCAATACGCCCTCCCAGCGCTCTACTTTCTCCGGTGCATGAAAACGCTTCGCCTTCGCATATGGAATTCCCTTAAAAATGTACATGTCATCGAAAAAATAACTGCGTACCTTTCCGTTTTCCGTCTCTACGATCGCAGTGTCCTCATCATAGACAAATTTTTTCTCCATTCAGCCTTCCTCCACATCTATTGCAGATTCACATCTCTTTGTTGATGATCTTCTCATAGGGCATCAGCATACCCTCCGTCATCTTCGGCTGAATCTGACTCTTAAGGCTCGGATTACGCATCATCACTCCCACAGCATGCATCATTAAAATCTTCCCGACCTTCTTCTGTGGAAAATCGTAAAAATGGTGTTCCTTATAAAACTGATGGTCCGCCTTCATCATCCCCTGCATCTCAAAGATCAGATCCCGGAAGATCTTCATGCCGCCCACACCATAAAAGTTTGTGTTGACGCGCAAGCTGTTCTCCAGGGCATAGGCAAGCTGTGACGCGCAGTCACGAATCGCTTTCGATCTTTCAAACTCATTTGTCGCTATGCCTGCAAGATAATTTCCTCCCACCTGACTCCTCGCTTCCAGAATCATTCTCAGATTTTCTTCCCTGCTCAACGCGCCATCCACAAGATAGGCGGTCGGTTTTCCCATCGTTACCGTGCGATGTCCGTTGCAGAACTGCCTGTCGTCATACATCTTAAACAGGGCCCCCATGGAATGATCCTTCACGGAAAAGGCATAAACAATACTGTCCGACTTCTGAATTCTGCTCCGCAACATATTGTCAAACCCGTCATTATAAACGCAGGTGCCGTCCGCAGCACAATGGAAACAACCGAGGCACCCTCCGCGAAAATCAAATTCCCGAAGATTCACAACGTGGCTGACGTACGGAAACTCTTTTCTGAAATCAATGATCATTCGGCGCAGCTCTTCGTTCTCTTTCTCACAGTCCGTCACGATCACAACCCGGTAGCGTGCGTCCTTGTCACGAATCGAACGTTTTTTATCTGTTTCTGCTTCCGCGGTTTGATCCCGCTCTATCCTGTAATGAATATACTGCCAGTATTGAATGATATCCTCGCGCCCCTGTCTGTGCAGAAGATCCTCCATATCCGCCGAAAAACCATTTAATACCCGCATCCCCAGATCCTGACAGTTGTCAGTCACATAGCGGTGCGCCGTGATATCATAAAAATGTTTGGAGGTTGTGATCTGCAGAGCATACTTACCCTTCAGATCAATTTTCTTTTCTTTTAACAATTCAAAGAATCTGTGAAGCTGCGACGGCGCGATAAACGTGTAGACCGGATAACAAAACAGGATTGTATCCGCCCATTTAATCTCTTCCTCCGCCGGTGTCATATCACGCTCAAACAGCCTGATCTGTGCACCTACATGCAGCATCCTGAATTCATCCTCCGGAAACTGCTTCTGCAAAAACCGGACTGTCTGGAACGTAATACTGTTAGTCCCCTTCGGACTGCCATTGATCACTAAGATATTCATACTCTGTCTCCTCTCATCACTTTAGATGTTATCATCTCTTATCAGCTCCTTCAGCTTTTCAATCCCGACCGGCTTCGAATAGAAATATCCCTGAAACCAGGTGGCCTGATAAAGCCTCAGATAATTTTGCAGTTCCTCTGTCTCCACGCCTTCGAGGCAAGTACTCATACCGCAGCTGTTTGCAAAGTCAACGATCGACCTGACCATCGCCTGCTTTTTCGTATCCTCCGTAATCCCACGGATAAAACTCATATCCAGTTTGATCTCATCCATCGGGGCATGCAGTACGATTCCGGAAGATGCGCTTCCTGTCCCGTAATCATCCATCGCCATACGAATGCCGTATCCCTGAAAAAACTCTACCTCCTTTTTTATCACCTCTAAAGGCATATCCCTGCATCGTTCCGTCAATTCCAGACACAGATGATCCGCAGGGAATCCTGTCTCTTCCAGAATACGCAGCACTTCCGTCCTAAATACCTCACGCTCCATCTGCCTTGCGGATACATTGACATTCAGTACAAACTCCGGCAAAACCGCAAGCAGTTCCACAGTTTCCTGCAGGGCAGTCCGCAGCACAAAATTACCCAATTCATACATGGCAGGATCTGTTTCCATCCATTCGATAAATCTGCCCGGTGACACGATCCCGTAAGGTTCTCTGCACCATCTGACTAACGCCTCCGCACCGATAATATGTCCAGTTTTCGAGATCACAATGGGCTGATATTCCACATAAAAGCCTGCGCAGCCTTCCCTGACCGACTTATGGATCACCTTCATCAATTCCAGATCCACGTTTCCCGCCGTCTGTACCTCATCGTTAAAAATGATGAGTTTTCCCTGATGCTCTTTCTCAGAGTGACCAAGCGCGTAGGCTGCCTTGGAACTCAAGTCATCCGCCCTGCCGTTATACGCATCGATCAGAATGGCTCCCGCGCATATTTTCAGCAAAATCCGCCGATTATCCGCCTGAATTCCTCCCGCCAGCCTGTCTCTGATCTTTTGTTCAAAAGAAAGCAATTTTTCCCTGCCGCAGCCCCTGAAAATGAAACCGAACTTCGGTCCATCCAGACGGTAGACCGCGCTGTCCTCATCCATCATAAAAATGAATTGCAGTGCCGTCTCTTTTAAGATTTGATTGGTAAATTTATTTCCGTAAATAATATTCAGATTGTTAAACCGTTCCAACTTGATCATCAGCACCGCAAAGGGTTTGTCACCCTTGATCGTAGCATCCAGATCCGCTGTGAATCTTGCCTGCGAGTACAGATCCGTCAGCGCGTCTATCTTTGGCAGTACATTTTCATTGTGTAAAAGAATGAGGAGATACTTCTCCCCGCTCTCCTCGTCCGTCACAATATCCGTGTGAAAACTGAACAGGTGATACTCTCCGAAGGAGTCCTTCATTCTCACGCAGAGTTCTCTGTTCAGATTTTTCCCCTGTATTCTCTCCGGGATCCCTTCCTCGTACTCCCACAGATCATCCGGGTGGATCAGTCCCTGCATAACCTCAAAGTGATCCGCAGCAAAGGTATCCCGAATGCCGAAATAGGCTTTAAAAGTCTCAGAAAACCATGCCCTGCCCTGCTGCAAATGCAGAAGATAAATGTAAGTGTCCTCCGCCAGCATATTCACCGTGTTGATCATCGAATCTATGTAACGTTCGTTTCCCGTCCAAAATCCTTGTTCTCTCATTTGCACTCCGCTTTCCTAGTGTCAACAGCCACTGTAATCATTTCTTTCACTGTCTCCTGACGCTATTTTTATACTACATGATTCACCCGCCTGTGTCAATTTCTCCGGCGCATGCGTACCCCGCAAAAAAAGACATCCATCTGTGGCAGCAGATAAATGTCTTTTTCTTAATTACATGTTCAAGCCAGTCTTTTTAACATTTGTCAGATGCTCGCCGCTATGATCTCCATCTTTCCCAGCAATTCTACCCTTCCATATCCGCAGGGCAGAATAAAGTGATCTCCCTTCTGTATCAACTGTCCGTTGATCAAGCCCTCGCCTGAAATCACACTCATAATGAGGAAGGGATGCTCCTGCTCAAAGAAAAGGAGATTAACCACATCGAGCTTCCAAACCTTATAGTATTCACCTTCGATCAGTATGTTCTTCTGATCTTTCGGCAGATCCGCCGCCGCTGTCACGCAGTCCTCAGTCGGCTTTGCCGGAACGGTGATCACATCAATGCTCTGCTCCACATGGAGCTGTCTGGGCTTTCCGTCACTCAATCTATCGTAGTCATAGACGCGATAGGTAATATCTGAATTCTGCTGGATCTCCAGAAGCATAATACCACCCTTGATCGCGTGTACCGTGCCGGGGTCGATCTGGATGAAATCTCCCCTCTTTACGGGAATCTCTCTGATAAACTCTCCCCATCTTCCCTCATTTATCATTGCAGTAAGCTCTTCTTTATCCTTCGCGTTATGACCGACCACCAGCGTGGCATTCTCTTCACAGTCCAAAATATACCAACACTCAGTCTTTCCGAACGATCCGTTTTCGTGCTCGTTTGCATAATCATCGTCAGGATGCACCTGAATGCTCAGATCGTTCTTCGCGTCGATTATCTTTGTGAGCAGGGGAAAGCGATCCAGTTTCGTATTTCCAAAAAGCGTCGGTTCCTCCTCCCAGAGTTCCGACAATGTCTTTCCGGCATACTTTCCCTCTCTCACGGTACAATCGCCGTTCGGATGCGCACTCACTGCCCAGCATTCACCCGTCCCGGGACCCGGAATCTCATAAGACCAATCCGTTCCCAGGCGCTCTCCGCCCCAGATCATCTGCTTAAATACAGGATTTAAGAATAAGATTGGCTTTTCCTTTTGATTGATCGACAGGATCGCTCCATTCGTCTCCATCACTTTCTTATACCAGTATGCGGAATCTTTGACTATCCTCTTCTGGCTCTGAAAATCCACATAAACCAGACCAAACCGTTCGGTATAGCCCCTGCTCCACTCAAAATTATCCAAAAAGGTCCACTCGAAATACCCTCTCACATCCACACCGTCATCCACCGCCTGCTGCAGGGCAGAGAGATACTGATCCAGGTAGGTGATTCGGTTAGGGTCATGCACCTTGCCGTCCTTAGAGACAATATCGTGGCAGGACATCCCGTTTTCCGTGATATACAAAGGCAGTTTGTAGCGCTCATACAGAAATCTCATGCCCCAATAAATACACTTCGGCGTCACGAGCCAATCATTTGCCGTCTTTGAGTGACCTATCGGCTGTCCGACATACTCCGGCTCCCCGTCCGCTCCGGCGCGCACCATGTAGCCGGTATAAATATTCTGTCCTAAAAAATCTAACGGCTGTGAGATCAGTTCCATATCCTCTTTGGTGATCTCAGGCAGATATTCCTTATACTTTTTAAGTCCCTCCTCCGGATAGTGACCAAAAAATACCGGATCCGAAAACCATACGACATTCCAGGTCCAATTCTCATTCGGTTCATTGAGGGAGAAGAACTTTTGCCTTGCCGCCTCGATATCTTCCGGCTTCTCACTGTAAGGATAGGCAACTCCGCATGTGGGCGCGCAGCCGATCCGAATCGGCTGCTTTGCATATTTACGCAGATTGATTACCGCCCTGCCATGCGCACGCAGCACATTGTGGACAATCTGAAAGCTGTCCCTTAGCGACAGTTTTTCACCCGGTGCATGAATGCCGAGCAGATATCCGAATCCCACAAAACACTGTGGCTCATTCAGCGTAAAATAATATTCGCAAAGATCAGAGAAATTCTCCGCCACCACCCTTGCAAATTCTCCGAACCAATCAATGATCTCCTCATTCAGCCAGCCGCCTTTATCCTGCAATATCTGAGGCAGTTCCCAGTGATACATGGTCAGATAAGGTGTAATGCCGTTTTTTTTCATCTCCGTGATCATATCACGGTAAAGTTTGACCGCTTTCTCGTTAACGTGCCCCGTCCCCTCCGGCATAAGCCTTGCCCAGCTCACAGAGAAACGGTAGGCTTTCACGCCAAGAAGGCGCATCAACTTATAGTCTTCAGGATAACGGTGCATATGATCACAGGACACACTGGCATCCGAATGATCTGAAATGTTGCCTTTCTTTGCAAACGTATCCCAGATCATTGTACCTGCACCGTCCTCGGGATCTCTTCCTTCCACCTGACAGGCGCTGCTCGCCACACCCCAAACAAAATCGTCACGAAACATATATATTCCTTCCTTCCAAAAACGTATGTATATTTTTAATCTGTTCTTCTTCGGTCTTAGGCCGATGTAATGACTGACACCAGGTAAAAGGGAACCGCATCCTTCTCATGTGTTTCTTTCAGCCGGATTTCCACCTGATGCGTACCACCTTCAATATGATGCGCCAGCGTCTCAATGTAGAGGCAGTCACCCCAGGTCTCATCGAAATTAGCATCCAGCGTAACGGCGTTTTTCTCATCGCCGTCCACCACCGCTACCGCTACGGGTGCGGGCTGCTTCACCGATTTTCTGTACTGCACGGCAATCTCCGTACCCTCCACCTGAAAGCATATCTTTGCTCCCTTTTCAGATGCCGTCCAGCCTCCGCAAAACAGGTCGTTCACATATTTCTGTAGTGTCTGATCCGTCGTAAAGCCTTCACTGACGGGCTTACTGTTATGGTTCTGATACCGCCTTGCATCCTCGTAGGCATTTTGCGTGAAAGGCGCCGGCATCGGAAAGGACGTCTCCTCCTCATCCATCTGCTGGTATATCTTGTCAAGACAATCCGTGATGACCTCCGCAAGGAGCGCATGTCCCTCCGTGTTAGGATGCAGATCGTCCGGCGTGATGTCTCTCGCCGGGATGTGTCCGGAAACCACTTCACTGTAAATGGTGGGTTTCATGCTGACACTGGGCAGCCCATAATGTGCCCCGATCTCCCTGTGTTTTTCTTCTGCACTGACACCTGTGTTATAAAAGATATTATGTACCAAAAAGACCGCCGGAGAAAAGACGTTTCCGTATACTCTCCGAATCAATCCCTCGTAGGTCTCCTGAAAGAAATCCGTATTTTCGTCATTTACGGAAAACTCGATCACGACAAAATCCGGCTTATAGCGGAGCACATCCTCCTCCACTCTCGAAACACCAAACTGTGAGGTGGTCCCTCCCACACCCGCATTTACATAGGTAAAGGCCGTTTTCGGGAACCTTCTCACAAACCAGTCGTAGACCAGATAGGCGTAGCAGTTCGTATATTGGGAAGAGACGGATCCCTGTGTGATAGATCCGCCCAGAAAAGCCAGCGTGATGCGATCCCCGTTTTTTGCCCGCCGCATCAGTTCCTTCATCCGATAGAGATTTCCTCTGTTGACCCAGCCCTTTTCCGCGTGTACGTCGTATCCCATATTTTTTCTCCTTCATTTCAGATTATTTTCGGTTAAAACAGTAATAGCTAATTTTTAGCATGTGCAAGATTAAATTTAATTAATTTCACGTCACATCATTTAGCTAATTTAACTTTATTTTACTATCTAAGCAGAAAAATAACAAGAGGAATAATAAGTTTTCTCCTTTTTTCGTTTGAAACATTATAGTTTGCGAACTCTCTTTTCGGATAAGTGTACCCACAGCTTAAAATTCGAAATAGAATCTGTATTCAACCGTAAGTAGAATGGAGCTTTTGAATTCAAATATTCAGTTATTGTAAATAACTCAAAAGATATATTATATTTAAGATACACTATAGAGCCGGAGGATGTAAAATGCTTGATAACAAAAAAATATCAGAATTTATTTCAAATAAAAGAAAACAACTTGGAATGACACAGGCAGAAGTAGCTGAAAAATTAAAAATCTCTTTTCAAGCTGTTTCAAAATGGGAAAATGGTACTTTACCGAATTTGGAAATCTTAGTAGAGCTGGCTAAAATTTTGAATACGACGGTTGACGAAATTCTTGTAGGAAGGGATAAGAACAACGAGACCTTTTCATATAGTAAAGCCGGAGTGGATATTTCCTATACGGACGCTATCAAAAAGGAAATGGCGGTATATCTGAAAACGGATAACGAACGCGTTTTAAATGGCGTAGGTCCTTTTGCATCTCTATACGATATAGGATTTTTAAATATAGAAGATCCTATATTGGTTTTAAAATCAGAAGAACCTGGTTCTAAACAAAAATTAGCTATGGAGTACGGGTACAGCGAGTCAATATGTCATGATATGATAAATCATTTGGTAAATGATATTGCAGTAATGGGAGCAAAACCGCTTGCAGTACTTGACACTATTGTGTGTGGAAAGGCAGAAAAAGAAACAATAAAGTCTTTTGTGAAAGGCATATCCGAAGCGTGTCAGGAAAACGAATGCAATTTGGTTGGCGGAGAAACTTCCATCCAACCGGATGTTGTCAGTAGTGGATTATATATACTCACGTCTAGTATTGCAGGTATCGTTTCCAGAAGTAATGTTATTGATGGCACCGATATTCACGAGGGAGATATTGTGCTGGCAATAGCCTCGAATGGTCTTCATACAAACGGTTATACATTAGTTCGGTTGTTGATGGAAAAAATGCCACAAATAAAACTGGATAAGATAGGTGGAGAAACTTTTATTGAACAAATTATGAAACCACACACGCCATACTACAAGTCAATAAAATCTCTGTTTCCTGATAGCAGCGTTCACGGCATGGCGCATATTACCGGCGGTGGTATAGAAGGCAATTTAGGTAGGATCATACCGAATGGGTTATGTGCTGAAATATATTTGGATCAGATAAAACCATTGCCCATATTTTCTTATATCAAGGCAGTCGGAAATATTGACGAAACTGAAATGCTCTCTACATTTAATTGTGGTGTTGGCATGATTGTTGTTGTAGAAAGACAGCATGCAAAGCGGGTAGAAGAACTTATCAAAAAACATTATGATTGCTACGAAATTGGTAAAATTGAAGCCGGAAGCAAAAAAGTAATTTTTAAAAATCATATTACCTGGTGAAAAGAGAAATGTCTCCAGCATAAGTCGATAATATTACAGGGTTTCTGAATATAACTAAGACATACCGGAAGTTGTCTTAAAGAAAGCTGACTAATATAACTAAAATAATTACAAAAATAATACTAAATATCCATGTCCACTTATTTCCTAAATTCATCGTATAACCAAACCCACTTTGCGGCCTCTTGATAATTACTCTTTTATCTTTTCTGTTGAAATATAGTCTTCCAGTTAACCAGCCATCATCTCTATAGCCTGATTTCATAAAGTTCTCCTTTACAACTTCCGGTTTATATATTTGATTATAGAATATTCGCCTGTCGCTTGCAATGTATATTTATAAGCCCGTTTTTAATGAATACGCAATTCTAGGAGAGTTTACGAAAAGAGTGCCGGAAATACAGCAATATGTTGCATAAACACCCTCCTTCCAAGACATACTATGGGAAACAATGGTAAGTCACGGAAGGAGTTTTTGCGTTGAATAATAAAGAAAAAATGACAACTTCTCTACAGGAAAGTATGGAGTACATGAAGGAACACATGGCGCCGGATACAAGCTTTGATGTGGTCTATCGTGTGATCGAAGTGGGCGGCAGACAGGCCTGCATCTATTTTATTGACGGTTTCTGCAAGGACGAGCTGATGATGAAGATCCTCCAGTATTTTATCGGCCTGACACCGGAGGATATGCCGGAGAGCGCCTACGAAATGGCAAAGAAGGCCACACCCTATGTTGAAGTGGATCTCAAGGATAAATGGGACGATATCATCTACAATGTTCTTTCAGGTGTGTTTGCGCTCTTTATTGACGGCTACGACAGATGTGTGCTGCTGGATTCCAGAACTTATCCGGCAAGAAGCGTATCTGAGCCGGATAAAGATAAGACACTTCGAGGCAGCAAGGATGGATTCGTGGAGACGGTGGTCTTTAATACGGCACTGATCCGGAGACGGATCCGCAGCACACAGCTTCGCATGGAAATGATGAATGCGGGAAAAAGTTCTAAGACAGATATTGTGCTCTGCTATATGGATAACCGTGTGGATCATGCCTTTTTGAATAAAGTAAAAAAACGGATCGAAAACATCAAGGTGGATGCTCTGACCATGAATCAGGAAAGTCTGGCGGAATGTCTTTACCAGCGGTTGTGGTTCAACCCTTTTCCGAAATTCAAATTTACGGAGCGGCCCGACGTGGCGGCGGCTCAGGTACTGGAGGGAGACATCGTGATCCTGGTGGATAATTCCCCCTCTGCCATGATCGTACCAACATCCATCTTCGATATTGTAGAGGAGGCGGATGATTATTATTTTCCGCCCGTCACAGGAACGTACCTGCGCCTGACACGATTTTTGATTTCGATCCTGACCTATATTATGACTCCGACCTTTCTGCTCCTGATGCAGAATCCCGAGTGGATACCGGACAGCTTTCAATTCATTATGCTGCAAGAAGAATCAAATATTCCGCTGATCGCACAATTTCTGATCCTGGAGCTGGCCATCGATGGTCTAAAGCTGGCAGCGGTAAACACACCAAATATGCTGAGTACCCCTTTAAGTGTGATGGCGGCGCTGGTGCTTGGCGAATTTTCAGTCAACAGCGGCTGGTTCAACAGTGAAGTGATGCTGTACATGGCGTTTGTTGCCATTGCAAACTACACTCAGCAGAACTATGAACTGGGCTATGCGCTGAAATTCATGCGGATCATCAACCTGATCCTGACCGCGATCTTTGGAATCTATGGATATGTGGCCGCCATCCTGCTTTTCCTGTTTTCCATCGTATGCAACAAGACGCTGTCGGATAAGAGCTATATCTATCCGCTTCTGCCCTTCAATTTCAGACAGCTTACTAAAAGACTATTGCGTATGCGTCTGCCGGAGGCGAAGCAGTAAAGAATTTGAGAGTTTTTAATCTATTAGAAAAGCGATAAAACCGTGATCGTTTTATCGCTTTTTGATATTCATATAAAAATCAAGCTTTTCCCGTACTGCCATGTCCGCCCCGGTCGGCATTGTTTAAATGCTCCACCTCGTCAAAGGCGATCTTTGGCTGATTTTCCATAATGCGGAACTGGCATATGCGGTCATTGACATGAATCTCCGTATCTCTGACTGCATAGACAGGCATAAACCACTGATCGTTATCTCCGCAGTAGGAGGCGTCGATCACACCCTGATGATTGGTCTGGATAATACCGAAATTTTTAAAGGTAGAGCTTCTGGGCACCACATGGGCCTCATACCCCTCAGGAAGCTCCATCGCCACACCAAGGGGGATCAGTCTAAACTCTCCCTTTTTTAAGACCACGTCCTCAGCCGCCCGCAGATCGATCCAGTCTGATTTCCCGTCAATATACGTGAGTTTCTCTATTTTATCTGAAAAATATTTGATCTTAATGGTTTTCATCGGTATTCCTTCCCGTCACGCGTAATCCGCACTGTAGAGCACCGGAATGGAAGGGTCTGTTTGATCCAGACTCTTTTGCACATCGATCACCCTTTGATTTTTACTTCCCTTCCAGAGAAGTTTTGCATCCTTTAAAGCAATCTGAAACTCGCCATCCACCAGCACATCCACATACTTCATCATGGGATAATGCAGGATATCCTCCCAGCTGTCACCGGTATAGAGCCAGATCGTCTTATCCGGGTATTTCCCTTTGATTTCCTCCATCAGGCTTCTCACGTCCAGGCGGTTCGCCGAGTGCAGAGGATCACCTCCTGAAAAGGTGATACCACTGATATATGATTTTTCCAACTGTTCAAATATTTCCTGTTTCGCCGCCTCGTCAAAGGGAAGGCCGCCGTCCGGATCCCAGGTGAGGGGGTTCTGGCATTCCTTACAGCAGTGAGAACAGCCCGCAACCCACAGCACCACCCGCAGGCCATCGCCGTTTAACATGTCGTCCTTTGTTATATTGTGGTATCTCATCACATACTCTTCCTCTCCGCAATCTCCGCCATCTTGGCTTCGCTTAATCGTGTGTCGCCATGCACACGGGAATACGCCAGATAACCGTTCATACGGTCGATCTTTGTCAGATTGCGGCTGCCGCAGACCGGACATACATCCATCTCAAGCTCCTGATGTCCGCAGTCGTCACAGTACGCCAGAGACAGATTCACACCCTCATAAAATCCCATATCCATCGCTCTGCGGATCAGAGTTTTGATCGCCTCAATATTGTAATCGATCGGATATTTCACATACTGGATCTTACCGCCGTTTGCCATCTCCCAGAAACGGTACTCCAGATCCTGTTTCTCAATGGGCGTGATATCTTCCGTCACATGACAATGGAAGCTGTTAGATACATATTCTCTATCGGAGACGCCTTCTACAATGCCGTACTTGGCCCTGAACTGCTTCACCTGCAGGCCGCACAGATTCTCCGCCGGTGTTCCGTAGATGGCATAAAGATGACCGTCCTCCTCCTTATACTCCGTGATCTTATTGTTGATATGCTCCAGTACCTCAAGTGCAAAAGCGCCATCCTCCACCAGAGACTTGCCGTTATAAAGCTCCTGCAGTTCATTGAACGCAGTGATGCCAAAGCTGGCTGTGGCAGATTTCAGAATCGGCTTGATCTTATCGTGAAGCTGCAGATGACCGCCCAGGAAACCGCCTTCACAGTAAGCCAGCGGATTGGTTGACGCGCGCATCTCACCAAGGTATGCGTAGGTTCTGATATGGAGCTGTCTGATCAGATTCAGATAGTAATCCAGCACATCGTAAAAGTCCTTGCCCTCCTGTCTGGATTTCGCCAGAATCATAGGCAGATGCAGGGAAACAGCACCCACGTTAAATCTTCCTACGAAAACAGGGACATCTTTGTCGTCCGCCGGATGCATTCCGCCCCGTTCATACCAGGGGGAAAGGAAAGCGCGGCATCCCATAGGAGAGATCACTTTCCCGTACTGCTTATACATACTCGCTATATAGCCCTTGCCGGTAAGGCTCAGCCAGTCGGGATACATGGTCTTCGCAGAGCACTTGACACCCGCCTCAAAGACATCTTCCAGCTCTTTTCCGGGGCCGTGAAGATTCTCGTCATATAAAAATACGATCTTAGGAAAGAGTACAGGCTTTTTACATTCTTTTTTACCCTGCCCTTTTCTGCGCACATTAAGCATCTGTATCGTGGCCAGCCTTGCAAAACGCCCTGTGCCGATGCCCGCCGTTACCGTGATAAAAGGGTAATCGCCTCTGCTGCTGGCTACGGTATTAAATTTATATTCCCAGCCCTGAAAGCCCTGCTCAAACTCCTTTGTCACATCTGCGAGGGCTTCTGCCTCAGCAGTCTCCTTATCGACGCCGAGTTTCTTATATTTTGTAATGTTTCTCTTGTAGGATTTTTCCGCATAAGGCTCTAAAATCTTATCTACCTCCGGCACCGTAAAACCGCCATACTGCTGGCTTGCCGCGCTCAGGACGATGTCTCCTATGACATCGAACGCCACGTCAAGCGTCTTCGGCTCATTGTACCAGATATTGCCCATCTCGAAGCCGCCGCTCAAAACCTCCGCCACATTGAAGAGACAGCAGTTCATGGTATCTCTTCTGGCTGACATGTCATGGACATAGATATAGCCGTCCCGGCACGCCTGAATCTCCTCTGTCGTCATAAAGAATTTCTGATACAATTCCTTATTGAACTGGTTAAAGATCAGGCTACGCTTCGTGGAGACAAGAGCGCTGTCCGTATTAGCGTTCTCCTTGTCGCCAATGTACATGATCGACTGGCTCTTTTTATAGACGTCGTCCATCATGCGCACAAAATCCTGTTTGTAATTGCGGTAATCGCGGTAGCTTTTTGCCACGATGGGCTTCACATCCTCCAGCGCGCTTTCCACGATATTGTGCATGATCTGAATGGGAATCTGCTCCTCGCCCAGCTCGTTCACCTTATCAATGACTGTCTGACAGATGTGGCGTTTCTCCTCTTCCGTGAATTTCGTCAGGGCGCGATATGCACTCTTTCCCACTGCGTCGATAACCTTCTGGACATTGAAAGCCTCCAGACTCCCGTCCTTTTTGATCACCTTCACACCTTTTTCCGGCTGGTATTTCAGACCGTAGTCCTCACCCTCCGAATAAGCTGAATCAAATTTACTACCCATACTCCCCTCCATATCAGAGCATTTCGCTGCTGTTCTTTACAGCCTCTTTTGTTCCCAAAACCCGCTTCTATTTCCACAAAATATTGTATCAGTTAACATAACGGCACAATATATTGCGGTTTAGGAACAGTATACGTCAATAAAATAGTTATGTCAATGTCCCGCCCGTCAAAAAGGCTCTAAAAAAATAACAAAAAGGGATACGTCTTTTTGTGACATATCCCTTAAAAAATTTATTGACTCTCTAAATTTCCTTCATATCCCGCAAGCGTCTCCCGCAGATGAGCCAGATAGGCCTCCTGCACATTCTCAGGCGCTATGATCTTTGCACCTCCGCCAAGCCCCGTCAGCCAGCCGAAAAACTGTCCGCTGACCGCAACCCGCACTCTGACGGAAAAATGGTCTTCATCCCGCCTGCGGACAGGCGCCTCCTTTCCGAAACGGTCCATCACCACACCGATCAGACTGTTTTCAAAAAGCAGGGTGACAGTCTCCTCTATACCGCCATACATACCGAAGGTCTTGTTCGCATAGTCCGCGATATCGAACCTTTCAAAAAGCGCCGCCCCTTCACGCTTCTTATCCTCCAGCACCTCAATCTTCGCCATCTTGTCCACGCGAAAATGTTTGATCTTATCCTCCTCGCTGTCATGGGCAATTAAATAGTAGTTCTCATCCTTGCAGGTTAGCGCCCACGGGCTGACCTGATAAGCCTTTCCGTCTCTGCGGGGCGAAAGCTCACGCGCAAGAGTCCACTCCAGATATTGAAACGCGATCTGCCTGTTGTTTTGAATTGCCCGATGGATATCGTCCACCACATAATAAATACTCTCGTTAGCGGTTTTAATGCGATTTGCAAC
This sequence comes from Lachnospiraceae bacterium, assembly GCA_029067085.1. Classification (GTDB taxonomy): domain Bacteria; phylum Bacillota; class Clostridia; order Lachnospirales; family Lachnospiraceae; genus UBA3282. The sequence goes on along the minus strand of JAIEFE010000013.1, from coordinate 93,808 downwards.
ATAGACATGACGCTGCAGCTGCCCTGCCTGAGCCTTTGATGCCAGCTTCTCGATCTTGGAGATCAGCTCCCGTGACTTATTGACCGTAAGAAACCTGGAAGCCTGCACCGTCTCCACCAATAATTTCAGCTCCGCAAGCTCAAAATCTCTGCCCGCCAGATAGTAACCGCCTCCTGTTCTTGCCTTAACCAGAACAATATCATATCCAAAGTCCATTAGCTGGGCGATGTCGCTGTAGATGCTCTTTCTCTCAGCACTGATCCCATAGGAGGCCAGAGCGTCAATCAATGCCTGCGCACTCAGACAGTGCTCCTCGTCAGACTGCTCCGTCAATATTTTTACCAAGTATAATAGTTTTAATTTCTGATTTCCGGATTTCGCCATATGCTTATCTCCCATCGAATAAGCCGACATCGACAGTCCTGCATACAGGCATGCCGCCTTCCGAATCTGCTTATTCGCGTAAAAAAGGGTGTCCACCCCCGGAACACCCTTCCTGATCATCTCCCGTGACAGCTAAGCCGTCGTATCGCTATCCGCAGCATCCGCTCCGCCGGCAAGTGCCGCCTTTGCATCCTTACTCTTTCTCCACTTTACACCGATGATGCAGGCCACGATCACCAATGCAACGATCAGCACAAATATCAACAGATAAGATAAAAACGCGTTTACGAATAAAATCAAATTTGTCATTGGTCCCTATCCCTCTCTTTTTGCATCGCCGTAAAATTCCTAACAGCTTTCTCTTTGTCTATGATACCACCACTCAAACGGTATCGTCAAGTAAATCCGTTCCGTCTGCAGCCGTTGTAGCCAGCTTATCGCATCGCTCGTTTTCCGGATGTCCGTCATGCCCCTTAACCCACCTAAAGTTCACCCGGTGAGGTTCCATCGCCCGCAGAAGGCGCTCCCAGAGATCCACATTCTTGACAGGCTTGTTGCCCGCTGTCTTCCATCCCTTTTTCAACCAGCCGTCTATCCATTTCTGATTGAAGGCTTCGGTCACATACTTGGAATCTGACACAAGTGTCACATCGCAAGGCTTCGTGAGCGCCTCAAGACCCACGATCGCAGCCATCAGCTCCATGCGGTTGTTTGTGGTCTGTCGGTAACCCGCAGAGTATTCCCGCTCATGCAGCGTTCCTTTGCTGTCTATATATTGCAGTACCGTGCCGTAACCGCCCGGTCCTTCCGGATTTCCGCGCGCCGCACCGTCTGTGTAGATCGTTACCTGCATACAATTCCTCCGTGTCAGTGCCTGTCACCGCCAGTTCCCGTCCCGCAAAAACCGTTCCGCCATTGCTTCCGCCTCCGCGGTGATACGCTCATCATACTTCAGCATCTTTAGAAGTGCAATCGCGTTTCTGGTGGACGCCGGGCCTTCCATCAATTGATAAGGAAAGAAGATATCATTCTCCTCAATCCTCTCCTCGAAATGAAAATTGTCATATTCCCGTTCCAAAAGCTTTGTCAGCTCTATATCATGAGTCGCCGCAAAACAAAGCGCAGATCCCATTGCCAGTTTTTTCATGATCTGCGTGGAAGCCGCAATCCGTTCCACTGTGTTGGTTCCCCGAAGCACCTCGTCCACAAAGCAGAGCACGGGAAGTTCTCCCTCCTGCTCCGCCCGATCCAGAATTCGCTTGATGGACTTGATCTCCACCATATAATAGCTGTCGCCGCCCGCCAGATCATCCCGCAGGGACATGGAGGAATAAATACGGAAAAAGGGCGCTTCATAGCGCGAAGCCGCACAGGTATACACCGTCTGTGCAAGCAGTGCGTTCACGGCCACCGCGCGCAGGAAGGTAGACTTCCCCGATGCGTTGGAGCCGGTCAGCAGCACACCTTTTTTCGCACTCAACGTATTCGGCACAGCCTCCCGCAGTAACGGATGATACAGTTCCTCCGCACGCAGAAAAAGACTTTCCCCTGCCGGTGTTCGCAGTTCAGGCACACACCAGCCCTTATCCAGACTTTTCCGGAAGGCTCCCACTGCCACGGCACACTCAAGCTGCCCCACTACGGTGATCAGCCTGTCCACTTCGTCCATATGCCTGCGAAGTTCATGCAGCGCTTTGTTAAAACGGATCAGATCCAGATAAAACATCATCCGGAGATAATCAAATAAAACTTCCAGCGGATTCCCGCTCCCCTGCCCGGCTGCCGTGATCAGATAAGAGCTTTTCATAAAGCCCCGCAATTTCCGATAAACCTCCCTTACTACGGCAAGCTCGTCCTCAATCTCACTGATATCCGCCTTTCCGAGTTCCTCTGTCCCCTTGAGCAGCCGCCTCACATAGGCAAAACTGGTGACATACGGCTCCACTTGACGAAATTCTTTAAAATAGCCGATCAGATTATGGCACAATACACCGAACAACCCGACCAGCCCTACAGGAAGAGAGACAAACATGACTCCTATACTCAAAAGCACGAGAAAGTCCCAGAATAAATAGGCGCTGCTCTTCCGTTCCCCGAGAAGATCCAGATGATCCAGATATTCATAGATGGAATGCCTTCCCGTCCGTCCAAGGCTGCAGCAGATTTCCTGAAGCTTATGTCTTTCCTTCTCCTGTTTCATAAAGAAGCGGATACGCCTTTCCATCCACAGAAGCTCGTCTATATCCTTCGTAGGCGTTCTGAGACGGTAATACAGATACTCATCTCCGGCCGCTGAGAGACAGGTGTTCAGCCTCTGATATACCGCATCCATATACAGGTCATTCCAGGTGATATCGTCGATCTGCTCTTCTTTCGGATGCTTCTGATAATACATGCTGATGTGAGCAAGCTCCTCCTCGCTGTAAGTCCGTTCGGGCGGCTTACCGTAATCCGCGTAGATCTGCTCCAGTTTCCTTCGCAAAAACTGCCTGTTCCCTGCATACTCCTTCGCCATAATAAGCACAATAAAAAACAGAATCAGGCATATAAAAATAAGAGCTTCCATTCCTATCTGAGATCTCTTATGATCTCATTTGCCTTTCTATAAATTTCATCTACATCATACGACTTTGCAAACTGTCCGTTCTCATACAGGATTTTTCCCTGTATCATTGTCATCTTTACATTCTGCTTGCTGCCGCTGTACACCAGATTCTTCGCTATATTATTGATGGGCTGCATGTTTGGCTGGTGTAAGTCGATCATGATAAGATCCGCCTGTTTCCCCTCTGCAAGCACGTCTGTGTCCGGCAGATTCATCGCTTTGGAGCCGCCCACCGTCGCCATCTTCAAAACCTCCAAGGCGTCTACCGCCGCCGCATCCTGTTCCTTCAGCTTCGCAAGTCCCGTGACCAGAAACATTTCCCGGAACATATCAAGACAGTTGTTGCTGGCAGGCCCGTCCGTGCCGATAGCCACATTGATGCCCCGCTTCAGATACTCTGAGATCGGCGCAATGCCGCTGGCAAGCTTTGTGTTGGACCCCGGGTTTGTGACAACACTCAAATCACGCTTCGCAAAGATATCCATATCCTCCTCATCCATCCAGACACAGTGATATCCACCGCCGCCGTAATCGTAAATCCCCAGCGAATCAAAAAGCTTCGTTGGCGTCATGCCGTGCCGTTCAATACACCCCTCCACTTCCGATTTTGTCTCCGCCAGATGCGTAAATACCGGTGCCTGATACTTATGTGCCATAGCCGCCACCTGCTCCAAAAGCGCCCTGGAACAGGTATACTCCGCATGAAAACCGATGAAATAGGAATGCAGCGGATCCAGTTCATTTAAAACGTGATACCGCTCCTCCATCTTTTTAAGAGACTGTTCAAAATTCTCCTGTCCGCTCGTACCGGCGACCTGCACGCAGCGCATTCCCATCTCCACGCAGGCCTTAGCCGTCGTCTCCGGCGTCAGATACATATCAAAAATGGCTGTGATCCCGCTGGTCAGATACTCCAGAACCGCAAGCTTCGTGAGATGGTAGATCATCTCCCCATCCAGCTTTGCCTCCATGGGAAACACCTGCTTTGTCAGCCAATCCTGCAACGGCAGATCATCTGCATAGGAACGCAGAAACGTCATGGCCGAGTGGGTGTGAGCATTCTTAAATCCCGGCATCAGGAGATTCCCTTCACAGTCGATCTCCCGATCCCAGAGAATGCTGTCTATGGAAATCTTCTGACAGATTGCCGCCGCGTCACTTCCCTCTCCCACATAGAGGATTTTATCATCCTGTACCCAGAGCTCTCCCTCCATGATGTCAGCTGTCTTCATGGTAAGAATTTTAGCATTATAAAATCTGTAATTCATAGCAGCTTTATCCTTTCTGTTGATTATTTATCGCTTCGCAGTGCAGCTTGAAAAGCCTTCGGATTGTCCCTCGCGCAGATTGTCCGGCCCGAAACTCTCAGGTAAAAGTTCCGCCAGGGTCATAACACGATAGTCTTCCTCAGACTTTGCCACAATGATCCGGAAATTCTCCGGTTCACAAAATTCCGCCATGACCTGCCTGCAGACACCACAGGGATAAGCAAATTGTGTCAGTTCTTCCCCCTCCGGGCTGCCAACAATGGCGATTGCCGCGAACGCTCGTATGCCTTCGCTGACTGCCTTAAAAAAGGCAGTTCTCTCGGCGCAGTTAGAGGGTCCGTAGGCCGCATTCTCAATATTACAGCCTGTAATGATCTGTCCGTCCCCGGCAAGCAGCGCCGCTCCCACCTGATAATGGGAATAAGGCGAGTAAGATTTTCTTCTCGCCTCTATTGCCGCCGCAATCAAATCTCGTATGCTGTCTGTTGTAAGTTCTCTATTCGCTGACATGGCACTCCCTTTTTTGACATATTAACTTTACTGTATGTCGTCATGTTTCTTTTCTAAACAAACACTTTGAATTTCGTGATAGACTCCACCAAAAGCTTCTCGAACTTGGGCGCCACTGCATTGGCTGCCTCCTGCACTTCCTCGTGGGTCAGGGGTGCTGAGTTCATACCCGCCGCCAGATTGCTGACGCAGGACACTCCGCAGATCTTCATACCCATATGGTTTGCCGCAATGGCTTCCACTACCGTGCTCATACCCACTGCGCTGACTCCCAGCTTGTGAAGCATCTGAATCTCTGCGGGAGACTCAAAAGAAGGCCCCGTAAGCTGCGCATAGACACCTTCAAATAGTTCGATGTCATTCTCTTTTGCTGTATCTTTGATAATCCCCTGTAAATCCTCATCATAGACATGAGACATATCCGGAAAGCGGGTGCCCAGCTCTTCGATATTCGGCCCGATCAGCGGATTGGGAGCAAAAAGGGAAACATGATCCTGAATCAGCATCAGACTGCCCGCATGAAAGGCCGGATTGATGCCGCCCGATGCATTCGTCAGGAAAAGCACCTTCGCACCCATCATCTTCATCAGACGGGTGGGCAGCACTACATCCGTGATGGGATATCCCTCATAATAGTGCACGCGTCCCTGCATCAAAACAACAGGTACTTCGTTTATGTAGCCAAAGATAAATTTCCCGGCATGTCCCGGCACGGTAGATACAGGAAAGCCCTCAATCTCGCTGTAGGGAAGTTCTGCTTTTACATCTACGACCTTCGCAAAGTTGCCGAGGCCGGAGCCGAGAACTACCGCCACCTTGGGTTCAAAGTCAATCTTCGTTTTGTAGCATTCATAGCATTTTACAAGTTTTTCATATACAGGATTCATGTAGGTTACCGCCTTTCTGTGAGTTTGATCATAAATCTTTCTAAAAAAGATGCCGATTCTCTAACCTGCATCTATTGTACCACAGATTGTGTACTTTGGCACACTGATATTCTTCGCCAGAATCAGACTTGATCCTTTTTATAGCCTATCTCAATCTTATCATTCTTCATTTTGAGTTCTTCCGGCATCTGTTTCACGATATCTCTCGAGTATTGCCGGAGAAGGCTCCATCAGATCCGGTACCATCACGGTGATACAGCCGCCAAAAGGAAAATATCCGGTGCCGGTTTCCCACGCTTTGCTTCCGTCCCGCTGACGATCTCAGAAAAATATTTCCGTATTCCCGCTATCTCCAGATTTGACACAATCTGCTCTACGGGGCTGCTGCTTGCCACTTCCAAACAAACTTAATCTTTCGCTTTCCCATACCGCAACGGCTCCGCCACCGTCCGATTGAAAAATGCGATTAACGGCCCCATGAAAAAGGCCGTCACCACGGTGCCGATCCCCACCGTCGCACCAAAGAAAAATCCAACCACCGTGCAGAACACATCCGAAGAGATCCGGCAGATCTGAAATTTCCATTTTTTCTTTTCCGAAAGAATCAAAGAAACCGCATCGTAAGTAGATACTCCCATGTCCGCCGTAAAATAGAGGGCAGAGGAAAAACACATAATAACGATCCCGAGCAAAAGAAAAGCAAACCTGACAGGCAGGGACGGCTCCTGTATCAACCTCTCAAAAAGCAAGGAGGAATATTCCGCCACATAGCCCAGCAGGAAAATATTGATCAGCGTGCCCAGCCCGATCTTCTTTCTGTCCATCAGAAAGATCACGATCAGCATCAACAGATTCATCGCCGCATACACCGTTCCGAATCCCGGTGCCCCCTCCGGCAGGATATAAAAGACCCCATGCACAAAAACCTGAAACGGATCCAGGCCCAGCGCCGAAAAGTTGAACATTCCGACGCTGAACCCACAGATCATCACACCGCATATCGTCATCCATATTCTTCTCGTACGTTCCTGCATCTTTTGTATTCGCTCCTATCTGTCTCTCACAACAAACCTATTATTTTCTAAATTACCATAGTGAAAAGAACCTTGCAATCAAATAATAATACACACCATCCCACCGTTACAGTCGTTCACGATCTTCTGCATCGTCTCCTGCAGCTTCACCTGACTCTCCTCGTTGATCATGGATATCTTACCTGTAATGCCGTCATTTACGAGCTGCTCCACGGTCTTCCCGAAGATATTGGTCTCCCAGATCCCCTCCTCGTTCGTACCCGTGTCGGAAATATACTGAATCAGATCCTTTGCCTGCTCCTCTGTGCCGACAATGGGGGATATCTCTGTCTCAATGCTTGCCTTTATCATGTGAATGCTGGGGCTCTCGGCCTTGATCTTCACGCCGAATTTATTGCCCTGTTTAATGAGCTCTGGCTTCTCCAGTACGATCTCCTCCCGGTCAGGCATCACCACGCCGTATCCTTTATAACGCACTGCCTCAAGCGCATGCAGCACCTTTACATACTCCCGCTTCATCTTCGCCATCTCCCGCAAGGTCGTAAGAAGCTGATACTCGCTGCCGATATTCTCACCAACCAGCTCGCTCAACATCTCGTAATAGTAGGCGTCATCCACATCCAGCACAATGCGCACGCTGCCGTCTGACATATTGACGCCGTCGAGCTTGCATTTTTTTACATACTCACTTTCCATGATAAAGCTATCCGCTGTGATGTCACGGATGTGATTCAGTTTCGCCATCATAAGTTTGAGCTGTGCAATGATATCCTTTTTCATCTTGTGGTCACAGGGAAGCATCTCCACCCACTTGGGCATATAAAACTCAACCATGGTAAGAGGGAACTCATAAAGGATATTCTCCATGATGTGGTTGATGTCTTCTTTCTTTAGCTGCTCACAGTTAACAGGCATGACCGTGACCTGATACTTCTCGCTGATCTCATCGGCAAGTGTCCTTGTCTCCTCAGCGTAAGGCTTCTCAGAATTTAAGAGCACAATGTAGGGCTTGCCAAGCGCCTGCAGTTCTTTGATGGTTCGCTCCTCCGCCTCCAGAAAGCTCTCTCTTGGAAGCTCTCCGAAAGAACCGTCGCAGGTCACCACAATGCCGATCGTGGAATGGTCGCGAATCACCTTTCTGGTGCCAATTTCCGCCGCCCTCGTAAAAGGGATCTCCTCAAGCGACCACGGCGTCTTGACCATGCGTTCCTCATCTTTTTCCATATGGCCCGCAGCGCCATCCACCATATAGCCGACACAGTCCACCAGCCGTACCTTCACATCAATATCCGCGCCCAGCTTCACATGGGCCGCTTCCTTGGGAATGAATTTCGGCTCCGTCGTCGTGATGGTCTTTCCACCCGCACTTTGCGGCATTTCGTCCTGCGCCCTCTCCTTCTCGTTCTCATCCTCCATGTAAGGAAGCACCAGAAGATTCATAAACCGTTTGATAAAAGTGGATTTTCCCGTCCTGACCGGCCCAACCACGCCCAGGTAGATTTCTCCCCCCGTTCTGTGCTGTATATCTCTATAGAGGTCGTATGTAGTGTTCTGTAAAATATCCATAAAAAAACCTCCTGCTTATACTGGTAAATGTATATGCAGGAGGCTGCCTCACTATGCTGTTTTCATGAAAAGCTTCCACAAAAGCCTACTGCGCCAGCTTATGGAAGATGATACAGTTCGGCTGATCCACCTTAATCTCTTTACCGTTCATCACCAGAAGTCCGTTTTTCATATCGACATTGAAAAAGGTCATGGTGTTCGATTCATGGTTCAGGGAGACCAGATGCTTATTGTCCGGGAAAAGTGCCGCGTCTTTGGGGTAATCACCGCTGATCGGCAGGCAGAGAACCTTCTCAAGCATTCCCGTCTTCTGATCGATCTTATAGACAACAGCGCTGTTATCTCCGGCATTGGAGCTTGTGAGATATTTAAAGTCGTCCGAAATATTGAGAGCACTGGCCGCCGAGCCGCCCGCATGATAATCATTGAGCGTGGAAATGGTCTGAATCTTCTCAAACTCAGGAGTATTGTTTATCTCCTGATAGGTATAGACATCGATGTAGTTTTTCAGTTCGTGCACGATATAGAGGATACTGCCGTCCTTGGAAAATTTCAAATGCCGGGGTGCGGATTCCTGCTCGCTCCTGATCATATCGATAGGTTTCAGCTTTCCGTTCTCATGGTCCACACGGTATACATTCACATGGTCAAGGCCCAGATCCGCCGCGCACAGATAATGATTGTCCCTCGTCATCTTCACGCAGTTCACATGCGGTCTGAAATTTCGCTCCGCAATACTGCCAAGGCCCTTATGATAGACTTCGTCCGTAATCTCTCCGACCCCGCCGTCCTCTCTCAAGCGGAGGACTGTGATCTTTCCGTCATGGTAACCGCCCACAAAAAGAAGCTTATCCTCATAGTCCGTGGAAAGATAACAGCCTCGCATGCCGTTGATGGTACCCTGGTTTATGACCTCCAGATCACCACCCGGCAGGATCTTATACGCCTCCACACCGAAATCCGTAATGGAATAGAGATACTTTTCATTGTGGGAGATTGTGATATAGGAAGAGTTTGTGATCTCCACCTGATTTTTCTCCGTCATCCTTCCGTTTTTCAGATCCACATCATAGATCTTGATGCCGTAATTGTCCGCCTTTGCCGTCGTGTAGGTAGACACATACGCCACATATTTATCCTGACTCATCGCTGAAACCACGCCCTTTCTTTGAATATTATAAACTTATTACGATTCAGCCCACCATTACCAGCCGCCTCTGTCTAATTTCTCCTGTTCTCTAAAATAACTACCAAATATTTTACCATATTATCTCCGTCTTGTTAATCCTTAAATTTTGATATTTTTACATTTTTCCATTGACATACGGTTGCATTGCTGTATAATGAGTCTCAGTGTATGTTTAGCAACAGTAAACTTTTAGTTTATTTTTACTGAATCGCAGACGCTCGGCTGATTTTATGGGCAGAAGCATTTCAAGACGGAGAACGCAATGGACAGCACAGGCAGTAAAACAGACATCGGCAACAAAATAAAGGAACTTCGGAATAAGAAGGGATTGACGCAGGAGGAACTGGCTGACCGCTGTGAGCTCTCCAAGGGCTTTATCAGCCAGTTGGAAAATGACGTGACCTCCCCCTCGATCGCCACACTGATCGACATTTTGCAGTGTCTCGGCACCAGCTTAAAGGACTTTTTCAACGATGCGGACGACGAGCAGATCGTCTTTCGCCCTGACGATTTCTTCGAGAAGGAGGATCATGAACTCCACAATAAGATTGAGTGGATCATTCCGAATGCCCAAAAAAACATGATGGAACCGATCCGCGTCACTCTGGAGGCCGGCGGCTCCACCTATCCTGACCAGCCCCACGAGGGGGAGGAGTTCGGCTATGTACTCTCCGGCTCTCTCACCATTATCCTCGGCAATCGCAGCATTCGCGCGAAAAAGGGCGACACCTTCTACTACAGGCCGGACTCAGAGCACTATATCAAAGCCGGAACAAAGAGCGGCGCCGTCTTTTTATGGATCAGCACCCCGCCGAACTTTTGATAATGAGTCATGCAACGGGGCAATATAACATATGATACGGAGGCGATACTTCCATGGCAAAAGAACTGATTCAACTGATCGATATCTCCAAATCTTTTGACGGACAGATGGTATTGGACGAACTGAATTTATCCATCCACGAGAATGAATTTGTCACCCTGCTCGGCCCCAGCGGCTGCGGCAAGACCACAACCCTTCGCATTCTGGGCGGCTTTGCCAGTCCGGATACGGGTCGCGTGGTATTTGACGGTCAGGATATCACCCGGATTCCGCCCAACAAAAGACAGCTGAATACTGTCTTTCAAAAATACGCACTTTTCACACATATGACCATAGCGGAAAATATCGCCTTCGGACTGAAGATAAAGAAAAAATCTCAAAGCTATATAGACGATAAGATCCGCTATGCCCTCAAGCTGGTAAACCTTGAGGGATATGAAAATCGGATGCCCGACTCCTTAAGCGGCGGACAACAGCAGCGCATTGCCATTGCCAGAGCGATCGTCAATGAACCAAAGGTCCTTCTTCTGGATGAACCCCTTGGAGCTCTTGATCTGAAACTCCGTCAGGAGATGCAGTATGAACTGATCCGCATGAAGAATGAACTCGGCATCACCTTCGTCTATGTGACCCACGATCAAGAGGAAGCTCTCACCATGTCCGACACCATTGTAGTCATGAATCAGGGCTATATCCAACAGATCGGCTCGCCGGAGTCCATCTACAATGAGCCTGAAAATGCTTTTGTAGCGGACTTCATCGGGGACAGCAACATTATCCCCGCCACTATGATCGAAGATAAGCTGGTGGAGATCCTCGGCACCCGCTTTGCCTGTGTAGATACGGGATTTGGCCGTAACAAACCGGTGGATGTGGTGATCCGCCCGGAGGATGTAATCCTTGTGGAGCCCGCCGATGGTATCATACAGGGCGTGGTGACCCACCTCATCTTCAAGGGCGTGCACTATGAAATGGAAGTCACCGCAAACGGATTTGAATGGCTGGTGCACTCCACCACCCTCTTTCCTGTTGGAAAAGAAGTGGGCATCCATGTAGATCCCTTCAATATCCAGATCATGAACAAACCTGAATCTGAAGATGAGGAGGCTGTTGCAATTGACATCTAATAAAAAGTGGCTGTCTGTGCCTTATATTTTCTGGTCTGCCCTGTTCATCGTCGTGCCTCTGGGCATGATCCTCTACTACGGCCTGACCGACAGGACGGGAGCCTTCACCCTTGACAATATCATCGCGATCACCACGGCGGGACACGCGAAGGCCCTGCGCCTCTCTCTCCTGCTCTCCCTGATCAGTACGATCATCTGTTTTCTGCTTGCATATCCGCTTGCCATGATCCTTTCGCAGGTACAGATGAAGCGGCATAATTTTATCATACTGATCTTTATCCTGCCCATGTGGATGAACTTCCTGCTGCGCACACTGGCATGGCAGACCCTGCTTGAAAAGAACGGCGTGATCAACCACTTGCTTACCTTTTTGCATCTGCCGGCTATAAAGATCATCAACACACCGGCGGCGATCATTCTCGGCATGGTATACAACTTCCTGCCCTTTATGATACTGCCCTTATATAATGCACTGGCTAAAATAGATCCCAATGTGATAAACGCCGCCCATGATCTTGGCGCTGATCACTTACATACCTTTACGCGTATTATTCTGCCGCTCTCGATCCCGGGCATTATCAGCGGCGTTACCATGGTGTTCATCCCTGCGCTCACGACCTTCGTGATCAGCTCGCTTCTTGGAGGCGGCAAGCTTCTGCTGATCGGGGATGTGATCGATCAGGAATTTACACGGACATCCAACTGGCATCTGGGCAGCGGCCTGTCCATGGTGCTGATGATATTTATTCTGGTCAATATGGTTTTATCCGCCATCTTTGACAAGGAAGGGGAGGGCTCCATGCTATGAAATCTGCTGCAAAAAGAATTTACATTGCCCTGATCGTTCTCTTCCTGTACGCTCCCATCGGCACCCTTATGGTGCTGTCCTTTAACGCGAGCAAGACCCGGGCGAAATGGGGCGGCTTCAGTTTCAAATGGTATATTGCCCTGTTTCAGAATGAAGAGATACTGCGTGCACTTGCAAACACCCTGTTGATTGCGCTGCTCTCCTCCCTGATCGCCACGGTCATCGGGACCATCGCCTGCATCGCCATGACAGGCATGAAACGTCAGGCAAAATCAATCCTCATGGGAATTACCAATATCCCCATGCTGAACGCTGACATTGTCACGGGAATTTCCCTGATGCTGCTCTATATCAGTCTTGGAATCAGATTCGGAATGGGAACCATATTGCTGTCCCATATTACCTTTAATATCCCGTACGTGATCCTGAGCGTTATGCCGCGCATGAAACAGCTGAATCCAAGCACTTATGAAGCGGCGCTTGACCTTGGCTCCTCGCCGATAAACGCCTTCTTTAAAGTGGTATTTCCCGACCTCCTGCCCGGAATCCTTTCGGGATTTCTGATGGCCTTTACGATGTCCCTGGATGATTTCATCATCACCCACTTCACCAAGGGCGTCGGCGTGGACACGCTTTCTACGAAAATATATACAGAGATCAAAAAAGGCATCAAACCGGAAATGTATGCGCTCTCGTCGCTTATCTTTGTAACGGTTCTGACCTTACTGGTTTTGATTAATCTGTCACCTGACAAGAAGGAAAAGAAATGAAAATGAACCAAAGATTTCGCTTAAACTCCATATTTGTACTGCTGGCGCTTCTCACCGTCATCTCCCTGACCGGCTGTACCTCCTCTGTAAAGGGCGTCAACGGGCAGGTCATCGTCTATAACTGGGGCGAATATATTGATCCAGAAACGATCCGTATGTTCGAGGAAGAAAGCGGCATCAAAGTGATCTACGATGAGTTTGAAACAAACGAAAGCATGTACCCCAAGGTGGAGTCCGGCGCTGTCGCCTACGATATTGCCTGCCCATCGGACTACATGATCAGCCGGATGATAGAAAACGGTATGCTGTCTGAGATCGACTACGAAAAGATCCCGAACGCGAAAAAGAATATCGGCGCAGAGTATTACGATCAGGCCAAGGGCTTTGATCCGGAAAATAAATATGCCATCCCCTACTGCTGGGGCACAGTCGGTATTCTCTACAATCAAACCATGGTCGATGAGCCGATCACCCGCTGGGAACAGCTTTGGGATGAAAAATATGCAGACAATATTCTGATGCAGGACTCCGTCCGGGATGCCTTCATGGTGTCCGAAATGCTGAACGGATTCTCCATGAATACCTTAGATCCTGCGGAGCTTGAAATTGCCAAGGAATCCCTGATCCGGCAAAAGCCTCTGGTGCAGGCCTATGTCGTCGATCAGGTGCGTGACAAAATGATCGGTGGAGAGTCCGCCATAGGCGTTATCTACTCCGGCGAGGCCATCTACACACAGCAGGAAAATCCGGATCTGGTCTATGTGATCCCTGAGGAAGGAACTAATGTATGGATCGATTGCTGGGTGATCTTAAAGAATGCGCCCAACAAGGAAAACGCGGAAAAATTCATTGATTTTATGTGCCGGCCGGACATTGCTCTCATAAACTTTGAATATATCACCTATTCTACGCCGAATGTGGCCGCCAGAGATCTGATCGAGGACGAGTCCGTTAAAAATTCCGAGATCGCTTTTCCGGATCTGTCACAATATGATAATCTGGAAACCTATGTGTATCTGGGCGAAGATGGGGATTCCCTTTACAATGAGTTGTGGAAAGAAGTGAAGTCGTACTAAAGGTGCATACAAGGCATCCTTTTTAGGATGCCTTGTAAAAAAAGCCCGTCTCTTTCTATCTTTATCCATTTTCCCTACTGCTATATCTCTCGATTTTCAGGGGTCTTCTTTTCGAGGCGATTGCAAAAGAGAACGTAAAAAGAGCCATCATTATTTCAAGTGTGACCTTTGGAATAGGCCATATCATAAATCTGTTAAACGGAATGAATCTGACAGAAAATCTATGCCAGATCATCTTTGCACTCGCAGTCGGCTTCCTGTTTGTAACAATCTATTATCGGGGCGGAAGCCTGCTTCCCTGCATCATCACACACTCCGCCATCAACTCACTCAATACCTTTGCAAATGAAGCAGGATTCACGGCAGAACAACAGATTGCCCACATCGTTAGTCTGATCGCGGTCACTGTCTCCTACACCGTTGTTCTCACAAAAACGCTCCCTGAAAAAGCGACTGTCATGGAAAGGAATAAACGGCCTAAAGCTTCTGAAATGCCTCGTTCAGCGCATACGCCTCATTCTTCCCGCTCATAATGAAGAAGATCACATTTCCGCGGTTCTCGATCAGAGTCGTCTCCGCGCTGACGCAGACCCATTTATCCGGGTCTGCATTATCTTTCAGGGCCTGCTTGACCGTCTCCACATCTCCGTCTTCCACCCGAAGCAGCACACACTGAAATGCTATGGAGGACATCTTTGGCATGGACACCACGCCCTCCGTGTAACTAATTTCATCCGTACCGAGAATACTGCTCTTCCATTCGTCCGTCAATTCCATTGTATCAAAGTAAGGCAGTCCCTCCCGAAATTCCGCGTCAAGCTCTGCATTTTCATAGAGGGATGCCATGATATCCGTCAAGGATCCTTCCGGAGTATCAGAAGATTCTTTTTTGTCTCCGCAGGCGGCACAGAGCAAGGCCGCCAGTAAAATTATAAGTCCTGTCAAAAGTTTTGTCTTTTTCATATCTTCTATTTTCCCCCGTATTCCCGCAACTATCCCAGGTTTTCTCAACTTCCCTTTTTATCGGAAAGCAACGGCTTAATGGTCTTATAGATCTTACTGGATTTCTTGTTGTCCGCGCTCGGATATTTTTTCATCAGAGCGTTCATAATGCCCTGCTTCGTCTTATACTGCTGTATGATCTTCAGGACAACGTCCACGGTCACATCCTCTTCCTCTTTGATCAGTCCCACAAGCTTTTCCCGAAGTTCCTGCGTCTCGGAGTCATGGCTCCTGCCCGTGATATCCGCGATCAGAGTCACCGCCACTCCCCTGCTCTTCCAATAGCCGCCGAGGATCTCAAAGCCCTTATCCCTGCTTACAATATAATACTGGTCTGCAGACCGGTTGGCAATCAGGAAACCAAGCTGCGTGGCGAGCTGAAAATCAAGAGCATTTTTGCTCCCCACTTCCACCTTGCAAAACTCGATAGAGGCTTTGGATTCTATGATCCGCCTATGCTGGTCAAAGGTGATGCTGTCAGCATTCTTGGAATAAAAAATACAGACTTTATCCTCCTCGTCCAACATATGAATCCCATCCAGACCATCTTTTTTTACATTCTCAAAATCCACTAAATAGTAACTCATCTATTTCTCCTATTTTCTTTCAAGCTTCTCCTTAAAAAAGTCGATGATCCGCTGCCATATCTCCTCCTGAAAGAAGGGCATATCCGCATGATCTGCTCCCTCTATGACCAGAAGCTTTACGTCCGCTCCCGCCGCCTCCAGCTTATCATGCAGCGCCTCCCCATGTGCGAAGGAAACAAGATTATCATTATCCCCATGGATGATCATAAAGGGCGGCGCATCCTTTGTCACAAGGCTTACCGGGCTGATCTTCAGCGCCTCCTCCGGCTCCAGCATTACATTTTTCCCTAAAAGCAGAGATTCCATCGTGGCCGCTGCTTCCAGTGGGGAGGGATAGGTAAATCCGGTCACATCCGTAATCGGATACCAGGGACAGGCCGCCTGTACCTTACTGGAAAACTCCGTAAACGCTCCCACATCATAGGCGGGATCGTCCGCAAGCGCCGCCATAGCCGTCAGATAACCGCCCGCCGATTCTCCCATCACGCCAAAACGCTCGATATCAATGTTGTAACGCTCGCCGTTCGCTTTCAGGTAACGGATCCCTGCCTTCACATCCTGCAGCTGAATGGGAAAACAGCCCTCGTTGGTCGTGCGGTATTCCACGCTCGCCACCACAAAGCCGCTTCTTGCAAGCTCCGCCAGATATGCCGTATGGGCGCTGCGATCCAGCCGCAGCCATGCGCCGCCACAGATCCAAACGACACAGGGATACTTTTTCGCCTTATCTTCCGGATAGATGATATCCATCTTCAAGTCTCTTCTGGTGTGATCATACCAGGCATCCACCTGAGCAAAGGTTATGCCCGACACAAAGCTGTATTGAGGCGCCGTCACCTTTACTTTCAGTTTTTCTTTCATAATGCCTCCCTTTACTCGTGTTATGTATTGCTATGTACCTTATCCTGTGGCATCCAGTGCATCATCAAACGCTCCAGCTTCGTCTGGTCAATGGGCTTCGCCAGAAAATCATCAAACCCTGCTGCAAGATACTGTTCCTTGGCTCCCATAATGGCGTTTGCCGTCAACATGATAATCGGGGTATCCTTACAGAGATTGTCCTCCATCTCCTTCATCCGCTGCATGGTCTCCATTCCGTCCATCTCCGGCATCATATGATCGAGGAATATCATGTCATAATGCTTTTGTCTGACATGATCCAGACATTCTCTGCCGCTTCCCACGTCCGTGATCTGAACCTTCGTCTGTTTCAAAAGGCCGCAAAATACTCTTCTGTTTACACGGTTGTCGTCCACCAACAGAATTTCGCTCTCAGGGGAGGTAAAGCTGGCACGATAGGTATGTTCTCTGGCCGCCCTTTTCGCCCGTTCCTGAAAGCTTCCGATCGGCTCCTCATTCACAACACCCTGCCGCAGATCAAAGAAGAATCTGGATCCCTCCCCGTAGACGCTCTCCACCCGCAGATCTGTATTCATCAGTTTCAAAAGCTGCAGGGAAATGTTCATCCCAAGCCCTGTTCCCTCTATGTCACGGTTTTTCTCCTCATCAATACGCTCAAAGGCGGAGAACAGCTTGGGGATATCCTCCTGCTTGATGCCGATGCCCGTATCCCGCACCGCAAAATGCAGAATCACATCCGCACCGTCCCGCTCACCCGCCACCTCAAAGGTGACCGTTCCTTTTCTGGTGTATTTGACCGCGTTAGTCAATAGATTGCTGAGAATCTGACGGATGCGCAGATCATCTCCGTAGAGTTTTGAGGGCAGCGCTGCATCCACAGCCACATCAAAAATAAGCCCTTTCTCCTGCGCACGAAGTGAAAACATATTGTACAGGTCGTTTAACATACTGTTTAGCTGGTACTCCGCAGGTACGATCTCCATCTTGCCTGACTCGATCTTGGAGAAATCCAGAATATCGTTGATAATGCCAAGGAGAGCTTGTGCCGAGGACTTGATATCCATGGAATACTTTTTCACGTCCTCCTCTTTGGATTCCCGCAGCACCATCTCATTCATGCCCAACACAGCATTGATCGGTGTTCGTATCTCGTGGGACATTCTTGCCAAAAACTCCGACTTTGCTCTGTTTGCCTTCTCTGCATTGGCCTTTAACATCTGCATCTGCTCAATCTGCTTACGGCTCTGCGTAATATCCACAAACACGATGGCATAACCCGCAAGCACGCGGTTATTCCAGATCTTATTTGCGTGCACCTCGAAGTTATGATTACAGCTGATGTGCTCAAAATAGTTGTCGGCATTAAAGACGTCCCGAAGATCTTCTTTGCAGATCCGCTCTCCCTTTCGAAAATTGGAAAGTCCCTTAAAAAGCTCCATCGCCCTGTCGTTTGCCTCTACGAAGCCACCGTCTGCATCCACGATCAGTACTGCTTCGTCCATAGTACGGATGATCTCCTCATGGGCCGAAACAGCAATATCAAAGATATGATAAAATATTATTACAACTCCAAACAAAATAATGCCAAGCGCCTCACAAGCCGGCACCGCGTCATAGCCCTCTATCCACTGGAAGAGATCGCACAGAAATCCCGGAATCGGAAAAATACTGCAAATGCCAAGAGCGATCAGGTTGATATTCCGTTTCCTCTTCCCTAATCTTCTGTTGGCTAGAAGTGTCATGGTAAAGCAGGCGATCATATGTACAAACATCTGCACATAAAACACGTAGTGCAGGGGGCCCTTTTCCAGAATCAGATGGGGAAACAGCCCCTCCGTCACGAACGATACTCTTGTATAGTAAATCGGTGTGTAACGATAGCCCCAGATACACAGGAGAACAAGGGTATCCAGCAGAAACATGGCGGCTTCTATTTTCCCGGGTATCCGATATCCACAGTAAGTCGCCACAAAGATGAACAGGAAGGTACTCATAAAGGCGCCTCCCAAAAATTCAACCCGCACGGCCATCATTGCTTCTCCGATATCCCGCGACAACAATTCCAAAAGGTAACCCGTATTTTGAATCGCACCGAGAAAACCGACGCAGAGCATCAGCTTAGAGAGCGCGCTCTCACGCTGTCTGGTCATAAGGATGATAAAAAGGAAGCACCCTAAAACCATGATGATCTGAAAAATGACTAACCCTCTATACATACTGTCTTCGTCCTATCTGCCAAGACAGCTATGCGTTTCCGCATAGCTGCTCTTCCTGCGGTTCTTTTTCCCTGTTACGGCTATGCCATGGCATTCGCCTGCTTATACTTGTAAAGCATCTCGGCATGATTCTGCTCCTCCACCTGAATGTCGGCAAGAAGCTTTCTTAAGCCTGAATTGTCACAGGAAAAAACGTTCGTATTATACTCTCCCGAAACCAGCTTTTCCGTTCCGATACAATCCGTGGCAAGAAAGCAGTCGTGCTCCTTGTCCGCGGCATTCGCGCCGTCCTTGTATGTGCCTTTGGGCGCATAGTTTTTCCCCTGCGAATCATTACAGTCACAGTCCGGCACATTGCCGTGCAGCGCCTGTCCAATGGACTGATAATGCTTCTGCTCATCCTGCTGCAGCGTCCGAAACAGGCTCTGCAGCTCCGTGTCCTTTGCCTGTGCAGCATACTTCTCATACTTTGTGATACAGGATTTCTCCTGTGTCTGCAGATCACGCAGTGCGGTCGTCTCTTTCTCCGTCAATATCATGGTCAATACTCCTTTCTATCGGACGGTGCAGCAGTATGCAGCCATACACTCTCTGCCGTCCTCTGATAACAAGTATTGCCATTTTACCGAAAAATCATACCCTGATACTATGGCCTTTATTATACACGTTTCCCAAAAGAAGTACAAGGAGAAAGGCAATGCTATAGACAGCTATATCCTGCCGCTTCCCGACACGCTGCTAAAACTGTTCGATCAGTTTTAACACTTCCGCTTTCTCCGGCATTACACGCAGCGCCCCTTTACGGGTCGTGATGATGGAAGCCGCCGCATTGGCGAACGTAAGCATTTCCGTCAGATTTTCTTTGTTTAAATTGTGCAAGCCATTTTCCAACACATAATGCAGGCAGCATCCTCCGAACGTATCTCCGGCTCCTGTCGTTTCAATCGTATTCTCTTGCAGAAACGGTTTTACCTCTACGCACAGATCCTTGTAATAAGCGCGGCTTCCGTCTTTACCCATAGACAGCATGATCAGAGAAATATCGTACTGCTGCCGCAGTTTGGCGATCCCGGCATCAAAATCCTCCTCACCGGTAAACCACTGAATCTCATTATCGGAAATTTTAAGCACGTCACACTGTGACAGACCGTAACTCACCTGTTCCCTGGCATCATCCAGAGATTTCCAAAGAGGCTCTCTCAGATTCGGGTCAAAGGAGATCACCGCTCCCGCTTCCTTTGCCGCCGCGATTGCCTTTTTCGTAGCGTTTCTCACACCCTCATGGGTCATGGACAGGGTCCCGAAATGAAAGATCTGTGTATCCTTTACCATTGCCAGATCCACTTCCTCCTCCCGCAGCATCATATCTGCTCCCGGATTCCTATAAAAGGAGAAATCTCTGTCGCCGTCTGCAAAAGTTTCCACAAACGCAAGTGTAGTGCGCACCTCATCGTCCATCACCAGATTGGAGGTATCGATTCCCACCTCGTTGAGCGTAGTCTTCAAACGGTTCCCAAAAATGTCCCGTCCCACCTTGCCGATAAACGCGGTCTTTCTGCCGAGCTTCGTCAGCATGGCAAGCACATTACAGGGCGCACCGCCGGGGTTCGCCTCATAAATCGGATTTCCCTGCCCGCTTGTACCGTTTTCCGTAAAATCGATCAAAAGCTCGCCCAATGCCACCACATCAAATTTTTTCATATCATCCACCTCTATTCTGGAGCATCTACACGACAGGGACAATATATTTCCGTTCGCCTCACTGTCGAAGCACCCGCTATTTTAATTCATATTTTACCACATCCATGGTCACTTCGCCATCTGCAAAAAAGGATATTCTATCTGCCGACAGATCCGTGTACATCGTCGCCGCAAGTGTGTACTCTCCATCGTTCACAAAAACTTCTACGCTGAATCTGTCCAAAATGATCCGCATCTTGATATTGCCGTCCTTATTCGGTACCAGACAGCGGCGCTGATGGATGATGGCACGTCTGGAGCCCGAAAACTTCCTGTCTACTTTCACGATAGACTCGTGCGGACGGAAACTGATCGAAGTGCGGTAAATGTCATTCTGAGCAAATCTGACCGCAAACCTCTGATAGAGCTTCTCCGCATCCACAGGGCGGATCGTCAGCTCCATATCCACTTTGCGTCCTTCTACGCCCGCCAGACTGATCTCATCAGAAAAAGTTACATTCTCATGCCGCACTTCTTCTCCCCGCATCGCTTCCAGCTCCCTGATAGGATTCTGGTACAGACGGCCGTTTTTCACGGAAAGTTCTCTCGGAATCGTCATCTGTCCAAGCCAGGGCTGGTCGGGCGTATGTAAGTTACAGGTATCCCAGTTCTGCATCCAGCCGATCATGATTCTCCTGCCGTCCGGTGTGAGTATGGTCTGCGGCGCATAAAAATCAATACCGTAGTCGATCGACTGGTTATGTTCTTCGGTAAAGCTTTCCGTTTCCTCATCGTAGGAACCGATCAGACAGAGCGTTCCGTTTCCGTTATGATATTCAAATCCATAGGGCAGCATATCCTGAGGACTTGTGATCAGCACAGCCTTGCCGTCCAGCATAAAGAAATCAGGGCACTCCCACATTTTACCAAAGCGTCCCTCATTTGCTGCCAGTATCTTCTCATACTTCCAGTGGACGCCATCCGGGCTACTGAAAAGAAGAATGCGTCCGTCTCCCTCCTCCGTGCAGTTCCCCACGACACAGCGGTAGGATCCATCCGACTTCTGCCACAGCTTCGGGTCACGGAAATCGAACTTACTGCTGCCCTCCGGCAGGTCTTCTCTGGTGAGCACCGGATTGCCTGCATACTTTTCATAATCCGTCCCGTCTCCCACAGCAATGCATTGTGTCTGAATTTCCCGGGTGCCGCCATCCGGCTGAGTCTCCTTTGCCACTCCCGTATACATCAGCAGCTGTCTTCCATCCGGCAGTACCACAGCGCTGCCGGAAAAGCAGCCGTCCCTGTCATAATCCATATCGGGCGCCAGGGCTGCCGGGAGATACTCCCAGTGCAGCAGGTCTTTAGAGACCGCATGGCCCCAGTGCATCGGCCCCCAGTGGGAGTCATAGGGGTGATACTGATAAAACATGTGGTATTCCCCTTTATAAAAGGAAAAACCGTTAGGGTCGTTCATCCACCCCACGCGGGTGGACAGATGGAAGTCCGGCTTCTCCTCCCAGCCGATCTTACGCTCCATTGTCTCTTCATATCTTCTCGCATCTCGCAAAGTCTGGCTTATCATGTCTATTCCTCCTTGTCAGCTTCACCGCCGCTTCCTTTTCCTCTGCGGTCTTTACATTATAACCTAATATCGGAGCAGATGCCATAGCTTTCTGCTCCGATATCATATATATATCCATACGGAGAATGCCTCATTTCAGGCATTCTCCAGTGTGAGATATAGTACTTCATGGCGTCCCGTCCAATGGCGGGACGTCTTTAGAAGTACTTCTCACACAGTTATTCTGCTGCATCTGCGCCGGCATAACGGTTATACGCATTCTGGTATACGGTTAGAAGTTTCTCCATACCACACTTATCTGTCAGGTGCTTGATATAGGCATTCCACTCCTCATCGGTCGGTCCGCCGTTCTTGATCCATAGGCCTTCTTGTTCAGAGACAGCGCTCTCAAAGTTAGCCTTGTACCAGTCGATGTCATCCAGCTCTCTTCCCGTGAATACGCAGTCTACCGGATAGACAGTGGTATCGCTCACATAGGGCATCCAGAAATCGTACAAGTCGGTCAGACGCTCGATGGCGCGATCCTCCATCTTGAAGGTGGTTAAGTAGTAGTCACTGAGGATCAGCTTAGGTCCCAACACTTCACACTCACCCTTTAATTCTCCCGGAGTCTTGCCGTACTTCTCATTACACTCTTCATCCGAAATGCTCTGCCATACGCCGTTTTCATCCTGTCCCGTAAAGTATTTACCGATCGGGCCGTATTGGAGCTGCATCACGATTTCCGGATCATACCACTTATCATAAAACTTCAAGAGATTTGCCGGACTCTTACACTTTTTCGTAATGTTAAGCTGTCCACTGGCAGTGCCACCGCCGGTACGGATCGTCACATTGTGGGTGCCGTCCGGGCCGTCCAGAATGGGCAGGAATACATAATCGTCTGCATAGTCGCCCATCAGCTCTTCGATATACCACCATGTGGAGACACCCACATATCCCTGAGAGCATTTGGAGATCAACTGGGTGTCGGACTGGCTGAACATCTCCAGATCCATCAAGCCTTCCGCATACCAATCATGGAAGTAGGTAACCGCATCCCTGTACTGGTCTGTCACACACATGAATTGCACCTTGCCGTCACCGGTCAGAACAAGGTCATTGCAAACATCATTGGGCCAGTTCGTAAAACCAAAACCTGCATAAAAGATATTCTGCCCCCAGCACCACTGATCGAATCCCGTACTCATAGGAATCGTGCTTCCCGCTGCGTTTCCGTAATATTTCGCGCTCATGTCATTGTCTTTAAAAGCCTTCAGCGCGGTGTGAAGCTCATCTAATGTTGTAGGCACTTCCAGTCCCAGATCATCCAGCCATGCCTTATTGATCATGGCAAACTGGGGAACCGAGTAAATACTGTAATCCTCTGCCGCGCCGATACCCGCCGTTCCCATGCGCTCACCTGACGGGAGCCCGTAGATATAACCATCGTCCATGGTGATGGCGCTGCGGATATCCGGATTCTCTTCCAGAATCTTGCTCAGATTCGGCATATACTCTTCCGTTAAATATGGGGTCAGATCGATAAAGGTACCGTCATCCCCATAACGGGAGATGTCGTAATTGCTAAAACCCACGCCCATAAAAGCATCCGGCAGCTCGTCGCCCGCAATACGAATATTGACCTGCTCACCCACCGATTCGCTCATGGTCGTCCAGTCAATGCTGATCCCTGCCTCTGCCTGCAGTTGATTCAAAACTTCATTATTATCATAGCCCGAACTGAGCGCACTATGCGCGCCCATGATCGCAAACTCCGTCTGGGAGGTGTCCGGGTTCGCAACACCTTTTTCGTGGTGTCCGTAGTCTTTCTTTCCGCAGGCCGTCACAGACAGGGCAAGAACAGCCATAAGCATACAGGATACCAGCTTTTTTCTATTATTGCATATTTTCCAGTCTCTCATAATCATGATTTCCTTTCTGCGGTCAGCCTTTCACCGCGCCTGCCATAAAGCCTTTTTCAAAATATTTCTGTACGAACGGGTAGATGATCAGCATCGGCAGCGCCGCTATGATAATGGACGAGAACTTGATCATCTCCGTCATCTTATTCAGTTCCGCGAAGCCGCCGGATATGGTGCTCGCCTGACTTGCACTGGCAGAACTCTTGATCAGGATATTTCGCAGCACAAGAGGCAGGGGCGCCTTATTCGGAGAGGGCAGATAGATCATGGCCGTGAACCAATCGTTCCAGTATGCCACCATACTGAACACCACCATAACCGCCATGATGGAACGGCTTAACGGCACTACGATCCTGATAAATGTGGTCCACTTGGACGCGCCGTCTATGTTCGCAGCCTCGATCATTTCCTTCGGGATGCTGTTCTCAAAGAAGTTTCTCACGATAATCATATTGCCCACCGCAACGCCACCCGGCAGGAAAAGCGCCCACATGTTATTGATCAGGCCGGTCTCCTTAACAACCAGATAGGTAGGCACCATACCGCCGCCGAAGTACATGGTGATGATAAAAAAGATACTTAAAAACTTCCTGCCCGGCAGATCCTTTACGCTCAAAGGATAAGCCGCCAGGTAAAGTACGACCACAGAAAATACCGTACCGATAATCGTGTACTTGAAGCTGTTGATCAGTCCTGTCAGAATACTCGGATCGGCAAATACAGATTTATAGCCATCCAGCGTAAATTGACTGGGAAGAAAGAAGGTCTTGCCCGCATATACGTCGTATGGATTTGACACGGATGCGATCAGCACATAGTACAGCGGGTAGGCAACGATCAACAGGATAACCGCACAGATCGCAACCAGAATGATATCACTGCTTTTTTCAGAAAGTCCTGTCAGCTTTCCGGATTTTGTATTCGCTTTCATGCTGCACCTCCTATATAAAGCTCGTGTCTTCTGATATCTTGCCGGCTATCTTGTTCACCACGATCAGCAAGATAATATTAATCAACGTATTAAATAGTCCCACCGCCGTGGAATAACTGTACTTGGCGTTTTCGATACCCTGTTGATAAACGTAAACTGCGATTACATCGCTGGTCGCCTTGTTCAGATCCGTCTGTAACAGCCATACCTTCTCAAATCCTACGTTCATAAGACCGCCCGCGCTCATGATCAGATTCAGAACCATGATCGAGGTGAGCTCCGGAATATCAATGTGAAGAATCCTCTGAAAGAGGGATGCGCCGTCCACTTTAGCCGCCTCATAAAGCGATGTGTCCACATTGGCCAGAGTCGCCATATAAACGATGATGCCCCATCCTGCATCCTGCCAGATTCCGGAAGCGATGTAAATCGTTCGGAAGGCGGAAGATTCCGTCAGGAAATCGATGGAAGTCCCGGCGATCAGGTTGATCAGACCGCCCGAAGGACTTAGGAAAATGCGGATCATACCGCAGATGACCATGGTAGAGATAAAGTGCGGTGCGTAGAGCACTGTCTGCGTCACTCTCTTGAAGCGCTGGAACCGCATCTGATTCAACATCAGGGCCAGAATGATCGGAATCGGGAAGCTCCACAACAGACTGAAAAAGCTCAGCAGCACCGTATTCTTGATCATACGGCCGAAGGTCGGCGCAGCGAAGAACCGTCTGAACCACTCCAGTCCGATCCATTCACTCCCCATAAATCCCCGGCTGGCCTTGTAATCCCTGAATGCGATCTGTATGCCGTACATGGGTATGTACTTATATATGATCGTCAATACTACCGGAACCAAAAGCATCGCATATAACTGCCAGTTATCCCGCATTCGTTTCTTTAGTGATCCGCCTTCCGGCCGTCCCACCGGACCCGCGGCCACCGCCTTGCTTCTACTCATAACCTTTCTCCTTTCCTTCTCTCACACTTTTACGCCTCGTATCGTGAAACGTTATTTTACTAATGATTTTACTTTACCTTCCCCTTTTCTTTGTGTCAATAGTTTTTGCTTCTTTTTATAGTAATATTTTATATTTTCTGTTATTTTACACTAATTTATTTATACATTTTTGTCTGTTTTATACATCTCAATTACATGAATCGTTTCATTTCAATATTGTTTTGTCTTTACAAATAGAACCATAATATTTATAATGACATTATAAATAGAAACAGTTTTGATTCATGTTTCATGAAATTTCACGCAATTTCACGAATAATGGAGATACTCTATGAAAAAAGAAAACTCTGCTCCGACTATGAAGGATGTTGCAAAAGAAGCCGGCGTTGCTCTGGGTACGGTATCCAAGGTGGTTAACGGCCTGCCCGTTGGTGATTCCTACCGAATCCGGGTGGAGGAAGCTATCCGGAAACTGGATTATCAGGTCAACAGCTACGCCCAGGGACTAAAGGCAAGCAGGACTTATACCGTCGCCTTTTTGATTCCCAATACCATAAACCCTTTTTTTGCTGCGCTCACTCACCATATCAATATTGCACTGTTAAAACGAAAATACCGCATGTTGCTGTGCGCCACCGATTCTGACCACAGGCAGGAGCAGGAGTATGTCTTGATGGCGCAGAATAATAAGGTAGACGGGATTATCGGTCTGACCTACAATCCCGAACTGATCGTAGAAGAAAACACTCCTTTTGTCGCCATTGACCGCTCCATGGGCCCGGGTATTCCTTGTGTTGCCTGCGACAACTTTGCCGGCGGACAGCTCGCCGCTGAGAAGCTGGCAGATCTGGGCTGTAAACACGTGGCCTTTCTGCGAACCGGCTCCTCTCTGGTTAACGAACCCAATAAACGAAAAGCCGGTTTTGAAACCGGATGCCTGATCCGCGGTCTGACTTACGAAATGAAAATAATAGACGATGCGGATTCATTCGAAGAATTTGAGACTTTTTTGTCCGATCACATTGTCAACGGAAAGCTGAGTTTCGACGGCATCTTCTGCGTGACAGACTATCTTGCCTGCCTAATTCTAAAAATGCTTCACAAACTACACCAACGAGTCCCGGAGGATGTACAACTCATCGGTTTTGACGGCGTACAATCTTTTGGCAACATGGACTATCTCTGTTCCACCATCGTACAACCGGTGCCGGAGATTGCGGAGATGTGCGTGGAGCTGCTTCTGCGGGAAAATATGCATATGAAACCACCTCTGGTCTGTCTGCCCGTATCCTACGCCTACGGCGGCACCACTCTGGAAACACAGCCGCCTCAGAATTAAGGCAAGAAACTTCAGTCAACGGGAGAAAATGGATATGCGTATTGGAAATCTTGACGAACAAAATCATGCAGACGGTTTGGCAGAACTGATTGAGGCAAGCAGCCCCGACCAAATGACAAGATTGCAGAAGCGAAAGAACTGGTGGTATTATTATAAATGGTATGTGATCATCGGTGTTATCCTGTCACTTGCACTGATTCATCTCATAGGCAGTTCTCTGGGGCTTTTTACCAAATCGCCCGATCTGCAGATCGCGTATGTGGGAACGCATGCGCTTCCCGAAGACACCGTGACCGCATTGGAACAATTATTTACCTCGCTCATTGAGGATTTTAACCGGGACGGTAAAGTTATCGTTCAGGTGAATCAATACACGGGCAATTCCAACGATGAGAATGCCGAAGCCACCTACTACCAGTACGCCTCCGAGATCACCCTGGTCGCTGATATCTCTTCCTGCGAGAGCTATCTTTTTCTACTGGAGGATCCTCAAAGTTTTCAGCGGGAATTTCAGATCCTGGCAGAGTCGGACGGCAGCTGTCCCGACAATGCGGACTACAATGTAGAAAGCAAAATTATACCCTGGGCAGACTGCCCGCTCCTTTTGTCTGCTGATCTGGGTTACTACACATTATGGGCAGCAGGACAGGAAATAACCGGCAGCAATCAGGACCTTGTATCAGGGCTCTATCTGGGCCGGCGCTGTTTCTACAACGACAAGACGACAGATAACAGAGAAGCCTGCGACTCTTTATGGCATCTCTTATACAACAGTTCGAAACATGAATAACCGATAGATTGGGGAAGAACTCATTATGAAGACGAAAAGATTTTTTCTTATTCTGGGATTTTCATTGACACTGACGCTGACCGGGTGTACAGCCTCGCCTTCCGGTCTTATGGACAGCGCCGAGACAATCGAAGATTCCGAATATGTCACTATTGGCCGCCATCTGACTGTGCACAATACGGACAACCGTCTGACTCTGCTGGATCACAAGGACACCTTAGCCTCGGACGGCCTGTATTATGCCTCATGGAGAGCGGGAAATTCCGAAGAATATGAAAACAGCGACGGCGACACCGTGAACCTTTACGATGCCCAACTCTATTTACTTTTGGCAGAATGCAAGACCACCGAAGCTGCAGAGGATAATAAGAACAGCTGGCTTGATGCCGGGCAGGCGAACTATGAAGTGTCCGATGAAAAAACAATCTCCTGTAACGGGCAGTCCTATACCCTGCTCGCCTACCGTTTTACCAACAAAGAGAATCCCTACTCACACGGCGTATCGGCTTTCGGAGACTTTGAAAACTGTGCTGTGTGCATAGAGCTGACATGCCGGGAGACATACGATGAAAATCTGGAAGAAATGCTCACCGCTTTCCTGGAGGGATGCAGCTACGAGTAGCATCGTTTTCAGTCTTTGGATTTTTACTATATTTTCTTTTTACTTAAATTATGGTAAAATGATAGCATTAAATCCAAAATACTTGATCTTTAACACTTCCGCTGAAAGGAGTCCTTGCATATGGCAAACGATATTTTAAAAAACGAATTGTTTGAATCCTTTGCAAACGCTTCTGACAATATTTATATTTATGTGTGTGATATGCAGTCAGATCTGTCCAGATGGTCAAAAAACACCGTAGACTACTTTAATCTGGAAGGCGAATATATAGAAGAAGCCGGTCCCAAATGGATGGAACACATCCATCCCGAAGACCGCGCTGCGTACCTCAAAGATATTGAAGCGGTCTTTTCCGGTGCATCCAGTCGTCACAGCTGTCAGTATCGCGCAAAAAACAAATATGGCAGCTATGTTTGGTTAGAATGCAAGGGAAGCGTGATCACAGGAACTGATGGACAGCCCAAGGTCTTTGCGGGAATCATGACACGGCTTGACAATCAGAATAAATATGACCCGCTCACACATCTTTTGACGAGTTATGAAATGCAGAAATACGATTTTTCCACAGGAAACGGCTCCATCCTTCTTCTCGGCATCAATGCATTCCGAAAGATCAACAACACAAACGGTTTCCTCTACGGCAATAAAGTGCTGGTAGCATTGGCCGATTGCCTCACTCGCTTTGCCGGAAAAAACGACAGAGTTTACCGTTTTCAGGGGGATGAATTTGTTATTCTGTCCCCTGATGGCTCTAAAGATGCGTTGCGTAAGCTTTTTGAAAACATAAACAAAGATTGCATGAATATCAGAGGTCTCAAAAGCTTTTCCGTCTCTGCGGGTCTTGTATCCTATCCGGAAGACGGGACAGATTTCAATACACTGATGAGCAATCTGGAGCATTCACTGGAATATGCCAAAGAGCAAAAACAGGGATGGATCGCCGAATTTTCCGAAAAAATCTCACAGCGGCATCTTCGCACAAGCCGGCTCCACGAAGCGCTGACCAAGAGCATACATAACAACTTTGAAGGCTTTACGCTGTACTTCCAGCCCATACTGGATGCAAAAACCAAAAAGATCGTGGAATGTGAATCCTTACTTCGCTGGAAAACGCCCGAAATACAAGATGCCACCCCCTATGAATTCATCAAGATCCTGGAAGACAGCGGCGAGATCCGCGAGGTCGGCTACTGGGTCATGGAGGAAGCCTTACGCCATGCCGCCATGTGGCAGAAGAGATATAATGACATAAGTGTCAGTTTCAATGTCTCCTATCTTCAGCTCATGGACGGAGAATTTATTGACAAGCTGATTGCAAAAGCCCAGGAATTGCAGGTGGATCCGCGTCTTGTCATGGTAGAGCTTACGGAGAGCTGCAATGCTGATGACACGAAAATGCTATCCAACCAATTCGACAAGCTTCAAAAACTCGGTTTTAAGATCGCGATGGACGATTTCGGAACGGAATATGCTTCCTTTGGGCTACTGCACGACGTCAGCATGGATGTCCTGAAAATTGACCAGAAATTTGTGCGCGGTCTGGTCCGCGAGGGAAATATGACGGACATGGCCATTATCGAAAATGTAGTTAATATGTGCCGCCAGCTCTCGATTCAGACCGTAGCGGAAGGAATAGAGACGAAGGAAATTCAAGATATCATCCGCAGCATAGGTGTTTCTTTTCTTCAGGGTTATTTATACTCCAAGCCTGTTCCTGCCGACGAGTTTGAACGGATGATCATGAGCGAGCAAGGTTAAATGCGCAAAAGAATTTTTGAAATCATAGAAAAAGCTGAAAGCGATGATAAAGTAAGTAAAATTTATGATTTTTTTATCATGCTTTCCATAATCGCAAGCATAATCCCCTTATGCTTTATTGACCAGACTCCTGTTTTGTTTTTACTTGATAGAATAACGGTTCTTATATTTATCATAGACTATTTTCTTCGGCTTTTGACGGCTGATTATTCATCAGCCAAACATGGCGTTATTTCTTTCATTACTTATCCTTTTCGCCCTATGGCAATTATAGATTTGCTTGCAATTTTGCCATCTGTAACCGGCTTGAGCTATGCGCTTAAAGTATTCCGTGTTTTTCGCTTATTTAAGACTTTTCGCGTTTTTAAGTTTGTGAGATATTCAAAGAATATCCAGATCATTATAAATGTGTTATCTAAAAAGAAAGATGCTTTGGTCACCGTCGGCTTGCTTGCGCTATCATATATATTTATCACTGCTTTAATTGTCTTTCAGATTGAGCCTGATACTTTCGGTAATTTTTTTCGAGCAATTTACTGGGCTACTGTTTCTCTGACAACTGTTGGTTACGGAGACATATACCCTATCTCTGATATAGGTAGAATCATTAGTATGATCTCATCTTTTTTAGGTATCGCTGTTGTTGCTCTCCCTTCTGGTATCATAATATCAGGATATCAAGAAGAGATTGATGGTAAATAATATCCACTATTTCTTTGCACCTTTTCCTTTCAGCGCGTAAGAAAGCCCGCAAACGTTAAATTTGCGGGCTTTTCCATACTTATTTTATGCTGTTTCTTAGAATTTGCCAGCCTTAGCAGCTTCCTCAATAGAAACAGTAATGCTCTATTTTCTGGGTCTTATGGGCTATTTGTGTGCTACTTGTGTGTGACAAAAAACCATTTTTAGCTACTATTAGCCACTTATAAATACACATTCTTATTCATTGCCGCCAGAGTTCTTCCTCTAAACATCTTTATTTATCTTTGCTTCTTCTTCAATAAAGGGTTTATAATAAATAATCTAACACCAATTAATAATACAAGAATGCATATTACGACAAATATATTAATTGCAATAATACCATCAAACACATTTTTTGCATTTTCCTCTGTTAAAGTAAAAACTATATTTGCGTTTACCGTTATTAAAGCAAATATTGCAACAAATATAGCCATCATCGATATTATATTTACATAAATGCCATTTACATTTTTATCAATCCCTTCTATCTTTACTGTTAAATCTTTATAATTGTCTGTTAATTCTTCATAATAGTCTTTTGCATTTACTATTGCTTGATCAACTACTGCTTTTTCCCTTGTCTCTCCGTTATCTAAATTTGTTTTCTCGTTTTCATCGGATATAGCTGTTTTTTCACCTCTTACAGTATAATAAACTCTGCCAGTATTTGAATTTTCCGGTGTAATTTTTTTAACTTTTTCGCCTACCATTAATTCGTCCAATGCTCTTTGCATTTCTTGCTTTGAACAGTTAAATTTATTTGAAATGCTTTCCACAGTCATAGGACTAACACATTCCCCTAAATACTCTAAAATTTGTTTATTATCCATGTAAATCACACCTCTCTGGCAAATTTATCAAACTATATCATAAAAAATATAAACTGTCCAGAGTAACCATTCTTAAATATTTACAAAAGGGCTTTTTAAAATTTCCCAAAAGAAAAACCCACTAAGTAGGAGTACATACGTTTTCGCATAAACCCCTCCCCATTATACATAGGTGGAAAAAGGCAGTAGTTCATGTGAACTCTGCCCTAAGCATTCCTTATTCTGCTTTCAATTCCTTCTTATATTTATAGAATGTATTTCTTGCAAGCCCTATCAGCTTCATACAATCTGCATCTGACAAAGTACCGTTAAAATCTCTGCTATGCTTCTGTATCTGTTTCTTTGCTTCAATAGATTTCTTTGTTGTCAGCTTTGCCCCCTGTTTCTGTCCGATCTGCTTGCCATTCAGCCTTGCTGTTTCTATACCCTCTCTCGTTCTCTGGTGCAAATCCTGTACTTCCTTTTCTGATTGTTCAAACGCAAGTCTTATCTGTTCTTTTGCAAGAGACATAAGATATTTATTCACACCCTCTAAGATAAAGTCAACATTTGTCCCTGTCATTGATATGTTGCTCTCTAATGCTTTCTTATATGTGTTTGTGTTGATATGTGGCTCTTTCAAGAATACAAGCTCTATACCCTTATTATATAATTCCTCATACAGACAAAAACCCTCGTCTGCATTCCTGCTCATTCGTGATACACTGTCAAAAATAATGATATCTCCTGCCTTTACTTTCTTATACAGCTTATTCCATTCTGGCCTGTCCTGCTTTGTCCCTGTATATACTTCCTGTATTATAACAGCATTATCATAACTGCTCTTAATGTTTCTTATCTGTCTATCAATACTCTGCTGTTTTGTACTTATTCTGCAATATCCATACATACACATAAACAATGCCCTCTCTAGTAGTATCATTTCTATCGTTCGTTTGTTTTGATACTTCTATATTATATCTTGTTATTGTTGTTGTCAATAACTTTTGATACATTTTTCATTAACATTACTTTTGATACTAAACAAATATGTGATTGCTGGAAAAATAGACATATGTTATACTAGAAGCAAGGGAAACCAGAGAGCCAAAGGCGGCATTACCCCTCTTATTCTTCGGAGGGTATAAAGCCCTCCAGACGAAAGAAAGGAGGGCGATACAATGATTACATATCAGGATTTCTTTTTATTCTGTACGTTCATTGTTGCCCTTATCAGTCTGCTATATCAGATTTTTAAGGACAAAAGAAAATAGCCGCCAACTATTCCCAGTAGCTGACGGCTGTTGCTTTGTAACACGCTAATGTTATTGTGAGGGGTAGCCGCTTCTCTGGCTTTCCCTTTGTTTAATCATAATATAGCATATCCCTTGAATAAATTCAAGAATAAATATCCGTTAATGCAAACCGATAAGGATATAATCGATTATAACTTATTTAACATTATCATATTAAGAAAATCTTTACAATCGTCAATTCGCCCCTAAAATCGGAACTCCGCTTCCACCACTCCCGTACCGTCTCTTTTCTTCTTTCCTAAATTCTCTTCTGTCAGCTTCAAAAATATCATTATCACTCAACACTGGTTTTTCCAATATGGCTTCAAGCAATTCATTATTTTTTCTCAAAAGTTTTTTTAGCTCTGGGTCGCCTTGCCCGTTTACTTGATATCCTTCTGAACCGTATGCTCCTGCGCCTTGGTACTGGCTCATTATTCCGTCCGCGATCATCTTCATTGCCCTGCTATCCGTTAACGGCAATACGGCTTCTCTTCCAGCTTCTCCAATAACGGCTTCTGTATACCTTGTCGCAATACCGCCTTTAGCAAGAGCAACTCTCGGACTTGCAATAGATATATCCTGCATATTCGCGGCTAAATCGCTGAACACGTTTTGCACTGATACTCTTGATGTTTTTGAATTTCCACCGCCAAATTTACCGCCTCCGCCAGAAAACGAAAACTTAATTCCGCTTAATTTATCCTTTAACCACTGGATTTTCTTTGTTATCCAGTCAACTACATCGCTCCACTTTTCCTTTAATCCGTTTAACAATCCAGAAACAATGTAGCCGCCCATTCCCTCCATGACTTTTGACGGGCTGTGAATCTCAAATGCTTTCTTAAACCCATCCATAAACGGCTTGAAAATGTGTTCCTTTATCCATTCGCCAATATCGACAAGTTTTTCACATATTCCGACTAAAATACCTTGTACAATATTTCTGCCTGCTTCTTCAATTTTTGTTTGAAAATAATCTCCTGCATCTGCCACCGCATTTGCAAGTAGTCCTCCAAGAAAAGCCGCAAGACCTCCAAGTGCCGCTCCAATGGCTTCAAAGAATGATTCTGCCACACCGCCCCAATCTACACCGACTAAAAATTCTTTAACTTTTTCGCCGACCGACCACCAATCAACACTTTCGATAGCGGTTGTTACGAAATCAAAGAACTTTATAAAGGCTTTGCTGACCGTCTCTCCGGCTTTCACCCAATCGAGTGCCAGTAATTCATCTTGAAAAGTGGATAGGACAGCCAGAGCAAGAGCAGATAACTTTAATGCCGGCGACTGCATGATCAAAGCACCTGCAAGCAATCCTAGTGCAACTGCCGCGATATCCTGCCAGTTTACTGCCTCAAAAAATCCCGTAAATAAATCGCTGATAGCACTTGTTATATCTTCAAACGACAATTCAGATAAAAGATTTTTTAGAAAATCTATTCCTGCTTGTATAATGCTTCCTAACGCACGTCCTACATTTTCAAAATCAATCCCTTTAATCGCTTTTGACAGCGATTCTCCTACTTTTGTACCAAGTTCCTCCCAATCCACTGTGTTAAAGAAAGTTAGTATAGTAGCGGCAAGCGTATTTACTAAATTTGCGATAGTAGAAGCTACGACAGCCCAATCCAGATTGTCAACAAAGGCGTTTATCGCATCTCCAAGCCCTTTCGCCAATGTGATAAGAGTATCTTTTATCAGTTTCCAGTCAACGTTCTTTAAGAGTCCGTTTATTGAATCCGCTATAAATTTACCAAGAGAAG
Organism: Lachnospiraceae bacterium; assembly: GCA_029067085.1. Classification (GTDB taxonomy): domain Bacteria; phylum Bacillota; class Clostridia; order Lachnospirales; family Lachnospiraceae; genus UBA3282. Next base: position 58,920 of record JAIEFE010000013.1, on the reverse strand, counting down.
CCCAATTTAGATTATGGACAAACTCATTCAGGAACTTAAATCCTGTGTTTATTGCCTCTGCAAGTGTCTTTCCTATGGAATATCCAAGCCCATCGACTTCAATAAAGCCATTTATCAGAGTCGCAAGGCTTTTTCCGAGTTTTCCGGCTGCTTTTTTGATTTCATCCCACGGAATATTATCAAGCGCATTCTTTAATTTTTCTCCCAACAGTTTCCCCAGATCATAAAAATCTGCGTTTTTCCACATATCTTTCAGGCGGTCAGCCCAATCTTTGAATTTCTTTTCGATTGGAAGCGTCTCAAACATATCTCCCGGGTCAACTCCGCCACCCGCCGCTTGCTGACTTGTAAGGTTATTCAGTTTGTCAAACGGCTGTAATGCGCCTTTCGCCGCCTTTGCCGCATCAGATACGCTCTCTCCCCAATCAATTATCTGGTCTTTTGCCTTAATCCATGTACCGCGACCCATAAGTGCCGAAAGGAATTGATTCACAGCGTTTGTTGCGCGTATAAACAACTGAATGAGTTGATTCAGTGCGGGCGCGATCGCGTTCAAAAGTGGTGATGCCGCCGCCGCAGACGCATTTTTTAGCGTTGCAAGGGAAGATACAAGCATGGAAACGCTTGCGTTTGTCTCTGTGCTGTACTGGACAAGGTTCTTCATGCCATCCTTGATGGCGTTTCGCAGTTTATTCACGAGGGCATAAACGCTACGGATTCCAAACCCGTACTTAAGGATTGTCTTAAGGTTTAAGTCGAACCCTTTACCGGAAGCTTTTGCGGCAGTTCCAAGCGATAGCATGGATTTTGCAAGCCTTCTCAAGCCAGAAAACGCCTTATTTACCGCACTTCCAAATTTACTTAAAGCCGCTTGAATACCAGAAAATACAGCAATTACCCGCTTTCCTACGGTGGCTAAACTGGACATAGACTGTCTTTGCCGTTCAAATCCGCTTGTGTCTGCTGTTTCTGAGGCATTGCCGACTTCTGATATCTTCTGCCGTAGTGCTTCTGCTTGCTTTTCTGAAAGGGCGATCTGCTCTGAAAGTTTTACAAACTTCGTATCGTCCGCGCTTTCAGTAATTCTGCCCATTGTTATTTCGTTGGAAAGTTTTGCTCTGAGTTGGTCTGTTAATGCCTCTATCTTTTTTAATTCGCTTTCCAGCTTTTGGAGATTATCTTCTTTGATCTCTGGGACAACAAGCCTAGACAGTTTCTCTTTTAGGCTCTCTGCCTGCTTAGAGATGTTTTGGAATGAATCGCTTAATGCCGCACCTAATTGACCGCCATTTTTTACACCAAACTTATCTAGTGCTTGCTGAAAATTTTGTATTCCGGCGTTTTCTTTGCCGTAGACCATCTGCATCGCGTCCGCGTTGTATGTGATTGCATTTGCCGCTTCCCTCGCCTTGCCGCCCAAAACTTCCGCAGATTGTCCGACTTTTTGCATCTCTTCATCTACAACAGAAAGAGATCTTCTTGCTTCCTCCATTTCTTCTGCAAGCGTCTTGTATACTTGTAACTGTTCGTCACTCATTTCGGTTACAGATATAGGGTTTTCTATCCTTAACCCGTCAAGCGACTGCTGTATCTGTGTTTTTGCTCTCTCGGCAAATTCTTCGATACTAAGGTCTTTAATTGGATTTTCTATTTTCGCCGATTCAAGTTCCTTTAATTGATTTTTAAGACTTTCTATTATGTTTGCGTATTTTGTAACGTCACGAACAGCCTGTTCATACTGTTTTCCGTTTACATCGCCAGAGGCTTCTAACTCCTGCTTTTTGAGTTTTGCAATTTCCAAAGAATTAGAATATTTATCAATCTGTTTCTGAATTGCGGATGTAGAACCGGCAAACCTAAAGCCTTTCCCCAAGTCCTTAGACTGTTCTGCAATTTCTTCAAAACTCTTCGCCACCTTTTTCATTTGTGGCTCTATGCTTGACTGAATACTCTTACCCGCGTCCCGAAAGCCGTCAAGCCCTTTTGTGGCTTCTCTCGCCTGTTTTGCAAAGTCATTTAGACCAGAGTTTTTTCCGATTGCGGATATACCCTCGCAAATAAGCCCTAGCCTTTGTATGAAAATATCAAGTGATTTTACCGCAGAATCCGCTTTTGATTGAAGTTCGACTTCCAGAGAATCCACAACCAACGCAATGCACCGCCCTTTCTTGTGCAATGGTCGCTGGTTTCGAGAACGCGGGACGCTAGAAAAAAGAAAAACACCACATAAACCTTTTAGGCATATATGGTGTCTCTGCACTCTATAATAATTATATCATAAAAGCGTTGAAAAACAAAGAAAATTCAGTTACAAAATGCCGTAATATTCTTTTTGCATTTCGCGGCTCTTAATCTCCAGCGGGACAAGAAACCCTGACAGGGCTTTCATAAATGCCTCGTTATCTTCTTTAAGTGCAACTAAATCTTCTATCTTTTTTATATCTGGATATCTCCTTTTTTGCTCTTTTTCCCACTGCTTCAACACTTTCTTTGGATATTGCACGAGATCCTTTAATAGTATAACAATAGCCTCGTTTGCCGGATCCTCTGAGTCAATATAAATTTTCCCGTCATAATGCAAGAAAAACATACCATCGTCTTCATACTGTGGGAAATCCTCTTTGTTTAATTTGCTAAAAGGCGTTACAACAATTCGCCCACCCGCAAATACTTCCTCCTTTTTTCTTTTCTTCAAAATTTTTACCATAGGAACACACCTCCCAGCGCAAACGCGATATCCATTATCAAAACCGTTGACATGAATCCATAAGCTATTTTTGTTGACTTATTCATGTTTTCTTTGCTCGTACACACAAGCGCAATGAGCATAATTATGTTTGCCGCACACAATAACGTTAATAATACAATCATTTTATTTTTCCTCCATTTCTGTATTTAGTACAAAATAATGCTCCAAGCCCCTCCGGCTCCCTCTACATCGAATCTTGTAGTTTCTGACTATTTCCTGCCCGGTAACTATTCCGTTTGTTTTGCCGCAGATCGGGCATTTGATTTTCTTATCTGGTGCAATGATCGCCTCTTTTAATATCTCCATGTTTATCTCCCCTTCTTATTCTGTCCTTAACGCAAGCCATCAGGAAAATAATAGATTGTTGCCATCTGTGGCTCTACAGTCTTAAAATAGTTGTCTGGATTCTCTCCGGCTTCTATCAACTCCTGTCTGCACCTCTCTATCCTCTGTAAAAGTTCCTCCCGGCTCTCCCCAGTTATCGCCATTACATCATCCAGCGTGAAATACTCATGCTCATTAAATTCAGATGCAAGACTCATTCTTAAACCATTATAGATTGCTTCTAACGACAAATCATAGTCATTTATGCCGCTATCTATGCTATGTGCTAATTCTGCTCTGGTAATGCCGTATTTCCCATAACTTACAAGCAGATTATTTATGATTGTTTCCTTGTCCATATATGCCTACCTCCGATAATTGCCGATGATTGCAGCCGTTTTGCGCTCATTCACATTGCTTTGCGCCGCTTTCTTTGCCATCATCGTGGCGGCTGTTTCCTGCTGTTTTGGCTCTTTCTTTGGCTTGTAATAGCAGATTATTCTTCCAGTGTGCGGCTCCGTCCGTTCTAGTCCCATTTCTTTATAGACACTTTTCAATGCTTCAATCGTTTCATAGTATCCGAAGTGACAGCCACGTTTCCCAATTTCCGCTATCACTTCCCCCTCTGTAACTTTTTCTGCTGTTCCAGTCATTTCATGTAGCGTTGCTTTTGCGATTTCTATAATATCCATAATATTTTTCCCCTTTCTACCTTACTTCTCTTTCCCGGCGTGCTTTCCATTCCGCATAGTCGCTATCTTCCAGTCCTGCTATTGCTTTCCACCTTTCCATACGGTCACCGATATTCATTGTCTGCCTCATTTTATCTTCTTCCTCTTTCTCCTTTTCTTCAAACGCCGCTGCCAACATGGGATATTTTCTTTCAAAATCTCGAATAACTTTTTTGTTGTCCTCACCATTGATTTTTTTAATTTGTTTCCATTCTTCAAAAGTCATAATGTTTTACCTCATTCTTTCTTTATATGAATTTAATAGTTACCAATAAATTATTGTTCTGGCATATACACAATCGGATACCCCTTTGTTTTCAGTCCGTAAAACCGTTTTAAATCGTTCGACATACGTCTTTTCAGCAACGACATTCCGGGATAAATCCTCCCAAGCGTTCCACGCACGATATATGAGGAAATATTGTATTTTTCACATATCATATTGCAGATTTCAGTTTCAAGGACATAGCCTTGCTGCTTAATTGCTTCTAATAATACGGTCTGTACAATTTCTTCAACGTGCTTTCTAAATGTCATATCATACCTCACTTTCTTCATCACTTAAAAATGGAATTGCCATGTTTGCGCCCGGTTCTCCAAGGAATATCGGTTTATCTGCGGAAATAAAACGCCTTGTTCCGCTATTTGGTATGCTTTCCTCGATGCTGACGGCATCTTTATAAGATAGCCAATTTTTCATTAAGAAAATTCCTGAAGGTGGAGATATTTTACCGCCTAACATCGCCTGTTCAATAAAAGCTCCTATAAAGGCTTTTGCCGATTGCACATACTCCTGACACTTTGCACTGCAATTCGTTCCATTATTCCAGTTAAACAGCGTTGTTCGGGAGATATGCAAGCTCAAACAAAGCGATTCAATACCCGGTCTGATACTGGATTGTTGACAAAGCAGAAAATATTCATCAATTCTCTGTTTGATTTCTTCATCTGTCTGTGGTTTTCCCCGGTCATGTAACTGTTTCAATGATGTAACAATCTCTTGTACTGTTGACTGCTCTAGATCGTCAATCTGCCCTTGTGGATAACTGTTTTTTCCCATGTTTTACCTCTTTTCCGCTGATTATCAGCTATTTTTTGATATTTCTTTTTATGATGTTAAGATTGCGCGTGATACTTAACTCTTCACGCCCTCTTGCGATTGTAATAGGCGTGTATCTTCTTATGACACGAACCGCACAAAGTACAAAGGTCTGTAAGCACATTTTCATTACCTAATCTGCTATAAGTGATGTGATGCACCTGTACGCTTCTAATGCGTTCAATTGGCCTGCCGCACATCACACAGCCGCCATCAATGGCTATGCGTTCCTGTTTTTTTGCTTCCCATTCATCACTTCGCATATAATCTTTATACTTCTGTGTCTGCATTTTTTATCATCTCCTTCGCCTTACGTTCAAGTTCGCCTATCACAGCCAGCAACAGATCACGAACAAATCTACCATTACCATACTGCTTTGCTATCGCATCACTTTCTGCAACTACTGAATCCCAATATCCCTCAGTGTTCAAAATATTGGAATATTTTCTGTGAAAATCCAATACTGTTTTATAGACCTCAACATAATTCATTAAGTCTGTTTCTCCCAAAATTCCGTTACAAAAACCGTGAAATTGCTCACATCCATTTTGCACATTCATTTTTACAACGTGCCTGAAACCATTGATTTTACTGGGTTTTTATAAGACTGTGTAAAAATGTGCATTTCATATGTGATGTTTTTAAGTTAAACTCTTATAGGGAATTTACATTTACTTTGCACAATTTTACACATTCCCAAAAAATCTTAGTCAAAAGGTATTGGCTCCTGCCCCTCATACTCAATAAAATCTGACTTTATCGTATAGCCTTTTACGATATTTCTAACAGTCCTACCATCCACCGTCCCGCTGTTCATAAATAATCCTTTTGCTTTAAGTTCCGCAAAGAAATTACCCTTGTTTTCGCAACCGTAACCGTTATCATCGCACCACTTCGCATAGGCTTCATAAATATCTTTTGCCTTGCTGTTCCTGCCTGTCTTAGTCAGACATTCATTGATGAAGTTACCGATTTTATCGCTGTCTGTCCTATAAGTGTTCGTGGCGGTCTGCACTGCCTCTGGGGGCTTTAATCCCTCTTTACGGTATAATCGCAAGCCCTCAATGCACCAATTCAAGATGCCGGATAGTTCCTGTTTATCTCTCAATCTGTTTTTCAAGTCTTTGTCCTGCTCCTGTGCTTCAAAATGTCGGTCAAAGCTGATAACATTTATCCTGCCACTTGAAAAAACCGTATCATCTGTAATCGTTGGTAAATAATTTGTATTTATCACAAGTTTAAATTTGGGAATGAATGAAAATTCCCTCTGGTGTAAATGCCTTGCTGTGATGCTATCCCTGCCTAACAAAGATTTTAATAAAGCAGTATCAAATAGCATTCTCTTTGGCGGCTCACTTGCATTACAGAACCTACACCCTGCTAATCGTGCTATATCTCCGCTTGCCTGTCGGCTGTCAAGATTTTGCTTTACTGCCAAGCTCTCTGGTTTCATTGTCAAAGCATAATCACCCAGTAAATGTATAAGCGTTTCGCAAAACGTACTTTTTCCGTTTCGCGTGGTACTTCCGTAGAGAATAAAACAAGTTTCCTGCTCTGTGTTTCCGGTCAATGAAAGTCCTGCTATCTTTTGGAGATACAATATCTTTTCTTTATCGTCCTGCATGATTTCCATTAAAAACTTTTTCCACTCTTTGCAATCGGCAGTAGGATCATATTCAGCATTGCATATCTTTGAAAGAAGCATATCCGGCCTATGCTCTACAAACTTCAGGGCATCCTCCGACAGATCAAGCGTACCATTCTGCACATTCAAAAGATAATCATTTACATCTAACTGTTCATTACTAAAAAAGTACACATCCTTACTATCCTGCAGCATATTGTTTCGATTTCTGATATTACACAATGTTGCTACTGCTTTCAGATATTTACCCTCTGTATCAACACTTATTGCATATTTGATAAGCGCATCTGACAGGGTTTTTGCTGATGCTCTCGCACTCAAACCCTCAATATCATCAATCCACCGCTTACCGTCATAGCACATAAAATCTTTTCTTGATGGATTATATCTGTGCTTGTCCTTAAATACATCTGCAAACAACCGCCCAAAGCCTTTATCTGATGTTTCATACTGTTCGGCGTGTAAATTCTTTAACACCTGTTCTAAAGGTCTGTCCTGCTGCCCTTGTGATGTTATAGAGGTGTCGTGTTTCGCTACTCCCTCCTTTACGGTTTCTGTAACGGTACTCTGCTCCTGCTGTAACATCTGCTCAAACTCCTGTTTGCTGTGTCCTGCACTAAAATAATCCGTTATATCCGCTTTAGGTACATCCGGCATTGGTACAATGATTTTGCTATTCTTTGCGACTGCTTTAATGTCATTTTGGATAGTTTCAGCAACACGCTTTCCGGCTTCGTCATTGTCTGCCAATATAAAAACCTCCGCACCCTGCACCAATGTAGCAAAGTCTGACTGCCAATCATTCACACCGCCATAGGTAAATGCCGTATAGCCTTGTTTTGTCAGCGAATCAACATCTTTTTCACCCTCTGGTATAAAAATAGGTCTACTCTCTGCAACTGCCTTATTTATGGCTTGTAGGCTTCCATAAATGGCTCTATAACTCTTCCTTGGTGTATCTCTTGGCAATCCATAGGTGAAACGCTCATTCTCTAATCTTCCATATAGAATTTTCTTACCCTCAAGCCTGATCTTTGTAAAAGCATAAGCACCGTTAATAGAAACGTAGTTATAAACTGCTTCAATTTTGCGTTTTTCTCTACCCTCAATGTAGGCTTTCCAGTTCGGGCTTCTTGGCTCTGTATCATAAAAAGTATCTTTCTTTTTAATTCCTGCTGCCGCCAATATAGCATCAACGGAACACCCTGCATGACAGTAGAACAATGTACACTTTCTACCTTTTGTGATTGTCAGTGAGGCTTGCCTATCGTCATGTGCCGAGCATCTGCATTGTGCCTTGTCACCATAGCGTTTTACTATTTTGAAGGGTAGCAGATTGCTTTCAAAAATTTCATTATCTGTCATTCTCTCCGCTTCCCCTCTAAGATTCCTCGAATATGCTCGGCTTGTTCATCAATGGCATCCATCTCTTTTTGTGTGTATTTGTAGAAATACTCGTCTTGACTATGCTCTGTCTGTAAATGCTCCATGATTGCATATCTACGCATTAACTCTTTCTGACATTTTTTCAGCTTATAACGTTTAATAAGATTCATTCAACCGCCCTCCGATTTGCTTTATAGAGAAAGCCCGTTGCTTCATAAAATTTGCGTGGATATACCAGATAACTGTACTGTTGGCTATTTCCCCTTTTATAAGCAATGCCCCAATCTACAGCGCCACTTTGTAAAAGCAATCTCACTGTTTGAGAATCAATCTTTAATGCTTTAGCCGCAACCGCAACAGGAATGTTTGCACATTCAAAAATAGGTTCTGTCATATGTGTCACCGCCTATTCTGTCGCCAAATCGTCAATGATGGCTTTAATTTGCGTTTTCTTATCTTCTGGTAACTCGTGCCGTAATACTCTCGAAAATGCCGTTTCGTGAGCATATCCTAACCGTTCTGATACTTCCCATAGATTTACTTTGCGCTCTCTCGCGTAATTCCTTATATCAACATTCTTCATGTCACACCTCCTAAAAAGATAGCAATAATTATAATTTCTGATTGACGCGCGCCCGTCTTATAGTTATAATAGCAATAATGAATGAGAAATGATATTCTCAAATATTTCACTAAATCGAGGTTTTATAGCAAAAATGAGAAAACTATTTCCCACTAAATCAAAAAAATTTGGTGATCGTTTGAACGCTCTGATGACACGCGAAAATCTCAGTAGTTTAGATTTAGCAGCAAAATTACTTGGATATTCCAAAAAACCCAAAAGCAATACAGAAGAATATGGAGAATGTAGGAAAAAGGAACGCACAATAAAAAATCACTTAAATTTAAATTCTTTAGATAATCTAAATAGTAGCGAAAGTCTTTCTACAATATATTTAATTGAATACTGTAACTTTTTTCACTGTTCAGCAGATTATCTTTTAGGATTTATTGATTTTCCCACACAAGAAAATCAAAGTATATATGATATTACAGGCTTAAATAATACTGCCATAAATACTCTTTCATCATGGTTTGAATATGAAAGGAATATGAAAAAAGATTATCAAGAACAAATATATTTTCCTATAGAAACTCTAAATACATTATTATCTGATGACAATATGGAATGGTTGTTACGTGGTATTCAAGATTTATTAAAGTCAAATTACAAAATTCCTGCATATCACAATGGAGAATATGAGACCGTAAATATCAACAAAAAATACAGTAACTGTTTAACTCCTAAATATATTGTTCCAGATAGTGATCATGATGTTATTAAGGGGCATGGCGAATTTAGCGATTTATACCTACTAACACTTGTTCAAGACAAAGAAAAAACATGGGATCATACGCAAATTGTTTTAGATGATGATTTTTTTGAAGCTGTAGCTATGAAAACAATCGAAAAATATTTAAGAGAAATCAGGAATAACTATTTGGAAGAAAAAGGGAATGATGCAAATAAAACTACCTAATGGCTTTTGTTCTATCTATAGAAAGGAAGTGATCTAATGGCATTATTAAAATGCCCAGAATGTCAACATGATGTATCAGATAAAGCTGTCGCTTGCCCACATTGCGGTTATCCCATAAGCAGTCCTAGCAGTACTAAACCTCGTATCAGGAATGGTAGACCTACAAAGTTACCCAACGGGTACGGTACGATCTACAAACTGCCCGGAAAGCGTTCAAAGCCTTTTAGGGCTGTCAAAACCGATAAATGGGTACTGGATGGCACTACAGGCAAAAGCAAGCAGATACGCTTTACTATCGGCTACTATGCCACCCGTGAAGAGGCCATGATTGCTCTCGCAGACTACAACGAGAATCCATACGATATAAAAGCGGATAGCATCACATTCTCAGAAGTATATGAAAAGTGGAATGAGGGTTACTTTCCCACTCTCTCCAATGCGTCCAGCGTTAGGACAATCAAGGCGGCATACGCTTATTGTAACGGGCTTTATGATATGCGAATGAAAGATATAAGGGTATCTCATTTAGAGGGTACAATTTTAAATGCAGATGTCGGTGACAGTACAAAGGGCAGAATGAAAAGTCTGTTCAATATGATGTATAAATACGCTGTAGCGCATGATATTGTAGATAGAGACTACGCTTCTGTTATGTTCGCAAATGGTAATCCTATTAAACGTGAACGAGTAAAAGACCCTATTCCGTTATCTGCAGAGGAATTATCTCAACTATGGGATAATAAAGATTTAATACCATTCACTGATATGATTTTAATTGGCATATATAGCGGATGGCGGCCCCAAGAATTATCTATACTGAAAATTGCAGATATAGATCTTGAAGCCGGAACCATGAAAGGCGGCTTAAAAACGGATGCGGGAAAAAACAGGATTGTTCCGATCCATTCACTCATAAAACCGTTAATAGAAAACCGTGTACATGAGGCTACTACCCTACAATCTGAATACCTGTTTAATGATGTAAACGGTCAGCAGGGTACACATATGACATATGATAAATACCGCGGCAGATTCAAAAAAGTTATGGATAGGTTAAAAATGAATCACCACCCCCATGAGACACGGCATACATTTATCACAAAAGCAAAATCCTGCAATGTTGATGAATATATCCTAAAACTGATTGTAGGACATGCTATAGAGGATATTACCGAAAAGGTATATACCCATAGAACCATAGATCAGTTAAAATCCGAAATTGAAAAAATCACAATATAGGAAAGGAGTTGATGCAGATTGATTGTATTGATTAAGAAGGCTCTATAGTACCGCAAATACCATAGAGCCAACACCCAATAATAAGCTACCACGCAAATTAAAGGGAGTATGTTCATAATAGCATACTTCCCAACCAAAAGAAAGGAAGATATCATGAATAATATTATTTCGAGAAAAAAACTGATAACAGATGTACTAATTAAGCTAGGAGCCGACACTGCAAACAATGGATTCTATATATTAAGGGATGCAGTCCTTGTGTATATGGAATATAAACTCCCCTCTGGTATACGCCAGTGCGAGGTATTTACAGCCGTTGCAAAAAAGTATGGAATAAGTTGGACGAGTGCATATACCGAAGCCAGATTTCTGATGGAAAATATTATGTTGCACGGAGATGTTGAGTTTTTAGAAAAATACTTCGGGACATACTACAAGCCGGAAAAAGGAACGATTATGCCAAAAGCATTTATTGCCAGAATCGCAGATGATGTAAAAATACAGTGCGAGGAACTTTCCAAAAAAGGCGATACTGATATACCAGACGAAAGAAAACAGGTTATTGAGGAAATTGTTGAAGAAATCGAGGGCATAAGCAATATCGCCATGATACGCTTTATTTTAAGCGTTGTACGATCTTACAAGAAAAGTATTCTTTCTAACACATAGTAAAGAAAAAACATAAAACCGTATCAAGGGGTGTCTGTAATATATAGACACCCTATTTTACTTATTTTTTTCTAAGTATTTAAATTCATCTATACGACCATAACCAAAAACTGTTCCAAGCGCAAATCCACTTCGTATATCCAAATCAAAACTTTTTAACAAAAACAGAATGTCATGCAATCCTCCAGAAGTATACAGGGTTGATTCATTCAGTATATGTGCATGCTGATTAATAGCATCATCAAGCCCATCAATCTTTGCCCTTAAATCTTGATATAATGCCCAGTACAACATATCATGAAAATATAAAGGCAATTCGTTAACTACGCTTTCGTGTAAATGGATCATCTCATGAAGAATAGTTGCATCATTATCTACCAATTCAGGGCAAATACAAAGAATCTGTTTCTCGTGATTATAGTAGCCTTCGCAATTTGATAACTGTTCAACACTTGTTTTAAAGAAAGTATAGCTAAAGTATTCAAGTTCATTTGGCCGAGGAGCCTCGTCATCTATCCACAAATCATTATATTTACTTTGGCACTTTATTAATTCATATGTAGCCGTTCCTTGCTCAAAACACATATCTCTAAAATAATCTTCAAACTCGTAGAGCTTATCATGTAATTTTCGCTCAAAAGCAGAAGCCTCTTGATGATACCATACCATGAATTTGCTTTCATCCATTATCATTTCACAATCTCCATATAAAACAATTTAATCAAATTATTGTAGTAAATATACTATAAGCCTATCAAAATATCAATTTACTTTTATGAGTTTTCCCGATAATCCGTCTTATTTTTGATATTTTCATACAATGTATGCTTCTACTACCTGTCACATCAGTTATATATCCCTTTTTCATGGTCAAAATATTTGTGTGCTACCTCTTGTGTGCTACCTGTGTGTTACTTGTGTGCTATGTGGCAAAATTTAAGGCTATCGTTGACAATATGCATCAACGATAGCCCTTGATTTTACTACATTCTTTAGAATTTGCCAGCCTTAGCAGCTTCCTCAATAGAAACCGCTACAGCCACGGTAGCGCCTACCATCGGGTTATTACCCATACCGATCAGACCCATCATCTCTACGTGAGCCGGTACGGAAGAGGAACCAGCGAACTGTGCGTCGGAGTGCATACGTCCCAGCGTATCCGTGAAGCCATAGGAAGCAGGACCTGCAGCCATGTTATCAGGGTGAAGGGTACGTCCTGTACCACCGCCGGATGCCACGGAGAAATACTTCTTATTTGCCTCTGTTCTCTCCTTCTTGTATGTACCTGCTACCGGATGCTGGAATCTGGTAGGATTGGTGGAGTTACCGGTAATGGATACGTCCACGTTCTCTTTCCACATGATCGCAACGCCCTCAGGAACGGAGTTTGCACCGTAGCAGTTTACTTTGGAACGAAGGCCATCGGAATATGCGATGCGGTCTACCTCTTTCACCTCATTGGTGTAAGGATCATACTCGGTCTCCACAAAGGTGAAGCCATTGATTCTGGAGATGATCTTAGCTGCATCCTTGCCTAAACCGTTCAGGATAACGCGCAGGGGCTTCTGACGAACCTTGTTTGCCTTTTCTGCGATGCCGATTGCACCCTCTGCCGCCGCAAAGGACTCATGACCTGCCAGGAATGCGAAGCAGTCCGTCTCCTCCTCAAGGAGCATCTTACCCAAGTTACCGTGTCCCAGACCAACCTTACGGGTATCTGCCACGGAACCGGGAATACAGAATGCCTGTAAGCCCTCACCGATCGCTGCTGCAGCATCAGCTGCCTTCTTGCAACCCTTCTTGATCGCGATCGCTGCACCTACGGTATAAGCCCAGCATGCGTTCTCAAAACAGATCGGCTGGATCTTCTTCACCTGCTCATATACATCCAGACCGGCATCCTTTGTAATTTTCTCAGCTTCCTCAATGGAAGAAATGCCATAGCTTGCCAACACGGAATTGATCTTGTCAATTCTTCTTTCATATGATTCAAATAAAGCCATCTTGTTTTCATCCTCCTATTTGTATTAAAAGAGTCTCTCAAAGTTCCGAGCCTGCGAAGCAGTGCTCGTGAGGTTAATTTCGAAGAAATTTATGTAGTTAATTCCGCAGGAATTTACTACGGTTATTCGCATCTGGGATCAATGATCTTCACAGCGTCATCCACGCGTCCGTACTGACCGCAAGCCTTCTCATACGCTGTATTCGGGTCGTCGCCCTTCTTGATGAAGTCGGTCATCTTGCCGAGACTTACAAACTTATAGCCGATGATCTCATCATTCGCATCCAAAGCGATCCCTGTCACATAACCCTCAGCCATCTCGAGATAACGGGGGCCTTTCTTGAGCGTACCGTACATCGTACCAACCTGGCTTCTTAAGCCCTTGCCCAGATCCTCAAGACCTGCGCCTACCGGAAGACCATCCTCGGAGAATGCAGACTGTGTACGGCCATACACGATCTGTAAGAACAGCTCTCTCATAGCCGTGTTGATCGCATCGCACACCAGATCTGTGTTAAGCGCTTCCATAACCGTGAGTCCCGGAAGAATCTCGGAAGCCATCGCTGCGGAGTGCGTCATGCCGGAGCATCCGATAGTCTCTACGAGAGCCTCCTGAATGATGCCCTCTTTCACATTCAGGGTCAGCTTACATGCACCCTGCTGAGGCGCACACCAGCCAACACCGTGCGTCAGACCGGAAATATCTTTTACTTCCTTTGCCTGCACCCACTTTGCTTCCTCGGGAATCGGCGCACAGCCATGGTGAACACCCTGTGCCACTGTACACATTTCTTCAACTTCTTTTGAATAGATCATGTGATAACTCCTTTCGATTATGTAATAATTATTTGATAACAGGTCTTTTGCCTGTCATAACCGCCAGTCTCATTGTCTCACATCACGGTAAAAAAATCCAGATGTTTGACTATATTTTTCGCAAATTTATCCGTTCCCGCTATCCCATAAAATACTCGGAAATATCAAAGCTGTTTATGAGGGCAAGGCCGCCTTCCTCCCTGCATTCCAGCCAGCTTGCACTGCTTCTGGTCCAGCTTCTTAGTGAGTAATTAAACAGCTCCTCCGTGCAGCGGCAGTGGGCATCCGTCTTGTCAAGATTCTTGAGAATGCAGTTTTCGCAGGGCGTGTCTCTGTTCTGCAACGCCTTATAGCAGATGTCTCCGATCTTGACATCCGGCGAGTTCATCACTACCTTTTTATTGATGAAACTGATTTCATAAGTATCGGGACTCACCACATAGACGTAACTGTCCAGATTGTCAAAGACAGCCACCTGCGTCACGAAGTTCTGTAATCTGTCCATAAGACCGATCTGGAGGATATTTGCCTCCATGATGCGGAACAGCGAGCGAATCTCTTCCATCTCACTCGTTTTCAACTCCATCTGCACATCCTCATGGTTTTCAAAAACAATGGCTCCCTGAAACTCTCCCTTGGATGTCAATGGATAATAGAGCATACTCTTGATCCCTTCCGCCCGGAAGAAGTCGCGCATCTCTTCCGCCACCAGATCATAATCATGAATCATGGTCACACTGGGGAAGAAAGCGTAAAGGATCTCATTTACTGCCCGTTTTAACTCATAGTGTTCGTCCGATTCCTTACCAACGGCATACCCCTTCACACTGAATTGAATCGTGCGGGAAATGGGCAGAGAATCGTTTCCGCAGATATACCCCCTGTGGAACTGATACCTCGCTGTCATAAGCTCGATGGAAGACCGAAGAGCAGACTCAAGCACCCTGTCCTCAAACAGAATCTGCATTACCTGATCTTCTATATTCCTCTCGCTGTCCAAAGTTTTGGACATATCGTAGCCGACTTTTCTGTTTGCGTGATAGACTGTGGTAGTCGCCGCATGGTAAACGCGGTAGCCCTCTTTTCCATTTGCCTTTACCGTATACACGGCTCTGTCCGCCTTCTCAAACAGTGTCTCATAAGTCTCACCGTGATACGGATAGACTGCAACGCCCACACTACAGGTCACGTGGATGGGCTGTCCCTCAAAATCCAGTTCAAATTTGACCTTCTTCACAATGTCGCCGGCCATCTCGTCCGCATCGGAAATGGTTGTGAGATTTCTCATATAAACCAGAAATTCGTCGCCGCCGATACGGCCGATTACATCGCCGCCCTTAAACATATCGTTCAGGATCCCGGCTGTCTGCTCCAGCAGCTGATCGCCGTTGGCATGCCCCAAAAGGTCGTTAGCCTCCTTGAAATTATCCAGATCAATGATCATCAGCGCACTCAGATCATTTTCGCCGCTGCCCTCTATGGCGCTGCGAATCAGCTGCTCCGTTGCTCCCTGATTATAGAGACCTGTCAGCGCGTCCTTTTCCGCCCGCAAAAGCAGATCCATCTCGCGCATTTTTCTCTCGTTAATGTTGATCATACGGCCGACAATACGGGTCACATAACCTTCCGCTCCCAAAAGGGAAGTCAGATTGAGCTGATACCACGTATAATCCTCATCAAACCGCTTGATCCGGAACTCTATCGTATCGTGTTTGGGCGAACGCATAAGACCGTCTAAGACCGCTCTGTAATAAGCCACGTCTTCCTCAAAAATAGTCTTTTCGCTGAACTTTGCCAGATACTTGTTTATAATCTCGTCCTTGGCCATACCATAGTCATCGGATGCCCTTATGGTCATAACATCTGTCTTCACGTTATAGTCGATGATTTTTTCGCCCTCAGCCTCTGAGAGAATATGAAGCCGCTCCGCCTGTCTTTGCAGCTCTTCCTCCACAATTTTTCTCTCAGTCACGTCCTCAACGATCGAGACGATAGTGTATTTCTTTCCCTCTCTTGCGTAGAGATTACCTCTGACATGGATCCAGCGCAGACCGCCGCTGCCCGTCACGGTCCGAAATTCCACATCCACCACACCGTCATCTTTTAAAACATCATCAATTGCCTGATAAAAATTGGGGAGATCCTCCGGAATAATGCTGAGGTCTAACCTCTCCAGATACTTCATGCCCTGAATTCTGGAATAGCCGAGCATACGGAAAAATCCCTCGTTGATATAGATAGGAGTTAACTTCCCATCCTCATACTCAAAGAAGCAGATTCCCGCTATCACATTGTCGATCATAGAGCCAAAGTTTTCAATACTTAAATCTGTTGCCATACGCTCATCCTCAACACTCTTCTCTGTCGGTTTATCATAATTTGATTTCTAACATCTCACCGTTTTCCGGCAATCTCACCCTGGTGTTTATAAATACTGTCAGCGGCGACGACACCCCTTACCATGGACGTTGGATAAATATTTGAGTTTTTACCGATCACCGTACCGGGATTCAGAACGGAATTACAGCCGACCTCCACCTGGTCACCCAACATAGCGCCGAATTTTTTCAGTCCGGTCTCACAGCTCTCGTCACCCGCCTTCACCACGACAAGCGTTTTATCGCTCTTTACATTTGAAGTGATGGAACCGGCCCCCATATGCGCCTTATAACCCAGAATACTGTCTCCCACATAATTATAATGAGGAACCTGTACCTTATTGAACAGAACCACATTTTTCAGTTCGGTAGAATTGCCTACAACCGCGCCCTTTCCGACAATGGCGCTGCCTCTGATAAAGGCACAATGCCTGATCTCGGCTTCCTCGTCAATGATGGCTGGGCCGCCGATATAAGCGCTCGGAAAAACCTTTGCACTCTTTGCGATCCACACGCCGTCCGCTCTTTTCTCAAATTTCTCCGCAGGAAGCGTCTCACCCAGCGCAAGAATAAAATCCTTTATCTTAGGAAGAGCCTCCCACGGGTAGGTAAGCCCTGCAAACAATTCTTTCGCGATCGTCTCATCCAATGTGTAAAGAGCCGCGATCTCCGCATCCTGTAATCCGATCATATGCCTTATCCCTTCCCTTTTTTGCTGCCCTTATCCTGATAGAACTGGGACGCATACTGGAACCTGTGAAATAACGCCCCCTGATTCGTCATCTGTTTGACGGCATTTGTTCTTCTGGTAACAAAATCATCAAGCTTACCCATATACTCAGCCTCCGTGATCTCTCCCGAGGCCACCAGCGTCAAGCCCTTCTCCCAGCTTGCCGTCAGTCTTGGATCGAGGAGTGGCCTGACGGAACCCGCCACCACTTCATAGATCATCTCACCTAATAGCGTGGGGGTGATGATCTGGGTCTTTTTGTTTAATTCCAGATATTTGATATGTACCAGCTTTTTTAATATCTCCGCTCTGGTCGCGGAGGTACCGATCCCGCTTCCCTTGATCTGTGCCCGCAGTTCCTCGTCCTCTATGAACTGTCCGGCATTCTCCATGGTAAGAATCATGGTGCCGGAATTGTAACGCTTGGGCGGGGAAGTCTCCCCTTCCTTCTTTTCAAAACCTCCGGTTTCCAGCGTATCTCCCTTTTTCAGGGATCCCAGCGCCTCCATGAAGCCCGCGTCGCAGGATGCCTCCTGCCGCTCCTCATCCGCTCTCTCTTCTCCAGTATACTCCTCTGCGCGCTTTCTTGCAAAAGAATTTTGCGCCACATCCAGATACCCCGAATTTATCAGCACTTTAAAGGCTGAAGTAAAGATTTCTCCCTTCATTTTGACGGTCAGGGCTATTCTCTGATAGACCGCCGCCGGGTAAAAAATGCTCAAAAACCGCCTGACTATGATCTCATAAACCTTCGCCGCGGTGGGATGCAGGCTGTTCAGAGCCGAAAACCCCTGTCCTGTCGGGATGATCGCATAGTGATCCGTGATCTGCTTGTCGTTCACATAGCGTGTCTTTGCAATGCCCCGAAAACTTTCCTTCTCCAAGATCTGCGCTGCAAAGGATGCCGTCTGCGGATAGTTTTGCAGGCCTTTGATATTTTTCCAGATTTCTTTCGCAACCGCTGTGGAGAGGACTCTCGCATCCGTTCTGGGATAGGTGGTCAATTTTTTTTCATATAGTTCCTGCGCGATCCGCAGTGTCTCATCCGGGCTGATCTTAAACAGCCTGGAACAATCATTTTGCAATTCCGCCAGATTATATAATAGAGGAGGATTTTTAGTCTCCTTCTTTTTTTCCAGTTTCTCGATCTGCGCCGGTTCGGTCGGTTCCTCTTCCATCCCGGCAATAAAGGCATCTGCGTCCGCCTCCTGCAAAAAACCGTTATCCTTATACAGCTTTGGCGACTGATAGTAGGCGGATGTCTCCACCGCTTTCCACTCCAGACTCACGTCAGAGCCTGCAATCCGTGTCTTCATCAGCACACGATAAAACGGAATCTTTTCAAACTCTCTGATCTCCCGCTCACGATTGACCACCATGCCAAGCACACAGGTCATCACACGGCCCACAGAGACCACAGCTCTGTCTGTATTCAGATAATTTTTAATCGAATAGCTGTATTTCAGGGTGAGTGCACGGGAAAAATTAATTCCCATGAGATAATCCTCTTTTGCACGAAGGTAGGCTGCGTTTGAGAGATTGTCATAAGCCGACAGATCTTTTGCCTCGCGGATGCCGCGTAAAATCTCCTCCTCGGTCTGAGAGTCAATCCAAACCCTTCTCCTGTCCTTACCCTTAACGCCCGCCTGCTGCTCCACCAGACGGTAGATGTACTCTCCTTCCCGCCCGGAGTCGGTGCAGACGTAGATGATCTCCACATCTGCCCTGTTGAGCAGCCCGCTCACAATGCCAAACTGCTTCTTCACACTGTCGATCACTTCATATTTAAACTTCTCCGGAATGAAAGGAATCGTCTCCAGTGACCACCTTTTGTATTTCTCGTCATAGGCCTCCGGATAACTCATTGTCACCAGATGCCCCACACACCAGGTCACGACAGCCTCCTCAGACTCCAGATAACCGTCGTGGTTTTTCATATTATATTTTAGTGCTTTCGCGAATTCTTTCGCCACACTGGGCTTCTCCGCAATAAACAGACTCTTTCCCATAATCTTCTACATTTCGCCATGTTTTACAGATCCGAAATCTGCACCAGTTTCAGGTTCGATTTTACTTTCGCCTCCAGATTCAGCTTCTCGTCAAACCGAAAGGCGGTATACATATAGATATAATCCGCGCTGATCTTCGCCTTTTTTGCATAGAGAAGAAGGTTTTCATAGTCTTCATAAGTCATGGGCTTCTCCCAGTTGCACAGCCCGATCAGCGTGCGTCCTTCCTGATCCTGTGCGATGATATCCAGGGAGCCCGCCTTGCCGATCCATTCTCCAATGGTGCCGCAGGCGATGGGCAGCCTGTTCCGCTCCCCCAGCCTCGTCAAATGCTGTCTGCACACAAGCTTAAAATAACCGGATACATAGCGCCTGAAATCCCGCATGATGTAGTGATTATAAAACTCTCCCACCGAAAGCATCTGCAGATCGCTCAGATGCGGGTAGATATAGGTGTAATAAAAATCCACAAAGGGATGACTGATCCGATAGATTCCCTTCTGTACATTCTCCTTGCCTGCCGTGTCATAGGAGAAAACCTTCTCCACCAACTCAAGCTCAATCAGATTCTTCAGATACACACTGATCTTCGCCCGTGAAAATTCCGTGTGAAGATAGAGGTCATTGAGCTTGTGAGCACCCGCTGCAATGGATGCCATGATGGTGTTATAGACTCCCGGTTCCCTGAGCTGTTCTGTCAGGATGCGCTCCCCCTCCTCGAAGAGAAAGCTGTTACTGTCTAAAATATTTCTGCAGATATTCTGCTGGATCGTGAGCCTGTCGTCAAACTGATTCCACAGACCGGGAATCCCGCCTAAGATAGCGTATGCTTCCACACACTCCTCAATGCGGAAATTTGGAAACCGCTCCACAATATCCGCAAACGGCATCTCCTTGATCTTGAGAAGTCCTGAGAGTTCATAGGCCGCCTCACCGATCCTGGTGATCATACTGTTCTCGATCCAGCCAATGGAGGAACTGATTAAAATCACCATCACATTATCCCGATTCCACTGACTGTGCACGAAGGCCACCAGATCCTTCATAAAGGCATCACTGGTCCTGACGATATTCTGAAACTCGTCGATCACCAAGACCTTTTTGCCCGTGGCGCGGCGGGATATCTTCTCAAAAATGTCCTGAAAGGTCGGAAACTTATCCATGATATAACCGTCATGTGCAAGCTGCCTGCCCCATTGGTAGGCCTGCTCTCTCTCAGAACATGCTTTCGCCAGATAGTAATAGCCGGGACGATCCTTCATAAATTCCCTGACAAGCGCGGTCTTCCCGATATGCTTCTGACCGTAAACGATCAGAATCTGGCTGCCGTCCCTGTCATAATAATTATTCAGATACCCAAGTTCTGTTGTTCTGCCAAGTAACATATTTTCGCTTACCTCATCATACCTTCTCTGTCAGCTCTTTCAAGAGGTTCTCTATGCCTTCTGCCGGCATGGGCTTACCCGTATAATAGCCTTGGATTATATCGCAGGAAAGTTCCCGCAGATAGGCATACTGTTCCTCTGTCTCAACACCTTCCGCAACCGTTTCATAGCCAAGGCGCTTCACCATATAGATAATGGATTCCGTGATGATCTTTGTATTAACGTCCGTGAGCAGCGTATCCACAAAAGTTTTGTCGATTTTTAAGGTGTCTATGGGCAGCCCTTTTAAATAAGACAACGAAGAAAAACCCGTGCCGAAATCATCCAGAGAAATTCGAATCCCCGTCTTTCTCAAGTCGTCCAGACGTTTCTTTGTCTCTTTAAAATCATCCACCAGAATCGTCTCCGTTATTTCCAGTTCTACTTTCTCCGGCTGAATATGATACCGTTCTAATATAAGAAGAATATTTTCGATAAAATCGTTCTGCTTACACTGTACTGCCGATATGTTTAAGGACAGGATCAGCGGGTAAGCATATTTGTCCCGCCATTTTGCGTAGATTTGTACGCTCTTCTCGATCACCCAGTTTCCGATCGGAACAATGGCGCCGTTTTTCTCCGCAATGGGAATAAAGACCGCAGGGCTTATCATATCGCCTTGTTCATCCTTCCAGCGGATCAGGGCTTCCACGCCGCGCAGCCGCCCGTTCGACGCATAATACTGCGGTTGAAAATACATGGTAAAATTCTGCTCAAACACGACTTCCCGCAGCTTAGTCTGAATGGTCACCGTCTGCAGAAAATCTTCCAGAATCGCACTGTCAAAATATTGAATTGCATCCTTTCCCTGGCTTTTCGCTTTAAACATAACGATTTCCGCACAGTTGATCAGCTCCAGCGTTCCCGTGGCAGCCTCGGGATACTCAGAAACACCCACACTTACCGTCATGCTGACTTCCTGTCCGTCTGTCATCTTGAAAGGCTTTTTTAAGCGTTCTCTGATCACCTGATAAATGGTCTCCACGCTCCTTGCTCCACAAGGATCGTAGATGCCGATACAGTAGAGATCCGTGCTGAAATGAGAGATGATCACGTGACTGTTCATCAGACTGCACAGATATTGTCCAAAAAGCTGAACCAGATCATCTCCCGCCATGATGCCGATTCCATCGTTCACCCTGCGGAAATCATCGATATCAAGAAACATCACAGCCACTTTACAGTTTTCCGTCTCAGCACGCCTCAGGAACTCACCCAAAAGCTTTACGAAGTAGTTTCGGTTATAAAGTCCTGTCAGGACATCATAGTAGGCCATGTAGGTAAGTTCATCCCTCTGCGCCATCATTCTCGTAATATCCTTGAAACGTACGATCTTGTCTGTGGGGTTTCCCTGTTCGTCGTAGACGATGTTGATCTCCACCTCAATACGCAGGTCGCTGTTATTCAGTTTTATTTCAAAAGACTGTCTTTCCCGATTCTGCTTTTCAATACAGAGTCCCTCTTTGAGGGGTATTACATATTGCTCCTCCACCCGCTCATAGAGTTTCTCAAGATCATCAATCCGCGTAACTGTAAAATCAAAAAAATGATCCCAGTTGGCAATCGTTTCGATCCTGTCTTCCTGATAATTGTAGTAGATAAATGCGCTGTTTGAGGTGTCACAGATCAAACGCAGCATTTTCTGCTCTCTGCGCAGCTCTTGATTTTCCGCCGCAAGCGTCTCCACAGCTTCCTCGCCCCTTCTGTCGTTTTTTACTTCTCCCACGTTGTCTGTTTTATGCCCGGTTTCCCGGGCATTCCTCCCCATTTTTCTTACGTAACGCCAGTCATACCCTTACTTTTTGTTAATATATCCCTTTGCTTTCAGTGTTTCAGCGCACAGCACAGCTCCCCCTGCTGCCCCGCGCACGGTATTGTGAGAAAGCCCCACAAACTTCCAGTCGTATACGCTGTCCTCGCGAATTCGACCGATACTGATCCCCATACCGTTCTCATAGTCCACATCCAGCTTCACCTGAGGTCTGTTATCCTCCTCCATCACCTGAATGAACTGCTTCGGCGCACTGGGAAGATCAAGTTCCTGCGGAAGTCCTTTGAAGTTTATCAACTTTTCTACCAGCTGCTCCTTGGTGGGCTTCTTTCTAAATTTGACAAACACTGCCGCCGTGTGCCCGTTTAAGACCGGAATACGGATGCATTGACAGGTGATAACAGGGCTCGCTGCCGGCACGATCTGTCCGTTCTCCACCTTACCCCAGATGCGCAGAGGCTCCTTTTCGCTCTTCTCCTCCTCACCGCCGATGTAAGGGATCACATTCTCCACCATCTCCGGCCAATCCTTGAAGGTTTTGCCCGCGCCCGAGATTGCCTGATATGTCGTGACCACCACCTCGTAGGGTTCAAACTCCTTCCATGCCGTGAGTACCGGCGCATAGCTCTGAATGGAGCAGTTGGGTTTCACGGCAATGAAGCCTCGTTTTGTGCCGAGACGCTTTTTCTGATCCTCGATCACCTCGAAATGTTCAGGATTGACCTCCGGAATCACCATGGGCACATCCGGAGTCCAACGGTGCGCACTGTTGTTGGAGACTACAGGCGTCTCCGTCTTCGCGTATTCTTCTTCTATCTTTTTGATCTCATCCTTTGTCATATCCACCGCAGAGAAGACAAAGTCAACTTCTGCCGCTACGTGATCCACCTCATTGACGTTCTTCACCACTATATTCTTTACAGCTTCCGGCATGGGCGTATCCATTTTCCAGCGGTCACCCACTGCCTCCTCATAAGTCTTTCCCGCTGATCTCGGACTCGCCGCGATCGTCGTCACTTCAAACCATGGATGATTCTCTAAAAGGGCGATAAAGCGCTGCCCTACCATGCCCGTTCCGCCTAAGATTCCTACTTTTAATTTCTCACTCATTTTTTCATGTCCTCCTCATTGTCAAAGTATTCCTTAAATCTCTCTTCTGAGAATTTATACAACCACTCTTGTCATGTTTCCTTTATCTCTATTTCACCAAGCTGCCCGCCAAACATGCTGTCCTCATCCTGCCAGTCCTTCGTGAGATATTCTTTGTGTATCCGTATGACTTCACGCATCGCTTCCGCCCCGGGTGCACCGATGGTCAACCGCTTTTCCACGCATGTCTTTAAACTGATGGCCTGATAGACGTCCTCCTCAAACGCAGGACTGATCTTCTTCAGTTCCTCTATGGTAAGTTCATCTATGCTGCAGTCTTTTTCGATACAAGAAAGTACCAGTCTGCCGATGATACCGTGAGCGTCCCGGAACGGCACTCCCTTTCCAACCAGATAGTCCGCTGCATCCGTGGCGTTGGTAAAGCCCATGACTGCACTCTTTTCCATCACGTCCCTGCGGAACTTCATCGTTCGAATCATGCCTTCAAACAATGCCAGACACCCCTTCACGGTATCGATGGCATCAAAGGTCAGCTCCTTGTCCTCCTGCATGTCCTTATTATAAGCAAGAGGAATTCCTTTCATGGTAGTCAATATAGAGATAAGCGCCCCGTAGACACGCCCCGTCTTTCCCCGCACAAGCTCCGCGATATCCGGATTTTTCTTCTGGGGCATAATGCTGCTCCCCGTGGAATAGGCATCGTCGATCTCCACAAACCGGTATTCATTAGAATTCCAGATGATGATCTCCTCACAGAAACGGCTCAGATGCATCATGATCGTGGAGAGCGCCGATAAAAATTCGATCACATAATCCCTGTCGGCCACAGAATCCATGCTATTTAAGGTAGGTCCTTCAAATCCAAGAAGGGACGCCGTATAGGCTCTGTCCAAGGGATAAGTCGTCCCTGCCAGCGCCCCTGCTCCAAGCGGGCAGTAATTCATGCGGTAAAAAATATCCTTGAGTCTTGATCTGTCTCTTTTAAACATCTCAAAGTATGCGCCGATGTGATGCGCAAGTGTCACCGGCTGCGCTTTCTGCAGATGTGTAAAACCCGGCATATAGGTCTCCACATGCTCCTCCATGATCGCAAGAAGGGTCTGCAGAAGCTCTTTTAAGAGCGCATCCACATAGAGCACCTCAAGCCTGGTATACAACCGCATATCGAGCGCCACCTGATCGTTCCGGCTTCTGCCGGTGTGAAGCTTCTTTCCCGCATCCCCGATCCGCTCGATCAGATTGGCTTCCACAAAACTGTGAATGTCCTCGTATTCCTCTGTGATCGTGAGCTTTCCGTCCTCCACATCCTGTCGGATTCCGGTGAGTCCTTTTAAGATCGCATCCTTCTCCTCCTTCGTCAGAATCCCCTGCTTTGCAAGCATAACAGTATGTACGATACTGCCCTCAATATCCTGTTTGAAGAACTTCTGGTCAAAAGCGATCGACGCATTAAAACGGTACACAAGCTGATCCGTCTCCTTGGTAAAACGGCCGCCCCATAACTGTGCCATGCGATAATCCTCCACAATAATTCTCTTATAATTAAATCTAAATTTGATGATATCACAAAACAATTTTCATTTCAATCATAAAGCATGAGCAAAACACATTTTTTCTTCCGGGTCATAAAATATTCTATAACCATAAGGAGCCTCTTTTTATGCAGCCAATACTTTCCCTGCGGGATATCTCCTTTTCCTACCATAATCTAAAAGGGGAAACACCTGCTCTCTCTCACATTGACCTACAGATTTCGGAGGGCAGCTTCGTGGCGGTCGTGGGCCCCAGCGGCTGCGGCAAATCCACCCTGCTCTCCATCATTGCTGGTCTTCTTGCACCGGAATCGGGTGAAATTCTCTACCGGGGTTTATCCTCCAAAGACTACTGCGCAGACACAGCCATAAAGATCGGCTATATGCTGCAAAGAGACCATCTCTTTGAATGGCGCACAGTGTATCAAAATATGATCCTGGGTTTGGAATTGAGTCACACGCTCTCAAAAGAAAATACTGATTATGTAGAAAAGCTTCTGAATGACTATGGCCTCTACGCCTTCAAAGACAAAAAGCCCTCTGAGCTATCAGGCGGTATGCGGCAGCGGGCCGCTCTGATCCGAACCATGGCAGTCCATCCTGATCTCCTCCTTCTGGATGAGCCCTTCAGCGCCCTCGACTTTCAAACCAGACTGGCTGTATCTGCTGATATCGCTTCCATCATCCGAAAGACGGAAAAGACCGCTCTTCTCATCACGCACGATCTGTCCGAAGCCGTCACTTTAGCCGATCGCGTGGTAGTTCTCTCCGGGCGGCCTGCCAGCGTCAGATGTGAAATGCCGATCAGCTATGAGCTCACCAGAGAGGATCCTCTGAAGATCCGCAGCACCACCGCCTATCAGGACTATTTTAATCAGTTATGGGAGGTACTAAACGATGGCAAAACAAATCCCTGAGACGGCTTCATCCGTCTCCCCGCGTCAGAAAGCCTTTCTGCGCGCTCATCACAGACACCATCATCAGGTTGCCTTTTGCCGGGCATTCCTGCTGCTTCTCTTCCTCGGCCTCTGGGAGACTGCTTCCCGCCTTTCCTGGATCGACAGTTTCTTTTTCAGCAGTCCCACAGGAATCCTTCGCTACCTTCGGGATATGCTTTTAGATCACTCTTTTTTCACCCACACTGGCATAACACTCCTTGAAACCGTAGTAAGCTTTCTCCTTGTCACAGCATTGAGCCTTCTTACCGCCACGCTTCTCTGGTATCGAAAGAGCCTCTCGGAAATTCTGGAACCATATCTGGTCGTCCTAAATGCTCTCCCGAAATCCGCTCTTGCCCCCCTTCTCATCGTGTGGCTGGGAACCGGTACGAATACCATCATCGTGGCGGGCATCTCCGTTGCACTCTTCGGCTCTATCATCAGTCTATACACCGGCTTCTGTCAGGTGGATCCTGAGATGTGTAAACTGATCTACACGCTGGGAGGCAATCGCAGGGACGCTCTCACCAAGGTAATTCTGCCAAGCTCGATTCCCCTGATCTTAAGCAACATGAAGGTAAATATCGGCCTTTCCTTAGTAGGCGTCATCATCGGGGAATTTCTGGCTGCAAGGCGCGGACTCGGATATCTGATCATCTACGGATCACAGGTGTTCCAGTTAAGCATGGTGATCACCTCCATCATAATCCTGTGTGCGATCGCTATGGTATTTTATAGGCTGATCCAAAGTGCTGAGCATTATTATAAGAAAAAGTATTAAAAAAGCCGCACTTTTCGTCAAGAAAAACTTCCTTTCTTCCTGTATACTGTAATTGTCAGCTGATATATATTCTATTAGCAGGAACCGGGAGGTTGAAAATGAAGGATAAAACTCCAATATTTCGTTCCCTCGCCATGATAGAGGAAAGGATTCTGGAAAAGCTCACTGTGGAAATGCTTGCGGAAAGCATTCATTTTTCCAAATATCATTACCAACGTATCTTCCGTGAGACCGTTGGAGAAACCGTAATGGGATATGTGACCAGACGCAGGCTTTTCCTAGCTGCAAAAGAGCTTGCTGAAGCAGAAGATTCTGTCCTTGCCATTGCCTTGAAATACGGCTACGATTCCCATGAAGGGTTTACCCGCTGCTTCAAAGCGTATCTGGGTGTGACGCCGACGGAATACAGGAAATATCATTCTGCTATAGGCTTCCCGGGTCCTATAAAGGAGGAAAGTGAAATGATAAATTCCAAAAACACAGATGAGATAATACGTGAACTGAACAGCCTGATCGTACAAGCAAAGGAGACGGCAGCAGATACGAGGAAGCAGAAAGGCGTTGCCGGAAATGTCACGGCAATTTATGCACAGGTTTGGGAATTTGCCGCTGAAAGGGCGGAAAAGATGGCTAGGGAACTGACCAACATTTTGGAGCGTGTCACTTCCGTAACGCAGGGCATAGATGAGATATCAGCCCGCATTCTGATTGTAAAAGCTTTGGAGGATATCGCTTTTGAAGCCAGCGTCACGGCATTTCAGATGGGACTAATGATTGCCAGAGCCATGCCGGAGGACCGTGCCGCATTCCAGCCGCTGTGTGAAGAATATGACCGTCTGGCACAAAATGCCCGGATCAGATCGGGCAAAATCGTGGATTTCCTAAATGAACTGTCAGCGCTGATTTTTCAGGATATGAAGAAAAATGCGACGCAGAAGATTCAGGATGCGGCGGAAACCGGCATGGCAGCCGCCGAAAGCCTGTCGGATCCGAGCATGCCCTATGGTTATATTGCGGATGGCGTCCGTGAGATTGCGGAGGCATTGCATTCTCTGGCGTTGGAGGAGGTGACGGTTTACTTTCTGGAAGACACCGTATTCCGTATGGAGACGATTCTGAGTGCCGCCGATATGGATGTCCTGCGCGCACCGCAGCACAGACAACTCTTTGCAGGTATTTCGAATTTCAAAGAAAAGCTTGACGATGTGACAGAATTTTTCCGGAACCTGTCAGTGGACACAACCGAGACTATTGTGGGTGTGAAAAAAGATTCCGAAATCAAACGGACGGTAGAGAAGATCTACCGTGATCTGGCAGCTCAGGAGGGCATTTTACTGTTTTACCTGAAAGGCGAAATCCAGAAGCTGGGTAATGCACACCTGGATGAAAGACAGAAATCTACGCTGAACGCTGTCTGCGGTAAAATGGAAAGTGCTGTAAGGATGGCACACAATGCAACTGATGAAACAGATGGCAGTGAAATAGATAAACTTTTACATGAAGCATATGAAGAAATGATAGTGACGGCTGATGAGCTTGGTGTATATGGAGGCGCAGTTCGGTATCTTGCGGAAGAAATGAAAAAACCGCTCAAATATTTGCCGGAATAAGTCAAATCGACATTTTGTTGTAAATTGAACATGCAGGGGCAGACTGTCTTGCCTGCCCCTGATCGCATAATTTCAACTGTCTGCCGGCATCCACAAAGCACGGTCTGTCTTAGTCTACGCCTCACTTCCCAGCACAATTTCTCCTGTGCGCCTTCAGTTTCTTCATCGCCCATTCATAGTGACTCGATGTGTTGCTGACAAAGTAAGAACCAAGGACGCTTCCACCTACCCACGGAAAGACATCCCTGCTAAACAACTCCTCATTGGAAAAAGTCTCCAAAAGTTCCATTACCTCGGCATGGGATTTTTGAAGCATACTCTTAGCCTCGTCCAGGGTTGTATCCTGATGCTTTTTCCAAAACGTCATGTTCATATCACCGTAAGTTTTCCAGTTATAAGGCTTCGGAAGAAAGGGCCAATGATCACCCCTCTGATTGGCATGTACCCATGTCAGCAAAAGCTGATGCCACTCGTAGAGATGAACCAGCACATCACGTAGGTTTTTATCCCTTTTCCAGTGAGCCTCCTTCTTCGCACTGCCGGAAAAATCAAAGGGTGTATTTAACTCCTCTTCCGTCATTCCGGCAATCATCTCATTCAATTTTTCATAGTTTTCCTCTGCTGCGGTTAATAGATCCGCTTTTGTCGTTGGCCTCGCCATGTTATCCTTCCTTTCTGTACGCTGACCTGTTACTATGTCAGGATTTGTTTTTCTCGTGATAAGATATTAATATTGACACCCTATGTCAGGTTTTATATTTTTCAACGATCATTTCTGCCTGCCGGGCAATCTCATTCCGCAGATGCACCGGAGAAAGAATCTCCACCTGCGTCCCGAAAGACAAAAGGAACCCGGTCAGCCACGTGCCTTCCGGCATTCTGGCGGACACAAGCATGTCCCCGTTCTCCTCTCTCCTGATCTGTGTTTTATCAAACTCGTCGTAAACCCGATATGCCATTTCTTTCGGAAAACGAAGCGAGATCAAAGGGTAAGTTTCTTCCGGTTCATCTGGCTCTGCCGGAAAACTGCAGCGCGCAAAGCCCTCTTCTAGAAGCGTATAATCTAAAATACGATTCAGCTTGAACGTCCGCATGCCCTGCTTTTCCGTACAAAATGCCAGCAGATACCATGCCTTTGATTTATAAAGAAGTTTATAGGGTTGCACGGTTCTTTCTCCCACGGTCCCGTCAGCACCCGCATAACGGATTCTGACATGTCTGCAATGGATGACCGCCATTTTCAAAAACTCAAACTTTTCATTGTCCAGCTCATGATCACCCCATCTGGAAAAATCCACCTCAAGCCAGTTCTCCGAGGAAAGGTGAAAGACAGCGGAAAGCTTCTGCAAGATCCGGCTTTCTCCGATATTCCGGGTGACATTGGTGCTCTGCAGTGCCGCAAGAATCTCCTGCTTTTCCTCTTCTGACAGTACGGCCTGATCCAGAACAAAGTCATTCATCAAGCGAATGCCGCCGTTTCTGCCCGCCTCCGCATAAACGGGAATGCCCGCCCCGCTCAAAGCATCAATATCACGGTAGATTGTCCTGACCGACACCTCAAATCGCTCCGCCAGTTCCGGGGCAGTAGCCTGTCCCCGCTCCAATAGATAGTATACAATCCGAAATAACCTGCTCTCCTGCATCCTCATTCCCTCTTTTCATAGCCAGATCAACATATAAATCCTAACACAATGCGTATATACGGTAAAGAAGCAGAAACTAAAAATATCTGCAAAAATGCTGCGTACGCAAAAGTTTCCTCTTGGTTAACTTTCAAGCCCAAATTAAATTCTACTCCATTGTTTTCTGATTTACGATTTTTTATAATGTTGATGGGAGGTAAAACAGATGAAAGAAATAAATCTTGGTCATGTTTTAATCAAAAACCGCCGCCGCCTGGGAATTACACAAGATGATTTAGCTGCTTATATGGGTGTTTCAAAAGCTGCTGTATCAAAGTGGGAAACGGGTACCACCTATCCGGATATAACGTTGCTTCCTAAGCTTGCTGACTATTTTAATATCAGTATTGATAAATTGATGGGATATGAACCTCAAATGACACGGGAGGAAATACGGAAGATTTATAGCCAGCTGTCTAAGGAATTTATTTCACAACCGATAGAACAGGTACTTGAACATTGCCGTCAGATTACTAAAAAATATTTTTCCTGTTTTCCGCTTTTATATCAGATTGGCAGTTTGTATGTCAATTATGGAATGATGGCCGGGGAAAAGGAAAAGGTCAAAATAATATATGAGGACGCCAAGGAACTGTTTGAACGTGTCAAAGCGGGAACTGATGATATTGATCTGGCAAAGCAGGCATTGAATATGGAAGCCTTATGTATGTTATCACTTAATCGTCCAAACGATGTGCTGGATTTATTGGGGCAGCCGGATTTTTCCATGACGGCGCCAGAACCATTACTGGCTTCTGCATATCAGCAGCTTGGAAAATCTAAAGAAGCAAAGAGTATTCTGCAAATAGCGGTTTATTATCACATGATCGTGATGATGAATTTGTTTTCAATTTATCTGGGACTTTGTCTCGATGATAAAGAACGTTTCCATGAAACATATCAGAAAGCGATCCATATAGCAGACACGTTCCAACTTGAAAAATTACATCCGAGCATCCTTTTAAGTTTTTATCTTACAGCTTCACAGGGATATATGAAGCTGGGGGATACAGAAAAAGCACTTGATACACTGGAGCAATATACATTTTTAGCAACCAGCAATATATATCCGTTACATTTACATGGCGATAAGTTTTTTGATTTAGTGGATCATTGGTTAGAGAATACACTTGCGCTTGGTGATGTTCTTCCACGAGATTCTGATACAATTCGGGAAAACATCTTAAAATCAATAGAAAACAGTAAGATTTTTCTTCCGCTTCAAAATAATTCACGTTTTCAAAATATGATTCGGAAATTAAAAACAATTACAACAAACCGAGTATGACAAGGAGAATTCTATTATGATCCGTAAATTTATGAAAAATATCCTTGGTGAAAATTTTACCCAAAATAATGCAAAACTGGCATGCGTAAATTTTGGAATTATTCTTTTCATGTTCTTGGTTTCGGGTATTATGCTTTTCTTTTTGCCGGAACAAATACCGATACTTCATAATGGAGCAATCGAATATCCGATTCCTTCTGCGTTAGGAGTTTGGCTCTTTCCGATCATTGCCTTGATCATTAACATTTCTTTTATAAAGCAAAACCGATTGTCAAAGATAAACAGTATTATTTTTGCCGTACTTTTGATGGTAATGATAGCTCTCTATATTAGCTTTATATAATAAGTTTGGTGTGAACATGATATATAAAATTTTGTTGAGAAGCAAAAATTCTTTTGTCGTAAAAGCATCCAGTGCTATTATAGGGATTTATGCAGGATATTTTCTCTGGTATATACTGACTCGTTTTTTCCCAGAAGCGGCAGCCTGCTACAAGTTGATCGTTTCATTTATATCAGTAGTAAGTAGTACTTTTTTAGCGATATATTACTTGCCTGACCAGTTTTGCACCAATCGTTGTATTAAGGATATTCTATGCTATCCTGTTCCTACGAAACTCATTTTATGCACTCTGTTAGTGCGAATGATTATTTTGCAGTTTGAAATCTGTATGGCAATGACATATCCACAATTTCTTTTTAGGGATAATAACTGGCTGTCTGCCATGAAAAATATATTAACCTGCATGGTAGTAGTCTGCGCCATGGATTTTGCGATCATACTTTTCGCTGTCATTATCAGCAGAGTATTTGCCAGGCAGATTGTTGGATATGCTTTTGTGGTTTTCCAGTACATTTCTTTCCTTCTATTGGCTTTATTTATTGGAAATATGATCGCTTTAGGATTGAGCCGGCCTGATTTTTTACAATGGTTAAATGAAAAAACAGTCTCTATATATTTTTTTCTATTTGTAACGTCACTTGCTGTCTTATTGGGAATTGCTATGACCATAGTTTTTAAACATTGGTATGTCAAAGGATATTTAAATATTCAGAGTTTCCATAAACAAGTGCCTAGAAAGCATGATCCAATTATCCGGATAGAGCACCCCTATTTTTTGATTGAATGGAAACGTGTATTACAAAATAAAGAATTGATCTTCTTTTCAAATTTCAAAAATGTAATAACCGTTATCGTTTTATGCCGCTTACTGGTTAAGAATTTTGGGCAGATCGCACTTGATGAGAAATATGCACTAGAGATATTCTTATTGGTATCCTGTTGTGGAACAAACACGATTTCCAGTACAGCTTATTCCAGTGATTCCAACAGAAAATTTTATGCCATTCTTCCTATTTCTCCCAGACGAATGTTCTTATGGAAAACCTTACAGGGATTTTTGCACGGTGAAATCATGGTATTCCTATTAGGATTAGGAATTATAGTGATGAAAGATATTCCTGCATTAGATTTCTGGTTGCTTTTTGCGTATGGAACTTCTATGAATTATGCTTGTTCCTGGCTTGGTGTTTTTTTAGATTTTAGAATGCCACGGACAGTCAATAGTACAAATGAACTGCTGCATGGGAATATAAGCAAGGTAATTGTTTTGATTGCGGCGGCAGCAATCACGATAGGATGTTTTTATCTTGCAAATAATCATATTGTATCTGCTCCGCTGCTTCCTTCGTTGATTGCTATAAATGTATTTGTAGTCAGTTTGGAATTGTATTATTGGCTATTCTGTAAAGGAGCTTTTTTATGATACAGGTGAATGAATTATCAAAGAAGTATAACGACAGCATTATATTTGAAAATGTATTCTGCTCACTGGAAAACTATCACATTTACGGATTGGCAGGCATCAATGGCATCGGAAAATCCACATTACTTAATGCGATCACACAACCAGACTGCATGGATACCGGAATGATAGAAATTGATAACATTGATAATCGAAAATTTGAAGCCAAATTTCATTTTTTCTATGTCCCGGATAATAAGGATATGTTTTTGAATTTAACAGGCAGGGAATATCTGGAATTTGTAGCGAAACTGTATCATCAAACTTCAAAAATAACTGCTGAAGAATTTGAAAAACTAACGTGTGCCTTTCGCCTAGGGCAGTCACTTGATGAAAATATTGGAAATTATTCTTTGGGTATGAAACAAAAAATCTATTTAATGGCAGCATTACTTTCCGGCGCTGGAAACTTAATTTTAGATGAACCTTTTAACGGTCTTGATGCGGAAAGTACCGCTGCGTTAAAGCAAATACTGATTGAATACCGAAATGCCGGAAATCTTGTGCTGTTTTCAACTCATAACCTTGACCTTGTTTCGAATTTTTGTGATGACGTTATTTTTATTGATAGTCAAAGAAATATTTTGCAATTTCGTAATCCGCAGGATTTTAAACAACTGGAAATGCTATTTTTCCAAAAATGTATATAATATATTAATCAGCTTTTGTAAGTTTCTTTTTCTACGATAGCATAAATGTCCCTTCCGGCTTTCTGTTCAAAATATTCTTTCAGCCTAATGTTGGTGTCCCATTTTTCCTGTGGATATGCGCCGTATCTTCTCTTGACGTCGCCCATACGTTCCTCGATATCCAATACTCTCTCACTGCCGGCTAAAGCGTCGCACAACTGAATCAGTCTGTCATAATCATCAAAGATCACTTGATCCAATACTGCGTTGATCAGTTTCAATTCTTCCTCTGTGACGTCGAAATTCCCGATATAATCTTTTACGGATTGCGTGTTAAAAGAATGTGTCATGCAGATTTTTGCCACTTCATCATATCCCAGGGACATCATATAGGTATAGCCGTCCGACACGTGCTTCAAATGGCTAACGCCAAATTTTCTCCCGATATCATGAAGCAATCCAAAGATGTATGCTTTCTCGGAATCCATCCCGTCACATGCTTCCGTTATTTTTTCACCGCAGTGCGCTGCAATTCGGCTGTGATTTCCCCAAGGTCCCGGATTGCACGATTCGGCCTCCGATAATAATCTTTCCGCTTCTGCTCTTGTAGGTATCATATTCTGTC
Source organism: Lachnospiraceae bacterium (assembly GCA_029067085.1). Taxonomy (GTDB): domain Bacteria; phylum Bacillota; class Clostridia; order Lachnospirales; family Lachnospiraceae; genus UBA3282. The sequence continues at coordinate 24,406 of JAIEFE010000013.1, read as the reverse complement.
TCCATAAATTTTTCATATATTATATCACGTAATGAATATCTCCGCATAAAAAATGACTACGCATTACCACATAGTCATTTTTAGAGTAATTTTATTCAGTATTAATACAAAAAGAAATAGATTGCGGCAGCTGCGCCTTCCATTGTATTTTCCCCTGCTCCAACAAACTTTTAACCTGATTCCTGGAAAATCCTAATACCTCAGCAATTTGTTTTTCCGGACGGATTTTCAGCTGAAATGGATTATGGATCACCACTATGATCTGCTCCTCGGACTCACTGTATTCTTCCGTTTCATGCAGCTTTACGCAGTATTAGGATTAAAGTTCGCCCCGGGCAAACAGATTATCTTTCCCCATACCGCATACAAACGGATTAGAATCATAATCGTGGCAAAAATCCAAAAAATCGGAACGCTGCTTTGAATCCTTCATAATCTTTACAAGCAATTCATTTGGAAGCGTTCTCGCATAGGCACCGGGACCTGCCAATTGGATGTTTTTTACGCCATGACGTTTTAATATGTCTTTCAATTCATCCGGCATAAAGGTGTATGTGATACACCACGGTACACCTCCGTTTTCATACTCGGCAATTTCGTCCTCACCTCCCATAAGGCCTTCCTTCCACAACTTCATAACAGCATCTTTACTGAAATGAAAAGCTTCGATTGCGTTTGCCTTATTACCGATGCTCCATTTAACAAAAGGATCATCGCTTTTTTCATCTAGTATAAATTGATTTTTTTGTATCGGATTCGCCAAGTACGGAAGATACCCTAAACGACTTGATACACTTATCATAATCCGTTTGCGGCATATGCGTATGAGTTCGCTGATCACTTTTTCCTGATTGGGATAGGTATAGGAAATCGGTGCATCAAAAGAAATAACCATATCAAACGATTTATCTATGAAATCGCTCAAATCCTCCAATGCTCCATTCACAAAGGTTATTCTGTCAAGAACCCCCTCCTTTTTTGCCAATTCCTTTGCCTTATCTATCATAGGCTGCGAAATGTCAAAATGTGTGACTTCGCAACCGTGTTTTGCAAGAAGAATGGAAAATCTGCCGCATCCTGCGCCACCGTCAAACACCGTTTTTATCCCGTCCAAATGAGAGAGCAATTCCTTTTCAATATGGCTTTTTTGAATAATGTCATCCATAAAGGTTTCCTCACGGTGACTTTCAAGTTCGCCTTTATCCGGCATATTCCACAATCGTTCCGATATTTTTCTGCTATAGTCCATAAATCAGTCTCCTTTTCCAGCTGCTATAATGGTTGCACCGTCAGGATTATCCAAAACTTTTTTGATCACAAACCCTGCGTTTTGCAACAGTTCTCTTTCATGCTCCAAGGTCATCGGAATGTCAAAATGAACAAAACGATCATCCGGTATTGCAAACTGCTTTCTCCGCTTTAGGCACTCACTGCGCAAAAGTTCTTCTTCCTCATCACAACAGGCAATGTAATCTCCCAAAATGAACATGCCGCCATTTTTCAGACCATTATAAATCTTCTCATACAAGTCCTTTTTTCGCTCCGGCAGGAAATGATGCAGGCTCTCAAAAGAAATAACAGCGTCCCACTTGTCGCAGCCAAAATCGTATTTGAAATAATCCTGACATACTATGGTGAGATGTTTGTCAGGATGCTTTTCCAGCAGTTTATCCAGCATACTCTGACATAGATCAACACCGGTTACTTCTATGTCCGGATTTTTCTTCCAGATTTGATCCAATTCCAAACCGGTTCCACACCCTAAGTCTAATATTTTTTGACATTTGGATGGTAAGACTTCCGCAAACATCTGATAAGACTGCTCCCAAATCGACATGTGCACCTCATAATCATCCAAACGTTTTGCGAAAAAGTCAGACATTTCCTCCAACGGAGAATCCGACGTATCCTGAAGCCATTTTATTAATCCCTGTAAATATTGTTCCGTTGATTCCATACTGTTTTCCTCCCATGATTTTATAATCTCTTTTCTTATAAGTAACAAGAATCAGCAATTCAATTCTTTATCCGTTCATAGATATGTCTCATTTCTTCTCTCTCATCATATAAATCCTGATACGGTTTCGTTTCAACCAGAGAGAAATCTGCCCTTTCCAGCGTTTTGCAGGAAGCAATATTATGAACATTAGGTGTCGCAACAAGTTTTTTCAGATTATATTTTGCAAACAGATAGTCTACCAAACATTGCAGTGCTTCCGCAGCATATCCATTTCCCCGATAGTCTGTACCAATGAAATAGGTAACGCCGACTTCCCTGAAATCCTCATAATAGGAACTTCCTACAGAACCGATTACCAGATGACTTGTTTTATCCTCTATAGCAAAGGCCAGATATTCATGATATGGATTATCTTCTGTTTCTAACTGAATTGCCTCCCTTATAAAGTCGCCCATCCATTGATCACACTCACTGCAATCACCATAAATTTCTGTTAAACTACCGTCAGATGCCATCGCAATAAATGCCTTTTCGTCAGATGTTTGTATACTTCTTATGATCAGTCTTTTCGTCTCTAAAAACATATCCTGAATTTCTCCTTCCATTTACGAAAAGCGAGTTTATATCAACTGATGTTTTCTTTGGCTAGGATAGCATGTTTTAAAACTGCATTCTACCTCATACATTTTTATAAAAGAATATGAGCCGATACAAAGTATCAGCTCATATCATTACTCACCCATTTTTCTCAGGATACGCTGTATGCTCTTCTCTGACAGATAATATTTACAGGCCAATTCCGAAGCCTTGCTTCCGGAAAGATAATCCTTGTAGATTTGCCGGTTACGCATCAAAAGTTCCTGCTTTATTTGTGTACCAGCGCCCCATGCCTGTCTATGTGCCGACTTGCGCGGGATATAAATATTTTCTCCGTCAACATACTGCTGTATCAGTTCTATTACCTCAATGGGCAGAATTTCTTCTGCTCTTATATAGCCCATGTCTGCCTCCTAAATTTTAATTTTTTAGGAATAGCAATGGCTATAACAATTTTAATTTCTTGCAATAGCCAGTGCTATGCAGACATAACATATCTTCTCATATACAATGCCCCTTTCTCTCTGAAATTTCTTTACCATCATACCATTATTCTCATGTACAATCAAATGTTAAGTAAAACCAAATACAAATTACCGCTGGTTATTCAGCACATTTCTTACGCTTTCGGCAAATTCTTCCGACAGGGAATACTGCACATTATGTCCGCAGCCTTCAATGAGCTCCAAACATACGTCCGGCGCCGATAAATCTTCTGCATATTCTCTAACTGAATCAACAGGGCACACCCAGTCACATGTACCCGAAATCAAATAAACGGGCATTTCATACACTAACCCGTCAGCATAAGCATCAAAAGCAAAGGCAGCATCAAACAACTGTCTGTTTAATGCAAAATATGCATTCATATCCCCTAATTGCCTGAAAAACCATCTCAGATCATCTATCCCAAAATAGGGAGACATGACAGCCATCCAAGTCGCTTTATCCGAAACATCGGCAGGATGATACTTGGATGTCAACGACCGAAGCCGCATCATATCGATCAGATCACCACTGGCCTTAAAGGACTCAAATGCACTGATCAGTTCTGACGTATCATCTCCTGCCGCGGTCGCCTTTTGAAGCGCATCTTCATAACTGTAGATGTCCGTTTTCTCAAGCGAAACCACCTACGCGGCTCCTATGTAGGCAGAGACTTTATCCGGGTGTTCCAGCGCATACCTGCTTCCGAGGATTGTTCCATAGGAATGTCCGAGAATGATAACCTTCTCTTTTCCAAAGCGCTCCCTTGCATAATCTACCAGTTCATCTAAATCGGTCTTTGCCTGCTCAAAACTTGCCGTTGCATTTTCAGAATCGTTTCTCATATTGTGAAAATAAGTTCTCCCGCAGCCCCTTTGATCCCAGGCAACAACCGTGTAGTCATTGATAAGATGATCCGTAAACCCATAAGTTACATAGGTGTCGGGAGACGACGGACCGCCATGAAGATAGATCATAACAGGATTTTCACTGTCCATTCCACGTATCAGCACATACTGTTCCTGACCGCCCAAAGTCACATAAGTTCCCTCATCTACACCTTGCGCGATCATCTCATAATGCTTGAAATAATTGAGATTTCTGCCTCCTATAATAAAAACACTGACATAAATGAGAAGAATCCCGAATATTCCTCCGCTCCATTTCATGATCCGAATGGGCAGCCAGCTTTTGTGTTTTTGTATTATTTGGTTTCTGTGCTGTAAATGAATGCCGATGTGTCCAATGCCAAGTATGATGACCGCCAACAGCAAAAAAGCATTGCTTCCATAGATTCCTAATAAAAAGAAGGCACAAACAGGAAGGGTTGCTCCCGCTACCGGTATTCCACAGATACTCTTGTAAAAATCAGACATATTCTTTTCACTTTTGAAATATCGCACCCAATACACTTCATACAGCAGCATAAGTATAAATGAGAGCAACAGCCAGATAGACCATAAAGAATCAAGCCTTATATTGTAATCGGAAAACACCAACCCAAAACAAGATACGAGTATCTCACCGATTCTTTCAAACCCCTGCAAGACTTTGCTTTCCTTTTGAGCGTATTGCTCATACCCTTTTGGCTGGTGTCTTGTCCAGATCATATTCGGTATAAACAGCATCAACAAGTAGATAAGTCCCACATATGAAAATCCGAAATGGAACATATTTTATCCTCTTTCTTTCCTTATTGTTCCTCCCACAGCACGATCTTCCCCTGTCGCAGAGACTCCTGCACGGCAATGATCCGCTGATTCTCCGAGCCCCGAAAGCGCAGACTGATGTTTTTTTTCGCCTGTATAAATTCCCCGTCTACAATAACATCCAAATAAGACAGGAACTCCTTCATGTCCTCCCACTTTTCGCAGAAAGCATCCAGAATGTCCCTGTCAAAGAGATATCCGGTATAGCACCAGATGTCCTTATGCGGATAGCGCGCCTTCACCTCTTTCAAAAAGGGAAGAAGCGCCGTCCAGTTTGCGTATTCTAAGGGTTCTCCGCCAAGCAGCGTAAGCCCCGCGATATAGTCCGGTGAAAGTGCTCTGAGTATCTCGTCTGCCACTGTCTCCGTAAATGGCTCTCCGTTCTGAAAATCCCAGGTCTCGGGATTAAAACAGCCCTCACAATGATGAGTACAGCCGCTGACAAAGAGGGTCACGCGCACGCCGGGTCCGTCTGCTATATCGTATTTCTTTATTTCTGAATAATTCATAGATGCAGCACGCGCTCCTTAATCTCCTGGGTGCGTCCCTGGTTCCAGAACTGCGTACCGATGTAGCCGCAGGTACGTCTTGCCACATTCATCTTGTTCTGATCTGTATTGCCGCAATTAGGGCATTTCCAGATAAGCTTCCCGTCTCCGTTCTTGACGATCTCAATCTCACCGTGATAATCGCAGGCCTGACAGTAATCGCTCTTGGTATTTAATTCCGCATACATGATGTTGTCATAAATATACTGCATCAAAGTGAGCACCGCATCCAGATTATTCTCCATGTTAGGCACTTCCACATAGCTGATCGCACCGCCGGGAGAAAGCTCTTGAAACTGCGCTTCAAATTTCAGCTTGTCAAAAGCATTGATATCCTCCGTCACATGGACGTGATAGCTGTTTGTGATATAATTCTTATCTGTTACGCCTTCAATGATTCCGAAGCGCTTCTGCAGACACTTCGCGAATTTGTAAGTAGTGGACTCCAAAGGTGTGCCGTAAAGGCTGAAATCAATGTTCGTCTCCTCCCGCCATTCCTTACAGGCGTTATTCAGATACTGCATCACCTTGAGCGCAAAGGGGGTAGCCTCGGGATCCGTGTGACTTTTGCCTGTCATATAGCGGGTACACTCGCACAGCCCGGCGTATCCCAGTGATATGGTAGAATAACCGCCGTATAGGAGTTTGTCGATCTTCTCCCCCTTCTTCAGTCTGGCGAGCGCGCCATTCTGCCACAGGATCGGCGCAACATCCGACAGCGTTCCTTTCAGTCTGTTATGCCTTGCCATCAACGCCCTTCTGCAAAGCTCCAGTCTCTCATCCATGATCTGCCAAAAGCGTTCCATGTTCCGCCCGGAAGAACAGGCGACGTCCACCAGATTCAGGGTGACTACGCCCTGATTGAACCTACCGTAAAATTTGGGCTCGTCGTTTTCATCATGATATACGGTGAGGAAAGAGCGGCATCCCATACAGGTATAACAGTTGCCATCCTTTAACTGCTTCATGATCTTCTCTGAAATATAATCAGGCACCATACGCTTTGCCGTACATGCTGCAGCAAGCTTCGTCAGATACCAGTATTTGCTCCCCTCGCGGATATTGTCCTCCTCCAGTACATAGATCAACTTCGGGAATGCCGGAGTGATATAGACGCCCTTCTCATTCTTGACACCGCGAATGCGCTGGTTCAGCATCTCCTCTATGATCATCGCCAGATCGTCCCGAAGCTGTCCTTCGGGAACCTCGTCGATGTACATGAAAACCGTGATAAAAGGGGCCTGTCCGTTGGTGGTCATCAGGGTGATGACCTGATACTGAATGATCTGCACACCCTGTTTGATCTCGTCCTTCACGCGACGCTCCGCGATCGCATTAATCTGCTCGTCGGTGGCATCCACACCCATTTCCCGCATCTCTGCGCGTACCTTTTCACGGAATTTTTCCCTGCTCACATTCACAAAAGGGGCCAAATGAGAAAGGGAGATACTCTGTCCGCCGTACTGGCAGCTTGCAATCTGCGCGATGCTCTGGGTCGCCACATTACATGCCGTTGAAAAGCTCTTCGGCGTGTCGATCATGGTCTCACTGATCACAGTACCGTTCTGCAGCATATCCTCCAGATTGACCAGACAGCAGTTATGCATATGCTGGGCAAAATAGTCCGCATCGTGAAAATGGATCACGCCCTGCTCGTGTGCTTCCACAATGTCAGGCGTAAGGAGGAAACGTTTCGTGATATCCTTACTCACTTCCCCTGCCATATAATCGCGCTGCACGCTGTTGACGGTAGGGTTCTTGTTGGAGTTTTCCTGTTTGACCTCCTCGTTGTTGCACTCCAAGAGACTTAAGATCTGCTCGTCCGTGGAATTTGATTTACGCACCAGCGCCCTCTTGTAGCGGTAAGTAATATAATTTCTGGAAATGGTGTATGCCCGGTACTTCATCAGCTGGTTCTCCACCATATCTTGAATCTCCTCCACATTTGGAGCCCGCCGCATTTCCTTACATTGATCGGCTACCACGGAAGCGATCTCTTCAATCTCTGTCTCCGTCAGCTTCTCTTCATCCTTCACACTGTTGTTCGCTTTCCTGATCGCCGCAACAATCTTTTTCAGGTCAAAATTGTCTTCCACGCCGCTTCTCTTAATGATCTTCATCCCATAACGCCCCCATATTCTATACTAATGCCCAATATTGTGTATATTTTCCCGTCTTCCCCCTGCTGCATGTACTATATATTGTATCACTACAAAATATTATGTCAAGTTCTTGTGGTATTTATTTCCAGAAAATCCAGAGAATCGCATTCGAATGACTCAGTTAGTCAATATAGAAAAGCAGTATATAAAAAAAACTCCGCATATGCGGAGCTTTACTCAAAAGCTGGAAAAGGGACTCGAACCCTCGACCTACTGATTACGAATCAGTTGCGCTACCGACTGCGCTATTCCAGCCTATTCTTACAACAAAGATTATTATATGATGGAATGTGTTATTTTGCAAGTGATTTTTCATGAAAAACTGCTTTTTCTATTTTTCCGCTTTCCGCATATGCACATCCAGCTGCGGGAAGGGAATGGAAATGCCCGCCTCATCCAGCGCGTACTTTGCCGCTTCCAAAAGCCGCCACTTCGTCTCCCAGAACAGTTCGTTTTTACTGTAGCATCGCATACATAAAACAACGCCGTTGTCTGCCAGTTCTTCCACAAACACCTGTTTTTCCTGCTCCTGCAAAACTCCCTGATCCGCATTCATTGCCGCAAGCAGGATTTCCTTTGCCCTACGGATGTCCGCATCATAAGATATGCTGATCTGCAGATCCAGCCGCCTTTCTTCTGTAGTGCTCATATTCAGGATATTAGAGTTTGCTAGCGCTCCGTTCGGCACGATTACGATATGTCGGTCGGGCGTGATCAGTCTGGTGTAAAAAAGCTGTACCTCCTCCACCGTCCCCTCGTTTCCTGCAGCATCCCTGATATAGTCTCCGATCTTAAAAGGCTTTAAGAGCAGGATCAACACACCGCCCGCAAAGTTTGACAGGCTCCCCTGCACTGCAAGACCGATGGCAACACCGGCAGACCCCACCAGAGCTACTACGCTGGTGGCATCAAGCCCAAAGTAGGATGCGATCATAAAGAGCAGCAGAATATAGAGCACTGCCTTCACAAGCGAATCCAGAAAGCGGCTCACACCTATATCAACATTGCGCCTCTGAAAGGATTTGCGCAGAATCCGGCGGATCAGTTTGATGAGCTGTGTCCCTATGAAAAATACCACCAGCGCCAAAAGTACCCTGATCCCGAAACGGAGCAGTTTATCGGGCAGCTCCTGTAAATAATTCTCAATCAGCCCCATCCTCAACTCATCCGATGCAATCGATTCGATTTCTTTGATCTGCTCCTCCATAATCTGCTGTTCCATGCCGCTTTGCTATCCTCCGCCTGCCGTTTCCCGGATATCTTTAATTCTTCTCCTCCGGCATCTTCTTTATGCTGTTTTTAATAACATCTGTTTTCTTTTCTGTCTTCTTTTTCTCTGCCGGCTTCTCCGTAGTTTTTTTCGACGCTGCAGCCTTTTTCACAGAAGGCTTCTCAGCTGCCTTCTTTGGGGCTGTCGTCTTTTTTGCAGTCGTTTTCGCCGTAAGCTCCTGCAGCTTCTGCGCCGCCGCCTCAGCTGCCTTCTCTAATACATCTGCCGCCTTTGCGCTTTCTCTGGCCTCCGCTGCCGCTCTCTTTGCCAATTCCTTCGCCTCTGCAGCCGCCCGCTTTGCCTGTTCTCTGGCCTCCGCTGCGGCTTTCGCCGTGCGTTCCGCCTCCTCCTCGGCAAGCCTTCTCTCCTCCGCTTCCTTCGCAAGTCTTCTCTCTTCGGCACGCCTTCGTTCTATTGCCGCCTTCTCTTCCTTTGTATAGGGAGTATAAGAAAAAATACTGATACTCAAAGGAGCGCTCACCATGTCGATCGCGCAGGGTTTGCCGTCCCACTCTGTATCTATCGTCTCACAGACAAATTTATTGATAATGCCTTCTCCGCCATAGGCCGTATCATCTGTGTTAAATACCTCCTGATATTTACCTTCACAGGGCACACCGACGCGGAACTCCTGTCTGGCATCGGCAAAGTTTGCCACCACAACCAGCATATCCTTGAGATCATCGGTTTTCCGAATATATGACAACATGCAGGCATTTGGTGTGATACAGTTGATCCACTCAAACCCCTCCCATGACGTATCTTTCTCATACAGAGCGGGCGAATCGACATAGAACTTATTTAACGCCGCCACCATCCGATTGAGCTTTTTGTGATCATCCTGCTCCAAAAGCCCCCATTCCACGGCTCGTTTCTCACTAAACTCTCCGTACTCCCCGATATCCTGTCCCATAAAGAAGAGTTTCTTACCGGGATGCGTCATGTGGTATGCGTAGGTCAGGCGCAGATTGGCAAACTGCTTTTTACGCTCTCCGGGCATTCTGCCAAGAAGGGTTCCCTTGCCGTGTACCACCTCATCGTGCGACAGGACCAGAATAAACTTTTCGCTGTAAGCGTAGATCATACTGAAGGTCAGGTCATTGTGCCTGCCTGATCGGAAGAAGGGATCCGTTGCGATATATCCCAAGTAATCGTTCATAAAACCCATGTTCCATTTCAGATCAAATCCAAGGCCGTCCTCCGTGAGCGCTCCCGTGACCTTTGGCCAAGCCGTAGACTCCTCTGCGATCATCAGCACGCCGGGATTTCTCTTTTTCATAATGGAGTTCAGATGCTTGAGGAGTTCCACTGCCTCCAGATTTTCATGGCCGCCGTAGATGTTCGCTACCCACTCGCCGTCATTTTTCCCATAGTCCAGATAGAGCATGGAAGCCACAGCGTCGATACGGATACCGTCCGCATGATATTTCTCCGCCCAGTAGAGAGCGTTGGCAATCAGATAGTTACTCACCTGCGGTCTGCCGTAATTATAGATCAACGTACCCCAGTGAGGGTGATAACCCTGTCTGGGATCCTGATGCTCATAGAGGCAGGTACCGTCAAAGTTTGACAATCCATAAGTGTCTCTTGGAAAATGCGCCGGTACCCAGTCGAAGATCACACCGATCCCGGCGGCATGCATCTCGTCCATAAAATACATCAGATCCTCCGGTGTGCCATAGCGGGCCGTAGGCGCATAGTAACCGATCACCTGATAGCCCCAGGATTCATCAAGCGGATGTTCCATCACGGGCAGCAGCTCAATATGGGTATAACCCATCCGCTTCACATAATCAATGATCTTCGGTGCAAGCTCTCTGTAAGTATAAAACTCCCTGCCGTCCGATGGCTTCTCGAAGGAACCCAGATAAACCTCGTAGATACTCATGGGCTTATCCTCCGCCTGCAAAGCCGCCCTTCCTTTCAGCCATTGCTGATCCCTCCAGGAATAACCTGCAATATCCCGCACCACCGAAGCGCTGTCCGGACGAAGCTGCGCCCCGAAACCATAAGGATCCGCCTTCAGACAAAGCAGTCCGCTCTTTGCTTTGATCTCAAACTTATAACACTCTCCCGCCTTCACATCGGGAACAAAAATCTCAAAAATGCCGGAATCCCACAGGCGCCGCATCTGATGTGCTCTGCCGTCCCATCCGTTAAAGTCTCCAACCACGCTGACCCGCATCGCATTCGGCGCCCAGACTGCAAAAGCCGTACCCGGAATTCCATCTATCACCATTGGATGCGCACCCAGCTTCTCATAGATAGTATAATGAATTCCTGCCGTAAATTTTTCCGTGTCCTGTTTTGTGATCTGCGGTGCAAAATTGTAGGGATCGCGAATCTTCTTTAAACTTCCGTTGTCCGCTTCCACCACATACTCGTAGTCAGGGATCGTTTTTCCGGGCAGCAGCAGGGCAAAATAGCCCTCCTCATCAGCCTCCTCCATACGATAGCTCTTATCTCCATCCAATAGCTGTAAGCGCACGCTCTTTGCACCGGGCTGGAAGGTCTGCACCAACACTGAACTTCCCGTCACATGAGCTCCTAAGATATCGTGAGGATGATCCGACTCCGAGTAGACGATCTCCTCAATCTGTGCCCAGTTCATCAGCTTGTATAATTTTTTATTCATCTGCATCCTTCCGCCTTTCTATCATTTCTCTCTTCCATCCTCTTTCACCCGCCAGCCAAAGCTGTCGGCAGATTCTCTTTTCTTTCACGTTCACCTGTCCTCAATCCTGTGGATCAAAAGTCCGCTTCTCAGTTTCGGTTCGAACCAGGTGGATTTCGGGGGCATCAGCTTTCCGGCATCCGAGACGGCAAAGAGCTCATGAATATTCGTTGGGTACATGGCAAACGCCACCTTCGCATCCGTGTGCACCCGCCGCTCCAGCTCTGCAAGGCCTCTGATTCCGCCCACAAAGTCGATTCTTTCATCTGTCTTTGGATCCTTGATCGCAAAGGCCGGTTCCAAAAGATATTTCTGTAAAATAGCCACATCAAGATCCGCGACCGGATCACCTGTATAACACCCGCTATTTATTGTGAGCCGATACCAGCAATCCTCATAATACATACCGATCTCACCCTTTTTCTTCGGGTGATAGGGTTCCGTCCCCAATTTTTCAATTATAAAACTTTTCTCTGCAACCGCATAAAAATTCTTTTCGTCAAAATCTTCTCCCGGCTTCACTACACGGTTATAGTCCATGATCATAAGCTGATCGTCCGGAAAAAGCACGGATAAGAAGAAATTAAACTCCTCCTGCCCCGTATAATTCGGATAAGCAGCACGTCGCTTCTTTGACACGTTCACTGCCGAAGCACATCTGTGGTGACCATCCGCAATATAGATAGAATTCACTTTCTCGAAGGCCGAGCGTATCCGCTCTACAGCCCCTTCCTCGTCAATCACCCAAATTCTGTGTGTAATCCCGTCGTTCGCCGTAAAATCGTAAACAGGAGGCGTCCCCATCATAGTCTGTCTGATCTCCTGCTCAATCTCTTCCCGCCTTCTATATGCTAAAAAGATCGGACCGGTCTGTGCACTGCAGACATCCACGTGGCGGATACGGTCAGCTTCCTTCTCAGCACGGGTGTTCTCATGCTTTTTGATCACCTGTGCATCATAGTCATCCACGCTGGCACAGGCGCCGATTCCCACCTGAGACCTTCCCTCCATCACCAGCTCATAGACATAATATGCCCGCTTTTTCTCCTGTATGAAGAGTCCGTCCTCCATCATCTGCCCGAGTATCTCCCTCGCTTTTTCATACACCTCGGGTGCATACATATCATGATTTTCCGGAAACTGTGTCTCCGGCCTGTCGATTCGCAGGAAAGTATATTCATCCCCCTCTACCGCTTCTCTGGCCTCCCGTCTGTTGTAAACATCGTATGGCAGAGCTGCAATCTTCTCCGCCAAGTCCGCTCGGGGCCTGATCGCCTGAAATGGAACAATATTCGCCATCCTTTATCCGTCCTTTCACTGTCCGTATCCAAAAAACACTTATAAATATTTTAACAAATTCTGCTAGGCACTACAAGTGAATCGTGGTAAAATATGCGTATCAACAGAGTCAGAAGGCGGCACAGACAGAATGTGTGCTTGCACACAAGGCTGTCCGTGTCGGCTTATGACGAGCAACGCGAGCTGGAAATGCGCAGCATTTCTAGCCTGTTGATAATACATTTCAGCATAAAAGAAAGGAAGTATAACGATGACCCCTGAAGATAAAAAAATTCTGGATCGGATCAACGCCTACGCAGAAAAAGCCCTCGCAGACATCGATCCGCAAAAGACACGCATTTCTTTTCAGCTTGAAGCCTTAAGGCCTGTCATGGAGGAGCTTTCCAAGGAAACAGGTAAGTCTGTCGAGGATATTTTTATCCTCTATATGGATCTGGCAAGCGAGGCTGCCGTGGAAGCGGAAAAACAATTGCAGGCGTCTCTGGAGGATGATGAAAATGCCGATTTTTCCTCCATCGCGAACCGCCTGAACTGATTAAACGCAAGAGAAAGGGCTGCAGGATTTGGCAGCCCTTTTCATTTAATGCCACAGTATATAACATTTAAGGAGAATGCGAACATTCTCTGGATCGAGTGTGCTGGCACTCGATCGGTTACTTCACCACTCTGACGCGAAATACTCCGTCGATGGATTGCAGTTTCTCGATGATCTCCTTTGAAGCCGGCTGCTCGATATCCAGCATGGTGTAGGCCACCTCTCCTCTGGACTTATTAGTCATGTCGGAGATGTTGATATTGTTATCGCCGAAGCAGGCCGAGAATTTAGTGATCATATTGGCAATGTTCTTGTGGAAGATTGCCACGCGGCCTGCCTGTTCGCACACACCCATATCGCACTTGGGATAATTTACACTGTTTTTGATATTGCCGTTTTCCAGATAGTCTTTCAATTCCTTGACAGCCATCACCGCACAGTTGTCTTCGGATTCCTCGGTTGACGCACCCAGATGGGGAATTACAATACACCCTTCCTGTCCGGCAGTCACGGCGTTCGGGAAATCCGACACATACTTTCTCACTTTGCCTGCCTTGATCGCGGCAAGCACCGCCTTCTCATCCACAAGAAGATCGCGCGCGAAATTCAACAGGATCACGCCGTCCTTCATCTGAGAGAGCGCATCGCTGTTGATCATACCCTTAGTGGCGTCCATCAGCGGCACATGGATGGTGATAATGTCGCATTCCTGATAAATTTCCTCGACATGGAGCACATGTTTCACATCACGGCTTAAGTTCCAGGCCGCATCCACGGATACATAAGGATCGTAACCGTAAACTTCCATTCCCAGATGTTTTGCTACATTGGCCACTCTCACGCCAATGGCACCCAGACCGATGATACCCAGCTTCTTGCCCTCGATCTCAGTTCCCGCAAAATTCTTTTTTGCTTTCTCGGCATTCTTACCTACATTCTCATCCGTCTGATTCTCTTTCACCCATTCGATACCGCCCACAACATCACGGGAAGCAAGGAGCATCCCCGCGATCACCAGTTCCTTCACGCCGTTTGCATTGGCGCCGGGCGTATTAAAGACCACGATACCTTTCTCTGCACACTTATCCAGAGGAATGTTGTTGACGCCTGCGCCCGCGCGGGCAATGGCAAGAAGCCCATCCGGCAGCTCCATATCATGCATGGCCGCGCTTCTGACCAAAATGCCGTCCGCTTCCTCCACATTATCTGTTTTTGTGTACTGCTCACTGAACTTTTCAAGTCCCACCTGCGCGATGGGATTTAAGCAATGATATTTAAACATTTGTACTGCCTTCCTTTACTCATTTATTATATTGCATCCGTTATTTATATAATATTTATCTAGGCATTTGCCTTTTCGAATTCTTTCATAAAGGCAACCAGTTTCTCCACGCCTTCAACCGGCATCGCGTTGTAGATGCTGGCACGCATACCGCCCACACTTCTGTGTCCTTTCAGATTCACAAAGCCTGCCGCAGTCGCCTCCTTGATAAATTTCGCGTCCATCTCCTCATCGCCCGTCACGAAAGGCACATTCATAAGGGATCTGTCCTCTTTTCTGACCGTACCCTTAAAGAGGCTGCTCTCATCCAGAAAATCATAGAGAATCTTTGCCTTTTTCTCATTTAACGCCTTCATTGCCTCGAGTCCGCCGTTTTTCAGAAGCCACTTAAACACCTTGCCACAGATGTAGATACCATAGCAGGGAGGCGTATTATAGAGAGAATCATTGTCCGCATGCACCTTAAACTTCATCATGGTCGGTGTACCCGGAAGCACGTCATCCGTCAAAAGATCTTCTCTGATGATCACCACCTGGGTACCGGCAGGTCCCACATTTTTCTGCACGCCCGCATAGATCAGTCCGTACTTTGTCACATCCATCGGCTCCGACAAAAAGCAGGAGGACACGTCGGAGACCAGAATCTTGCCCTTCGTGTTCGGCAGCTCATGGAACTTCGTACCGTAAATGGTGTTGTTCTCGCAGATGTAAACGTAATCCATATCCTCCGTGATCGGAAGGTCCGAGCAATCCGGAATGTAAGAAAAAGTCTCATCCGCTGAGGATGCAAGTTCCACCGCTTCACCAAATAGCTTCGCTTCTGCAAAGGCTTTCTTCGCCCACTGGCCTGTCAGGATATAGCCGGCCTTTTTATTTTTCATCAGATTCATGGGTACGGACGCAAACAGAAGACTGGCGCCGCCCTGCAAAAATAACACCTTGTAGTTATCAGGAATCTTTAATAGGGTGCGAAGATCTGCCTCCGCCTCCTTGATGATCGTGTCATAGACCTTGGAACGATGGCTCATCTCCATGACAGACATGCCGGATCCCTTATAATCAAGCATTTCCTCCGCCGCTTCCCTGAGTACCTCCTCCGGTAAAACTGCAGGGCCTGCTGAAAAATTGTATACTCTGGACACTGTTTTCTCCTCCCGTCTTTATTCAACTTAACAAAACCAAGAAACATTTTACGCTCTTCACGCGCTTTAGTCAATTACTTTAATAAAACATAATAACCGGTGTCCCGACTTCCGCCATCTCGAAAAGCTGCTCCATGGCCGCGCGGGGTGTATTGATGCATCCGTGAGAACCGTTGGTTTGATAGATGGTGCCGCCGAACTTTCCCCTCCAGGATGCGTCATGAATGCCGATATTGCCCTTCACCGGCATCCAGAAGTCCACGTGAGTGGCATAGTCCCTGCCCCGTAAAATGCGGTTTTTCTGTTTTGCATACACATAATTTACCCCGGAGGGCGTCCCCATCCTGCGGGATGTATTTCCCGTCACAATAGGCGTGTCAATGGTCAGAACGCCGTCCACATAATAGTACATCTTCTGCTCCGTCATATCCACTTCAATATAGGTGGAACCGATATCCTCGCTTCCCTGCTTTCTCGCTTCCTGAAGATAGACTGGCTCATGCACCTCATTTCTTTTTGTCTCAAAAGCCTCTTTCAGATAAGCAGTCTCCGCATCCTGATCGATTTTGTTTCCGTAGAGACCGCCCTCCACCGTCACCAAATCTCCTCTGGTCGATAGAAATTGCCTGCTCGCGCCCACAGTATCATACTTTGACGCCAGCATCCCCACAAACTCCTGTATCGCATTCTCCTTTAACTGCAGCCCGCCCGATTCATCCAATAAAAAACAGCCGTTATTATCCACAGCGATCCAGTCGCAGACAACGGAGGCATCCACAGGAATCTCCTCATCCCCTATCCGATAAACAATACCGCACTGCTGGAAGCTTTCAAGCTCCTCCCAGATATCCAGAGCCTCCTGCATTTGCGTCGTCAGCTCCAGATCGTGATAACATTCCTCCTCCACTAAGGACACTTCGCTTCTGGAATCTTCAATGGCTGAAAGTACAACTCCCTTTGCCTCGTCCAAAAAGAGTACGTCAGTCCGCTCGTTCACAAGTTCAAACCCCTGCGGCGTACGAATGATCTCCACTCTGCGATCCTTATCCGCCCGCCTTTCCTGAAAGAAGGGAAGTGCCTCAAAACAGGCATCAAAAGCCCTGCTGTCATAGGACACCACAGGCGCAAGCTCCACCCGTCTTCTTTCAAAGAGGCTGTCGATCCACATCCATGGATTCTGCTGCTTCTGATAAATCTCCAGCGCTCTTTTAAAATCAAATTGATAACAGATATCCTCCGCAGTGATCAGATAACGATTACCGTCCTTATCCTCCACGGTGACACCATCATAAGTAAACTGCTCTGCAAGATCGTCATTGACCTCCTGAATACTCCGGCCCGTGCAATAGATGCCATTGATCCAAGTCCCGTAAGGAAAGGCATTATGATAATACACGGCGAGTCCCACATAAGTCGCCATCAGGCTGACCAGCGTAATCCCCAGTATGACCATGATATGCTTTAGTAATTTCTTCATATTTCAACCTTCATAGTTCCGGCGAACAGAAAATGCTCTTTCCTATTTCAAATCAGCAGCGTCAAAGGCCTCGCTGATCGGCGCGCCCGCCGGCACCATAGGAAACACCTTGTCGTCCTCAGGAATCAGGCAATTTAATAACACAGGTTTTTTTAAGGAGATCGCTTTCTCAATGGCAGGCGCCACTTCTTCCTTCTTAGAGACTAAAATTGCCTCGCAGCCGAGCCCTTCCGCAACCTTGCAGAAATCCACTCCGTCGTCCAGGACAGTCTGAGAATAACGCTTCCCGTAAAATAAGGTCTGCCACTGTCTCACCATACCCAGCACATGGTTGTTGATGACTACCTGGATGATCGGAATATTATAGCGGCTGGCCGTTGCCAGTTCGTTCATGTTCATGCGGAAGCATCCGTCCCCGGCAATATTGATGCATATCCTGTCAGGCTGCCCCATCTTTGCGCCGATGCAGGCGCCCAGGCCATAACCCATGGTACCCAGCCCTCCGGAAGTGAGCAGCGTACGCGGCATCGCAAATTTATAATACTGTGCCGCCCACATCTGATGCTGTCCCACATCCGTGGTAATGATAGCCTTTCCCTCTGTGATCCGGTCAATCTCTTCCATGATGTAAGGACAGGACAGGACAGACGTATCATAGGAAAGCGGATATTTCTCCTTCAGCTCGGCAATATGACTCATCCACTCGCCATGAGACTGTTTTTTCATCTTTTTATTGAGTGCAGTGAGTACTTCCTTCAAATCTCCCACCAGCGAAACGTCAGTCCTGATATTTTTGTTGATCTCCGCCGCGTCGATGTCGATATGAAGTACCTTCGCATTCTCAGCAAACTTCTTCGGGTTGCCCACCACACGATCAGAAAAGCGTGCGCCGAGAGCGATCAGCAGATCGCATTCGCTGACACCAAAATTGGATGCCTTAGTGCCGTGCATCCCGATCATGCCCGTATATCGTTCGTCGCGGCCATCAACGACACCCTTTCCCATCAGCGTATCACAGACCGGCGCATCCACAAGAGAGACAAAGTCACGTACTTCCTGATATGCCCCTGACAACACAGCGCCGCCGCCCACATAGACAAACGGCTTCTTTGCACTCTCGATCAGCTGAATAGCCTCACCCAGCATCTCTTTCGTGTAATTTCCTGTCTGTACCGCACTCTCCGGCTTCTTTTTCTCATACTCACAGGAATTGGCGGTCACATCCTTGGTGATATCCACCAGAACAGGACCGGGTCTGCCGCTTCGCGCGATTGCAAAAGCCTTCCTGAGCGTGTCCGCCAGAATATTCACATCTTTTACAATATAATTATGCTTCGTGATCGGCATGGTGATACCCGCGATATCCACCTCCTGAAAGGAATCCTTACCCAGAAGAGGAAGATTCACGTTACAGGTGATCGCCACCACAGGTATCGAATCCATGTAGGCTGTCGCAATGCCCGTCACAAGATTGGTCGCACCGGGGCCGCTCGTAGCCAGACAGACACCCACCCTTCCCGTAGCTCTCGCATAACCGTCCGCCGCATGAGCCGCTCCCTGTTCGTGGGACGTTAGAATATGATGAATCTCCTCGCTGTGCTGATACAGCGCGTCATACACGTTTAAAATCGTGCCGCCGGGATAGCCGAAAACGGTATCCACACCCTGTTCCTTCAGACACTCTACAACGATCTGCGCACCTGTTAAAGTCATTTTTCTTCCTCCTGCCTGTTTTCCAAAATTACACATGCTATTTATTAGGGTTGCGTGTTCTAATTTTTTATCTTCCTTTCGGGATCTCCAGAATCGCACCTCTGTTTCCGCTTGTCACCATCTCCCGATATCTTGCAAGATAACCGCTTGTCACCTCTGGATCCCTGGGCTGCCATTTTGCCTTACGCTCGGCAAGTTCCTCATCGGAAACTTTGATATCCAGCTTCATATTCGGGATATCAATACTGATGATATCTCCCTCCTCCACCAGTGCGATGGGACCGCCCACTGCCGCCTCAGGCGACACATGGCCGATGGAAGCGCCTCTGGAAGCACCGGAAAACCGTCCGTCGGTGATCAACGCCACGCTGGAGCCAAGTCCCATGCCGGCGATCGCCGAAGTGGGATTTAACATTTCCCGCATACCCGGGCCGCCTTTGGGTCCCTCATAACGGATCACTACCACATCACCGGCTACGATCTTACCGCCCTTGATCGCCGCGATCGCATCCTCCTCACAGTCAAAGACTCTGGCAGGGCCCTCGTGAACCATCATCTCCTCCACTACGGCGGAGCGTTTCACCACACTGCCGTCAGGGGCAAGATTTCCTTTTAAGACAGCCAGACCACCGGTCTTGCTGTAAGGGTTCTCCACAGTACGAATCACATCTGTATTTTTATTTACGGCATCTTTGATATTCTCACCGATGGTATTTCCCGTGACCGTCATGCAGTCTGTATGGAGCAGACCGATATCCGCAAGCTCCTTCATCACCGCATAAACGCCGCCCGCCTCATTTAAGTCCTCCATATAGGTAGGTCCTGCCGGCGCGAGATGGCACACATTCGGGGTCTTCTCGCTGATCTCATTGGCAAATGAAATATCAAAGTCAAAACCCACCTCGTGTGCGATGGCCGGAAGATGCAGCATGGAATTCGTAGAGCAGCCAAGCGCCATATCCACCGTGAGCGCATTTAAGATGGCGTCCTTCGTCATGATATCTCTGGGTCTGATATTCTTCTCCAAAAGGCTCATCACTGCCATACCAGCGTGCTTTGCCAGCTTGATACGCTCAGAATACACCGCCGGAATCGTACCGTTGCCGCGAAGACCCATGCCCAGCGCCTCCGTGAGGCAGTTCATGGAATTGGCGGTATACATGCCCGAACAGGAACCGCAGGTGGGACAGGTCTTCTCCTCGAACTCCAGAAGTTCCTCGTCCGTCATGGTTCCCGCCGCATGGGAACCCACCGCCTCAAACATGGAGGAGAGGCTTCTCTTGCAGCCCTGTACGCGTCCCGCCAGCATGGGACCTCCCGATACAAACACGGTAGGCACGTTGATGCGGGCAGCCGCCATCAAAAGACCCGGCACGTTCTTGTCACAGTTTGGCACCATCACCAGCGCATCAAACTGATGGGCCAGCGCCATACACTCCGTGGAGTCCGCGATCAGATCCCTGGTCACCAGAGAGTATTTCATGCCGATATGCCCCATCGCAATGCCGTCGCAGACAGCGATGGCCGGAAATACCACAGGCACGCCGCCTGCCTCCGCCACGCCCAGCTTCACAGCGTCCACGATCTTATCCAGATTCATATGTCCGGGTACGATCTCATTGTAAGAGCTGACAATACCCACCATAGGCTTTTTCATTTCCTCCTGGGTAAATCCCAGGGCATTAAACAAACTTCTGTGAGGCGCCTGCTGTACGCCCGTCTTTACGTTATCACTTCTCATATATATATTTCCTCCTTAAATATAATCTCTATAAGTATTTGCAAAACTCGTGTATGCGTTGATTATACTATGTGTACAATCTCAACAAACATAAAGTAGTTTCGTCATCACCTATATAACATCTATTTATGATATACAATAAACTGCCAGTTTTCATATACCTGCGTCATATTCTCATTTAGATACGCAGCCCGCGCCTCCACTTCCTCCTTAGACAGATAGAATTTCCACTCTTCGGGATCTTCCCGGTAACCGTAGTTTTGTCCCAAAAGCGCCTTGTCCAAAAGCACAACGTCCGCTTCCTCGATCTGTCTGGTGACCCGATCCTCCCCTCTGCCATAGAGATAAAGCATCAAATACTCCTGATCGCAGTCTGTTACCGCCACCACATCCGCCTCGTCCAGATCGATCTGTGCATAGGCGTCCCGAATCAACTCATCCCGCATACTGTAGGGCGATTGATCCAGAAAGATGCCCGCACAGGAAATACCGGCAATCCCCAACGCCAAAACAACCACACAGCCTGCCGCACTGCCCCTTTTCCAGACACCGCAGCGTCTCTGTAAAAAATCTGCAAGCTTCTGCACCAGCCATCCCAGCAAAAGCGCCACCCACACGCCCAGAAAGGAGAATACTCTCTGATAGGGCAGCTTACATTGTATAAAAAGCGCTAATGCCAAAAGCAGTGCCGTCAGCACAAAAAACCATTCCAGAAAAGCAGGTTTTCCCCGCTTTTTAATCAGAGACCCTGCCGCCAAAAGCAGTGCCGCCGCAAGGAGAACGCACCATCCCTTCCTCGGCAGTCCGAACAGCGGCGCAAGCTGGGTTCTAAACAGCGTCCATCCCCAGTGAACTGCCTGCGCCGAAAACGCCTGTCTGGTCATGCTCTGAATATATGGGGTATCCAGCATATAGCTGATCCCTTCCGACAATGCACGAAAAGGTGCATGCAATATAATCTCAATATGTCCCGCCGTATAAAAAGGCCCGTCCGGCGTCTTGGAGAGCAGATTGGAACCGATGGCCAGCCACAGGATCCCGTAAAGGCCCGCCGTACAGACCGCACTCACCAGAGAGACACCGATCAACCGGCCAAGCCGCCTGTACTCTTTCTGCAGCAGAAGCAGGAAACCGCCAATCAGGCAGATCGGCATGACCACATACAGACTGCTGGGGATTGCCCAAAGCGCTATCACCAGAGACAGCCCGAAACATATATAATCACACTTGTTGTCTTTTCTCTCCGCTACCATATGGTACAGCGTCAAGATCGCCGTCAGATAGCAGAACGTGACAAGTGCATACCCCCTGCCCTGTGCTGCAAGCTGATTGACTATATACAGGCTCGCAAACACCAACACAGGAATCAGGGCAACACCCTTTGTAAAGCACTTCCGGGAGATCCGATAGAGAAGAACCAGACTCCCCAGACTGCACAGATAGGATACACCACGCAGGGCAATAGGCGCGCTTCCAAATATTCCCAGACAGGCTGAGAGTGCTGAATACCCCACATGATTGTTCGGCAGCGGCCAGTGGATTGCCGCATAGACCGATCCTCTGCTGATAAAGTAGTAGTAAGTGTACAGTTCGTCATACCAGGGCGTCAAAGCAAACATTCTGTATCCGTAATAGATCGCCATGCCCAGAAACAGCAGGAGAAAGGCTCCCTCCTCCCAGCCGCGTTCCCTTTTTTTCCCGGTGATAAAAAAGGCTGTACCTTTTCGATCCCAATTTTTTATAAAATAACGCATGCTTTTATTTAATTCTCTCCACGATCAGGTCGCCCATCCGTTTACAACCCACCTGTTCACAGCCCTCAGACATAATATCTCCTGTGCGGAAGCCATCCTGCAATACCTGCTTGACTGCCGCATCAATCGCATCCGCTTCCCGGTCCAGATCAAAGCTGTAGCGCAGCATCATGGATGCGGAAAGAATCGTGGCGATAGGGTTCGCAATGTCTTTGCCCGCGATATCCGGCGCGGAGCCATGGCTCGGCTCGTACAGGCCAAACTTGGTATCATTTAAGGAAGCAGATGCCAGCATACCGATGGAGCCGGTCACCATACTTGCCTCATCGGAAAGGATATCTCCGAACATATTCTCCGTCAGGATCACATCGAACTGCGCGGGATCCTTCACCAGCTGCATGGCACAGTTATCCACCAGCATATGTTCTAAAGTCACATCGGGATAGTCCGCCGCCACTTCCTCCACCACGCTGCGCCAGAGTCTGGAAGAGTCCAGCACATTGGCCTTATCTACGCTGGTCACCTTCTTTCTGCGCTTTCTGGCAATGTCGAAGCCCTTGATCGCGATCCTGCGGATCTCATTCTCATCATAGGTCAGCGTATCGATCGCCTTTCTCACACCGTTTTCCTCTACCGTCTTTCTCTCACCAAAATACAGGCCGCCCGTCAGCTCCCGCATGATCATCATATCAAAACCGGCTGCTGAGATCTCCTCTTTCAGAGGACATGCTCCCGCCAGTTCCTCATATAAAACCGCAGGTCTTAAGTTGGCAAACAGATTAAGCGCCTTGCGGATGCCCAGAAGTCCTGCCTCCGGCCGCAGATTCGGCGGCAGCTTATACCATGGGGAAGTGGTGGTATCTCCGCCGATGGAACCCATCAGCACCGCATCCGCGCTCTTCGCCGTCTCGATGGTCTCCTCCGTCAGCGGTACGCCGTGTACGTCAATGGAAGCGCCGCCCATCAGGACATCCGTATACCGCATTGTATGTCCGTATTTTTCCGCCACTGCATCTAACACTCTCTTGGCTTGCGCCACGATCTCCGGGCCGATTCCATCCCCCGGAATACAGGTTATTTTTAACTCCATAGGTCCCTCCGTTCTGAGCCGACTGTCAATAAACACTCGCTATCCTTTTCTTTATAATCCATCTCAACACAAAGTAATACTTATATATCATAGACTATTCCCATCTAAATTTCAATACAGAAAAAGCCGGATCTCTTCTGATCCGGCTCACTTTATCTATTATATCCGCATTTCTATTCTGTCGCTCTGAAACTAGCCTCCGCCAGAACGTTTCCATCCGCATCACAATATCTGATACCGTATGAAACTGTTCCTTTTTCAGCACCGATCGCAGTATCCAACACACCTGCAATTGCAGAAAAAGCAGTTTCCATCTGATCCATACCCTCATTCAGAGTATCTGCCACATCATCCGGTAATTCTACGGTATCCTTAAAAGTAGCAATACAGATCACATCATTTCCTGTAATCTCGATTGCCATATCCATCTGATCGTTACTCTGCGCTGCCGCCTGATCCTCAAGATCTTTCATCGCAGCCGAATCCTCTTTTAAATACTCCTCAAGAGTTTTTAAGTCACTGCTCTCTTCCTCCACAGCTGCCTCTTCCTCTGCAGAAGTCTCTTCCTCCACAGGCGTCTCTTCCTCTGCAGAAGTCTCTTCCTCCACAGGTGTCTCTTCCTCTGTAGAAGTCTCTTCCTCTGCCGCAACGTCTGTCTCTTTCGTTCCATCTCCGGAACCGCCGCATGCGGTCACAGACAGAGTCAGGGCCATAAGAGCTGCACAAAATAATAACTTAACTGTTTTTCTTTTCATAATTATCTCCTCCGCAATATAATTTTGTACAGTGCTTTCACACAAGTCGTGATTCTACATCACTAAGTTGCTTTTGTCAATATCTATATCAATTCATTTTTTATCATTTTTTTACCGGTACATCCTGCCTCCAAACACAATCGAGTAGGGGAGATTTTCTCTCCCCTCTCACACCACCGTACATGCCGTTCGGCATACGGCGGTTCAACATA
>JAIEFE010000012.1 GCA_029067085.1 Lachnospiraceae bacterium | reverse complement strand
ATGGAACCGACGGCGAAGATGGCGGAAAAGTATCCGGATATTTACTTTTCACATGGTACCGGCTATCTGAGCAATGGTAAAAACTTTAACAATTATTTTGGCAGGATTTATCAGGCGCGCTATTTAAGCGGCATTGTAGCAGGTATGAATACGAAAACAAATAAAATCGGTTATGTCGCGGCGATGGATTCTTCCAATTCAGAGGTGACCGGAGGCGTTGACGCTTTTGCTCTCGGTATTTATTCCGTGAATCCGGATGCAGAGGTTTATGTCAAAGTCACAAACAGTTGGTTTGATCCGGAAGGTGAAGAGGCTGCAGCGAGACAGCTCGTGGCTATGGGGTGTGATGTGCTTGCGCAGCATTGTGATACATCATATCCGCAGACTGTGGCTGAAGAGAATGGTGTGTATGGGATTGGATATAACTCCGATATGAGTAAAGAAGCGGCGAATGCATGTCTGTGCAGTGTGATCTGGAACTGGAGTGCTTATTATACCTCTGCGGTGCAGAGTATCATAGATGGCAGTTGGGATGGCAGTAATTATTTTGGAGGTATGGCGGAAAATCTGTTAGGTATTACGGAGCTTGCCGATTTCTGCGCGGAAGGAACGCAGGAAAAGGTTGACGAGGCAAAAGCGAAGATTCTGTCGGGCGAGTTCGGCGTGTTTGACGGTGTGATTGAGACAAATACCGGAGATACGGTAGGCGAGGAAGGTAAAACCCTGGATGATGCGACGATAACAGGTGGTATCAATTGGTATTTCAAGACGGTGACGGCAGTCGAATAGGAGGAATGGCTATGAGTTTAAAAAAGAAAATCCTAGCAACGGCAATTTTTCCCATATTGATTCTGGGGTTTTTAACCATGATTCTGACATTGACGGTCGTTAAGAATGCCATGGTGAATGAAGTGCGGGACGCGCTTAAGGGAACTGCGGCGGCAACACTGGCCGCCTACGACCAGAATACGGGGGATTACATAGAAAGCACGAATGGGGATATCTGGAAAGGCGGTTATAATGTTTCACATTCCGATAGTCTCGTGGACAAGATCAAGGATAATTCCGGAATGGATGTTACATTTTTTTACGGGGATAAAAGAATTATGACCTCCGCGCTTGATAAAAACGGCGATCGGATCTTGGGTTCCCCGGCAGGAGAAAAAATTGTTGAAAAAGTGCTGCAGGGGGAGGAAGAATATTTCAGTAAAGCGGTTTCTCTTGACGGTGTGCTTACATACGGCTATTATATGCCGGTTTATCAAAATGCCACAACGACAGATCCGATTGGCATGATCTTCGTCGGCAGCAATAAGGCACTTCAGGACAAAACGATCAACGAAATCATAAGACTGGTCGGAATAGCGGTTCTGGTTGTTATGGTGCTGATTATTGCAGTTGCATATGGTGTTGCGTCATCTATCAGCAGGAGTGTTCAGTCCAGTATCGCTATTGTTAAGACGGTGGCGGAAGGAAATCTTGATGTGGAGATAGGAGAGAAGATGCTCTCCTATAAGGACGAGACAGGAGAGTTATCAAGAGCAATGCTCATGCTGCGGGATGCCTTAAAGTCTACCATTCAGGAAATATCCGGAAATGCCAACAATCTTGTGGAGGCTTCGGAATCATTAGGCGAGGTTGCTGATCGGACTGGCGGGGCAATGCAGGAAATGACCCAATCGGTCAATCGGATTGCGGAAAGCTCTACGGAGCAGGCGGAAAATTCAAGAAATACCTCGGAGCATATGCGGATCATGGGTTCGGATATTATAGAGACATCTTCAGAAGTCGGTATGTTGAATGAGAATGCAGCCGCAATGCAGAGATCCAGTGAAAAGGCGGTTGATACACTTGCGAACCTGCGTAAGATTAATGATGAGGTAGAGAATTTTATTGAAGAAATACGGATGCAGACGAATCGTACCAACGATTCGGTACAGCAGATTTATCAGGCAACGTCTATTATATCCTCTATAGCGGAAGAAACCAATCTCTTAAGCTTAAATGCCGCGATAGAAGCGGCGCGGGCTGGAGAAAGCGGCAGAGGATTTGCCGTTGTAGCAGACCAGATTCAGAAACTGGCAGATCAGTCCAGCCAGTCCAGCCTCGAAATTGAGGAGACAAGCAAGAAACTGATGGAAGATTCTGCGAAAGCTGTGGAAATTATGCAGCAGATGCAGGGAATCATAACAAGTCAAAGCGAGAGTATACAGGATACCCAGAGCATTGTCAGGGAAGTCCTGGGTGAGATCAGTGACTCCATGCACGGCATTGAAATGATCAAGGGCAGTGCGCAGCGTTTGGAGCAGTCTCGTAATGAGGTAGTGCGGGCGGTGGAAGACCTGTCGGAAATTGCACAGGATAATGCTTCCGGAACGCAGAGAACCTATGACGCGACTCAGGAAGCGGCAGGCGCCTTTGAACAGGTTTCCACCAGCGCGGGAAGACTGCGTGAGATAGCCGATGAACTGGTAAATAGTATTGAATACTTTAAATTATAGTTTTATAGCATGAAAAATGATGGAGATAGGCACAAAGCATGGGATAAGAGTACATAAGTCTCAGGGTAATTATTTTTGCGCATAGATCTGTAACCTGCGGAATGTTTCAAAACAGGTACCGTCCGGCTGTTGTGTCTTCTCCAACATTTCCTCAATCACTTCCTTGCGGAATATACTTTTAAGGGTATCGGGTATACATTCCATAAAGGGCACAATACATGGCTGGTCTATCCATTTTATCATTTCATCAGAAGTTGAAAAATACCTGTCCCGGTTTACTTCGGTAATCGTAAAATGGGAATAACCAATATTGGTGATCAGTTCCGTATAGTGATTTTTTGAGGGCATAAACCACGGCATTTCAAAATCTTTGAAAAACTCAATATATTTATCTTCGATTATCTTATTCTGTATTACAGTAAGAAAATTGGAACAGTTACCATCACTTCCGAAATCCCATAACAGGATACCACCCGCTTTTAATGCCGCATGGGAGTTCCGCAAAAGCTGTTTATGGTCTTTTACCCAATGTAAAGCTGCATTGGAAAAAATAATATTAAATTCATCAGAAAAGCACAGCTCGTTAATATCCATAGGAATAAATTCAAGGTTATTTCGACGAATTTTTTTTGCTGTTTTGATCATTCCGACAGACGCGTCTATCCCCAGTACTTTTCCACTTGGCACAAGCAATGCTAACTGCTCCGTTACATAGCCGTCACCGCACCCTAAATCCAGTATTCTTTCATTCCCCTGTAAAGAAATGTTTGAAATAAGGCTTTGTCCCCATTCCTTTTGCGGTGTAGAAGCTATTTTGTATTTTTCGCCGTCAAATTCATATGTTTTCATTAGGTTTCTCCCTGTTTCGTTTTCTTGCATTATACTTTTGATGATGGTATAATTCAAATATATGTGATTTATAAAATATATAAGATGAATTTATGTGGAGGGCGATATGGAAACATTTGAAAATCTTTCAAGATATAAAATTTTTCTTGCGGTTGCCGAGTGCAAAAGCATTTCCAAGGCGGCCGCACAATTATATATCTCTCAACCGGCAGTCAGCATAACCATTAAGAAACTGGAAGAAAATCTGAATACGACTCTTTTTATCAGAAAATCAAAGGGAGTGGAACTGACAGAAAACGGGAGAAAGTTATATGAGGACGTTAAACGGGCATTCAATATACTTTTAGATACGGAGGACAGGCTCAGGTTTCATCAGAATACGGGTTATTTACGAATAGCCGCCAGCAATGTGCTGTGCAAGTATTTCCTTATGCCTTATCTCAAAGAATTTACAAGTTTATATCCTAATACAGATATCTCTATCACCTGTACATCTTCATCATCAGCCTGTTCTATGGTGGAGCAGTGCAGTATTGACTTGGCTCTTGCTGCAAAACCGGAAAATTTAGGTACAGCAGTATATCATTCTTTAGGAGTGATCGAATACATATTTGTCTGTACGCCCGCATATCGGGAGAAATTGAATTGTAATAATGATGAGATATTTGAACATGGCAATATTATATTGCTTGATAAGGATAACGTTTCCCGGAGGCATTTGAACAGTTATTATGCGCAGAATAAAATTACACCTTTGCATATCCTTGAAGTAAACGAGATGGATCTGTTGATTGAATTTGCCAAGATGGGGATAGGGGTATCTTGTGTTGTGAAACAATTTGTGGAACATGAGTTAGAAGTAGGTTCCCTGATAGAAATAGAATTGTCGAAACCGATAGCGCCTCGTGAGATTGGGTTTTTATATCAGCGGATTCAGCCGATGAATGAGAATATATTGAAATTTATCAAAGTTCGATCGAACTGATGGGCAAGAAACTGTCAAGAAAAAATACTTGACACACTTTTCCCTTTATTGTACAATGCAAAAGTCGGTTACTGTTCACCCAAAGAACAGCCGACAGAGGCCGGGCATGGAAAAGATCGTAGAACAGGGTTTATTATATGACTTTTATGGAGAACTGTTGACCAGACATCAACAGGAGATCTACGAGAGCGTTGTGTATGAAAATCTTTCTCTGGGAGAGATCGCCGAGGCACAGGGCATAAGCAGGCAGGCGGTACACGACATCGTCAAGCGCTGTGACAAGACGCTTCTTGGTTATGAGGAGAAGCTGAAGCTGGTAGCCCGGTTTGAGAGTATCAAGGAGAAGATTTCACAGATCGATCATCTTTCGGCACAGTATGAGAGCGGTGAGCTGGCGGATCCGTCGTCTTTCGGATCACAGATCAGAGAACTGTCTTCCCGGATCATGCAGGAATTGTAGGCGTGTAGAAAGGCGTAGGCTATATGGCATTTGAGAGTCTGACAGATAAACTGCAGAATGTGTTCAAGGGGTTGCGGAGTAAAGGCCGTCTCACGGAGGAGGATGTCAAAGCCGCTCTGAAAGAAGTCAAGATGGCACTCCTTGAGGCTGACGTCAGCTTCAAAGTAGTCAAGCAGTTTGTGAAATCCGTGGAGGAGCGGGCTGTGGGCACGGACGTGTTAAACGGCTTGAACCCCGGACAGATGGTCGTCAAGATCGTGAATGAAGAGATGGTTTCTCTGATGGGCTCCGAGACAACGGAGATTGTCATGCAGCCGGGAAAATCCATTACGGTCATCATGATGTGCGGTCTGCAGGGTGCTGGTAAGACCACCACCACGGCAAAGATTGCGGGTAAGTTGAAGCTCAAGGGTAAAAAATCCCTTTTAGTTGCCTGCGACGTGTACCGTCCCGCAGCCATCAAGCAGTTACAGATCAACGGGGAAAAACAGCAGGTGGACGTATTTTCCATGGGAGAGAATCACAAACCTGTGGACATAGCAAGGGCAGCGTTGGAACATGCGGAAAAGAACGGCCATAATGTCGTGATCTTAGATACGGCAGGCCGCCTGCATATAGATGAAGAAATGATGGCGGAGCTGCAGGAGATCAAGGAAAATGTGGAAGTACACCAGACGCTCCTTGTGGTGGATGCAATGACGGGTCAGGATGCCGTAAATGTCGCAAAGGACTTTGATGAGAAGGTGGGAATCGACGGTGTGATCCTCTCCAAGATGGACGGCGATTCCAGAGGCGGTGCGGCGCTCTCCGTTAAGGCGGTGACAGGAAAGCCGATCCTCTTCATCGGTATGGGAGAGAAGCTTTCTGACTTGGAGCAGTTTTATCCCGACCGCATGGCTAATCGGATTCTGGGAATGGGCGATGTGCTCACCTTAATTGAGAAGGCACAGCAGAATCTTGATATAGATGAAGAGAAAGAGCGAGATATGGCGGCCCGCATGAAGAAGGGTAAGTTTGATTTTGAGGACTACCTGGAGAGCATGAAGCAGATGCGAAACATGGGCGGCCTGTCCAGCATCCTCGGCATGATGGGGATGGGGAAGCAGATGGGGGATATCGAGTCTGCAGTGGACGAAAAACAGCTCGCTCGCATGGAGGCCATCGTCCTGAGCATGACGCCGCAGGAGAGACGTGATCCGAAGCTGTTAAACCCAAGCAGAAAGGGACGTATTGCGAAGGGGGCAGGTGTGGATATCGCGTTGGTCAATCGGTTTATCAAACAGTTTGAACAGTCCCAGAAGATGATGAAGCAGCTCCCCGGCATGATGGGAGGCAAAAAGGGCCGAGGGTTATTCGGCGGCATGGGTGGTATGAAATTCCCGTTTTAGGGTTTCAAAATAAAACTATTATAATTATTTTACAGGAGGCAGAGAAAAATGGCAGTTAAGATCAGATTGAGAAGAATGGGACAGAAAAAGCATCCTTTTTACAGGATTGTGGTAGCGGATTCCAGATCCCCCAGAGATGGCAGATGTATCGCTGAGATCGGCACCTATGATCCCAACACGGATCCCAGCACCTACAAGGTAAACGAGGAGGAAGCGAAGAAGTGGCTTGCCAACGGCGCACAGCCCACTGAGATCGTGAGCAGGATCTTCAAGACGGTAGGGGTAACAAAATAAGAGGGTTTCAGGTCGCTTTTGGAGGTGGACTATGAAAGAATTGGTTGAAGTGATCGCAAAAGCTCTTGTCGAGAACCCTGACGAAGTGGTGGTGACGCAGAAGGAGGAGGGTAAGAACATTACCGTGGAACTTCATGTGGCACCCTCCGATATGGGCAAGGTCATCGGCAAACAGGGGCGTATTGCCAAGGCAATCCGTTCTGTCGTCAAGGCCGCGTCATCGAAGGACAATAAGAGAGTGGATGTGGAGATCATCTGACAGATCAGCCTCACGGGGATTCTCCGTGAGGCATTTTACATGCAGGAGTTACTATGAAAACAGAGAGAAACGATGAATTACAGGTGGGTGTGATCACCCAGACACACGGTATCCGCGGAGAGGTAAAAGTATTTCCCACCACGGACGATCCGAATCGGTTTAAGAAATTGAAGGAAGTGACGCTGGCCGCAGGGAAAGAGCGTCTACCCATGGAAATAGAGGGCGTGAAGTTTTTTAAACAGTATGTGATCTTGAAATTTAAGGGATATGATTCCATCAACGATATAGAGAAATATAAGCAGGGAAAGCTGTTGGTAACAAGAGAACATGCAGTCAAGCTGCAAAAGGACGAATACTTTGTGGCGGATATGATCGGTATACAGGTGGTGACAGACGAGGGAGAGGCTTTTGGCGTCTTGAAAGATGTGCTCGCAACCGGAGCAAACGATGTCTATGTAGTGAGCCGCGAGGGGGAGGCGGATGTCCTTCTTCCCGCGATTAAAGAATGTATCAAAAAGATTGATATGGACCGGCATGTAATGGAAGTTCATATCATGGATGGGCTATTATGAGCGCAAGCTGAGCGAAATCATGCTTTGAGGAAAGAATACAATGTTAAAGTTTCACATACTGACTTTATTTCCCGATATGGTCCGGCAGGGGCTGCACACCAGTATTCTTGGCAGAGCGGCGGCGCGGGGCGATATCGCCATAGAGGCGGTCAATATCAGGGACTATACAACGGATAAACACGGCAAGGTGGATGATTACACATACGGAGGCGGCGCGGGAATGCTGATGCAGGCGCAACCTGTCTATGATGCATGGAAGTTTGTAGTTGACCGAATTGGTCAAGAAAAGAAATGCCGTGTCATCTATGTTACGCCGCAGGGGAGAACTTTTCATCAGGAGATAGCAAGAGAACTGGCCGGGGAGGAGGAACTGATCTTTCTATGCGGCCACTATGAGGGGATTGACGAGCGGGTGCTGGAGGAGATCGTTACCGACGAGATTTCTCTGGGGGATTATGTGCTCACGGGAGGAGAGCTGGCGGCCATGGTGATGGTTGATGCCATAGCCAGACTTGTGCCGGGCGTTTTACACAATGACGAGTCGGCGCAGACGGAGTCCTTCAGTGACGGCCTGTTGGAATATCCTCAGTATTCCAGGCCGGAGATCTGGCATGAAAAGAGAGTTCCGGAGGTGCTGCTCTCCGGAGATCACGCGAAGGTGGATGCTTGGAGGCTTGCGCAGTCTCTGGAACGGACAAGGGAAAAACGTCCTGATCTCTATGAAAAATATATGGATACCCATTCTTGATCTAAGCGGTATTACCATAGTTTTATATCTTTATTTGCGCTGCTTTTTCTTGGCACTTTTTTCCTGGTACATGATCTCATCGGCCATTCGCACATAGTCATCCAGTTCTTTGCCATTACGCATATCCGTATTGATGCTGCCGGTACTGATGCTCAATTCACAGGGCAGTTTATGAATCTTAGCATTCGCATCTATGTCGGTTCGGATATTTGTCACGATCTTCTCAATCTCTTCCGGCTGCATCTTAGGAAGCACTACCAGAAACTCATCTCCACCCATACGGATGGCGACCGCATCATCAGGACGATACCTTAGAATTGCCTCAGCCGTGATCTTAATGGCAAGATCACCACATTCATGTCCAAATGTATCGTTCATATATTTTAAGCGGTCCATATCAATAAAAAGAATGCTCAGATCCTGGCTTTTTTCCTTATTTTCAGAGAAAATATGACACGCACGGTTTTGATAACCCAAACGGTTATAGAGACCTGTCATGGCATCGCGCATGGAGATCTCTTGTAATTGCCGGTTAATATATTCCAGCCTTTTATTCCGGTAAAAATTTTCCATACTTGTCATGATTGTACTCATCATCTTATTCAGATATCGATTTTCCATCAGGTAGACAGCATTGACGATCACAATGTACCCTACTGTATACCGGCTGAAATGAAGGGGAAGGAACAAATACTCTTTACTGCGTTTGTCTGTTTCATGTGCGTAGAATAATTCCTTCCTGCTCTTCATCTCCATACTGACTTTACCGCTCTTGGGATCGATAAATACTTTTTTCATCCGCACCGGATAACCGGTCTCATGAAATCTGCCCTTTCCGGACAACTGTGCAATATCTTCCAGAGAACCATCTGCCGCGTTTTGAAAATCTTCAATATTTTCATCCAACACCAAATACATACCTTCACATTGTAAAGAATCCAGACCGTTTAAGATTTTTTCATACATCTGTTCCGGTGTTTCGCAATACAGCAATTCGTATTCCAACATTTTGATTGCTTCTTCAAAATCCGACTGTTCGGCTTCTAACAGGATATCTTTGCGGACATGTTCGGCAAGATCGATTTGGACATCTGTCTGACAGCCGCAGCTGTCCCAGAAAACGCCTTCTGCCTTCGTATAACAGCATTCCTCCACTGCCTCGCCCCTCCAGACACGTGAAAAGAGTTCCATGCCCTTATCAACCAGCATTTTCTGCTGCTGGTCGATCGTTGTAATTCTCGGAGAAAAATAAGAAGCCTTGTCAAAATTATCAAATCCCGTCACAATAAAGTCTCCAGGCACGGAAAATCCCATTTCCTCCGCTGCCTTACAGACACCTACAGCAATTTCGTCATTGCCGCAGATAATGGCCTCAGGATGTTCGCCATGTATTTCATACAGCTTTAAAAATCCACGGTATCCGCTCCTGATCTCAAAACTTTCACAGTAGAATCTGTCATCTCCGCAGGGGACATCGTGTTCTTTCAGATAATCAGTAACTGCCTGTATCCGCTGTCCGTTCTCATAGTTATCTTTTGGTCCCATAATAAACCAGAAGTTTCTGCACCCATGAACCTGAAAGACATGTTCCATCATAAGCCGCATCGCTGCATAGTTATCGATTCCGACATGATAGAAGCCCTCTATCCTGTTTGCCAGAGAAAGAACGGGCTTTCCCGACTGTCTGGCAGCATTTACGATATATTCCCATGCCGCCGCACCACAGCCGTAATTCTCCCGCTGGTGAATACTGTTCACATCCAATATAATACCATCAAATTCTGTAAGATCAGGCAGATGATAGATATTGTATTCTCCGATATTATAATTCAGATCCAGCGTCCATGCGCCGGCGCTCCGAAAAATATAGATACTGATTTCCTCTTCCATTTCCTGAATTTTTTTTAAAAACCAGGATGCGCGGGTGCAGGCAAAAGCGCGTTTGTTTGCCTCCATGATCATTGCGATTTTTTTCATTATGAATTCTCCATTTGAGGGTTGGTCATTGTTTCAAATTTATCCTTTTACTCTATAGATTCCCGGATCATAGATGAGCGTTGCAAAATTATATGAAAAATTATATCATAGATATATAAATGCCTCAATCATTCTTCTTGACCTTGAAAATTTACATAAAGTGTAAAAAGGATGAAAAGTAAAAAATCCCTTGCATTTGTCCCTGTGATATGGTAAGTTAATAATGTTGTGATGAAGGATGGTCCTCTGTTACAGACGTATTAAGAACATCCCGAGCATTTCAGGAGGAGAATTATGAACGATATCATCAGAGAAATTGAAGCGGCACAGTTGAAGGAAAACTTAAGCGACTTCCATGTAGGCGACACCGTCAAGGTGTACGGTAAGATCAAGGAGGGTAACCGCGAGAGAATTCAGGTGTTTGAGGGAACCGTCTTAAAGATTCAGGGCGGCGGCAACAGAACCACCTTTACGGTGCGTAAGGTCTCAAACGGCGTAGGCGTCGAGAAGACATGGCCCATGCATTCCCCCAATGTGGAGAAGGTGGAGGTCGTCAGAAGAGGTAAGGTGAGACGTGCTAAACTGAATTACCTGAGAGATCGCGTCGGTAAGAAGGCTAAGGTCAAAGAACTGGTTAAATAAGCGAGATTGATGATGGGACAGATACCTCAGAGTGATCAGGGGTATCTGTTTTTCGTGATGGGAGAAGGGTGAGAAGGCAAAAGATGGCCAGAAGAAAGGGTTTAACTTTTTATCAGAAAAAGAAAAAGCTTGATCCGAGACTTCTGAAGGATGTCATGGAACTGCTCGTGGGCAGCGCTGTTGCTGTCTTTTTGGCCTTTGTCATCATCTTCTCGGTAGGGATGCGTACCAGCGTGATCGGTGATTCCATGGAGCCTGTTCTGTATAACGGACAGGAGATCCTGATGAACCGCATGATCTACAGGATATCCACGCCGAAACGCGGAGATGTCGTCGTTTTTTTGCCAAACGGCAACCAGAACTCTCACTATTATGTGAAACGTGTGGTGGGGCTCCCCGGTGAGACGGTGCAGATTCTGGAGGGAAATGTGTACATAAACGGATTGATGCTTGCGGAAGACGACCGCTTTGATAAGATCGTCGATCCGGGTATCGCGCAGAACGAACTGCTTTTAGCTTCGGATGAATTTTTTGTGTTGGGTGATAACCGCAACAGCAGCGAGGACAGCCGTTCCGGCAATATAGGCGCAGTGAAAAAGGACACGATCATCGGCAAGGCGTGGTTTCATCTTACAATCGACGAGGAAACCATGGGCCTGATTGAATAGAGGGAAAACAGGATGAATTATCAATGGTATCCGGGGCACATGACGAAGGCAAAGCGCATGATGCAGGAGAATATCGGCCTGATCGATCTGGTGATTGAGCTTGTGGATGCCAGAATCCCGCTCTCCAGCAGAAATCCTGATATTGATGAACTGGGAAAGAATAAGTCCCGGCTGATTCTCCTAAATAAATCCGATCTGGCAGACCCTGAGGCGAACAAGCTTTGGATGGCATATTTTCGAGACCTCGGCTTTCATGTTCTGGAGGTCAACGCAAAAACCGGGCAGGGTCTTCGACAGATTCAGCCAAAGGTGCAGGAGGCCTGCAGAGAGAAGATTGAACGGGACAGAAAACGGGGAATCAAAAACCGACCGGTCCGTGCCATCGTGGTTGGTATTCCAAACGTGGGAAAATCGACCTTCATCAATTCCTTTGCCGGGAAGGCCTGCACGAAGACAGGAAATAAGCCGGGCGTGACGAAAGGAAAACAGTGGATCAGACTGAACAAGGAGCTGGAGCTTCTTGACACACCGGGTATTCTCTGGCCGAAGTTCGAGAGCGAGGAAGTAGGAAAACGCCTTGCTATGATCGGTTCTATGAACGATGATATTCTGCAGATGACAGAGCTTGCGGCACAGCTTCTCACCTATCTCCTAACGCATTACAGGCAGGCGCTTTTTGCACGTTATCAGGTGGAGGAGGACATGGAAGAGCTTACGCCCGTACAGATGCTCTCATTGATCTGCGAGAATCGAAAATGTTATAAGAAGGGGCAGGAGCCGGATCTTGAGAAGGCGGCAGCCCTTTTGGTGGATGATTTCAGAAGCGGCAGAATCGGCAGGATCACGCTTGAAACCTGTGATGGGACATAAGGAGGATGACAGCATGAAAAGGATACTGAGGGAAATCTTAAATACAAGTCTGTATCTGTTGGGTGTTTTGTGCGTGGTCTATCTGGTGATCCATTTTGTGGGACAGAGAACGCAGGTGCAGGGCAGCTCTATGGAGCCGACACTAAGCACGGAGGATAATCTGATCGTAGATAAGATCAGTTACCGCTTTCACGACCCGGAACGCTATGACATTATCGTTTTTCCTTTTTTGGAGCAGGATGCAACTTTTTACATAAAGCGTATCATAGGTCTTCCCGGAGAGACGGTACAGATCGACGAGGAGGGGAATATCTTTGTGGATGACGTGCTTCTGGAGGAAGGCTATGGCAAGGAGGTCATTTTAAATCCCGGTCGGGCAATCGAGCCGATCAAGCTGGGGGAAGATGAGTATTTTGTGCTGGGAGATAATAGAAATAACAGTACTGACGGCAGAGACCCGACTGTCGGTAATATCAGGCGTGAGAACATTGTTGGCAAGGCATGGCTGCGCATTTGGCCGTTTCAAAAGATGGGGTTTGTGAAGCACCGTTGACAGCAGTAAATTCTTTCAGACATTAACTGCGGGAATTCCGCTTCCCAGACTCGGATAGGAGAATTAACCGGATGGCAGAAAATATCGGAACGATCAGGCAAAAATTGCAGGCGGCGGCACTCAGTGAGCTGCCTGTTTTACTTTCGACTTACGAGAAAGATGAGAGAGCGGGGGTGCAGGCGGCGCTCATACAGGCCCAAAAACGTCTTCTTGCCTATGAAAAAGAGGTGAGAAGGACGGAAGCGCTCAAACGTTACGAGAGAGAATACAGCGCCTATACACATATCTGCGGTATTGACGAGGTGGGAAGAGGGCCTCTTGCCGGTCCGGTGGTTGCGGGAGCGGTCATATTACCGAAAGATTGTGAAATATTATATATCAATGATTCCAAAAAACTCTCCGAAAAAAAGAGAGAGGAACTTTATGAGATCATCATGGAGAAGGCGGTGGCGGTGGGACTTGGATTCAGCGCACCGGCGCGGATCGACGAGATCAATATTTTGCAGGCCACCTATGAGGCCATGCGGGAAGCAATAGGAAAACTGGAAATAACACCTGATATTTTATTGAACGATGCAGTCACGATTCCGGGGGTGGATATCAGGCAGATTCCCATCATTAAGGGGGATGCCAAAAGCATTTCCATTGGTGCGGCCAGCATTGTGGCGAAGGTGACGAGAGACCGGCTCATGGTACAGTATGATGAGATCTATCCGATGTATGGGTTTTCCGGCAACAAGGGATATGGAGCAAAGGCGCACATTGAGGCACTGAAAAAGTACGGGCCCTGTCCCATTCACAGAAAATCTTTTATTACGCACTTTTGTGAGGTATAACGTTTGAATCTGGACAATGTACAAAAAAAAGACAATCAGAGTCTGCGGGCAGCGGATGCGGCAAGAGCAGCGGCGGGTGTCGGCAAAGGCGAGCGGCTTATGCGCCTGCAGAGCGAAGTGCGGGCCTTAAAACCGGGACAGACCATTCAGGGTACGGTAGTGGGAAGGAACGGCAATTCGGTGCAGATTGAGCTGGCACAGGATTTCAGCATCAACGCAAAGATCGACAAGAGCGTAAGTCTGGCTCTGGGGCAGATGCTGAGCTTTGAAATCAAGGCGAACTCCAGCTCCTTCATGTCGCTTGCGCCTCTCTACACCAACACGGCGAATACAGCCACGATTCTGAGGGCATTATCGGCAGCCTCCATGCCGGAGACAGCAGCAAATATCGAGATGGTGGCACGGATGATGGAGGAGGGTATGCCCATCGACAAGGAGTCCATTCTGAACATGAGCAGACAGATCATGGATTTTCCGGGACAGAATCCGGCTTCCATCATACAGTTAACAAAACTGGAGCTGCCCGTGACAGCAGAAAATATAGAGCAGTTCGAGCAGTACGTCAATGCGAATCATCAGATTCTGGGGAGCGCGCATGCTGTTGCGGAGGAGCTGCCTCAGGTCTTCCAGGAACTTCTGCAAGAGGGACAAGGTGACAAGGCCCTTGCTCTCTATGAAGCAACACTTGCAGCCTTTACTGAGGATGACGGGGAGGAGGGAGCAGTTGTTACCCTGCGCCCCGGGCAGGAACCGGCAAAGGAGGAAGGAGCGGCACAGATCTCTCAAGCCACTCAGACAGCGGAGACATCAGGCAATTCGGAGACAGAAGCCGCGGGAAATGTTCAGAATGCACAGAATTCGGAGACGGAAGCGGCAGGAAAGACGACGCAGATGCCACTGGCGGAACAGGCGGCTAGTGATGAACAGGCGGCTTCCACGAGAGCCGGTTCGGAAAATGTGCAGAATACGGAGACGGTTCAGTCTGCGCTTACCAATGAGCAGTGGGAGGGACTTTCGGACTCTCTTCGCGGGCTGGGGGTGTCTGAGGAGACTGCAGAACGGATCAAAGCCGGGACCCTGCCGCCGAAAGAAGTGTTGAACCTGATCAAAAATCTGCTTCCCAGAGCGATGCGTGGTGAAATCCCAGGGAAGGATATGCAGCGGCTTCTAGGCGGGAAAGAGTTTCAGACACTTCTGAAGGAGGAGATCAGTCGTCAGTGGACGTTGGAGCCGAGAGAGGTTGCGGATAAAAAACAGGTAGAGCAGCTCTACGAGAGGATCAGGGAGCAGACCGCAAGGCTCACGCAGGCTTTGGAGATGGCGGGAAAGACCGATACGCCTGTTGGTAAAAGCGTGCAGAATCTCCAGAATAACGTAGATTTTATGAATCAGATGAATCATCTCTACACCTATGTTCAGCTTCCCCTGAAAATGTTGGGGAATGAGGCGCACGGGGACCTTTATGTCTATACAAATAAAAAGAATTTAGCGGCGAAAGACGGGCAGGTCAGCGCCCTTCTGCATCTGGATATGGAACATCTGGGACCGCTTGACGTCTATGTGACCATGAAGGATAAGCAGGTGGCTACCAATTTTACGGTGGCGGATGAGGATGTGCTCTCGCTGATCGAGGAGCATATTGATATTTTGAATCAAAGGCTTACGAGCAGAGGATATTCCCTGAAAACCAAGATGAGTGTGAAGGAGACAGGGGATGAGGAGGGGGAGAAATCTGTTATGCAGACCATTCTCCACCAGCAGAAGAATATTTCGGTACTCAGCAGGACGTCTTTTGATATGAGAGCATGAATGCCAGGGAGAAATGGATATGGAAAAGAAACAGGATAAGATCAAACAGGCGATCGCCCTGGAGTATGACCCCGATGACGAGGCGCCCCGTGTCATAGCATCGGGCAGGGGAGCGCTTGCGGAGCGCATTATTGAGCGGGCGAGGGAGGCGGATGTGCCGGTCCACCGGGACGACAAGCTGGCAGATACGCTCTCCAGACTGGAGATTGGAGATATGATCCCGCCGGAGTTATACGAGGTGGTGGCGGAGATTCTGATCTTCGTGGATTCCATGGATAAGGTGAAGGCCAAGATTGCAAAGGGTACATGAGAATGAATACGAGAGAAAAAGGGGCACAGAAGGAGAAAGAAGTCTGTGCCTATTTACATTCTGAAGGCGTGAAGATCGTAGAACAGAATTTCCGCAGCAGACAGGGGGAAATTGATATCATAGGCTATGATGAGGGCTATCTGGTTTTCTTTGAGGTGAAATACCGCGCCGGGCTAAGCAGGGGCAGCGCAGCGGAGGCGGTTGGGTTTTCCAAGCAGAAAAGAATCTGTCAGGTGGCGGATTATTATCGCCTGCTGCATCATTGCACGGAGGATACACCCCTGCGCTTCGATGTTGTGGCAGTAGATCAGGATCAGATCACATGGATTAAAAATGCGTTTGAGTATATACGTTGGCATTAGATTGGGAAAATAATAACAGTGAAGGAGTAATGAACATGGACTGGCACAGGTATGAGAATACGAGACAGGTACGAATCAATCAGGAGGGGGAGCTTGTTTACCTCACATTTCCCGTTTTGGAGGAAATTGACTGGGTAAGTCATTTGTTTTCTACCAGAATCGGAGGGGTGAGCGAGGGCATATTTGCATCTATGAACCTGAGTTATACCAGAGGAGATAAAAAGGATGCTGTTGATGAAAATTACAGACGTATCGCGACAGCGCTCGGCTGTCGTGTAGAGGATATCGTCTGTTCTGACCAGACGCATACCACCAATCTCAAAGTGGTAGGCAGGGAGGATGGCGGCAAGGGTATCACCAGACCGAAAGATTATCAGGATGTGGACGGCCTTTTGACAGATGAGCCGGGGGTCTATCTTGCCACCTTTTACGCGGACTGTGTGCCCCTTTATTTTGTGGATGTAAAGAAGCGTGCCATCGCGCTGGCACATTCCGGCTGGCGGGGCACTGTGGCCCGCATGGGACAGCGGGTGGTTGAGAAGATGCGGGAGGTTTACGGCACGGATCCGGCTGACCTTGTGGCGGTGGTGGGGCCATCCATCTGTCAGGAATGCTATGAAGTCAGCGAGGATGTTGCAGAGGCTTTTGCCGAGGAATTTCATAGGCCGGGGCAGGCGGAGGAGATTCTTTTGGAAAAGGGAGGAGGCAAGTATCAGCTTGACCTCTGGCGGGCAAACGAGGTCGTCCTCACGGAGGCTGGCATCCCGGCGGAAAGCATTCAGGTGACAGATCTCTGCACTTGCCATAACGACCGCTATTTATTTTCTCATCGGGCAAGCCACGGGCAGAGAGGAAACCTTGGAGCCTTTTTGGGACTGAGCGGAAATTAAGAAAGTATTAAAAAAATTCCCATCTAATCCTTTATCTTTATCTGTTTCAATAAAACTATCAGCTTACGAAAGAGAGGAGAATCATGGCCAACATACTGGTGTGCGACGACGATAAGGAGATTGTGGACGCGATCGAGATCTATCTGATGCAGGAGGGCTACACGATCTTTAAGGCCTACGACGGGCAGGAGGCGATCCGTATCTTAAAAGAGCAGCAGATCCATCTGCTTCTCATCGATATTATGATGCCGAAACTCGACGGCATCCATGCCACCCTAAAGATCCGGGAGTATTCCAGCGTTCCTATTATTTTTTTGTCGGCAAAATCGGAGGATAACGACAAGATTCTGGGGCTTAACATCGGTGCGGATGACTACATCACAAAGCCGTTTAATCCGATGGAGCTGGTGGCGCGGGTGAAATCCAACCTCCGGCGGTATACCACGCTGGGGAATCTCAACACGGAGAACAACGCGCTCTTTCAAGTAGGCGGGCTCTGTATCAACGACGATACCAAGGAGGTGACGGTGGACGGGGAGAGCGTGAAACTGACACCCATCGAGTACAACATCCTTCTGCTGTTGGTAAAAAACTGCGGCCGCGTGTTTTCTATCGACCAGATCTACGAGAGCATCTGGAACGAGGAGGCCATCGGTGCGGACAACACGGTGGCGGTGCATATCAGACACATCCGGGAGAAAATTGAGATCAATCCTAAGGAGCCCCGTTATTTAAAAGTTGTGTGGGGTGTGGGGTATAAGGTCGAGAAGAGCGTGTAGGAGCCTGACAGAGCATAGGGCGGAGGAAAAAGTATGGGAACAGAGGAAAGAGAGATCGAGGAAGCGGTTGAGGATTTTGAAAAGAACGCTGAAGCAATGGAAGAAAAGGTTGCGAAAGCAGTTGAGGCGGCGGATAACATCGAACAAAAAGGGATATCAGATGTTATGAAATCGGACGGCGAGAAGGAGAAAAAGCAAGAAAAGCGGAAACGGGAAAAAGAGAAAAAGCCGAAAAAGACAAAGCGCGGCTTGCGGACATTTTTGCGTATCTTACAGCATGCCGCACTGGCAGCTATGGTCTTTTCCCTGATCGTGACGATTGCCTGCGGTACTGTGCGCTTTGAGGGATTGCGTGGCGGCGGCACCTTTACGGATATGCTCTTTAACATGAATCTGGGAGAACGCTTTGAGGATTCAGAGTTTTTTGACGGCATTATGGGATATGCGGTGGCGGATGTCATCCGCTTCGGTGTAGTGAGCAACCAGATGCAGACGGAGGGGGCTTTCGACAGGAAAAAGCTTGTGGATGTGACGGCCTATAACCACCGAAACGAGGGGATCTCCGGTGATTATGTGACTGCGATCTACACATTGGAAGATTTGCTCAAATGGCAGAAATATGGCTTTGAATATACCACAAAGGAGATGACAGAGGCGGAGGCTTCTTCCTTTCTGGCAAAGACCACGAAGCTGATGATCAGCGGCACAGATACCGTCACCGA
Organism: Lachnospiraceae bacterium; assembly: GCA_029067085.1. GTDB lineage: Bacteria > Bacillota > Clostridia > Lachnospirales > Lachnospiraceae > UBA3282. Next base: position 29,054 of record JAIEFE010000012.1, on the reverse strand, counting down.
TGTGGAGACCGGCACGCAATATGAAATTGTGGAGAGTGATTCCGGTTTTGTGAAAGACTATCAGCCCGCGAGCGCGTTGGGAGACCATGCAGATTCCAAGGCAGGGGCGGAAATTGTGATCATCAACCCCTATGCAGAGGAGGATGAGACGGTCTATGAGTACACTGTCCTGGTAAACCGTTACAAAACGGCGGAGGGAAAGAATCTCGAGGAATATGTGTCTGATTGGGAACAGTATTATGCTCTCTGCGATCAGGTGATGACTGCGGCGAAGAGTCTTGCCTACAATTATGAGGAGTATCTGGCCGGAGAGGAATATTTCAAACCGGAAAATTCCAATGTACGTTTTCTGATCGAGAGGACAGAGTTTAAGAATACACAGTATTACAGCAATATGGAGGATGGCAGCGGCGACAGAGATGTTTATATGCAGATGATGGAGAAACTCTCCCGAGAGGAAGAGGGCGCGATCTATGTGACAGTGCCCTATCTCTACTATAGTCCCACGGAGATGATCTATCGGACCAACACCACGATTGCGGAGAGTACAGTACGACAGATTTTACAGCAGTATGCCTATGCGTATCCGGAGGATAGCCGGATCTGGATCAGTGTGGATACTTCCTATCCTGCTATGGATGCCTTCAGGCAGGGAGCAGAGTATATGCCGAACCTATGGCAATGGGCGATGACAGCGTTTCTTTCCGGGCTTCTGTATCTGGCACTCTTTGTCTGGCAGACAGTCATGACGGGTAGAGAGTATGATGAGACGGGTATCAAGCGTATCCGGTTGGAGACCTTTGATGCGATTCCCACGGAGGCAGCCCTGCTTATTGCGGGCGGTGTTGCCCTGCTGACGGGCTGGGTATGCATTGTGGCGACGGGGATTGCGGGAATCGATCCCACAGATCTTGCTTTTTACAGGGACGCGATCAGATGGGATTGGTTTATCGCAGTGGTACTGATCGGGGTCTTCGTGGCGGATGTGATCTTTACTTTCTTTTTTTACAGTCTGGTCAGGAGGATCAAGGCGGGAACCCTGTTTTCCAATTCCTACCTGCGGCGCCTGCTCTGTTTCCTAAAGGATTTTGTGTGGAAGGTGTATGACAACGGCGGCATTGTTCTGCGTACCTGGGTGCCTTACGCCGGCTTTCTGATGTTTAATCTGTTAATGGTTTTTATCAACGAATCCTTGCTTGGAATTGCGGATAATATAATCTTACTTTTTGCGTGTGCGGTTGATGTGGGTGTGGGCGTTATGCTCTACAAGGATGCGAAGGAGAGACAGGATATTGTGGAGGGCATTGAGACCATCGCAGGAGGTCGCGTCGAGCATCAGATCGACACAGAAGGGCTGCATGGCGACAACAGGACTCTTGCACTCTCCGTGAACAGCATCGGAAAAGGTATTAAAGAGGCTGTGGAGATCAGTATGAAGGATGAACGCATGAAGGCGGATCTGATCACCAACGTTTCCCACGACATCAAGACCCCCTTGACTTCCATTATCAACTACGTCGATCTTCTAAAAAGAGAGGAGATGGGGAGTGAAAAGGCGAGAGATTACCTCCGTGTGCTGGATGAGAAGTCACAGCGGTTAAAGCAGCTTACGGACGATCTGGTGGAGGCCAGCAAGATCACCTCAGGCACCATCAGCCTGCATTTTGAAAGGATCAATCTGACCGAACTGATGAATCAGACTATCGGGGAGTTTTCCGAAAAGTTTGAGCAGAAGAACCTTGTTACGGTGATGAACGTGAACACCCGGAATGCGGTGGTGGAGGCGGACAGCCGACGTATCTGGCGGGTGATGGAGAACCTCTTCAACAACGTCTATAAATATGCCATGCCGGGGACCAGAGTTTATGTAACTATGGACGAATCGCCGGATGATGCGGGGAGGGTTTTGGTGGCAATCAAAAATATTTCCGAGAATTACTTAAACTGTAAGCCGGAGGAGCTGACAGAGCGCTTTATCAGGGGCGATGAGTCCAGAACTACGGAGGGGAGCGGATTAGGGCTTTCCATCGCGAAGAACCTGACTCTGGCACAGGGAGGAACCTTCGAGATTGAGCTGGATGGGGATCTGTTCAAGGTGTTTATGAGTTTTCCGCTGGCAGCGGATGAGAGATTGCTGCTCGGCAGCCATAATTAAGAGAATGCAATGATAGAAAAAGCGGGTTGGATATCAGATATCCAGCCCGCTTACTTCGCGGTTATTATATTTGTCCAGAATCTGGTGGATCTTGTCCGTTGGCGTATAGATGTTTGCCATGGATGCGTCGTGGTTCATAAAGTCGATGATGGAGGCGATGAACTTGCTCATGTCGGCCTCTATGTAATATGGCTTCTCACGCAGCTCCGGCGGCTGGTAGCAGAGGTTTGTGGTTACGATCCTGTCGATATAGCAGTTCTCGTAAGCTGCGTCAAAGGCGGAGAGTCCGTCTGTAAAGAGACCGAAGGTGCAGCAGAGGAAGACCCGCTTGGCGTTCATTTTCTTTAGCTGTCTGGCGGTATCGATCATGCTGCCGCCGGAGGAGATCATATCGTCGATGACGATAACATCCTTGCCGTCGATGTTGTCTCCCAGAAATTCGTGGGCTACGATGGGGTTCTTGCCGTCCACGATGGTGGAGTAGTCCCGCCGCTTATAAAACATACCCGTGTCCACGCCCAGTACGTTTGCAAAGTAAACAGCCCTGTCGAGAGCGCCTTCATCAGGACTGATGACAATGGTGTGTTCCTTGTCAATGATGAGGTTCTTTTCCATGCGCAGAAGCGAACGGATAAACTGGTAGGGCGGTGTAAAGTTATCAAAACCCCTGATCGGGACGGAATTCTGTACGCGGGGATCGTGGGCATCAAAGGTGATAAAGTTGGAGACACCCATGTCCATCAGCTCTTTGATCGCGTACGCGCAATCCAGAGATTCGCGCCCGTTTCTCTTATGCTGTCTGCCCTCATAGAGATAGGGCATGATAACGTTGATGCGGTGCGCCTTGCCGTTTATGGCGGAGATGATCCGCTTCAAGTCCTGATAGTGGTCGTCAGGAGACATGTGATTCGTAAATCCGTTCATAGTGTAGGTGATACTGTGATTACAGACGTCTGTCAGAAGAAAGATGTCCTTACCGCGCACGGAGTCAGGCAGGATGGCCTTGCCTTCGCCGCTGCCAAAGCGAGGACACTCTACCTCCATGAGATAGTTGTCTTCCATGTAGCCGTGAAAGGCGGGGTCGTTCTTGACATTATTGTTCAAGTGTCTGCGGTAGTCCACCAGATGATTGTTTATCTTTTCTGCCAGTGGGAGGGCAGCCTTTGGCGCAAGTAGCTTGACTGCGGCGACCGGCATGGAATGTTCGAGCTGTTCTGTGTTAGGCATGTTCTTCTCCTGAGGAATCTGTTCTTCTACAAGGATTTTATATCATTTCCAGAGGGAATGTGTCAAGCGGATTCCGCGTCTTTTCTGAGAAAAGCAGTTTTGTAACAGACATGGACCGGAAACGTGAGTTTTGCTTTACAAGAGACTTCAGATGTTGTAAAATCAAGCGGTATACGACTGTTTGCAGCAGGAAATATATGGAGATGAAACATGAGTAAGAAAAGCAGCAAGCCCATCGTAGCGGTAGTGGGGCGGCCCAACGTAGGGAAATCCACCCTGTTTAACGCTCTGGCGGGTGAAAATATAGCGATCGTGAAAGATACCCCGGGTATTACCAGAGACCGTATTTATACGGATGTCACCTGGCTTGACCGAAATTTTACCCTGATAGACACCGGCGGCATCGAACCCGACAGCAAGGACATCATTCTCTCCCAGATGCGGGAGCAGGCGCAGATTGCCATAGATACGGCGGATGTGATCATTTTTCTGGTGGATGTGAAGCAGGGACTGCAGGATGCGGATACACAGGTGGCGGATATGCTCAGACGCGCTAAAAAGCCTGTGATTCTGGCGGTCAATAAAGTGGACAGCTATCAGAAATATATGGCGGACGTCTACGAGTTTTATAATCTGGGCATCGGGGAACCTTACCCTATATCCTCCGTTAACAAGCAGGGCTTCGGTGAGTTGTTGGACGAGGTGATCTCCCATTTTAGGGACGAGGGGGACGAGGAGGAAGAGGATGAACGCATCAAGGTAGCCATCGTGGGAAAGCCGAATGTCGGAAAATCCTCCATCATCAATCGTCTGATCGGGGAGAACCGCCTGATCGTCTCGGATATTGCAGGCACCACCAGAGACGCCGTAGATACGGAGATCACACATGGCGGCAGAGAGTATGTGTTTATCGACACGGCGGGACTTCGGAGAAAGAATAAAATAAAAGAGGAACTGGAGCGATACATGATCATTCGCACGGTGTCAGCGGTGGAGCGGGCGGATATCGCGGTGCTCGTGATCGATGCCGTTGAGGGTGTGACGGAGCAGGATGCCAAGATTGCGGGCATTGCACACGACAGAGGCAAGGCAGTCATCATTGTCGTGAACAAGTGGGACGCCATCGAGAAGAATAATCAGACAGTGAAGGAGTACACCCAGAAGATCAGACAGGTGTTATCCTTTATGTCCTATGCGGAGATCATGTTTGTCTCGGCAGTGAGCGGACAGCGTCTTATAAAGCTATATGACGTAATTGACGCGGTGAATGAGAACCACTCCATGCGTGTGGCGACGGGCGTGTTAAATGAGATCGTGACGGAGGCAGTAGCCCTGCAGCAGCCCCCTGCAGATAAGGGGAAGAGACTGCGCATTTATTATACGACGCAGGTGGCGGTAAAACCGCCGACTTTTGTGATCTTTGTGAACGATAAGGAGCTGATGCATTTCTCCTACCTGCGTTATTTGGAAAACCAGATTCGGGATACCTTCGGTTTTGTGGGAACGCCTCTGAAATTTTTCGTCAGAGAGAGAAAGGAAAAACAATAAAGTGGAACGGTTTTTTTGCTTACTGATCGGATATGTGTTTGGACTTTTTCAAACAGCCTATATTTACGGGAGACTGCATGGCATTGACATCAGAAACTATGGGAGCGGCAATGCAGGCACTACGAACACGCTCAGGGTATTCGGGACAAAGGCCGGACTCCTGGTGCTTTTCGGAGATATTATGAAATGTATTCTGGCGGTTGTAATAACGGCTGTTATATTTGATAAAACACATCCGGACATGGTCTATCTCTTGAAGATGTATACGGCAATGGGGGCCATTATCGGGCACAATTTTCCTTTTTATTTGAAATTTAAAGGGGGAAAGGGGATTGCTGCGACGGCGGGATTGATCCTTTCCTTTCACCCTTATCTGATTCCCATGGGTATCATACTGTTTTTCGGTGCATTCTTTCTCACACACTATGTGTCGCTGGGATCGCTATTGGTGTATGCGGGATTTCTGATCGAGCTGATTATTTTGGGACAGATGGATTTTTTTGGCATGACGCAGCCGCTTTTGATTGAAATGTATGTGATAGCCGGGTTCCTGACAGTCATGGCTTACTGGAAGCACAGGGAGAATATCAAGCGGCTTATAAGCGGTACGGAACGGAAGACTTATCTGACGCACAGGAGTGCAGAGGCGGAAAGCAAGGAGGGGTAATAATGGCAGATATCAGTATCATAGGTGCGGGAAGCTGGGGGATAGCTTTGGCGGTGCTTCTTCACAAAAACGGGCATCAGATCACGGTATGGTCCATCCTGGAACAGGAGATCGAGATGCTGAAAATGGAGCGGGAGCACAAGGATAAGCTGCCCGGTGTGAAACTGCCTGAGGATATGATTTTCACTACGGATCTTGAAACGGCGGTGCAGGGGAAGGATGTGCTGGTGCTGGCAGTTCCTTCGCCTTATACCAGAAGCACCTCACATGATATGCAGCCTTATGTGAAAGAAGGACAGATCATTGTCAATGTGGCGAAAGGAATCGAGGAGAAGAGTCTCTTAACCCTGTCGCAGATCATAGAGGAGGAAATCCCGAAGGCGGAGGTAGCAGTACTGTCCGGACCGTCCCACGCAGAGGAGGTCGGCAGAGGTATTCCTACGACGATCGTGGTGGGCGCTGCGAAGAAGGCCACCGCGGCGTATCTTCAGAATATTTTTATGAACGAGGTATTCCGCGTTTATATCAGTCCGGATGTGCTGGGCATTGAACTTGGTGCGGCGCTTAAAAATGTGGTGGCGCTGGCTGCGGGGATTGCTGACGGTCTTGGTTACGGAGATAACACGAAGGCGGCGCTGATCACCAGAGGAATTGCCGAGATTGCAAGACTTGGACTTGCCATGGGCGGCAGGATTGAGACTTTCAGCGGCCTTACCGGAATCGGCGATTTGATCGTGACCTGTGCCTCCATGCATTCGAGAAACCGCCGTGCCGGTATCCTGATCGGCAAGGGCTATACCATGGAGCAGGCCATGGACGAGGTGAAGATGGTGGTGGAGGGCGTGCATTCGGCCAAGGCCGCTATGGGTCTTGCAAAAAAATACCACGTTCAGCTTCCCATTATCGAGCAGGTGAACGCGGTATTGTTTGACGGTATGCCGGTGGACGAAGCGGTGAAAAATCTGATGCTTCGTGACAAAAAGATTGAGAATCCGCTGCTCCCGTGGGAGGAAGAATAGTACTTTCCTCTCTGCGCGGCTGGAAGGCTGACAGAACAGCATGCCATTCTCAAATCTGCGCGCAGATCTCCGTCGTAGTCTTCAGCTTATTCATAGAATAGATGTGGATGCCGTCCACTCCGTGTTCTTTGAGATCCCGGATCTGGCGCACCGCGTAATCAATGCCGGCTTTTCGCATATCTTCCTTATTTTCCCCGTAGGTGGCGATCAGATCCGCCAGCTCCTTGGGAACGGAGGAGCCGGAGAGTGATACGGTGGTGCCAAGCTGCTTGGCGGTCGTGATGGGCATGATTCCGGCATGAACGGGAACAGTGATGTCCAGAGCTCTGACTCGTTCCATAAAACGATAATAACAGTCGTTACTAAAAAACATCTGTGTCACCAGTGAGGTGACGCCAGCGTCCACTTTTTCCTTTAAATGCTTTAAATCTTCTTCCAAGCTGGGCGATTCAAAATGTTTCTCAGGGTAGCATGCGCCTGAAAGCTGCAGGCTGGTGTGCTCCTTTAAGTATTTTACCAGATCGGTTGCATAGAAAAATTCCCGATTGTTAAACTGTTCGTCCGTCATGTGCTGCGGCCTGTCCCCGCGCAGCGCCAGAACGTGATTTACACCGGCGGATTGCAGAGCTTCACAGTTTTTCTCAAGGTCAGCTCTGGTAAAGCCCACGCAGGTAATGTGGGCGATGGCATTGATTTGAAGCTCCTTTTGGATGAAAGAGGCGATCTCAATGGTTTTTCCCGCACGGGAACCGCCAGCGCCGTAGGTGCAGCTGATCGAGTCGGGATGGAGTTTGGCTGCTTCGCGTAGAAAATCATAAATGTTGTTGAACTCCTCCTCCTTTTTCGGGGGGAATACCTCGAAGGAGAGGCTGGTTTTTTGTGACATGTTATGGGTTCCTTTCTGTCTTTTTTTGTCTTCGGTTTCACTTGATAATGCTATGTTTTTGAAGAAACAATTCCTTGCTTTTACATTTGAAATATCGTAACATAAATCTATAATGTATGCAATCACTTAAAAAATGCGGAATGGAGACGAATATGGCAGATACGAAGTTTAACAGCACAGCTGAATATGTGGCATCTGAGCAGCTTTTGGCCAGCGTGAATGTAGCGATCGCCCTGCAGAAACCTCTTCTTGTAAAGGGCGAGCCGGGCACGGGGAAAACAATGCTAGCGCAGGCGGTTGCCGAATCCCTCGGCAAGAAGCTGATCATCTGGAATATCAAGTCCACCACGAAGGCACAGGACGGCCTTTATATGTACGATACGATCCAAAGATTGTATGACGGACAGTTCGGGGAGGAGGGCGTGGACGACATTGCCCACTATATCAAACTGGGTAAGCTGGGAGAGGCCTTTGAGTCGGATGAGCAGGTGATCTTACTCATTGACGAGATCGACAAGGCGGATCTGGAATTTCCCAATGATCTGCTATGGGAGCTTGATCAGATGGAATTTTATATCCATGAGACCAAGCGGACGGTGAAGGCGAAGCATCGACCCATCGTGATCATCACCTCCAACGCGGAGAAGGAGCTTCCCGATGCCTTCCTGAGAAGGTGCATCTTCCATTATATTGATTTTCCGGATCAGACGTTGATGGAAGAGATCGTGAGGACACATTATCCCGATGTAGAGGATAAGCTTTTAAAAGATGCCATGGAGGTATTCTACTGGATCCGCTCCATGAAAGATATCCGAAAGAAGCCCAGCACCTCGGAACTGATCGATTGGATCAACGCGCTGCAGATCGGAGGTATTCCCACAGACAAGCTGCGCCAGGAACTGCCTTTCATCGGAGTAGTGGTGAAAAAGGATGAGGATCTGGAAACCGTAAAAGAGAAGAATGGCTTATAAATAACGGATGTTTATTTATATGAACAGCGAGGGTTTTTATGTTCAGTAAATTTTTCTATACGCTGAAAGCGAAGGGACTTGAGGTTTCCTTAAGCGAGTGGCTGACCTTGCAGGATGCATTGAATCAAGGCCTCTGCCACAGCAGTCTGACAGAGTTTTACTATCTGGCGCGCATGATTCTGGTAAAATCGGAGACCGAGTTTGACAAGTTCGATATGGCCTTTGACGAGGTTTTTAAGGGGGTCATGTCAGAGAACGAGGTGGGTAAGAATCTGCTCAAATGGCTGGATAAGCCGGAGATGCAGGATATGTTTGAGGAGATGCGCCATGAGATGAATCAGGAAGTGATCACTCTGGACAAGGACGACATTGAGAATAAATTTAAGGACAGATTGCGGGATCAGAACGAGGAGCACAATGGCGGCAGCTATTGGATCGGCACCATGGGAAAGACATCCTTTGGTAATATGGGCGGTAACATGGGAGGCATCCGTGTGGGCGGCACCACGGGTTATCAGTCCGCTTTTCAGGTGGTGGGAGCAAGAAAGTACCGCGATTTCCGAAATGATAAGGTGCTGGACAACCGGCAGTTTCAGATGGCGCTCCGCAAGCTGCGGCAGTTTTCCACGAAACTGGATATTCCGGAGACGGAGCTTGACATTAACGGCACGGTGGATGCTACCTGCAACAACGGCGGCTGTCTGCAGATCGTAATGGAAAAACCCCGAAAAAACGCAGTGAAGCTTTTGTTGCTAATGGATTCGGGCGGCACCATGATTCCCTACACGACACTTCTTAGCGAGCTGTTTCAGTCTGTACACAAGTCAAATCATTATAAGGATGTAAAGACGTACTTTTTTCATAACTGTATCTACTCCAATCTCTACAAGACACCCGAGTGCGAAAACGGCGAATGGATCGAGACGGAGTGGATGTTCCGCAATCTGGACAGTGATTACAAGGTGATCATCGTGGGGGACGCCGCTATGGCGCCGGAGGAACTTTACTCCACCACAGGTAATTACAGAGGACCTAACGGCGGTCTTTCAGGGATGGATTGGCTGCTCTTGATGAAGCGGCATTACAAAAAGATTGTATGGCTGAATCCTAAAATGGCGCCCGGACATGCACCCTGGCGGGAGGCAGAGACGGCGATCAAGGGGTTGTTCCCGATGTACAAACTTACTGTAGACGGCTTGAATCAGGCAATGATGAAGCTGATGGTGAACAGATAGGATAGGAAAAAGGATATGGATAAGCTGATCTATTTGATCTACCCGATCATGGGTGTGGTTCTATTCTGGAGCTGTAAAGTCTACAGAAAAGGTGAATGGAATGAAGGCGCTTTTTCAATTTCGCAGATGAAGGCAATTCAAGGGTTTTCGGCACTCTGTATCATGCTGCATCATACCGGGCAGAAGACCTGCGCCCCGTGGCATCCTCAAAGATATATTGTGCACGGACTGGATCTTTTTGTTCCGTTCGGATATTTTTTTGTGGGAATTTTTCTTTTTTGTTCCGGGTATGGACTCTATAAAAGTTATCAATCGAAACCGGATTATCTGAAGGGATATTTCGGCAGAAGAGTTCTGCCGGTGATTCTCTCGTTTTATACTACGGGATTTCTGTTTCTGATCGTAAGATATCTGTTGGGAGAAAAGATGGATGGGCTGGCGATTCTCTGGTATGTGACGGGATTGAAGCTCTGCAATCCCAATACATGGTTTGTGATCGCTCTGCCTTTTTTGTATCTCGGGTTTTATCTGGCATTTCGCTTTTGCAAAAAGGAGAGAACAGCTCTGGCAGCGTTGTGCGCGTGGGTGTTTGTGTATGTGTGGATCGGAACTGTAGTGGATCACAATGACTGGTGGATGCGGGGAGAATGGTGGTACAATTCCGTACATTTCTTTCTCATTGGTATTTTCTTTGCAAAGTATGAGGAAAAGCTTCTTCCGAAAATCAAAAAGCATTATCTCCTTTATCTGCTTCTGACCTTTGTGGGTATGTTCGTGCTGTACCGTGTCTCTGTATTCGCAATGGATTTCTTTTCGTATTACGGTGAGAATTTTAATGCGCCGCACAAGGTGCTCCGGCGCTGGGCATGCCTGATCTCGCAGATTTTGGCATCCTGCAGCTTTGTGTTCTTTGTCTTTATACTGGGAATGAAGATTCGGTTCGGCAATCGCTTCCTGCACTTCATGGGCGGCATCACACTGGAGTTTTATTTGATTCACGGACTCTTTGTGGAGCTGTTCGGATATAATTTCGCAGATGTGACAGACAGTCTGTATTATATCCGGAATGTGGCGCTGATGACATTGGTGGTTTTTATTCCTTCGCTGCCTGCGGCAATCCTGCTGCAGAAATTTCATAAATTGTTGATTGGGAAACTGACTGGACATCAGTAATGCAGATGCGCTGAAGTGTTTTTGAAGCGCCTTGACTTTAGCGATTAAAAGTGCTAAAGTGTTGAGTATACTTTTATATTCCTATGGAAATTGCAGGAATAAACAAAAACAGGACTTGTGTGCGTGAACACGCAGCTGTAGAAAGGGAATCGGCTATGTCAAATTTAGAAGAGATTCGGAATCGTTTTCAGAACGATCATTTTGCCACGGACGCTACAGGTATTGTCATTGATTCTGCGGAGCCGGGAAAAGCGACATGCTCTCTGACGATTGAGGAGAGGCATTTGAATGAGAATAACGTCCCCATGGGAGGCGCTATTTTTACTTTGGCGGATTTTACCTGTGCGATCGCAGCCAACGGGTATTCCGAGAAACCGACGGTCAGCCAGCAGGTATCCATTACCTTTCTGGCTCCGGCAAAGGGGAAACGCCTGATTGCGGAGGCAGCTTGTTTGCGGAGCGGCCGCACTACCGCGCTCTATACCGCAGATATCCGGGATGAGCTTGGTACCTATGTGGCTCATGCCACAGTGAATGCCTATGTACTGAATTAGAATAACGAATGTTATGCGAAAGATACAAAGTAAGGAGGAACCATAGAATGGTAATCACAGAGTTTTTAGAGCGAAACGCCCGTCTTTACGGATCGGAAACGGCTCTTGTAGAGCTGAATCCTTCCCAGGAGCGTGACCGTGCGGTGACCTGGAGGGAGGCGAGTCTGATTGAAAGCGCGGGCGACGGGGCGCCTTACCGCAGAGAATTGAGCTGGACGGATTTTGACAGGCGTGCAAATCGCTTTGCCAATTTGCTCTTGTCCCGTGGGATGGAGAGGGAGACGAAGGTGGGCATTCTGATGATGAATTGTTTGGAATGGCTGCCTATCTATTTTGGTATTTTAAAGGCGGGCGGTGTAGCCGTACCTCTGAATTTCCGCTATTCGGCAGACGAGATCAAGTATTGTCTGGAGCTGGCGGATGTGGAAATCTTAGTTTTCGGACCGGAGTTTATCGAGCGGATGGACAGCATCGCGGATGATCTGCCGGGTGTCGGAATGATGTTCTTTCCGGGTGCCGGAGGACCTGATTATACGGAAGACTGCCTGAAACTGATGGGCTTTTGTTCCTCCAGCGCCCCGCCGGTGGCACTTTGTGAGGAGGATTATGCGGCAATCTATTTTTCTTCCGGGACCACCGGATTTCCGAAGGCGATCCTGCACAACCATCTGTCCCTGCGCTCTTCATGCGAGACGGAGCAGAACCACCACGGACAGACCAGAGAAGATGTATTTCTCTGTATTCCGCCCCTCTATCATACGGGCGCGAAGATGCATTGGTTTGGTTCTCTGCTTTCGGCCAGCAAGGCGGTGCTTCTCAGAGGCGTGAGTCCGGAGTGGATCTTAAGAGCTGTCACGGAGGAAAAATGCACTATCGTATGGCTTTTGGTGCCCTGGGCGCAGGATCTGCTGGATGCCATTGACTCCGGAAAGGTGGATATGGGGCATTATCTGTTGGAGCAGTGGCGGTTGATGCATATCGGAGCACAGCCCGTACCGCCCAGTCTGATCCAGCGCTGGAAAAAGTTTTTCCCGCATCATCAGTACGATACCAATTATGGCCTGAGCGAATCCATCGGACCCGGCTGTGTGCATCTGGGTGTGGAGAACATACATAAGGTGGGAGCCATCGGGAAACCGGGCTACCACTGGGAAGCGAAGATCGTGGACGAACAGGGCGCAGAAGTGAAACAGGGAGAAGTGGGTGAGCTGATTGTCCACGGGCCGGGCGTGATGCTCTGTTACTACAAGAATCCTGAGGCAACAGATGAGGTTTTAAAGGACAGATGGCTTTACACCGGGGATATGGCGCGCATGGATGAGGACGGCTTCATTTATCTGGTGGACCGGAAGAAGGATGTTATCATCTCCGGAGGAGAGAATCTCTATCCGGTGCAGATCGAAGATTTCCTGCGAAGGAATGATAAGATTAAGGATGTAGCGGTGATCGGCCTGCCGGATGCAAGGCTTGGCGAGATCGCGGCGGCGATCATAGAGCTGAAGGAGGGCGTATCCTGCACGGAGGAGGAGATCATGGAATTTTGCACGGAGCTGCCCAGATACAAACGGCCCCGGAAGATCATTTTTGAAGATGTGCCCAGAAATCCGACCGGAAAGATCGAGAAACCGGTTCTGAGAGAGCGATACTGCCATGGCAGTCTGGTGGAGGCACAGATCAACAACTAGGAGTTGATTGTCCAAATATAATAACACGAGATATTTAATAATGATACAAATATATAAAATCCAGTAAGGAGGATACGATCATGGATCTTTTTATCAAATTGGTAATGCTCATCATCTTTTTCGGGGTGATGATCGGTATCGGCTTATACTGCCGCCGTCACGCAACTGACGTAAATGGTTTTGTACTGGGTGGCAGAAGTGTTGGCCCCTGGCTCACAGCCTTTGCCTATGGCACCAGCTATTTCTCAGCGGTGGTCTTTGTGGGTTACGCGGGACAGTTCGGCTGGAAGTACGGTATTGCTGCTACCTGGGCAGGACTCGGAAACGCCTTTCTTGGCTCATTGCTTGCATGGGCAGTATTGGGACGCCGTACCCGTATTATGACGCAGCACTTAAACAGCGCAACCATGCCGGAATTTTTCGGTCAGCGTTTTGAGAGCAAGCCTTTAAAGCTCGCGGCTTCAGCCATTATCTTTATCTTCCTGATTCCCTACACGGCAAGCCTGTATAACGGGTTGAGCCGTCTCTTCGGTATGGCATTTGACATCGATTACAGTGTGTGTGTGATTGTTATGGCAGTACTCACCGGCATCTATGTCATAGCCGGCGGCTATATGGCCACCGCAATCAATGACTTTATACAGGGCATTATTATGATCTTTGGTATTGTGGCAGTTATTCTTGCCGTATTGAACAGCCAGGGTGGGTTTCTTGCGGCACTTGATAAGCTGGCGGCAGTGAGTGACGAGTCGGTTTCCGCTGCACCGGGTGTATTCAATTCATTCTTCGGTCCGGATCCCGTTGGACTCCTTGGTGTGGTGATCCTTACAAGTCTAGGGACCTGGGGACTGCCGCAGATGGTGCAGAAATTTTATGCGATCAAGAGCGAGAGTGCGATTAACAAGGGTATGGTAATCTCTACTGTCTTTGCTACAATCGTTTCAGGCGGCTGCTATTTCCTGGGCGGTTTCGGCAGACTCTTCAGCGACAAGATCGATATTGCGGCAAACGGCTTTGACTCTGTGGTACCTACTATGCTCTCGGGTCTTCCTACAATTTTGATCGCGGTAGTGGTTATTCTGGTACTTTCCGCCTCCATGTCCACCCTTTCTTCCCTGGTATTGGCATCCAGTTCTACCTTGACGCTGGACTTTATTAAAGGTACTATTATTAAAGAGATGGATGAGAAGAAGCAGGTGAAATGGATGCGTGCACTGTTGGTAGTATTTATTGTGATCTCCGTAGTGCTTGCACTGATTCAATATCGTTCCAACGTCACTTTTATCGCACAGCTTATGGGTGTAAGCTGGGGTGCGCTTGCGGGAGCGTTCCTTGCACCCTTCCTTTACGGCCTTTACTGGAAGCGGACGACTAAGGCAGCCTGCTGGGTAAGCTTTTTATTCTCTACCATCGTTATGCTCGCGAACATTTTCTTCCGGGCAAGTTTTCCTGCTCTCTTACAGTCTCCCATCAATGCCGGCGCCTTCTGTATGCTGGCAGGACTTGTGATCGTACCCGTGGTGAGCGTTATCACGAAGGCACCTGCAAAAGAAAGAGTAGAGGAAGTATTTTCCTGCTATGACAAGAAAGTGACGGTTTCCGTGAAGGATTCCATTGGAGAGTAGCATGAAAAGAAAGGAATGATATACCTATGAAAACACTGATGCTTGGTAACGAGGCGGTTGCCAGAGGGCTCTACGAGGCCGGCTGTAGTTTTGTATCCAGCTATCCCGGTACGCCCAGCACAGAGATTACCGAGTGCGCGGCGAAATATGAGGAGATTTATGCCGAGTGGGCGCCTAACGAGAAGGTTGCGCTGGAGGCGGCGCTGGGAGCATCTTTAGCGGGAAAGAGGAGTTTTTGCGCCATGAAGCACGTGGGCTTAAATGTGGCGGCTGACCCCCTCTTTACCATTTCCTACACGGGTGTGAACGCGGGGCTGATCATCGGGGTGGCTGATGACGCCGGTATGCACAGTTCACAGAACGAGCAGGATTCCCGTCATTATGCAAAGGCTTCCAAGGTACCTATGTTGGAGCCAGCAGACTCGGCTGAAGGACTTGCTTTTGCGAAGCTTGCCTATGAGCTTTCCGAGCAGTATGACACGGCGGTGCTCCTTAAGATGTGCACCCGCGTCAGCCATTCCCAGAGCGTGGTGGAAACGGGTGAGCGCAGGATGCCTGCACAGAAAGCCTACGAGAAGAATCCTGCTAAGTATATTATGATGCCTGCCAATGCAAAGAGGCGCCACCCGGAGGTGGAGGCGCGTACGAGAGCTCTCACTGAGTGGGCAGAAACGGCGGATATCAACAGAATCGAGCCTGGTCAGAAAAATACTTACGGCATTATCACTTCCTCCACCTGTTATCAATATGTGAAGGAAGCGCTGGGAGACGCTTACCCGGTTCTGAAGCTTGGCATGATCTGGCCTATGCCTGAGAAGAAGATAAAGGATTTTGCCGCGACGGTTGAGAAGCTGATCGTGGTGGAGGAGTTGGACGGTTTTATTGAGACACACTGTATGAGTCTGGGACTTGCCGTATCAGGGAAGGAACTTTTCTCCGAGATCGGGGAGTTGAGCCAGAATGTGGTGAAGGAAAAATTCGGTGTTCCCGTTCCACAGAACAAAGCGCTGGGAGAGGATATTCCCATGAGGCCGCCGGTGATGTGCGCAGGCTGTCCGCACCGGAGCATCTTCTATGTGTTAAAGCAGTTAAACCTTACGGTGCTTGGCGATATCGGGTGCTATACATTGGGGGCGGTACAGCCTCTCGGAGCCATCGATACCACTGTATGCATGGGAGCTTCTGTGTCCGGGCTGCACGGCTTTGTGAAAGCGGGCGGAGAGGAGAAGGCAAAAAGGAGTGTGGCAGTGATCGGAGACTCCACTTTCATTCACTCCGGCGTCACGGGATTGATCAATATTGCTTACAATGAATCCAATTCCACCGTGATCATACTGGATAACTCGATTACGGGCATGACGGGGCATCAGCAAAATCCCACAACGGGCTATAACCTGAAAGGGGATCCCTGCACGAAGATTTCTCTGGAAGATCTGTGTCATGCAGTAGGCATCAAACGGGTGCGCGTGGTGGATCCCTACGATATGGAGGCCTGCAGGACGGCGGTTAAGGAGGAATTGGAAGCGGAGGAGCCTTCCGTTATCATATCCAGAAGACCCTGTGCTCTCTTAAAATATGTGAAGCATCCCGGTCCTATCTGTGCCGATCCAGAAAAGTGCAAGGGCTGTAAAGCCTGCATGAACATTGGCTGTCCTGCCATCAGTATGGAAAACGGCAGGGTGAAGATTGACAATACATTATGCGTAGGCTGCGGTGTTTGCGAGCAACTCTGTAAGTTTGGTGCATTGGGGGCAGGAAACTGATCGAGCGCAGACGGATGAGTTGTATAAACAATTAAAATGAAGATATTTTGCAAGACGCAGATAAGAGATTCGAGGTAAAGTGGAGATGGAAACGAAAAATATCATGATCGTAGGCGTGGGCGGACAGGGGACGTTACTCGCAAGTAAACTGTTAGGGCGTCTGCTCCTTGGCAGAGGATATGATGTGAAGGTGAGTGAAGTGCATGGCATGAGCCAGCGCGGCGGAAGCGTAGTCACTTATGTGCGCTGGGGAGATCAGGTTTATTCCCCCATCATCGATAAAGGAGAAGCGGATTGTATTCTCTCCTTTGAGCTTCTGGAAGCGGCCCGTTACACGGAGTATTTGAAGCCCGGCGGCAGAATCATCGTCAACAGCCAGCAGGTGAATCCCATGCCTGTAATCGCAGGTACGGCAGTTTATCCGGAGGGACTTACGGAGAAGATGGCAGCGCTGGAAATTCAGGTGGACGCTATCAACGCGCTTGCTCTTGCTGAGGAGGCCGGGAGCAGCAAGGCTGTAAATCTGGTTCTTATGGGGCGGCTTTCCAAGCACTTTGATTTTACACAGGAGGAGTGGATGGAGGCTATCGAGCACAGTGTACCGCCGAAATTCCTGGAAATGAATAAGAAGGCATTTGAACTGGGCCAAAGCGCATAGAAAATGCCTTAAAAGAGAAGGAGAATAAACTTATGGAACAAAGGTATTATCAGAAAGAAATTGAAACTGCGGACAGAGAGCAGATTCTCGCGTGGCAGAACGAGCGCCTGGTGAAGCAGGTGCGCCATGTCTGGGATAATGTGCCCTACTACCGTAAGAAGATGGAGGAGAAGGGGGTTACACCTGAGGATATTCAGAGTGTGGAGGATCTGCATAAGCTGCCCTTCCTGTCGAAAGACGATCTGCGTGAGGCTTATCCTTATGGTCTGCTGGCGAAACCTCTTAAGGACTGTGTCCGCATCCAGTCCACATCCGGCACGACCGGCCGCAGGGTAGTGGCTTTTTATACCCAGCACGACATTGATCTGTGGGAGGATTGCTGTGCCCGTGCTATTGTGGCGGCGGGCGGCACCAACGAGGATGTCTGTCATGTCTGCTATGGGTACGGCCTTTTCACCGGAGGTCCGGGACTGAATGGCGGAAGTCACAGAGTGGGCTGCCTGACTCTTCCCATGTCATCAGGCAATACAGAGCGTCAGTTACAGTTTATGGTAGATCTGGAAGCTACGATTCTCTGCTGTACGCCCTCCTATGCCGCTTATCTTGCGGAGAGTGTCCATGAGCATGGACTGCGGGATAAGATCAAATTAAAAGCAGGTATTTTTGGCGCGGAGGCATGGAGTGAGGAGATGCGTCAGGATATACAGGATAAGCTGGGAATCAAGGCATACGATATCTACGGTCTCACGGAAACCAGCGGCCCCGGCGTCAGCTTTGAGTGCAGTGAGCAGACCGGCATGCACATTAACGAGGATCACTTTATTGCTGAGATCATCGATCCGGATACGGGAGAGGTTCTTCCCGAAGGCAGCAAGGGTGAACTGGTATTTACCTCCATCACCAAGGAGGCATTCCCGCTGCTTCGTTACCGCACCAGAGACATCTGTATCCTTACCAGAAAGAAATGTTCCTGTGGCCGTACGCATGTCAAGATGAGCAAGCCCATGGGAAGAAGCGATGACATGCTTATCATCAAGGGTGTCAATGTATTCCCGTCCCAGATCGAGACAGTGTTGATGGAGCAGGGATACCCCGCAAACTATCAGATCATTGTGGATCGTGTCAACAACTCCGATACGCTTGAGGTGATGGTGGAGATGACGCCTGAGAATTTCTCCGACAATCTGGGTAAGATCACGGAGATGGAAAAAGGGCTTGTATCCGCACTCAAGGCGATGCTGGGTATCTATGCCAAGGTGCGTCTGGTGGCGCCTAAAACCATTACCAGAAGTGAAGGCAAGGCTGTGCGCGTTATCGATAATCGTAAAATCTAAGAAGGGAGACAAACCATATGACAATACCTCAGATTTCTGTATTTCTGGAAAATAAAGCGGGGCAGCTTGCTGATATCACAAAGATTCTTTCTGATAATCAGGTGAATATGCGGGCTATCAATATTGCAGAGACGGCGGATTACGGCGTACTGCGCCTGATCGTGGACGATGCGCAGAAGGCTTCCGCTATTCTTTTGGAGCAGGGCTTCATCCTTACCATGACACCGGTCGTCGGCGTGGCGGTACCGGATACACCGGGCGGTTTGAGCAAAGTACTCAGTGTGATCTCTACGGCGGGAATCGACGTGGAGTATATGTACTCTGTCTTCGGTCAGAAGGACGGACAGGCTTGTATGATCTTCCGTGTGGCTGATACGGATGGACTGACGGCGGTTCTTGATCAGAACGGAATCGGCACCATAGCGGGAGAGGATCTGGGAATTCACTGAAAGGATTCATTATTTCCTGAGAAAAACAGTTGACAAAGCCGAAAATTTCGTATAAATTATAAGGCAGTAAAGTTTTGCAAAACAACATATGACAGGCGTTGAAGAGAACAAGTAGTGGATCAGAGAACGGACAGAAAGCAGCCGGCGGATGAGAGGCGCGTGGGAACTTTTCCATGAATACATCTCGGAGCTTCGCGGAAGAATGGCAGAAGTACAGCTTAGTAGGCCGCGACGGAGGAATGCACGTTACAGCAGGAGAGTATCGTTATGGATAAATAGTATGCGTTATCCAGTAATCGTACTCAGTGAGGCAGGCGGTGTGAGCCGACTGTGAAATTAGGTGGTAACACGAGTTTAGCCCTCGTCCTGATACAGGACGGGGGTTCTATATTTTTAGGAGGAAGGAAAAATGGGAATCTACGAAGAATTACAGGCGAGGGGACTCCTTGCACAGCTGACGGATGCTGATGAGATCCGTGATCTGATCAACAACGGGAAGGCGACATTTTACATCGGTTTCGATCCTACGGCGGACAGTCTGCATGTGGGACATTTCATGACGCTGTGCCTGATGAAAAGGCTGCAGGAGGCGGGTAACAAACCCATCGCACTGATTGGCGGAGGTACCGCCATGATAGGAGACCCTTCGGGACGTACAGATATGCGTTCCATGATGACGAAGGAGACCATCGAACACAACTGTGAGTGTTTCAAGAAGCAAATGAGCCGTTTCATTGATTTTTCTGAGGGTAAGGCACTTATGGTCAACAATGCGGACTGGCTTTTGGACTTAAATTATGTTGAGTTTATCAGAGAGATCGGTCCCTGTTTTTCTGTGAATAATATGCTGCGGGCAGAGTGCTATAAGCAGCGCATGGAGAAAGGCTTGAGCTTTCTGGAATTTAACTATATGATAATGCAGAGCTACGACTTTTTGGAGCTCTACAAGCGCTACGGTTGTAATATGCAGTTTGGCGGTGACGATCAGTGGAGCAATATGCTGGGTGGCACAGATCTGATCCGGCGTAAGCTTTCCAAAGATGCCTATGCCATGACCATTACCCTTCTTATGAATTCTGAGGGTAAGAAGATGGGCAAGACGCAGAAGGGTGCCGTTTGGCTCGATCCAAACAAGACATCTCCTTTTGAGTTCTATCAGTACTGGCGTAACGTGGATGATGCTGATGTCCTGAAATGTCTCCGGATGCTTACCTTCCTGCCGTTAGAGCAGATTGATAAGATGGATGCCTGGGAGGGCAGCCAGCTAAATGAGGCAAAGGAGATTCTCGCTTATGAACTGACCAATCTGGTGCATGGAGCGGAGGAGGCTGAAAAGGCGAAGGAGGCTTCCAAAGCGCTCTTTGCGGGTGGCGGAAGTTCTGAAAATATGCCGACAGTGACCTTGACAGAAGCGGATTACAGGGAGGGCACGATAGACATTCAGGGTGTTTTGGTAGCTGCAGGGCTGGCGGCTTCCCGCTCCGAGGCACGCAGGGCGGTGGAACAGGGCGGTGTGACCGTGAAGGGAGAAAAAGTGACAGACCTAAAGACCTGTTACACGAAAGAAGATATTGCGTCAGAAGAGTTTATCGTGAAGAAGGGTAAGAAGAGTTTCAAGAAGATACTGGCGGAATAAAAGACGACGGCAGGAATAAAATAGCATAGGTTATGAAATGACGCTCAGAGAAAAGAAAGGATGATCGAGAGATGGAAAAGAGAGCAAAAGGAAGAACATTAATGTCCTACGCACCGGATATCAAGGTTGTGGACTGCACGCTGCGTGACGGCGGACTGGTAAATGATTTCTATTTTACGGATGAGTTTGTCAAGGAGCTGTATCAGGCGAATATCAAGGCCGGTGTGGACTACATGGAGTTTGGTTATAAAGCTTCCAAGGAGATGTTCGACGTAAACAAATTCGGCAAATGGAAATTCTGCGATGACAAGGATATTCGCGCTATAGTTGGCGATAACAAAACGGATATGAAGATCGGTGTGATGGCGGATGTGGGACGCTGTGATTTCAAGAAGGATATCCTGAATAAGAAGGACAGCCCTGTGGATCTGGTGCGTATTGCAACTTATATCAACACGATTCCGGCGGCGATCGAGATGATCGAGGACTGTGTGAAGAAGGGGTATGAGACCACCGTTAATATTATGGCAATCTCCAAGGCGAGCGAGACCGATCTCGATGCGGCACTGGATCTTTTAGGGCAGAGCAGCGTGGGTACGATCTATCTGGTGGACAGCTATGGTTCTCTCTATCCGGAGCAAGCGAGGCGTCTTGCGGATAAATATCTGGAAGTAGCTGACAAGTACGGTAAAAAAGTGGGAATCCATGCCCATAACAATCAGCAGCTTGCGTTTGCGAATACCACGGAGGTGGTTATTATGGGCGTAAGTTATTTGGATGCAACAGTGAACGGTATGGGACGCGGCTGCGGAAACTGTCCCAGCGAACTGCTCCTTGGATTTTTGAAGAATCCGAAGTACAATGTCAATCCGATACTTCGCTTCATTGAGCAGAATATTGTTCCTTTGAGAGAATCCGGTGTAACGTGGGGATATGATGTGCCCTACCTTCTGACCGGCCTTCTGAATCAGCACCCTAAGTCTGCGATTCAGTTTATGAAGGAGAAGAGAAAAGATTACTATGAATTTTATCTGGAACTTCTGGAGAGTTTCTAAAATAAATTACAAATGTTATCGAATTAAAGCGGCCGGAAAAAAGGAAGTACGGCAAAACAATGAAGATGAAGCGAATACGGGAAATTGCAGGAGAAATGTATTGTGAAAACAAATGAGGATGATGATCTGGAGTTTATGGACTTGGAGGACGACGAATACGATTCGCAGGAAGAGGCAGAGGATGCCTATGACGATGACGAAACTTTTGATGATGAGCTCGATGAGAGGACGCTCAGGTTTGTACACAGAGTACTGTTTCCTTCCGTGATAGGGCTTGTAGTGGTGATCGTTGTGGTGGCTGCGGTAATTCTGTTGAAAGACACGAAAAAGGCGGAGAAAGTGACTGCCTCTGTGGCGGAAGATATTTCGGGAGATGTAGAACCGGAGCATGGAGAGCAGGATATCGATTCGGTGGGTATGCAGGAGCCAATCCTTGAAGCAGCGCCGTCTGATTCGAAAGCGGGAGAGACGGCTGCGGAAGAGGACGCTGCGGCCTTGCAGGAGAAGCAGGATCCTCAGACGGAGACAATGAGTAGCGAGCAGGGCACGGAAGTGGATGTGAGCAAGCTTCTCTCCTCCGAAGCGGCTGCGGAGACGGATGAGATCACCTTCGGTATCGATGTCGCCAGATATCAGGGAACCGTAGACTGGGCGCAAGTGGCTGCCTCCGGCGTTGATTTTGCCATGGTGCGGGTCGGATATCGGATCAATGACAGCAGGGAGATTCAGGCCGATACCAATGCGCGCTACAATATGCAGGAAGCGCAGAAGAATGGCATCAAGCTGGGAGTCTACTTCTTTTCTACGGCAGCGAGCGAAGCTGAGGCTGTGGAGGAGGCGGATTGGACGGCCGACTATATCGCACAGTATCAGATCACCTATCCTGTCGCCTATGACTGCGAAGGATTTGAGAAAGCGGACAGCGCGCAGGTGGCTTTGACAAAAACGGAAAGGACAGACATTGCCCTTGCTTACATGAAGCGGATCCACGACAGAGGCTATACGCCCATGTTTTATGCAGCTATGGGAGAGCTTGCCGGGGAGGCAAAGTGGGAGACCTCAAAAATTGAGAATCTCTGTAAGATATGGGTTTCCCAGTATCCGGCAACGCCTTATCCTCAGACGGAAAAATCTTCCTATGGCGGTGTACATGCCATGTGGCAGTATACGAATAGGGGTACAGTGCCTGGTATTTCCCGGCCGGTAGACGTGAATATTGCATATTTCGGCTATGAGGGGACTGCGAAGGCACAGAATGATGAGACGCCGCAGGAGGTACAGGCGGATGTGGAAGCGCTGATGAATTTTCAGGAAGTCAGCGAGGAGGTTACCGCAAAGGATGCCACCAATCTGCGCGATATTCCCAGTCAGGGAGAAGAGAGCAAAGTGGTGCACACCCTGCAAAACGGAGAGACAGTCATAAGAACGGGAATCAGCGACAGCGGCTGGTCCAGACTTACCTACAATGAGCAGACCGTTTATGCCGTGAGCAGCTATCTGACGACGGATCTGGGTTATCAGGCACCCAAGAATGAGACTGCCGAGGGAGCCGGCAGTGGTGATGGATTAAAGACGAAATTTACAGAGCGAAATGAACAGGTAACGGCAAAGATCGAGGTGAATCTGCGGGCGCTTCCCAGCGTGACCAATCCGGATGCCACGGTAGTTGCGGTATTACACAACGGAGAGTACGCAACCAGAACGGGCATTAATGAGGATTATGGCTGGTCCAGACTCTCCTACAATGGACAGACGGTCTACGCGATAACCAGTTATCTGCGCGAAGGCAATGAGTAGTGCGCAGACAGAGGATAAACGGAACAGGGAGCTTGCTCACTGAAACGTTTATCCGAATGGATGCATAGGGCGAAGCCCGCGATGAGAAATACGAAGTATTTCGAATACGCACTACGATATGAAAAACCGCAGGTTTTTCGAGTGCACTTAATGAATAGAATGATAGAAGGAGGTTCCACATGAGAACAGTGATCGAGAACCAACAGTTTGATGAAGAACGGGCGTTATATCACTTGCAGAGGGCAGAGGTAAAAAATTGTGTATTTGCCGGTCCGGCGGACGGAGAATCGGTTTTGAAGGAATCCCGGGATGTGAATCTGGCAGACTGCACCTTTTCTCTGCGTTATCCTCTGTGGCATGTAGAAAAGTTCACCATGGAGCATTCCACAATGGATGAGTTGACCCGTGCAGCCATCTGGTATGCATCGGACGGTGTGATATCGGACTCGACTCTGGGCGGTATCAAGGCTGTCAGAGAGTGCGAGCGGATTCGTTTGGAGAATTGCCATATCGTCTCGCAGGAATTTGGCTGGAAATCAAAAGACATTACGCTTGTGGATTCTGAGCTGGAATCGGAGTATCCGTTTTTTGACAGCAGGAACGTTAAGTTGGAGCGGGTGAAGCTGAAGGGGAAGTACTCCTTCCAGTATATGAAGAATCTGGAGATTTCGGACTGTGTACTGGATACGAAGGACGCATTTTGGCACAGTGAAAATGTGACGGTGCGAAACAGCATAGTAAAGGGAGAGTATCTGGCTTGGTTTTCCGATGGACTGACGCTGATCGACTGTAAAATCATCGGGACGCAGCCCTTGTGCTACTGTAAGAATCTGAAGCTGGTAAACTGTACCATGGAAGAGACGGATCTGGCTTTCGAGTATTCGGATGTGGAGGCGGATGTGAGAGGGCATGTAATCTCCATCAAAAATCCAAAGTCGGGAATCATTACGGTGGACAGCGTCGGCGAAATTGTAAAGGAAGCTCCCGTTATGGAATGTTTGGGTGAAATCGTCGTGAGAGGAAATAACGAATGATATTTTGAGAACGAACGAAAACGGCGAATGTTATTGTACCATATTTTGATATTCGCCGAGCGCATGATAAGGTTGACTTAATGTGCGTCACTAAATTGATCTGAGAAATAATATAAGGAAAAACAAGGAGGATATTAAATTATGTTTTAATATCCTCCTTGTTTTTCTTTTAGATTTAATTTTTGTAGATTGTCTTCAGACGATCCATTTTCGCTCCCGCATTGACCAAAAGTGCGTCTAAAAGGGTGATAGCAGCCATACTCTCAACCACCACGACAGCTCTGGGGACGATGATGGGATCATGACGGCCCTTGATGGAGATACTGACCTCTTCACCGTCACGATTTACGGTATCCTGAGGAGAAAAAATGGAAGGAGTGGGCTTTATATGGGCGCGGAGTACGATCTGGGAGCCGTCGCTGATGCCGCCCAGAATCCCTCCTGCATGGTTTGTGGCCTTTACAATATGACCGTCCCGGATACGGAAAGCATCATTGTTTTCAGAGCCGTGACGCATGCTGACTTCCACGCCGTCGCCGATCTCTACAGCCTTTACCGCACCGATTGACATGAGAGCCTTGGCCAGATTGGCGTCCAGCTTTTCAAAGACTGGGTCGCCCAGTCCTGCGGGTACGCCGTCGATCCGGCACTCAATGACACCGCCTGCGGAATCGCAATTGTTCATGCAGTCCGACAGGTATTTTTCCGCCAGTACGGAGGCGTCTCTGTCCGGCATACAGGTGGGTGTCTCGGCAGCCGCTGCCCTGTCAAAGCGTTCCGGATCGATGGTGACGGGTCCGATGGAGCGCGTGTAGGCAAACAGTTCGATTTCGAATTCCCGCAATACCTTTGCAGCTATGGCACCTGCAGCCACACGTCCGATGGTCTCCCGTCCGGAGGAACGCCCACCGCCCCTGTAGTCGCGAAATCCGTATTTTTGATCGAAAGTATAGTCAGCGTGTCCGGGGCGGTAAGATGCCGCAATTTCGCTGTAATCTCCGGAGCGCTGTGAGGTGTTTCTGATGAGCAGAGAGATGGGAGTGCCGGTGGTTTTTTCTTCATAGACACCGGAGAGGATTTCCACGGCGTCCGCTTCCTTGCGGGAGGTGGTGATTTTGCTTTTTCCCGGCTTTCTCCTCTCCAAATATGTCTGAATGTCGTTTACATTGAGAGGAAGTCCGGCAGGACAGCCGTCGATTACGACGCCAAGCCCGGGACCGTGAGACTCCCCCCAGGTAGTAATTCGATAGATAATTCCTAAGGATGAACCCGCCATTGTCTGACCCTTTCTTTCATTGTGTGAAGTTTTCTGAAAACATCGCGCAGGATATCCTGCAAAAATAAAATTTCACCTGAAATATAAAATATAGAGTTAAAAAATCGTTCGCCCGGGACAGGACCCTTATGTATACGGAAAATCGTAAACAAGGCGAAAACAGCGCAAAAAAGCGCGCTTTTTCTTTCATCATCATACCATATCTGTTCCAAAATGCAAGAGTGCGTTGTCGAAAAAAAGAAAGAAAAAGAACGATGTGAGCAGAGAGGAGAAAACAGGATCGCATTCCGAAAATCAAATCAAGAAGGTAAAGTTTAAAATAAAATAGAAAAAATTGTAGAAAAATAGAAGATTTACATAAAAAAGTGCTGTACAAAAAAATTTTATGTGTTATGATATATGACAGAATTGTAAATAGCAAATTGTCTCGCTGAAATTTGAGGATCGAATGAATAAAACGTTTCGCGAAAAAATAATAGCATATTTTATGAACGTGGCTAAGAGACATAAATTTTTAAAATACCCCTTCATAGCAGCGTTGGCAGTTACACTTGTCTTTTATCACTTGGGAAGACATTTCATGACAAATGGCAAGCGATATGCCAGCATGATATTCGTGGGTATTTTTTTTGTGGGAAGCTGCAGCTTCTCTTTTGCGGTATTTGCGGAGCGAACAGGTTTTACCAGCGTACAGGAAACCTACAGCGCAATCGTTGGAACTTCGGATATCTCTCTGGCGGCGGTGACGCCGGTGGCACTGGAAACGGAAGTGCTTCTCGAGGATCGGGAGATCGAATCAGAGTACGAGACGGGTGATGTGTCTCAGATTGAAGTCTACACACTGGATGACATTTTACCGTATCACGATCATGAGAACGCACATGACGGTGATGAACAGAACGTAGTAGAAACGCAGAATGCTGCTTCTGCGGAGGAGCGCAGCTTTGACGCAGCCGATTGGCGGTTGGTACTGATCAATAAGCAGCATCCTATTTCGCAGGATTATGAGTTTAAGCTCGGTAAGATGTTTATTGAGACGAAGAATATACTGCTTGATGACAGGATCATTGACGATCTGCTACTTATGATGCAGGCGGCCAAAAAGGATGGATTGAGTTTAGTGATCAGATCACCATACCGTACCTTTGACAGACAGGAATCGAATTTTAATAAAAAAATCAGGTTATATATGAAGCAGGGCTTATCCTATATGGAAGCCTATAAAGTAACTTCGCAGGTAGTCACGGTTCCGGGCTGCAGTGAGCATGAGGTCGGTCTCGCTTTAGATATCACCTCCGAAACCTATCTGGATCTTACGCAGGGGTTTGCGGATACGAAGGAGGGGCAGTGGCTTGCGGATCACAGCTATGAGTATG
This sequence comes from Lachnospiraceae bacterium, assembly GCA_029067085.1. Taxonomy (GTDB): domain Bacteria; phylum Bacillota; class Clostridia; order Lachnospirales; family Lachnospiraceae; genus UBA3282. The sequence continues at coordinate 1,931 of JAIEFE010000012.1, read as the reverse complement.
GCTTTATCCTGCGTTATCCTGAGGAAAAGGAATATATCACGAGCATTGTGTATGAACCTTGGCATTTTCGCTATGTTGGCAGGGAAGCGGCCTCTGCTATGAAGGAGGAAAATCTCTGCCTGGAAGAATTCTGGGATAAATATCTGTAATTAAATAACGGAAGATATTTAATTACAGATATTTAATGAGCTGCTTTGTACAGCTTTTGAGTAGACTGAAATTTGGAAAGAGGATATTATGTATAAGATATTAAAGAAGGAAGGCAGGGCGAAGCGCGCCGAATTGGTAACGGTACACGGCACGATACAGACCCCTGTCTTTATGAATGTCGGGACGGCTGCGGCTATTAAGGGCGCAGTATCTACGGAAGATCTGGAGAAAATCGGCACGCAGGTACAGCTGTCAAATACGTATCATTTGCATGTCCGGCCGGGAGACTGCGTTATCAGACAGTTGGGTGGACTGCATAAATTTATGTCCTGGGACAGGCCTATCCTTACGGATTCCGGTGGTTTTCAGGTATTTTCTCTGGCCGGACTCCGCAGAATCAAGGAGGAAGGCGTATATTTTCACTCCCACATAGACGGACGAAAGATCTTTATGGGGCCGGAGGAGAGTATGCAGATTCAGTCAAACCTTGCCTCCACCATTGCAATGGCTTTCGATGAGTGCCCTTCCAGTGTTGCCGAGAGAAAGTATGTAGAAGATTCCGTGGCGCGAACAACCAGATGGCTCGTTCGCTGTAAGAGTGAAATGGAGCGTTTGAACGGTCTGGAAGATACGATCAATAAGCAGCAACTGCTATTCGGGATTAATCAGGGAGCGGTCTTTGACGATATCCGCATTGAACATGCAAAGCAGATCACAGAGCTTTCCTGCGACGGTTACGCACTGGGCGGTCTTGCAGTGGGAGAAAGCCATGAGCAGATGTATCATGTAATTGAGGAGACAGTTCCTTATCTGCCGACGGATAAACCTACCTATTTGATGGGAGTCGGGACACCTGCCAATATTTTGGAGGCAGTGGAGCGCGGGATTGATTTTTTTGACTGTGTATATCCCACCAGAAACGGACGGCACGGCCATCTCTATACGAATCACGGAAAGATAAATCTTTTTAATGCGAAATATGAGTTGGACGAAAGACCTATTGAGATGGGATGTCAGTGCCCTGTCTGCAGGCGGTATTCCAGGGCCTATATCAGACATCTTCTGAAGGCGAAAGAGATGCTGGGGATGCGTCTTGCGGTGCTGCACAATCTTTATTTCTACAATACTATGATGAAAGAAATCAGGGATGCGTTGGACGAAGGGAGATTCGCGGCCTACAAAAAGGATAAGCTTGCGGGATTGCAGGGTGAAAAGGAATGAAAGATAAGCCGGATGACATTATTTGACAATTGCGAACGAAATTTTAATAAGGGGCTTGTTTTTCACTGTTAAGTTGTGTATGATAGGCAGAGAGTTTTACTTGAAAAAATAACGGAGGTAATGTTATGGGAATATTATTGAGTGCTGATGCGGGGGCTGCTGCGGGCGGCGGCATGGTTATGATCCTCTATATTGTCATTATTTTTGGGTTTATGTACTTTTTCCTGATCCGTCCGCAGAAGAAGGAACAGAAGAGGATGGCGGCAATGCTTGCGGACATGGCAGTGGGCGACTGTGTGCTCACAAGCAGCGGGTTTTACGGAATTGTGATCGACATTACGGACGACACGGTCATTGTGGAGTTTGGCAGCAATAAAAACTGCCGGATTCCCATGCAGAAATCTGCGATTTCTCAGATTGAGAAGGCAGAGGCAGAGTAAGGATAAAAAGCAGATGCATTTGGGCCATGGTGTAATACCATGGCCTTTTTTTGGTATGACGGGCATGCCCGTGTTCTGTGGTGAAAGTCCACATAGGCGTAGCTACCGACGAACTATATA
>JAIEFE010000011.1 GCA_029067085.1 Lachnospiraceae bacterium | reverse complement strand
GTCTGCTTTTCTGTCTCTGGACACCAAAAAGGAGCCGTTGCTTCAGTAGATTATTTATCTACTTTTGCAACAGCCCCTTTTATTTTATTCAATTTCAGAAAGGAGAAACCATATGATGAAAAACATTATTAACGCCATAGAGAAACCAACTCTCTATGAAAAAACGAAAGTTGCCTTTTGGGACGACCCCCACATTTCAAAACAAATGTTAAAGGCACATCTTGCTCCCGATTTTGAAGCAGCAAGCAGAACGCACAATTTTATTGATAGTTCCGTAGCATGGATCAATACTCTTGTACCCTCTATGGACTATCCGCTGCTCCTGGACATAGGTTGTGGTCCCGGACTATATGCAGAACGATTTTCTAAAAGTGGTTTTCATGTTACTGGTGTTGATTTTTCAAAGCGTTCTATAAATTACGCCCGAAAAGAAGCTGCCAAGCAAGGAATTTGCATTGACTATATTTACCAAGATTATCTGAAAATTAATTTAGATACCACATTTGATGTTTGCACCATGATATATTGCGACTATGGTGCACTATCGACAGAGGACAGAGAAACAGTCATGCAAAAGGTATATCAGCATTTAAGACCCGGAGGTAAATTCCTGTTAGATGTTTTTTCAATGGAAAAATACAATCATTTTGAAGAAAAACAAATCTGGGAACATTGTCCTAACGGTGGGTTCTGGCGTGAGAATGAATATCTGGCTATAAATGGTTTTTATACTTATTCGACCTGCGTTTCATTAGAGCATATTACCATTATTACAGAAAATGAAATTACACCCTATTATTTATGGACTACCTATTTTACAAAAGAAAGTCTTATAGCAGAAGCAAAGAAAAATGGTTTTAAAATATGCGATATTTTCAGTGATGTTGCAGGCAAATCATATTTCAAAGACTATGAAACCATTGCAATTTTATTAGAAAAATAATTTGTTTGTGACACTCCGGAGATTGTGCTCTATTGAACATAAAGAAGGACATCTGCGCTAACAGATGCCCAACTGGAGCTACCGATAGACGGTTCGCCATGCTCAATCTTATTCAAATTTTCTGTCATACAAGAGTGCCGCGATCAAAACCACGAAACAGGACCCTGCATTGTGAACCAAAGCGCCCGTAGTCGGATTCAGAATCCCTAAAACGGAACAGGTCACCGCAATAAAATTGATACACATAGAAAGGGTAATGCTTAATTTAATGGTTGCAACCGTAGCGTTTGACAGCCTTTTCAAATAAGGGATCTTGGAAATATCATCACTCATAAGGGCAATGTCTGCCGCTTCCACGGCAATGTCGCTTCCCATACTGCCCATTGCCACACCGACATCTGCAGTTTTAAGCGCAGGGGCATCATTCACGCCGTCTCCTATCATACAGACGCAATTTCCCTGTTCCTGTATCTCGGAAATGCTCTGCACTTTTTCTTCGGGTAACAAATCGGCCTTTACTTTTGTAATGCCCGCCTGTGATGCAAAATAGGTAGCCGTCTTTTGGTTATCACCTGTCAGCAATACGGTGTCTGTATTCATGGTTGACAGCTTTGAGACCATTTCCTTCGCTTCCGGTCTTAGTACATCAGACAGCGCGATCACCCCGAAACAGGAATTCGCATCGGCAGCAAGAACAGATGCCTTTCCCTGAGTCCGCAGCTTTTCCAGTTCCTTTTCTACATTGGGTGAAATCGTTATCCCGCATTGCAGAATATACTTTTCATTTCCGATATACAGTTTTCTGCCGGATACTTCCGCACAAATGCCTTTCCCGCTCTGCATCTGGAAAGAGTCTGAATCCTTTATTGCTATCTCCTTTTCCTTCGCATAGGCCACGATTGCCTTTCCTAACGGGTGTTCGCTCTTGGCTTCCGCGGAAGCTGTCAGGGCGAGCAGCTCCTTTTCGCTCATATTACTGTCAAAAGAAAGAATGTCACTCACTTCCAGTTTTCCGTAAGTCAGTGTGCCTGTTTTATCAAAGGCAATGGTATTTACCTTTCCCATTTTTTCAAGACTTTCTCCTGATTTGATGATCACGCCGTGCTTTGTCGCCTGCCCTATGGCTGCCATAATAGCAGTAGGGGTGGCAAGCACCAATGCACAGGGGCAGAATACAACCAGTACGGTGACGGCCCTCACAATATTGTGCGTTGCAGCACCTGCAATCACAGCGATAAGCAGGGCGACAGGCACAAGCCAGCTTGCGCATTTATCGGCAATCCTCTGCATGGGCGCCTGCCTGTTTTCCGCATTCTGAACCATTCGGATCAGCTTCTGCAGAGAACTGTCTTCCCCTACTTTGGTTGCCCTGATATCAATGGAGCCAAAGCGGTTGATCGTCCCGCAAAAAACGTTCTCTCCCATCCCTTTATCGACCGGCAGCGATTCACCTGTCATAATGGACTGATCGACGGAAGTTTCGCCCTGAATGATGACACCGTCCACAGGAATCGTTTCTCCCGGCAATATCCGCAGAATATCATTCTGACGGATCCGGTCTGCCGGAATCATTTCTTCCTTTCCGGTGTTATCATCTGTGATCCGCCGTCCCTGTGTCGGGGTAAGGCTGATCAGTTTCTTTAATCCCTTTTTCGCCCTGTCCGTTGTCATATCTTCTAAAATAGCACCGATTTCCATAATGAAGGCGACCTCACCGGCTGCAAACAGGTCACCTATGGCGATCGCCGCGATCATGGCGATGCTGATCAGCAGGGCTGAGGAAATTTTGCTGATTCCCTTATTATAAATGACTCTCCATACCGCAAGATACAACAAAGGAATCCCGCAGATGATCACTGTTATCCAGGCCGGATCAAGCGGCACTATGATGCCTGCCCTTGGAAACACAAAACTCATCACAAGAAAAATACCGCCCACGATCGTCATGGGAAGACCCGCCAGAAAATCATTTACACGCTTTATCATTCCATTCGATCCTTGTCCGTGATCTCTCTGATGACTCTGCACGGATTCCCTGCAGCAAGGCTGTGCGGCGGTATATCCCTTGTCACGACACTGCCCGCTCCGATAACAGAGCCTTCGCCGATCGTTACGCCCCCGCAGACAACCACGTTAGAAGCCAGCCAGCAATCGCTTTCGATCACAATCGGTTTCGCATATTCCAGATTATATAGACTGCCGTCTTCACGCTGTCTGGCATTTCTCTCTTCGGAGAGCAGCGGGTGCATGGGCGTAGCAAGGGTAACATTCGGTCCGATCAGCACATTATCTCCAATGTGGACGGGACAGACATCCAGACAGGTAAAGTTGAAATTTGTCCCGCAGCATTTTCCAAAATAAGTATTGCAGCCGTAATCAAAATAGACCGGCGCCTGCATCCATGGCATTTCCCGGGTATTGCTAAGTAATTCTTTGAGGATCTCATATTGCTTTTCCCTTTCGTCCTCATCTGTCAGATTATAACGTCTGGCCAGTTTACGGGCTTTCACGCGCAGCCGATCCAGCTCAGGATCAGATGAATCATAAAGCTGCCCTGCAAGCATTTTTTCTTTTTCAGTCATTGCTTATTCTCCCTTCCTAATATCCTTAATTCTCTTACAGATTGATTCTATTTTCATGCGCACCAGATCCATATGCCGCCTTCGAACCTCTCCAGAGATACAATGCAAACGGAATCGCCAGACATTCCGCCAAAGCAAAAGCAGACCAGATCAGGTTCAGGACACCAAACCTGCGAAATAGGAGGATCAGCAGAACCGGAAGTACTGCCTGCCTCGCCATCATCAGATACATACTTTTTGTCCCCATAGAGAGTCCCTGCAGGGATGCCCCAAAAACCAGATTGGGGATTGAGATAAACCATGCTGCGGCGAGAATCCTGAGCGCAGGTTTTCCGACCTCTAACATATACTCGGATGCGTCAAACAGTCTTAACACGGTTCCGGGTACAGCAATCAACGCGATAAAAAATGCCAGATATAATAATACGGAATCAATCAATGCCCACTTAACGGCTTTCTCTATCCTGTCCGATCTTTTTGCACCGTAATTATAGGCCACGATCGGAATGATCCCATTATTGATCCCGTGGCACCCTACTGTTACAATACTCTGAATCTTCACACAGACCCCATAGACCGCTACAGCAGTTGTAGAGAATGCAAAGAGTGTGGAATTTATCACAACGCTCACAACAGATGTTAGAATCTGAACCATCGTAGAAGGAATGCCGACCTTGAGGATTGCAAAAATGCTCTCCTTATCCGGACGTAGTGTAAAAGAAAAAGGAATTTCCCTGTTCCATCGCCGATTGATCAGGATACCCGCGATCATCCCGGCGATCTGACCGATAACAGTTGCTATGGCGGCTCCCAGAGTCTCCATTCGTGGTACCCCGAAAAGACCAAAAATAAAGATCGGGTCCAGAATCAGGTTTGTCAGAGAAGCTGCAGATAAAGTGAACAAAAAAAGCTTCGACTTCCCGCTTGCTATCACAAAACGGTCAAAAACCCACTGTCCCATCTGCCCGAATGAAAACAACATACATACCACAAGATAGCGTTGGCCATATGCGGCAATCACCTCATTACCGCCCGACTGCCAGATAAAATAGGGCTTTACAAACAACACACATAAAACGACAATGACTGCCCAGGAACATACTGCTATGAAAATAGCTGCGTCTGCCGCTTTTCGAACCTTGTCCGTTCTTTTCTCTCCAAGAGCCTTCGATATTGCGGCATTCAGGCCGACTGCATTTCCAAGCCCCATCGCTGACACAAGAATCTGGACAGGAGCCGCCAGCGACAGAGCTGTCAAGGCTTCTTCAGACACTCTAGATACAAACACGGAATCCACAAAATTATACATGGAATTGATCAGCAAACTCAGCATCAAAGGAATGCCAGTTGAAATGACAAGCCGACTTACCTTTTCCGTTCCCATGATATTTTCTTCCTGCACGGCTTCTCCATTCATAAGCATTCACCTCACATAGCAGTTCTGATATATCCAATCTTTCTCAACATTGAAATTATACCTCAATTTGTGATAGATTTCCAGTTTGCAAACTTCTCTCATAAATCCAGTTAATCCAATATAAAAAGCGTATCATATCCCACTTCGTCACGATACACTTTATTGCACGATAATTTGTCTTTATTCCATTTATACAAGCTTAATTTTCTTCAAAATCCACATAAATATCCCGGATATTCTTTTCTATATTTACACCATGAATTTTTCTGATATCTTTTAATTCCTCTTCAAGCCTCCTTTTCTCAGCTAGGCCGGCACGCAAACTACTGTTATCCGATTCAAGATTAAGGACTTTACGACGTAGTTGATCCACTTCTTCAAAGTGCTCTGGCTCATCATGCCTGCATCTATCTGTTCCGACAGGTTCCGCAAAATCCATTACCTGTCTTTCTGTCTTAACCTTCCCTAGTTCGCCAGTCTTGACCTGCACATCCTCTGGATGAAACATCGGCGGAAATTCATCATAATAAAACGTTCCAGATTCTCCATAAGCCAATATCCTAAGTGTTTCAGCCAGCCAAGACGAATTGCACGTCATTGCACTTGCACAATGAAGAATCATTCCATAAAGCGTAAGCTCCTCAGCGGAATATTCCCTATTACTTTTGGGGAAGGTCTTCTTCAATATGGAAAGCACAATGGCAATACGGTCTTCCATCCCTCTGTCATTTTCATCACACCAATCTGCATATTCCGGACTATACCCCAGCCATTGAAATACATTTCCGAGGAATTTTGACATCTTTGCATCAAGCATATATTATTCCAAGTTGATTGCTAAATTCATTTAAGATTTTGTATACAATATTACTTGCCCCGTCAATCTCAATGCCATATAATGGTGCTATGCATAGAATCCTTGACAGATTTGCATAGTAAGGACATTTTCTTTCTTCCGGCTTTGCCAATGCCAGCAGTTCACCGAGTGACATCGTGTTGAATTTTTTGAGTGCACGGGCTTCTTCTCTTATGAAAAACTTCCTATTCCTTTAACTTCTGTAACCCTAAGAATTACAGATAAATATTCCAATACCCCTTTCTATCAGACCCCACTCTTTCTATAATTCCCTTTTCTCTTAGGTTTTTAAGCTTAATAGATACAGTTTTTCTGCTTATATCAAGGATTTCAGCAAGTTCAGATGTCTTATATTTTGGGTTATCTTTTAATAATTCAATAATCTTTTTTTCTGTAACATCTGTAACCTTTTCTGTAACTTTTGTAACCTCGTTGCCTTCTCTATCGCTTTTCAGCGTTGCTCCCGCAGGTCGCATAGGTACGATCAACCTAAAAACATCACCTTCCTCAAAATTCGGTTCTGCATTGGAATAGATTTTCGTATATTTATACAAATTTCGAACACCTGAGCCAAGTGAATCCGCATATCCAATATTTACAAAAAATTTCGCTATTATGGGGTTTTTCGGATAAGGAGCGAAATTCTCAAGACTAATTCTCCCCTTCCACTGTGTTCTGCTCCAATTCTCTGTCCATATCCTATCCTTTTCAATAATCAGCTTCGCAGGAAATGCACTCTTAAATTCTCTATGCACAAGCAGATTGCTGACGATCTCTCTGGCTATCGCTGTTCTCAAACTTACATTGACACCGTCGATCAGGAAAAACTTATCATCCGTGTGTTTCTTAACAAAGTCAATTAACAGGTTATAGCTCTCCATCAAATTGTTTTCCACAATCAGGCGGTCATCATAACGATCTAAGTTCTCTACTCGGTAAATTGCATCTGTTTTGTATCCCGGCACACAGGACTGAATGGTTTCCAGCTTTCCAAATAAGAGAATACACGCCATGTTAAAGCCTTCTTTTCCGTTTTCCATGTCTTTTTCATAAAGCCCCGCACTTCGTAACAACTCCATGTCCGTCATATTGCCCCAAGGATGATCTTTAAATTTATTGACAGCCATCTGCCGAGCTTTACCGACCAAATCTATACACAAATCTTCTTCTGTGGCATATGGAAATATCTTACGTTCGATATATGTTGCAGATTTTCTATTGGAAATATTTGCCACTAAATCCGCAGATGTAGTCACATCTTGATCTGCATCTCCGTTACGGTCATATATCCTGCCACAGCAGATCTCGATTTGCGAACTGACCGGAACATATACCCAAAGCACAATCATTCCCTTATACTCTATCTCCTCAAGATTTAAGTACAGAGAGGGAGCCATTTTCTGCGGATTATTGAGCAGATTTATAAAATTTTGCTTCATATCAGCAACCTTTTCCGGATTTACACCGATTACCTCGCCAACCTTTTTATTTCCCCGTCTCACTTCTTTTACGCCGAGCAGTATATAACCACCGTAACGATTAGAGAACGAACTGACCGTCTCAAATACGCTGTCACTTAAGGAATTGACACTTTCCTTATATTCCAGCGTATAGCCCTCTCCTTCATTCAAAAGTTCTTCTAATTTTTCAATCGTCATTTTACCACCGCCTTTATTTGCCTAGTCTTCATATCACTTCTATAAACCAAAGACATATTCAATATATCATTAAATATCTCAATCTTTGTACTTTAATTAGTGCCTATTCACCTTAAAAATTCAATAATTACTGACATAAAAACAGCATGAAACCATCTGGTTTTGATATAATTGAGTTGTCGAAAACAATTAATAACCGGAGGCTCATACTATGAACAAAAGTATAACACAAATTTCCTATGTGTTAAAGTCGTCAAATGCTTACCATCAAAAATGTTCTTCCGCTATAATGGTGAGGCCATGACCTTGATTTCCATTTATAACATTAATAAAAAAGAGGCGCAGAAGATCCAGATACCGGTATACCTCAGTCTGATATAGATTTCCAGTTTGCAAAAAAGGCTTTCGGTCACATTGCATGTGCCAAAAGCCTTTATCTTTGCTTTACAAATATTTTTTCTTCAATATACCAATTTGATAAGCCAAGCGAACGGATCTTACCGTCTGCAACCGCTTTTTCCATTGCGAGGTAGGCCTCCACATCACCTGCTCCGGGGTGGTGAAGCAGCATTATGTCAATATAGTCAATATCCAGTTTGGCAACCGCCTCTTCAATTGCAGCTTCCGGATCAGAAAACTGGTTCGGATACAGTTTCGTGATCACAAAGATTTCTTCTCTCGGTATTCCGGAGTTCCTGACAGCTTCCCCCACGCTTTCCTCAGAAAGGTATTGTCAAGTGCGTTTGTAAACTTTTCAAAGAAAAATAGAATGTCTTCATTCATGGCCAGTTATCCTCCTTTGGAATTCTAAACGCTATGATTTCATATCCATCCCTATTCTTTTTTTCTGATAAATGAAATCCCTACTACCCTCGGACCGGAATTCGCCGCAACAGCAGCGCCAATCTGGTAAACGGCGGAAGGCCCATAACCCAAGCACCTGGTCATAGTTTCCTGCAGCTCATTCCGGCAGACAGTGTCACATCCATAAAGGACTTCATAAGGCTGACCCGGCTCCATATCAGCAATACCCATCTCCGCTATTTTGGGGATAAGGCTGTGTTCCCCACGGCATTTTGCAGCCGTTGTAATACCCCTGTCAAAAATCTTCATGACAGGCTTTATTTTCAGCGTCATACCCAGCAATGCCGCCGCTGTAGGAATACGGCCGGATTTGGCAGCATATTTCAGGTCATAGATTCCAAAATAAATCTGCCTCCTGGGAAGTATTTCCTCCAGATATCTTACAATTTTCTCTGCGGATACCCCTTCCTCCCGCATTTTTGCCGCTTGGACAACAGGAACCCCATACAGGGCGTTATACCCCATGCCGTCAATATTGTGAATCCGGAGCTTATCCCGGTATTCTGGATGCTCTTCAAAAAATAAATTTACTGCCATGAGGGAGTTGTTATATGTAGCAGAACCTTTTGAATTGATGAGGACCAAAATCAAATCTGTCACTCCTTCTCTGGCCTCCCTGAGATAAATTTCCTGAAATTCATATGGTGTAATCTGGGATGTCTTTGGAATCCCATCATACTGTGCCATCAACTCGAAGAACTTTTCGTTGTCAAAATCCACCCTGCTGGTATAAGTCCTCTCACCAAGCGTTACCAAATAAGGCAGGATAGAAATACCATATCTTTTTTCATCATCAACAGAAATATCGCTGGCTGAATCAGTCATAATCTTAATTTTTTCCATATATTCTCCTCATATAATAGGTTTATAGTCCACATACCTGGCAGGCTGCCAGGTCATCCCTATCCTTAATTCTGCATAAAACTCACGATTCTCTGTGCATCGTGACTTCCTTTTTTGTACAGTCTCTTAAGGGCTTCCTTATCCCGCTTCAATGTATCCACCCCACAAGTATCATCAGGGGCAATGATCAGCACCCTGCCTTGACAACTAAAAATTCCATCGGATCATCCCGCAGGGTTAACGCTTCCCGCAGATATCCCGATCCCAAGGTCAAACCGGATATCCTGCTCCATGCAATAATCCAGAACACCGGCGGCATAGATTCTCCTAAGCCCGCCTCCCACATCAATAACACTTGTTCTCATATTTCCTGCCTTACCTTTTCATTCACTACAGGCTTTCTCGCCCGTTGCTTCAAGCCTTTTTTGAATGCTGCCGATACAGTCCGCCAGGGTCTTTCCGGAAAGCGCAAGGACAACTGCCTCCTCCATCTCCATAAACATATCTGTTAGTACCGGCTTGATATGGCGTCCAACTATGCACTGGTCATTTGGATTTTGATGCAGGTCAAAAAGACTGATGGCTTCTGTTTCATTGACAGCCTGATATATTTGAAGAAGCGTCAGGTCTTTCGCTTTCAGCTTTAGCACATAACCACTGATCCCTTGATGGCTTTCAATGATATCCTTCTTCTTTAACGAGCCTATGATCTTGCGGATATAACTGGCATTTGTCCCGACACTTCCAGCAATGTCCTCAGAAGTCATCGGCTTCTCTGATTTAGCTATCAAAATCAGCGCATGGATTGCTGACGAAAATCTGGTATCCATCAGTTTGTCACCTCATAAGTAATAATATATTCCATCCCGTCATCAATCTTGAAACCGGGATCTTCTTCCACAAAGCATCCGCCTGTCCCGTTTTCTTTCAATGTCAGCTCAAAATGTGCAAGCGCGATACCTATATCTACCTTCTGAATATCCCCAAGAGCATTTTCCGGCATTGACTTCTTCTCATAGAAGTGTACCTTATCCCCGCGTACAACCGCACGCCAGGGCTGCTTGTTCCCGGCAGACGGCGCAAGCCGCACCATTTCAAGTGCGTCCTGGAATTGTCCGGCATGTTCCGAAGTTAAGCTTTCCATAAAACTTCCTTCAAAAAAGAGTTCTCCGAAAGGCTGCCTTTCATCAGCTTTTAATCCTTTTCTCATCATGGTTTCGCGGATAGACTTCTTCTGTGCCGGATAACCTACTGGACTGGCAACGGGCATTACCTCCGTGTCCCCGACCTCCATTGCTTTTTCAAAAGCTTTACGGCTGATCGTTGCCGCCAGCATAACGGTACCTATGCCCATCGCCTCTGCATGCAGGCAAAATTTTTCAAAGCAGTATCCATATGCAATCTCTGACTGCGGAATGCGGCTGACTTTTGCCGCAATGTATAAATCTGTGCCGACAATCACGGAACTGGACAGTTCATACTCTTTTGCATCAAGAAAGCGAAATTCTACAGGAACACCAAAAGGATTGTCCAGTGTTTCAAGATATTGCTCCAGCTTCTCTCTGTCTTCTTTCCGGAGTGCTGCCCCATTGAATGTCCGCACACTTTTCCTCCGTCGGATAAGATCTTTCACTGAATTTTCCATCAATATAATTCCTTTCAATTTGTATTAGTATCTGATACAAATACATTATATACAAAGAAAATCTTATTGTCAAACTACACATTAATGAAAGTATCAAATTGTGATACGCAAGCCAGATCAAGCACACTGGTGTCAATAATGTGGCAACTGCCGCTTTTCCAATGTCGGTTTGCGAAAGGATTGACATGAGCTGAGGCGACTTAAAGACCTTCTTCTTTCCTTCATTGGACAAGAACCTGCTCAGGATATTGGTCATGACAAAAAACATCTCCGTGAGTAAAGAAAAATCCGATGCCTTACATCTGATAGGGCATCGGATCACTTTTTCTCGTCATGCTGCGCTTCATACATTCCTTTAGCATATATTATAAGGTATTCCTGATTTCTCTCAGTCAGTTTCCGATTGGCTTCTAACAATGCCACATCCGTTTCTGTCAGATAGCCACCGACCCTTGGTTTTGAAAGGAACACGAAAAAATCACTCAGGGACACATCCATCCCATTACAAATTTTTTCAAGTGTTTCAAGTTTAGGCATTGTACCACGTTCAAACATATTGTAGAGACTGCTAAGCGCCATACCGGACCGCTTGGCAAGTTCATATGCACTCAATCCACGCTCATCTGCCATCTTTTTAATTCTGTTATGCACATCCACTACTTCCATAATCGCTTCACCTCCTCCGTAAGAAATAGGTTTCTGCTTTTATTGTAGTAGATACTTACCCTTTTGAAAATTAAGGTATTGTATATTATCATTCCTCTGTTGTAGAATAATGTTAGATACCACTTTCGATCACCGCAATGCAGGAACTTTATATTCCAGAAGCGTACACTGTTTGCATAATACATATGTATCTAATCGGGTTACGCTGTTGGTACAATAGTCAAGTTTGTATTGGGAAAGGAATGAAACATTTCCGCTTCCTGCCAGACGAAAGAATATACCTTGGAATAATGAAGATTGAGAAAAAAGGAAACTATTAGAAGAAATAAGAAACGATGATAATATGACTTAATATTATAGAAAATTTTATGATGTATAATTGACGAAGAGGTACGGGCATGGATTTTAATGCTGATTTTTTCAGGTGGCTTATAGCGGCTTATTTTGTATTATTTCCGTTTATATGGTTATGGGTGTTCTATCATAAAATTAAATGCCGAAAAATGGAGGAATGCAGTAATAGAAAATGCAAGTATTGGCAATATTGCGATCATAACTATATAGAACGAAAAAAAGACGAGCAAGAGCTAAGAAAGCAAATGTTATTACACAGTTTGGGATCAACCGAGGAATCATAGGATGAAGACAATTCCTAAAAAAATATTTCCAAAGCAGGAAACCAATAGCAGTAAAGCTATTGATTTTCCCACCCATACCTACATATCTATTGCTCTGTTTCAGCCCCGGCGCTTCTTTCTGCTCACGAATTTTTGTGCCTACAGCTGGAACTGCGAGGTAATGTCCGACAACTGCCGTGCGACAACCTTCTCGCTTGACGTTTTACGAAAGGCTTCAGCCGTGAGGTCAACAACATCCGTTGTCTTTTTGGCAATATCGGAGATGCCTGCGGAACAATCGCTGATATTGTTATTGATGTCCGACATCGTGCCGGTAATCTCATCAATAAAATGTTTCAGCTCCAGAATCTCATCGTTCGCCTGATTCATAAATTCCTCAATGGATTCGGCTACCGTACTATAGTCATTGCTGGACTGCATGAAATCGTTGTAGTCATTCATTACCTTATGCTCAAGGAACTCCAAGGCATCCATCAGGCATACCTTCAAGGTCTCCACGGACGAATTGACATCATTTACGATTGCAGAGATATTTGCCCCAGCCTTTGTTGACTGTGCTGCAAGCGAGGCAATTTCGCTGGCAACAACGCCAAAGCCTTTTCCCTCCTCCCCGGCTCTTGCCGCCTCGATCGAGGCATTCAGGGAGAGCAGGTTCGTCTGATCCGCGATATCCTGGATGGTATTTGCAAGTTCGTTAATCTGAGCTGCCTTCTGCGCTTTTATAATTGCATCCTGTGAGGTTTTCTGTATTTTATCATACACCTGGAAAGTCTCTTCCCTGGAAGTGCCGGTTCTCTCATGGATGAGTGCACTCTTTTTGCGCGCATCCGCAGAAAGCTGCGTCCCTGCAAGGATGTGCTCGGCAACAGCTGCTGCATTTCTGTTCATGCCCTTAACATTGTCTGTGACGGATTCCATGGATGCGGATGTCTCCTCCATGACAACTGCCATTTTCTGGTTAATTGCGGAATTGTTGGCAGAAGCCTCTTTCACACCCTCTGAAATCTCATAGAGGGAGTCCGAATCCTCCACCAGCTTGTCTGAAATGTGGTTCAGTTCCGAAACAATGCCCAGCAATCGGTTCTTCATGTGAATGACTGCACTGCCCATCGTGCCGACCTCATCATGCGTGACCGGAATCGCGCAGTCATCCTGCATATTCAGCTCCGAGATGGAATTGATGACAGATGTCAACGCCCTGATCGGCCGCGTAATCATCTGCGTGACCAGGATCGCAACGCCAAGAGCAGCCAAAAGCAGCGCCAGCCCTATAATCACACATATAGCTGCAATATCATTGACAGGTTTCATGACATCCGCTTTATCTGCCTGCACGAATATGACCCAGTCATTGACCGTGCACATAAAGGCGATATAAATTTCTTTGCCGTCCACCGTACATTCCCTGACATCCGCAGTCGTAATCATACCTGTCTGCAGTGTAGCCAGGACATCCTGGATTACAGCATTTCCCTCAATCTGCTGGCCGATCATCGCAGGATCATCATGGTACAGGTACGTCCCCTGTGTATCCACCAGATAAGCCTTGCTTGACTGCATGGTATTAATTCCTACATTATTCAGAACATAATCTAATCTCTTGAGTCCCACATCCATGTTGCTTCTCTCGGTATCGCTGTAAAAACATTCATACAGCGTGTCCGAGGCGCTGACGCAGGTATCGTACAAATAGCTTTCACACAGTTCCGTGATATTCTTCTTATTTACCATATAGGATACCGTTAAAATCCCACCAATCAGAATAATGGAAGTAAATGTAATTAGTATCGCAATCTTGCTGCGTATGGACTTCATTTGCTCTCTCCTTTAAACATTACTTTTTCGTGTAATCAGTGCAGAAGGCGTGACAATCTGCCGAACGATTACTCCGCCGCCTTCCCGGATGCCCAGTTTTCCTTTGTGGATTGTACCACCTGATCCCAGCTTACTTTTCCGACACAGTACTCATGGAGCATTTTTGCCAGTTCACTCTTAAAGCTCTCATTTGGAAATGCTGTAAAATCCCAGTTCACCGATTTTTTGGAGGTATCGGAGATATTGGCGACCACCTGCCTTGCCAGCGGGTCGCTGGGGCTTTCCTCATAGGAAAAGGTGCTAAATGGGGAAATAAAACCTAAAGAATTCGTAACATATTTCTTCCCTTCCTCGGAGCCGTACAGCCATTCCAGGAAATCAATGGACGCCTGCTGGTCCGCCTCGCTTGCAAGGCTGCTCACACAGATGTAACTCTCCGTACCAATGCACAGTCCCTGTTTCTCCTCGCCGTCTGCACCTATATAAATCGGCAGGAATTTCACATCCGTCTCCTTCACCTTGTTGCCGTCGATCTGTGAAATCTGACCCCATGCCCAGTTGCCGTTCTGCACCATCGCCGCCTTTTCCAGCGCGAACTCCTCCATAGAGTTATCCACGGTCTTTGAGGCAAGCTCCTCGGGAGCAGCGCAGGAATTATTAATGTACAGATCGAAAATGTTTTTAAAGTTCTCTTCATAGCTGAAATCTAATTCCGGCTCATCCGCAATCCCTTTCTCGGTAAACTCATAGTAAACCGGGAGATTCATCAGATGCGTCTTCCAGCGCCATTCCTCCCCCTCGCTGAACGAGGTTGACGCAAACACCCCTTCAATGCCAAGCTCGTCCAGATGCTCTGACATATCTTCCACCAATGCCTTAAGCTTACTGAAATTATTGACTTCCTCCATGCCCGTAAAATCTGTCTTTCTGGATGTCAGCGAAAAATACTTTTGCATCACGCTATCGTTGTAGATGATGCCGTATCCCTCCACTACATAAGGAATCCCATAGACACCGTTTTCTCCCGTGACTGCCATATCCGGCTCGATCAACCAGGAATATAATTCGGTATCGCTCAAATCCCTGCAGTAATTCTTCCATTTCGCATAATCGACAGGACCGTTAATCTGAAACAGCGTGGGCGCACCCTGCTTTGCAATCTCCGATTTCAGCGTCTGCTCATAGCTGCCGCTCGCCGCTGTCAGGATTCTGACCTCTACGCCTGTCTTCTCTTCATAAACCTCAGCGATCTCTTTCCAGGCATCCGTCGATTCCGGCTTGTAATTCAAATAGTATATTCTGGCAGTATCCTCCTCCTTCTGTCCGCATCCTGCTAAGCTTCCCAACGCCAGACAGGCGGACAATCCAGCCACAGTCACTATCTTCCGTTTCATCTGCTTTTCCTCCATAATTCAGCTATTATTTCCCCTAAAATATCACGCCGACAGGCAATATAAGCCCGCCCGATACAGACCGCACTGTTTGTGGTACGGTTCGCAATCCTTGACATTTCTATTTATGGCTTATATAATTATGCAATATCTTTTATATTTTAACATAACCACCCATGAACAACTCAAGTGGTTTTGATATTTTACTTTTTTCTACAAAATTTTTTATACAAGACTATGACTTATTTATAGTAGGAGTTTATACTATGGACAGCACTACAAACGAGAGCGACTACAGCTTATTTTCTATCCGTCAGGCTGCCCGTGCCTGCAATCTTTCCCGTTCCAGTCTGATCCGGTTGGAAGACAAGGGATTGCTCACGCCAGCCCGTACCGATAAAAAAAGCGGATACCGTTACTATGATAATAACAACATCAGCCGCATCCTTCAGATTCAGAAATTTCAGGAGATGGGCTTTAGTCCGGAAGAAATCATCTACTACTATGAAAGTGGCGGAAAAGCAGACGAACTTCTCGCCACTTTGGAACAGAAACTGTCCGTATTGCAGCAGCAGATTGCAGAAATGCGTATGCGTTCCCATGATGTGCCGGATATGTCCCTATCCATAACAGAGATTCCTGAAACCGTATGCTGTGTCCGCAAGTATCAAGGTGCTCTGATTCAGGATAAATACCATGCCTCATATGATTTTTTTCATGAATGTGTGGAAAAAGGAATTGCACTTGCACCAAAACCGTTTTTCATAATCAATGAGCGCACGGATTATCTGGAGGGAAAGCTTTCTTCCGCCCCCTATGATTTTTATGTCTGTATGCCCATTTTACCGGAACAAGCACCGGAAAATGCGGTTACCATTCCCGCCTGCACTGCCCTTTCTCTGCTGGGTTATGGCAACTATAGCAGAGTCAATGAGGCTTATCTTTATCTGGGAGAACAGGTGCGTGAGCGTGGGCTTACCCCTGCCGGATATGTCCGGGCAATCGCTCTGGTCGCTCCTTATGTTGGGAAGGAGATTGATCAAGAGAGATATTGTTCGCAGTTGGTACTGCCTATAAAAGACAATATATAGGAGGCTTTTCCACGCTTACCTCGCCCCTTTCGGTGTTTCCTTTTCGGCATCAACAGCTTTGCCGACGATTTTTCCTCCATGCCCTTCATATACCCCTTGCGACACTCTGGAGATTGTGGTATATTGAACATAAAGAAGGACATCTGCGCTAACAGATGCCCAACAGGAGCTACCGATAGACGGTTAGCCCGATTATTCAGTCACAAAATAGCCGTAACCTTTGGTCGGAAGGGCGGCTATTTTTGTGTCTTGTTATTATCTTTGCTACCGATGGCGTATCCGAGAGTGAAACAGGTCAGGCATAAGCCAAGCACTGAAATCAATCCTTCAATCGTCAACATTCGCTTCAGCCCTCCTTTCCCAGATTCCGTTTCCGGTTTCTATGTAATCGGAGGGTCACAGTCCCTCCGGAGAGAGCTAACCGCCTACCATCCTGGTAGTCCCAAAGATATACTACCATAATTCGACAGAAAACTCAATTCAATTTTCTCTTCTGCGAAAATTTCTTAATGATAAATCGACATCAATGCCTGACACCACCTTTCGTGAATGTCAACGGAAAGACGGCGATTTTCTATAGAAACAACTCAATATCTTATAGATTTCCAGTATGCAAAAAGGCCTTCGGTCACACTGCATGTGCCGAAAGCCTTTCTCTCTGTTTTACATATATTCTTAATACCAATCATGCTTCTCGCCACGGTCAAGAGCATTGATCCGCTCCATTTCCTCCTCTGTCAGCCCAAAATCAAACAGCTCCGTGTTTTCTTGAATATGCTCGGGATTGCTGGAGCCGGGAATGACTACTACACCCTTTTGCAGATTCCACCTGAGAATGACCTGTGCCGATGATTTCCCATGTGCCGCCGCAATCTCTGAAATCACCTCATTTCCAAGCAGTTCCGCCGTATACCCTCTGCCTCCAAGAGGATACCACCCCTGCACCACGATCCCAAGGTCATGAATATATGGAATCACATCGTTTTCCTGATAGTACGGGTGTATTTCATTCTGAAGCAATGCAGGCGTAATGTTTATCTGCGGTAAAAATTCCTCCAATTCTTTCACATACCAATTCGATAAACCAAGTGAACGAATTTTACCGTCCGCAACCGCTTTTTCCATTGCGTGGTAAGCCTCCACATCTCCTGCTCCGGGGTGGTGAAGCAGCATCATGTCAATATAGTCAATATCCAGTTTGGCAAGCGCCTCTTCAATCGCAGCTTCCGGATCAGAAAACTGGTTCGGGTACAGCTTTGTGATCACAAAGATTTCTTCCCTCGGTATGCCGGAGTTTCTGACAGCTTCCCCCACGCTTTCCTCAGAGAAGTATTGTCAAGTGTGTTTGTAAACTTATGGTGCAATCTTGTAACTGCTGATAAAAATATAGTGGATATTCCGGTCGGGCAGTGCACCCTTTTCGGGAAATTAGAACACCTATTTCCGTTAATTTAGAGCAGTGCTTCCGGCACACAGAGCAGGTGATTTGGCTTGATTATAATCTCCTTGATAGTTGTCCTCTTGTCAAGGGCTTGCCATTTATGGTGCTTGCACCCTTGACAAGGGGACAACTATCAGGATAATCACATTGCCAAATCAACTGCACTCATTTTTCGGAAGGGGTGCTCTGAAATTCCGAAAAGACCGCACTATTGAAACGGAATACTCATATAGAACACAGACACAAAAACATACCAATGATTTTAACTGGAAACTGGATAACCTCAACCAATATCTTGCCCTCAATCCGGAACAACAGATTGTAGACTAAAAGCTTGATAAAAAACCGCAATTCCTCTAAATTCAACATGAAAAAAGGTGCATCGTTTAGAAGTTCTCACTTCATCACGATACACCTTTATGCGTTGCAATCTTCCAATGCCATTTTGTACGCTTTCGTACATTTCTATATATTATAATCATAATGCTCCTCATCCGCCTTACAGTACGGATATCATAATCATTAGTATTTAATGAACAACCCCACAGCAAGCTACGGGGTATCCAGCCCTAGCTTCTCCCTTCTGAACGCTGCAAGCAGCGGGATATTAAACCCGTGAAGGAATAAATTTTTCTACCCAAATAATAACCAAATATGGTTAATACTCAAATTATCCTTGCAGAAAGTGGACATTATTTTGCAAAAAATGGCAAAAAGAATCTTTACAAGCAGGGACCGGAAATAGACAGACTGCTACACTAAATACTTAGTGCAGCAGTCACCAATTTCTTCTTTATTCAATATTGACTTATACACAACTATAATTCCATTATTTAGTTTTCGGTCTTTTCGGCTGATGCCAAATCGTAGCACATCCCGTTGTTTTACCAGCCATGATCTTTTCTACTTCGTTCCGGGCAATCCTCTCCACTGCTTTTAATGCCTTGTCTGCAAATTTGTCTACTCTTCTCATCTTACCTTTACCTCCTGTTTTATCATTTTTGCCAAGCACATTAAGGCTGAACATAATATAATGGCTATTGACATATAACTTACATATAACTGATTCAGTTTCAATACAGCAAGAACAACAATTACTCCTGTCTCAATCAGTACAAACAATCTTGCTGATTTTTTTGTTTCTCGTAATTCATTTTCATCAAGGTCTATGTTTGGATGATTTACTGTTCCAATAACCTCAACAGCAAGTACCGCGAAAAACAATAATGCATACACAATATGGAATTTATCTGAAAGTACAGTTGCCACTTGAACAACCCCAATGTAAGATATGACTGTCAATAGATAGCACTGCCAGAACTTATCAGCATGATAACCCCCAGTTCGCTTCCTCAACGAAAGAAAAAACAATAGAAATGCAACAGTTGGTAAAAACTGCTTAAAAATAATGGCAATAATCAACATAGTTCCGACCGATATCACGCGTTCTGCTATAATAATCAAAGCATATTCATAAAAATCTCTGCTGCCTTCTTCTATCATCTTCTTTGCTTCCATCTGATTAACTATATTCAATACTATCTCTTCAACCATCTATATACGGCCCTCCTTTGTATTAATTTTAGAGGAAACTGCAAACACAACAATACACTTTGCAGAAAATGGTATCTCCAGAGCAGAAAATGACAAAAAGCCATCTTGTTGTCATCCGGCGCTCTAATAGAGGTTTGAATATCTGCTTACCGAGATTCCCTGAAACTTGGATGATACAGAGCGTTCTTTTTGGATGACCTGCTCCCTTGATTCCCGAACCTGCCCGCGAACTGCCGGAAGCCCGGTAAAGATAAAATGCAATAAAACAGGAGCAGATTTGTTTCTATCATACAGATTTGTTCCTGTTTTGTATGGGTTATGCACTATCTACCGTTTACAATATAAAAAGTAGAAAGGACTGTTTTTCGCGACAGTCCCTTCTAATGTTTGATTCTCATTACACAAATAGTTCTGTTTTTCAACCTTGCCTTGTTAATAGTTTATTCTTCTGTAGGTGAATAATCCTCAGAAGATATATTTAATTCATTACCAAGTTCGGTTTCTTCATATGTATAAGTTACCTCATCATACTCAGTTACAATCTCGCTTTTTGTATTTTTTGTGCATATAACAACTCCAATGGCAACCACACAAACACTTGCCAGTATAAGTAATAAAACCATCCCTTTTTTCACCATTTATCTCCTATTCATAATGGGTATAATTGTGAGTGCCATCTGCATGAACAGTAACCACATCTTTGATAGTAAGAGACCTGGAAGGGAATTGCATTGTTAATTTAACTGTATGGGTCGGATCTGTACTACTTGAATTATCGACTGTTTGATTTACAGTATAGCTGCCATCGGTATAATATTTTGTAACGTTTAAGTTGCAACGATCTTTATTTATTCTTGCAGTTTTTCCATCGTAGGTATAGTTAGTTGTCTGCACAATTTTATACCATTCCTGTTCAGTTCCGTTATTAGTAATTTTATAATGTGATGTATGATTATAGTCCTTTGTAGTTGCTCTCGAATGCGGATTTAGACAGACAGTGTTTTCACTATATTCTATTGTATAGTCCCCTACTATAATTTTTTCTCCATTTTGCAGTTCTGTTCCCATCATGATCGATGGGTCTATGCTAGTTCCTTCAATTGGAGTATAATCTCTGCTCTCAACGATATTTTCAGCCGCATAAATATTAACAGAATCTATCAATAACAATGCTCCCACCAAAACTAATAATATTTTCAATTGTTGTTCGCAATAATCTAAGCTTTACTTTTCTTCGGTTTCTTCGGCTGATGCCAAATTGCTGAACATGCTGACACTCAGCTAATTGCAGTCTTTTTTATTTCAGCCTAGGCTATTTGATCTGCTCTTTTTAACACCCCCTTTTCAATCATTTCTACTCGTTTCATTTTACCTTTACCTCCTGTTTTATATTTATACCAAGCACATAAAAACGAGCTCCTCTTTCAATTAAGTATAGGGAAAAAATACAGTAAAACAATATACTATGCAGAAAATAGCTACTATTGAGCAGAAAATGGTGCAATAATCATATAGCTAAAGTTAAGCACAATACCGATCCGACATATAAGATGCTCTATTATCAACTAGGAATAATAATCGAAAAATAGAACTCCTTATCATCGTCTTTTATAACATATGAGCCATCATACTTCTCAATAATTTCTATGATATTTTTAATTCCCACTCCGTGTTCTTCCACGCTCACTATTTTAGTCGATTTTATTTCTCCGTTTTCATAAAGAATTGGGTGATTAAACGTATTTCTAACTCCTATTTTTATCAACCCATCCTCTTTAACAAACTTCAGTTTTAATATTCTTCTGCTAATGTCACATTTTTTACATGCTTCAATTGCATTATTCAACAGATTAGATAATATAGTAACTATATCTTCATCTTTAATCCTCAGCTCTGATAAATCATTTATCCGTAAAACAAAGACTATCTCATTTTCCTCTGCTTCCTGATATTTTGTGTTCAAAATGGCATTAATTATTATGTTATTGGTATCAATGGCATCCATCTCCTTATCCAGTTTGCTATAAATTCCCTTTACATATTCCTCCAATTTTGTAAATTGGTTTCTTTTGATTAATGTTTCGATACATGAAATTTGGTTTTTATATTCGTGTGTTTTCTTTTTCTGCTTATCAAAATTCTCCGAAATGGAACGATACATATCGGCTTGATTTTTTACTTGAAGCCGGAAAATCCTATCTTCGTACATCTGTGTTTCTCTATCTACTATATCATTAATAAGATAAAACACCACTATATTCATACCAATCATTCCAAAGGAACTTATGAGCAACAGCACGATCTGTTCAGGTGTTTCCACATTTCTGAAGACCGAAATCATTGCTGCTATGATAATTATTGTAAATATTGGAAAAATAAGAAGTTTGAGCCAGTCTATATCAACAAGAATATCCGTATGTTTTTCCTTTAACTGCCTCCCGATAATAAGAACACACAAAATAGCAATCGCTTTTCCAAGAAGGATAACCAAAACATTTTCTAAACTATACTTTTTCCCAACCGTTTCATTGACCAGACATAACTCTATGCTTATAAAGTAAATCAAATAATCTATTGATAGTATCATTGCCTGATATAATAATCCCAACACAAATGATTTCTTAATGCTTATTTTTATATGCCAGTACATAAGCATGGCAAATATTGAAGCCATCACGACCTGCTTTACTATAAAATAGTCTGATAACACTTTTGCAGCCATAAACACACAACATTCCAAACTTATCAGTTGAATGATGTTAATCCATCCCTTATAACGCAATTTACCAAATATTTTAAAAAAAATATCGCAGCAAAGCACTTCAAAAAGTATTATCAGTATTTCTGCCAACAAATCAGACATCTAAATTTCTCCCTGATATGATATAAACTGTTCCTTAACATATGTATATCTCGCCTTTGGTATGACCAGTTCAGCCCCATTTGTCAATATCACCTTATATCTTACAACATTCTTAATATACTTAACATTCACAAGATAACTTTGATGTATCCTTATAAAATTATTTACTGCTAGTTGATTTTCAAATTCATTCAGCGTTTCATACATGGTATAGATTTTCATATCATCCTCCATAACATGAAACTCAAGCTTATGCAGATTACTTTCAATATATAATAATCTTTCCAGTGATACTTCTCTTTTACCTTCCTGAAAATCAAATACCTTTTTTTCAACTGAATAATTTAACTTATCCATAAGGGCATCAACACATTCATTTACCGTACTCACAAAGTTCGTGCTGCTTTTCAGCAAATATCGAACAGCATCTAACCGATACCCTTCCAAGGAATAATTCACATACGCAGTTACAAATACAATAAATACTTCCCTGCTAACCTCTCTAATTTTTTCTGCCGCCTTGATGCCATCAATATTCTCCATATTTATGTCTAAAAATACAGCAGTATATTTTGTCACTTCGATCCCTAAATCAACCAATGTTTCACCAGAAGTGTATATATCTATTTCATAAACAAGACCTTTCTCCATCATATAATCGGAAATCAGTTTCTTTAATTCTTCTGCGAATAAACTTTCATCATCACATATGGCAATTCTGAACATATATTCAGGTTCCCCTTTCTAGGAATAATAGTGTAGTTCATTCTCGATATTTCGCGTTCTGATTACTTTATATTTCGACATTTCCTGTTAAAACTTTAATATTCCCCTATTTTTTAATATATTATAATTTATTACTTCATCCTAGCGACTGCTTTTTGTAGTCTCACTGGTATTTTATTTCTATTTATTACTTTAGTCAAATAAATTGCAAAATTCGACTAATTCAATGTTACCATTTCAGTCTGTCATATCCCTCTTTCTTTTCTGATACGCCTGACATTCTGCCCTATAAATACTTCATCCTGCTTTATCTTCTGCTCCATATCATCACCACACTTCTGAACCCGTTTCAGTTCTTTTTAGAGTATTGTATTCAAAAAGATCCATCGAACATATGCCCTTATCAATTTTGTCTAAGATAAGACCTCTTTTAAAAGAATAACTCAAAAAAGGAGAATATGCACCATGTCGGCATAATCTCAGCATGGTACACACTCTCCCAAAGCAGTTTTCATACAACAATATCATTTATTACACAAAGACTAACTATTGCTTATACCGCATAACCCTGTTCCACCTTGCTCCTTATTCTCGGTCGCCAATGTCTGCAGTTTCTCCAGAAAAGATACATAAAACTGCCTTTCCTTCACACGTGCCTGCTGTTCTTCAATGCTTCTTACCTTGTTAGGTTCCAACGGATGGTCAAAATCATATAAAGCCTTTTGCGTAGCTCGTATTGCTGACTCTACGGAATCACCCAAAATATCATCACTATGTAGCAATCCATAATAATTGGCTATAACTTGCTGCACATGCATATCTGTTATATGCGTCCTTCCATTCTTGGTTTCACCCAGTCCATTTACTCCGACTTCTTTTACCGCCTCCATCCAAGCATCTTTTACAGATTGTGGGGCATTCGGTCCAGCATTTTGTAGCACACGTTCTTCAAAATCTGCTGTTGACACACTTTGAAGCTGTTCTTCATCCTTTTCAGCTACATATTGGGCAAAGGTAAGAGCCTCGCTGCTTTTCTGCCTATTTTCATATAATCTTAGATTCTGCTGATAATTGGAATTAATCTGCATCTACTCTACCCCCATATAGCTTAATAACTTTTTCATTTTTTTCATTTTTCATTCATCCTTTCTACTATTATTACAAATCTCTAATCAGCCATACATATTCATATATTGTGTTAATTTCCTTATTATTTGTTATATCTGAATAACCCCCCTTTCTCACACATATAATCATATGCTCAGCTGAATAGTTCGATTTCCAACATATTCACCGTTTAACATTATCCGCACATTAATCACAACACCTTTTTGAATCTGTACCTATACATATCAGAATACATATTGCCAGAATATTGTGGTGTCAGCCGCCCCTCCAGCGCGCCCATATTTACCGCAAATCCGCTGTCCACAACAGAAAACGCCCCTTGCTGGAACTGGAACTGTGACGTGAAATCAGGAATCCCCACATCGCCGCTCACCCCAATATTTCCTATGATATTTCTGAGGGCATCCCGCATCTGATCAACCTTAACATTATCCTTTGTATGGTTGATCAGCTTATCCGCCTTGCCGGGCAGACCGCCAATGTTCCCGTCAGGCAGCATATAAAGATTCTTCAAGGAGACATCCTGTCCGGTAACACCTTTCAGGTAACGCTTTACCTCCTGCACATCCGTAGCATATTGGTATGCGTTCTCAGGCAGATTCCCCACGCTGTCAGCGGTCCCTATATAATACCGGTACATTTTATCGCTGTACTTTTCACGCACCAGCTTCTGCACCTGTTCCCTGATATTCTCGTCCTCTATCCCATCCACGGTCACGTCTCCGTTACTCCTGATCCTCACGCGCATCCCCTCGATATCCTCACGGGAAACGCCCCTGTCTTCCAGATCCTTCACGAAGTCCTCCGTAAAATCATTTTTCAGTTCCGCTTTCTGCTGTGCCTTTTCCGCATCTTTGAGGTTGGCAAAGATCTTTACATACTCCCGCTCCGCCTCGCTTAGTTCCTTCCCTTCTGCCATATCCTGCAGCAGTTCATCCACCGTGCGGTCTCCCTTATACTTCTTTTCTTCCGGCAGGCTCTCAAACTGCTTCCGATGGAGTTCTTGCAACTCCTTTATGTAATTCTGCTCCGTCTCCCGCAGGACTGCATTATATTCATCAAGATAGTCCCGCCAGTTTTCGTCCTTCCGGTCATAGGCGCTGTAAAGATTTCCATACGCTTCCCTGGCGGCATCCGTCTTTTCATGCTCCTTATTATCGGTGACATGAAAACTGATCCTGTAAAAATCATTCGGAGATACTTCTTCCCCGTTTCCGTTTTCTACCTTGAGGCAATATTTGTTGGTATCCATATCCCAATTCGGAACGGACAGCTTTTTCCGCCCTTCGCCGTCCCACTCCGCCTTCCCTACCTGATTACCGTACTCGTCATACAGGGTAAGGTCGTAATCACAGCCCTCCGGCATATCTATGTAGGCTTCGACGCCAAAGTAATTCCGCTGAAAGTTCAAAAACGGGATGGTGAAGTTATAGAAATCCACATCATTTTTATCGCTGAGGCTTCCTTTCAGGCTGCTGGTCTCATCCTTGATCAGAAAGTTCAGGTCAAGAAACGCGCTGCCCTTATCCTTGTCATAGACCTCATAGGTGGTGTTCGATCTGCGGTAAGTATCGTTGCTGCTGAGGGTGCAGGTGTCCTCCCGCAGTTCCACGTTCTTAAGCCTGCTCTTACGTAGTACCCCGTTCGCATCGAAACAAGCATCCATTTCTTTTCTTGACATAAAGAAGATCGGTCTTTTACTGAAAGCCGCCATCCATTCAGAGCCTTGCTCATTTACATTGCTTATGCTCATTCTTAGAATCCTCCCATCAACTAAACAAAGAGGGCCTTCTCAAATCAATATGATTCAAGAAACGCCCTCCATGGCATTTTATTTACATTCCTTCATACATTCCATACGGTGTCAAATAATTAATATACATCATTGTGTTTGCACTATAATATGCACCTACATAGCTCAAATTAGATCCCCATGTCACACGGAATTTCGTTCTATAAGTTCCTGCCACAGAACCAGAAGACGGTGTGTTATCGTAATAAGTCTTGCCGGACCGACTTAAGATTCTGTAAGAATAATTTGAAGGCGATGCGTAGTAATAAGTTACATCACTAACATACAAATCCTGTGATCCGCCCGGTGCCTTATCCTCAAACCACACTTTGCTTATAGCAAACAAATCAGAATTTACTCCTGATGGCGTCGAAATAGTGATTGCCGGACACTCTCTTTCCGTTTCCGCCTTTAATCCGCCCCCATTCCAATTCACTCTGCCATTATGAGTTCCCGCAAACATTCCCGTATTCATTATAGGAAGCGGACACCCCGTATAAAGCGCATAATGATTCTTACTAGTCACCTTATCAATCATAAACGCTATAATATATTCGCCGTCTCTGAGCTGCAAATTGTAAATTGTTTTATATCTTCCATCTATTGTTCTGCCACTTTGAGTTCCTCCGATGCAGCTGTCAGAATCATCTGAAAGAACACTTTTTAATGTATCTTTTTCAAGAACTGCACCTATAACATCATCATCAATCATTAGTAATACATTATTATTATTTCCCGATACCCTAAAATAATATGATTGCAGTTCACCGTCTTTCCTAAGATATCCCTCACGAATTGCCTCTTCATATGAAGCCAAACCTGTGGGATTAATCAATGTACATGTAAACTTGGAAGAATAATTCTCTTCACCTGCTGAAGCATATGTATTGTAAATATCGACATTTTTTGACCATTTCTGCTCTCCAAAGTCATATGGGTAAGTATTATAATTCCATGAATATCTTAATCTTGTACCCGCATAGGTCTCAATTCCCTCATTTTCGGAATCTAGATCATCTACCTCTGTCTCAGAAAAGTTCAACTTTGTAATGCTTTCATCATACTCACCCAGTCTGGCCCCGCTGCCCAAAAAACCTCTTCCCCAACGATGTCCAAAATATCCACATCGCCAATTTCTGCCACCTCTTCTGCCTCTGCAGCCTCTTCCACTTCTGTCAATTCTTCTGTCTCTGTAATTTCTTCTGTTTCGGTCATCACCCCAATTTCATTCGACAGATCTGCAGCATTAGCTGACATACCACCGCTCGTCAGAAAAATTGATGCTGCACACAGAATACTAACAATCTTCTTCGCTTTCATGATACACTTCTCTCCTTTACATGTTTGTTTAGTTTACAGAAGGTATAATTACAAAAATATTATTGAATGAATAAGTTCCGTCTTTGCAATCACAGCTATCTGTTTCCGCTACAAGTATAAGTCGGCATAGAAGTCGTACAATTGCTACATGTGATACACACGTTTGTGCAACTGCAGTTTCCACAAGCATACGCCACAAAAGTACCCTGTTACATCAGGCTTTTCTTTCCTAATCTCTTCAGCCGAGCTTCCTCCCTTCCTTCATATTTTAAATATCCTATGTAAATGGCATATTTAACAAATTATGATTTCAAAATATTGGCTTCATATCGTTCAATGAATCTGCCTGCATTTTGTTCTTTTGATAAAACGCTTTTTTTCAGCATCTCTTCCTTCATTTCTTCTGCCATCTGATCTTTCAGATGTTCTTTCTCTGCTAATCTCTCTTCAAACTGCTCTCTTAGGAGTTTTCTCTTTTCATAGTGCTCCTGCACCGAAGGATTTTTTCTCTGACCCTTTTTCTCCGATACTTTATCCTGAACGTTGCTACCAGATGATGGATTACTATTAGTAACATACATACCAGAGCCGAATCCACAATTCCCGTTCTCATCATAAATCCATTGCTCATTTACAACTCTTGCTCCTAAAGCCTTCCATGACGCAGTCATATTCTGATGACTGACAGGTAAATCTCTAAACTCTTTTCCAAACCTTCGGCTTTTTCGGGATCTCTTATACATTTCTCCAAATATGCCTGATATGCGGATACACTGGCGTATTTGTCCTCTGTTTTTTCTCTGTCTTTTTATTGTCTGCTCTCTCCGCCACATTGCTGTTCCCTAACTGATAATTACTTAACCCCACCTGCATTATACTTTCTCCTCTCTCTTAGCACATAATCTCTCAAAATCTATTGTCTGGAATGCTTTGGAAAAATAACGTCAGTTGATGTAAACGTATCATCCACCGAAATATGGATGTGTCCACTGTTATCAATGGCATACTCATTGCCAAAAACGGAAAACGTGTCTCCCTCTTTATAGCCAGCCCTTATCCAGTTTGTGTTATTCAGGTTATTAATTTCCTTATCCACATTTATCACGTTACCGGATTCCTGCAGAATATAGGTGTGCTTCCCGGCGCCTGCATCTATGGAAAAGAAGCCCGGCTTAATTCCAACTTTCTCACAGGTCGATAAAACTTCTTTCCTACTGTATAATTCATCCCACAGGCTCCTTCCCTGTGCCAATGTAGACAAAATGCCGCCTGCTTTTCCCATTTCCCTCATATAGTTGGTGCCCATATTCTCTGCTAATAATGATTCTGATTGTGCATACCCAATTATTCCGTTTTTAACTTCCCATGCGTATCGGCTGCCATTTATCCCTGTCCACGCATAATAGCTTTTATTCTTCAGAACCAGAGAATTGTTTACGGCGTGAATACCTGGCAAGGAGTTCGCGTTGATCTTCGGTACTGCATAAATTGGCACTACCTGTCTGATTCCGTTATGAGTAAAATACACAGCACCATAATCCTTAAAATCAGGATTATATCCGCAGGACACATGCTCCCCAAAGTTGATCGCATCCAGAATAGCGCTTGGATTATTATAGTTTGCGAAATAATAGGATAATTCACTTTCAGATACATTTGCACTTTTGTCTATCAATGCCGCTATGGATTGCTTTGAAAAACTCCGTGCTCTGCTAGATATGCTAAGGCTATCCCGACTATTACGATTCGTTTCTGATAAGAAATTAATTGCCTGTTGTTGTCTCATGATCCTGTTATTACTTTTGGTGTAGGGCAAGGATCTGCCTGCCCCGTATAAGCCTGCTAAATTTGCCATCAATATTTCCTCATCCTTTCAGAAATTACCCTTAGTGTACCTGTGTTAAAACCCAATTCAGTACACTAAGGATAATCTACCTATAGATATGGTTTATGGTATTATAGGTGCAACATATCTAAGTCTCATAGTTGGTGTAAATGAATGACTGGATGTACTTGTGGATATCATTCTTGCTTCCCAACGCTGATCCAATCTTGATTTATCTGTAACCGCAAGAGTATACGAAAAGGTTGTACCTGTTGTCGTCCAACCCGACGATTCCTGATTTCTAAAATACCTTTTTGAACTTACAGTTGATAAGCATCCTCCAATAGTTATTTCATGCGCGATTGCTTCCTTTGGTACGTCCGGCTCGAATCTTAAATCTGCGAAATCCTCCCATGTACCCTTACTCGGCAGTGTAGTTCTATCAAATTCATATACATAGGATCCTAATGTATATTGCGGGTTCCCAATCGTAAAGAAATATGATGCAGATATACTTGTTACGTCATGGTATACCCTTAAATAATACGTCCCGTCTGACGGAATGCGAACTTCGTAAACTTCTGGCCCTCCGTACTTTTGAAACTCATAAGTAAACAAAGGGTCATTAAGGTTAGAAGAATCGTACAGGCCCACATATATTGTGCCAGCTCCGGGATTCAAATCAAGAAAAACCCGATTACTTGTATACAGGCCAACCATATACCAATCTTCATCATCCTTTGATAATGTTCCTGTCACATAACGATATACGGATGTCTGATTGGATACATATTGCGCCGGCGTCTGTGCATTTCTTGCAATAAGCTGTGCATTTTCATAAGAATCATTTGGTTCTTTGTCAGTATAGTTTGTATATGCATAATGCTGTCTGCCCGCTAAGACAGAGGCCTATACATAATGCTCCAGCAAGAGTCAAAGATGCCCCAACACATTTCTTAATCCATTTTGCAAATTTTGTTTTCAAGTTTACTACCTCCTTTGTTAACTTTTTTCTTACTTAGTATTATCGTATAGATAAACATAATAACAAGGAGCCTTGCAGAATGCGTCCAAAATTTGCAGAAAATGACTAAAAGATCTCTGGAATTATACCTTATCTAAATCCCTGCTGATAAAGAGCTTTTGATCAGTTTCACATATTCCGCCATTCAACACTACTGATACTGTAGGCAGAAAAAATATTGCGATCCCATCCCCTTTCCAGTATGGGAAATAATGTGATTATAACTTTACTATCGGCATAAAAAAGAGAATATAATAATGCCCTTTGCAGAAAGTGATTATTTTTTGCAGAAATTGACCATCAAAACAATAATATCCCCTTGAATCAAGCCATAGCTCAATTCAAGAGGACTTCTCCTTATTATTTGGTTTCAATCAGTTCAAGCTGTTCAAATTCTTCATCTGTCATTTTCCGCAGCATTCCGATTATCCTGTTGGACAGTTCCACCATATCCATATCATTAAGATACGGCAAGGCTCTTTCTATATCCTCTATGACCTCATTTCTGCTCTCTCCCACAAATATGCAGATAAAATTCACTTCTTCTACGGCAAAATTATGTTTCATGCTCTATTTTTAAATTTTCCTGTGATTCATGGTCTTTACCCTGATCGGAAACAAGTCTTTACTACCTCGCCCCTTTATCTTTCTGCCTTGTCTGATGCACCCTGCCCGCTTCTCTTTCTTTTACCCTCTGCTCTTTCTGTCTGAGCTGTTCTCTAATACTCTTTGGATTCGTCACTTTGCCTCCGTAGGTTTTCTCCCACTCTGCACAAGCTGCTTTGTACTCAAGATACTCGCTCTTGGCTGCTTTAAATTCCTTATAAAACGTCTGCACAGAGTCAAATTTGTATTCTTTCACGATAGATGACAGCCGCTTTTTCATATTTGAAATCTGGATGTCAATTCCATCAATTTCCTGTTGCAGCTCCTTACGCCTGCCACCCTTGAAGATACCCGTGCATCCGGATAATTCCTTTTTCAGCTTATCCCGATTTTTCTCACGCTCAAAAATTGCCTCATTCTGATCTTTGAGTCTGCTGTCAATCTCTTTTAGGCGGGAATATTTACCTGCAAGCACGGAAAGCTTTGGCTGCGGTGGTCTTTCTGTTGCCATCTCCTTCCGGTGCGGATTTACGGGAAGTGGTATCTTCTTCCGTTCCTGTTGGTCTGATGACTCGTCTTTTGCATGGATATGGCTTTCTGTTTTTTCCGATGTTTCCTTTTCTACATCAACAACTTTGTCAATGATTTTTTCCGCAGCATCCATTATCTTCTGCATAACTTTTGCAATCAGACACTCTAACAGTACAATCGCCGCTCTGATAATATCCCCGAACAGCTCCGGCTTTTTGCCATTCTGTTCCACGGATTCCTTTACCTTGTCCGTGATTTCCGTCTTTTTAAGTTCCACAAGCTCCGCATCGGATACGCCGCTTACGATTGCACGGTCAACAGCCCTGTTCCATTCCGTCCGTATTTCATTGTCTGCTTTTATCTTCTCCGCTTTCGGATTATTTTTGCCAACTTTTTTCGTCGCAAGATACGGCCCGTTTTTGTCAAAAATGCTGAGCCTGTCTTTATCGTCAAGCACCATCTGATTGATCAGATCCGTATAAAATACTTTTGCCTCATCCAAAAAAGATTCCTGCTTAAATCGCCCATCTTTTGTGGTAAAAATCTTACGCTCATACACTTCGCCTTTTTTGATGATCTTACAGCCTTTACGGATATTTCCGTCACTGTCAAGAATCTCTTTCTTAGTCCGCACATGACGCCCCTGCTCGTCATAAAACATATTCCGAGTGGCAGTTTTTTCTATCGGCTGCTCTAACCGCTTTCTCTCCGCAAATATCATATGGATATGTAGGTTTGTTTTCCGTTTATTATGGTGAAGCGCAGCAAAACACTCTACACCATACTTTTCCTTAAATTTATCCACCATGCTTTTCAGCAGATAATCATGGTCATAGTTGATAAAACTTTCCGGCAGGGCGATCATCAGCTCCCTTGCCTCAATACACTTCCCGTTTGTTCCGCTTTTTTCAAATTCTTCCTGATTACATTTGGCAAGTTCCCGCCAAAATTCTCTATCTGGCTCCGTTGCATAGACTTCATACAAATGCTCCTGCTTTGCATGGCTTGAAATATAAGTGATGCGCCCCGATAAGTTATGCAGTTTTGCCATTTCAATAAATGAATTTCTTCTCAATTAGATGCTCTCTCCTTTCCACAGCAGATAAACCGCCACAAAACATTGCTACACATCTGCCCTGAAATGTAGCCGTAAGCAGCAGCGTCATCCATACGCCCGTCCTTTGGGCGGCATGGATAAATACAGTCCGGCTCTTTCGGACTGTAAATTTGCGCTCGCGCAAATTTGCCCCCGGCAGGGCGAAATCCCCGGAGCATAAACCGAAGGTTTGTGCGGAGGGTGTATTTCGCTCTCAAACGCCGAGGGCTTAGGGGAGAGCTTCCGCCCTCCCCGGAAATTACCTACTGACGCTCCTAGAACTCCTCCCGAGCAGTTCCCAAAGCAAGCCTTTTCAGGACATAAAAAGGCCGTCAGTTTTGAAACTGATATTCCGGTTTCAAAACTGACGGCTACATTTACGCCCTTATTTGCAGCCTTCCGGCTGCTCTTTGCTCTTGTTTTGCAGGCTTAAATGCCTGCCCCTTATCATGCAGCCTTTAACGGCTGCCCTTTTCCCTTGTTTCGTAGCCTTTTGGCTACACTTTGTTCTTGTTTTCTTACAGCATAGCTACAATTACATTAAATCATAGTGATCTCCAAAAAAACGGCCATCCGGGTATTCTGGTCGTGCCGTCTACCGTAACCTGTCCCTCGCCCATACACTCTAAAAGGCTTGATTGTGTCCGCGGCGTCGCACGATTGATTTCATCCGCTAATAAAAGATTGGCAAATACCAGACTTTCCTGAAAGACAAATTTCCCCTCTCCCTGATGAAAAAACGAAAGTCCGGTAACGTCATTCGGCAGAATATCCGGCTAATTCTCCGGTTGCCCAATCAATGCCCAAATAGAACTGCCACTGCCCGCCTTTATCAAATATCAGGACATTCCAAAGTCCCATGGAACATCCCGGATCCTCTTCCAATTCTTCCCGCGCCTCCGCTATTTGTTCCGCATCATAAGTAGATACACTGACAGTCTCCCAATCGAGGTCTTTCCCCTCTGCTAAGTGATATTTTTCAATCAACTGCCAACCTCTCTCCTTGACCTCCTCTTCTGTCCATACGGTATCCCAATAATCCGCATCTTTCTGATATGGATAACCTCTGAAAATATCCATTATTTTTCCGCTGAGCGCATTGATTGTGAACTGATAGTCAATATATTCTGGATCTGTGATTTCCTTCCCATTATACAAATACCCGTCCCATTCATATTTGCTGTCAGGAATACTGTTTTCTCGCTTGACCCCGTAATCATTCATTTGAAAACGGTTAATTTTAAAACTCTTTAAGTCTTCCATCGGATACAGTCGGTTGATTTCCTTCAGCAGGATAACGCCTGCCTCTACCCCGTCCAAATACCCGGTATCTCCTGCCTGTAATAACCTCTCCTCTGTATCCCCCGGCTCATACTCTACCCGCAAAACACCGGGATCGTATCCGGGATCGTCTTCCGACAGCTCTAACTGCGCAAGATACTCCGCATACATTTTTTCCCAAATATCACGCAGTTCTTCATCAGGCAACAGATTGGCATCCTCTATATTGTCCTCTCCTGCCATCGCCTCAGCTTCCGCCTCATTCAAATCCATGAGAGAAGATACGCTTTCTGTCTCCGTATCCGGCGTCCACTCCCCGGTACCGGATTTTTCTGCATAGATTCCCATACTTCTCAGCAGCAGGAAGACACTGACCATGCAGATTCCCGTCGTCGCACCAAATAACAACAATCTTTTTTATACGAAACCTCTTTTCCCGCTTTTCGCGTATATTATACCAACCCTTTCTTTTTTGTTGGTAACTATAATATAATGCGTACTTATCAGTGACTTTTTATCATTTTGTTAGGGAATTGTAAAATCACCGTCGTACCTTCTCCCGGAATAGAAGAAAATGTCATGCTCCCGTCCATTTTTTTTACGATAAGGCTCGCAACGGATAAACCTAACCCCACGCCGCCACCTTTCCTCGCCCGCGCCTTGTCCACGCGATAAAAAGCCTCCGTGATTTTGGAAAGTTCTTCCTGCTCCATCCCGATTCCATAATCGATGATTTCAAATACCAGTTTTTCATCCGACTGCATGGCATTCCAAATAATATCCTCCCCTGTTCTGCTCGCACGAATCGCATTTTCCAAAAGATTCCGAAAAAGGTTGATGAGCAGCTCTTCTTCTCCACATATTTTTTCTATGTTAAAATTTTTCCGTAACGTCAATTGCTTTTCTTTCAGTTTTTCGGATAATATTTTTTCCACATGGCTTGCAAGACTCTGCATCTCTATTGCTTCCGCCTGTGTCGCTTTCGTTTCAAAAAAACGCATGGAAAGCATCGTCTCACTCATCTTCGCCAAACGTCTGCTTTCACTCATGATATATGTCAGCCCCGCATATTCCTCTTCCTCTGTGGTTTTGGCACATTTTAAATATTCCGCAAAACCATAAATAGAAGTGAGCGGCGTCCGCAGTTCATGCGCCATGTTGTCCATCAACTGCTGCTTTTTGGCATTTTCCTCTTCCAGTGCGCTAATCTGGTTCTGTATCGTTTTCGCCATCTTATTTACGTTTTCGGAAAGCTCTCCGATTTCGTCTTTGATCCGCCTGTGCTTCCCGTCATATGCCTGCTGCCCGTAATTTCCCGCCGCAATCTGCGCCACGCTCTCATTCAGCCGGTCTAATGGTTTTAACAAATTCTTCATCAGGATATATAAAAGCAGACATAACAAAAGTGATGTCACAAGACTAATCAGCGCGAAAACCTGTTGTATAGACTGCCAGATTTTTTCAAAATCTACCAATCTTTTTTTATAATGGAGGCGGTAGGATTGGTAATTTCCTGTGAGATTTCTTGCAACATAAACTTCCATCTGTCTGCCGCCATCCGTCACGTTAGAGCTTACTTCTACAGCTTCATACGCGTCTGTTTCTTCTAAAAAAATCTCGATGCTTTTTGTACTGTAATAATCCTGATATCCTTCTATGACAAGCGCTATGATTTGTTCTTTGTACCGTCCGCTTTGTTCCAGTATGGCAAAATCATGTTCTAAATTCTGGCAAAGAAAATAACCGTCCGTCTCCCCCTGTTTCTGCTCCCGCTGCATATTATAGGAAAAGATAAATCTCGCCGCCAAAAAAAGCCCCGCGTTCAGCAGACCCAAAAAAAGCAATAATGTCATAAAATAGATTTTTTGCCAGACACGCATCATCTTTCACCCTTTCTTTCGATTTCCAAGCGGTATCCCGTCTTATAAACGGTTTTAATATGATTCTCCAACTTAAGTTTCTTCCGTAGTTTTGTGATATGAACATCCACGGTGCGCGTGTCTCCCATATAATCATAATCCCACGCTAGTTCCAACAATTTTTCTCTGGAAAGCGCAATATTCCTGTTTAACAGCAATACCTCAAGCAGTTCAAATTCCTGTCTCGTCAATTCGATTTCCTCTCCCTGTACCGATACTTTCCTCGCTTCTAAATCAATTTCCGTATTGTCGATACGAACCTGACTGCCGGATTTTTTTGTTTTGGAAAGCACCAGATTGACGCGCGCAATCAGTTCCAACATCTCAAACGGCTTCGTCAGATAATCCCATGCACCGGAGGTAAGACCCGTCAGCTTGTCCGAAATTCCGGTCTTTGCCGTCAAATAAATAACCGGTATTTCCCCTGTATACTGCATCAGTGAAAATCCGTCGATATGCGGAAGCATGACATCCATAATGATTAAATCACAGGTTGCACCGGAGGTAAGGATTTTTTTCGCGTCTGCCCCATTATAAATCTGGGTACAGGTATGCCCTGCAAGTGAGAGGTTTTGTTTGATCAGTTGATTGATTGCTTCTTCGTCTTCAATAATAAAAATATGCGCCATATCTACCCTTTCTGTCCTATAATGGTTTATTATACATCAAAAATGTTAGGAAGTTGTAAAAATAAGGCTACGATAAATCTGTTTACCGTAGCCCCGTCCCATAAGCCTATTAAAATGTGTCAAAATCAATCAGATCATTGTCTGGCGGTTCTATAACATCCTCCGGCTTGTCCTGCCCCTGCGCATCTTCCGTATTCTGCATTGCCGCATTTGTGGTATTCTTGCCGCCATTGGGCAATGCTCCAGTTTGCCCCTGTCCGTACATCATGCCGCCTTGTACCACTGGATATGCTCCCATAGGAACGGATAATGGGAAAGCCTGCATCTGTGCCATATACATCCCAAAAAGCACCGGAAGGTTGGATAGCACTTTCTTTTCCACCGCTTCCACGATACGCTCTGCAAAAGCATCTTCTTTCTCCCTCGTTTCCAAATACGGATCATTTCCTATTGCCATGCACCTGTCATAATAGGCATTGACCGCCTCTATCACGAATTTATTCTGTGACTTGAACATCTGCCGCACCTGCGGGGAGTGCAGAAGCTCCCACGCCCTGCACTCGTCCTCTTTTTCCATGTTAAAACGGATATTATGATTTTTATTCTTCATTCGGATGCGCCCCCTTATCCGGCGGAAGCCATTGCTTTTTGTCTGCGCAGTTTCATATAACAGAAGTATTCATATCCTTTGGCATTTGCCCGTATATCATGGTTGAACGTGACATTATCATGGTCGTAATCTCCGACAAGCTCCACTACCTTTGCACCGCCGCCCATGACATACAGTTTCATGAGATTTGGATTATAGCCGTGCGCTTTCAGTTCCGCAAATATCTTATCCACATAAGATTTCGCCGCCTCTTCCATAAGCTGCTGGTATTCCCCGCCTACTTTTGTGTCACCGTAACGCAGATAATTCTCTATGATCTCCGCCGGAATCTCCTCCGCCTTTCTGTCCAGAATAAGATTGCGGATCGCCATAAAACATTCATTTGCCCCCAGCTTCACCGTCCACGACTTGCTCTCGCTTGCCTTTCCGTTGTTGAGTATCATCACATTCATTGTACCGTTGCCTATATCCGCTATCATGTGCATCCCCTTAAAATCCGGCAGGCTCTCCGCTATCGCCGCATAACACTGAGGCATTACCGTACAGTCCACGATATCGACCGCATAATGCTTTCCTGCATACTTATAATCAACATGGCGGTTCTGCAGCATATATTCACGGAAGGAATCCCGCTGTGCCTGCACCCATTTCAAAGGGAGCCCCACTGCAAGGTGGATCTTCGCAGATGACAGTTCCTTCGCTTTCAGTTCCTTCGCAATGGCGGCAAGGGTAAGGATATAATTATCATCATCCATGCTCTTTTCCGCTACAAAATCTTTGTGTCCTTCTCCTATGGTGTAATAACCGCCGTCATATTCCAGAAAATTTCTCGTAAAGATAGGCGGCTGGTCACTCCTGCTCACAGAAGTCGGGAAACAGCACCTTGCCGTCTTATAGTTCCCATAGCCTGCATCCACGCCCAAAATGATCGTCCCGTTCATGTTGTAATCCCTGATCTTTGTCATATAAAAAGTCCTCTCTTTCACATTATTTTATTAAATTGCATATTTGTCTTTTACATCTTCTTTTGTAGGGAAAATGCCGCTTTCCACAATGACCTTATTCTCTCTGGCGACTACGGAAGCGATATGGCTTGTGTCATCGGCTTTCAGGCGTTTCTCCGCCTGTGCCTGTGCCTCTGCAAAAGTCCTTTCTCTTTCCGCCCCGTCTACTTCCGTTAAAATGGCTTTTGTCTTTGGCATGAATTTTGCCCTGCGCCGCCTCTGGTACATTGCATTCCGTTCACGGATTCTCTGCTTCTCTTTCATCTCAGCAAGTTCTTCTTCAGAAAGCTCCTGCGCCGGAAGCTCCACCTTCCCGATAAAATTCAGATAGACTTCAATCTCCTGCACACGCTCCCCACAGGTACGCTCTGCTTTATGAACCAGCACTTTATCTACAAATTCATTGATGACCGGTGCCGTCAGTTCCCGGATGTCAGTGTATTTATGCACCAGCGACAGAAATTCTTCCGTCCTGTCCGTGCTTTCCTCATATTCTGCAAGCTGTTCCTGCATTTTCTTCATGGAAATCTCAAGCTGCTCCTGTTCTTTTTCATAATCGGAAGATAGCATTTCATAGCGTCTGTCCGGCAGTCTTCCCATCGCATTGTCCTCATAGACTTTCTTCAAAAGCATATCCAGCTCTGCGAACCGCTTCTCCTGCTTTTTTAGCCCTGTCTTCAGTTTTTTAACTTCACTAATGTCGCGTACAGCGGATGCGCTCCGCATGGCATCCATAAATGCTTCCTCGTCCATGCGCACACTGTCACAGGCATATCGGATCGTTTCAAGAAGGAGCTGCTTCACGGCATCCTCCTGAATGCAATGGGAGCTGCATTTTCCATCATTCTGCTTACGGCTGCTGTTATAAGTGCCGCAGTTAAAATACGCAGGCGTTTTTCTGACTGTCCCATTGGGCAGCCCCCGCCAGTCCCTTCCAGCGCGTTCCCCTGCCCTGCGGTAATACATTTTACTGCCGCAGTCAGCGCAGAACAGCTTCCCCGTCAGCGGGCTGCCTTCTCCGCCTATACTTGTGCGCCTCACGGTCTTTCTAAGTTCCTGCACCAGATACCATGTCCTGCGGTCTATGATCGGTTCATGGGTATCCCGGAAAATAAGGATATTGCTGCTGTCATTCCTTACCGCTTTCTTATCCTTATAGGATTCCTTATGGCTGCGGAAATTTACCGTGTCGCCCATATATTCCGGCTTTTCCAGCATCCTCACAATGCTCACGCCCATCCATGCGTAAGGGTGTTCAAAATCACACTGGTTTTTATAGCATCCCCTTCCCCTGACTGCCTGATAATAAGACGGTTTTTCCACTTTTTCATCAGACAGTATCTTCGCGATCCGGTACGGCCCCATGCCTTCCACCGTCATGGCAAATATCCTGCGCACAACTGCCGCCGCTTCCTCATCAATGATCCAGCGGTTCTTATCCTCCGAATCCTTCATATACCCATAAGGCGGATTATTCGTAAGGGGCTTTCCCTCTTTTCCTTTTGCCCTAAGTACAGCGGTGATCTTCCTGCTGCAGTCACGCAGATACCACTCGTTCATGATATTCAAAAAAGGGGCGAATTCGCTGCTGGTGTTGTTGGTACTGTCAACACCGTTGGAAACAGCAATAAAACGGACACCCCTTTCCCGGAAGAATACCTCCGTGTAAAACCCTACCTGAAGGTAATCCCTCCCGACACGGCTCATGTCCTTTACTATGACTGTGCCGATGTCGCCGTTTTCGATCCGGCTTAACATCTGCCTCCATCCCGGACGGTCAAAATTTCCGCCGGAATATCCGTCATCCGTAAAATGCACCGTGTTGGTGTACCCGTTGCTTTCTGCATAGTCCTCTAACATTTTCTTCTGGTTGACTATGCTGTTGCTGTCTCCCGCAAGCTCATCGTCCCTTGAGAGTCGCTCATAAAGAGCTGTTATTCTGTTGTCTCCAGCCGTCCTGTTGTTCATTCCGAACTCCTTTCCGGCGGCTGACTCATCTGTGGTGAATCCATCTTAACATAACTTTCCCCGCCTGTCACCATTTCATTAAGAATTAAACGGGATATTTTTTCATCAAGTGTGCCAGCGTACTCCGACCCCGTATATACCCTGACCTTGAAAAGCGTCCCGCCGATCCTGCGATAAAAAAATCCAGCCTCCACCGGGCTGAATTTTTCCACATCATTATTTATTTTTGCTGCTTCCATCATGCAATCCTTTCTTGCGTGCCATACGCATATCCCTTATAATATTTTCTGTGCTTCCGTATCCGGTAACCGGATTTTGATTTTATCCGTAATCCATAAGCTGCCTCTCCTTTCATGTAATTGTTTTTCAATCAAAAAAATTACTTCTTTCACTGATAGGAGAAAAACGGCTATGAAAACGGAAGTGTTTTTGAAAAAACTGCTACATTTTTTTATTATTTTGAAAAGGACTGACCGCAGATGCCAAAATACGCTGAGTTCCAGACATTCAGGGAACAAAACTTCATAACAGAAGCAGACGGAGATATGCTCCACCGTGAAGCACGTGCCCTTGCGATCCAGCGTATTGAGGAGAGCGCAAGGACGAAAGCAGACTTTGAAAACGTGCTGTACTGGTGGGATAAACTGGACGCTAACAGGGAGCGGAAAGAAAGAGACCATGAGATCGGACGCTCCGCTGTCCCTTTGGAGTGGGGAGCAGATGAAATGTATCTTTCTGGCAAGCCATCCTATGACGTGGTTTTAAGAAAGCTCCTGCTTGCAGGCGAATTTATTGATGTCATATTTGACCACCCGGAAACGATACACGAGCTTGTCACGGATGCGGAGCTGTCTGGAATTTTAAAAGACCTAAAGCCACACCACAAAAATATGCTCTATTACCTGTTCATACACGATTATTCCACAACAGAATATGCGGAAAGTATCGGGCAGTCAGACAGGAACATCAGAGGTATCAGGGAAACCGCACTGAAAAAGATACGCAAACTCTATGGTGGCATACTTACATGCAGGAAAGAAAACAATCTGCCGATGACATCTGATGAAAAATATTTTCTGGAAAACGGAGTGCGGAAAAAGGGAATGTAAATGCTTACCGACCAAGAAGCGCAAACAGCTTGACTGGTAATGAGTAACTGTTTATAATGTAGGAAGTATTACATCAGATGATGTGATATGACCGATGGATTGGAGCAGATTTTTTATGAAGAATTTATTTGAGCATACCAGCGCACCGTGGATTCGGTATAGCAGCTATGAATATAAGACAGACAATGACGATAATCTCTACATAACAGTTTCCAAAGATGCGAAACCGGAAATGTACCGTCCCATGCAGGAATCAGGGCAGCTTGTCATTGATGCCATAAATGTCGGGCTTTCCGCAATGCACAAGGCTCCGGAAGAAGATCTGAAGGAGTCCGTACTTGGTTTTATTCAAAAATATGGTTTCCTCGGTTTTATGACCGCCCTGCCGACAACTGCGGATTTTATAACCTATGAATCGGTGTATCTTCCCAAAAACCACTTCATAAAAGAAGAAGCCCTCTCCACAGAGGAGTATCTTTCCTATTTCTATCCTTTTGACAAGCTAGATTTCAGAAAGAAAGACGTTGAATCGGGATGGTCTGTAACTGACCGTGAGGGCATTGCGATCACAATGGCTATGGGGAATGCGCCGCAGGCTGTGACAATGGGATTTCAGCATGAATATGCGGAAAGGTATGACTGGCTTATGAAAGAGTTTACTGATCTGGCGTTTACCTTTATGACAAGTTTCCTCTATTACCTTGATTATGATTCGATTGATGAACAGACACGCGATTTATACCGTCAGGGTATCTCCGCTTTCGGCGGCATATCCCCAACGTACCGGATAGCGCTTGAAAAAGATTCACCCGTTATCGTATGGGACTTCCATTCCCTGCTTGTCATGGTACAGATGTGCTTTTCTTTCATGCTCACGGATAAGGACAGCGATATGCGTATGTGCAAGCATTGTAAAAAAGCCTTTATCGCAAGCCGGAAAGGAAATGAATTTTGCAGCCCACAATGTAAAAATCAGTTTAATGTCTACAAGTCGAGGGAAAAGAAGAAAGGGAACAAAAGAGATGATTGAAAACAGGAATGTAAATATCATAACCGATGCCGACGGTAAAAAGCTGGTTTTGATCAACGATATCCGGTTTAAGACCAAAGTACGGGATGACTGGACTGTTGTCGAAGAATATCTGAAAGGATATATAGGGGATTGTTACGAGATTTGGGAAACTTCAGAAGAAATATATATTTCAGCAGATTTTCCCGATGAATATGCAAGTTCCGAAAGCCGTATCTCCTTAAAGGGTGCGGTGGCAAAGGCAAAAGCCAATGCTGCACAGGCGATTCCTGAACTTATACGGATAGCAACCAATCCGAAACATGAGATAAACCGGAAAGAAAAGCATAAGACAGATGCAATGTTTGGATGGTATAGGTACGACATCCGTTTTGCATTGCCCGTATATGATGATAAAACGGGGAAAATAGCAAGGCATAACATTTATTCAGCAAGTATGTTAGTTCGTCATGCGAATGATGGTAAGAAGTATCTATATGATATTTTAGCAGTAAAA
Source organism: Lachnospiraceae bacterium (assembly GCA_029067085.1). Taxonomy (GTDB): domain Bacteria; phylum Bacillota; class Clostridia; order Lachnospirales; family Lachnospiraceae; genus UBA3282. The sequence goes on along the minus strand of JAIEFE010000011.1, from coordinate 92,128 downwards.
AAAGAAACGAGCAGCCCGCTTGAGTGAAAACACTGTACGGTAAAAACCCATTTCTTTCTTACTGTCAATAATAAGCTATTTTTTTCGTCCTGTCAATCCTCAATTTTGTTTTTTCAGAATCCCGCCATTGGCATTTTTAATGCAATGGGGGAACTTTGTTCCCCCTTGACCACTGCACTATAACATTAAAGGGAATAGATCAGATCATGCAGCACTACCTCCTCCGCCCTGCTTCTGATGCTGTTCATCTTCTGAAGCCAGCCGAGCCAGTCATCGAACTTAAGCTGTTCGGTTACACCCTCTTTCTTTGCCATCTGTCTCACAAGCCTATCCATCATCTCATTGCATTCTTCATCAATTTCCGCAAGATGCTTCCACAAGGTTTCTGACAAAACCATATACGAATAAACGCCTCCGTGATTCCCCTTCAAAAACCGCTGCCTCATTCTTCCATACTTTCCGATATGATATTCCGTTGTATCCGAAAGTTTCAGGTCATGGATCTGGTAATCCCCTTCCCAATGATATGTAATTTCCATATACAGCCGCCTTTCTTTGTGTTAAACTGTTTACAGATACGAATAAAAAGAGTTATCACCCTCTTTCTTTATCACAACATCTGCAATTTTCCATTCACCACAAATGAGCCAGCCGCATATGTTGTATTTTAGCAGATGAAGATTTCCGCTAAAATACAGGCTTTTAGAGAAATCTGACATCTACACTTCACAACATATCACATCATTATGATACATATAGGCGGTATCGATCAGCCGGACACCGCTGTTTAATGCCGCTGTGACAGACTCCACACAGGTATCTCCGGTCAGGCTGTATGTGCCAATCCCGTATATAGGCATTTCATATCCACTGTTCAGCACTACCGACTTCGTATCAAAATTAAACGCTGAACTGCTTGGTATCCTATTTTCATTTTCTGTATCTGTCTTATTCTCATTAAACATATTATCGTTCCCAGTGGTCTCCCCAACTTCAATACTTTCTGTTTCCAGAGTATCAACATTTTCGGAGAATGGCATTTCCTGTCCTGTTCCTCCGCAGGCACTTAATGAAAAAACAATAGAGAAAATAAGCATGCTGCATAAAATTCTTTTCAAACAAATCCTCCTTCTACAATGCCTTTACTTTAAATACTCTCCGAAAAACTGCTCCAGTTTGTCAAACGGAATTGCATTTTTGCTGCCTCCGTCATAAAGATCCGTATGGACAGCCTCCGGAATGATCAGTAATTCTTTATTATCCGCATAAGGATTATCCTTCACCATAGCCGCATATGCGTCACGGCTGAAATAGCAGGAATGTGCCTTTTCACCATGCATCACCAGAACGGCGCTGCGGATCTCATTGCTGTATTTCAGGATCGGCTGGTTCATAAAGGACATGCAGCCAATCGCATTCCAGCCCCCGTTGGAATTCAGGGAACGCTTATGATAACCACGGTCCGTTTTATAATAATCATAATAGTCTGCCACATAGAACGGCGCATCTGCCGGAAGCGGATCAACCACACCGCCGCCAAGCGCATAGCTGCCATTTTTATAATCAGTGATCCGCTGCGCGTTCATGGTCTTTTTCTTTTCATATCTCGCATCAGCAGAATTCTCAGAATCAAAATATCCGTTTGCATTGACACGGGTCATATCGTACATGGTAGAAGCAACCGTCGCCTTGATTCGGGTATCCAGTGCCGCAGCATTCAGTGCCAGACCGCCCCAGCCGCAGATTCCGATAATGCCGATCTTCTCCGGGTCCACATTGTCCTGCAAAGAGAGAAAATCTACCGCAGCCTGAAAATCCTCAGTGTTGATGTCAGGAGATGCCATATAACGGGGTTCTCCACCGCTCTCACCCGTGAAGGACGGATCAAATGCGATCGTCAGAAAACCGCGCTCCGCCATTGTCTGGGCATACAAACCCGCTGCCTGTTCCTTTACCGCACCAAAAGGTCCGCATACCGCAATTGCCGCCAATCTGCCTTCCGCCTCTTTGGGCTCGTAAAGATCTGCTGCCAGCGTAATGCCATAGCGGTTATGAAACGTCACCTTACGATGGTTTACCTTTTCACTTTTCGGGAACGTCTTATCCCATTCTTGGGTTAATTCCAGTTTTACCGTATTTGCCATTTCTCATATACCTCTCTTTCTCTATATATTGAATCTATTTTTCTCAAGTTTCTCTTCCTTAACTATATTTGTATTCTATCTTCTTGATTTCCATTGCGCCAATGGTTATAATTTATATCATGATATGAGTTTTTGGAATATCACAAAAAGGAGAACTTTATGGAATTAAGAACTATGAGATATTTTCTTGCGGTGGCAAGAGAGGAAAATATGACCCGCGCGGCGGAACTGCTCCACGTTACCCAGCCTACGCTTTCAAAACAATTAAAAGCTCTGGAAGATGAACTCGGGAAAAAACTGTTTCTGCGGCACAGCTTCAGCATCCAACTCACCGAGGAAGGAATTTTACTGCGAAAACGGGCGGAGGATCTGGTAAAAATGGCTGATAAGATCACCTCCGAATTTCTCACGCTGGATGATGTTTTAGGTGGTGATGTCTATTTCGGTCTGGCGGAATCTTATCAGATCAGATATCTCGCCGCCGCGATCAGAGGATTCAAAGAGACTTACCCTGACTTTCACTATCATATCACCAGCGGCGACACGGAGCAGGTTACAGAGAAACTGGATAAAGGTATCATAGATTTTGCAGTGCTGGCACAGGAACCAAATACTACAAAGTATAATTACCTCGCTTTTCCCGAAGCTGATGTATGGGGCCTCGTCATGCCGCAAGACTGCACGCTGGCAAAAAAACAGACTGTCTGCGCAGATGATCTGATCGGGCTGCCGCTATTCTGTTCAGAACAGGGGTGGAATCAAGATATTTCCAAATGGTGCGGAAATAAAATGGACAAGCTGCATCTTGAAGGATCGTTCCGCCTGTCCTATAACGGCTCTATTTTTGTCAAAGAGAGCCTTGGTTATCTTTTGACTTTCGAACATCTTATTGATACAAGCCATGACAGCGGACTTACCTTCCGTCCGCTTACGCCAAGACTTGAAACGAAAATATATCTGATCTGGAAAAAATATCAGGTATTCACTCCTATTGCAGAACGATTACTTCAAAACTTGAAAAACTGTTTTAATACTACCCGTTATGCTCCGCCGTGGCGAGAAGCTGAAGCGGCTCCTCCCGCAGATTCCTATAGATCCCCGTCAGGGCTGTGGCCGTCGTAAACAAAAAGACCAGACCGCCCGCCGCTGCAGACACCCGGATATCCAGCTGTGTCAGATAGGCAACCTCCTCCCGGTTCTCGCTCTCCGTCTGCAAAGCGCCGTTGCTGAAGCGGGTGTCATACTCCTGCGCCTGCAGCATCTGATTCGCTGCCCGCTGTGCAAAAAGCTGTCCGGCAAGAGCGCCTGCTGCACAGCCCGTAAGCGCTATGACCAAAATGCCTGTGAACAGGGAAACCGTGCACTGTCTCCTCCTCATGCCGAGACACCGCTCGATGGCTGTCCGCTTTTTCTGCTTCGTGATAAACAGATGACAGAAAAAGGTCACGATACAGACGGCGCTGACCGCTCCCGTTGCAAGCAAAAGCAATGACATTCTCTCCATGGACTGCAGCCCCTCCTCCAGCTCACAAAAACCCCCGTCGTAAAAGCTGATATCCACATAACCGACCCCCTGGGCCTCCCATTTTTCCTTAAAATTCTCTATACTTCTTTTGCCGTTTGGAATACGGAAAGCGGTAGTGTACCCCTTCATGGGGCCGTACGCGCCAATATTGTTTTCGTTGCTGTTTTTGATCGAAGCCGTAGGGATAAAGATTTCGTTTCTTTCAATCAGATAGCCGCTGCCCCTATTGCTGCCTGCCACGTTCGCATAGATCCCCTTGATCTGATAATCAGCCTCCTCAAAGACTTCATAGTTTTCTCCTGCCGCATTTACTCCATTTAACAGCCCGCCCAGATAGGCAGATTGGGAATAGTTAGCATAACGCAGTGCCAGGTGCACGCTGTCCCCCACCTTTAGCTTATTTCTGTTGGCAAAACGTTCCGATACCAGACACACCCGATTCCCCTGCTGATAGTCTTCCTCGGAAAAAACCTCACCCTCCGTCACATAGGCCTCCTTGGCGTAAAAAGCCATGATCAGGTTAAGATCCTCCGTGGCTGTCACAGGCAGGGACTCATTGTACAGTCGATATTCCTCGCACATAGAAAGCCACGCCTTGCCTCTCTCTGTCTCATAAAACCCCGGTGTCACTTCTTCCACCGCTGCACTCGTCAGATCACATGGCAACCGATTTCCGTCCGGATCTGTCTGCGTGGAATAAGGTCCTGCAATCGGCACAAATTCCATTTTGCCGCCGACATTATTCTCTGCCCAATCATGGGGAATGCCCTCGTCCAACGCCATGATATAAGTCTTGTCCTGATACAGCTTCTGAGGATGCTCCTCATAATGGTCGCAGAAATAAAACTCAGGCAAATAGACACGATAAGGAGCGTAGATCATATTTTTCATTTCCATCTTCACCCGATCCGAGGGAATGCAGTCCTCCACGGGGGACGCTTCCACGATCATCATAAACCACAGCCTCTCGTATGACTCCCTCAGCTCATACTCTGACGCTACAGAACTGTAATAAGCCCGCTGCTCCGGTCCGCTCAGATATTCGACCCTCTCCAGATCCAGCACGGAGAGGGGGATTGTATCCCCATATATCCGACTATTGTAATACCGATACTCTTTCTTGTCCGCATACCAAGTCCCATCCTGCACCGTTCTCTCCGGCCGCTGCTCCACCGTAGCGATGGTCACAAAAATCTCTCCAAATCTCTCCATATTGGCGCTGCAGAGCTTCCGGAGACTGCCGCCCGCACTGACCAGCGCCACCGTGAAGGCAAGGAGCAGCAAAAAGAGAAGCGTCTTCACCGGGGTTCTCCAAAGTCTGACCAAACTGTTTCTTAAATTCACCATATCCTGCTCCCTTCCCTACAGGACGCTCAGCCGTCCGTCCTCCATTTGATAGCGGTGATCCGCTGCATCTGCCACCTTTTCGTTGTGGGTGATCACGATCACCGTATATCCCGCCTCATGTGCGATTCGATACAGGATTTCCACGATCCTGCGCTCATTCTCCGAATCCAGATTACCGGTGGGCTCATCCGCCAGCAGAATCTTACCGTCCACCGCAAGGGCTCTGGCAATGGCCACTCTTTGCTGCTCACCACCGCTCATCATTCTGGGAAACTGCCTGCAGATCGTCTCGGGAAGCCCCACCTGTAAGAGAAGCTCCCTTGCCCTATTTGCTGCCTGTTTTCTCTTCATTCCCTTCAGTTCCATGGGATACATCACATTCTCCTGGGCCGTGAGCAGGGGAAACAGATGGAATGCCTGATATACCACGCTGGCCATATCCCGGCGATAGGTGTCCCGGTCCATGGTTTTCAAATCCGTACCCTCCACAAAAATACTGCCGCCGGTGGGCAGATCCAGCCCTGCCAGCAGGGAAAGCAAAGTACTCTTGCCGCTGCCGGATTTTCCCACAATAGCGTACATGGCTCCGTCCTCAAAGCTGCAGCTCACATCCTTAAGCGCCTCCACACTCTGATACTTGGTGCGGTAGGTATAACTTACATGCTCCACTCTCACGGTCTCCATAAATACTCCTTCCAAAAGCGTTTATATACTTTTTCTTCAATTATTTGTAGTCAACAGTTCTATCACACTGAGGCTGTACAGGGCAAAAAGCGCCACCACCGTTCCCGACAGAAAAGCGGCAAAAAACAGCGTTCCCGACAAAGCCAAAACCACAGGTGGCGTAGAGAAAAGCTGGCCCGCTGCTAAACTGCCAAAAAAACAGGCCATTGCCTGAAGCAGCATTGTCTCTCCCAAAAACAGGCCAAAGCTCCTGCCCCGTCCCGTCCCCAGAGAACGCATGAGGGCATATTCCTCCCGCCTGCCCTGGATCGAGAGATAGCTGCAGATATAGCCGATAAAGAAAATGATCACCGTAATAAATGGCAGCATCCCCTTTAGGAGCGCCAGATTCTCGTTGAGCGTCCTGACCGAGCGGATAAAATCCTGATCCATGATCGTCAGCGCGATGCCCTTATAGTGAAAATCCGCCTGTGTTATCACAGAAAAAAAGCCCATGTTGTGCATCTTCTCCTTGCATTCATTCAGCAAAAAGGGATCCTTTACCACAAAGGAACAGGAGTCCGCCTCAAACTCGATGTCCTGTCTCTGATAGGCCTCCCGCACACAATTAAGAGGCAAAATCAGCTCCGCCGGCATCCAATCGCCCAAATACTCCCCGATCTGCACAGATCCTACGATACGGTAAGTTTCTGTCACCAGCGGATCGATCAAGACATCATCACTTCCGTCTTTCTTCAAATGGTAGTAATATGAAGTTAACATAACATCGTCTCCGAGAGAAAAACCTTCCTGTGTCATCAGGTCTGCATCCATAATACAGACCTTCTCGGCCGTCTCCAGTATGCTGATGTCCACCCCTTCCAGACAGGTGATCTCCTCCGCCTTAAGGCCCGGTACACCACCCACTGCATTCATTCCCACGCCATAGTGATTCAGCTTTTTCTGATACTCTTCTCTGGAAAACTCTCCAAACCCCCACTTCAACCGCACCGAAAACACCGGATCCTGCACATATTCGGAAGTCAGGATGCCGTCCACCCGATCCTCTCTGATTTTCACTCCGTCAGTCATGGAACCGTTCAGATTACTGATCCTGGCGGTGATCTTCATCACCTCCGGCAGCCGCTCAAGCTGTCTCTTCGTACTGTCCAGATTCCCTGCATACACCGCCAGAAGAAACACCGTCAGCACACCGATCAACAGATAGAACAGGCTCTTATATTTATGACGGGCAATGTTCCTTGCGGTCTGTCTGATAAAAAACTTCATTCTCACTTCCCCCATTTTCCCCAGACGTGTACAAGCTCCGCGTAGCACTTCCCGTCTTCCTTGGTCAGCGTCAGGTCATATGCGCCGACCTGCTCCAATTTATCGTTCACGATCCATATTCGGCACGAACCCTGCATAACTCTGCCCGCATCCTCCGGCCGCTCCGGCGCCACATACCATTCAATCAGATCTTCGCGATTCGCCGGTGTCGAGATATGATCGTCTCTGATGTAGACGGACTGCTGCGCATAACGATAGTTTTCCGGCACCTCCACCCGAAAGATGCATTTATACGGATAATAATTACACCACCCCCATTCATTGAAAGGCTCGATCTCCTCACCTTCTTCAATAATCTGATAAGGCTCCTGCTTAAGCAGAATCCGCTCTCCCTCCTCAAGCTTCTGCCAGCCATTCTCCTCCGTAGCCGCATAGACCACGATCTTTTCCCCCGGCAGGATCTGTCCTCCGCCAAGCCACAAAAGACCTGCCAGCATACAGGCTGCCAGAACTGCCGCCGGCACTCGCACAGACAGTCTCCTTCTGCTTACTTTTTTCGCTTTCACGCCTTCCAGAATGCGTTCTTTCGCCGCCTCGTCAGGCACGATCTGCGCCGCCGCTTTTTCCAGCCGCTCCTCTATTCTGTCTTCCATAACGCGCCCTCCTTCTCCAGCATCTCACTCAACTTCTTCCGTCCCCGCTCCAGCCGTTTTCTGACCGTGGCTTCCGACAGCATAAACATTTTCGCAATCTCTTTGCACTGATAGCCCTCTACATAATGTAACAGCAGGAGCTCCCTGTACTTTTCAGGCAGCAGCAGGAGACTGTCCATCAGCTCCGTGTCCTCCCTCGTTTCATAATACCGGGTGAGCTGTTCCACGGAGATCTTCGGGTGATTGCGATAGAACCGCAGCCTGTTTTTACAGAGATTGATCGTCACCCGGATCAGCCAGGCTTTTCTGTATTCTTCTGTATCGAAGCGCTTCCTGCACTCCATATATTTGATCAGGGTATCCTGCACGATATCCTCGGCATCAAAGGCATTTTTCATCATCACAAAGGCAATCCGGTAGAGCATATTGCCATATGCAAAAAATACCTCCTCCACGCTCCGGTCAGGATATTCCTTTTTCTTATCCAATGTATCACCGCCTCGCAATAGGGGACTCTCATTTTCACTTCTACCTATAAAACACCCGTCCAGGTACAAATGTGACAAGCCCGCAAAACTTTTTCCGTTCTTTGATATGGTTTTACTACATCGGCATCTGAGATATGATATAATTACATCAGTATGAAATATTTTTAGTATAACATACATGACTCAGAAAAATGGAAAACAGGAGGCAGACTATGAGATTTGAAAAGGATGGCAGCGCACTGGTATGCCGCCGCATGGGCGAAACATTGCGCATTGAGGCATGGGGACAGGACGCCTTTCGGGTGCGCGCTGCAATGTCGCCAACATTTACCGGAAATGACTGGGCATTGACCGAAGAAGTCAAGAATGTAGACACGCAGATCACTATTGCTGAGGAAGATTTTTGGGTGGGCGACGGCACCATCGCCAAGCAGCCGATTGCTACCATAATAAACGGAAGGCTTAAGGCAGTAGTCAATTTCGCCGGCGTTCTCTCCTTCTATCGGGACGATGCACTGATCCTGCGGGAATATTTCAGATTCTACGGCGGCACCCTCTCGAAGGAGAGCCGTTGTCTGAAACTGGTAAACCGGGAGTGGAAGGGCATTATCGGCGGCAGCGAGTATGCCTTAAATGTGAAATTCGAGAGTAATAAGGGCGAAAAACTATTTGGTATGGGACAGTACCAGCAGGATATCATGAACCTGAAGGGCTGTGTTCTGGAGCTTGCACAGCGCAATTCCCAGATCTCCGTTCCCTTTGCCGTCTCCTCCCTCGGCTACGGCTTCCTCTGGAATAACCCGGCTGTGGGCCGCGTCACCTTCGGCATGAACTACACCGAATGGGTAGCGAGAGCGACAAAGGAGATGGATTACTGGATTACCGTAGCAGACACCCCGAAACAGATCCTTGCAAACTACACCGCCGTGACGGGACACGCGGAGCTGTTTCCTGAAGATCTGATGGGTTTGTGGCAGTGCAAGCTGCGCTACCGTACGCAGGATGAAGTTCTGACCGTAGCCCGCCAGTATCAGAAAGAAGGCATCAAGATCGACCAGATCGTCATCGATTTCTTCCACTGGACAGTACAGGGCGATTGGAAATTTGATAAAACCTACTGGCCCGATCCCAAGGCCATGGTGGACGAGCTTCACTCCATGGGCATCAAAGTCATCGTCTCCGTCTGGCCCTCCGTTGACCGTAAGAGCGAGAATTTCGGGCCCATGATGGAGCAGGGTCTCCTCATCCGCACCGAGCGCGGCGCGGCGCAGACCTACGACTATCAGGGCGACTGTGTAGAGATCGACCCCTTCAACCCTGAGACGAGAAAATACATCTGGGAGGTCTGTAAGAAAAACTACTACGACTACGGCATTGACGCCTTCTGGCTGGACAACTCCGAACCTGACTACGGTGTATACGACTTTGAAAACTACCGTTACGCGGCCGGACCGGCGCTAGCCGTGAGCAATCTCTACCCTCAGCTCTACAGCCGCGCCTACTACGACGGCATGAAGAAGGAGAACCGCGGCGAGGTGGTAAACCTCCTGCGCAGCGCATGGGCCGGCTCCCAAAAGTACGGCAACGTGGTCTGGTCAGGCGACGTACCCAGCACCTTTGAGGCCTTTGCCGATCAGATCCAGTGCGGCTTAAACATGGGGCTTGCCGGCATCCCCTGGTGGACGACAGACATCGGCGGCTTCATGACAGACGATGTGAACGATCCGGATTTCAGACAGCTTTTGATCCGCTGGTATCAGTTCGCCGTGTATTCTCCGGTGCTCCGTATGCACGGCGACAGAGGTCCTTACAACATCCCGCCGCTTGATGATCGCGACTGGGGCGGCGGCTACCTTCACACCGGTCAGCCCAATGAGCTGTGGAGCTACGGCGAAGATAATTATGCCATCATGAAGGACTACTACAACATTCGCATCGCCATGCACGACTATATCAAAGAGCTGTACCGCGAGGCTCACGAGAACGGCTCTCCTCTTCTGCGGACTATGTTCTATGAGTTCCCCGAGGATGAGATCTGCTGGACGCTGCAGGACCAGTATATGTTTGGCGAAAAGTATCTGGTGGCTCCCATCCTGCACTTAAACGAGTGGACGCGCAATGTCTATCTCCCTGCCGGAACGTGGAAGCTGACATCCACAGGAAAGGTATACGAGGGCGGCTGCACCGTCAGCGTGGATGCCCCGATCACCTATATGCCGGTATTTGAGAAACAATAAACTGCAAAAAAGAGGGCGGCATACCACCGTCCTCTCTTTCCTATTCTCATTATTCTTAATACTCTTTGACTATCTCTTCCTCGATCCCGTATTGCTTCCTGAAAGTAAAAAGATCCTCCGGACCCCGGATCAACATGACCTCCTCGAATTTCCCGGTCTGCAGATTCTTAAATCCCGCTACCTGTTCGCCGTTACAGATACTGCATTTCAGGATCGGCTTACAAGTTTCTCTGTCATAGTTGATTGCCGACGCCGACGCCTTTTTCTTGAACATAACAGCACTCCCTTATCACATTTCTTCATCCATTTTCGTCATATGTCACTGCTTATTGGACATAATACGGATTTCATTCCTGCCTTTCGTATAGGTCACATCCCGATACTCCGAATGCAGCGTCTCTCGCACGCCGTTTATTATGATCACACATCCCACATTGGAAATACCGCTCACCGCGATCTTTCCGTCGGCGGAGCGCCGATTGATATCGATCAGCTCCTCCCTCCTTTGGGTGATCTCCTTTAACTTTAACTGATAGCTGATCTTCCTGCGCATCTGCTCCGCCTTCTGCTCATTCAGCGCAGGTGTAACAGGCTGATTCTTCATCTGATAGGCAATGCGGTCCAGCGTGCGGATGGCATCATTCATATTCTCCTCATATTCCTGCGTCAGGCGGTCAATCTCCCCCATCTTTTCCTTAAATTCACAATCAAGGCCAATGACCAGCTGAGTCGTCACCCCGGCGCGATTCCCGATGGAAGCGGCGCTGATCTGCTCCACCGCCGTAACCGTGCCGCCGATGATCGTACCCCGATTCCCTGCAACCACTACATTCTGTCCCGACTCCACCTCACAGTTTAAGATAGCGCCCGTGTTAACTTCACTTCCGGCAAAAACCTGCGTCTGCTCCAGAAAGCGGGCCATCACCCTGCCTCCTGCGCGGATCACGCCATTCCCTGAACCCTGCATACCGTTCTTCAGGATAACATCCTTTCCCGCAAAGAGATTTGCCGTCTCCACATGACCGTTTATCGTAATATTTCCTGTTGTCTTGACGGTGACACCGGCAAATACATTCCCCTGTATCAGCACATCTCCATGAAAATCCAGACTTCCTGTGGCTGCCTCCAGATTGCCCTCCAAGACATAGATCGGCGTCACGGTAAGGCATCTCCCGTTGAGTGTGACATTGCCCTCCGTGTCGGCGTAATACTTGCAGCCGGTCTCATCCATATCACAACGTTTACACTGCAGCGGCGGCAGTCCTTTACCCTCGTAAGCGTCGATATCATTCCCACAGATATCTCTCCCGTACACTGCCGGGATCGGAGGATGATAGGTGACGAGAAGCTCTCCTTCTCTTACCAGTTCTATCTTCCCCAGAACATTGTAATCTACCGAACCGTCCGCCAGAATGATCGGCTCCGTCTCGGGATGCGGGTTAAAATGATATTCAAACCAGCCGTCTCGCCCATCCTTTGCTTCCGTACCCGTCGCGATCAGCGTCTCCTCATAGTTCAGCTTTCCTCCCGCAATTTCCAAAAGCTCTTTCTCCCGGATGCCGGAAACAATCCCGTTCTCCTTCAGCACACCCAGAAGTTCCTCCATTGAAAAGCGGCGATATACGGTGAGCAGCGCTTCCATGCGGGTTTCACCCATCCGCAGCAGATAATCCTCACCGTTTATAATGATCGGATTTCCCTGAATCGTCCTCTCCGGGGAATAATCGGAAGCCTCATTCTCCACCTTCGGAGAACGGCGGCTTTCTTTCGCCTTAGCAGAAAATCGATCCTCCGGTGAAAGGAACATGGTTTTCTTTGTTTCTTTGTCTGACTGTCTGAAAAATCCCATAGCCGGTCTCCCGCCGTTTCTTTATACTCTCTTTCACTATACCCGAATCACCGCTTCCTTACAAGTCTATTGTACCATTTCCCAAATGCCAATGCACTAAAACATTTCAGAAAGAATTACATTGTAATTCTTTCGTCGCAGGATGCTGATCCTGCGACTATTATACATTTCTTCTCATTTCAATTTATATTTTCCCATTTCATCACTGATTTTTTCCATTTCATACATCGTCTATTTTTCTGCCAAATATTTCCACATTTTATGCGCTTTGTTTAATTTTACTCATCCTTTGCTAAAATATTGTACAGTAAAGAAAAGCTCACTTACTATATTTACGATCAGAGAAAAGGGGTTCTTATGGAATTTGGTGAATTTCTGGCTGAACTGCGCAAAGAAAGAGGCTGCCTGCAAAAAGAGGTTGCCGCCTATCTGAACATGACTGTCGCAACGATCTCCAATTACGAAAAAGGAGTTCACACCCCTGACCTCAACACCCTGATCAAACTGGCTGATTTTTTTAACGTTTCCACCGACTATCTCCTGCAGAGAACAAAATATAAAGCCGGCATTGACTCCTTAAACAAGGAGTTATCCGCCGACTATACCCTGGGTGACCTGATGAATACCACCCTGGAGTTTGATCACCGCAATATCAATGCGCTTTTGGATTACTATGAACTTTTATCGCTTCGCAATTCGATTAACCGGGTGAAATAAACCTTCAACGCGCCTGCTTCTTTTTCCTCTTATCCTCATACATCATCTGATCCGCCACATCTCTGAAATCAGCATTTTCCAACAAGCTGTAGCCAATGGCATAACTGATCGAAACCGCGCTGGATTGATTATAAACCCTACACCGCTTTTCCAGATCCTGCATGAACTTCTGCGCATCTTTTTCATAAAGCACCGCGAATTCATCCCCGCCCTGTCGATAGGCTCTTCCGTCGTCCCCTACCGCGTCAGCCAACAGATGTGCAAATCCCTGCAATAATTTATCTCCTGCCGAATGACCGATCGTATCATTCACTAATTTCAGATCATTCAGATCAGCAAGAAAATAGAAGACGTTTTTCTCTTCCTGTTTTTTTAGAAGATCCCGTTCTAACGCATTCCGATTATAGATATTCGTCAGATAATCAATATAGGCAAGCCGGCTTCCCACCTCCGTACAGAAAGAAATGATATTTCGCATGCAGGCATGATGGTTTCCCGTGTTCTCTTCTGCCAGGACTTTTGTTTCAACGACTATGGTTTCTTTATCATAGTGCTCTCCAATGCTGCTCTTTACTCCGTCCAGCACTATACGGGCTTTCTCCTGTGTATTACTGATAAATACCACACCGTTCTCACCGATCCGATATCCGTGCAGATGATACTGCCTGATTTCCTTATAAATATCATTCAGGATCGCAATATCCTGCCGCCAGTCAAGATTATTCTCCGTCTTGCAAAAGCACAGGACTCCCACCACGAGCTTCTGTTTTGCAAAATCAAACTCTTCCAACACCTTTTCAAAAGAATATTGATTGAACAGCAGTGTATTTTCATCCACATATTTTTCGGTATTCTCATTGCTTAAGATCAAGCCAAGAAGAATCAGCGTTGAGCAGACCACTACCACCAGCGTTTCCGGGATCAGCATCTGAATCAGCGCTGTCACAACATAGAGCGGAACGGCAAGAATGATCGCCAGTCTCTTATCTCTATCCATAATCTTCCAATAGCGAAGACTATAATACAGTATCAGAATCAGATAAACGACCAGACTCGCATACAGCGCATAAGCTTTCGGCCCCAGAGAATAGTCCGTGGTCTTTCCATGGACATAGGTGATCGGCAGTATGAAAATCCCCGCAGTCGATGCCGTGACAGGCACACTTTGAAGTATTTTTACCGTCCTGGAAAATCTCAGGTCCGTTTCCAGATAGCTTCTCATGTATAGAAACAAAAGATAGACGTAGATCAATATCGACATGAGATAAATGATATGCGCGATCAAATTCACCGAATTCGGAACCGATTCTCTGTTATTTACCGTACAGATGGTGATCAGGTCAAAGAAAGAATTAACAATTGCCACAGCGATAAGCCACTGAAATATTCTGGTGGCTTTTACCGGGATATGTGGCTTTCGATAATAGAATCCCGCCATATATAACATGCATAAAACACATGCCGCAGATGTCTTGACAAGCACCAGCATAAAATAATTTCCTTTCGTGCCGCTTATAAAACAAATGCCTGCTTTGCAGTCGCTTGTTTTTCTTTTGCACACATTATATCATTTATTCATGAAAAATTGTTGGTTTTTTTGAAAATAGCAGCAGAAAAGAAGATAAAATGTCTTGTTCGCAATCGCGAAATATGGTAAAATATTGATAAATATAGTAACTGTGAGAAAACACATCATCCTTTAGTGGGGGAAGGAGATGCTTCTATGGGAATCGGGGGAATCGGCAGCATATCATCAGCAAGCCGTATGCAGGCCACACAGATAACTGCTTCTGATGTAAAGGATCAAAAGAGTAAAGCTCTTCAAGATGATATCACTAATGTGCAGCGGGAGATACAAAAGTTATCTTCCGAGTCGGATCTTTCTGTCAGTGAAAAAGCTGAAAAAAAAGAAAAGCTGCAGAAGGAAAAATCCAGTCTTGATACAAAGCTGAAACTGCATCAGGATGAACTCCTCAAGTCACAAAAAAGAGAGATCAAGTTAGCGGAGCTTCAGGAAGACAGAAAACCGGAAAAAGACGAGAACTCCGAAAACAAAGTACAGGAAACGGAAACATCCTCTCTTTCTGATACATCCGACGAAAAGAAGCTGCCTGCTGATGACCGGCACAGTTTACAGCCGGGAACTGTCATAACCCAAAACAGCGACGGCACCGTTATTCTGAAGGAAATCCTGAATCAGACTGCGAGCCGTGACACAGATACAGAAAACAAACAGACTGACGAAACCGGGAAAGAAGCCGTGTCAGAAAAGGAAGAAAAAGCCGTAGATGCCAATACGGTTACCGATGCTGGTCTTTCAGAGAAAGAAGTGCGGGCAATGGTATCCGCAGACACTTCCATGCAACAGGCGGAGCGTCAGGGAATGCTTGTATCCAAAACGACCAACGATATCGCTGTTTTGGAGGGAGAGATCAAGCAGGACGCCTATCGCGGCATAGACACGGAGAGAAAACAGGTCGAACTCAAAAATATGCAAAAACAGAGCGACCGCGAAATGACATATCAATTCTCTCTGTTGAATGAGGCAAATAATGCGATGCCGTCAGCGACGGAAACGAATGCATCCGCAAACGGCGCTGTGCAGGATATCACAGAAAGAACTTTTCAGGTCAGCGGTGTGAACGCGTCACAGGAAGATCAGGCATCCCATCCGGGATTTCAGGTTTCCATCGCATAACGAAACATGCCAAAATACAGGAGGCTGCTCATCGGCAGCCTCTTTTATATATAGGAAATTGCGACAACGTAAAACAGTTAAGGAGTATCCCTGTAAACAAAGTCGCAAAAATCAGCATATCCTCCAACGGTATTTTCTTCATTGTAGGAAAAGATACCGATCCGCGCGCCCACAAACAGCGAAAGCGAATAAAACAGGGGAAGCTCCTCTCCCAGAGAAAGATACCGTTTCCCGTCAAAGCTGTAAAAAAATCCTGCCGTTTCTTCTCCGCTGTTCCAACTGTCATAACGGAACACGACTTTTAACCAGACAGTATTTGTCTCTAACGGAACTGTCCTCTCCTTTAGAGAATACCAGTTTTTCAAACCCGAAATACCTTCTCTGCAAACCACATCATAAGGCGCTCTCTCACCGTCACGACACTTCAACACGATTTCCTGTTTTCCGTTTCTGCGGCGGACCCCGATCTGTCCGTATTTCTCCACCAGTACACAAAGTCCGGCAAAATCCCCGTCCTTCATGCCATCACAATCCAGCCTGACCGTAAACGCACTGTAAGGCGCCCTCGTCCTCTGCGTCAGTGTGTTTTCCGCCTCCAACAGATCCTGAACCGGCTTTCGATTTTCAAGACGCAGAAAACCCGGCCGCTTCGTAAAGGACCATGCATCATGATTCGGCGCATGATTCCACTGCCATACATTTTTCAGGATATTCTCCTTATGGTCAAAGCTGTCGCTCTGTATGATTTCTTCCGTCTCTTTTTCCGCAAAAGGCACTTCGACGCTTTCCGGCACCTTCCCTTCGTTCCCTAAAACCGGCCATCCGTCCTTCCACTCCACCGGCATCAGAAACGGCACTCTTCCGACAGCGCCGCTGTCCTGAAACATCACAGCGTACCAGCTGCCGTCTGCATCGTCGAAAATCACTCCCTGCGCGATCCCGCAGCCCGGAATCCACATATCATCCTGTAAGAGGATCTTTCTTTCGTACGCACCGGAAAGATCCTTCATGCGGTAACAGACCTCCCGCCGTATCCCCGTCTTTTCCGGCGTATCTTCCGGCCATTCGATAAAAAGAAGGTAGATCCATCCGTCTTTCACGTAAGCTCTGCAGCCCTCACAGCGCAGTCTGATCCCTTCTTTCGGCGTATCGAGAAGGAGTCTGTCCGAACCTTCCACAACACCTGAGAAATCTTCCTTTACTTCCACGATCCGGATGCTGCCGTTCCCGTAAACCAGATATACTTTATCCCCCCGGCAAAGAAAGGACATATCGTGGTAAACCGCTTCCAGTTCCGTCCTGTCCCAGTCGCTTTTCTCGATATCGTCCGTCGAAAACAGATAAGTCTTTCCCATATCATGACAGACAAAACTCGCGTAAAACCGCCCTTTATACTGCATCAGACTGGTTGCCCACTGTCCTTTTCCATAGGCATGCCTGCCGTTTTTGAGATGGTAAATATCATTGTCCGCAATGTTTTTGCAGACATAGGAAACGATCTGCCAGTGCTGCAGATCCCGGGATTTCAAAACGGGCGCTGCCGGCATATAGTACATCGTCGTTGACACCATATAAAAAGCATCGCCCACCCGGATCACGTCCGGATCCGGCATGTCCGCCCGAAACAATGGATTCGCTATTTTCATCAGAAACCTCCCTGTCTGCTCAACGCTGCAGCTGCACCTCAAAAGAACGGAATCTTTCCGGCAGGTCCAACTCTTCCGTCACATCCAGCATAGGTTCTCCGTCCACATCAAAATGCGTTCTTCTGGCTGCGGAAGAGCGTGGCCCGTCCACACCGCTCCGCATGTGATAGAAATTCCAGACCAGCCCGTTTTCATCGGTCACATAGGAATTATGACCGGGCCCATACTGCCCCTTTACGGAATTAGAAGACATGAGCGGGTAATTGTTTTTGTTCCAGTTATCGGGATCCAGAATATCGCTTCCCATCACAGGCTTTAACAATCCAACCGTATAGGTTGCATCCACTGCAGCGGCAGCATAGGTTATCATCAGCTGTCCGTTCTTTTCCAGAGCAAACGGCCCTTCCACCACATACGTGTGATTGTTTTCCCAGCCATACTCCGGTTTCGCAATGCAGACCGGATCTGATAAAAGTTTCCACGGTTCTTTTTCATCAATCTGCGCCAAATACAGCCATGCGCCCTGATCGACCGGTAGGAACTGCCTTTGGGACCACATGGCGTAAGTTTTCCCTTCATAAGGAAATACGGTCATATCAAGGGAGATTACTTTCCCTTCCTCGCACAGAGGAGTACCATCCTTTTTCACGACCATAACGGGTTCCGACCAGTCCTCCCTGCACATGGGATCACCGCCTTCCCTGAGTTTCCTCACACGGGATTCTTCGTGGAAAAACTCGCCTGAAGTAGCCGCATGGAAGACATAAAGCTTCCCGTCTATTTCGTGAAACTCCGGCGCCCAGAGAAGCCCTCCTATGCCCGGATAAGTATCTGAATCCAGAAAAAGACTCTCCTCCGCCGTCACGATACCTTCCAGTGTATCCGAACATCGCATGTAAAGTGTATGGTTATCGTCCGCATCATTGGTTGCCAGATAATAATACTTTCCATCCCTGTACATGCAGACCGGATCCGCCCGGTATTCGGCAAACGGCGCAGGAAAATGCTCCTGATGCACCCTTCCTTTGACAATTCCCTGATCCTTCTTTTCCCAGTCTATCTTTCTCTCCACTCTGGTTCCGTCGCTGTATGCGGCAACAGCCTTTACGTTTTTCAGTTCCTCTTCACTCCTGAATGGACCATGCTCAGATAATTCCATTCCGACACAGACGGGAACCAGCAGTTTCTTCGACAGATACTCCCCCGCATCCGCCGGAATTTTGATCGTATTGCCGGGAACGACGCCTTCCAGTAACGCAATTTCTTCCACTGAAACAGTGGACGCTGCTATTTCCGGAACATCTGCTTTTCTTACCGAATCTGACACAACTGTCATTCCATCAGCCGGGTCTATCAGCCCTTCCGTCCAGCCGTCCTGTTCACTCTTCCAACAGACCTTATAAAGCTGTCTTTCCCCATCATAGGCGCAGCGTACTTCTTCAATAAATCCGGATTCCTGCAGGCGGCAAAGTCCTGCTTCCTCATAATGAACCAGATCTTTGCTGGTAAAGAAAAGGATACAGCCTTCACTGTCAGCGTCCTTCTCTCCTTCCGCCTCTGTGCGGACAGCAGCCACGCCATAGCCGTCCTTCATCGCAAAAAGCCAGGGGCTTTTCATACTTCTGGCCGACAATACACCGTTTGACGGATCCTCGACCGCCTTGGCATAGAGGATCCCTTCATTGTGATGGAACGGCCGGAATTTCCCGTCCTGATCCCGATATGCCAGATGCATACTGCCTGCCATACGGTTTCCGTATATCTCATCTTCCTTTGGCTGTCTTGTATAACATAGTAATTCCATGCTCTTTCCTTTCGCTGTCATTAACTCTTTTCCGATACCTGCTTTATTCCTTTGTTATTAACAGAGCGCTTCAACTATTTCCTACACAAACAGCGTGCAGCCCTGAAGCTTGAACTGTTCAATCTTTTCGTCGATATCTTCCACGGTGATATCCAGCTTTGCCGCCAGACAGACCTTGCAGAGAAACTCCCTGCTGCCGCGATTGATAAATCTTTTGTGTGCACCGATTTCATTATAAGTGAGATGTTTGCCGCACTGCATACAGCCACTCATGACAGATCAACCACCTCTCCGCGGAATACCGCGCAGTCGTAAGGTTCCAGCTCCCGGATTATCGCAGCATTCTTTACCGCGTATTCTTCCCCGCTCCACAGTTCTTTGAGCTTTAGCGTCTTGCCCGTACTGAACGGCAGGCCTACTTCATCGAGATTCATTCTTGCGACAGCTTTCTCTTCACTCAAATTGAACAGACCGATGGCAACGTCCCCGTTTTCAAGCTGTTTCGCATAGAGAAGAAGATCCTCTCCCGCCCATGTCCCTGCCAGTTTCATCGGCTGACGGCATGCTCTGTCCTGATTGATCCGTATGATCTCTTCGTTGCCGAGAATTTTCATGGTTTCATCGTTCATGTTTCGGACATCACATCCGATCATCAGAGGAGAACCCATAAACGCCCATATGGAAAAATGAGTCTTATACTGGATATCATTACAACCTTTCAGTCCGACGTTTCCCTTGCCGTACATCCCTACTACCAGCATATCCATATCATTAAAACAGCCCACCCCATTATACGGATGCAGTCTCTCCTGCTGTTTTGTCAGACTCTTGATGGACTCCCATGTATCAAAAATATCGCCCGTCGAACGCCACGCAGACGCCCCTGTGCTCTTGATCCATTCGTGCGTCTCATCAGCTCCCCAGGAGCAGGCGCTTAAAAGAATGTCTCTGCCGCAGTTCTGCAGGGCAAGACCCATGCGCTGGTATAAATATTTGCCGTGAATGATGGGGCTGTGATAGCAGTAATCGTATTTCAGAAAATCCACTCCCCATTCCGCAAACGTCTTTGCATCGATAAACTCATGTTCAAAGCTGCCCGGATAGGCCGCACATGTCAGATTTCCGGCGCAGGAATACATACCGAATTTCAGTCCCTTTGCATGTACATAATCCGCCACTGCCTTCATGCCGTTTGGAAATTTCTCCGGATCTGCCACCAGACATTCATTCTTGTCTCTTTCCCGAAGCGACCAGCAGTCATCGATCACCAGATACTCATACCCCTTCTCCGGCAATCCCTTTGCAACCATGGCATCCGCCGTTTCAAAGATCAGTTTTTCGTTAATATGTTCTCCAAACGTATTCCATGAATTCCAACCCATAGGCGGTGTTAATTTAACCATAACGTTCCTCCTTTTCTATTTTACAAACTGCCATGTTTCTATTTCGTATTTTTCGCCGGCGAAAATGAAATACAGATCATGCACTCCCTCCGCCTGATCGGAAAGCTGCGCGATACACTCCGTAAATCCACTGCCTTCCGGTATATCGTCCATCGAAAGATATCCTAGCACAGTTCCTTCCAAACCGTCAACACGTACCTGAACCGCTCCGAAAGCTGTCTCCTCTTTTTTATTTCTTACCGTCATACGGATCGACGTCGGTGTCCCGCTTCCAAAATCAACACCCTGCACTTTGATAAAGCCACCGTTCTGAATATCTCCCAGCGCCATATTTCCACTGCCGCAGTTCTCGCTCACCTCATCCGCCGAAACCGTATTGATACCGCCCATGACTGCAAAGGATGCCGCCCTGTTTACAGCATAAGCATCCACATATCGCAGCTGTTCCCTGCCCTTCAAGGTCTGTCCGATCACACCGATCGTACCGTCTTCCTGCATGGTAAAGGTGTCAATATGCGTACAGCGATAGCCTTTTTGCACCCCCATTGCCTTCTCCAGCACTCTGGTATGATAGGTAATGTACCATTTATCACGGAAGCGGAAGATACAATGATGATTATTTCCGCCCAGACCGAATGTACTTCCCGGATTTTTCAGGATCATTTCCTTAAAGGTAAAAGGACCCATGGGGCTGTCGCTTTCCATACTGATGATCTCGCCGCTCTCAAATCCGTATTTTTCCGTTCCTGCCTGATCCACCTGGAAATTGGAGCAGTAAGTGTAGTAGTATTTGTCTCCCGCCTTATGGATGCCGGAATCCTCAAACAGATACGGCGGATGGATTCTTTTCGGCTCTCCGACAATGCTGATCATATCCTCTCCGAGCTCCACGACTCTTGCTGTTCCCGGATCAGCCTCTTTCCCCTCCGGAACACCGCCGCCGAAATACAGATAAGCCCTGCCGTCGTCATCCGAAAGTACTGCCGGATCAAACAGCCAGAGTACATCCGCACATTCCGGCGTCTGTCTGCTGATCAGCGCTTTACCCAGAGGATCTTCAAAAGGTCCCGCAGGACTGTCTGCCTGCAGCACACCGATCCCGCCGCCCGCATCCGCAAAATACAGGAAAAACTTCGGTTTCCCGTTTATCTCCTTCCACGCAGCAGCCGGTGCCCAGGAATTGCGCGCCCATTTTGCGCTTCCCTGATCAGAAGCCGCCTTAATGGAACCATGATCGGTAAAGTTCACCATATCATCCGTGGAGATCACATTGATCTGATTGATCCTTCCGTAAGTATTCTCTGTCACTTCCTTGTCCGCATTATGCTCAAAGGCATCTGCCGTCATATAGATGTACACGCGATCATCATATACCATAGCATACGGATCCGCGCCAAACCGCTGTGTCATCAGTGGGTTGGTATCCTCCAGCCCCTTGTAGCTTTCCGCAATTTTCAATCCGTCAAAATAGCTCATGACTGCCTCCTGTTTATCTTGTTCATTCTGTTCTGACTGTTCCTTTTGTTCCGATTGCTCGTTCTCTTCCGACGGTTCCATTTGTTCCGATTTTTCCCGCTCTTCCGACTGCAGCGCTTGTGACGGCTCCGCTGTCTGTGCAGTGGAAGCTTCCGGTGCATTGTTGGCGCAAGCCCACAAAAAAGCCGCTTCTGTCGCTATCATCATCAATGTAACAGCTCTTTTTACAACATTTCTCTTCTTCATACGCTCACGAAATGACTCTGTCATAATCATATCCCCGATCGGAGGTCACTTCACCCGGATTTACTTCAAAATAGACGACTGCGTTTCGAGTAAGACTCAACTTCACACATACCTTGCCATCCTCAGCTTCTGTCCGCTTTGTCTTCACATAAGGTCTTGCCGCCTCCAAAAGAAGCTTCCGCTGTTCCTCCTTTAAGGATGCAGGCTCTCCGAGATCGTGCCATACCTTAAGCGGGTTGCAGGTCTTTTCATCCATTGTCTTTGTCAGGATACAATACCCGCCGTCATGAGCCGGTAGGGAAAGCTTGACTTTCTTAGCATCTTTCTCCTGTTCTTCCGATGACTTCCCTTTTTGGTCGGCAATATTCCACGCCACCCCCTGATAGCTGCCGTCTTTCCTCTTTAGCAGCACCATGTTGTCGTCCTTATAGACGCACTGCCCCTCACCTTCCTTGAGCTTCTTGAAGAAAGCAAATGTCCAGAAGGTAGGCTTAGGAATGCAGCCGTTCGCCACCAGTCCGAAGCCCCCGTGGAACGGCGTAAACGGCACTCCCGTCTCTTCAAATACATCACCGAATGTCCAATAGGAATAGGATTCATTGACATCCCCCAATCGTGATAACTGCTGAGCGATCAGCGCCGCATTCAGGTTCGTGTCATGTATCACCCCTTTCGGCGTGTACGAAGTATTGAATTCCGTAATATGGATCGGAAGGCGCTGATATTCCGGGAAACTGTCAATGATATCCCTTGACGACTTTAAATTGGCAAATCCGTCTTCCGGATCCATCAGTTCTGAGTACGCATAATGCCCTATATCCTCCGGCAGCTCAATGGTATAATGATGCCTTGTCACAAAATCAACTGCCAGATGATTGTCCCGGCAATAATCCAAAAAGGCACGAATCCACTCTGCATCCCTAACGCCGCAGATTGCCGGACCTCCTACGCGAAACCGCTCATCCACCGCCTTCACGGCTTCAAATGTCGTATGAAACAGCTTTAAGTACTCCGGCATATCCGCTTTTTCCCAAAAGCCGGGCAAATTCGGCTCATTCCATACCTCGATCGGCCACTGAACCACTTCCTCCGCACCATACCGCTCCATCAGGTGCCGCAGAAGAGCCTGTACCATATCGCACCACGCTCCGTAATCCTTCGGCGGCGTCGTATTGCCTTTCCAGTAAAAGAGCGTCTGGGTCCCTCTTGCCATCTTGTACGGCATAAATCCCAGTTCCAAAAAGGGGCGCAGCCCTACGCTGCGGTAGCTGTCCATCACCCTGTCCAGATAGGTGAAATTGTATTCCGCCTTCTTTACACCGTCTTCCTCGTATTCCTGATAGATCGCCATATCGTCACAGAACAGACCATGTCCCCTGATATGCTGAAAGCCGATCTCCTCCTGCACCAGTTTCAACTGATCCTGATATTCCTGTGTCAGAGCCAGTCCCATACGACCGGTTCCGATACAAAAATCAACGTTATTATGGAAAAATGCCTTTGATTCCTCCGTTATCACGATCATTTCCTTCTCCGCCATATTTACTGACTCCCTTCTTTACGCTTCACTTTAAAATAAATCTGGTACGGCTCATATCCAATCTCGGAAAGCTTCATGAAACTGATTCCGGGATCCTGATTCTCCGTCCGGTAGAAAGTCCGAAACTCTCCCCACTGTCTTTCCGTATCGGCCGAAAGCTCTTCCACGGGATCCTGACTTTCCAGCAGCAGCACTCTTTCCTGCTCCGTAATGCCTGCCAGAACATCCGGGCCATACCGGAAAGCACCCATATCGGCATCATCCGGCAGCGGAATAAAGGTAAGTCCGATCGGAAATGAGAGTATGATCGTATCGCCGTCTGCCCATGTCCTCTCGAGAGACAAAAACTGATCCGTACGATCTGTCTGCTGCACCAATTCGTCGTTTATGTATGCATTCGCTTTCCCGCTGATCCAGTCCGGAATGCGGAAATGGATCACAAAATCCGCCTTCTCCTGCAGATGCACGGTAAAGATATATTTCCTGAAATTCGGCTTGTTGGCGTACGTGCTCGTAATGTCATTTACTGTCTGATGCACGCTGTTCTCCGAAGAGTTCATCAAACTGCCGTTCATATAATCCTGCTTCTGCGTCAGCTTCACCGCATGACCGTCTACCTCAAATTCCGCCTCGGAGTCAACGTACCTTGTCACAAGAAGCTCCTGCTTCTCCTGATAATAAATGCTGCGGTTCCATGCCGCATTCGCCTGAACCATCGTGCCGTGGCAGCAGAAGAAACTGTCCATTTCTCCTGCCCAGTCCTTCCTGCTTCCCGCCTTCATCGGAAGGAAATAAGTGAGCAGACCGCTCCCCGGGCTTCCCTTCCACGGCATTCCCTGCCAGTATGTCTGCGCCATGATCCCGTTTTGCATATTATACTCAATATAGTGCATATATGCAGGATCTTTCGTATATCTGAAAAGGAACTCCGCCAATCGTATCATATTATATACGGTACAATGCTCCTGATTCTTATCTCCGAGCCTTGCCTTCAGTTTCTTCATAGGCGTCCAGATCTCGCCCTGTGTCTGCCCTCCGGTCGCAAAAGCTCCTCTGTCAGTTACCGCACACTTCCAGTAGCACTCCACGATCTTAAGCCACTTTTCTTCTCCGGTCACTTCGTACGCTCTGGCGCATCCGAGCGCTTCCGGTATCGTTGTGTTCGCGTGCATATTCGTAAGGACATCTTTTCCTTCCAAAAGCGGCTCAAACAATCTTCCTCTGTAATATTTCTCCAGCAACTGCGCGTATTTCTCATTCCCGGTCATGGAAAGCAGATCCGCCCACACTTCCAGCATACCACCGGTCTCCACATCCAGAATATGATCGAATTCCTCTCTGTTATACTCTTTGCTCCATCTGCTGAACCAGTCCGCCAGTCTGTCCGCTATTTTTAATGCGGTATCCGCCTTCATATAACGATATACGTCTATCAGACCCATAAAAAGCTTATGGATCGTATACTGCGGTGCCCAGACATTCTTTCCCTGTCCGATCCAGTACAGATATTTCTCGGGAATCGGGCATGCCCATTCCCCGCCGTTATCCTTCTGACACAGGACTAACTCATCCAGTATCGTTTCTGTCTTTGCTTTCAATTCCCTGTCTTCCGTCTCGTAATAGCGCATTGCGGCAGCAGAGAGCCAATGTCCCAGAAAGTGTCCTCTCAGCTGGCAGGACGGATCCTCCCAGCCGCCCATGGCGTTTGGATCCATGCCTCTTCCGGAATATCTTCCGGCTTCCAACAGATAATTCCTGAGCAGATACTTATTTGGCAGCTTCATCAGATATTCTCTGTTGGCATTCTCCCTGCGAACCAATTCCCCCTCATACAGTTTTACAGACTTGCCCGCTATCTCGTTCAGCATCCGGTTTCTCCTTTTCGTTTTGCCTGTTTACTTCCCCTTTTTCTTCTTCCAAACACCGAATATGCCTGCTCCCGCTATCAGCACACCGGCTGCGATCAGGACGGTGCTCACGATCTTTGTCCCGGAAACATTTCCCACATTGCCGGATGCATTCGAGTCAGCACTCTCTCCGGCTTCCTCCGAAGTTCCGGACGCGTCGTCTGCTGCGCCTGTATCCTCAGAACTCTCTCCCGCTTCCTCTGCAGCAGCGCCGTCTTCATTGATGACTACGGAGATATCATCTACATAATAGTCCGCATTCCCGTCCGTCTCAATATAGATATAGGCCGCCGGTGCATCTTCAGGCAGTGTATAGTTGACGGAAAGTTCTGCCCAGTCCTCCGGAACAGCATCCACTTCCAGAAGCTGTGTGCTCGCATCGGTCTCCAGTCCCATGCGGATCTTTTTATCCTCCGCCATAACATAAGCGGTGATCGTCACATTCTTTCCGGCATAACGTGAAACATCAAGCTTCATAGTCGCATCCTGCTCATTTCGCGATACCTTCAGCGAAAAACCGACCGCCGCTCCCTCCGTATGGTTGATCTTCGCCGCAGGCATAAGCCTTGCCTGATGTCCAGTCCCCCGTCTGAAAATGCCGACGTCCTTAAGCTCCACTGTCTTCATCTTTCCTGCTTCCGAATATGGCTCAAAAGTGATCAACAGATCCTCCAGTTCGCCTAACGTATCCTGCAGTGTCATCGTAAATTCCTCGCCTTTTGCCGCCATGACTACGGCCTCAAATGCAGGCTTTCTCTCCAGATTGCCATAGAACAGCAGCGGATTGGCGTCCACACGCCATGAGGCGTCGTCCGTCAGTCCCCACACGGTAACGGAGGTAAGTTTGGCTCCGCCTTTTACCTCTTCGATCAGGCGAGAAAAGAAATCGTAGAAGAATTTTGCCTGATAATACCACATGTTATCGTCAGTCTTACTGCATCCCACATCCAGCTCCGTAATATGTACCTCATCCACGACCGCAGAATATTTCTGAAGCGCCTTCATATACTGGTCAATATTCTGGGTGTCCGTCAAATGCCCCTGCATTCCGATTCCGTCCAGCAGACCATCCCCGTAGATCGTACCGTCCCCGTCAGGCTTTATCACATCGCTCTTCACCTTGGCATGGTTTTCATTCCATTTTTCCTGCGTCAGAAAATTGATGATCGCATCGCTCTTGTTATCAAACCACTCGTTATAGTCATTATAGAAAAGCTTCGGCATGATAACGGACAGATCGTCCGTCTCCGCATTCAGTCCATAGAGATCCGCATATTGTGCAGCATAAAGCGTCTCCGCCTCCCTCGCATACAAAAAAGCATAATAGAGGAAGTCCGGTCCGATGATCTTATACCAATAGCTTCTCCGGAAGCCGTCATCCTGATTTTCATCCGCCGCCTCGTTCACGACATCCCAGGCATAGATGGTTTTAGCATAGCCCTTTTGATAGGTATACTCCATCATGCTGTAAATATAGGCCTTAAGCCTCCTTAAAAGCTCCTCTCTGTCAACCAGACACTCCTCGTCCAACTCCGCGGAATCCGTCCATGTTTGTTTGCCGCCTGATAATGCCGTATAATCCTTGGCAAAAATGGAAGGGTTCACCTGAGAGTGCCATACCAGCGTATGGCCGCGCATTCCCATATGATTGGCCACAGCCCAGTCAAGCATCTCCTCCGCAGCAGGATCGATCTTAAAAAGGGATTCCGATTCCGGATCAAAATTATAGGCCGGTTTCATCTCATTTCCGCAGGTAATGCTGTTAAAAACCGTGCTGATCAGTTCCTCTTTCGCAGGATTGCCGATCTCCTTTCCATGATCATTCCAGTGATCGATCGCTTCACAAGCCGCTCCGAATTTAAAATAATCGCCGTACAGCTCATCCAGATGCTCATAGGACGCTATATCCGCATCCGCCGCTTCCGCCATCATTTTTCCTCCCGTCAGACCGGATGCCGCCATGATGACAGCCATCATCACAGGGCAGGTTCTCTTCCAAAATTTCCTGCTGTTTTTCAACATTTTCTTCTCCCTCTCCTTTTCCAGGTAATTTCAAAACGCATCTCAACGTATATTAATTGCGTTTCGTCATCACCCATATATCACGCGATATCCACATAATACTTGGCCTGTTCATGGAACATCTCCGCATAGATACCACCCTCTAATGACACGAGTTCGTCATGGGTGCCGTATTCACGCAGGGTTTCCTCCGCGAAGACGGCTATCTTATCGCAGAACCGGCAGCTTGACAGTCTGTGTGAGATATAAATGGCGGTTTTCCCGCCCACCAGTGTCTCGAACTGACGGTAGATCTCATACTCGGCGATCGGATCGAGCGCTGCGGTCGGTTCGTCAAGGATCACGATCGGCGCATTTCGGTAGAGCGCACGCGCGATGGCGGTCTTTTGTTTTTGTCCGCCGGAAAGCTCCGTTCCGTGCTCGTCGTAAGATTTGAAGATCATGGTGTCCATCCCCTCGGGCAGCTTCTGCACATCCTCGGAAAGGCCTGTAAGCCGGAGGACTTCCTCGATTTTCTTCGGATCTGCCGAGTCTGTTTCAGCAAGCACGACATTTTCTTTCAAGCTG
Organism: Lachnospiraceae bacterium; assembly: GCA_029067085.1. Classification (GTDB taxonomy): domain Bacteria; phylum Bacillota; class Clostridia; order Lachnospirales; family Lachnospiraceae; genus UBA3282. The sequence goes on along the minus strand of JAIEFE010000011.1, from coordinate 63,906 downwards.
AATGCAAATAATTCAAAATCCTGAAATACAACCGCAAACAGCCGTCTGTACTCCTCTTCGGCATATTCCTTGATATTGACGCCGTCGATCAGGATCGCTCCCTCCGTCACATCATAGAGCCTGCACAAAAGCTTTACCAGTGTAGTCTTTCCGGCGCCGTTTAATCCTACGATAGACAGATGCTCGCCGGACTTGATCTTTAAATTGATATGACGCAGCACATAGTTTTCCGAGCGCGGATACTGAAAGCTGACGTCTGCAAACTCTATCGTGTGTTCTCCCTTTTCCACACTGCGGCTTCCCTTCTCCATCGCCGCCGGATATTCCAGAAATTCCAGATAACGGTGCGCATAGTTACAGCGATTTGTGATCTGCTGTAATCCGCCTGCGATGCCAAACATGCTCTGGTACAGGACTGAAGCGGCCGCCACGCACATGGAGAAATCTCCCAGAGATATCTTATGTGTGATTGCCAGATATCCGATATAGAAATAACTGATCGCATCCCGCAGCGTATTGACCACGTCCATCACCCAATTGTTGTTTCGGGTCTTTACGTTTTCCTCAAGCCATGTGGCAGTCATCTTCTTTGCCTGGTCTTCTGCTCTCCTGCCCATCATACCGGCGCTGTTATACAGGCGGATATCCTTTCCGTATTGGAACTGGGATATCTGGAAAAAGAAATAGCTGAAGATCCTGTTATCCGCCGAGAGCCTCTCAAAGCTTGCCACCTCGATCCTGTTATTCTTCATATTAAAATAGAGAAATGCCAAAAGCGCCGCCAGCTGCACCGGAAACAGCAGCGGACAGGTCACAAGAACAACCGCTGCGCCGCCGCAGATCACCAGGATATTGGATAACAGTTGGAACAGTTCATTCAATACGCCCTCTACGCCGCCGCTGTACCAGCTCATTCCTTCGTTGGCCTTATTCAGGACATCCAGTGCATCCGGGTCCTCGGTGTGTTCAAAATCCATTTCCATCGCCTGTCTGGCCATATCAGCGGCAATGTATTCCTGAAACCACTCGTTTATCACCGATCTTGCATGGTCATCCACAATACTGCCTATGATACCGGACAGCAGGTTGACTCCCACACTGATCACGGCATACATGCCGATATTGTGCAGGTGAAGCGACGCCTCCGCCCCGGCCAGAAATAACTGCAGTTCATCCATCAGAAGCTTTGGCAAAAGAATCTGCCAGGCTCTGTCAAACACTCTTCTTAACAGGCTTACTGCATAGACCAGAAGCAGGATCGGCTTTTTCTGCCATGTGAGCTTCAACATAAAACGGAGTGTTTCCCAGGTCTTTTTGATACTTTTCAATCCTTCTTTTGTACTCTGATCCGTCTTTGCCTCAGACATCCGCCGTCACCCCCTCCGCATCTTCCACATAGTACTGCGCCTGCGTATGGAACATCTTTGCATAGGCTCCATCCTTCTCAAGCAGCTCCTGGTGTGTGCCGTATTCCACCAGTTCTCCCTCCTCAAACATCGCCACATGGGAACAGAACTGAGTGGAGCTTAAGCGGTGGCTGATGTAGACCGCGCTCCTCTCTCCGATCAGCTTGTCAAAATCCTGATACAGTTTACTCTCCGCCAGAGCGTCAAGTGCCGCCGTAGGCTCGTCCAAGACCACCACCGGCGCCTCTTTATAGAGCGCGCGGGCGAGAGCGATCTTCTGTTTCTCGCCGCCGCTGAAATCCGTACCGTCATCATGGATGACTTTCAAAACCTCCGTATCCACACCTGACGGCAGATCCTTTAATTTATCTTCCAGACCGCTTTTTACAAGGCACTCCCTGGCTTTTTCCTTATCGGTATCCTGCGGCTCCTGCATGGAAATATTCTCGGAAAGCGGAAAAGCAAACAATTCCACATCCTGAAATACCGGCGCAAACAGCCGGTAGTAGCTTCCCCTCGCGTAGCGGTTCACATTCACGCCGTTTAAGAGAATTTCTCCCTCCGCAGGTTCATAGAGACGAAGCAGGAGCTTGATAAAAGTCGATTTCCCCGCACCGTTTAATCCTACCACCGCCAGCCGCTCTCCCGGTGATAAGGTCAATGAGAGATTCTTCAGCGCATAGGTATCGGCTTTCGGATACTTGAACGACACGTTTTTAAACTCGAATTGATAGGCCGTACTGACAGGAACTTCTTCTCCCTCGTCCATACCGCCTCCCTCAAAGTCAATAAAGCTTCTGAAATCATCCACTTCCCTGCTTTTTGCCAGAAGATCGCTGAATCCTCTCAGCGCATAAGATATATAGTTATAAAAGGTAGCGGAGGAAGTCAGATACAATGCAAAATTACCCGGCGTGATCTCGCCCCGCACTGTCCCCGCGATCAGCCAGGCGTAGATCGCTCCCTGCGCTGCCGCCCACATCAGATCGTGGGTCAGACCCGAGATAAACCATATCCTTTCATTCAGGATCTGCTTATCATAGCGGACTTTTTGCAGCTCCCGGTATTTTTCGAGGAGCCAGTCCTTTAAGCCGAACATGCGGATATCTTTGGCCGCACTGAAATTCGTCGTCATGTATCCCATATAGTTGTTTTTACGCCACCATGGCGCCAGCGGATCCCAGACTTTCTCCTTGGCTTTCTTGTTCACCCGGTCCCTGATCACAAAATGAACGACTGACAGTACAAACATGAGCAGTACGACGCCCGGATGCATGGTTCCGAGTATCAGCATTCCTGCCAGCGCAACCGTCAGATTGATCAGAGCGTTTGCCAGAGTTCGCTGCAGCCCCTCCACTCCGTTGTCATTGTTGTTGCAGGCCTGACTCGCCTTCTGGTAGCAGTCCATCACGTCGGAATCCTCCAGATACTGATAGTTCATCGTCATGACTTTTTGGTTTTTCAGATTCAGCAAGCCAAACCGGACACTGACAAAGCGAGTCCACATATCCTTATTGCGGTACGTGCTCAGCATGAGGGTCGCAAGCTGCAATATCGCAAAGAAGACAATGATCTTAAGGAGCCGGTCCACGCCTCCGTTCTCCGAGATCACGTCTATGATAAACTTGGACAAAAATGTCCATAAATACTGCATGACAGGCTCCATGACCATGCCCAGAAGTATCATGAACAGAATCTTCGGTTCAAATCTCGCTATGGCTTTGAGCAGATACCATGTATTGCTGAATACGCCGTATTCTTTATGGTATGGATTTTTCTTTTCTTCTTCCTTTTTATTCTCTTTCCGTTTCATCGTTCTGTCTTTCCTTTACTAAGGCTTCCTCTCTGCAGTCTGTCTGCTTTCGATCCGCCTTTGCTGTCATTCCAAGCATACCATACTTTGTCTGACATTACCATCAAAAAAGAAACGGCGCATGGAACAATTCCTTGTTAACCATGCGCCGTTTATATATTACAATTTATCAGTCTGACTCTTGTCTGTCTTTCTTGCTTCTTCGTCTTGCTTAGCTCATGCTCTCCTGACAGCAGGCTTCATCAGATCGGCAAGCGTACTGTCCAGCTTTCTGCGAATGAAATCCACCTTGTCCTCTTTTACCAGAAAATACAGATAGGAATCTTTCACAAATTCGATCGGAAGTCCTCTCCCGACGATTTTGAAGTTTACATAACCTCTCTCGATATAGCTTTCAATCTCTTCGTTTGACAGAAAAGCAGGGCGCTTCATGCACTCTTTAAAAGCCCTGGGCGTAGAGTTATTCGGACATTTGAACGTAGGATTCGAATCAAACGCAAGCTGCGCCTCGGACTGGTTTCTGTAATGCTCCAGTCGCATCTTACAGCCCGGATAACAGATCTCATTCACCAGGATCTCGATCTTATCCGCATGCGGCTGCAGGGCTGACAACGCCTCTTCATTATGATTTAAGTCATAATCCAGCACGACCAGAAAATAATCCTTTCCGATCTCCTCCTGTAATGTCTCAAGATCAAGCATGCGCTTGGTCGTGGAGGAGATCAGCTTAAAACCGGGATATTCCCTGCGAATATAGTTTTCCAGAACTTCCCGGTTGACCAGCACCTGATTCATCCCGTTGTCCGCCATCTTCATGATCAGATTACAATAAGTATCTGACAGATGCTTTTCTTCCAACAGGGAATTGGTCCAGGTAAACCTCACCGGTACACCTTTACTGTTATACGCAGAAATGATCTTTTGCATATCCCCTTTGCTCGTTATGCCGAATACCGTTCTGCCGCCGTTCCAGATGGCTCCGGGAAAAGTTCCGTAGACAGAACCGATTCTGTACCCGTCCCGAAAGCTCTCCGGATACTGACTCATCAGATTGATCAATACAATATTCAAGTACCGAAAATAGCATAGTCCCGGCAGATGCCAGAAAACCTCTCTCTTTGACATAGCAAACCTTCCTTCCCGCTGTTACGGCCATCTGGAGGGCCTCGGCCTTCCCACCGTGATCAGCCTGTTTGCGACCAGACTGTTGAGCAGGGTAGTCGCGGCATCCACGCGGTACTCCGGACGTATCAGATAGTGGCAGTACACCTCCATAATATAAAAGAGGTTTGCCGTCCTTCCCTCCAGCTTAAAATTGGTAAAGCCCATCGGCACATATTTCTCCCAGATATCCTCGGGCGACACGTAGGTGCAGTAACTCTGTATCGTTGCAAACTCATTGTGCTCCCCGTAGTCACACTGCCACGGCTCCAGAGGAATCTGCCTGTCGGGGGTTCGTGTGCGGTTTTTGAGCATAATGCGCTGGTTTTTCGCCTCGTTTTCGTAATGTTTGCCCCTCCTGGGACAGTCGGGCCGGCACACTGCATTCACAAGGATCTCGCAGCGGCTCTTATCTTCGATTTTTTCCAGCTCATCAAAGCGGTTGTTAAAATTATAGTCCAAAACCACGAGATGGTAGTCTTTTTTCAGCTCCTCATTCACCGCGTCGATGTCCCTGATCTCCTTGCAGGTGGAGCTGTTGATCTTAAAGCTCGGGTAGGTCCTGCGAATATAATCCTCCAAGAGCGGCGATACAAGAAGAACCCCGTTCTTGCCGTTGTCCGCAGCTTTCATACAGAAATTGCAGTAAGGATCCTTCAGATCCTCCTCGTCAAGGAACATATTTGTGTAGGTATAGCGCACGGACACGCCCTTATCGTTTATGCTCTTGATCGCATTCTCAATATAGCCCGCGTCGCACTGGTCATTCGGCGAGCGTCTGCCGCCATTCCAGAGCGACATGGGAAATTCCCCGAAAAAGGACGCGATCCGCACACCCTCCCTGAAATAATGCGGTCTTCTCTCCAGCATCGACAGCAGTACCATATTCAGCGGTAAATTCTGCCGCAGCCCCGGCAGATGAAACCAAACCTCCATGTCTTCACCCTTTCCTTTGCGTACCCCTCCGGGTCGATCATCTCTCAGCCTTGAGAAAGAGGATGGCGCTAAAAACACCATCCTCACGTTTTCTCATCGTTATTTCTACTGATTGTAAATCATGTAACCGTGATGATTACTTCAGGGAAGCGTTAAACTCATCCACAGCCGTCTGCCATGCGGGTATGTTCTGCTCCAAAAGCGCGTCAACATCCTTGTTCGGGCCAGCTAACTCGTACAGGAAATTAGTATTCGGGTCGAAGTTCGGAACGATCGCGTGCCAGTCGTCAACACCTCTTGTTGTCATCATGTCGATGGTCTCATCTACGGAACGGGTATCCTTCATGCCGCCGTAGAGGTTATCAAGCAGGCCGTAGTAACCCTCATAATCCGGAACATCGTCTGTCCATACATCATAAGCGAACATCAGCAGTCTTGCCTTCTCGTCGCTGTAAGAAGCGGGCATGCAGAGAAGGTTGTTGCTCTTGTTTGTAACCATCTGGCCCTTAGGTCCCTTCGGGAACATTACATAACCGTAATCAACACTCTGATCCAGCGTTACGCCGTTTACTTCTACAGGATTCTGACCTGTCAGCCAGCCGCCTTCATATGCGCAGTACGCATCATCATACATGAAAGCCGCCTGGCCGCTCATGAAGAGGTTCTTGTAATCCTCCCAGTTAGTGCCCTCTTCGTCACTGTAGTTCAGGAAATACTGGTTGTTAACGGTTTCCATAGCAAAATGCAGGGCTTCCTTCACCTGATCGCTGTCAGCAGTCAATGCGTATGTGCCGTCGCTGTTCTTGCTGACAAGCGCGCCGCCGTTAGAACGTACGCACATATATACCATGCCGCCGTTGTTCTGCACACAGCCATAAACATCGATCTGGCCGTCGTTGTCCGTATCTCTCTGTACCTTATCCATGATGTCAACCCATGCGTCCCAGGTCCACGTGTCATTCTGCTGCATATCGTAGATCGTCTCGGGATCGATGCCGGCATCCTTCAGCACTGTCTTATTAAAATACAGACCTCCTCTGGGCTCGGAAGGACCGGTAGCAAAGCAGTATACGGAATCGCCTACCTTCCAGCTGTTTACCTCGCCGTTAGACTGCCACTTCTCTGCAGAAAGGTCGATCACATCGCCGTCCAGCTTTGCGATATCATACATCAGGCCCTGACTTACATCCGCCGCCGTAGCTGCGGAGTTCGTCAGAATATAGATAATGTTTTCATCATTTCCTGAGGTAGCAGCCTGTACAAACGCCTCACCGATCGAGCCTTCGCCCCAGCCCCAGCCGGCATAGTTCTTCTGAACCATCTTGAAGTTATAGGTTTCCTGCAGCCACTCCTGATGCTCTCTCTGTGCCGCCTGGAAATCCGTCGTAGGGTCTCCCGGTTCACCTGTCCACCAGTCAGCAATAATGATCTCCATTCCGCCCAGATCAAACGGCTCACCTGTGTTGGGATCGATCCTCAGATCGGAGGATGCCTCCTCCTCTTCAGGGGCACTCTGCTCTGCCTGCTCCTCGCTGCCGCTGTCCTCTGCTGCGGGTGCCGGTGCCTCTTCAGGCTGCGGCGTGTCACCGCTGCTTGCAGGCTGCTCCGTAGTATTGCCGCAACCGCTCATGCCGACTGTCATGATAGCTGCAAGAGATGCCGCCATCACTTTGTTTAACATTTTTCTTTTCATATTTTCCTCCTTTTTTTGCTGCACCTGTAAATCCGGGTACAGACTTGATTTTACGAGTGGGATCTGCATCCCGCCCTGTTTCTTTTATATAAATCTCCGCCTTCCTGTATCCTGAGCCGGGAACAGGGGGCGGAAACCTATACCATGATCACCTCCCGCAAAAAACACGATATCACATCTTGATTCCGGTGCTGCTTAAGCTCTCCACAAAACCCTTCTGTGCGTACAGATACAGTATGACTAACGGCACGATTACCATCAGGGTGCCTGTTGCCAGCATACAGTTGGTGTAAGGTACGGAAACGCCCGCCGAACTTGATGAACCGGTAATCCTCGCCATATAGCCGCCAAACGTATCCGGAAGCTGTTTTAATTTGACACTTAACAGACTCACCTTGCCCAAAAACATGCTGGAATAGAAACCATCCGTCCATTGCCACACAAAGGCAAACAGGAAACAGGAGGTAAGGATGGGCTTCGCGTCCGGCAGCATGATCCTGATAAAGGTCTTGAGCGTGCCGCAGCCATCCACGTAGGCAGCTTCTTCCATCTCCTTCGGAATATTGCGGAAAAACTGACGTATCATATAAATATAAAGCCCGTTCTTTAAGCCCATGCATCCGAATGACATCATGTAATAAGGGAGTTTAGAGCCTCGCAGGTTCAAGGAGGATCCTGTCAGCAGCTGACCCAGGCCTAATACGTCAAAATAACGGAAATGCAAAAACAGCGAAGTCGAAATAACCTGGGGCGGAATCAGGATCATCACCATCACACAGGCAAACCAGAACCGCTTCAAGGGAAACTGGAACCTCGCAAAACCATATCCCACCAGGGTACACATTGCCACCTGCACAACTGCAATCGTCAACGAAACCACAAACGAATTGAACAGACTCTTCGTATACTCCATCAGCCCTGCCGCCAGACGGTAATTCTCCGTGGTAAAATGCAGGGGAATGGAGATGACGATCGGGTCATACAGGTCTCCCTCCGTCATAAAGCTCACTGATATCTTGGTTAACAGAGGCTGCAGGATCAGGAAACACAATCCGAAAAGCAGTATCGTCCGGCATATGCTGATGCCATATTCCATCATGGTCTTACGCAGGAGATAACCGCCGGATTTTCTGTTTCTCTCCCAGAAATTTGTATATTTTCCCGTCTTCACCTTAGTCTTAGTCATAGTAGTAAACCCCCTTCGAGATGATGGCTGTACTCACTCCGATAATTGCCATGACCAGCACGAAATATGCCCACGCCATGGCGGAAGCCAGCCCGTAATTCAGGTTTACATTCATATAGGTCGTAATTCTGTCAATGACTTTGTTGTCTGACCTCATACAGAAATCCACAACCGTGTAGATCCAGTTGACAAGGAACAGGGAGCTGACCATGGGAAACGTGATTTTCCAGAGACTCTCCCACTTGGTGCAGCCTTCAATGTCCGCAGCCTCGTACATACTTACCGAAATGGTCTGCAGTCCCGACAGGAAAATAATGATCTGGATACCGGAAGAGATCGCCACGTTATAGATGTTGTCAATAACCTTAAACAGCTCTTCGAAAGCCCGCACGCCCACGCCGGTAGTCCGCAGGATATTCCGGAGCGCATCCGTGATACCGGCTGTACCTTGCGCGTTCACCTTCACAGTCTGAGCAAGAGCCGCCATCAGGGCGTTGCTGGAATCCAGCTTCAGCATCACGCCGGAAGCCAGTATGACCGGCAGAAAGAACACGGAACGAACCAGCGCCCTGCCCCTGAATTTCTGGTTCAGCACTAAAGCCACAAAAAAGCTGAACACCATGATCGCCACGGAATTGATCGCCATTCTGCTAAGTTCCTCCGTGAGCTCCCTGACATATTTTGGCTCCACCCGGAAAGCATAATAGTAATTGCTCAGACCCTTCCATACATTCTGAAACCCCCCGTCTCCCAGCTGTACATCGCTGAAACTCATCTGCAGCGACTGGAACAACGGGTTTACCATGAACATCAAAAAACCGATGATAAACGGGGATATGAACAGATACCCCGATATGGCTTTCCGTTTCTGAAGACCTGCCAATTTCGTTTTCTGTCTTTTCATAACCACATTCCTTTCTGAAAACTATATATGCAGCAACCCGCGGTAAACAGTATCTCCGACGGATCCGGCATTAACGGACTACCAGATAATCCCTGGCGGGAACCAGTATGCCATCGGGTGTCTCCGCATCCGTAAAGTCATAATTGACATAGACTTTCGTGCCATCCTCATATTCGGTGCAGGAGAGTTTGTCACTCAGCTTCTCATGTCCCGTCATCTGCTGGTTAAACACATGCCCCAACTCGCTGTTGTATCTGTTGTAAATATCCATCATCCTGTCGTGACATGTAGCAAAATCAGATGCATAGTACTCGGTATAAAGCGTCTTCTGCAGAGCAAACGCCGTCTCGCGCATCAGCGAGAACGAGAGTCCCGCACCGTACTCCGCGGACTCCAACAGTTGCTTTTGCTCATTGCCGCAGTTGTTTAACGGTACCCCGACATAATTCACAAAACCGTGTACGGCAAGCTGGTAAAAAGGAATCTCCTCGTCGATAATGGTATACCCGCTGCCCGACAGATCCATGTTTGTCACGATGTCCGCATAGGGAAGGGCATAATCATTGCCCATATTGATCATAACCTTCTTGTCACTGTCATTGATGTCTTTAAGGATCTGCGCATGTGAAGTCATTGCCTGCTGTCTGCTCACGGTATTTTTCAGGTAATAATCAGAGGATAGATCCTTTCCCATATCGCGGAAGGCCACATTCGCGCCGTACTGACTCGTCGCCTCGGTGAGAACCTGCGCATTTTTCTCGATCAGGCTCGGGTGAAGCAGATAGTAGCTGTCAATACCTTCCCTTGCCGCATAAGTGATATCGCTGTAAACGAATAATTCGGCACGCTCCTTGGACAAAAACTTCGCCGCATCCGTGAAGGAGAAAAAGCCATCCAAAAGTCCGCTGTCAAACTCGTAGTGCGTCACGCCCTCCAGATAGAGATCTACTCCGAGTTCCTGAGCCGCAGTTCCCAGAGACTTCAGATCCGCCTTGCTGCCCAGTGCTCTGATCGTCTTTGCCTTTTTGAGAAGCTTTTGATTGACACCGCCATTGCACCAGCCCGTATACTTCACGGAAAGATTGCTCATACCCTCCGATGTCAGCTGACGGATCATTGACTCCGCCTCGCTGTATTTCGTCAGCTTCAAAGGTCTGGAAACAGGAACACCCATAATCTGTCTGACCTTATCCACTGCACCTACGATCTCCAGCGCCACAGGGGTACTTTCATCATCCTTCTCCGTAAAATATGCCCCGTACCTATCCTTCAGATAGCCCTGATAAGTCTTTGCCATATCCACATAGCTGTTGCTGTTCACGAAGCGGTAGCGCTGTGTCAGCGTCTCGTCGGGCAAAGTCTCCAAAAACTTATAAATATTCTGGCTGCTCGCGTCGCCAACCTGATAAAGCTCTGAGGGGCTTATCGTGTAACATGCATTGACATAGTTGTAGCTGCTGCCGTGTCCGGAGATATCCGCCTGTATGGAAGCATACGGTACGCCCTCTTCCATCATGCAGACAAAAGAGTCATCACCGTTTGCAATGCCGAACACATTGAAGTATGCTCTCGTGTCATGCACCACAGCATCCCTGGACAACGCCATATCCCAGCCGTAAAGATTCGCGTAATAGGATGCCTGCGAGAGCTTGTTGTTGTTAAAGTTGATCAGCGCACCGCCGCCTTCGGGCACCAGCAGATATCCCTCATCCGCCGAACCGCCTGCACCGAAGTACGGGAGGGGTACCAGCGTGTAGATGGGCGTCGCTTCCGTGTATTCCAGATCGCTTAAAGGCATTTCCACTACCAGATCTCCGCCGTCCAGCCTGTAAATAATGCTTGCGTCAAACACGAACGTATCGCTGTTAGCCTGCTGCGCGCTCAGCTGCTTATCCGCCTCCCGATCCTCCGCTGTATAGCCCGCCTTCTCGAAGATCTGCTCCAGCTTCTGGGTAACAGCGCCCTTGGCAGAGTCTCTCAGCACGTACAAAGGCTCGCTCTCCAAAGACGGATAGGCGGCAAGAAGTGCATCTTTGTCATCGTCCTTTTTTAATTTGTTAATTTCGTATTTTCTATAATAGCGCTTGATAAAGTCGGAGTCTTTCTTCTCCAGCTTGTCAAACCACTGTTCCATACTTTCCACCGTGCAGACAGGCGGTATCATGTACTCCTTCTCCACATTGCCCAGAGAATAATTGACTTTGACGTAATCGCTGCCTTCCTCGATCGTGTACAGCCCGTTTGCAACGCCGTAGGTAAAGCTGTCATAGGTTGTCTGCAGGCCGTTGGCAATGCTGTAGGTCAGAAGCAAGGTAGACTGAAGCATTCCCCTGTATGACGCGACAGCCGCGGGATCAGAATCCGCCTCGGGAGGGTTGGAATACCATACCTTCCCTGTCTCCTTCACTTCCAGAGCGAACTGGGTCGTCGCAGGATCCATGGTGAGCTTAAGCATATCGTTTTCCAGTACGATGGCATCCTCAGACCCGTCATAGCCGTATACTGTCATCCCCTCTGCCTGTTTCGGTGCAGCCTTGTAATTAAGAATTACTAAAACAGCCACCGCTATGAGGGCCGTTATGATCATGGGGACAGCCATTTCTTTCAGTTTCCCCAATACTTTCAGTGATTTTTCATTCTTCATGGTCACTCCCATCCTTCCGTCCCGGCAGTTGTCCCCTCGTTCCCCGCCGCGCTATAGTCGGAACATAATCTCCTTCCCCATGGAAATAAAGTACGCAACGCCCTGTGAAATCATGCTGAAAAACAGCAACAGGATAAACACGATCACCAGCATTGCAAACAGGCTGGCGAACATAAACAATATATTTTTCGCAAAGCCGAATTCATGAATCTGTCCCATGGCGGCGATGAACAACATGGCCGCCCACAACAGCGACAGCATACTGAGCACCGAGTAAAACTCCGCCTCATCCACCGTCACAAAATTGCTGAAAACCATCAGCGGGAACTGAATCAGCGGATACGGGGTCATCGCATAGCAGCTTGCCATATACACCTGCCCGAGCCGCCCCTTGCCGTCAAACAAGGTCGTCAGCCCCCAGTTTCCGACCACGAACATGGCAAGCGGAAATGCTACGCTGGCAACATACAGGAAGATATTGATTCCTTCCCAGTACACCCGCATGAAAACGAAACTGGTATAGCGCAGCTTCATTACCCTCACAAGAAGAGACAGGAACAGTATGGTGTTCGCCGCCGCATAGGTTCCGCGCCTTTCATGCGTGAGATCCCAGAAGCCGTCCAGCGGGTGGGTAATGCAGTAGAGTGCAAACCGCAGGCTGTCAATATATTTCAGATAGGTATTTTTGTTTTTCAATGCAGCTATCATAGTAACCTCCGTCTGTCTAAGCCCTGAAAATATCCGCGATATCTATTTCATGCCTGATGCTCTTGACCTTTCCAATGGACAGCGGAATCAGGAAGGCCGCCAGAATCACAATGACGATCACGACGATATGTTCCTCCACCCACTCCTTGCGATACTGTTTATATGCCCTGGAATAGTTATCCTCGTCGTACTTCAGCTCAAAATAATCCATGGCTTCCCTGTACTGCTTCTGCCGCAACAGGGAACGACCGATGCCGATGTATGCCAGGTCATAGTTTCCGTCCAGCGCCATAACTTTCTTCCAGCTCTCGCCTGACTTCTCGTAATCTCCCGCATCGAAATCCTCGATCGCACTGTAGATCAGGCTGCCAAATTCAGTGGGCGTAAAGAACGTAATACTGCAGTCCAACGTATCCAGCACCAGCAGATCGTGTCCCATATGCTCGATCGCAGCCGGCTGTCTGAAATACCCGTCCATATTGCCGTTGCCGCCGAAGCAGAACACGGTATTGCCCTGATCGTCATACCCGAAGAGACGCCCGCGGTTCTTATCAAGGCAGACATAGATGTCATTTTCAAAAACCGTCACATCCGTAAAATATGAGGGGCCTTCATAACCGCCGCCCTTGCCCCAGTACAGATCGCCATAGGCAGGATACTCGCCGTTCTGAACCAGAATGTCATTGCCCATCAGGTTCAGCTTGCGGATCGCAGCCGCGGCGCCCGAATCCAGATCCTTCTCTTCCATGCCGCCCGCGCAGGCATAGATAAATCCCTCGTGGTCAATATAGATATTGTCATACGCCGTGGGAACGAAGGATACCATACGCGCCCTCTGTTCCTGTGTCGCAAGCTTCTTCCAAATGTAGTCCATCCAGTCGAAGGTAACACGCGTAGCGCCGACAAAGCCAGAGAAAGTGCCGTCCGCCTCATACTTGCACAAGCCCTGGTTGATGCTGGTGGCGATGCAGTAAACGCGCCCCGCCGTGTCGATCACGATCTTGGAGGGCTGGAACGTACTGTCCGGGCTGACGGTAGAATCCACCGGCAGATTAAACTGAAGAAGGTAGTTCAGGTCGCTGTCCACCTTCACAATCCTTGCGTTTCCATTGTCGCTGATAAAGATGTCACCCTCTTCCGAGACGGCAATATCCGTCGGGCCGGAAAGATTTTTTACATCCGTATCCCCCTGAATACTGTCAAAGATACGCGCCACCTCAAACTGCTTCGTACCGATCCGTTCAATCTGCACGATCCGATTGTTGCCGGTATCGCAGATATAGATCATATTATCCTTGACAAACATTCCCTGGGGATTGCGGAAATTGATGTCCAATCCAAACGCTTCCGCCGTGTAAACGCCTGTCACCGTATAGACATCTGGCGAGTCCTGTACGTCACCCCAGTAGTCATAATTGTATGTATAACTTTTTTCTGCTGCCAAAACGCCCAGCGAAGATGTTGCTAGAACCACCGTTCCCAGCGTCAGAGCACCGATTAATCTGATTATCTTTTTCATAGGCCACCTCATTCCCTGTTAATCCTTCAGACCCGAGCTTGCCATCGTCTCCAAAATCTGGCTCTCGGAGAAAACAAAGATTGCAATGGGAACGAGCATCAGGACAACCAGCACCGCTGCGCCCTGTCCCGTCCTTGCAATGCCTCCGCTCTGGATTTGCTGCATGGCATATACCAGCGTCTTTTTCGCTTCGGAGTAAATGTAGGTAGCTGCTTTGTTATTCCACAGCCCCTGCACAGAGAAAATGATAAGCGTCATCCACGCAGGCTTTACGTTCGGCATAACAATCCCATAGAATACCTTCCACTCGCTTGCCCCGTCAATCTTGGCAGCCTCGATCAGCGAGGTGGGAAGTCCCTCCATGAACTGCTTCATAAGGAACAGCCCCATAGGCGATGCAAACGCCGGAATAATAATCGACCAGTAGGTATCGATCCATCCCAATTTGTTCAGGATCAGATAGTTAGGGATCTGCGTCACATAGCCGGTGAACATCATCGCCACGGTAACCAGCTTAAAGAATGCCTGATTGCCCGGGAAATCATATTTCGCCAGCACAAAGGCTCCCATGGAAGCTATGATCAAATGGCCAAACGTACCAACCGCTGTGATAAACACTGTATTGAACAGGTATCTGGAAAATGTCACCCACGATTTCCCCATCGTCACAAAAAGATCAGAAAAGTTGTCAAGCGTAGGGTTCTGCGCCAAAATCTTGGGCGGAAACTTGTATAATTCGTCCAGAGGTTTCAATGCGCTGCTCACTGCATAAATCAGAGGAAAGGCCATCACAAATGCCACAAACAGCAGGAACAGATACAGAAAGATATCTCCCCAGATAGACCGGTTTGGCTTTCTCCTCTTGATCAGCTTCTTACGATATACAGGTTCTAAGTTCTCTTGCTTTTTTTTCTTCTTGCTCATATCAGGTTCCTACTCTCCTCAACAGACTTTGGATTGCTTTGTTACAAAGTATCATCATCAGGAACAGGATGGTCGCAATCGCACACGCATAGCCCATCTCAAACCTGGTGAAGCCATAGTCGAACAGGTGTGTCACTATCGTGCGGGCCGCGTAATCCGTACTCGGATATCCGCAGAGCGCCATCGTAACATCGCAGACGCCGAAGGCCTGTGTGATGGACATGACCGCTCCGAACATCAGCATCGGCTTCATATTCGGAAGCGTGATATACCAAAGCTCCTGCCATCTGTTCTTGATGCCGTCCATATACCCTGCTTCAAACTGCGACCTGTCTACGCCCTGCAGGCCGGCCACGAAGGAAAGGAATCCGGTTCCCAAGCTCATCCACAGAATAACCAGCATACAGATCGGCAGCATATAGGTCGGGTCAATAAACCACAGTTTCGGCGTATCGATAATGCCCATATCCATCAGCCAGGCATTTACGTACCCATATGCGTCACCTCTGAAAAACACGGAGAAGATGACGTAGCAGTTACCTGCGATCGACGGTGCGTAGAAGACAACGACCGCCACGCTGCGCACCCACCTCGGAAGCTCGTTGATCAGCCATGCAAACAGGAATGACATGATGTATCCCAGCGGTCCGGTTATGATAGCGATCATCAGGGTGTTCTTGATACTGATGAGGAAGATGTCGTCATCCAGTATCAGGCTGATGTAGTTCTGCAGCCCGATAAACCTCGGCTTTTCCAGGATATTATAGTATGTGAATCCGTAAAAGATGGAAATCACCACGGGTGCCACAAAGAACATTGTGAACAGCAGCGCATACGGCAAAAGGAAGAGATAACACATCTTGCTCTTTTTCGCTTTTTTCCATGCGACTTGCATATTGTGTTTTCGAAGGATAAAATATTTGCTGATATAATCTTTCATTTTCCACGCCCCTATTCTTCATCTATCGGCAAGCCGAACTCAAGCCGTTTCTTCTTGATCTCGTCATCGATGGTGACGGAGTAATCTATGATCGTCTCCCTAGCGTCGGTCTTTTCGTTGATCACCTTTCTGATCGCGTTGGTGATATGACGTCCTGTATAGTATCCTCCCGGCACTTCACGGATTCCTACCGTCTGTTCCCACTGAGCATTCAGCACCTCAATATCATCATTGCTCCAGGAAAGCTGTGAAAAAGCATCCTTATTCGCCGTCGCGTATCGTGCGGAAGAACCGAGCAGCGCCTCGATCTCACGTCCGAATCGGGTCTGCGTGTCAACGGCGGCCCACCACTTCATGAATTCCCAGGATTTCTTTCTGAGTTCCTCGTCCTCCGTCTTGATCATCATCGTCGCATTGCCCGTGATGAAATCGGAGCGGTCTATGTATGTGCTTCCGTCCGCAGCGGTATACTCCGTTCCGGGAACCAGTGTGAAATCCCACAAGCCTCTGATCTCAGGCGCGGATACCATCAGCGTATTATAGATAGAGTAGGCAGCTATTCCGATCGGCATCTCACCGGAACGGAAGCGGCTGACAAAGTCATAAACCGTGGGAATTCCGTAGTCGTTAAAGTATCTGATGTAATCTCTGAATGCTCTCACACCCGCTTCGTCGTCAACCACAGTCTTCGTTCCCTGCTCATTGTACATATCTCCGCCATACTGATACAGCAGTGTAAAGTACAGCGACAGATCAGGCGCCGTCGAAGCAATCGCCGTGGATGGCGTCGAGACGGTACTGCTGCCCGCCGCCGTCGGTATGCCAATCGAGAGATTATTTCCCTGAATGGTAGGCAGCATCTCAATCAGCTCCTGCCAGGTATCGGGAGTCCCGAGTTCAAGCTCCTCCAGGACATCCTTCCTGTAAAACATTACGTTAAAGGTCTGTGTCTCAGGGATGGCATAAATGTGTCCGTCCAACCCGTACTGCTCGTAAGAGCTCGGCGTATAGTGGGAGAAAACCTCTTCCCATCCGTCAAACTGGGTGAGATCCTCAACCGCGTTTCTAAGCGCATAGTTTACCGGCTGGTCAGCGCCGACCGACAGCACCACATTGGGTCCTCTTCCTGCCATCACCGCGTTCATCAGTGCGGTCGGATCCACGATCTCCACATTCACCTTGACTCCCGTATTCGGAATGAAGGAATCATCCACCATGGATTTTAAGATCGTACCCTGATCACGGCCGGTCAGAACCCATACCTTGACAATATCTTCATCGCCATCGTCGTATACATCACCCACCGAATTGTAATCCACGGTAAAGGAGGCTACAAAGGACTTTGCCTCATGCCATGCTTTGGAAAAGATATTTGCCTTATCCTTTTTAAAGGATGCACCGTCACCGCTCACCACCAGATAATCCACATCCAGCTTCGTGTCCGCCATATTCAAGGATGCCGTTCCGAGTGCGGTGATATTATCCTTGAACGTAACAAATTCCAAGGAAATCTTCTGCGGCTTCTTGCAGAAACGTTCCAACTGCTGGGCTACAGTCTGCGCCGAAGCTATGTTGTCAGCCTTCTGTCCGCTGTATGCCACCATATCGTCCACGATCTTGAACAGTCTCTTGGATTCCAGATCCATGGCTTCAATGATCTCGGGGTAGTTTCTGTCAATGTTATAATCTCTGTACTGATCCGGATTCGCTCCCGTATATACCAGTACCTTTCTGTATATCTGATTCAGTCTGAATGTGGAATCTTCCAGCTCCTCCAGAATTTCTCCCAGCCCTCCGAGAGATGCCTCCAGTCTGATGGAATGCTTTCCTGCCGTGAGATAAAACCGATAAGCGTTCCCTGCCTCATCCGCCAGAGTCTGGTTTTCCCAGTCGTTGCTGAATGCAAAAGGAACTCCCTTCATCTCCTCAAAAGGAACCTCTCCGTCTATGTACATGATCCGGTTGGAAACGCTTCCTCTCGAATAGTTCTGGCGGCCTTTTACCATAATATTGTAATAGCCGTCCTCCGGAACCTCGACTTCCCACTCGATCCACTGACCGGAGCTGCGCCAGGTCTCTCCGCCCACATAGTTTAACACCGTGGTTGTAACGCTGTTGGGAACCGTGGTCGGCGAGGATCTGTCATATTTTGCATACAAAGAAGACTCCGAGCGGCGGGTGGAATCCTCGCCCTGAATCACCTGCACAAAATTCTTTAAAGAATCAGAATTGCTGCTGTTCGGCTGCTTTGCGAGATATTCCTCGTAGGTATCCATATCTTCAACAGGGCAGACCGTCATCTTCCGCAGAACCATCGGTTCGTTTTCGGCACCCAGACCGATCTCGTTTTCTCCCTTTTCCAGATAAAACCGGAAAGGCTCGATAATATAGCCCATGCTGTCGCTGAAATAGGTGTCCTGCCAGTCATACTCTTCTACCTGTACAGGACGGATCTGGTTTCCCTGATTATCCGTTCTGACCTCGCCGCCGTCTTTCCAGATTCTGGTAAAAGCAAGCTCTCTGGCATCTTCAAACGGAATCTCGCCATTGATATAAAGCGATCTCTCAGCCGCCACACCTCTGGATTCCGGAACCAGATACTCTAACGAAATATTATAAAAACCTGTCTCAGGGACATTGACTTTCCATGTGACCAGCGAGCCGGTTCCGGTATACAGGGCCTTATCAACACCCTCGTAATCATTGCGCACCTCCACATCGCCTGTGGAATCATACTGAAACAGATCCACCTCGACACTTTCCGCAGGACATGCCGCATCCGCATGGGAATTCAGATAGCCAGTATAGGTTCCCGTTCTCTCCATACCTACTACATCAGCAGTAAGATCTGCACCCGCGTATTTATCATGAAAATCTTCCACGCCGCGCATAAATACCAAAACACAAATAAGTGCTACTACCGCTACTGCAACTACTGCTGCTGTTATCCGCTTGTTTCTGACAGAGTTTCCCATACTTTCCTCCATAAAAAACCATAAAATTAATGCACCAATAAAATTTATCAGTCCACACTTAAATTTTAATAGATAATAAGTAATAATCATACCTCTCAAATTGTACATTAACCCGTAAATATTATACTTTTCAGTTTTGTACATACAATAAGGATTCCGCGAACCGCCTGAATTGAATTGGACAATCCCCATAGAATCTGATAATATTTGACACATAGGGAAGACTTTGATTGTATTGCAGAAAGCTGATCGCATAAGGAAAATGATCTATGAAAGTACTGTTTCTTGACAGCGAACCTCTTGTCCGCAAGAAATTACAGAATATGATTCCATGGGGCCAATACGGCTTTACCGAGTTTTGGGAAGCCGATTGCTGTGCTGATGCCCTTGAACTGATCGCTGCTGAAAATCCCGAGTTGATTCTGACAGACCTCTATTTGAAAGATATGTCCGGAATGATGCTCATACGAGAAGTCAGGAAAAACGATTATAATGCCCGGATCATCATCATAAGTGAAGATTCCGATTTTGCAGACGCCAAGCTTGCCATCAATTCCGGAGTGACCGCTTATCTGAACAAGCCCGCAGATCCGGAAGACCTCTCATGGGCCGTCATGCGGGTCGTCGATGAGATCCAAAAGACAAAGCTCATATCCATTTACTATGAACAGTCCGCCATGCTGTCCAAAAACAATTTATTATCCAATATTCTGATCGGCAACATGACCTATGTAAAAGAGATGGAGTCTATCTTTCACATAGAACTGGACTCAGACTATTACCGTCTGATTTCCTTTACTCTGCCTGAAAGCGCCGACAACAGCAATATATGGGATGAAGCACTGCTTCACCTCAAAAACTGCTTATCGGTCACTTTTTCCGAATCAAGACTGGTCCTGATCGCTTTAAATCCCGGTCAGGAGCAGTTTATACTGCGGCAGATGAAATCCTGTCAGGAAAATTATCCGCCGTATGATGCCCTCCTCGGAATCATCAGTTCACAAGCCGGATCACATACCGAATTGAGCGTTCTCTATTCGGAAATCCGGCGCATTGACCAAAATCTGTACTATTACAAAGAGAAACAGAGCGATCTGCTTTACGCAGATGCTCTGTCGCAGAGGCTTGACAAAATACAACAGACAGACCTCGACCTGATCCGTTTTACCGAAAACATGATACACAACATATTGCTTCTTCAAAGTACCGAACTGGAAGAAGCCCTCCTGTCTTTACACGATTTTTTGTCTCTGCGCAAGCCGCACAGAGACAGCACGCAGTTCATCCTTATGAACTGCTATGCCCAAGTCGTCTCTGCGCTTACGGAGTACTATCCGCAGCTCGAATTTGAAATGGCCGGCAGCAAGGACCTTACATCCCATTTATCTTACGACCGCTATCTTTGTGACAGTATCTCCTATTTAAATGACCAGTTTCAAAAGGCGATCTCTTTTATCCGAAATGAATCCCGGAAGAAACCCTGCCAGCGGATCTGTCAGTACATCGACAGAAATTATTCCGCTCCTCTGAAACTGAATACCCTTGCAGACCTTTTGGGCTATAACAGCGCTTATCTGGGAAAACTTTTTTTCCGCGAGATGGGCGTAAGCTTTCACACTTATCTGGACAAAATCCGCATCCAAAAAGCGTCTGAATATCTGAAAAAAGGTGTTCCGGTTATTACGACCAGCGAATTCTCCGGCTTTACCAATCCGGATTACTTTACAAAAAAGTTCAAAAAGTATATGGGGATGCTGCCTTCCACCTATCGCGCGCAATATCTGAACGAATCACCTGTTCATTTTACCCCCCCCCCTAACAAAAACAGCCGTTAAGTTTTCCACACTTAAAACGGCTGTTTTCTGTCATTCTATTTTTACAATCCTCTTATCGTTCATCGGAGCAATCCAGTTTCTTGATCTCCCGATGAAAACAGGACGCCATGCTCACCGCAAAGCCGCATAACCCGGTACACAAAAACATGGATGCCATACCGCTTCCCGAACCGCTCCCCACGATATTTTTCAATATCCCCGACATTCCGTTTCCCGAACGCATAAATGGCTCGAATATATAATCCGCAAGATACCCTCCAAGAATGATTCCGACGGGTATCGTACTGTACTGGACGGCATTTCTGACCGCAAACACCCTCCCCTGCATGGCCTCCGGAATCCTCCTGTACAGTATCGCATTCTGGTTTGCCTGTATAAACGGAATCGGAAAGCTGGCGGCAGCCGCAGCAAACGACCACCAAAAAACATTCCTTCCAGCCGCCATCATCAAGTCGCCAAACAGAAACGACAGGGCAGCCGAAACATAAATTGCCATTGCCTTACGGCGGCTTTCCTTTTTCACGGAAACGACAATGCCGCCGGCAATTCCCCCTATTCCCATACAGGCATTCACGATTCCGAGTGCGATGCTGCTGCCGGAGCTTCTCGCCAGGATCATCGGTGATAAGATGTTTTCGTAAGTCAGCCTCGAAAAGAAATTGATCAGCGCCATCGTCAGCATGATATATAAAATACCTTTTTCCGTTTGCAGGAAAGCAAAGCCCTCCGCTATTCCTGCAAATGGAGAACTGCTCTTCTCTTCCGCGGGCAGCTCCGGAATCTGAATGAAAAACAGCAAAACACAAAAAGCACATGCAAAGCTCGCCAGATCGATCAGCAGAATAAGCGGAAGCCCGCCTGCCGCATAGAGGAAAGCTGCGAGCATCGGACTGAACACCACGATCAGGTTCCCGGAGAACGAGTTCATCCCGCTCACATTAGAAATCTTCTCCTTCGGCACCAGTCTCCCCGTTGCCACTGCCGACGCAGGCTGCTGGAAAGCATTCGTCACGCCGATGATGATATTGATCAGATAAATATTCCACACTGCCAGATGCCCGGCAAGAAAAAAAGCCAACACAGCCAGTGAGCCGGCCGCAGCAATACTGTCAGATACCAGCATGATGTTTTTCTTCTTGTGCCTGTCAATAAAGCCACCAACCAATAGGCTTACAATGATGTATGGCACATAGTTGCAAAATGACATCAGCGAAACGGACATGGCAGAATGGCTCTGCCCATATGCCCATAAAACCAGTGCGAATCCTGTCATGGAACTTCCAAGCCCGGACACACTCTGACTCAACCACAAAATGATATATTTTCTGAATTTTTCTTCCATTGAATTTTCTCCATTCTATTCTTTATTATGCTCAGAATAAAAAGTACAAAATCCAATGCGGACGATCATTTCCTTTACCTCTGCACAAGTTTCGTCCCGTCATCAGACCTTGTACAGAGTTTTTGGCTTAGGTCTATCACCATATGACAAAGCATATGTTTCACCTCCTCAACTGTATTTTCCGTAAAACAGTATAGCATGAAAGCACCTTACGATTCAATCGTCACATCGATGCTGACATTTCTTTCGCTTTCAGGCAGATCCTGCTCATTTGACATATGAAGGATCGGAGTGCCGTCAGCTGCGAAATGTACCCGCCTGATACCGGGCCTTATGGAGCTGCTCAAAGGTGCATCCACTCCATGATAGGTGATGTAGACATCGCCGTATTCGTCGGTGAAGAAGCCGTTGTGACCGCAGCCGTACTCCCCTGCCACAAAATTGGAAGCGAGCCACGGTGCGTCCGGAATCTCCCAGTTTGACACATCGCAGAGATTCTCTCCGACATTCGCCGTCAACACGCCGACGACATAGCTCTGCCCTCTGGCATCACCGCCTGAATAAGCGAGGTAGACCTTTTCACCAGTCACAAGAGCAAACGGACCTTCGTTGTTGTCAGTGCCGTTATTGTTCTCCCAGCCGTATACGGGTCTTTTAAGAAGCTGCGGAAAAGTCAGCATCTCCCACGGTTTATCGGGATTGTTTTCCGCGATCATCAACATAGAGCCGCTGTCGGTACCTGCCCATGTTCTGTACGACCAGACCACATAGCTTTTTCCGCCCGCTTCAAAGCAGGTCATGTCGAGTGTGATGCCGTTCTTACCGTCACCGAGAGGATTTTCGCAGAGATTTCTTCCGTCGGGCATCACGCACCTCTCAGGCACGCTCCATGCATCAGGGTCGAGCATATCGCCGCCGTCTTTAAGCGTCATAAC
This sequence comes from Lachnospiraceae bacterium, assembly GCA_029067085.1. Lineage (GTDB taxonomy): Bacteria > Bacillota > Clostridia > Lachnospirales > Lachnospiraceae > UBA3282. The sequence continues at coordinate 40,985 of JAIEFE010000011.1, read as the reverse complement.
ATAGCACTGCGGATCAAAGCCGGTTCCTACGGTAAGCGCGCAAAAGATGCGCATTTTACCGCCGACAATATGAAATTCCGGTGCCCAGAATGTGCTCTTATAGACAGAAGTCTCCGCCGAAAGTATCATCTTTCGCCTTACATTCTTATCAAACAAAGCCTCAGGTGTTTTTGCTTCTCTGATTTCAAAGGAAGTGTCTCCGTCGGCATCGTTTGTTGCGATCCAGTAATAGTTACCGCGATAATATGTGATGATCGGATCTCCCCAAGGATGATCTTCAACAGGAAAATCAAAGTGTCTCACGGCGATTTTCCCTTCAACGGTATATCTGCCCGGCCCGGAAAAGTCAATGCCGTCCGTCTTCCAGAGCACACGCTTTTCATGCACCGAGCCGTCGGTGTATCTTATTTTTGCGGTCACTTTCTCCAGTTCTTCGCTTCTGCTGACGGAAACGGCTTTCGGGAGCTCTGTTGACGCAAACTCCACGGTTATATTGTTCTTTATCAGCATGGCGGCTATCTCTTCCGATACAGGAACAGACACACCACTTTCCGCATAATCCGCGGCATCAAAACTGAACGCAGTGGAAGCACAGTCTTTTTTCTGCTCTTCTATCTCTGTATAGCGGTCATTTGTGACCACAGGTTCCGAGAAGGCAACGAAATTTTTAGTCGTCCACCGCACAAAACCGCCTGTTTCGTTCACGGAAAACGCCCCATTTCCATGGTTTGTTCTTCGAATTTCCTTTGCGGTGATGATATATTCATCCTTGATCCGATAGATCTCAATGTCCGTGACACCCATTGAGATGATACCGTTTTCATCGCTGAATTCACACTTCGGAAACAGCCTGCCGTACTTATGATTAAGCGGGACCACGGTTTTCCCCGAGTCGGTTGACACCGCAAAGTGAATACTGTGACCTAAAAATTCCGAATAGTCCTCTTTCACATTTCGTGTATAAGCTATTAATATATTTTTCGAAGAAATCGCTATGCTATTCATGACGCCCCAACCTTTACATTTACTTAATATGCCCCTTGGCAATGCCAAATTTTTTCCCTTCCAAAAGGTATTTTTTTTACTCCAGACAATAATGCCTGAACGGAATCCACGCTCATATCAGCATCCGACGGAATATGAACGGCAACTTCCCGATTTTTGCCATTGATCAATTCATAGATGGTTATGATCCAGTTTTATCATTCCTTTACATGGTCTCCTATTTCTCAAACGCTCGTTCTTACTTTTCCGGCTTTAGTGCACCATAATAATAACTTGCTGTTGCACCGCCGTCAATCAGAAAATCCGCCCCTGTTATAAAAGCTCCCGCCGGACTCATCAAAAGTTCTGCCACATTTGCCACTTCATCAGCAGTACCCGGTCTTCCTGCAGGACACTTTGCAAACATATTTTTATAAAAATCCCCACGCGGCCCGTTAAACTCATCAATGGCAAGCGGTGTCACGATAATTCCCGGAGAAATGGAATTCAGTCTTGCCCCTCTTTCTCCCCATTTTACAGATTCCGCCATGACACGCTTTTCGTTACAGCGTTTCGCCATCTGGTAGGCGTGAAGTGTGTCCGTTATGTTCTCCGGCTGTAAAATAGCAAGATCTAGCAGTTCTTCTGTTGGCGTCATAGCGAGCTGCTCATCTTCTTCCGGTGTGAGCTGTTTCATACGATGCCCGGACTGGCTTGATATGGTCACGCCAACGCCACCCTGTGCGATCACTTTTCCTACTTCCTCTAACAACACCGCAGTGCCATATAAATCTACTTTTAATATAGCGCTGACAGACGCCTGGCTTGGCGATACTCCTGCAGCATTAACAAGCATTTTAATCTCTCCATAACTTAAGGCCTTATCGATCAGTTGCAAAATAGATTCCCGTGACGATAAATCCATTTCCATCGGTTCGACATCAAATCCTGCATTGTTCATAATTTCGGCGATAGCTTTTGCATTATCAAAATTCTTGTCGCCCATGACGATCTTTTTTCCATAACCCATTCGACGTGCAATTGCCATGCCAATCTGTCCGGCGCCTGTCAAAATCATAACTTCTTTTTTCATTTTCATGTAACCTTTCTTTATTTCTGTCATCAAGGAGACAACTAGCTTTCCAACCATTTTTTCAGCATATCATCACATCTGCCCACACTGCTTCCCTGAATTGCCAGACCTTTTTTGATAACCGCACCCGAACAGCATTTCTTCAGGTCTGCTTCACTTCTTCCCATTCCGCTTCCCTCATGGGTACATACCGGACGAACTGTTTTCCCCTCGAAATCAATCTGTTCAAGCACTGTAAACATAGACATCGGCATGGTGCCCCAATAATTCGGGTACATGATCGTCACCAGATCATACTGCGACATATTCCCCGGCATTGCCACCACTTCAGGACGCACACCGCTCTGTAAATCTTTCTTGGCCTGTTCAATACAGGTATTGTAATCTGCGGAATAAGGTTTTACAGGCTCAACCTTGAATAAGTCTGCACCTGTGAGGGCAGCCGCTTTTTCCGCCACCACTTCAGTGTTGCCTTTTTCAATGTATTTCAGGCTCCCGCCGAAATAATTTTCATCTGCCCTTGAATAATATAAAATAAGTTCCTTCATTTTGCTCCTCCAATCAAATAGATCATTATTTTGTTACATTTACATTTTAACCAGAATAACCTTATCAATCAATTCGATTTTTAACGCCATTCAATAAGTTTTTCTTATACAAAAACAGAACCGTTTTAAACTTTGGCTTAAACCGGTTCTGTTTGATAAAGTTCCTCATAAGTTTTAGCTAATCATTACACTTCAAATTTATTTCTTAATATTTCAGCGAATTCCTCCGCTATTGTTTTGGCATTTTCCTTTTTCCAAAAGGCACAATAATTTCTCTTAATCGGTTCGTCTCCACGATACAACGGAAGTCTCACGATATTTGCTCCAAGACTGCCCTCTATGGGTGTTCCCTCACTCGGCATAAAACCTTTTCCGCTGATCACAAGCGTTCTTGCTTTTTCCATATTATCGGCAAACAGTTTTTCTCCCCGTAAACCGACGATCGTATGGTAATATTCCGCTTCGGTTTCTTTCTCCGCTTCTGATGATACAAGAATACAGGGTATATTCTTTAATTCCTGCACCGTCACTTTATCCAGAGAGGACATTGGATTCCTGTTCGCAATCTCTATATGTGTCACAGAAGATATCAGGAGCATATTCATAAATTCATCTGAAAATGCCCTGCGTTGGTCATTAAACGCCAAATCTATCGTGTTTTCTATGAGCATATGATATAGTTCGTCATGATTGCCATAAAAAACCTCCACCGGAATATCCGGGTATTTACCCACAAATTCCTCCAAAGCAAGATGAAACTCCTGTCCACTGTAACACCGCAAGAATCCCACCTTAAAACACTCCTGTTCCCCGCCTGCTAACCTTGTTGCTTCCCTGAGAATCTGCTCATAATCGGCAACCAGTACAAGACTTTTTTTATAGAAAAACTCTCCTGCGGGTGTCAGTTCAAACTTACGTCCCTTTCGCTGAAGCAGCGGAAATCCCAGTTCCTTTTCCAATGCCTGTATCTGCTGCGATATAGCAGACTGTGAGATATTGCACTCATAGGCTGCCTCGGAAAAACTATTGTTCCTTATAACAGCTTGAAAATATTTTATCTGTCTCAACAAAAGGGTCACTTCCTTTCGTTTTCATTCCATCTCTCGAAATGTGGCAGCCATTCCTCCCACAAGACTCCACTGGCGCTGCATATAGGATTTCAGATTTTCCGTGCTTTGCCGATATGCCTCAAAAGCCATTGACGGATCATCAAAATGCTCCATGATCGCAGAAGCTGCACAGTACCCGCTCTCCATCCCGGCAGATATCCCTTCGCCCATAGGGTTCAAGAAGCCGGCAATCTCCCCTGCGAAAAGAACACGCCCCACACCGTAGTCAACACGACATCCCGGACGGATATGCGGCATCAACCACTTCTCACTCTTGGTCTGCCTATTGATACGCAGGTGGTGCTTCTCCTCCATATAGGATAGGAAGCGCGCATAATAATGACTGCTCTTATCCATATCTTTCACGGACACGCCAAGCACAAGCAGGTCGTCCTTTACGTTGAACCACGCGTCATATTCCGACAGTTCCGGCTGCAGGTATGCATAGAAGTAATGCGGGTCTAGATCGATGCTGCCTTCGTTGAATGTCTGGAAGGTGGTTATGTATCCTGAAATCTCTCCCGGATATTGCCCGGCGATCTGCCGTTTTAAGGTCCCGACAACGCCCTCGCAGTCCAAAATATATCTTGCGCTTTCTATACCATTATCTTTTCCGTGCAGACTGACTTCCACAAGTCCGTCTTTTTCCTTGCATGAGAGGGCTGACACGCCATCCCTGACCTCTGTGCCGCTCTCCTCAGCCTTCTCGGCAAGCCATCCGTCAAAATGGCTGCGCCATATATTAAGCCCCTCCTGCTCGAAACGGTATTCCTTCCCCTTATCATCCGTGAAGATCATACCCCTGTTCTCTGTCGGGGTACACATGGCAGACGCCGGCACATCCTCTCCGAAATAGGTCTTTACAAGGTCCATTGACTTCTTGATCAGAACGCCAGAACAGGACTTATATCTGGGCATCTTAAACTTCTCCACCAGAAGAACCTGATAGCCCTTTTCTGCCAAGACCTTGGATGCCGTGCATCCTGCAGGCCCTGCGCCGACCACTATCACATCGTACATCCGCATACCGCCCTTTCCGCTAAAAGCACCTCCACGCTATCTTTCCGCTCAAACAAGACGCATCCGCCGCTGTGTTCCTCCATGAGGACACCCTGCTTGCGCAAAGAAGTAAACAATGGTGAATGCAGTGCCTGACGGAGTGATGAATTTTTTACGTTAATGTCTGAATACGGCGAAAATGGGCACGGCTCTGCTCCGCCATGGGAATTGATATGGAAGAACCCACGCCCTGCCGCCAGGCATCCGCCGGAACTTTTCTCGTCGCCGGGGAAAGAAACGAATACCATATCAGGATATTCCTCACGTATCGCATACAGACGCTCCTTAAGATATTCCCTCTCAGCATCGCCCGGAGCCAGATCTTTACTCTCCTCCGTGACCGGAACAAATTCCACATAAATGACCGCTTTGCATCCTCTCTCCTGCAGTTCGTCCAAGAACTCCCTGCCGGTTATCTCCCGCAAATTTGCAGTTGTGGCTGTCACGGATGCTCCAAAGATCAACTGATTTTTCCGGATGCGCTCCATGGCTGCCTCCACCTTCCTATAAACACCCGTACCTCGCCGCTCGTCTGTCTTTTCCAGCCGTCCCTCGATGCTTAAAATAGGAAGCAGATTACGCTTTTTATCAAACAGCCTGATGTATTCGTCATTTAACAGCGTTCCGTTTGTTAAGACAGGAAACAGTATTTCAGGATAGTTTCCTGCTGCTTCGATTACATCCCGCCTAAGCAGCGGTTCCCCTCCGGCAAGCAGAATAAAGCTAATCCCAAGCTCTCCTGCTTCAGAAAAAATATTCTCCCAGTCCTGTACCGTAAGCTGGTTTACCGGCTCAGCATCCGTACAGGCATGATTCTGACGTGAATAGCACCCCGCACAGTGGAGGTTGCAGCTGCTGGTTATACTGGCTATCAGAAACGGCGGTATATTTTCACCGTCCATTTCCGCTTTTGCCCGCCTGCGGGATGCCTCACGGCTTGACAGAGCAAACCGCGCCATAAACACACTTTCCTTTGGATCAGTGAGCGTCGCCCTGACCGCCCCTTTCACAATCCTCTCGACACCGCCCGTCAAATATTCACCAAGATTAAATTCCTTGTTTTCCATAATACCGCCTTCCTGCAATCCTGCCGCTTCATCTGATCATGATTTTGCGCGCTGCATTGATGCCGATCTTATAGGGCAGGGGTCTGAGGTCGCGATCGGCTTCCTTTAATTTTTCACGGATATTGATATGCTGCGGGCAGTGTTCTTCACATTTTCCACAGCCAATGCACTGTGATGCAAAACCGGGTTCCTTACGCAGCCCCATGTTTTGGGCAAACTCAAAACGTGCGGAAGACTTTTTCTCCATATACATCAGATTGTAATAATAAAAATTGCCCGGAATATCCACTCCCTTGGGACATGGCATGCAGTATCTGCAGCCCGTGCAGCCTACCTTTTCCCGTTCACGGATGATCAACTTGATCTGCTCAACGATCTCTATATCCTCTTCTGTCAAATGTCCCGGCTCAGCTTCTGATGCGATACGGATGTTCTCATTCACCATATCCTCAGAATTCATTCCTGAAAGCACACAGGTCACTTCCGGCTGGTTCCACAGCCAGCGCAGCCCCAGTTCCGCGGGCGTATAACCCTTGCTGCCGGAGGCAAGCTTCTCCTTTGCCTTATCCGGAAGATTGACCAGTTTACCGCCGCGAAGAGGTTCCATAATAATGACCGGAATGCCTTTCTCTGCCGCCGCCTGAAGACCCCTTCTTCCTGCCTGCGTATGCTCATCCAGATAGTTATACTGTATCTGGCAGAAGTCCCAGTCATAAGCATCCAAAATTCTCAAAAACATTTCAGTCTCACCATGATAGGAAAAACCAATGTTACGAATACGCCCTTCTGCTTTCTGCCGTTCGATCCAATCCTCAATACCCAAAGCCTTCAGATGCTCCCATTCTGCATAATCCGTAAACATATGCATCAGATAGTAGTCAATATGGTCTGTGCGGAGACGGGAAAGCTCCTCGTTAAAGGTTTTATCGATAGCCGCAGCAGAACGTATGATATACTGCGGAAGCTTGGTAGCAATATAGACCCTGTCACGGCACTTGTTTTCATCCAGGATACGGCCGAGACATTCCTCACTGCCGGGATAAACGTAAGCGGTATCAAAATAATTGACACCCTTTTCAATGGCAAGAAGGACTTCTTTCTCCGCCTTTTCGTAGTCGATGGCATTTCCTTTTCTGGTGAATCTCATACAGCCATAACCCAGCTGAGAAATTTGTTTTCCGTATCGATCAAATCTGTATTTCATGCCTGCCTCCTTATTCTTGCAATCACTGCTGCGAGAGCAGATACGATGCAATAAAACCTATCTGCCAAGATAATCCAGAACCGCTGAAATTGTCTTTTCAGACAGTTCGGCCGTTAAAGTTTCCGATATTTCCTGCTGATATCTTTGAAAATAGTAATAATCTCCATAAGAGTAATCTTCATATTCTCCTTTATAAACCCGAACTTCCGAATATGAAGTATTTCTATCCGAAACAGGCGAATAATTCAGTATCATGATAATGTCCGCAATGCCATCTTCATCATAATCGGCAAATGAAACTGCTTCTATCTTATTAAATACCTCTGTTTCCCTTATATTTTCACTATATACTCCATAAAGCCGCGTAATCTCCCACCCGTCTTTTATAATGGAAAAAGAAACGTCTGCAAGCGGTATTTCCGCCGTGTTCGGTAAATAAGAAGCAAAAAACACATCTCCGACCGGCGCTAAACTGACCTGAAAACTCTGATCTTCGATCAGCCCTTCTTCCAGCATCAGCCGATTTGATCTGAACTGATATGTCTCCCCGTTCTTTTCCAAGATCAGTTCATAACGCATCTCATGATATCCATCCACAAAGTCATAATTTTCAGGGGTGACTCGAAGCACAAACAACTTTTCATCAACCGTATATCCCTCCTTACAGTTAAAAATCCTATAATTGGTATCCCCATGCTGTGAATAGTAAGCATCAAACTCCGGCAGATAGGTCCATTCCAGTCTGGTATTCATCTGCTCATAAGACAGACCGGTCCTTTCCAGCAGAAAATCATTGAGCTGCGTCGCAGTTATTTTATTAAAATCCGTAAAAAGCTCACTTTCTCCTACCGCTTTCAGATAAGCCTGCACTTCGTCTTCTGTGATTATTTCCTGATCCGCTCCCAGACCGTTATAAAATATTTCATTTAAATTCGCATCCGCGGGCGTATCATATGCAGACAGCAAAAAGCCATAATTACCATATTCCTTTATCATTTCATCAAACAACTGCAATTCCTCAGCAGTGAGCGCTCTTGCGCTTTCAGATTTCATCTTTTCCTTTTCCTGTCCACAGGCGCTCAATAGCATACATGCTAAGAACAAAAGCAAAATTTTTATTCTTATCTTATTTTTCATAACACACCTCACCAACGTTTGACAAGCACAGGGGAATCCACTACAATAAAATCGCAAATGGAGTACTGCCATAACGGGTAGGCGGTACCCCATAAATATATACTAACAGAAAGCACCGGCTAACACAATACTTCCGATCGTTTTTATAATTCGGAAACCCGTGTTTATTTCATTGTAAAATCGGAGATAGAACAGCTATGGAATACATATGGTATGTGATTGCAGCACTTGGTGCAGGAATAGGAACAGGTCTTGCCGGACTGTCGGCAGCAACTGTAATGGTACCGATACTGATCGTACTTTGTCCGAGCTTCAGCGGGGAAACCGGTGCTTATCAGGCTACCGCCATTGCTCTTGCATCAGATATTCTTGGATCGGCAGTAACAACGATCACGTATGGAAAGCATAAAAATATTGACCTGAAACGTGGTTGGATCATGCTGACATGTATCCTCACTATGAGTACAGTGGGCAGTTACGCGGCATGGCTTGCAGGAAATGTAGTATTAGGCAGCTTTACACTGTTTCTGACATTTTTTATCGGCATCCGTTTTCTGATAAAGCCGGACACCTCACGGGAAAATACAGTGCGCAAAGGAGAGAATCTTGACCTGAAAGGAGTCGCTATATCGCTCTTTTTCGGCTTAACAATTGGATTTGGTACAGGTTTTGTAGGGACGGGCGGCGGTATGATGATGCTTGTCGTCTTCACCGCATTCTTAGGCATGGAACTGAAAACCGCTGTCGGAACAAGCACGTTTATTATGACTTTTACGGCGCTTATTGCGTCAGTCAGCCATATCTTTATCCATCCGGCAATCATTCTGGAGCGTTGGCATGTCCTGCTGCTATGTATTGTTGTGGCAACTGCGGCATCTCTTGTTTCCGCACAGTTCGCAAACCGGGTAAAAACCCGTACGGTCGGACTTGTGACAGGGGCCGTTCTTACTGTACTTGGCGTTGCCATGCTGATACTGCATTATTGGCCGATCCTATCGGAACTCACTAAAAACTGACAGCAGAGCGGTTTATGATTTCATTATTTCAGGTAATTAACTCCCAGGATGACCACCCCCAGAACAGCCAACACGACACCGGTTGCACGGTTTAATGTCACGGCACTGGCTTTATTTGCGAATTTGGCCGCGATCCTCGCCCAAAGCAATGTAGATGCCACACAGAACAACAGACACCATATATCGGGCATGCCGCCAATGACAAAATGGCTGGCAGAGCCTGTAAAGGCTGTAAAGGCCATGATAAATACGCTTGTCCCAACAGCTGTCTTTAGTTCATACCCCAGCAGGCTGGTTAAGAGCAGGAGCATCATCATTCCACCGCCCGCACCCACAAACCCACAGATAAACCCGACAGCTATTCCGCTGACAACTGACTGTATGATGCGCTTCCTTGCACTGACCGACTGCATGGCTTCCTTTGTTGTCATAACAGGCTTTACAATGAATTTGATCCCGAGGAGCAATGTCATGAATACGGAAAAATTCCCCATAGTAGTATTGGGAACACGGCTTGCGACAAAGCTCCCTACCAATGTAAACAGCAAAACGGTCACCATCATGACAAGACCGTTGCGGATATCAAGATTCTTATTCTTTCCATAGGTGTATGCGCTAATGGCGCTTGCGAGAACATCGCTTGCAAGAGCAATTCCGACTGCCTCATATGCCGGAAGTCCCAGAAAAGTGATCAACATAGGACTGATCACGGCAGCGGCGCTCATCCCTGCAAATCCCGTTCCGAGTCCGGCTCCGATTCCTGCGATAAAACAAATGATAAATTTATACATTATTCTGCCTCATTTCCTTTCAGAAAGGATTCACGACTCACTCTCAAAACCTTTTAGAAATGCCATTATTCTTTGTGCATCGTGGTATCCCTTTTGATAGAGCTTCTGCAGATCGTTTTTATCACGTCTCAAAGTATCGACTCCACAAGTATCATCCGGCGCAACGATCAGCACCCGGCCCTGCTTTGCGTACTCCTGCGCCAGCGCAACGCTCTCGTTATACCTCCTCGCCCGCTCGCACAGTTTTTCCGCTGCCATCGGATATTTTTTTCGGATTCCGGCAGCAAAATGCTCATCCTGCCTGGAAGTACGGAGGACGTGTTCCGGTTTCGTCAGAATCAGAACAACACGGTCACAACCAAGTTCAAACGCTTTTTTTACCGGAACAGGATCCCCCAATGCACCATCATAGTAAGGGATTCCATCAACTCGATAAGGCTTGCAGACAAACGGGATGGAGGAAGACGCTTTTAAAACGTCGTAGCAATCCTTGCGTATATCTGACTTATTGAAAAAATGAGCCTGCCCTGTCTGCGCATTCGCGGCAACAACATAAAACTCCATCCTGTTATTTTCAAATGCTTCATAATCTAAGGGATTTTCACCACCGCTGTTGCTGAGTGTCCCATAGACATAATCCATATCGACATAGGAGCCTTTCCGGATAAAATTCCAGAGACTCATATACTGCCGTCGAAATCCGTACTCTGTGTAAAAGCAATAGTTCCGCCCCTTCTGCCCGGCAATAAAGGAACATAAATTCGCACTTCCGGCTGATATACCGATACCAAGATCAAAAGAGATCTCCTGATCCATACAGTAATCAAGCACACCGACAGCATAGATGCCCCGGAAGCCGCCTCCTACATCTATGATACCTGTTTTCATGACTGTTTCCCTCTTTCTATGACCTGCAAAGATGAGATCGTATCTCCTTCCCGGCTGTCTCAAGCGACTCAATCACTTTATCACACCACTGATCAAATTCAGGGTCTTCTTTTTGGCATTCAGGATGAGCCTGAATATGATCCAGTGCAATTCTCACACCTTCCGCAAAACTGATCACCGGATTAAATTCAGGTACGATTCTTTTCAATTTGCTGTTATCGAACACGACCGACACTGCCTTATCACCCGTTAAGCTGCCCTCATAATCATAGTCGGGGCCGACACTGTTCAGAAAATCCGAGGCAACATGATACGGATGCAGCTTAACGCCAAGTGCTTGCGCGATCGTCTCGTAAATCTGATTCCAACTCAAAGATTCATCACTGGTGATATGAAACGCCTCACCGATCGCATGTGTATTCGCCATAAGTCCTACAAAACCGACTGCGAAATCCGTATTGAAGGTCAAGGTCCACAGGGAAGTGCCATCTCCATGAATGATCACTGGTTTTTCTTCCTGCATGCGCTTTATCACCTGCCAAAAACCATTTTCCCCATGTACGCCCAAGGGAATATTTCTTTCATCATAAGTATGGCTGGGACGAACGATTGTCACCGGGAAGCCGTTCTCACGATACATTTTCATGAGGAACTCCTCACAGGCAATCTTATCTCTCGAATACTGCCAGTAAGGATTGGCAAGGCTTGTTCCCTCAGTGATAATATAATTGCTTGCCGGCTTATGATATGCCGAAGCGGAACTGATGTAGATATACTGGTTGGTTTTTCCCGCAAACAGTCTGTAATCTCTCTCCACCTGTGCAGGAACAAAGCCGATAAACTCACAAACCACATCAAAAGTCATATCTTTGATCTTTTCGGCAACCAGATTTTCATCGTTCATATCTGCAATGATGGATATTACGCCATCCGGCAGCGGCCTGTTACCTCTGTTGAGAACAAATACTTCCCACTTTTTCTCAATAAGCCTGCGCACCACTGCGCTGCTGATCGTTCCTGTCCCGCCAATGATCAATGCTTTCATTTAAGTCCTCCTTACTATTCGTGCATATTAACATGAATCAGAAAATCCCATTCTATCTTATCTCTGCTGTCTCTTACCTCGATCGAATGCGTCGCCAAATATTGCTTTATTTTATCTGCCGATTCATAATCATTTGCTTTTTTATACTGCATTCTTTTCTCAACAAGCTCCTCAATTTCCTTCTCAGTAATACCGTATAGATCCAAATATTTATTTTTTATCTGTGCAACAACCGTTTTGGCATCCTGCTGACAAATACCAAGAATGGCATACATTTTTCTCAGAATATACACCATATCCAAGGCATCCTGATACTGGCCTTTGTTAATAAGTTTATTTAGTCTATTCCCATACTGAAACAGATCAGCAATTACGAGCGCCGTGTTAAAATCATTGTCCATAGCATTGACAAAAGCCTTTTCTACCTCGCTGGCAATGCTGCTTTCCTCATTTGGAGTGAAATCTGCAGCATTTGCTTCAACAACAGCAAAAGATTTATACAGATTATAAACTTTCTTCTCATACTGTTCAAACATTCCGTCAACAATATTAACATCAGACCGATAATGATTCTGATGCAGAGTAAGCCTGATCACATCCTGGTTATATTTTCCTACGATATCTTGCAGTAAAATACCATTATTAAACGATTTGCTCATTTTCTGACCATTCACTTTGATCAATCCGTTATGAAGCCAGTAACGAGAGAAAAGCTTACCGGTGGCTGCTTCCGACTGCGCAATTTCATTTTCATGATGTGGAAAAATTAAATCTTTACCGCCTCCATGAATATCCAATGTATCCCCCAAATATTTCATACTCATGGCAGAACATTCAATATGCCATCCCGGACGGCCTTTTCCCCAAGGACTATCCCAGGAAATCTCACCTTCTTTTGCAGCTTTCCACAACGCAAAGTCACGTTCATCCTGCTTGTTCGCATCCACTTCTATACGAACACCGTGAATACTATTATCCAACAATCGATTGGAAAAGCTTCCATATCGTTCAAACGCAGATACTCTATAAAACACATCTCCGCTGTCAGCTCGATATGCATACCCCTTATCTTCTAATGTTTTTATTAGCTGAATGATATCTCCCATACACTCAGTCGCCTTCGATTGAATGGTAGGTCTGTCAACCCCAAGAGCAGCCAACTCTTTATCCGTCTTTTCCATAATGGTCTGTGCAAATTCCATAGGATCCATATTCAACTGCCTGGCCCTGTCAATGATCTTATCATCAACATCCGTATAATTTCTGACATAAGTAACATCGTATCCCTTATAAGTAAGATATTTCGTGATCATATCAAACACACACGCCTGAAATGCATGACCGATATGTGCATTACCGGAAGCGGTAATACCACAGGCATACATTTTGACTTTTCCATCTTCAAGAGGTACAAATTCCTGTTTTTTTCTCGTCAAGACATTATATACTTTTATGCTCATAAAAACCTCCGTTCTGCCTACGCCAAACGCTTTCTCGACATTATCGACAATTGTGGATATTATAACATATATCATGTAGTTCACACAATGAGCAATCTTAATCATCCCTCGGTTTCGATACTTTGCATTATAAATATCTCACTTACTGTAATTCCTTTTTCAATTTTGGTTTTATCACAGTAAAAAACAAAAATAAACTAAACGACGCACCAACAGCATCCGATATGCTGCCCGCATAAAAAACAAACCGGATATCAAATACCATCGGCAGGCAAAAAATGCAGAGCACATACACGATCTTACGGAATACGGACAATGGAAAAGCATACCCGACCTTTCCCATAGCCGTCAGCCCATCCACAAGTGCATACTGTACAGCCACCCCTAAAAGTGCCAGCGTGTACATCCGAACACTGGAAGAAGCTTGATCCAACAAAATATCCCTCAAAAATAACCCTGTAAATATCTGGGGAAATGCTTGCACACAAATCTCCAGAAACCCAATATAAACACCGCACAGAAGAAACACTCCAATAAATGCTTCCCGGATTCTTCTATAATCTCTCCTGCCATAATTGTAACTGAAAATTGTGCCGCACCCCGATGTAATCCCCTGCGCCGGGCAGAAAACAATTGTCATAAAGCTCTGCACTACTGCCGCGCAGGTGATAAGCTGATCTCCATGGCTGACTCCACCATATTTCCGAAGCACCACATTCAGCAAAATAATGATCAAATTATCCATAAGTGTGATCAGAAAGGACATAGAACCGATGGTTATGATCCGTGCTGATAACTCCCTCCGGAATCTGCAAAACCCAAGACGTACAGGCATCCGCCTTCCTAATATCTGGAACAGTACATAAACAGCCATGCAGCACTGCGAAATTACCGTGGCAATGGCAGCCCCTGCAACCCCCATACCGCACACAAAGATCAGCAGGGGATCAAGAAGCACATTGACAACCGCACCCAGGGCAACCGCAAACATCCCCTTCTTCGCAAACCCCTGCGCCAGGAGGAACTGGTTCAGCCCAACGCCACACAAAGATGCAGCCGTGCCGCAGATATAAATGGTAAAATATGTTTCTGCATAAGGATACATTGCGTCACTGCATCCCAGCATATACAAAACTGGCCGATGTAACATCAATAATGCCGCCGTAATAAAAAGCGCAATCCCCATAAGGAGCAAAAACGCATTTCCAAGAATGTCCCGTGCCCGCTGATGATCTTTCTGCCCCAGACTGATGCTCATATAGGAAGCGCCGCCAATGCCTACCATATAGGCAAATGCGGTAACTGCTGTCAATGCCGGAGCGCACACACCTATGCTTGCCAGAACGGTTCCACCCGCCTCCGGAATCCGACCCACAAAAATCCGGTCGACTATGCTGTACAGCAGATTAAAAAACTGGCCAAACATGGCAGGAATCCCCAGCCGAAGAATCAGTTTCCAAACAGGATTTTTTTCTAATAATTCCTCTGTCGTATTATATTTAACCATTATAAACCCCTTAGAGATAAACTTCTTTTTAGAAACTATGAATAGAGGTCCACCAACCACTCCGGTGAACCCCTCCAAATTCGAAATTCCTATATTTCCTTCTCAGTAATACCGTATAGATTCAAATATTTGTTTTTTATTTTTGAACTGTGGCGGTGGTGAATATGGCTCTGCCATAGTTACAGCCAAATAGGATCCCAGCCAAAAAAAGAGACGCTCCCAATCCCGAGTAAAATACTGCGACAAATCTCTCCGGAGCTAATCCAGACATCCGGATACCAATTCCACCTGTCATCATAACTACCATGATGATAAATGATTTTACGTCAAAAAATTTCAAAAAAAATTGTCGCTCTTCTGGATAGTTTTTGATTCTTTCAGAGTGCTTTTTTACCAGTTTTCCAAAAATAAACTTTTGAAAAACAGTGAAAACCACTCCTGACAATAGAAGATTCCATATCGTTATATAGAACCGGTATGCCAAAAAGCCAATTCTAAAAATATTAAATCCCGCTGCGCACCATACCAAACAGGCAATGAGCAATAATGTATTTCGTTTGACTTTCATAGGTCATCTCCATAACAGAACAATAGAAAACTCTTATACTGTAGCGCCAATCAATTGTGCTTTTGAACCGAAATAATTATAAATAGAATATAGCGATTTACGTCGTCTTTGTCAAACATTTCACAAGGAATGGGTGTAAATATATTTTATCGGATGGCACGAAACGACTATCTTCCAGGAATGAAAGGCATAAAACACCAAAAAGAGGGGGCACCAGCCACTCCGGTGAACCCCTCCAAACTCGAAATTCCTATAACACTAATTATTACTTCTCCGAGATCGCAGCTTGTACGGAAGCCACCGTAGGTGGGCGAACATTCATTCCTCATCCAAGGTAATAACCATCTGCTTTTATCGGGATGATTAATTATCAATTAATTTATCCTCGTTATTCCAGCTATACAACTTACGGACTTCTGAACCTATAATTTCTGCCTGATGCTCTGCTGCCAGTTTTCTTAATGCGTTAAAATGAACCTGTCCTCCGGCAGACATTTCCAAAAGGAAATCTTTTGCAAAAGTTCCATCCTGAATATCTGACAAAACCTGCTTCATAGCTTTTTTCGTATCTTCTGTGATAATTTTAGATCCCGTGATATAATCTCCGTATTCCGCAGTATTGGAAACAGAATATCTCATTCCTGCAAAACCCGACTGATAGATCAAATCGACGATCAACTTTACCTCATGGACACATTCAAAATAGGCATTTCTCGCATCATAACCCGCCTCAACAAGTGTTTCAAAACCAGCCTGCATCAACGCGCAAATACCACCGCATAAAACAACCTGCTCGCCGAAAAGGTCTGTTTCTGTTTCCGTACGGAAGGTTGTTTCCAAGACGCCCGCTCTTGCGCCACCGATTGCCGCCGCATAAGCCAGCGCACGCTCTAATGCTTTTCCGGTAGCATCCTGCGCCACAGCGACCAAACAGGGAACACCTTTGCCTGCCTGATACTCACTTCTTACTGTATGTCCGGGACCTTTAGGTGCGATCATAGTAACATCAACATTCTTAGGCGGTGTGATGCAGCCAAAATGAATATTGAAACCATGTGCAAACATCAGCATATTTCCTTCTTCTAAGTTTGGCTCAATATCTTTCTTATACATATCAGCCTGCAGTTCATCGTTAATCAGAAGCATGATAATATCAGCTTTTTTAGCTGCTTCTGCTGCTGTATAGACCTCAAAACCCTGGGCTTCTGCTTTTGCCCATGATTTGCTTCCTTCATAGAGACCGATAATAACATTACATCCTGATTCCTTTGCATTCAGGGCATGAGCATGTCCTTGACTTCCATAGCCGATAACTGCAATCATCTTTCCTTCTAAAAGGCTTAGGTTACAGTCTTCCTGATAATAAATTTTTGCATTACTCATAATTACCTCCTTATGTGATATGACATCATATTATATGTTGTACGACAACTATACAGCACTTGAGATATCTTGTCAATACAGTTTCTTTTTTCAGGCAGAAAAAAAACCACACTTTTTACAGTGTGGCAGTCCTCATTTATACATATCATTTTTCTAATTCTTCTGTAAGCATTGCGTTATTCAAGTGAATCTTGATTGCACATTTAACAGCTTCCGAATTCCGCTGCTCTAAAAACTTCATGATCATAGCATGGTCTTCATATGCATCTTTCGCAATAATATGAAGATTATGATCCAAGTCAAAGGTCTTTTCTATCGTTGCAGTCAATACTGGCAAAAACTGTCCGATAAACTCATTATGAGATGCCTTAATAAGCGCTCCATGAAAGGCAATCTCCGATTCTATTCTCTGTTCACCTGTATGACTTTTCTTCAAATGTTTTTGACATTGTTCCCCTAATTCTAATATATGCGCAATTTCTTCATCACTGGCTCTTACACATGCCAAAGCTGCTGCTTCGGGTTCAAAAATCATTCTTGTTTCATATAAATCCCGCAGGGTCACTTTTTTACTGCTTATTTCTTGCAGGTCAATCCCACTATCCGCATGGCGCTCCAACTGTTCTACAACGAAAGTACCTTTCCCCCTTTGAACATTCAGCAATCCCTCTGAAATTAGAATATGAACAGCTTCCCGAAGCGTCGTTCTGCTGACTCCTAATTCATTAGAAAGCACATTTTCATTTGGAAGTTTATCACCGAACTTATATATATTTTCTGTAAGTATCAAATTTCTCAACTTATCTGCGGTACGCTGCGCCAGGCTTTGTCCATGCATATATATTTCCTTTCTGGTTTGTACTTCCGCCATTTTCCTTAATTTATTGAGACAAGTATATCATTAAACTATTGATCCTGCAATGAATCCAATCACATTAACATTCAAAAATTGTGTGCTTCCATCCAGAATCACCAAGTTATCAACG
Source organism: Lachnospiraceae bacterium (assembly GCA_029067085.1). GTDB lineage: Bacteria > Bacillota > Clostridia > Lachnospirales > Lachnospiraceae > UBA3282. The sequence continues at coordinate 23,140 of JAIEFE010000011.1, read as the reverse complement.
GCATCCAAAAAGAGAGGCTCACCAGCCACTCCGGTGAACCCCTCCGAACTCAAAATCTCTTTAATGTCGTAGGGCACGGAAATTTATTCTATATAGGGCATTTTATTTTATCCTCCTACGCTTTCGCTTCGGCTGCCCCTACTCCATGGTGATCCTACGCAGAATGTTCCTAAAATCTAGTATTTATGCAGGGAAAGGATAGTCTGAAAGACAAAAATAAGACCCCGCATCTTGCGATGCAAGGTCTTATTTTTCTATGTCGTAGCTAAACGACTTTGCCCTCTATAGAATAAATTTCTGTGCCCTACGACATGGTATCCTTGACCTTGCATTCTTATTATAGATGACAGACATTCGAATTGCAAGCTAAAATACATGATGACAAATATAGTGTTTCTCATAAACAGAATTTGCGTATTTGGTCTCTGAGTGTTATAATTTCCAAAAATTATATCTTCTTGCGTAGTTGATTGCGCTTCCATTATAAGGCTGCTGAACTATATTTCCTTTTCTCTCTTTGAAAATTTTCATCTCAAATCTGCCAAATCCAGTAAACACACTTTCTTTGTTAAATTTCTCTATTAAGTCAATATATTAATTATTTCAATTATCATCCCTGAAATCCCTATGATTGTAAAGAACAAATATATCAATTTAAAAAGCTTCGAATAACTCAAAAATTTTTTTGCAAACCAACTCCATCTTCTTTCAAATAACGTTTTTTCCTGTTCTTTGCTAAATATCATAATTCCACTACCATATTCTGACGCATACTTTTGTTCTATAGTTTTTAATGCATCTTCTGAGAATTTAATCATCTCCTTGGTTCGTTTATCTAAAGCATAAAAAACAAACGAGAAGAAAATAATAGAAGCGCTTAATATCAAACGAAATGCTGTTAAATTACCATCGAGCTGAAACAAAGTTAATAAACCCGTTATAAAAAATGTTTCCAAAACAATATAAAAATTCAATATCTGAATTCTTTGATTCGCATGTACTGCAAAGTAATCCCACAATACTTTTAGAAAATCACTTTCACTTACTTCTCTCTTCTCTTGCATAGCATAATCTCCCCGTTATAGCAATCTAGAAATAATTGATTTTATACTGTCTATGTATTGATCAATATTTTTCTTTTATAAACATAAATATACGATTCGATGCTTTCAAGATAATCCTTCATCATATTTCTTGCTCACGTATTATTTGGCTACGGCAAACCCGTTTTAGCACCTTCTCATATGTTCCATCCCGATAAAGCAATATTTGCTCCATATAGCGAACGCAAAACTCACTATCATATTTTACTATGTTTTGGGATGTTTTAGTAATAATATGTACCACCAAATCGCCGTTTGGCATACGATAATTGACCTGTAATGTATCAGGAATGATTGGACAAAAATCATCCGGCATCCAGATAAAAGACATTTCCTGCTTAATAGGCTCCCAATTATGGCAAGTAACCAACAAGCTATTTTGCTTTTGTAATGTTCCACATTTATGCATCTGCACTGGTGAAAGCTGCGTTTTACATATCCATCCTACGGACATACTGTATAATACGATTTCCGATGTATTTTGAATGATACAGCAACATTTTTCAAAGCTCAAATTTTTAACCTCAATATTAGCAAACAGCACTTCCAGATTCTCAGGTCTTGTACGTAAATGCCCTGCTATAGCCCAGGCAATCCCACCTACACACAAAAAAAAACCATATACAAATTGAAAATATGATATACCTTGATTTATACATTGATTTACACCTGTATTCAACATACTTTCAAACCTTCTTGTGTAAATATCGACACCAAATAAAAATAAATTTGCTACTCCAAATATTAGAACCTGAAAGACACCTCTAAAATGAGGTTTTAATTTGTACCGTCTTGATCTTTTGGAAAATATGAGCAATTCTGCCATTAAGACCAGAGTTCCGATTGTTACTAACAAGATCATTATCAAAAAACCAATAACCGTTTGAGAATCCAATAATTCAAGCAGATAATTCCTAAATAAAACTGAAAACAAGATATATGATGTCCCTAAAAGAAAATATGGTGGAAAATTAAATGTTGTGATTTTCATTATAATGCGTTCAAACGACTTCATAGGAAATAGGCGCACGCTTGAGATTCTTTCCACATCCCGTATACCACCATCCTCAGAAATTATAGTACTATCATATTCCAGCAAGCATCTTAGCGCTGAAAAGGCATTTGTAAACGCTAATGCTTGTACACAATCTTTAACTGTTTTGTTCTCAGGAGGATTTTCTACATCTTTTAAAACCTCATCCCATGAATTTTTTTTAATTCCCCAATCGCAAATACCCTTGATTACGATACATGGAATTTTCTCCTTATCACAGGCAAAATAAACTCCGCTTCCTTCCATTTCGCCGCCGACTACATCCTCTATTCCTCTACGTTCTGCTGCTTCGAGAAGCTTCACCTTTTGTTCCACTTCGTCCACAACGGAACCTCCACTGAGAACCGTACCACAATGCCAATTAAATATTTAGCTTTCTAAATCACTTGATTTTTCGTTATGTCCATCAGCCAAGTTAAGATCGATGATATTATCCCATTTATCACCCTTGATTGCCTCTTTGGGAAACTCTTCATATTCCAATAGATCTCGCCATTTGCATAGTAATTGGGGATTTGTTTCGTATGGAGAACCATTTAGTTTTATAGTCTTCTCCGAGTATTTATTGATACTGTCATATGGAAACAGTTGTTTTGATACAAGCACATCACCCAAATTTTGCTCTGTGGCATCATTTCCAAAGGCAACACCAATGGAAATAACTAATTTCGGCTTATACCGTTTTAATACTGATTCAAGTGCAGAGAAAGATCCATCCTTTGTATACGATGCCATATCCTTCGGTTGAACATGGACAACACGATTATTTCCGATGAAACCAAAGTGAAACTTGCAACCGTTATCAGTAATCGTTGAAAACTCGCTAATATTATGTTTATTAATGCGGAATTCGTTTGATAAAAGCCTCACCATCATATTCGCTTCAACCTGATTTGCAGTTATAAGGAGAATCGGAGAACTTTCCAATCGCTCCTGAAGTAAAGCTTCCGGTTCTTTTTTCCCTTCTTCCTCTTGGGGCCAACATTTTGTCAATTTTGAAAACTTGGCCACAGTTTCTTTTCCATATGTACTCCAAAACATTTCCATATTTTTTAGTGCATTTCTCTCCTCGATACGACACCGTTTTTCAAATTCTTTCTTATCTGTTCTCATGCTGTTAGTACCTTTCTTTGAAAAGTAATAAAATATGCATTCTGTTTCAGTATTTTAGTCTATTGAATAAACAATAACAGTATAACCGATTCTTCATTTTAAATCAGAAACATTACAGCAACCGTAAAAATCTACACCAATTCGTGCGGTTTTGCTGTTTCGGCTGTAATTATGAATGCTCTCTTTTCATTCCCTCACCCGTAGTAAAACCGTAATCACCCACTATCCTCAATGCTGTAATTTACTCTATTTTGCCTACAAATATCGCCAATTCCCAGCTACCCTACGTGCTACCGTGGCAGGCAAACAAAGTTTTTATTCATTAATTCATATATAAAATACCAAAAAACAAACCTTTTAGCGAAACTCTAAATCCTTTGGCAAAACCCATACAATTTAACAAAATAAAACATTTTTGCAAAAATTGAATATTTTGCATAATTGTATAAAACATTATCCGCAATTACCATTTAATAGGAATGGTAATATCTTGACTCATAGCAAAAAGCTATTTTTTAAAGACACAAACTATTTACACTACCCAATGTAAATTACACAAAAAAACAATTCACACTTGAAAATCTATTATCATTCCATCTCTCAATACTGACAATTTCTCTTGTATCTTCGTTTTCGTCATTTTTCTCCAAGCAATGATGTACCGTAACATTATAGAATGCTTCCAGCCCTCTGAAAGATTTTAATACGGCGCGCAAGGTTTTTGGAATTTCATCAACAATTGTATCTATGCCATCATTAGAAACAAAACTTGAGTATTTCCTATCTCTGTTTGAATGATAGTCAAACGCAAACGGACTAATCTTTGCTGCTTTCATTGAATTGACAAAAGTATACATCCCGTTGCAGATACGATCTATATCTTTTTCTGACAAAAGAGGAAAAAAGTATCGATAAAACACCGTGCCTAAATAAGAAGAAACCGCATGTTCAACAAGAGCGAAATATCTCTCTTTCTGCTCATCTCCGACAAACTCCTCTTTATTTCCCATTTCATCACAAAACTCTAACTCAATTTCACCTAATCGTTTACGAAGTTTCATAAAAAACACTTCAATAACTTTCTTACGGACTACTTCCTGCAGATCATAAAGCAAGCAGTCATCGCGTTGATCCTGCTGAAATTTTCTCTGCTCTCTAGTAACAAATAGCATAGACAAAGCTTCTGTTGCAGGACCTGAGCTACCTGAAATTGCTACCCAGAAGTAATCCCTGTCATGAGAATTTTGAGATTCTTCCCGCCATAGAATAAGCTGCGCAATTTCACAATGTCTGCCATCTTTTACTAAACAGCATTTTTCTCCTATCATTTCATTACTTGAATATATAACGCCTATATTACTATCTTCTCCTTTTTTATCTTTCTGCGCATCGGCATTCTTCTTTAAGCGAATACAGTCTATACATTTTCGGGTTTTCGGATGATGCGTTAGAATTCCTTTCCCTGTATCTCCAATCCGCTCAAAACCTTTAAAAACGCGATCTTTATTTTTACATTCTTTATCATCGAATTCAGTCCATTTCTTATGTATGATATTGATTCCTGATATCCTAGCGTATTCATCTGATGGAATACCAATTTTTTCAGAAATATATTCTGGCAGGCTTTCGTCCAGCGGATGAACCTCGCTTCCTACGCAAACAAAATTGATCTTTCGAGGATTCAGCTCCGGTTTTCTCCTTGATCCACCCAACGGAAGTGAAACCAAAAGATACTCGCCAATTACCTTTCTCTTGGATAAGTAATTTGAAAACACAGCCACGGCATCATAATCCCACTTCGACATACACAATCGTGGCTCTTGATCACCAAGTCCTTTCTCGTTCATTTGTGACAGATAAATGCACAATTGATTATAACTTAATAGCGGTTTCCAAAAACGATCCCGATAATATGATTCCATCTTTTCTCTTTCATCTTTATTTTTCTTAAACAGAAGCTCTTCAAATATTTTTTTCGGTTCACTTTTGCATAATTCTGCATCGCTGCCAGGAAATATCAGTTCCTTCATCTTCTGCTTATAAGACACATTATTAGCTAACATTAACTTTGAATGCCGTTCTATCCCACTTTGCGCAGATACAAGCTGCTGATAAAAGCCCTCTGTATCATTTTTCTTCAAAATTGCCATCCAGAGTCCCGACACATCAAATACATTACGCTTCTCCTTTTTGTCAATATTCTGTAAACTTTTTCCCTTCTCCACATCAGTTTCCCTTGCATAATTTTTCTCTGCATCGGTTTTTTCGTGAATAACGGTAATTGCATAAATATCAGAGCCATGTGCGGCCCCAAGCCAAAATAATGATTGAAGGCAATTATCACTAATATCGACAACAATCTCATTTGTATAGCGTAATGTACGCAGCATAACATGATACAGACAAAATGAGTCCAAATTACAACAATTGCCAGACTGCCCCTCTTCCATCTTGCCCGTCTCTAAAATATCCTTATGCAAAAGATTTTTCATACGATCTACAAATACCGGGTTATTCGGATAAATACGCATTGCCCGGTTCTTACTATGTTCTTTGACAAAACGTTCTATTTTTCTTCTCTGCGCCAGCCCCTGTTCTGTTATATTCTCCTGCTTAACTCCCTCAAGATCTGAAAAATCGTCATTTGAATATATTTTTTCTTCCGCCGCCAAATACGTCGCCTGATTCGTCCCGATTTGAATAATCTCCCCGATATTATAGAAAATATCTATATGCCCTTTAGCGTCTTTCTCATTTTCCGGAATGACATTCTCCTGTACCAAAACACCCACACGTTCTCCACTGAAACATTTTTCCTGATTCATCCTCGCTGTAATATTCCGGAAAAAGTTAACAATACACTGCCCCGCCTGCTCCTTATTAAGAAATGCGTCCATAGTATATACAATGAGCGTGTTATCGGCCATTTCCGCATCATTATATTCTTTACTAAGTTTATTATAAATTTCTTGACCAATTGGTTCTTTTTTCTTCTTGGAATCTTTATCCTTTTTTTTCGATATTACTTCATGATAAGGAAACCGAGCATACTTCATATCAGGGAATCCATTTTCAGGCTCGACAGCATTCTCAAACGTAACATATCTTGTTCTTTGGCTTTCATCACAACTTTTACTTGACTTTTCATCATCCGCCTCATTGGGTTTTATCTCTTTGTATCGAATGCCATAATACTCAAACAAATCTTTACGCCAAGGAAAAAGGCCTATATGATGCGCAATCTCTCCCAGTTTATCCCGTTTCCAGTATCTATCTTTAAGTTCTTCAGGAATAACCATTTTATAGTAGCTTTCACTATAGCAAATCGGTAGAATCATTTTGCCGAGTGCTACCGCCATACCAAATTCATAAAATACATTGGCATTTTGACTTGAAACATCAACTATCACCAAATCTGCTATTTGCAACTGTTGACAAATGCGATTGCAAACCACATAGTTCGAAGCCGGATCCGAGTCAGAGCGGACTACTTCTATATTTTTGACCATCTTATCTTTGTCCCATCTGCCATCATCTTCGACAGAACTGCAATAAAGCCTCTGGTTCTGCTCGTCAAAATACAAATAGGCAGATAAGGATTTTACAAATGATTTAATTCGCCATTCATAAACAACATCTGACATATCAGAAAAATTCATAATAACAAAAGCTCTGATACTCTTCTCTGCATAAAGTTTTCCACGTTCACGCTGTATATTTGATTGCTGGGAACAATACTCTCCACTCATGAAACAGCGCCTCGTATGAATACAAGATTCTGTAGGAGTGTAGCAATATTTACATTTTTTGCAACTCTCTGCGTCCTTTTCCCCACAAGAAGACGGAATAAATAATACATCCTTGTTTTGCTCCTCATGCATTGTCATCTTTTGCCTCCCATAATAATCTACATGTCATAAATCAGTTCCTATTCTAAACAAGCTATGCACTCTACTTCTTAAGTCTCAAAATAGAGATACTGTCTTTTGCAGATTCACGCACCACAATATGTATATCACAGTTTATAGACAACCTGTTCATTTGAATAAGTTTTACTAAAAATTCAAGAATATCTTTTTCTTCTTTACGAGTCTGTGCACGACCCCCACCGATCAGAGGAACAATAACCGGGTATCCCTGATTCCGATCAATGCAATACTGTAGTGCTTTAATCAGAGAGGTTCCATATTCGACATCTGAAATATATGGGTGAAGCATCCGATCAAAAGAAGTCAGTCCCAAAAAGAAAAATGTGCAGCCTGAAGAGGATTGAATTTCTGCAACCGTTCCCTCCGTATATCTCTTCAAATTACCCTTCGGTTTGGAATTTCTCGTAACAGATATATAGGGCTGATTTATCAATATCTGCTGAATTTTTGCATTCAAAGTCTCTTCTGTATATTCTCCGACTGCATATAAATACTTCATTGCTTGACCATGCAGTGATTTGCTCGATATCAAATCATCATCAATAATCGTATCGAAACATCTGTTTACAGAAACTAATATATTTCTTCTGTTTGTTACTGCATTTTCACTTAGTACATCAGGCGACAAAGCATCCCCATATTGTACATAAACATGATGATTATTCCCCACATTCATTAATTCTATCTTATTTGTTTTTAATGCACAGATAACTCCTATAAAATATATCAGAATAAATATTCCTACTACGATCGATACTGCCAATAGTAACCTAATCCACCATGCTAACGTACTGTCCAGTAAATCATCACTAGGAGTAAATAGTGTAATCATTCCCCATATCGTAAAGAGCACACCTGTCCATTTGATTGCAAAATTAAAACAATAAGACCGATTTGCAACAATTCTCTTAAATAGTATTTTCACTCTCTCTGCTTTAGTTTTATCCCCTATCGTATCCATATAATATACCTTTCGCTTAAAGTACAGATCACTATAAAAGTGTTTAATTAGTCCCCTTTTTATATTGTAGCAAAACACTACCTTGTTTTCAAGACTACAACGCGACTTCCAAAGCAATGGCCTTAATTTTACATCTTGAAAATTGAATTCCTGTAGTAAAAATATAGCCAAATCCCAGCTACCCGCCCTGCTGCCATAACACATAAACAAAATTTCATTCATAACTTCATAAATATAAAATTACAAGATAACCCCTTCTGCAAAACTCCAAACAATCGATAACGTATCCATCAATCCCCATCGCCATATTATCATCGGTATAAAAAAGCCCAAAAAGAGAGGCTCACCAGTCACCCCGGTGAACCCCTCTATACTCAAAATCCCTTGATTTCAAGTCAGTTCTCTACACTTTCGCCAAATTGTTAAAATGTCGTACAGTCCATTAATAGTATCCTTGACCTTGCATTCTTATTATAGGTGACATACAATCGAATTGCTAGCCAAAATACATGATAGCAAATATGTTCTAAACAAAACTTTGAGTCTGTTAAACAATACAAGTTGCTCTAAACCGAACATCACGACATAACATTATTATGGTTTTCTCTTTAGCAAAAGAACCATAGAACAGTAGTTCAACCACTCCCAAATGTAAAAACCGCCTAAAAAACACAAAAATAATATATCTTTCAGACCTATGTAATACCAAAACGCCATATTTACGGGCTATTTCCGCAACTTTTCCACCAAAAGCAAAGCCACCTCTTAATACCAGAGTTATCGCTCCCATGCTATACCGTTCCCCAATACATATTAAAAACTTAATACTGTCTATTTTTCTTGCGAATCTAAAAGTAATTTCCGTAGCTTCAAAGTATCATCAACCAATATCTGGTCTTGTTTCTTTTGATCCTCGTATTATATAGACATACCCATTCTTTACCTATTCTAGGTTATGGGGTATGCTGTTGAAGATGCTGTGGATTGGTTTTTTTCTCCTACCGCTCAGACGGTTTCAAGTAGGCTCCAACCACAGCCTCTTTGCTACAATGTTAATCAGTTAGATACCGCATGACGGTTTATTTGGAACGAGGTTACATCGGCAGGGAGCCCTGTGGATCTACCAACAGCATCAATAACTATGAAGGAGGATCACCTGTATGATCTATGTTGGTATTGATGTCGCAAAGGATAAGCACGATTGCTGTATCCTTGGCCCTGATGCCAAAAAACTCTATCCAGTGTTCACTATCTCAAACAACAGGGATGGCTTTGACGAACTCTATGAGAAGATCCAGGACGCAGAAACTGATATTGCCCTAATAAAAGTAGGGCTTGAGGCTACCGGCCATTACTCACTCAACCTTCTGGGTTCGCTCATTGATAAAGGTCTGACCACCTGTGTTATCAATCCGTTACATACTAATCTTTACAGAAAAGGTCTAAGCCTTAGAAAGACGAAAACGGATAAAGTCGATGCCAGTTCGATTGCTATGATGCTCATAACCGATAAGACTCTCAAGCCCTACTCGGATACATCATACCACAACGAGGAATTAAAGTCATTAACCCGTTATCGTTTCGACAAAGTCCAGGAACGTGCAAGACTGAAAGTCTCTATTGCACGCCTTGTAAACATCCTCTTCCCAGAGTTGGAGAAGCTTGTTCCAGATATCCACATGGCTTCCGTGTACGCCCTGCTTTCAGAATTTCCCGGCGCTTCCTACATCGCAGACTGCCATCTGACTCGTCTTAAGAATCTGCTTGAAACAGCCTCTAAAGGGCGCTACGGACGCGACAAAGCTATCGAAATCCGAACTGCCGCACATACATCTATTGGATCCGTTATGCCCGTAAAATCGTTGGAGCTTAAGCACACTATTCACCTGATCCATGTGTTAACCGAAGAGATTGAAGAAGTCGAAACTGTCATCAAAAAGATCATGGATGACAGTGCGTCCCCTATCATGACGATCCCCGGGATCAGTTATCGCATGGGTGCAATGATCCTTGCCGAGGTAGGCGATTTTTCCCGTTTCGAAAATGCGGATCAGATACTTGCCTTTGCTGGCCTGTCGCCATCCACTTATCAATCCGGACAACTGGAATCAGGCTATGCGCATATGGAAAAACGAGGCTCCCGCTATCTCCGCTATGCACTGTTCAATGCCACAAAGTTTGTCTGTAAATGGGATGAGACCTTTGGCTCTTACCTTGCCAAGAAGATCCGGGAAGGTAAACACTATAATGTTGCCGTCTCTCATGCAGCCAAGAAACTGATCCGGACAATTTACAGAATGGAATTAACCGGCGAGGCATACAGAAAATAAAACCCTAAAAACTCTATCACCTGTTCTGCGGGCATCTGCTCAGATGCTCTGTTTGTCATGCGATTTTCAAGGTGCTGATTTATCAAAAATGTATTTCTACACTTTTCTCAAAAACTTCATTTTAGATATTGACTTTTAATAGTTAGTCTACTTACTACAAGAAATTCTCTCAATCAAAAATGAGAAACATCAATTATTTCTATCATGTTCATAACTCATAAAAATATCTTTATGACTACCAACTATGATTCTTTTCCAATTTTCGTATATTATCAACCAACCTATCAAAAGTCACAATTTTTGTGTTTTTCATTTCATATATACTTTGGCTTCTAACTTCCAAAGCCACAGGTGTCATAAGATCTCTTCGACTAACCACAAGATAGTAATGTATTCTAAATACAGGTATATCTATCCCCTGTTGCAAAAGACCGATATTTTTCAAAAAGTAATCTCTATTTTTATCCATCCAACGTTTCCAGTCTTGTATCTGTGTTAAGCCCTTCCTTACACTATCGCTTTCTGTATTTCTCGTCTGCAAAAGATACTCCGTATTTGCCTTTTCAAACTCAATCAGAACTACACTATATCCATCAGAACTTTTTCCTAATAGCATATAATCAACTGCATATTCATTTCCCAATTTCTGCTCTGGGAACAAATAGGCATCATGATGTCCAAAATTATAATCTACAAATATTGAACCCGGAATAAACCATTTTCGATTCTGCTTTATATATTGCTGAATCCCTAACTCATTTTTGCAATTATAAATTATATCTTTAAAGTTATTCGCTTCTGTCTCAAAATCAATCTCGCTTTTATATTCAGAAAAATGCAAAAAATTATTAGGAAATAAAGACCTTTTATGCCAGATAAACTCTCTGATCTGTTTATCTGGATGAGAAAATCTTGGAAACCCCCGATTATTCTTTGGCCCTTTAGATGCTTCATATGCCAATTCAGCCTCATAAGCTCTCTTTTCTTCCTCACTCAATATAATATTATAATCTCTATCTTGTAACTTCATAATATTCTCCCATCAACAAATTTCTCTCTTTTTTAGTATACCAAAAAGGTCACTCTCGCAATTAAAACGCTTGTAAAATTTATAAAAATCACTTGCATATAGGAATTATCCCAACCATTATCAAGACTAAGAGAAATAATAATTAGTTCACAATTTTAACAGAGCATACTTCCTATAACCATTTACTTACGTCACTTATATTTAGCTTCTATTGCTCATTCAACCTACTTAATAACCCTCTAATAAAATTACCATAACAATTTAATGTAACTATTATACAGGGTCGCGATTCTATTTCTTTCGTTTTTTCATTAATAAGCATTTGTGTTTGACCATCATAATCAAGTGCACCTATATTTAACAAATGTGCCACTCCATCATAATCATACTTCGTATCATCATTTGGAAAACGTTCAGATTCATCAATTTCCAACAGTATTTCTAAATACGGATAAAATGATTTTGAAATTATATTTACAGCAAAAAAATATTCCTTCTTACTCATCTCTCCATTTACAAAATAGTTAAATGCCAATCCTATTAATTTCAACTTTTTGTCATCATCGCATGAATCTATTATATATAGAAGATGCTTAGATATTTTATTGCATTCTTCAATATCACTAAATTTTTCTTGCCATTTGGTATCCTTATCAACATGCTCAATAAAACTTTTTATTTTTTCCACAAAAATTCTATCATGGATATCTGTACCTATTTTTATCATACTAAAGCTGGAGCCTACAATAGGTAACTCTTTTAAGATACCATCTTGCAAAAACATATCTAAAGTAAACTCACCAAAATCTGTCAATAAAGACATTATCTCATCTTTCATATTCAAAATCTCTCCTTCACTTCACAACTATATCTATAATTATAAGCATTCCCCATCAGTAACACAATCACTAAAAAATAGAGCACACAGTTAACTTATTCATTGTCAACTATAACCAACTCCATAATCTTACTCACCGTAATATCATCCGTATGCTTCATCAAATAAGGAACAACCGCCTGAAAATTCTTCTTTTTCACTCCAGAAATCTTCCTAATATCCGTCCAATAGAAAGTCTTCTCCTCTTCTTTCAACTTCTGATATGCCCAAATAATTTTCCTTGCCCAGCTCTCAGGATACGATTCTGTATATCTCTCAAAAATAGCCCGGCATCTAGGCATATTCTCCAATCGATGCCCCGCCAAACCCATTTCCCGATACACAAGCCTTTCTGACACTCGTTCCGGCCTCCCATTTTCATTAGCAGTGCCATCATATACAGCCTTAACCATCTTTTCTAATACAGGAGCCGTTTCTTTGTCCAACAGTTCCCAATCTACAGGAGCAGTATCTTTCATATAATGACTGTCCTGTTCCTGCCTGATCTGTTCCATTGTCAGAGAAGGATACGTTAACTCCTCTGGCTTCATCCCCAAGAAAAATACAATCTGACAGATGGCAGAAAACTCAAACAGACTCCCAAGCAGCACTCTCTGTATCTGATATATACTCGCTATACTGCATATGCCCATATTTTTATAAAATTCGCCCATATCATCAGCAAACATCTTCGTATACCTGCTCCGTCCCGATGGCTTCAAATATTTTGTTTTGCTCATTCCATCGTACAAGATCGAGCTTATCGGAATATCATTATCAAAATCCATCGGCGCATCAAATATCGAGTCTAAATATTCTGCATACTGAATCACCAACGAATCACTTTCAATAACAGCTTCGTCATAATGTTTGTAACTCTCTGCTGGACAAAACGTAAATCCCTGTTCACTCTTTGCAGAAACACTTGATTCCATAAGCTTGCACTTATGCTTAGTACATATACTCATATTCCGAATCTGATGCTTCCTATGCCAGTATGCTTCACCATAAGTTTCCCTGTCCTCTTTCACACACAATGGACAGAACCGCAGATATCGTTCTCCCTCATTTCTTGGAAGAACAGGAAACAACTGGTGAGCGTCGCAAGCATTGTGAACTAACCGATATAAAGCAGCCTTCTTCTGCTCTAACGGAATAAACCGTGCATACTGCGGATACATGGTATGATTTAAAACCAATTCATCCAGAGAATATACCTTTTCGATCTGCTCCATGGCTTCTGAATTTAGATTACCAATAAATTCCTTGCTTGTATTATCCGACTTTTTACAATACAATTCCCCCAAAGCTGCCTTATGCGAAAAGAATCCTGCATGGACATAGTATCTGCAAAACCAACTATATACCAATTCATCAGGATAGATAGTGGGTAAATAAGAGATCATACCGCCACCTCCACAATCGGCATATGTATTTTTAATATCTGCACAATATCTCTACTTTCATCTTTAGCAGTCGCTACCAAATCAGCAATCGTAAATTCTTTACTACTTATTTCTCCACTGCCTTTTCCCTCTGTAGAAGTTTTAACATCAATAGCAGACACTTTTCTCTTTGTCTTGGAAGTCTGCTTTTTCTGTTCAGGATGGATAAATCTATGTAATAGAGACAAACGTTTTTGATATGCTTCATTTAATGATTCCAGATTCAGGACCTCTTTCCCATTCAGAATAGCAATCTCCTGTGCATCATGGATAAGGGATACCACTAACGATATATTTCCCGAAGTATGCTCATAGAGCCATTCCATAATTGACTCCGTGATCTCCGTCTTCTGTTCCATATACTGGTAGGAAAACACAGTTTCACAAAAGATTCTAAAATTCTCTCCATACTCCATCACATCATACCGCAACCCCAATGATCTGCGTGCAAGCTGCATAGCCTGTTCAAAAAACACAGCACTCTCAGGAGTCCCCACCATGCAGATTGATATGCCGCTATTGTTGATAAGCTGGGTAAGCATACCCACAAGGCTCTTACCATTCTTGCTGTTACACACATTCTGAATCTCATCCACTACCAGCAAGCCGATATGGTTCAGCGCCACTTGGCTGACGCTCCCGATCAGCATATCCGTTGTTGTTCTTGCCCGTAATGCATTCTGATAATATTTACCCTCAATCACTTCATCTACTTTCCTTAGTATCTCCAACAGCAATCCCTTTACTGAGGAATCAAAAGGACACTGGACACAGATACAGGGAATAATCTTCGTGTATGGATTACTAACCTCAATCACCTTATTCTCGGTAATCAAAGAGATTGCTCTGCTAATAGCTGAACTTTTACCAATACCGGATGCCCCGATGATTGTAAAACTGTCAGAACCACCCATAATACCGCTGTACTCCTGCTGAATGATAGCCTTATGATTCTGATTCTTCTGTTGTATGGCTAATTTTGTACCTTTCTTTTGCAATGACCTTAATAGTGCCAGATACATTTTACTGTAAATCTCCAATGACATTTGAGAAGGTACATATATCCTGTAGAGATCAGAAAGTGCCATAAGACGCACAGATACATCACCATTTCGTATATCTTCATCATACTCAGGTAATACTTCCAGTGCAGAAATCAGATCATCACCTGACTTCATTGGTGGCAGAATACGAATAATATCAGAAAGATTAGTCATAATTTTTTCCCTCCTTCATGTAATCTCGATGATTTTTTATCTGCTCTCGCTTTCTGGTGTTGCGGATATTCTTCATATGAACATCTGTATTACTATTTACACTACCTGCAATAGCTTCAATATGCTGTGCCAAATCGATCTGTGCCTGTAGATTATTTCTCATTTCACTCTTGGCAATGGTCTTTTGTCCATCCTGTATCTCCTGTACTTCTATAAGGTCTTTTCTCTGAAAACGAGATTCTATCAGTTCAAATTCAGTATACACCCCATTTTCCAATATCCATACAGAGGTAACATCATCTGGATTATAAGCAACCGTCACATCACCACCAGATAGATACTGCTCTGTATATCCCTCACAATGATACCGTAGCTTATTGACTTTCAATCCAGTCCTTCCAAATCTACCTGTTGTCCTTGGCAACAATGTCAATACCAGTTCCCTACCTCCTACAGCTATCAGATTAGCCCCTATCAATGACTTTCCCCATTCCCATATACAGGACGCATATGGTTTCACCTGCTCATTTATCATATCTTCTGTATAAGGAAAGTTCTCTACAATCCTCTTTGAGTTATAATAGATGATACAATGTAGAATAATCTTCTCAAAGTCCGTCATCGCAAGGCAGGCATCCTTACGGTAATCATGTGCTCCTCGTTCCTGATAATCAGGCTCGATCACACCTTTGCCCTTTAAATGCTTCTTGTACATATCCTGTATCAGATCAAAGAATTTCTCTACTAATCCTTTCAATTCCGGCCTATATGATGGAAGATTAACTACAGTAACACCCAATTCTGCAATCTGTTCAAAGTTCTCTGATTTATATTCACTCCCCATATCCGTAACAAATATACCGGTAAGCATATCACAGTCCCAATCCTCTTTCTGAATGGAGATACCATAACGCTTACACCATGCCACTTTATCTGCTATGATGTTCAACATTAATCCTCTAAGGCTGTATACCCCACCTTCCCATGAAAGAGAATAACCGCAGCACAAACCACTGTAAGCATCAATACATGCAGTGAGAATAGGTCTGCCAACCAGATTTCCTTCCTCATTGATCAGGTAAATATCACACACAGTCGCATCCAGCATCCCTACACCAACAGCAGGAGCAAACTCCTGTACTCCCTCACCTGTAAGCGGTCTATTGTTCCTCTGGTAGTTCTTTAACCCATCTCTGGAAATGTAAAAGTTCTGCATCTTCCTTGTCTTACGATAGAAATAACGAAACTGATAAAATGATGGATATTCTTCTGCCAATACTCCCACAGCATCACAGTACTTTTCCTTGAGCATCATAGTGTAAGCAGTCATTAGGGATTGCTTTTTCGTCGTATAAAAAAACTTATTTAACGCCCAGCGCATATGCTTTTCATCCTGTGTCAGTTCCCGATCATCTTTCCGTTTCTTTGGAGCAAGGACAGTTACATCCAGATAGGACAGATACAAACAGAGATAATTTCTGATAGTCTGTTTTGATATATGATGATCTTCTGCTATGGAACAGATCAGTTTAGACCGCATCTTATCGTCTGCTATAAAAGGAAGAATCGGTGTAATCATTGTATAGCGTTCATACATAACCTTTCTCTGGTCTGCATCTAAAGTATCAATAGCAACACTAGTGAATCCCGTAGTCTTGAACAGTTCCTCATCGGTATACGCAGAATAGGATTCCAATGATTCAAGCTCCACCCACACAGGCATAGAATGTTTGATACAATCGATCATAAGAATCTTATCATCCTGCATATCCAATACTCTAATAATGCTGCCACCCAATCGAATCAGATCATACTTCTTCATCAATGACCAACCCCCAATCTGTAACCCCATGCCTAAGCCAGTACTCCCTTGAAGCATCCAGTAGCTTTACTGTCAAAGGCTTCATCAAAAACTTACGAAATACACACTCACGCACCATCAGATCACCGTCTGCCTTAGTACAAACAAAATCCGATGTATATTCCCCAACGTCCAAACCATCCAGCAAGACATTACATCTGATCTCCTTCACTTCATCACTCTCCTGTAGCAGATCAGCATAGGTATACTGAATGGCATCATACGTCCTGCATACCTCAGTACACTTACCAATCATCCTCTTTTCACATCGCCCTTTGAAGTTCTTTTTCCTCATTCCTGCAAAACCTCCCATCCGGAAACATCCTGCATTTTCCCAAAAACACTCCCAAAAATGAAATGAGATCACTTTTGGGGAATTTCCCTGCTATTTTTGGGGAATGACATTTTGCAAAAGTCCCTGTTTACAAGGCTTTCAATCATCTCGCCATTCTCCCAAAAACATAATCAAGAAATATCACCATGTCGTAGGGCACGGAAATTTATTCTATATAGGGCATTTTGCTTTATCCGCTTTATTACGCTAAAGCGTGCCCTCACTCCATGGTGATCCTACGCAGAATATTCCTAAAATCCAGTGTTTATGCGAGGGAAAGGATAGTCTGAAAGACAAAAATAAGACCCCGCATCTTACGATGCAAGGTCTTATTTTTCTATGTCGTAGCTAAACGACTTTGCCCTCTATAGAATAAATTTCTGTGCCCTACGACATTTAACACTAATTATTTCTTCTCCGAAATCGCCGCCTGTGCCGCTACGATACTTAGTGGACTTTTACCCCTTTTTACCCCCTTTACCCCACCCAAATCTTAAGCAAATAAATCATAAAATATGCGATAATACTCTAATATTTCATCTAACACAAGACTATATCTATCCACCTCTCGAATTATTCCGATACTATCACCTATATCTTTTTCTTTCCTTAATTCAGCAATTTCTTGTGGAATTTTAAATAATCTTTCTTTTATCTTAGGATATTCTGGTAATTTCTTTTCAATGTCAGTACTATTTTTGCCTTCTAACAATACTCGTATCTTTTTCCTACAGATCAGGGAAAGCCAATCTGCTGTATCAAAAAAAGCTCTATACTCATGCCCTAACGCTTTTTTCATATTACTTATCTTATATTGTTTTGGGTTTTCTATTTTCTTATTGCTTAATTCCATTCCATAAATTCTAATAATATGATCATACGCATCTCTATGCTCTTTAAGGGGCTGAATAAAAATTTCTTCTCCTATTTCCTCTGCCAATAAAAGATAATGTTTTGTTAACAAATGAATTTTACTAATCTCTTTCCAATACTGATCCATTTTCTTATCTCCTAAGGCAAATCAATAGCATATTCTTCTTGCTTTCTTTTCTCAAAGTCATTTTTATCAAACGCCAAGCCTTGTGCTATCCTGACTGACCCCCGATTTTTCATCTGTTCTAATGAAACAGTTTGATTTACAACATCTTCCATTCGCAAATCATTCAAGCTAGAATCCAGTAACTCTTGTTCAAAAACATAGCTCAAACTCTTTTGCCCCTTATCAATCTTGGAGACATACAGCCATTGTAAAAAAGGTACAATACCCACAAGCAAAAATATTATTACCATCATTATTAATATTGTACTCATTTTTCTACCTCCGCAACCCCTAATTGAAGAGTTGAGCATATAACTATTACTACACTTCCTATTATACCACAAATCCAAAAGACTACATTTCCATTATAGTTTTCAGGGTATATATACTTAAATACAATCCATATTGCGCAACATAGTCCCCATGCTACAACGCCTAATACTCCTATCCATTTTTTAAATCCTACTAATTTGTCCGCTTCAATATAGCATTCCACTAAAGTCAATATTAACAATGTTGCCAATATCCAAAGCACATCCCCTTTAGTACAAACTTTCATAGCAAATTTTTTATCCAATGTGGCATTAGATGCCAAATATATTAAAGCTTCGATAAATATTGGTACAAATGAAATAATTACTCCTATATACCATATTATTAATTTGAGCCAATCAAAATGCTTTCGATCCTTCTTTTCTGTAACTTCTACACGCTGTATTTTTCCAATATACTTCATGTCTCTTTAGGATTATAAATAATCATTTTCTCCATTCCGTATTATATTATTCACTAAACGATAGATTGCTATATTAACTTCATATCCCATATAGCCCGAAAAACTCCTAAACAATAGCTTTATCACATATAACCTTGTCCACATTTTACTCCTAGTAAAATACCTCTGTCAAGAAATTCTTCTCTCCGTTTCCATTTTTTACATATTTGAAATAAAAATCAGTGAAAAATAACATCCACTATTATGTAAAGTGTATCGTCCTTTTTCGATAATATATTACATTCTTTTGTCAACTATTTACAATCTCTATATCACATAGATAATATTCTATTCTTTTTATGAGCTCCCTATTTACAAAAAATCGGATAAAAAGAACGCAAACAGAACGGGAAGGCCGCCACAGCCCATCCGCCCTGTCTCTCTTTCGTTTTTAAATATAAATCCTCGCCTCCAGTTCCGCGTACTTGTTGGATTTTGACCACTGTGAGTGCGTTTTGAACCACGCCCTCTCGTCATCCGGCGTTACCGTTATTTTCTTAAAATAAACAGGGGAACCGGCATCATCCAGTTCCCCGCGGGTATTGGTGTCAAGGTTTAACAGCCACTCGAAGTGGTCTTCATAAACCCTTACACCTGTCACATATTTATCAATATCGCTTTCCGTAAACTCCCCGTCCTCCGGCATGGTGAACTGTGCCATGAGCCTGCGCAGGGCTTCCAGCTTGCCGCTGACATCTGCCTCCGTTGCGGGCTTCACGTCACGGTACTGCATCATCTGCTGTTCCAGTTCCCTGATCTTTTGCTCAACCTCCTGCTGTTTCCGGCTGAATACCTCCTTCGGTATCTCATTGTTCATCCGCATATCAAGGAGCGTCTCGTAGCGCCCCTGTTCCTTTTTCAGCCGCTCCTCCACAATGGATTTGTCCCGCAGCGCTTCCGCCTGCTCCACCCCTGCCAGTCCGCCGCCAAGCACTGCCGCCGCTTCCCTGAGTGTTGCCTCCGTGTCATCGAAGATGGCGTGGAGGACTTTCTGCGCCATTGTATGCATCTTCCAGTCCTGCACCAGCGGCACCGGGCAGACGCCCTCAATGCTTAAGCTGTTCTTGAGCCTTGCCGAGACCGTCCCCGTCCTTGTCTGGTCATAGCATTTATAGGTGTAGGTGGTGAAATTCTTCTTGCTGTGCCATTTGGTCTTCGCAAAGGCGTGTCCGCACTGGCAGCGCATCTTCTTCCGCCAGAGGTCATCCGAATAGACGCCCCGGTTCGTCCGGCATTTCTCCATCTGCGGGCTCTTTTCCTCTATCAGCTTCTGCACCCGCTCGAATTCCTCTTTGGTGACGATGGGCTGGTGCCTGCCTTCCACAATGACGCGGTCAAGCTCGCCCCGGTTCTTCGTTCTTTTCTGTTCGAGGTAGTCCGGCACATATTCCTTCCGGTATTCCAGCTCCCCGCAATAGAGGCGGTTCTTTAGGATATGGCCGATGGTGGAGAAATGCCACAGGCTTTTCCCCATTGCCGTGAGGTCGCCGTCCTGTTCAAGCCGCCTCTTAATCTTCTGGCAGCCGTTGCCCGCAAGGTACATATCGAAAATCTTCCTGACTGTTTTCGCCTGCGCCTCGTTGATGACGTATTCCGGTCCCACCTTGTCGTACCCAAGCACATTCCCTGTGCCGTAGATCACCCCGTTCTGGAAGGAGACCATCTGCCCCGCCTTCACGCGCATGGAGGTTTTTTTCGATTCATTCTGTGCAAGGGTCGCCATGATGGTCAGCCTCAGCTCCCCGTCCTCGTCGTTCATTGTCCATATCCCGTCCTCGGTGAAATACACCTCAATCCCCATCCGCTTTAATAATCTCGTCTGCTGGAGAGTGTCCACGGTGTTCCTTGCGAACCTCGATACCTCCCTCGTCACGATCAGATCGAAATGTCCGTCCTTTGCATCCTCCATCATCCGCATAAAGTTCTTACGTTTGGCTATGGAGGTGCCGGTGATCCCTTCATCGATATAGCGGCGGTAAAGCACCCAGTCGGGATGCCTGCCGATGAGGTCGTCATAATACTGCACCTGGTTCTCCAGTGCTGAAAGCTGTGCCTCATGCTCTGTCGATACCCTCGCGTATATCGCAACTTTCCTTATGCGCATCTGCGTCCCCTCCTTTCCTCCCCGGCAGTTTTTCCGCATGACAGGGTTCCACGTCTTTGGGGTTCCCTATCCTGCAGTACATCGCTACCCTTAATTTTTTTCTCTCTTTATCTGCCATAACAGCCCGCTGCTCCTTTCTTTTTTGGTAGTCTATAAATCACTCTAAAGCCCCATAAAGTCAAGCGTTCTGGCCGCTTTCCTCCTATATAGATGCTCCCTTACATTTCCTTAAATCCGGGTGGTGAATGCAAGGGAAATCCATCCGTCCCTCTTTTCCTGATAGGCTTTCAGCAAGCCCCACCCGCCCGATTCCTCCACGATGGTGAACACGCCAACGCCAGTAAACTTCCCCGCCTTGGCATAGCCCGTTCCGGGGCCTTTTCGGATATTCAAGTCGGGGATTGCCACGCGCACCATGTAAGGTGCGGAAAGGGTAAGGCTCTCCATGAACTGCACCTGCCCCTCTTCCATAACGGCTTTCAGGATGGAGAGGATTTTCTCCCCATATACGGCTCCTGCCGCCCATCCCTTCCCCTGCGGGTTCTCCTTCTGCCCAAGCCACTCTGCGTAAGGCGCACAGCCCCTTGTGACATAACGGAAACGGGAATCAATCTTCTCATTCACAAGAGCGTCTGTGGAAGCATAGGCTTTGAGGTGCTGCACCTGCGCCCGGATGCCAAGCTGCGGCGATTCAAAAGACAGCCCCGTTTTGCCCCTCTGCGTCACCCCAAGGCCGCAGAAATTGTTCTGCTCCAAAGTGACCGCAGAGCCGGAGAAAGTGAAGTTCCCGGTTTCCAAACAGGACTGCGCAAAGGCGATATCGCCCCTCACGCTCTCCGCTTCCCCTTCCGAAAGGTACAGCGGGATCATATCCAATACGGACTGTGCCACGGATGGATTTTTCTTTTTCAGATAGGAAGCCATCTGCCCCGCTGTAGCTTTGGCCTTTCCCATAATGGCAGTAAGGGAATCCTCCGCTGTGCTTCCCTCCATAGCCGCCTTGATGTCTTTGCGGAACTGCCCCATAAAAAGGCCGAACTTAGACCACAGATGCTCCACATCACCGTGGTTGCTTGCAATGCCCCGTCTGCACCCCTCGCTGTGGCTGATGATAACGCCATCCGCAAGCGGGTCCAAATGGTACTGTTTACAGAGATGTGCAAACAGCTCCACCGCATATCTGTAGGTGGCAAGCACATGGGCTTTCGTATTCTCCCCGTCCCCGGTTTCCACCCATGCCGCGCCGCTGGTGTATTTGATGGTGGCAGGCTCCGTCATCTCCACACCGATGTGGGTATTGTTTGCGCTGCCCCCGCAGTGCCAGCCACGGTGTTCCCACGGAAGTATCTGGTACACATTCCCGCCAGACTCTACGATGGCGTGGACACAGGCGTTTGCATCCGCCCTGTTCCAGTTCTTCATAAACACATCCGCCTTTGGCTGCGGGCATCCCACCGAGTGGATCATAATCCCCTGCACGGTGATGTGTTTCCCTGCCTTATAGCAGCCGGACTCTGTAAGATAATTCTGTATTAAATTCATTCCATTTCCCTCTCTTTCTGCACATGAAAAAAGGCACCAGTTTTTCACCGATGCCCTAAAATGAAAGTTCCATTATTCCCCTTTTTCCTCCCGTAACTGTTCCAGCACGGATTTCAGCTTCTCCGGGATGGGAAGCCCTATCCTCGCGGCATTCTCCAGGATGGAAATTCCCTCATTGGAAAGGTAAAAGAAAATGACCGCCGTCCGCAGGACGCTACCGTTCCCGATGATGTGGGTATCCACGATATGCCCCACCGCCACAAGGCAGAAAATGACCACCTTCTTAAAGATGCCCTTAAAGCCTACTTCACTGGAAAGCTGCTTCTCCACCGCCGCTGCCATAAGCCCCGTGGCATAGTCCACCACAACAAATACCACCAGCGCATAGAGGAAGCCGTCAAAACCTCCCATGACCGCGCCGAGCGC
>JAIEFE010000010.1:149847-152581 GCA_029067085.1 Lachnospiraceae bacterium | reverse complement strand
ACGATTCTCCGCCTGAATGATTTCAGTTGAGAGAAACGGATAGAATGGTTTTTCAGTGTTCGGTTTTGAGGGTATGTTCCCTCGAAATAAAGTAAAATTGGCACTATTTACAAAAAAATGTATTTAGTGTTTTTTTTTTGTTTTTTTTGTGTTATAATAAGATAAATCTGAGATTGCGTCAGAATTTAAGTGTATGAGCAATCTAAGAGAAGGCATTTTCTAAATATATAACGTGAGGTGGATTGCATGGATACAAAGATTCTGCTTGAAAATGGAACAAATGAGTTAGAAGTGCTGGAATTTAAGCTGGACGGAAATGCGTATGGCATTAATGTGGCGAAGATTAAGGAGATTATTAACTATCAGGAAGTGACGCCGGTGCCGAATGCGCATCCGAGTATTGAGGGCATATTTATGCCGCGCGACACGATGATCACGGCGATCGACCTGAAAAACTGTCTGCAGAGAGGTGTCTCTGAGCCGGGAGGTCTGTTTATTGTGACGAACTTTAATAAGCTGGATATTGCTTTCCATGTGGACTCAGTTGTAGGTATCCATCGTGTTTCCTGGAGAGAGATCATCAAACCCGGCTCCACGGTATCGACCTCTGAGGATGGCGTTTCTACAGGTATTATTAAGTTTGATGACCGCCTGATCATTATTCTTGATTTTGAGAAGATTGTGACGGATATCAATCCGGAGACTGGACTTAAGCTTGCGGATATTGATGAGCTGGGCGAGAGACACAGGATTGATGTACCGATTCTTATTGCGGAGGATTCACCGCTTCTGAATAAGCTTATTGTAGACTCCTTACATAAGGCGGGCTATGTAAATCTGATTCACACGGAGAACGGTCAGCAGGCTTATGATGTGATTCAGGAATGTAAAAAGGAAGGTACGCTGAAGGATCATGTACAGTGTATCATTACCGATATAGAGATGCCGCTTATGGATGGTCACAGACTGACAAAGCTGGTGAAATCCGATGAGGAGACAAAAAATATTCCAGTTGTCATCTTCTCATCTCTGGTCAACGAAGATATGAAGAGAAAGGGAGAAGCTCTGGGCGCAAATGCGCAGCTTTCCAAGCCGGAGATTGGTAATCTGGTACGTGTGGTTGACGAACTGGTCTTGGGTTAAATGAGATATAAGTTTTGTAGAGGCCGGGATTATCCCGGCCTTCTTTAATGCACAGTATGCACAGGGGAGATTACATTGCGGGAATTGAGAAAAAAGATAGAGGAAGCTGAATTTATACTTGTGGGTTTGGGTGAGGCATTTCAGTATGATTGGAGCGTTCTATTACAGGACGATAGATATCAGGAGATTGAGCAGGAGATAGGAGACGACGAAAGCCATATCTGGATCGTGCCCTTTTTGCAGAAGATGATTCTGCGTAGAGGCTGCGAAGAGAGATGGAAGAGAGCTTATCAGGCGTTGCGCGAACTTCTGGAAAATAAAAATTATTTTGTGGTCTCACTGTGTATGGATGATTATCTGTATAGTGCGGGGTTTGATGAAAAGAGGCTGGTATCGCCATGCGGCGGGTTCCGCAGGATGCAGTGTGATCAGAATTGTTCCGGAGAGCTATATGCCATGCCGGAGGACAGCTATGAGGCGGTACTGCAATATTACAGAGGGGAGCTTCCGCTTAGCGCCCTGAAGGAGCCGCGCTGCGAGAAATGCGGCGGAAAGCTGCGTTTTAACCAACTTGGCGTAAAACGCTATGCAGAGGAAGGGTATCTGGAGCAGTGGAACGTCTATACAAAATGGCTGCAGGGTACGGTGAATAAAAACTTTTGCATGATCGAGCTGGGAGCGGGCATGGCTTATCCCGGCATTATTCGTTTTCCCTTTGAAAAGATGGCATATTATAATCGTAAGGCCTTTTTGTACCGGATACATCCTCAGCTATATCAGTTAGGAGAAGAAATCGACGGCAGAGGTCGGGGAATTGCGGAAGACCCGGTGGATTTTCTGGAAAATAATTTGTGAAATAGAGGAATCTGTGATAAAATGTGAGGTAGTGTGACATTAAATGCAGATTGAGGAGAAATTATGAGTTCAAGTGAAGAATACTTAGACAGTTTATTGGATTCCATATTAGGCGGTAATCAATCGGATAACGGATCGAAAGCCGAAAGTTCTCGGCCTGCGTCAGGAGAGCCCCGCGTGAATGCGGAAGCAGGAAAAGCAATGTCAACAGCGGAGATTGAGGAAATGCTTGTCTCCATGGGAACGCTCGGGAATGGAGAGGATGGAACGGCATTCGAAAATATGACGGATGTGATGACAGATGATCTGTCTATGGATAATATGTCTTTAGATGACCTGTTATTAGATGATGCTTCTGCGAATGAAGATGCATCGGAAGAGACTGTTGATTTGGGAGGAGCTGATCTGTTGCAGGATGGTATATCGTCAGATGATCTGTCACTGGACGATATGCTGTCAGATGATTTGTCCATGGATGAACTGTCTTTAGATGACCTGTCATTGGATGATGCTTCTGTGAATGAATATGCATCAGAAGAGACTGTTGATTTGGGAGGAGATGATCTGTCGCTGGATGGTATGTCGTCGGATGATCTGTCCATGGACGAACTGTCTTTAGATGATTTGTCATTGGATGACCTTTTGACGCAGGAGGGGGAATCGGAAGAGACTGTTGATTTGGGAGGAGATGATCTGTTGCAGGATGGTATATCGTCAGATGATCTGTCACTGGACG
>JAIEFE010000010.1:0-149747 GCA_029067085.1 Lachnospiraceae bacterium | reverse complement strand
ATCGGAAGAGACTGTTGATTTGGGAGGAGATGATCTGTTGCAGGATGGTATATCGTCAGATGATCTGTCACTGGACGATATGCTGTCAGATGATCTGTCCATGGATGAACTGTCTTTAGATGACCTGTCATTAGATGATCTTTCTGCAGAAGAAGGCGCAATAGAGGAGAATGTTGATTCTGGAATGGGAGATTTGTCACTGGATGAAATGTCCTTAGATGATTTATCTCTCGATGATCTGCATTTGGATGAACTTTCTCTGGAAGAGACCGGGGTAGAAGGTGCAGGGGGAAATGAGCCTGAGGGTGGTATGGAAATGGAAGAGCCGGCTCTGAGTGAGGAAATTGATCTGGGAGATCTGGCATTAGAAGAACATATGATGGATGAGATGGAGATATCTGAAGATGGCGAGGGTTTGATGTCTGAAGAAGATATTGACCGTCTTTTAAATGGCGAGGACAGTGGGAGTTCGGCGGGAGATTTTGCACTGGAAGAGTCGGAAGAGGATACAGCGGGAGATGATGACCTGTCGGCTCTGCTCGCCGGGATGGATCATGATGAAGATCTGTCAGAGATCAATAATCTTTTGGAGGAATCAGATCAGGGCGTTTCTGCAGACGATGATATGCTGGCCATGTTGGAAGGAACTGATGATGAGACTGGCAATTCCTTCGACTTTTTTGAGAACGACGAAGCTGCCAGAGAGGCTGAGAGCATTAGAGAACTTTCGCCGGAGGAGATAGCTGCCAGAGAGGGAAGTGGAGAAGGAAAGCCGAAGAAGGAGAAAAAGAAGCGCAAGAAGCTGTTTGGGAGAAAGAAGAAGGAAGGCGACGGGGACAGAGACAGAGAGGAAGAGTCGGTGGAGAGTGCCGGGACAGAGCTGGAAGACCTTCTCGGTACAAATGGCGAAGAAGCAGAGATGACTGTAGAGGAGAAAAAGCCTGGTCTGGTCGCAAAGATATTGAACTTCCTTCTGGAGAGCGACGATGAGGAGGATCCTTTAGCGGCTGAAGTCCTTGCAGATAATGCAGGTGAGACGGGAACCGTCACAGATGAGAACAAGGAACTTCTTGCGGAATTGAACGAGGAAGACAAGAAAGGCAAAAAGAAGAAAAAGAAGGATAAGAAGAAGGGCAAGAAAGGAAAAGAAGGAGAGGGCGAGGAAGGAGCTGAAGGCGCCGAGGGAGCCGAAGGCGAGGAAGATAAAAAGGCTAAGAAAAAGAAGAAGAAAGAGAAAAAGGAAAAGAAAACAGAAGAAGTCGATCTGCTGGCACCGCCGGAGAAAAAACTTTCTAAGAAGAAGGTGATGACCGTATTTGTGTTCTGCGGTACCATAGCAGCCTGCATAGTGCTTATATCCTCCTTCCTGCCTACCTATATGCAGAAACGGCAAGCACATGTCGCTTACGACCACAAGGATTACGGTGAAGTGTTTACACTGCTGTACGACAAGAAGCGCAGCGAGCAGGATGAAATTTTGTTCCAGCGGAGTAATCTTGTGCTGCAAATGGAACGGAAGCTTGATTCGTATGATAATTATATAAAGCTGAATATGCGTTTGGAGGCCTTAAATGCGCTGATCAGCGGCGTAGCACGTTATCAGAACCTTCGGTCGGATGCAGAAAAGTACAATGTGGTCGGCGAGGTCAGCGACAGCTATGAGCAGATTTTAGAGAAACTGTCGACGGACTTTGGCGTATCAGAGGAGCAGGCGTTGGTGATCATTGCGTCAGAAGACGATGTGACTTACTCGCAGCTGCTTGAAGCAATCATTAATGGAACCCTTTCTGACGGGGAAGAGTCGGGAGCTCGGCAGGATATCCTTCCGGAGGAGGAAGAGATCATCGAGCGGATTGAAGGGCTGGAGTGATGGTAGCAATTATTGATTATGATGCCGGAAATATCAAAAGTGTGGAGAAGGCAGCGGCCTTACTTGGGCATGAGGCTGTGGTGACGAGAAACAGGGAAGAGATTCTCGCAGCAGATCATGTGATATTGCCGGGGGTAGGTGCATTCGGCGATGCGATGGAGAAGCTTCACAGATATGGACTGGTTTCCGTGATCCGTGAAACGGCAGATAAACAAATCCCTTTTTTGGGAATCTGTCTGGGATTGCAGCTCATGTTTGAAAGCAGTGAAGAAGCGCCGGGAGTAGAAGGACTCAGCCTTTTGCCGGGTAATATTTTACGGATTCCCGACACGGAAAATCTGAAGATTCCCCATATCGGCTGGAACTCTCTGACATTTCCCAATGCGGGACGATTGTTTCAGGGCATTGCAGAGGGTGCTTACGTTTATTTCGTACATTCCTATTATCTGCAGGCGGAAGAATTGTCGGATGTGAAGGCGGTTACAGAATACGGGGCGACGATCCATGCCTCAGTGGAGCGGGACAACCTGTTTGCCTGCCAGTTTCATCCGGAGAAGAGCTCGGAGACGGGACTTAAGATATTACAGAACTTTTTGGAAATTTAGGACGGAGCGCACAGATGCACACGAAGCGAATCATTCCCTGTCTGGATGTAAAAAACGGCAGGGTGGTCAAAGGCGTTAATTTCATTAATTTTAAAGATGCAGGAGACCCGGCGGAGGTGGGTGCCGCCTATGATCAGTCGGGCGCAGACGAATTGGTGTTTCTGGATATTACAGCTTCCTCCGACGCCCGAAAGACGGCGGTGGATATGGTGCGTAAGGTCGCAGAGCGCGTGTTCATCCCCTTTACGGTGGGTGGCGGAATCCGCTCGGTAGAGGATTTTAAAGCAATCCTGCGGGAGGGAGCGGACAAGGTTTCCGTCAATTCGGCAGCAATCATGAATCCGGAACTCATCAGCGAGGCGGCGGATAAATTCGGCAGCCAGTGTGTGGTGGTCGCGATTGACGCGAAAAGGCGTGCAGATGGTGAGGGCTTTACCATCTATAAAAACGGCGGCCGCGTGGATATGGGAATCGACGCGGTAGAATGGGCCATGAAAGCTGAGAAGCTGGGTGCCGGAGAGATTCTTCTTACCAGCATGGATGGAGACGGCACGAAGGCGGGATATGATCTGGAACTGACGAGAGCCATTGCGGAAAATGTATCAATTCCGGTGATCGCTTCCGGCGGCGCGGGAACAATGGAACATTTTTATGAGGCATTCACGGAAGGAAAGGCTGAGGCGGCGCTGGCGGCATCTCTCTTTCACTTTAAGGAGATGGAGATACGGGATTTAAAGAAATATCTAAAAGATAAAGGAATTTCGGTAAGATTATAGCGGGCGGATTTATCTGAGACAATCATATGGCAGATTCGGGTATCTGTTAGGTATGCAAAGGGGCATAGAACAGGATAGGGAGTTCTGTGTCCTTTTATACGCAAAACCGTGCAAAAAAAGCGACACAAGGGTCGCACGGCGGGCAGGAAGAAGTTTCGGCGAAAGAGAAAGGGAAAACATACGATGGCAATGCTGGCAAACGACTGGGCGCAGGCTCTGGATGGTGAGTTTAGGAAGCCATATTATAAAAATCTTTACATGTTTGTAAAAGAGGAGTACAGTAGACGAGTGGTGTATCCGCCTGCGGATGATATATTTAATGCCTTTCACTTTACACCGCTTGAGAAAGTGAAGGTATTGCTTTTGGGGCAGGATCCCTACCACAATGAGCATCAGGCCCATGGCATGAGCTTTTCTGTGCTTCCCGATCAGAAGGAGATTCCGCCGTCTCTGCAGAATATCTATAAAGAACTACAGGACGATCTGGGGTGTTATATTCCCGATAACGGCTATTTGCAGAAATGGGCGGATCAGGGCGTGCTCTTGCTAAACACGGTGCTCACCGTGCGGGCACATCAGGCGAATTCTCATCAGGGCAAGGGCTGGGAGGAATTTACGGATGCGGTGATTCGTGCGGTGAACGAACAGGATCGTCCGATCGTCTACCTTTTGTGGGGGCGTCCGGCTCAGAGCAAGATTCCGATGCTGAACAATCCGAAGCATCTGATCTTAAAAGCGCCTCATCCGAGTCCGCTTTCGGCTTACAGGGGATTCTTCGGGTGCAGGCATTTCAGCCAGTGTAACACTTTCCTGGAAAAGAACGGCGTAGAGCCTATAGATTGGCAGATTGAAAACATTGCGAGAGGAGAAAATGAGTAATGAGCAAAGTACCGTTTGTGACGAAGGAACAGATCGAGGAGATTGTAAAGTCCTACCCAACGCCTTTTCACATCTACGATGAGAAGGGCATCCGGGAGAATGCAAGAGCCGTGCAGGAGGCTTTTTCCTGGAATAAGGGCTTCAAGGAGTACTTTGCGGTGAAGGCATGTCCGAATCCGTTTCTGATTCAGATTCTGCACGAGTATGGCGCAGGCTGCGACTGCTCCTCCATGACGGAGCTGATGCTCAGCAATGCCCTTGGAATAAACGGCAAGGACATCATGTTTTCCTCAAACGATACGCCTGCGGAGGAATACGCATACTGCGCGAAAGTGGGCGGCATCATCAATCTGGATGACATTACCCACATTGATTTCGTGGAGAAGACATTGGGAAAGCTTCCTGAGACCATGAGCTGCCGCTACAATCCCGGCGGCGTGTTTCAGATGAGCAACGGCATTATGGATAACCCCGGGGATTCCAAGTACGGCTTTACCCCCGAACAGCTTTTTGAGGGTTATCGGATTCTGAAGGAGAAGGGTGTGAAGCATTTCGGTCTTCATGCTTTCCTTGCCAGCAACACGGTGACGAACGAATATTATCCTCAGCTTGCAAAACAGCTCTTTGAAGTGGCGGTGCAGGTAAAGGAAAAGACAGGCGTACAGATCGAGTTCATCAACCTTTCAGGCGGCGTAGGCATCGCCTATCGACCGGACCAGAAGGCCAATGATATCCGCGAGATCGGTGCGGGCGTGCACAGGGTGTTTGAAGAGGTTCTTGTGCCTGCAGGTATGGGTGAAACAGCCATCTACACAGAGATGGGACGCTTTATGACGGGCCCTTACGGGGCGCTTGTGACGAAGGCGATTCACGAGAAGCACACCCACAAGGAGTACATCGGTGTGGATGCCTGTGCTGTGAACCTGATGCGCCCGGCCATGTATGGCGCCTACCATCACATCACCGTGCTGGGGAAGGAGAATGCCGCCTGCGATCACAAGTATGACGTGACAGGGTCTCTCTGCGAGAACAACGACAAGTTTGCCATTGACAGGATGCTCCCGGAAATCGAGAAAGGGGACTATCTGGTGATCCATGACACGGGAGCACACGGCTACGCCATGGGCTATAACTACAACGGGAAATTAAAGTCGGCGGAGCTTCTCTTAAAAGAGGATGGCAGCGTGCAGCTCATTAGACGGGCGGAGACACCGAAGGATTATTTTGCTACGCTGGACGGATTCGATGTGTATGGGAAGTTAGGGGTGTAGGCGGATTGATACAGGATAAATTCTCTGCGATTTCCTGTGAATAAATCTTGCCAACAGCCCGGCGTTATGGTAAGATATAGCTTGGTTGTAGATGTTAGACCGGATGGGCGGCGCTGCAGCCGGGCTATGAAAAGAGCTGGTGTGTCGGAATGGCAGACGAGGCAGACTCAAAATCTGTTGTGGGCAACCACGTGTGGGTTCAAGTCCCACCACCAGCAGTAATGAAAATGCTTAGAAGTCCAGTAAAATGGGTGTTCTGAGCTTTTTTATTTTCAAGAAGTTTGAGAATAGTTGAGGACACTTTAATTATTTCAAAAAAATAGCAAGAAAGGAGAAATTCTTGCATATATATTAGGACATGTAAATATATTTCGACATTTATTGTAAAATCTGTGATTCATGTTTTTGAATGTATTCATATAAATTGATACCGTATTGTGTAAGATCAAATTTGATTATTTCTTTATAATAGTAATTTAAGCCAGTATGTTCATTTTTTTTCCAAATTAAGATTTTCCCAAAAGAATAATATTGAACATGCTATATCATCAGTTCCTTCAAGAATAGCTACAACAGTAGCTCGACGTTTTTCTTTGAGATTTGTGTATGTAGATAAAACGAAAACTTGTAATTTTATTCATAATGAAATCTGTTTTCACATTTTTTTGAGTAACACATGTATGTGAAAAGAGAAATATGTTATTAATGAAAAAATGTCAATGAGATTACTCTTTCAACATTTGCCCTATAAACGATGATTGTAACCCTATATGACTGTTTTTAGCTATATTGGGTCATTTATATATGGAATATATATAATTGAATAAGTTTGAGATTTATACTGTGCTATAAAATTAGGTATTATTCCCATTATTGTTCGTATTCACACATCTAAATATTTCATGCGATTGCTTACAGTTTCAATCTAATATTGTATTGTTTATAATGTTATTAGATCAATGCAGAACAAATGATAGTTTGGTGATTTCTTCCATAACAAGAAAGGGGTGAATATGAATGAATATAGATCAAATATTGCACTTAGTACAGGTAATCATTGCAATACTAGCTTATATTGATAATCGCCGCAAAAAAATAAATTGGATGCTCCATGCGGCAAATAAGGAGCAGCCAGATAACTTAAAGTAGATACTTATAAGTTTCAACGATAATCAGATACGATCATAGAATATGATCACTTTTAAATTGATTATATGCTATCTATTTATAAATTACAAGTAATAGACTAGAAAAAGAGCTTTGTAAGGCATCGCAAGGTAATGTTGTATTTTAAATGTCTGAAAACTCTTTTTCTATTCCTATTAAATTTGATTGGCTATAAGGTATGTAAATGTTTTTTGCGGTAATTTGAGAGTTTTAGAGTGTGAATGAGTCGGATTAAGGAATGTTTTGATGAATATATGTAGTCTGGTGATTGAATATTGATAAATGTGGTGGTATATTTATATAAAAAAGGAGTGAAAGATATGTATACCAGCATTGTAGGTTCTTTTTTAAATAGTATTCATTCACTTAGGTTTTATGTGAATAGTGTTGATCCCATAATTATGAAAGAAGACGAATTATTAGATAAATTGGATAATGATTCTATACTTGCAATGCTTATGTTTTTGGCAAAAGAACTAAAGATCAAGAATATGAGTGCTGATGAAATATTATTTCCAGAAGATTTTCCAGAAGATCTTGTAGAAGAGGTAAAAAGAGGCCTTAAATATTATAGTGACATAGTTGATATTAGTATGGATGGGAAAACAGGAAGATACAGAAGCTTACCTAAAACAGTAAAGGAATCCTATATAAAAATTGAAGCGTCCACAAAACAAGGAGATATATTATATAGCGGTTCATTAATGTTATTAGTAACTTATTTTGAGAGTACAATTGCAAAAATCCTGAAAACGGATTTGCAAAAACATCCTAAAAGATTATCGCTGGATACGAAAACGGTATCATATAAAATGCTAGAGATGTCTGATAGTATTGAGGATGTTAGAAATTTATTAATAGAAGATGAAGTAATGACAATGATGTATAAATCCGTATCTGATTGGATAGAATATTTTAGAAAAAATATCAAATTGAAATTAGTATATACAACAAATGTTCTACCAGAATTGATTGAAATTATTGCTAGAAGAAATATTATAGTTCACAATGAAGGTATTGTTAATAATCAATATATGAATATTGTCTCTGAGGATTATAGGACTAAAGTCAAAATAGGTGATTTTATATCTGTAGACAAACAATATGTTTTAAGCGCAATAGATTTAGTAGAATCTATATGTATGTCAATTATATTAGAGATTTGGATAAGTGAAGGTGACAAGGATAATAAAGAAATAGAGAATGTACTTGCAATTATATTTGATGAATACTTAATATTTGAAAAATGGGAAAGTGCAAAAATTTTATATGAAGTTTGTTTGGAAAGTAATAAGTTGCAGCTTGCTGATGAATTAATATGTAAAATAAATAGATGGCAATGTTATAAATGGTTAGACAGATTTAATGAAATAGAGGATGAGGTAAAAGATTTAGATATTACAGCTTGTCAACCAAGATATAAGTTGGCAGTATTGGCGTTACTTGATAAATATGAGGACTTTTTTGCATATTATGATGAGCAAGATGATTTAAAAGAAAATGAGTTAAAGGAATGGCCTCTTTTTAGAGAAGTACGAAATAGTGAAATATATATTCAAAGATATAGCGTAAGCAATGGATAAATATATTAGAATAAATGAAATAAATCCCAATTTAAATGAGTATTTATAACTTAGAATAAAATACCACTAACGATAAAATAGTGGTGTTTTATTTGTTTGGAGGGATTATGTATAATAAAGTCTATCAGTGTAAATTATGTAAAAAAATTATTATAGAAAAAGTCTATGATGATACAATTCAAAGTATGAACATTAAGTTACTTAATAGCGATATTTTTAATAAGAAGAAAATACATTTTTGTAATGATAGTGAAATGGGCATATTAGAAGTAATTGGAGTAAAAAAAGGATTCAATTAGTTAAAATAATGTAGTGACTACTCATTGTACATAAGCACAATCTCAATTTATCATATTGGCAATATGATAAATTGTAAAATTGATACATATAATTTAATAAAGTCCCACAATGATGTAAAAGGAAATATAGACAAAGCAACTTGCAGGCTTGGATAAGTGCAATTCACTCTAAGTCCTATTTTGCTATTGAATTTTGCGTTTTAAGAAAAAGTAAAAATATAAAGTATAATATTGCGGAAATTGAGCAATTGATCTGATATAGAAAGAATAGTAATAAGTAAAATGTTGTTATTGTGATGACTAAATATGGTATGATTGATTTAGTATATGTGCAAGAACAAATACAGATGAAAAAAGAGGAGATATTAAAATAATATCCATATAAAATGTGGAAAGATAATGATGAATATTGGAACACATATTTATCAAATGGAAAAGAGGGGAGACGTGTCAAAAGAAAGATAAAGATGATTATATTAATATTATTATATCATTTTGGGAGTCTCGATCAAATTACTCATATAAAGAAAGATATGATATATAGATAGAGAGAGAGGCAGGTCGTATGTGGTAGGTCTGACAACACCATTTATAAATATAGGTGCGATTTTATAAGATTTATTTCAAAGGATGAAATATGTGATCAGGAACGCTCAGAAATCAATGAATTGTCTTAGGCGCTTTGTGAAACGGTTGAGTCTTGAAAAATCCGTGTTCCCGGAGGGTAATAAGTAAACACCATAAAGCAGATCAAAAGAACAATGACTGAGTAGCTCAATAAGACTGTATATGAATCTAATCGACGAGACAATGTGAGCTTGTAGGAGAGCCGGAATGCAATCAGGATACTCAGTATAAATGTGCCGATATCTAAGAGAAAGATGTCCTTGCCAAGGATAGAGGTGTAGGCATAAAAAAATATAGGGATCAATATAGTTCCCATTAGAATCCCAAAACATAGGGAAGAAGTGATACACGAGTAGGTTTTCCTGAATTTGAAAATAAGAAAAAGGCTGTAGAGTAGCATGGGGTAAAATAACATCTTCATATGCTCCCAGATTGATTCATTGATTGGCGTAAGAAGCCCGACAAGATGATTATGCCCAGACCAATCATATAGAAAGTGATCAAGGGTTCCTTTAGCGAGGACAAAAAGAATTCCGATAGTAGTATATTTCTTTAAATGTTTCATACAAAGCACCTCTTGGATAGTATATGTAGTGCTTGAATAGTTATTCCTTGCATTTATATAAATAATGAAAGCCGTGTAGTAAAAGTATTTCTTTTACTACACGGCTTTTTGTCTTAGTCATAGAGAGATATAGAATATCTGATTCGCGTAAAAAACATGACCTATGAAGGAAATGTTTTTATTGCCGTTTTCATCGTCAAAAAACTGTTGACAGCACGTAACGTGCAATTTTAGGGTAAAGGAGAGATGAAAATGGATACGATGACATTACGGCAAGTGTGCGATACCTTTGGGGTATCCAGACGCGCGATACAGGGCTATGAAAAAGCTGGGCTGATTTCGCCATCAGGAAAGAATGAAAGAGGATATCTGCTATACGATGGGAAGTCACAGGAGCGGATTCAGCGGATTAAGCTGTTTCAGCAGATTGGATTTACGCTCAGAGAGATTGGAGATATTATCGACGCGGAAGGGGATGTTCAGAAAGCGGCACTTGAGCGACAGCTCGGGAAGTTGAGAGAGAAGGAGAAAAACATAGAAATTCTGATTCGAGAGGTTTATCGTTTGATTGAGAGGAGCTGACTTTGAATGGCGGCGATAAATTCATTTCCGTACTATTAACATTATCAAGAAATAGTTAAGAAAGGATGAGGGCTTATGAAAAAAATAAAGTCTGTGAAAGTCGTAGGTGCACTATTGGCGATTGTTATTGTGTTTTCTCTTACAGCTTGCGGGAAGCAGGAGGAAGTCGTTATTGATTATGCAGATGCGGAGTCATTTGAAATGGCATTGAATAATGGAGAAAATCTGGAAGGCAAAATAGTTTCATTTATGGTACAGGAGATACACCCGGAATCAGCTCTGGGGTACAATGTTTGGGCAGGTGAACATTTAAATTTTGTGTCAGAGAGAAATCCTGATATCGCCGTGAATGAGCAGATAACAGTTAAGGTGAATGCCATAGAAAATATTTTGGGTTCATGGGTGATAAAATACGAGAAAATAGAAAATGCAATGGTAGGAGAAACGACGATTTCATTTCAATCGACAGGAGAAAGCAGTGAAGAGAGTGAAATTAACGGAGAAATAGAACAGGAAACGGTGGAAAATGTAGATGCTGTGTTAGAGGATAATTCCAGTTCAATGGGAACTGCATCCTTTAGTGTAGAAAGAGAGAATGAGGAAAAGAAAGCGCTTGAACTCATTGAATACGGATGGTATATTGAGCCTAATTTGTTGGGAAGCAATACAATATACGTTGATTTTTGTGGATTAATTCACAATCCGAATACAGAACTTGCAGCAAATTATCCCAAAATAAATGCTACTGTGAAAAACGGTGAGGGGAGTATTTTGGCTACTGAAAGTCAAGTGGGAAACTGTATTATGCCAGAGGATACGATAACGCTTGTCGGTATGATGTCGCTCTCTGCAAGCAATATTACAGAAGACACACAAATCTCTTTTGATGTAGAATGTTCTGATTTTACTTCTGCAACAGTAGATAACAGACCAAAAACAACGGATTTTATCATAGAAAATGTTTCGGAACAGAAAGGTAGTATGTATTCCATTACTGGAGAAGTTACGAATCGTACGTCTGAGACAGTTGACATGATCAACCTTACGATCATTCTGCGAAAAGAAGGCAAGATTGTATATATGGAATCCAGTTTTATGGAGAATCTTCAGCCGGAAAAGACCAAGGCATTTGAGGTGAAGCGGTTTAGTGAATGGCCGGAGCACGATACGATCGATGTTTCAGCACAGGTATGGATGTAAGATTAGTTGTTCTGATCTGTATATAAGAAAAGAAGCTTAAGTATGTTGACAGCCAGTGTTTTCTCGTTTTCCGTTCGACCATCTAGGAGTTGGCGGATCAGTGCATAAGAGGTATCATCATTGGGATGGATATAATCTGACAGCAAAAAATCCACTGATACCCCTAATCTTTCCGATAGAGGGATCAGCTTGTCTAATGTAATATGGCGTTCTCCGCGTTCCACTTGACCAAGATAGGCGGTGGAGATATTGATATCTTCTGCCAGCCTTTCTTGTGTCAGGTTTAGTCGGAGACGTTCTTCACGGATTCTTTTACCTAAAAATGAATAATCCAAAGATTGGACTCCTTTCGTCATCTTTAATACAGCTATCAGTATATTGAGATAATACATGGAATTGAATTGTTTTATAATATGCTAATGGTTTTATTTTAATTCTCTCATAGTTGCAAATCGAAAAGAAAGATGATATACTTTGAGCAAGAAAATATTCAAGTATATAGCCCATGGTGTAAAATCTTGATTAGTCTAGGTATTTTCATTAAATCAGAGATAAGCTATATAAAATAAACAAAATTATATAATTTATGATTATTCATAATGAATTTGATTTGTGGTAAAGTTTCTTTATATGGTAATATAGTAAATGTTTGAGAAAGATATGCTGTTAATTTAATAGTAGATATAGTGATATATGGGGATGATGAAAGATGAATGGAATCGATGAACATGAATTGGCTTTGCTAGAAAAACAAAAAAGAAAAATACTTAACTTAGTAAAATTGTTTTTGGTATTATTAGTAATAATCTTGGTAGCAATATTTCTTTATGTTATGTTGAGACAAAAAAACGAAATTACTGGGCTGAAAGAGGAGGTAGAGAGACTTTCAGATCCAGTGGCTATTTATGAGGAAGCTACAAAAGAAGTAGATATTCATGTAATAAATGCTGCAATTCAAGATATTGGCGAACTTGCTACAGTAGAATACTTATATACGGATGCTGGTAAGTTTGAAGATGTCGCAGAGTTATTTGGTAAAAATATTCCTTTTACTAAAAAAACATTTATTGCTAAATGGGATGGAGCCATTAAGGCGGGCGTAGATATTAGCAAAGTTAATGTAGAAACGAATAACAATACAAAAGAAATAATTGTACATATTCCAAAAGCAGAAATTCTTTCGCATGAAATAGATGTAGAAAGTATTGAAACGCTCGATGAAAAAAATGGGTTGTTTAACAAACTTAAAGTTGAGGATGTTAGAGAGTTTGATGCTATTAGTAAGGAGGCTATGGAGCAAAGAGCTATAGAAAATGGTCTCTTAGATAAGGCGTTTAGCAACACTAAAGATATTATTTACAAGATTGTAGATACGGATATAGTAGAAGAGTTAGAGTACACAATTACATTTAAAGAAATTGAATAATAATTAAAATGTTAGGGCACTATCCAATCATAGGAGGAACCCCATGATACATATACTCCCATACCTGGAACACACCATTCGAACAAGAAAATCTCCCCAGGAGATCCATGACATTTTGCAATCGGTCACATCTCCCAAAGGGGAGTGGTTTTCGGGTAAGCGGGGTGAATTTATCGGCGAGATCGATCAGTATGAATTCAAAATTGAGAGCAAAATTTTTTATCGCAATGACTTTTTGCCGGTGATAAAAGGAACGATCAAACAAGGAGAAGGTGCGTATGAAGTGGTTCTGAAAATGCAGCCTAATCTGTCCACATACATATTTCTGATAATCTGGTACAGCCTTTTGGGAGTCTTCTTTTTGTCCGGTGTTCTTTATCTGATCACATCCGAGACTACAGATGTCGCGATGGTTTTGGGGCCAATTGGATTTATTGCATTTGGTCAGATATTATCGAGATGTGGATTTTATTTCCCGGCAAAAAGAGCTATAAATAGGTTGGAGGAACTACTTAGCGCAGAGATTCCCGCAGCTTTTTAAGCTTTTCTTCATCCAATTCTCCGGCAATGATCGTGTTGTTGATCCAGAGCTTCAAAGCTTCCACAGTGACGGAAATTTTATCGAGACGATCCTGAATCTTTACAAAGTCGGGCAGCTCATCGTCCGTGATCTTTCCGTCTTCTGTAATCTCTATCAGACGTTCTTTGTATTTATCCAATGTATTCAGAGAAGAAAGGATGCCGAGGGTGATTTCGGGAAGTCCCGTGATTTGCACTTCCGGCACATGTTCCTGACCGATACGGCATTCGTTGGCGCAGTAGTAGTTGCAGAGCCGGGGATTTTTATAGGCATCAGCCATTGCCAGAACGTCTTCCGGTTGGGGAAGCGTGGAGTTGTTTTCTATTTTTTCAATCTTGCTCTCTGAGATATAT
This sequence comes from Lachnospiraceae bacterium, assembly GCA_029067085.1. Lineage (GTDB taxonomy): Bacteria > Bacillota > Clostridia > Lachnospirales > Lachnospiraceae > UBA3282. Next base: position 135,964 of record JAIEFE010000010.1, on the reverse strand, counting down.
TCCATCAGTTCGCTTGCCTGGGCTCTTGTGAGTCCGGCATTTTCCCTGCTTTGGAAGTAAATATTCTTGTTCTCTTTTGTAGATCTTTTCCCCATAATAAACGCCCTTTCCGAATGTCAAAATACAATTATATTATAGAGGATAGTCCTCTGTGGAGCAAGCAGAATCCGGTTGGAGGATTTATAGAATCTATTCCGCGGATTTTGGAGAAATAGAAGCAGTTTTTTCGTTATATTAATGATTCAAAAGAGGAATCCGCTGCATTAGAATGGATTTATCAGAAACGGAAAGCAAGAAAACTGGTAGAACGGAGGAAAAAGATGACAGTTGATGAGAGGGTTTTTCTGTGCCGTCTGCTGGAAAAGATCGAAGAGCAGAAAGTCTATTGCGAAATGATGGGCGTGCGGGACAGATCGACGTTTCAGGGAGAAACAGTTTCACCGCAAAAAGGAATCGGGCGATACGAAAGGAGCAAAAAATGATCACATTATTATTTTTCATCTTAATGGCTACGGTATTTGGAAAGTTGGCGCTGTTTGCAATTCGAGCGGCATGGGGAATCTCGAAAGTTTTATTCTGTTTGGTGTTTGCGCCGCTGTTCTTAATCATACTTCTGATTTCGGGACTGGTTTATATAGCGCTGCCGCTCTTGCTGATCGGGGCAGTGATCAGTTTCGCGATGGGGAAAGCAGCTTGACTATTAGGGTAGAATAGGGGCGACATTTCAATGCCTGTATGATATAATGTACGCGAAAGCAACGAGCAGTGCGCAGACAGAGAAATAATTTCGGTGGAGAGCTCGCTCGCCGAAGAAATTATTTCGATGGATGCATAGGGCGAATGCCCGTGAGCGAGATGAAGCGAAGCGGAATCGAGCTTGCACTGCGAGTTTGGATGATATGATGACGAAAGACAAATATTGCAATCTATTAAAATATAAGGAGATTCGACTGATGGGATTTGAACAGGCATGGCTTGATTATGCAAGGAAGCTTTCCTGCGAAGGAGCGGACGAAATCGACTCTATCAGGATCAAGATACCGGACGACAGACAGGATACCCTGATAAAGAACAGTGTGGCGGAATTACAGAGCGCTTTTGCGGGATTGTTTGGAAGGGAACTTACCGTATGTTCGAATACGGAGGACGGCTGCAGTATTTGTCTTGCAATCAGGGAAGGGATGCAGGCGGAGGCGTATCATGTTTTTGAGGAAGGCGGGAAGCTTACGATTGAAGCATCCGATTCCTCTGGTATTTTATATGGGGTATTTGAACTGATTCGCCAAATGCAGACAGGCAGCAGTTTGCGGGGGCTTAATCTGACGAAGGCGCCTGCCATGCCGATGCGCATGCTGGATCATTGGGACAATATGGATGGCAGCATAGAGAGGGGATATTCCGGAGATTCTTTCTTCTTCAAAGAAAATCAAATTCTGATAGATGACAGAACTGTCACTTATGCAAGACTTGCGGCGAGTGTGGGAATCAACGCCGTAGTGATCAACAACGTAAACGTAAAGGATGCTGCCACATGGTTGATCACAGAGCGGTATACGGATAAAGTAAAAGAACTTTCGGAAGTGTTTGCCGGATATGGAATTAAGATGTACCTGAGTCTGAACTACGCGGCGCCCATTGAACTGGGAGAACTGGAGAGCGCGGATCCGCTTTCGGAAGAAGCGCGTGGCTGGTGGAAGCGGCGGATGGAAAACCTGTTTCGGGAAGTCCCCAATCTGGGAGGCTTTCTGATCAAGGCGGACTCGGAAGGACGTCCCGGACCTTTTACCTACGGACGGACGCACGCGGACGGAGCCAATATGCTGGCGGAAGCTGTCGCGCCCTATGGCGGAAAGATCATCTGGAGATGCTTTGTCTATAACTGTCAGCAGGACTGGCGGGATGAAAAGACGGATCGTGCCAGATCCGGGTATGATAATTTTATAGATTTAGACGGAAAGTTCCTGGATAATGTCATTTTACAGATCAAGAACGGTCCCATGGATTTTCAGGTAAGAGAGCCTGTGCATCCGCTTTTCGGAGGGCTGACGAAGACGAATCAGATGCTGGAAGTGCAGATCGCTCAGGAGTACACGGGGCAGCAGAGACATGTATGCTACCTGATACCGATGTTTCGTGAGATCCTGGCATTTCGTACCTATGCTGCAAAGGAGAAAGATACGGTCGAAGACATTGTTTCCGGAAAGACTTTCGGTCAGCGAAACTGCGGCATGGCAGCCGTGGCGAATACAGGGAACGATGCAAACTGGACCGGACACGATCTGGCTGCGGCAAATTGGTACGGTTTCGGAAGACTTGCCTTTGAACCGCAGTTGTCTGCGGAGGAGATCGCGAGGGAGTGGATCCGGCTCACTTACGGAAGCGAGAAAGAGGTCGAGGAAACGCTTCTGTACATCCTGATGTCCTCATGGCAGGCATATGAAAAATATACTTCGCCTCTCGGTATCGGCTGGATGGTCAGCCCGAATGATCATTACGGTCCGAGCGTCGACGGCTACGAATACAGCAGATGGGGAACCTATCATCGGGCGGATCATGAGGGAATCGGTGTGGACAGGAGCAGCGAGGGAACGGGTTACGCGCTCTTGTACATGGAGCCGAATGCTTCAATTTATAACGATAAGGAACAGTGTCCGGATGAACTTCTTCTGTTTTTCCACCACATGCCATATCTGTGGAAGTTGAAGTCCGGCAAGACGGTGATTCAGCATATCTATGATACGCATTTTGAGGGCGTGGAGATGGCAGATGAAATGGTGGAGCGGTTTGAGAAGCTTCGGGACAAGCTGCCGGAGAAGCCATATTTGCGCATGTTGGAGCGGTTTCGGCATCAACAGGAACATGCGAGAGAGTGGCGCGATCAGATCAATACCTATTTTTACAGAAAATCAGGGATTCCCGATGAGAAAGGGAGAAAAATATATTGAGGAGCGTGTTGAGTGAATGAATCGTAGATGGACGAAATCGGAGCAGGACGGCTACAACCTGATTCAAAATGAAGGTGGACCGACACTGGGGATAGCCGCAGACAGCAAAGTCAGTATCCTGACGATAGATGGATATGCATTTAAGGACTTTCTCGGAACCGGTGAACTGGCGCCTTATGAGGATTGGAGACTATCCTATGAGGAGCGGGCAAAGGATCTCGCGGCAAGAATCTCCATAGAGGATATTGCCGGTCTGATGCTGTACAGTTCCCATCAGAAGATTCCGGCGGAAGATGCGTACGGCGGAACCTATGGCGGTAAAAGCTATAAGGAAAGCGGGGCAGAACCATGGGAACTGACGGATCAGCAGAAAAAGTTTATCGAAAAAGATAAGGTGCGCCATGTGCTGATCACGGGCTTGGAGAGTACGGAGACGGCAGTCCGTTGGAACAATAAGCTGCAGGTGCTGGCTGAAAATATCGGCTTTGGTATTCCGGTAAACAACAGTTCAGATCCGCGGCATGGTATAGATTCCACGGCGGAATACAAGGGAGTGACCGGAGAACCGATCTCCAAATGGGCAAACGGCATTGGACTGTCTGCCGCCTTTGACCCTGCGCAAGTCAGGGAATTTGGAGAAATTGCTTCCGCAGAATACCGTGCATTGGGAATCACTACGGCGTTGTCCCCGCAGATCGATCTGGCAACGGAGCCGAGGTGGATGCGGTTTGCGGATACGTTCGGAGAGCATACACAGATGACGATCGACATGACGAGAGCCTACTGTGATGGTTTTCAGACTACGCAGGACAGCGAGACAGGTTGGGGAAAAGACAGTGTCAACACGATGGTAAAGCATTTTCCGGGCGGTGGTCCGTGCGAGGGCGGGAGAGATGCCCATTACGCCTATGGAAAGTATGCGGTTTATCCGGGCGGGAATGAGAAGGAGCATTTAAGGCCATTTACAGAAGGCGCTTTTTCCCTGAATGGAAAGACGGGCAAGGCCAGCGCAGTAATGCCGTATTATACGATCTCGTACGATCTGGATCAAAAATATGGAGAAAACGTCGGTAATTCCTACAGCAAATATCTGATTCAGGATCTGCTTCGGGAAGAACTCGGTTACGAGGGTGTTGTCTGCACGGATTGGGGCATCACGCATCAGGCAGGAGCGGTGGAGGAAGCTTTTGCAGGAAAATGCTGGGGTGTGGAGAACCTGACGGAAGCAGAGCGGCACTGTAAGGTATTGGAAGCGGGAGTGGACCAGTTTGGCGGGAACAATGATGCAGTCCCGGTGATGGAGGCTTACCGGATGCTCTGTGAGAAATATGGCGGGGAGGCAGCAGATGCCCGATTCAGGCGGTCTGCATACCGGCTTCTCTTAAATATATTTCGGACGGGACTGTTTGAGAATCCTTATCTGAATCTGGACGAATCCCTGAATACCGTAGGGTGTCAGACTTTTGTGGAAAAAGGATACCGGTCGCAGTTGAGATCGGTAACGCTTTTGAAAAACAAAAAGAAGGTGCTCCCTTTGAAAGAAGGGATCAAAGTTTACATACCGGACAGATTTATTAAGTCCCATATGAGCTTTGTGAGTACGCCAACGGGTGACCGTACAGTGATCCCTGCCGGAAAAAGAGCGGCTTCGGAATATTTCAAGGTGGTGGATACGCCAGAGGAAGCAGATGCAGCGCTGTGCTTCATAGAGTCGCCGATATCCTGCGGTTATGATCCGGAAGATCGGAAGGCCGGTGGAAACGGCTATGTGCCCCTCACTTTGCAGTACAGACCTTATCAGGCTGTGAGCGCGAGACAGCACAGTCTGGCAGGCGGTGATCCGCTGGAGGAATCTACAGACCGCGGTTACCGGGATAAATGGAACAGCGCTGCCAACGAAGCGGACCTGGATCTGGTGGAAGAGATGAGAAAAAGGATGGGAGAGAAACCAGTGGTCACAATCGTGACTTTAAAAAATCCGCCGGTGATGGCTGAATTGGAGCCCTGCACAGATGCGCTTCTTGTGGAATATGGCGTAAGTCCGCAGGCGGTACTGGATGTCATTACCGGAAGATTTACGCCGGAGGGTCTGCTTCCCATACAGATGCCGGCCGATATGGAGACTGTAGAAAAGCAGAAGGAAGATGTCGCGTTTGATATGGTATGCTATCAGGACGAAGAGGGACATATTTATGATTTTGGCTTTGGTATGAATTTTGACGGCGTGATCGCAGATGATAGGATCAACAGATACCGCAAAGTTTAGCTAAGACAGATATAGTTACAAAACAAAGTCAACATAGAAGGGAGGGAAGTCTATGAGACGAAAGCTGCGGGCACTGTTCAAAAACGGAGACCAATGCTTTTTTGCCCATGCAGAATAGCAGGCATATAGCAGTCTGTATGGGCGGATCATACTGTATGTTCTGCTGTTTCTGCACTTATTTATGAAAAACGTAAATAAGGAGTGGCAGAGATGAAATATATAAATGCAGCAGAAGTATTGCCGGAACGGTTATTAAAAGAGCTTCAGACTTATCTTGATGGAGAGATACTTTATATTCCGAGATCGTCAACAAAAAAGGGCTGGGGAACCGACAGCGGCTCACGTACTTTTTATCGGGAACGGAATGAGGAGATCAAAAGACTGTATCAACAAGGCTCCTCCATCGATACGTTAGCGAAGCAGTATCGTCTGGCTGATAGTACCATTAAAAAGATCATATACGGATAATGGAGAGACGCTTGCCATGAAAATGGCGGGCGTCTTTTCAGTGGTAACTTTATTTATAACGATTCTCGCTACTGTTACCTTTGTTCATCCTTTGTTAAAATAGGGGCAAACACGGAAAGGCGGGACAGGGAGTATGAAACAAATTACAACAAAACAGTTTCAATTGCTGACGGATAATGATATTGTATGGGAGCTGCTGGTGGAAAACTATGCAGAAAAAGGAATAGAGGCAAACGAAGTGGAGGCCCCGTTTTTTGAGTATGCGATCACATCAACATGGTTGGACAAACGTTATCTTTATCTGAACAGACTCTGGTTTGACGGGGACAGGGCAGTAGGCTTTGTGTTCTATGAAGATCCCTGTACGGAGGTGCATTTTTGTCTGCGTCACGGATATGAGGAATTGGCGGATGAAATGATAGAATATGCCGAAACCTATATGCGGGGAACTGATAAAGAAAAGGCGCTGCTTTTCAATCCGCAGCAAAAAGCCTTAATGGAGGCTGCCGCAAAGAGAGGGTACAGACAGAGTTTTGTCAATGAAAACTGGGTGATCGATTTCGGAACAAGTGCGTTAGATTACCCGCTGCCGGAGGGATTTCATTTCGTAGAGCCCGATCATGTGGATCCGGTAAAGCTTGCGATCTGCATGTGGAAAGGATTTGACCATGAGGACAAGGGGCCTTTTGAGAATTGGGAGGCAGAAGACCCCGGAACAGATTGGAATCCGCAAAAATCATGGCAGGGTGTTATCAGTGATGTCATGGCGCCGCCGCCCCACTCAACCTATGAGTATAATGTGATCATTGCAAACGAAAAGGATGAATATGTCTGCTTTTCAGGGATGTGGTGGGTTGGGGAAACGAAGCTTGCGTATATGGAGCCGCTTTGTACCATTCCGGAGTATCGCCATAAGGGACTGGCAGCTGCGGCGCTTTCCCTGCATTATCACAGAATGAAGGAACTGGGCGCCGAATGTATGACCGGTGGAGGCAATGATTTTTACCGCAAGATCGGTTACAACCGGAAAACAAGTTCGTACGGCTGGAAAAAGCAGGAATGAACAGGAAAAACAGAAATTGATGGAAGTGTGAAAATAAACTGGGAGGAAGTTTCGATGATAAAGCTGGGGTATGCAGAAACAGATATAACACCCGATATTCCGCTGCTGATGGTCGGATTTAACAGAGAGGACAATACATCCAGAGGGATATTGAAACCGTTGCTTGCGCAGGTATCCATATGGGAAAGTGAAAAGCAATATTGCTTAATTACAATTGACAGCATCGGATTTAAGAAGGAATTGGCTGATACATTGCGAAATAAAGTGGGCAATTTGTTGGAAATTTCGTGTGATCAAGTAATGTTATGCTTTTCACACTGCCATTCGGCACCGGATCCGGATGATTCGAAAGAATACTTTGAAATGGTATGCAGAAATGTATTGATAGCGGTCCAAAATGCAGCATCTGATATGCATCCGGTTTCAGTCGGGTGGGATAATGCAGAGGTTGACATTGGAGTGAACAGACGGGAAGATAATATAAGTCTAGATAAGAGAGCCGGTATATTAAAAGCAGATGATTTAGAAAAAAATGAAACAAAACTGCTCTTGCTTCGGGTAACAGCTCATTGCAATGTTTTGAAGCGGGACAACTATTTCATATCGCCGGACTATTTCGGAAGTATAAGAGATCTCCTGCGGGGAAAATATGGCTGTCCGATAATGGTCATTCAGGGCTCGGCAGGCAATATAGCGCCTAAATATTTTGATTCTATGGAAACACCAGTAGATGCACGGGGTTCACAGTATGTCAGATCGAATACAGCGTTAGAAGATATGGCAGCAGCTGTTTATGAAAAATTGTCGCAGCGGATCGCATCAATCGAAATGAAGGATACGCTGCCTATTACGATGTATTCGAAAGAGATACTCTTATCTGCCACTGTACCGTCTCTTACAGTGGCAGATAAAATAGCTGAAGAAGCAAAGACGTATTGCGGTATAGATGGGACAGCATGGTTAGAGGAAATAAAGCGACTCCATAGCGCAGGGGTGTATAGGCAGGAGGAAACAGTAGAAGTTCAATATTTTACAATCGGGGAATGGTGCATTTGCGGGGTTCCATATGAGTTAATGGTAGAATTCGCTCTTGAATCAATGGAAAAGTTGAATAATCCGTTCTTCTATGTAAACGGATATACCAACGGATGCCTGTCCTATTTCCCGACCGAAGAAGAGTATGATAAAGGCGGCTATGAAGTTTATTGGTCTTTATTGATATACTATAAGTATTTCAACAGAGTTTTTCCTTTTGCAAGAGATTCGGCAAGTAAACTGATCGCGTTTATTCTAAAGAATGCACCGATGACGGAGTGATATTAATCGGTAAAATCAATATCATACCTGGTTCCATGAGAAAAGAGAACGCCGTCCGTAAGCTGAACGCGGAGAATACAGGTGTTCTCGTCCTCAAAATTGGTGTGACCATTATCAATCCAGGCGGAAAATGCCTTTTTCAGCTTTTCAATGAGGTCTTTATTTTCAGGTTTGCCGACATAACCAAGATTGCTTCCTTTTCCGTGCGCGGTAAACCAGTCGCCGGCAATTGCTGCGTTAGGATTTTGGGCGATATGATTCATTTTATTGGAGAGCGCATAAGTGATCACATAAAATGCGCCGTCCTCATAAAAAGCATTTACATACCGGACCCATGGCGTATCGGCATCCATAGTTGCCAGAGCGACGATGCAGTCATGTCCGAAACGTTCCTCCATAAGGCCTTTTGTTTCAAGAGTCAGTTTTTCCATTTTTCTTTTCTCCTTTTCTGTTCATGTGATACTGATGTCGTTGATCTGTAATTTGAAGATGGCAAGAAACAGTTCCGCCTCATTTTGATACTTTTGTTTTAAGGAAGGATAGGTATTCATCATATCCTCCTTAATATGGATAGAATTTTCCGGTATGGCTTTTGCACTTATGCGGATCCATTTTTCTGTATGCAGATTATAAGCTCCGATCGCTATCTGGGGATTACTGATCAATTCGGAATATACGTTTTTCCGTTTGTCTGTAGCCATAAACAGAGCGCGGTCGTTGGAATGGATCATTCCGAACGGCCTTAGCCGGGGCTGATCATCAACTGATGTTGCCAGAAAAAAGTATCCGCATTCACGGATGAATCTGCAGCAATCCGTAACGGAGGGAGACGGTTGGCTGTCCTCTTCATAACGATTATTGCTCAGCAAAAAATCGATGCTGCACGCAAATAATCTGCTCAGCAGAATCAGTTTGTCCGTTTCCGGAAAAGCGGCATCTTGTTCCCATCTGGAAACAGATTGGCGGGAAACATTCAGGATTTCGGCCAGCTGTTCCTGCGTTATATTTTTTTCCTTTCGAAGTAATGTTAATTTTTCTCCAGTTGTCATAGTCTCACCTTAGATGAATTCATTGTAATTCCCTGCTCACCAAATGTAAAGCAATTTGAACGTGCTGCATGTAACGTTTAGAGTGCCCGATCGGTTGTAAAGTATAGAAAGTCAGGATGGAAGAAGCTTGATTTTTATGGTAAATGGAGAATTGAAGTGATATAATCAAATAAATTTGCAGGAACAGCGTGGAAATGAGGAAAAGATGTTAGTCAAAGTGGCGATCGTAGAGGATGAGACAGAACTGCATGATTATTATGGGAACATGATCGAAGCGTGGGGGAATGAAAGGAATATCCGGGTCATCACCACATTTATTGAGAATGCAGAGGAATATCTGTTTAAGTATGACGGGCAGAATATATTTGATATCATTTTTCTTGATGTCTGTATGAAAGATATGAACGGGATGGAACTGGCGCATGAGATCAGAAAATTTGACCGGAATGTGCAGATCGTGTTTCTTACCGGGAATGCAGAGTATGTGTTTGAAGGATATGAAATAGGTGCGGTCAGATACCTCATAAAACCCGTAGAGGAGAGCAAGTTGGCGAAAGCTTTAGATGCGTGTATGGAAAAACTCGGAAGCGGCAGGGAGGATTATCTCATGATCAAGTATCAGGGTGAGAACCTGAGGCTTTCAAGAAACGAAATCGTACTGATAAAAGTGGATGGACATTATCTGCAAATGCGGACAACGGATCAGGCTTATGAGTGGAAGGGCAGTCTAAAGGAGATGATGGACAAATTGGATCCCGCGAGATTTGTTATGGCGAACCGGTCGATTGTTGTGAATCTGGAATATGTCAATAAGATTACACGTGAGGAATGCATCCTTGAAAACGGAGAAACAATACCGGTCAGCCGCGGCGCGTACGGACCGCTGAATGATGCGTTCATGAAATACTTTTTCAAATAATGATTAGGAAGGAACAAGGCAGAATCAGGGGGCACAGGATGTTTCGTTTTGGCGACAGAAAATATCTGAATTATCAGGTTGCGGTGATGTCCAGACAAGTTGAGGAAGTGAATGAGATTTATATGACGATGCGAGGCTGGCGTCACGATTACCACAATCATCTTCAGAAGCTCAAGGCGCACCTTGCCATGGGACAGATTGAAGAAGCGGAAAAGTATCTGAATGAACTTGAGGGAGATCTTGACGGGATCAAGGTGAAATACACCACAGGCAATATCAGTCTGGATGCCATATTGAACAGTAAGCTGAGCATTGCCGAAAAGGAGAAGATCCGCATTAACTGTAAGGCGGAAATCGGGGAGAATCTGGCGATTGAGGATATTGACCTGTGTGTCATCATAGGGAATCTGATCGATAATGCGGTTGAGTCCTGCAGAAAAATGCCGGAGGATGCAGAGCGATTCCTGCGCATTTATTTATGTATCCGGAAACAACAGCTTTATATTACCGTTACCAACTCCACCGGCGAAGTGATCAGGAAGCTTGATGCGGAGTATATATCGAACAAACGCGGTGATCATGGACATGGTCTGAAGCGCATTGACCTTGTTGTGGAAAAATATAACGGATATATCAGGCGGGCCAATGAGCCGGGAGTGTTTTCCACCGAGATCATGCTGCCACTGTGACAGCTCCCGCGCCGGAAACCGCAATCGTGTACGAAAAACAGCAATTCGTGCACGATTTTTTTTATTTCATTGATACGTGGTAAAATAAGTATGGAGAAAATGACTGAAAAAGGAAGGGGAATTTTTCCGGTTATACAAGATCCTCAGCGAGTGAAGAGCCGGAGTGAAGAGGTGTGTGCATGAAAGAAAAAGAGTATTCATTGTTCAGCAACGTGCGGTACATATATAAGACTTTGTATGACGTAAAACCCGCAATGAGATTGGGGGTATATGGCACGGTGTTTTTTTATCTTGTGGGACGTGTGGTCGGTACGCTGACACTTGCCGCGGCCGTTGCAAGCATTACCGAAAAGGGTAAGCTGGGTCATTATCTGATGGTTATGGCCGTCATGCTGGCCGTCTATCTGTTTTGTCAGATCGGGGACCAGTATGTCAAGATGTGGAGTGATCATTATTATGAGACCGCCCAAAACAGAGAATTTTTGATGAAACTGGTGAGAAAAAGCCTGCATGCGGACTATGACAATGTGGAGTCTCCCGCACAGCAGCGTCTTTTAACCCGGGCTACTCATGCCGTCAATATGTACAGGCAGGGTGTCAGCCTGATGTACATCAATTGTCCGCTCATCGCTGCCACGATCATAGGAGTCTTTTTGTATTCCATGACAATATCGTTTTTTGACTGGCGGATCATGGTGGTTATTGTGGCCATGTCCGTAGTAAGCTCGCTGCTGGAGGCCCGCTCCCGTAAATACAGAGCCAAAAACATGGAAGAACAGTACAGGATATGGGGCAGGTTTTTTTATCTGAAGCAGCAGACCACATCCGTGGAGAACGGCAAGGATATTCGCATCTACAATATGGCGGACTGGTTCCGTGCGGGGTTTGACAGACTGGAAGTCAAGAACATGGCGCTGACGGCAGGGCAGTGCAGGCGCAAGTATGCGGTAAGCGTTTCCGACGCCCTTTTTGTGGCGGCAAGGGATATTCTGGCATATGGGATCCTGATCACGGGAGTGTTGAACGGCTCTTTAAGTATAGCGGAATTTACGTTGGGACTCGGCGTGGTCGCAGGGCTTGCCGAATGGTTCGGGAACATGCGCTATCATATCAGTTATCTGCTGGAGGGAAATCAGATGATATGTGAATATCGCAAGATGATGGATTACCCGAATCGATTCCTGCGGGAAGAAGGAATGTCAATTCCCGCTGCGTGGTATAAACAGTTTCCGGAGATTGAATTTAGAAACGTTTCTTTCCGTTATGAGGAGGACGGAGAGGAGATTTTGAAAGATGTATCCTTTGTCATTCAGCCGGGGGAGAAGATAGCGCTTGTGGGAAACAACGGAGCAGGGAAGACTACCCTGATCAAGCTGCTTTGCGGATTCTATCATCCAACAGGCGGAGAGATCCTGATCGGTGGTCATTCCATTGAGACGTTAAATCTGGACGAGTACCATGAGCTTTTGGCTGTTATTTTTCAGGATATCAATATGATACCGGTCTCCATTGCCGGCAACGTGTCGGGTCGTGTGGAGGAAGAAACGGATTTGGAGAGAGTTCGTGAATGCCTGCTCCGTGCCGGTCTGTGGAAGGATGTTGCGGTTCTCGATCGGAAGGAACTGACAAACTTAACTCAGGATTTTGACCCCGATGGGATTCAGCTGTCGGGCGGTATGATGCAAAAGCTCATGCTTGCCAGATGCCTGTATAAGGATGCACCCATGCTGGTGCTTGACGAACCGACAGCCGCACTGGACCCGATCGCAGAAAGCAATATGTACGAGGAGTATCAAACGGCAACCCGGGGCAAATCAGCGCTGTTTATCTCTCACAGACTTGCGAGTACAAAGTTCTGTGATAAGATTCTTTTCCTGGAAGACGGCAGGATCGTGGAAACGGGGACGCATGATGAACTGATGGAAAAGAAGGGAAAGTATGCGGAGATTTTTGAGGTGCAGAGTCAATACTATAAGGAAGGAGAAGTTGAGAACCATGAAGAATAATAATGCGGATGATCAAATGAAAAGACTTCCCTTTTTTCAGTGTTTTAAGAAGAATATTGGAACGATACACAAGCTTTGCCCTTCTTATATTCCTATCGCTGTCGTCTTTACGTTTATGGAGCGGGCTATGCCGTTTCTGTATATGATCCTTGGTGCGCAGATTGTGGATATGCTGGTGAACAGAGCGGACAAAGAAAAGATTCTGATGGTTGCGGCGATTATGGTGGGCGGCCGTTTGTTGATGGAATTGATCCGCTGTGCCGCGATGCAGCTTCTGCAAATGAACTGGCAGTTAGTGTCCCATCGAAAGAATCGGGATATCGGATCTAAGGCGATGCGTATGGACTATGATATTCTGGAAAGAAACAGTACCTTGGAACTAATCGCGCAGGCGGACGGTAATACGGATAAGATGGGGGGAATGGGTGAATATTTATTGGCTACATTGGATCTGTTCGGCGCGGTGCTTTCCTGCATCGGAGCGGTTGTTACGATGGCAGGGCTGTTTCTTGTCACGCCTTATCATGGGGAAGGCGCAGTGTATGGCTTTTTTGCATCTCCGCTCAGCTATGTACTGCTGCTCAGTCTGCTGGCGGCCAGTATTTATATCGGGAGTAAATGTGAGGCAAAGCAAGGGCAGATGCGTTACGATTGCGATCAGATTGAAGTGAAACAGAAAAGGATTTACTGGTTTTTCTTTTACTTGATCAATAACTATTCCATGGGTAAGGATATCCGTATCTTTAAAATGTTTGATGTGATTCAGAGAAAGGGTATGGAAGCCCGATATAATATTGAGAATGCGCAGAAGCAGATGATCAGAGACAGTGCGAAGATCGGAGCGTGGGCATATCTTGCACACAATATATTTATTGTGGCGGTATATTCCTATGTGGGTATCAAGGCTATTTACGGCATGATAACCATCGGTGAGGTGACAAAATATATCAGTGCGATCACACTGCTGCAGACGCAGGTCAGTGTTGTGTTCTCACATATTATCAGAATCAATACACAGAATATTTATCTGGAAAGCTATAATGAGCTGATGGAGGTCAAAAACGAAAAGTATGACGGGACGCTTCCCGTGGAAAAACGGTTTGATAACGAGTACGAGCTGGAGTTTCGAAATGTGAGCTTTCATTATCCCAACAATGACAGGCTGGTCTTAAAAAATGTGTCCTTTCAGTTGAAAATGGGTCGGAAATTAGCGATCGTAGGCGCAAACGGAGCCGGTAAGACAACCTTCATCAAACTTCTGTGCAGGCTGTACGATCCTACGGAGGGAGAGATCCTTTTAAACGGAATTGACATTCGCAAATATGATTATAACGAATATATCCGGCTCTTTTCCATCGTGTTTCAGGATTACAAGATCTTTTCCTTCTCGCTAGCGGAAAACGTGGCAGCAGGCCCTGAATTTGACAGGGACAAGGTGATAAAGAGTCTTCAGGATGCCGGCATCTATGAGAGAGTCAAAAACATGCAGAGCGGAATTGATACGAAACTCTTAAAGGATCAGCAGGATGGGGATGAGGAAGGGATTGAAATATCAGGCGGTGAAAAGCAGAAGATCGCGCTTGCCAGAGCGCTGTACCGCGACGCCCCTATGGTGATACTGGATGAGCCGACAAGCGCGCTGGACCCGATTGCCGAACAGGATATATATACACGCTTTAATGATATGGTGGCGGAGAAGACCGCAGTGTTTATATCACATCGGATGAGCAGCTGCCGCTTTTGCGATGAGATCGTTGTGTTTGATGAAGGACAGATCGTCCAGAACGGAACGCATGAGAAGCTTGTGGCGGATGCGGGAGGCGTTTACAGCAGAATGTGGGAGGCGCAGGCGCAGTATTATGTTTGAACATCTTTATACTGACTTTTGATTAATTTTCTCATTGTAATATGGCCGGATTAAAGACAGAGATTTCGGCATTTAAGCCGGAGAAATAGAATGCTGAGACCGAAAAAAGAGCGATTTTAATAAACCCTGTTTTTGGGGTTCAGTGAGCATGATCAAGCGCCGACATGTCCGTAGAGCGGCGCTTATTTCATGTCATTTATACGGCCGCGCTGTCGCAGCAGATCGCAGCACTCAAGAAGAAAACGGATGCTGTTTCGATCCAGATGCAGCGTTGTGTCGATCAGATCGCCCACGGTGAAGTCTGCCGATAATCGTCTGCCAAGTGTGCGGATGCTTGTACGGCAGCGAGTCCTTTGAAGAAGATAGTCGGTGGAGACGTCGTAAAGGTCTGCAAGCCTGACCAGAGTTTCGAGATCGGGCATGCGGACTTTTTTTTCGTAATTTGAGACGGTTGCGACAGTCAGATTCAGATAGATTGCCACATCCTTTTGCAGTAAGCCTTTTTCTTTTCGCAGCATGGTCAGAAGATCGCCAAGTTCCATATCAGCCTCTTTTCTCTGATCATAAGATGATCAGTTTTTATTGTTTTTTGATACAGTACAATATTTCGTGAAAAATAGGGTAAAAGTAAAAAGAATGAATAATAAAAGCAGAATTACGAGCCCTTCTTCATTGAAAGAGCGTCCCGCGTCTGCTATACTGATAAGAACAGACAAGAGACAATGGATTGGAGGCGCGCCATGGTCAAACCATCAGGAAACAAAAGAATATCCAAGGAAGACACCTACTTAAACTGCGCGGAGGTTTTTGCTTACAGAAGCACTTGCTTAAAGAGAAAATACGGTGCGGTGGTCGTCAAAAACGATGTAGTCCTCTCCACCGGTTATAACGGTTCGCCCAGAGGATTTGAGAATTGCTGCGATATCGGGGAATGCCCGCGCATCAAACGGAATATGCATCAGGGCGAGGGGTACGCCATGTGCAGAGCGATCCATGCGGAGGCAAACGCCCTTTTAAACTGTTCAAGGGAGCAGACTTTGGGGGCTGATCTGTATCTGACAAGCATCAATCCGGATGATTGTTCCCTGCACGAGGCGAAACCCTGCCCGCTCTGCGCACGGCAGATCATTCAGGCGGGAATCGACCGTGTGATACTTCGCACGGGAGAGGGAGAGAATAATTATCGTGTCATCTCCGCGAAGGATTTGGAGTGGTATGTGCGGGAAGCCTAGATTCTGTATTATTGAAAAAGTTATGGATGGGGGAATGCGCTATGACATTTGATCTGAAAAAGGACGGCAGGAGGATTATTGTGATCTGTGCGGCGTCGGCGCTGCTTGCGGTCAATATCAAGACTTTTGTAAGTACCGGGGGACTTTATCCCGGCGGCGCCACGGGGCTGACGATTTTGATCCAGAGCGTATGCAGGATTTTCTTAGGCATACAGGTTCCGTATACGCCGGTGAATCTCCTGCTGAATGCGGTGCCGGTCTATATTGGGTTTCGCTTTATCGGCAAGAAGTTTACGCTATATTCCTGCCTTTCCATTCTCGTGACAAGTATCATGACGGATGTGATCCCCGATATTGCGGTGACCTACGACACTCTTTTGATCAGTATCTTCGGCGGTATCATAGGGGGCTTTGCAATCAGCCAGTGCCTGGCCATGAATGCCACCACTGGCGGCACGGACTTTATCTCCATCTATCTGTCGGAAAAAAAGGGTGTGGATGCCTGGAATTTCGTTCTTGCCTTCAACGTGGTGATCATCATGATAGCAGGCCTCTTATTCGGCTTCGATAAGGCTCTCTACTCGATCATCTATCAGTACACCTCCACTCAGGTCCTGCACATGCTCTACAAGCGTTACCAGAAACAGACGCTCTTTATCGTGACCAACAAGGCAGACAAGGTGTGCACGGCAATCAACACAGTCAGCATGCATGGCGCTACGATCTTAAGCGGAGAGGGTTCCTACGGGCATGAGAAGAGAAAAGTCGTCTATTCCGTGGTTTCAAGGCAGGAGAGCAAGGAGGTGATCGCTGCGGTAAAGGAGGCGGATGACGCTGCCTTTGTCAACGCGATTCGGACGGAGGAGCTGTGGGGGCGGTTTTATTACCGGCCAAACGAATGATATCTTCCAGATTTTACCGTTCCGTTTTTTCAAAAAAATCTATACAATGTGAGAAAAACATGGTATAGTGGAAAAAGATTGTTACAAAATGTGACAAATTGTAATATTTCATAATAATTTGTAATAGAAATGTTACAAAGTCATACTGCGGGACAATCTCTGCAAAAGAGAACGAACAGAAAATACGAAAGGGAACGGTCCGGCCATATCGTCGGATGTAAAGTACAAATGATAAAGCGAAAAGCAAGGGCAGGAGTCTTACATAAAAAAGTAAGGGGTGCGAAAAGTCTCCTTGCAATGGGACTTGCGGTGACGCTTGCCCTCACACCTGCGGTACAGGCGCAGGCGATCGGTGCCGGCAGCTCAATTGCCAGAGGCATTGACGTTTCTAAACACAATCTCGGCATCGACTGGAGTCAGGTGCCATCCTCGGGTATTTCCTTTGTGTTTGTAAAGGCCGGCAGCACAAACTCCGGTATCGACCCCTATTTTGATGCCAATATGAATGGTGCAAACGCTGCGGGACTGCGCACGGGAGTCTATTTATATTCCTATGCCTCCACGGTGGAGCAGGCGCAGAACGAAGCGAATCAGCTGCTTCAATGGATCGGCAATTACACGGTAAGCTATCCGGTGGTTTACGATGTGGAAGCTCCCTGTCATAAAAGCATGTCTCAGGAACAGCTGCACGCTCTGATCAATGCGTTCTGTTCCATCATTGAGGCGAACGGTTACTATCCGGTGGTCTATTCCAGCCGGAATATGTTCCGCGACAAGATCGGCAACATCGGCTATGACAAGTGGGTGGCACAGTATGCGGACGCACTGGAATATGACGGCGCTTCCTTCTGGCAGAATACCTCCCACGGCAGTGTCGCGGGAATTCCCACGAGAGTGGATATGAATTATCAGTTTAAAGATTATTCCTCCATCATCGTGGCGGACGGTTTTGCAAAGCGGGGGGATCAGACCGTGTTCTATGCGGGTTATCGGATGCAGCGAAACTGTTGGGTGAGCTGGGAGGACAGAAAATACCATCTTGACGAGAGCGGCTTCGTGCAGAAAGGCTGTTGGTTTGAGGATGAGACGGGCAGATATTTTCTTGCCACAAAAGACGGTCACGCTCTGCGGGAGGATGTGACGATTCAGGGCGAGGATTACTATTTTGACGAGAATGCAGTGATGATGCGGGGGCTGGTGACCAGACCCGACGGCAATGTCTATTATTATGATCCTGCGACAGGCGCGCTGCAGCGCAATGTAACCGTAACGGTGGATGGCGTGAACTACGAGGTAAATAAAAAGGGCATAGCGACGGCCATTGTGCCGGAACCGCCTGCAGAGCCGGAAACAACGCCTGCTGAGATGCCTGCGCAGTAGAATCTTGTAATATGAGAAAAAGAGAAGAGTGAGCATATAGAACCCGGGAGGAGAACTCCCGGGTTTCTTATAATACTTTTTACCGAGTTTTCCGCTTCCTTTCTCAAGTTTTTACTTTGCAAACATCCCTGTATTGGTATATAATATTTGCGTATGAGCAGAGTCGGAAACATATCGGGAAAGGCATGGCGGATATGAACTGTAAAGAAGCGGAGAAAATGATACCCTCCTTTCTGAACGGCGAATTGGACGGGTATGATTTGGCGGAATTTGTGGAACATATCGAGGAGTGCCCTGAGTGCAAGGAGGAGCTGTCCATTCAATTTCTGGTAGCGGAGGGATTGGAGCAGCTTGAACAGGGGAATAATTTTAACCTGCAGGAGGCACTTTTGGAGACGCTGGAAAGCGCGGACGACAGGATACGGGTCAATCGGATCCTGAGGCGCGTTCTGTTCGGGCTGGAGCTTGCAGTGGCGGCGGCGATCGTGGCGGCAGTGGTCATCGTATCCATGTGAGCACGATCGGAATGAAGATGGAAAACAAGTGAGGATGTAGATATAAATGGCACAGAAACTGGTTTTGATAGATGGTCACAGCATATTAAACAGAGCATTTTACGGTGTGCCTGACTTGACGAACGGGCAGGGCCTCCATACCAACGCGATCTATGGTTTTTTGAATATCATGTTTAAGATTTTGGAGGAGGAACGGGCGGATTATCTGACAGTGGCTTTTGATGTGCACGCGCCTACTTTTCGCCACGAGATCTACAAGGATTACAAGGGTACCAGGAAACCTATGCCGACGGAGCTTCGTGAGCAGGTACCCGTGATGAAAGAACTTCTTTTGGCCATGGGCATCTGTGTGGTGGAGCAGGCAGGGCTGGAAGCGGACGATATTCTTGGAACCATTGCAAGACGTGCGGAGAAGGAAGGAATGGAGGTCTCTCTGGTTTCGGGGGACCGTGATCTTCTGCAGATCGCGACCGATCACATCCGCATCCGCATTCCCAAGACGAAGGGCGGCCGCACGGAGGTAGAGGACTATTATGCAAAGGATGTGGAGGCAGCCTATCAGGTGACGCCTGCACAGTTCATTGATCTGAAAGCGCTGATGGGGGATACGGCGGACAACATACCCGGTGTACCCAAGGTGGGAGAGAAGACGGCCACGGAGCTGATGGTGACCTACGGCTCTCTGGAAGCGATTTACGACCATGTGGAGGAGATTACTAAGAAGGCGGTCAGGGAATCTCTGATCGAGAACAGAGCACTTGCGGATCTGAGCAAGGTGCTTGCCACCATCAATGTGGAGGCTCCCATTGCCTTTTCTTTTGACGAGGCGAAGATCGGGAATTTCTACACAGAGGAAGCTTACGTGCTCTGTAAGCAGTTAGAATTTAAGAATATGCTCTCTCGTTTTGGAAGGGATGTGGCGGTGGTGAACGAACAGGCATCGCACTTTCGTACAGTGACGGACTTTTCCGAGGCGGAGGCGCTGTTTTCGGCCTGTGGAGAGCGTGAGGAGATCGGTTTTTTCGCTTTTTTGGATGACGGGACGCCGGAGAGCTGCATGGGGGTGGCGCTTGCACTCTCAGAGGAAGAAATCGTATTTCTGCCCTGTCAGGAGAAAGTGACGGCGGCGTTTCTGCGGGAACGACTGACAGCGTTGCTTTTAGATGAGTTATGTAAACTAAACACCTTTGGCCTCAAAGGCCAGTATGGCATGATAGAGGAGCCTGACAGAGCGTGCAGATGGCGGACGGCGGCAGGCGGTCGGGATGTGATGCACCCGTACCGGAATAGGCGGTATTTTGATATTCTGGTGGCGGCCTATCTGCTGAATCCCTTAAAAAACGATTACGAGCCTGAGGACATTGCCGGGGAGCAGCTTTCTCTGACCATTCCGGACAGGGCACAGGTCTGCGGGAAGGGGAGCTACAGCGAAGCCTATGAAAAAACGCCGGAGGATTTTGCACAGTATGCGTGCTATCAGGCCTATGTGGCGCTTGCGGCGGCTCCTGTCCTGAGAAAAAAGCTCTCCGAGCAGGGAATGGAGAAGCTGTTTTACGAGATTGAAATGCCTCTGACCAGAGTGCTCTTTGATATGGAACGCATCGGCGTTCTGGTACAGCCGGAGCAGCTCAAGGCTTACGGTGAGGCTCTGACCGGCAGGATCGGCGAGTTGGAGCAGGCGATCTACCGGCAGGCGGGGTGCGAGTTCAATATCAATTCGCCCAAGCAGCTCGGGGAGATCCTCTTTGAAAAGATGGGGATTCAGGGCGGCAAAAAGACAAAGACAGGGTACTCCACGGCGGCGGATGTGCTGGAAAAGCTTTCTGCGGATTACCCCATCGTTTCGCATATTTTGGAGTACCGAGGGCTTGCCAAGTTAAAGTCCACCTACGCGGAAGGACTTTTTGCCTGTATTGCGGAGGATGGCAGGATCCATTCGACTTTCAATCAGACCATCACCGCAACGGGGCGGATCAGTTCGACAGAACCAAATCTGCAGAATATCCCCATGCGTATGGAACTGGGACGAAGCATCCGCAAGGTGTTTGTTCCCAAAGAGGAATGTCTTTTTATGGATGCGGACTACTCCCAGATCGAGCTGCGCATTCTGGCGCATATGTCTGACGACAAGCAGTTGATCGAGGCTTATCAGATGGAGGAGGACATCCACCGCATCACAGCCTCCAAAGTGTTCCACACGCCTTTTGACGAGGTGACGGATCTGCAGCGGCGAAATGCCAAGGCGGTCAATTTCGGCATTGTCTATGGCATCAGTTCCTTCGGCTTAAGTCAGGACTTAAGCATTTCCAAGAAGGAGGCGGCTGACTATATCGATCAGTATTTTGAAACTTATCCGGGAGTGAAGCGCTTCCTGGACAATATGGTGGCGGAGGCCAAGAAGCAGGGCTTTGTGACGACCATGTATGGCCGCAGACGACCCATCCCGGAACTTTTTTCCAATAACTTTATGCAGCGTTCCTTCGGGGAGCGGGTAGCCATGAATTCACCCATTCAGGGAACGGCGGCGGATATCATGAAGATCGCCATGATCCGGGTGTGGGAGAGGCTGTATCAGGAAAACCTGAAATCCCGTCTGATTCTGCAGGTACACGACGAACTGCTGATTGAGACGGAAAAGACGGAGGAGGAGGCAGTGCGCCGTATCCTCATGGAGGAAATGCAGCAGGCGGCGGAACTTTCCGTACGGCTGGAGATCGATCTGCATACCGGTTCAGACTGGTACGAGGCAAAGTAAGATATGAGAGTTATAGGAATCACAGGCGGCGTGGGCGCAGGGAAATCGGTGGTACTCGACTTTCTTGCTGAAAAGTATAACTGTCGCGTAATCAAAGCAGATCTGGCGGCGAAGGCTCTGGAGGAGCCCGGCGGAGTATGTTACGAGCCGTTGATCGCCCTCCTGGGAGAGGACATCCTGGATGCGGCGGGCGAGATTGAGAGGCGAAAAATGGCGGATGTCATCTTTGGCGACAAGACGCTTTTGCAAAAGGTAAATGCGATCGTACACCCGGCGGTGAAAGCATATCTCCTCTCGGAAATTGAGAAGGAAAGGAAAAGCGGAAAGAGAGACTATCTGTTTATTGAAGCGGCGCTTCTGATCGAAGAGGGTTATGTCGGGATCGTGGACGGGTTATGGTATATTCGCGCCGGAGAAAGTATCAGGCGGCGCAGGCTGAAGAAGAACAGAGGATACACGGATGAAAAGATTGACGCTATCCTGAAAAGCCAGCTCGCAGAGGAAGCCTTTCTCGCGAATTGTGATGTTGTGATCGAGAACAACGGTGCGCTTTCGAGCGTTTATAAACAAATAGAGAAAGAATTGGGGGAAGACCAGTGGCAGAAGCAAAGAAATTTCCGGGACAATTAGTGTTTGGCTTGGATATTGGGACAAGAAGCATCGTGGGTACGGTGGGCTATCGCACGGGCGGTAAGTTTCATGTGGTGAAACAGAGCATCAGAGAACATCAGACAAGGGCCATGCTGGACGGGCAGATTCATGATATCTATAAGGTCGGCGAGACCATTAAGGAGGTCAAGGCCGAGCTTGAGGGATACCTCGGCAGGCCTTTGAAGGACGTTTGTATCGCGGCGGCGGGTCGCGTGCTGCAGACGGTGACTATAAGGGTGGATCAGGAACTTGAGACTGACAGAGAGATCACAGGAGAGGATATCTACGCTCTGGATTCCACGGGCGTGGAGAGGGCCTATCAGGAATTTCTGGAAAAGAACGACATGGACATGAAATTCTACTGTGTCGGTTATTCGGTAGTACGCTATTATATGAACGGTTACACGATAGGGAATCTGGAGGGACATAAGGCGAAGACCATCGGAGCGGATCTGATCGCCACTTTCCTGCCGGAAGATGTGGTAGACGGACTCTACAAGGCGGTTGGCGTGGCAGGTCTCGATGTGGTGAATCTGACGCTGGAGCCTATTGCGGCGATTCAGGTTGCCATTCCTGAGATGTACCGTATGCTGAATATTGCTCTGGTGGATGTGGGCGCGGGTACATCGGATATCTCCGTCACCAGAGACGGCAGCATCATTGCTTACGGCATGATCCCCATTGCGGGGGATTCCCTCACAGAGGTGGTCGCGAAGCACTGTCTGGTTGACTTTGCTACGGCGGAGCAGATCAAGCGGGAGACCGGCGTAAAGGAAGTGATTGAGTACAAGGATATCATGGGACTGACGCAGACAATTACTTCCGAGGCAGTGGAGAATGTGGCGGCTGACGTGATCGAGAATATGACCAGTCAGGTGGCGGCTAAGATCAAGGAGTTGAACGGCGATAAGTCCGTCAGCGCAGTGTTTGTGGTGGGCGGCGGCGGAAAGCTCCCAGGCTACACGAAGGCGCTTGCGGAGAAGCTGGATATTCAGAGCGAACGTGTGGCGGTCAGAGGCGAGGAAGTCATGCAGGGCATCGAATTTTTGGATGCGGACGCCAGAAAAGATTCCCTGATGGTGACGCCCATCGGTATTTGTCTGAGCTACTATGAGCAGAGCAACAATTTCATTTTTGTCTATTTCAACGATCAGCGGGTGAAGATTTACGATAATAACAAGGCGGCTGTGGTGGACGCGGCCATGCAGGCGGAGTTTGCAAGCGACGGCCTCTTCCCCAAGCGAGGGAAGGAGTTAAACTTTACGGTGAACGGAAAGCCGCGCATCGCCAGAGGCGATTTTGGAGAGGCGGCGCAGATTACCGTGAACGGCAACGAGGCGGACATCTACACGTTGATCCATGCAAACGACCAGATCAGAGTGATGGAATCTACCGCCGGTGAACCTGCGGAAATGATGCTGGGAGAACTTCCTGAGTTTGGGACAAAGATGTGGGTGGAGGTCAACGAAAAGAAAGTAGATCTGCCGAAATTTGCCAGCGTGAACGGGGAGCTGCAGTCAGAGTATTACGAGATTCAGGAAAATGATGAGATTACTATTTTAGGTTACTACACGGTCCGTCAGATTTCCGAATTTATGGATGTGGTCATTGACTGGAATATGAACATCTACGTAAACAATAAGCTTGCCGATATGGATACGAAGGTGTATGAGAACTTCTCCGTGATCTGGACGATGGAGGAGCTGCAGCTCTCTGACGTGGAGGTTTACGAACAGGCAAAGGAAGAGGAAGAGCGGGTACGGGAAGACAGACCTGCGGGTACGGCCGGTTTCTCTGCGCTTGCATCAAAAACGACAGAGCAGCAGGCGGCAGGGAAGACGGAGAGCGCGCAGGAAGCCGGCGCTTCTTCCGATACGGATGCGCCTGTTTCCAAGACATCAGAAGATGCGGCCGATGAAGAAAATACCCGTAAGGGCGCAAGGATCGTGATGGGCCCCGGCGTTAAACGTGCCGAGGAGGAAGCGAAAGCCAAAGCGAAAGCAAAGGAAGAGGAAGCCGCCCGCGCCAAGGCGGAAGAGAATAAGCGACGGGAAGAAATGTTAAACAAACATGTACCCGTGTCCATTATCGTAACGGTGAACGGTGAGCAGATTAAGCTGTCCGGCAAGAAGGATTATGTCTTTGTAGATGTATTCGAGTATATTGATTTTGATCTGTCAAAGCCTGAGGGAAGCGGTATTGTCACCAACTTAAACGGCAGAGGCGCGCAGTATATGGAGAACATTAAAAGCGGCGATAACATTGAGATTTATTGGAAACCATAACGGAAGAATACAGAGAGAAGGAAGAAGCGTCCCCGCATGAGCGCTGAGGACGAATTGGTTGACATAACTATGAGACTATGCAGTATTGCCAGCGGAAGCAGCGGAAACTGTGTTTATGTGGGAAGCGATGCTACCCATCTTTTGATGGATGTGGGCATCAGCGGTAAACGGACTGAGGAAGGGCTTCGGGAGCTGGGCTTGTCCATGAGGGACATTGACGGTATCTGTATTACCCACGAGCACGCGGACCACATAAACGGTCTTGGAGTGCTCTCCCGAAAGTACGGCATTCCTATTTACGCTACGGCGGGTACCATAGAGGCTATTCGGCAGACTGCCTCTCTGGGAGAGATCGATCCCTCTCTCTTTCAGGTCGTCGTTCCGGATGAGCGCTGTATCATCAAAGACATTGCTCTCTACCCCATGCGCACCTCTCACGATGCCGCCGATCCGGTGGCCTACCGCGTCAGCCATGATGGAAGACGGATTGGGATCATCACGGATCTGGGGTGCTACAACGATTATACGGTGGAGTGTCTGCGAAATCTGGATATCCTCTATCTGGAGGCAAATCATGACGTACATATGCTGCAGGTTGGCCCCTATCCCTACTACTTAAAGAAACGGATTCTGGGTGAGAAGGGGCATCTGTCAAACGAGACGGCGGGAAAGCTTTTAAGCAGGCTTCTTCACGACGGAATGCAGGCTGTTGTTCTGGGACATCTGAGCAAGGAAAACAATCTGCCGGAGCTTGCCTACGAGTCGGTTCGGGTGGAAGTCACCATGTCCGACACGAAATATAACGGAAATGATTTTCCGGTGTATGTGGCGAAGCGAAGTGAGGTGTCGGAGATCATTGAGGTGAGGTAGGAGAAATATCATTGCAACGAAAAGGACATTATGATAAAATTATATCAATATTGGGAAAAAGCTCTGTTTACAGAAGAGTTGCGAAAATACAGTCTGGGAGGGTATCTACACAATGAATGAAAAATTACAGTTTTTTGTAGATCATCTTGAGGTGATAAATAAGTTATATGACAGGGATGTGATGCTTTCTGTAATGGATATGGACAAGGTAGTGGTGGGCTTTTTGCTGCCTCCGGGCGTTGCGCCGCAGACGGAGGTCGGTTCCGTGTTTCATGATCCGAGCGGAATGCTTGATGAGGTTCTTGCAAGAGGGGTTGCGAGGCATAACCGGCTGTCGAAAGAGGTCTTGGGTTATCCGATCGAGGGAAATTTGATTCCGATCAAAGACGACGGGAAGGTAGTGGGTTGTATCGCCTGCTCTTATTCCGTGGAGGGCAAGGAGAAGGTCAAAGAAATTGCCTCAGATTTTCAGAGTTCCATTCAGCATATTGACAAATCCATTCAGGATGTTGTCAGTGGCGTTGAAAGCTTATTCAGTATGCTGACGGATATGAACCAGATGACGACAGATGTGGAGCAGGATGTCAACAGTGCCGCAGATGTGGTAAATAAGATCAGCAGCAACGCGTCTCATTCCAATATTCTTGCACTGAATGCTTCCATCGAGGCGGCACGAAGCGGAGAAGCCGGGAGGGGATTTGCGGTCGTTGCCACAGAGATGGGAAAGCTTGCAAAGGACAGCAGCAATTCCGCTACGGAGATCAAGACGACTCTGTCGGCTATTGTGAGTCATCTGGAAGCGATCACCAATTCGATCAAAGAGGCGAACGATGTGGCAAAGAGTTATATGGAGAGTATAGGTTCTATTCAGACGATACTGCAACAGACGATATCCATTGCGAACGAGTTGGAGAATGACGTGAAGTTATAGATATATTTTCAGACAGCACGTTGCTTGAGCATGCGGCGTGGTCTATTTGAATAAACGGAGGAAAATATGAAAAAGACGATTATCACGGTGGTCGGGAAAGACGCGGTCGGCATTATTGCAAAGGTCTGCACCTATCTTGCGGACAATCAGATCAATATTCTGGATATCTCGCAGACCATCGTGCAGGGCTTTTTTAACATGATGATGGTAGTGGATACGAATCTGACGGATAAGGATTTCGGGGTGATCGTAGACGAGCTGGCAAAACTCGGCGAGGAGATCGGTGTGGTCATCAAGTGCCAGAAAGAGGAGATATTCGATCAGATGCATCGGATTTAGGGTGCTTTCTATCTAAGGGAGAGGAAAATCATGATAAATTTATTTGAAGTGGCTGAGACCAACGAGATGATCGCCAAGGAAAACCTTGACGTGCGGACCATCACTCTGGGTATCAGCCTTTTAGATTGCATTGACGGGGACTTGCAAAAGGTCAACGACCGGGTTTATGAGAAGATCATCACTACTGCAGAGAATCTGGTCAGGGTAGGTGAGGAGATTGAAAAAGAATTTGGCATACCGATCGTAAACAAGCGTATTTCCGTTACGCCGATAGCGCTTGTGGGCGGTGCGGCCTGCGGGAGCAGCGAGGATTTTGTGACGCTGGCTAAAACCATGGACCGTGCAGCGGATACCGTGGGTGTCAATCTGATCGGCGGCTATTCCGCTCTTGTCTCCAAGGGAATGACGGCGGCGGACGAGATGCTGATCCGCTCCATTCCGGAGGCGCTGCACGCTACGAAGCGGGTTTGCAGTTCCGTGAATCTGGGTTCCACCAGAACGGGTATCAATATGGATGCAGTGCGTCTGATGGGAGATATCATCAAAGAGACTGCGCTCATCAGCAAAGACGAGGATAGTGCCGATTGTATGAAGTTGGTGGTTTTCTGCAACGCGCCGGACGACAATCCTTTTATGGCGGGCGCATTTCACGGCGTGACGGAAGCGGAGGCTGTGGTAAACGTTGGAGTAAGCGGACCCGGTGTGGTCAAGACGGCATTACAGAAAGTGCGCGGTGAGAATTTTGAGGTGCTCTGTGAAACCATCAAGAAGACTGCTTTCAAGGTGACCAGAGTGGGACAGCTTGTGGCAAGAGAGGCCTCCAGAATGTTGGACATTCCTTTTGGTATTGTGGATCTGTCCCTTGCGCCGACTCCGGCGGTTGGGGACAGCGTGGCGGATATTTTATGTGAGATCGGTCTGGAATATGCGGGCGCGCCCGGTACGACGGCGGCTCTTGCGCTCTTAAACGATCAGGTGAAGAAAGGCGGTGTGATGGCCTCTTCCTATGTAGGGGGCCTTAGCGGAGCTTTTATTCCCGTAAGCGAGGATCAGGGTATGATCGACGCGGTGACGGCGGGTGCGCTTACTCTGGAAAAGCTGGAAGCCATGACCTGCGTCTGCTCCGTCGGACTTGATATGATCGCGATTCCGGGTGATACGCCGAATGCGACGATCGCGGGAATCATCGCGGATGAGATGGCGATTGGTATGGTGAATCAGAAGACTACGGCGGTGCGCTTGATTCCGGCCATCGGCAAAGGCGTAGGAGAAAAGGTCGAGTTTGGCGGGCTGTTCGGTTATGCGCCGGTGATGCCGGTAAACGGCTATTCCTGCGAGGCGTTTGTGAACCGGGGAGGACGGATACCTGCACCGATCCACAGTTTTAAGAATTAGCGGAACGCTTTTTACAGAACCATGATATCGAGCCGGTCACTGTGGTGAAAACCGGGAAATATTGACAGGTGGACTGGGCTCGTTTTATAATAAGGATAGTTTTAAAACTACGAAAAACCAGTGAGGGAGGGTATTCCAATGAAAAAATTATCGGTAAAGAGCGTCGTTGCGATCGGTATCGGCGCGGCATTATTCTTCGTGTTGGGCAAGGTTTCGATCCCGACGCCGGTACCTAACACTTACATTAGTTTACAGTATGCGGTGGAGGCTGTGTTTGCTACCCTGTTCGGGCCCATAGCGGGCGTACTGATCGGCTTTATCGGACATACGCTGATCGACGCGACAAGCTACGGTCCATGGTGGAGCTGGATCATTGCATCCGCCTTTGTGGGACTGGTGATCGGTCTTGTGACCATGAAGCTGAACGTGGAGGAGGGCATTGATACGAAGAAGCTCATCCATTTCAACGTGGCACAGGTGATCGCACACCTTCTGGCCTGGGGACTGGTAGCGCCCGTGTTGGATATTCTGATCTACGCGGAGCCCGTCGAGAAGCTTTTTTCCCAGGGACTCATGGCAGGCGTGACGAATATCATCACGACCGGCGTTGTGGGCACGCTTCTGCTGCTCGGCTACGCAAAGACCGTGGTGAAGAAAGGTTCCTTAGAGAAAGAAGATTAAGAGGTGACAGGAGCAGATTCGGGGGACTTCCCTCGAATCTGTTTGTATGTGAGGAAAAAGGACATGGCAGATCCCATCATTTCATTTCAGGACTATGGATTTCAGTATTCGGCTCAGGCAAGCCCTACTCTGCATCACATTAATCTGGATATCTATCCGGGTGAGAAGGTGTTGATCGCAGGTGCTTCCGGCAGCGGCAAGAGCACTGTCGGCAACTGTATCAACGGTTTGATTCCCTTTGCCTATCCGGGAGAGAGCACCGGAAAGCTTTTCGTGGGCGGTGTGGAGGCCAAGGAGAGCAGTATCTTTTCTCTGAGCCATACGGTGGGTACGGTATTACAGGATCCGGACGGACAGTTTATCGGCCTGACGGTGGGGGAGGATATCGCCTTTGCGTTGGAGAATGACTGCGTGCCACAGGAGAAAATGAAGGAGACGGTGGCGGAGGCGGCCAGACTGGTGGATATCGAACACCATTTACAGTACGCGCCACATGAGCTCTCCGGCGGACAGAAACAGCGAGTCAGTCTGGCGGGCGTTATGGTCGAGGAGGTGCAGGCGCTTCTCTTTGACGAACCGCTTGCAAACCTGGATCCGGCGGCAGGAAGAAGCGCTATTGAGCTGATCGACAAAGTGCAGGAGCGCACCGGAGCGGCGGTCATCATTATCGAACACCGTCTGGAGGATGTGCTGTGGCGGCGTGTAGACCGGATCGTGCTCATGGATGAGGGCAGGATCGTGGCGGATATGCCCACAAAGAATTTTCTCTCCGGGAAAGCGCTTTTGGAACATGGGATCAGAGAGCCCCTCTATCTGACGGCACTGCGCTATGCAGGTGTACCCGTCACCGAGGAGCTATCACCCCAGCACGTAAACAGTCTTTCCCTGACGGAGGAGCAGAAGGGGAAAGTGCGCGCCTGGCACGCGGAGACAGGAAAGCTTCGGGTGGAGGAGCAGGAGAAGAAGGAACTTCTGCGGGTAGAAAATCTGAGCTTCGGCTACACGCCTGACATCATGAATCTGCAGGATGTGAGCTTTTCCATCAGAGAGGGAGAGATGGTCAGCATCGTGGGAAGAAACGGTGCGGGAAAGAGCACGCTTGCCAAGCTGATCTGCGGCTTTGAGAAACTCCTTTCCGGAAAAATCTCGCTGGAGGGGAGAGACCTTTCGGAGGACACCATAAAAGAGCGGGCACAAAATATCGGCTATGTGATGCAGAATCCCAACCAGATGATATCAAAGCCCTTGATCTGGGATGAAGTGGAAATGGCGCTTCTTTCCGGGGATATGAGCGCGGACGAAAGACGGGAGCGGGTGGAGGAAACCCTAAAGATCTGCGGACTTTATCCCTTCCGGAAGTGGCCCGTGTCGGCCCTTTCTTTCGGTCAGAAGAAGCGGGTGACTATTGCGGGAATCTTAGTGCAGCGCCCCAGGATCATTCTGATGGATGAACCTACGGCGGGACAGGATTACCGGCATTATACGGAGATTATGGAGTTTTTGAAGACCCTGAACGCGCAGGGCTTTACCATAGTGATGATCACCCACGACATGCACCTGATGCTCGAGTATACGCCGAGAGCCATTGTCTTTTCGGAGGGAAGGCTCCTTGCGGATACGACGGCGGCTCGCGTATTAAACGATACGGAGCTGGTGCGGAAGGCGAGCCTGAAGGAGACAAGCCTTTACACCCTGAGCATGCAGTGCGGCATTGATGAACCTCAGAAATTTACGGAAGGCTTCATTGCCTATGAGGAGTCAATCAGAAAGGCGAAAGGACAGTAGGAGGAAACGTTATGGCGAAAGCGGCAATCTTAAACTATATCAAGCGGCCAAGCCCCGTACACGCGCTGACGGGCACGACGAAGCTGATCTTTTTCCTTGCCTGGAGCATCTCCTCCATGGTGACTTTTGATACAAGGATTCTCTTCGGAATGCTGGGGATCAGTATCGTTGTTTTTAAGATCAGTCAGATCAAGGTGCGGGACATCAGTGTGGTGCTCACATTGGCAGTTTTCATCTTGCTTTTAAATAATCTTTTTGTGTATCTCTTTTCGCCGGAGTACGGCGTGGAGATCTATAAGAGCAGGACAGTTCTTTTCTCCCTTGTGGGACCCTATACGATCACGGCGCAACAGCTTTTTTACCATCTCAATATCACCATGAAGGTGATCTGCGTGGTGCCCGTAGCGCTCCTCTTTATCGCCTGTACGGATCCCAGCGAATTTGCAGCATCCTTAGCTATGATCGGGGTGAGTTACCGGGCAGGTTACGCGGTAAGTCTGGCGCTTCGCTATATCCCGGATGTGCAGCGTGAGTATGTAAACATCAGTCAGGCCCAGCAGGCAAGAGGAATCGACCTCTCCGGCAAAGATAAGTTTTTTACCCGGCTGAAAAATTCCGTGGCAATCCTACTGCCTCTTGTGATGTCCAGTATCAATAGGATCGAGACAGTCAGTAACGCCATGGAGCTGCGGGGGTTTGGCAAGGAGAAGAAGCGCACCTGGTATATGCAGAGAAAACTGACCAGAAACGACTGGATCGCCATCGGGCTTGCGATTTTTGTGCTGGTCGTGGATTTGACGGTGACCTTCTGGGACGGCAGCCGCTACTATAATCCTTTTATCTAAGCGCGTATTTGCGAGTGTGAGCAAGTATGGAGAAAGGCTGAAATAATCGATGAAACTTCTGGTGATCGGAGGCAGCTATTTTTACGGAAGAGTCTTTGTCATGGAGGCGGCAAAGGAGCATGATATCACGGTGTGGAATCGGGGCACCTACTCCATGGCGGATTTCGGGGTAAGGCAGATACAGGGCGACAGGCATGAGAGGACGGCGGCCTGTGAGAAAGACTGGGACGCGGTGATCGACTTTTGCGCTTATGCGCCCGGAGATGTGCGGGATACCGTCAGAAATATGACGGAAAAAATAGGGCAGTATATTTTGATCAGTACGGTGGATGTATACGAGAGAGATCCCGACGTTGTAAAGACCGAGGACACTCCTCTGGAAGAGAGAATCTTTGCGGGGGAAGCCGGGGCCTATATCGCGGGCAAGGTGGCTGCAGAACGGGAGCTTGCGGCGGTCTGTGCGGAAAGAGAAATTCCTTATACCGTGCTCCGTCCGGCAATCCTATACGGTCCCTATAACTATGCGCCGAGAGAGTCGGCCTATATACAGATGCTTCTTCAAAATCATGTACTACCCCGTTTTACGGACGCAGACGGTCGGTTCCAGTTTGTCTATGTGAAGGATGCGGCACAGGCTATTCTAAAATGTCTGGGTAATGAGGGTGCTTTTGGGCAGGCTTACAATCTATGCGAAGATCAGGTCCTCACTTACGACGACTTTTTTTCGGCGCTGAAACAGGCGGCGGAGCCGGAGGATCTTTTGGGACTTCAAGAACTGACTTTCACGGTGGAGCAAGCCGCCGGGCAGGGTGTTCCCCTTCCCTTTCCGGCTACGGCAGCGGAGACGCATCTGTGCGACAATGATAAGGGAAAGCGGGAGCTGGGGCTTGTCTACACGGATCTCGCAGAGGGCATGAGGAGAACCTACAGAGCTTTCCGCAATGTGTACTTACAGTAATATGAATCAACAGAGATAGGATAAGAGAAAAAATGACATTAGACGAAATTGCAATTGGAAAAGAATGCAGGATCACAAAAGTGGGTGGTGTGGGCGAACTGCGCCTCAGACTGCTAGATATGGGGCTGATCCCCAAAACGGTGGTTCGGGTACAGAAGGTAGCGCCCATGGGAGACCCTATTGAGATTCATCTGCGGGGATATGAGCTGACGATCAGAAAAGAAGATGCAGCGCAGATCGAGGTAGAGTAGCGTAGACGGAAGAGAGGCAGGCAGTATGATATACGCACTGGCAGGCAATCAAAACTGCGGAAAGACAACTTTGTTTAATCAACTTACAGGATCTAATCAGCACGTGGGAAATTTCCCCGGGGTGACGGTGGATTCCAAGATGGGAGAGATACGCGGTGAGAAGGGGAATGCGGTGGTTGATCTGCCGGGAATCTACTCGATCAGACCCTTCACCAACGAGGAGATCGTGACCCGTAGTTTTATTTTACAGGAAAAGCCG
Source organism: Lachnospiraceae bacterium (assembly GCA_029067085.1). Taxonomy (GTDB): domain Bacteria; phylum Bacillota; class Clostridia; order Lachnospirales; family Lachnospiraceae; genus UBA3282. The sequence continues at coordinate 103,341 of JAIEFE010000010.1, read as the reverse complement.
GACGGTATCATCAACATAGTGGATGCCACCAACATTGAGAGGAACCTCTATCTGACCCTGCAGCTTTTGGAGCTGCATATTCCTATGGTGCTTGCCCTCAATATGATGGACGAGGTCTGGGGAAACGGCGGCGCCATCGACATCAGACAGCTTGAAGAGGAGCTTGGCATCCCCGTGGTGGCGATCAGTGCCGTGAAAAACGAAGGAGTGGAGGATCTGATCAGCGCTATCAGGGAGGTGGCTTCCCGTCGTCTTTATCCGAAAGTGACGGACTTTTGCGAGAAGGGCCCCGTGCATCGCTGCATTCATGCAGTCAGCCATCAGGTGGAGGATCATGCGGAGCGGATCGGGATGTCGCCTCGTTTTGCAGCTACGAAGATCGTGGAGGGGGATCGGGATATTATTGACAGGCTGGCGCTGTCGGACAACGAACTGGATCTGATGGAGCACAGCATTGTGGAGATGGAGCAGGACAGCGGCATGGACAGGAACGCCGCTCTGGCAGATATGCGTTATGCCTTTATCGAGCGTGTCTGCGCGAAGGCGGTGACCAAGGCGAAGGAGAGCAAAGAGCACCTGCGCAGCGAAAAGATGGACAGTGTACTCACCCACAAGTATCTGGCGATCCCGGTATTCCTGCTCATTATGGTGGCGATATTCTACTTGACTTTCGGCCTGATCGGCAGCTTTTTGAGCGATCTTCTGGGAATGGCAATCGACGCTCTTTCCGGGTTGACAGAGAAGGCTCTTACAGCCTACGGCATCAATCCCGTGGTAAAGAGTCTGGTGATCGACGGTATTTTTACCGGTGTGGGCAGTGTGTTGAGCTTTTTGCCGATCATTCTGGTGTTGTTCTTCTTTTTATCGGTTTTGGAGGATTCAGGCTATATGGCACGGATCGCCTTTGTGATGGACAGGCCCTTAAGAAAGATCGGTCTTTCCGGAAAGAGCTTTGTCTCCATGCTGATCGGTTTCGGCTGCAGCGTGCCGGCGGTGATGTCCACCAGGACGCTCTCCTCGGAGCGGGATAAGAAGATGACGATCCTGTTGATCCCCTTTATCAGCTGTTCCGCGAAGATACCCATTTACGCCCTGTTTGCGGCGGCCTTTTTTGAGAAGCAGGTGGCGCTGGTGATGTTCGTTCTCTACGGGATTGGCATATTGACCGGATTAGTCAGCGCGATGGTCTTAAACAAAACAGTGTTTCGCGGCAGACCGACGCCGTTTATGATGGAACTTCCGAACTATCGTTTTCCTTCGGCAAAGAGCGTCGTTCTTCTGATGTGGGATAAGGCGAAAGATTTTGTACAGAGAGCTTTTACCGTGATCTTTTTAGCAACGATTGCCATCTGGTTTTTGCAGACCTTTGACTCCAGACTCAATGCGGTGACGGATTCGGGAGAAAGTCTGCTCGCTATCGTGGGAAAACTGATCGCGCCCGTCTTTTCTCCGCTGGGCTTTAACGACTGGCGGGCTGCCACGGCGTTGATCTGCGGATTTACAGCCAAGGAGGCGGTAGTGAGCAGTCTGGGCGTTTTGACGGGTACTTCCATGGCGAATTTAAGCGGCACATTAAGCAGTCTCTTTTCCACGGCATCAGCTGCAAGTTTTCTGGTGTTTACGCTGCTCTACACGCCCTGCGTGGCGGCGGTGGCTGCCATCAGGCGAGAGCTTGGCTCTGCGGTAAAGACGGTGGGGATCGTCTGTATGCAGTGCGGGGTAGCGTGGTTTGTTGCCTGTCTGGTGTATCAGGTGCTGCAGATTGTGGGGGTGTGAGATCGGAAATATAGTCATTCCTGCAAAATTTAATCGCAGCCGTCGCTTTCCGTAAAGAGGCATATCAGAATGAATTTGGATGAAGGCAGAATAAAAAGAATCATAGGAGCAATCGCTATTTTGGTGTTGGCATTGCTGGCTGCCAGATACGGATGGATTGCGGAAAAAGAGCGCTCTGCCGCCAGACGGGAAGCAGAGCAGGAACGCTCTGACATCAGACAGGAGGCGGAAGAAGAGCGAAATGAAGCGGATATCTATTGGGAGGTGGCGAAAGCGCGGATTTCCGGCATGCTTCTGGAGAATGAATCGATAGAGAGAGACTCTGTACGCGAAGGCCATGAACTGTTCAGTGACGAGTGGTATGCCATAGGAGACCGACTGACGGATCCCTATTTGTATCTGTTTCTCTGTGAGTGGTATGACAAGACAAAATCGGGCAGCCGGTACCATGATATAACGTATACGGGCGCGGAAGGCGGCCATCGCGCGGGGGATTATGAGGGTTACTTTATCTTCAGCGTATGGGTGAAGAAAACGGATCATGGCGTGGAATTAGGAACGGATTTTCATCAGAAAATGTTTCAGAATATGCTGTATGAAATCTCCAAGGCGCATTATGGAGAGAAAGCGTATCTGGCTGGTGTGTCGCCTTCAGAGAATTGGAGGTGGTGGTATCCTCTCTATGATATTCTAGGAGAACCGGTGGTAATGGTGTCCGTCACGGGAGAGGAGAAGCTGGAGCCGGTGTTTCGTGATGCCTGCGAGCGCATGTATGAACGGCAGAAACAGATATCGGGAGAACTGGGGCAGGAGGTCCGGTTCGGTGCCGTTTTTGATGATCATCCTCTGGCGTGGCGGGAAAAGGACGAACCGGAATATGAGGACGTTGAGAAAGACTATAGGATGCGGGATGATTACTCGTCCAGAAAACAAACATTTGATACCTACATGTTCGAGCAGAGGGAAGTCAAAGGCTATCTGCGATGGCTGGATCGGTACGGTTGTTATTATCCTGCATTTTATCTGGATTTTCATACGGGATACGATGAAGAAAAACAGAACATCTTTCGGGAGATGTGCGAATACAGAGAGCAGTATATAGAAATGTGGCGGGCAAAGAAGGAGAAAGAAGAACAGAAGGAGGCCCGGCAGGAAGAGGCAGAGCAGGGAGAGCCCCGGGAGGATATGCAGCGTGACGAGCAGGGATGTTGGACTGTGGAAAAAGGAGACACGCTCTGGGGAATTGCCCGCAGACGGTACGGGGATGGCAGTCTTTGGCGGCAGATTTATGAGAGAAACAGGGAAGTGATCGGGGAGGATGGGAGTGTCATTTTCCCCGGGCAGATGTTGGAGCTTCCATAATTTACCAAATTGCAATTTATCCAATTGAATTGGAGGAGTCATAGAATGATTATTTTAATAACAGGGGCATCTCACACAGGGAAGACAGCCCTTGCTCAAAGATTACTCGAAAAATATAAATACCCTTATCTATCCATAGATCATTTAAAGATGGGGCTTATCCGCAGCGGAAACACAACGCTTACCCCCGTTAGTGATGATAGGGCACTGACAGATTATTTATGGCCGATTGTGTGTGAGATGATAAAAACAGCAATCGAGAATGAACAAAATCTTATTGTGGAAGGATGTTATATTCCTTTTGCGTGGGCGAAAGATTTTGAATCGGAATATTTGACAAACATAAAATATTATTGCCTGGTGATGAGTGAGCAATATATTACGAATCATTTTAGTGATATAAAAAGGTACGCGAGTGTTGTGGAAAACAGAGGTGAGGATGAGGACTGTACGATAGAAACAGTATTGAGAGATAATGCTGAGATATTGGAACAGTGTCAGAAATATGCGGTCAATTATCTTCTTATTGATGGGGAATATCAGATTAATATTGAACTATGAATTTTGGGGAAAATGAAATATGTTGTGACAATTACAAAAAAACAGGAGATCAATGAATGATGGAATTGACAAAAGCCGGAACACCGGATACACTGGTGCTAAATGGTATTTCCAAACGCGCATTTGATAGTGACGTTGCAGTAGGAGCGCCTTCAAAAGCAGGCCCACCCGGATATCAGTCTGTAAATTTTCATATTAAGATGACAAAGGGGAATCATCTCTATAAACTATCCGTGAATGGGCTTATTGTAGGAGGTGCCATTCTTTTTCTGAAAGAAGATAGACTTGATATAGGCAGAATTTTTGTAGATCCTGAACATTTCAGAAAAGGGTACGGCATATTTATGATGCAGGAAATTGAAAGAATGTTTCCTGATGCGAAGGAAATATTTCTTGATACTCCTGTTTGGAACATTCGTACAAATGCTTTTTATCAAAAACTGGGCTATATCGTGTATAAGAGAAATGATGAGTTTATTTACTATATGAAAAGGAGGATTGAAATGGAAAATAATCAAAACTATATACAATGGATCAGAAATAAAGTTGGACATGAGAAAATAATCCTGATTTTTGCGGGTGGCTGTATCTTTAATGAAAAAGGAGAAATATTACTTCAAAAGCGAGGGAGTGGTAAATGGGGATTCCCGGGCGGTGCGATCGAGCTTGGTGAAACGCCGCAAATGGCGGCAATTCGGGAGGCAAAAGAGGAAACGGGCTTAGATGTTGAGGTGGGCAGCCTGATAGGAATCTATACGGATTGTAATATGGAATATCCAAATGGAGATAAAGCGCACAGTATCCTTATTGCATATGAACTTGATGCGGTAGGCGGTGAATTGTTCTGTGACCAGGAAGAAACATTAGAATTAAAGTATTTCTCATTGAATGATACGCCGGAACTGTTTTGTAAACAGCATGAAGAGTTTTTGAATGACATCAAAGCACGAAAAGCAAATTGACTAGAATGTGCTTTGCATTGCAGGATAATAAAGTAAAATAGGTTTGCTTTTTTAAATGAAGTATGTTATACTCTTTAATCATACAAAAACGATGGGAAATATAGGGTATAAAAGAAGGAATTATTGAAAAATGCTGCATATTACAAATGACGATGTAAAAAGACGCGTATTGAGCGGGAATTTCGGATTGGAAAAAGAAAGCTTGAGGATCTTAAAGGACGGCACATTGTCCCATTCCCGCCATCCATTTCCGGATGATGAGCATATTGTAAAGGATTTTTGTGAAAACCAGACGGAAATCAATACTTCGGTGCATACCAGCGCTCAGGAGGCGATTAAAGAGCTGGAATTCCACAACGGACGCATTTATGAAAGACTGGAAAATTTGCCGGAGAGAGAGTACCTGTGGCCGTTTTCCAATCCTCCCTATATAGAAAATGAAAGCGACATACCGGTTGCGATCTTCGGAGGCGTCAAGGTATCAAAAACGGCATACAGGGAATATCTGTCCGCCAAATACGGGCGGTATAAAATGACATTTTCCGGTATCCATGTAAATTATTCTTTTTCGGAAGAACTGTTGGAAGCTGATTTTAAATATCAAAATGAAACAGATTATCAGGAATACAAAAACAGGCTTTATCTGGAACTTGCACAGAAGATGGCTGCATATGGCTGGCTGCTGGTGGCAGTAACTGCGGCAAGTCCGCTCTTAGACAGCTCGTTTGTAGAGAAAGGCATTTACGATCAGGATGTGTTTACCGGAATGGCATCTGTCAGATGCGGTGAAATGGGATATTGGAACGAGTTTGCTCCCATTTTGGATTATCATACTATTTCCGCATATGCAGACAGTATCCGTAAATATGTGGATATGGGACTGTTAAAAGCAGCTTCCGAGTTGTATTATCCGATCCGGTTAAAGCCGGCAGGAGAAAATAATCTGGAGTCGTTGTGCAGAGATGGCGTCAATCATATAGAACTGCGCATGTTTGATCTGAATCCTCTGGTAAGCGCAGGCGTGGAGGAAAAGGATATTATCTTTGCACAGCTTTTAATGGTCTGGCTTGCGGCAACTCCGGTTCAACCGTTCAGCGAAAAGGATCAGATTCAGGCAGTGCAGAATTTCAAGAATGCAGCCCGGTATGATCTAAAGACGGTCAATATATTGACACCGGACGGAGAAATAGATTCTGTAGCGCATGCCGCCTTAAAAGTAATCGAGATGATGAGAGCGTTTTATGATGAGCTTTCGTTGGATGTGGATGAAATTCTGCAGTTTGAATATGAAAAATTTACAGATGCAGATAACAGATATGCGTGGAAGATCAGAAAGCAATTTGGAGACGGATATGTAAAAAAGGGACTGGATCTTGTTAAGGAAAGGCAGGGAGAATAAATGTGTGAATTGTTTGGCGTAACCTCCCGCAGCAAGCTGGAACTAAATGAGCTTCTTTTGAAATTCTTCTCACACGGAGTGCAGCATCCGGACGGATGGGGAATGGCTCTTTTTTATGGAAATGCGGTATCTTTGGAAAAACAGCCGGAAGCTTCGCATAAAAGTGATTATCTGAAACAGAGATTACAATTTAAAGTGGAAGCAGATAAAATGATCGCACATATAAGACTTGCCACGAAAGGTAATCTCAATTACGAAAATACGCATCCTTTTGTTATGCGGGATAACAGTGACAGGACGTGGACACTGGCGCATAACGGGACGATTTTTGACTGTGATCTGCTCAATCCGTTTACACGCAGCCAACAGGGACAAACGGATAGCGAGAGGATTCTGGCGTACATTGTCAGCCGGATGAATACGGAACTGGAAAAGAAAAAGGAACTGTCGGGACAGGAGCGATTTGGACTGTTGGATGAAATACTAAGTGCGATCACACCGGAAAACAAAGTGAATCTCCTGTTATTTGACAGTGAACTGATGTATGTACATACCAATTATCAAAACAGTCTGTACAGCTGCCGGAAAGGAGAAGCGGTTGTAATATCGACCAGGCCGCTTGACTACCAGGTCTGGGAACCAGTTCCAATGAATACGCTGATTGCCTATCAGGATGGAAAGCAGGTGTATATAGGTACAAATCATAAAAATGAGTTTTTCGAAACGGAAGAAAAAATGCGGTTACTGTTTTTGGATTATTCAAATTTATAAATAGAAAGAAGGCATATCTTAATGAAAAAACTGATTTATCTGGATAATGCAGCGACAACCCGGGTGAGTGAGGAAGTGTTACATGAAATGCTTCCTTTTTTCAGGCAGACATACAGTAACCCGTCTGCAGTATACAGTTTCGGAGGAGAAGGCAGGAAAGCAGTTGAGCATGCAAGAAAGCAGGCGGCTGAATTAATTGGTGCAAAGCCAGAAGAAATATATTTTACTGGTGGGGGAAGCGAGTCTGATAACTGGGCATTAAAGGCGGCTGCTGAGGCTTATAGCACAAAGGGAAAGCATATTATAACCAGTAAGATTGAGCATCATGCCATTCTGCATACCTGTGAATATCTGGAGAAACAGGGATGCGAAGTGACTTATCTTGATGTAGATGAGGAAGGAAAAATATCTCTTGAAGAACTTAGAACTGCTATTCGACCGGATACCATTTTGATATCGGTCATGACGGCAAATAACGAAATCGGCACAATAGAACCCATTATAGAAATAGGCAAAATTGCACATGAGAATGGTGTGTTGTTCCATACGGATGCGGTACAGGCATACGGACATATTCCGATCAATGTTGATGAGATGAATATAGATATGCTCTCTGCAAGCGGCCATAAATTGAACGGGCCAAAAGGAATCGGGTTTTTGTATATCCGTAAAGGAGTAAAAATCCGTTCCTTCATACATGGTGGAGCACAGGAGAGGAACAGAAGGGCAGGAACTTCCAACGTACCGGGAATCGTCGGCTTTGGAAAGGCGGCTGAGATCGCAGGGGAAACGATGGAAGCAAGGACCCGTAAGGAAGCAGCATTGCGGGATCATTTGATCGAAAGAGTTTTATCAGAAATTCCTTATGTAAGGCTGAATGGGCATAAAACCAACAGACTGCCCAATAATGTAAACTTCTGTTTTCGATTTATTGAAGGGGAATCTTTGTTGATCTTATTAGATCAGTTGGGAGTATGTGCTTCCAGCGGTTCGGCATGTACATCCGGTTCATTAGATCCTTCCCATGTACTGCTTGCGATCGGGCTTCCGCATGAGATCGCACATGGCTCATTAAGGATTACGCTGTCTGAGGAAAACACATTGGAGGAGATTGATTTTGTGGCTGACGAACTAAAGAAGATTGTTGAGAGACTGCGAGATATGTCACCGCTGTATGAAGATTTTGTAAAAAACGGACAGCATAATTGTTAAGCAGATAACCTTATATGTCAGAAGGGAGAGGGAAATGTATAGTGAAAAAGTAATGGATCATTTTAATCATCCGAGAAATGTGGGCGAAATTGAGAACCCCAGTGGAGTGGGGACAGTTGGAAATGCAAAATGCGGTGACATTATGCGGATGTATTTTGACATAGACAAACAGGGTATTATCAGGGATGTTAAATTTAAGACTTTCGGATGCGGTGCGGCAGTAGCAACAAGCAGCATGGCGACTGAATTGGTAAAAGGGAAAACCGTTCAGGAGGCCTTAAAGGTTACAAATAAGGCTGTGATGGAGGCATTGGACGGACTTCCGCCTGCAAAAGTGCATTGTTCGCTTTTGGCGGAAGAGGCAATCCATGCAGCGTTGTGGGATTACGCGCAGAAGAATCATGTTGTGATCGAGGGTTTGGAAGAGCCGGTAAATGATATTGCCGAAAAGGAAGAGAATGAGGAATACTAGTGTACACAGATCATCCCTTCTCCTCCAGTTTTTCTATATTGATCTGATGTTCCTCAATTTGTATGGATAAAGATTCAAGGGTAAATCTCTGCACCAGAGACTTTGCCAGTGTATTTGAGGAGTTAATAAAGTAATTCCAGATACCTCTGAAAGAGATAAACAATAAAAGTGCTCCGAACAATTTGCCTTCTAACAGGTAGGCACGGAATACAATGTAAATACCTGTCAATAACAGCGCAAAACATAGTATGGCATTTTTTTTGGCAGACTTAAGTCGCCGCACTAATATCTCTAACTGCATTTTCTCTGCCTGTAATTCATAGTTGATATTGTATACTTTTGCATAATCATTATAAACAGGCCCTGTTTGATCAGTTCCTTCAATAATGAGGTTTTTGATGCCGCCGGCGCTAAAGAACAGTAAGGCTGCTATGGTTAATAAAATAACACCATAATATACAAGAACCTTATACCGATCAAAATCTGCCTCTTTTATCACAAAAGAATTGATCAGGTCCCCTGTGTTGAAGCCTTCAACAGTAGTATACCATTCATAGTTGAGGTCTGTCAGGGGTTCGACAATGATACCTCTAAAATAAACATTTTCGCCATGTCCGTTTTCAAAAGCTTCCAATTGAGTTATTAAAGATTTGCTGTATGCCATAATACATATGTAGGACTTTTGACCAACGGGAATCGTATAGAAATTATAAGTTTTGCCGGAAGTAGTCAAAGAAATGCTGACACCGGAGAATTTACCGCTTCCGTACATCGTCTTTCCGATATAGGTGTTAATATCCCCTGTTACATAGGTTCCGTTCCTCAATGTATGCTCATCTAAATCTTCCAGATGCAAGGCATGATTAACTTTATAGTATGAATGGATTCCTTTAAATAGAAGCATGAATCCTATTATTAAAATGATCACTGTAAAAATTTCTCTTTTGGAAATAGTTATATGATATTTCATTTATTCTTTCCTTGTAAATAGATTTTGCTGCTCTCTGAGATATTCAAATATTACCATATATCTATTACATGCACAACAAAATATCCTTGTTCTTGTCTGCTTTTTGCCGTCTGTATATTGCACACGTTTCCTTCACATACATCATCAATGAGGTGCTTGCATTTCAGAAAGAAAAGTAGTAGGATAAAGTAGACGGAAAACGTTTTCTGGATTTTATTTATTTTGAGATGTGGGAGAAGCCTTAAAGGGAGGTATCTTATGGATTTTAATGCGGTGTATCACAGAGCCAATGACAACTACTGCTATCCTCTGGATGAGGAGCGGCTCGTCATCAATATCAGGACGGGGTATGATGTGAAGTATGTGAATATCATTCATGGAGATCCATTCAAATCGGGTATTCTGGGAGGCGGCGAGAGCTGGGACGGGGAGGCGCTCAACATCCCGTTTAAGAAGCGGCTAAAAAATCAGATCTGGTGGACAACGACCATCAAACCGGAATTTAAGCGGTTAAAATATTATTTTGAATTACAGACCGACAATGAGAGATGGTTCTATTTTGAGGACGGTTTTGTCTCCGAAGCACAGATGACTCTGGAGGGCAGGAGCAGACAGTGCTTCATTTTCCCGTGGATGAATCCGGCGGATATTCCGACAGCGCCTGCCTGGGTAAATGATACCATCTGGTATCAGATCTTTCCGGAGCGCTTCTGTAACGGAGATCCTTCCCGAAATCCGGAGGGGACGCTTCCGTGGCGGACCAAAGGTTCCGTCACCAATCAGGAATTCTTCGGAGGCGATCTGCAGGGAATTATCGATAAGTTGGATTATATCAGGGATCTTGGCGTTTCGGGCTTGTACCTGACGCCAATCAATGTCTCGCCCAGCTCTCATAAATACGACACCACGGACTACACGAAGATCGACCCGCATTTCGGCTCTGAGGAGACTATGAAAACGCTGGTGAGAGAGGCCCATGACAGGGGAATCCGCGTGATGCTGGACGGGGTGTTCAACCATTCCGGCAGAGAGTTTGCGCCCTGGATCGATGTGAAGGAGAAAGGACCGCAGTCGGAGTACTATGACTGGTTCATGATAAACGAATGGCCTTTTAAAGATGGCGGCTGCGCCTGGGAGAAGCAGTATTATACTTTTGCGTTCTTTGACAATATGCCGAAATTGAATACAAATAATCCAAAAGTGAGGGATTACCTGATCGGTGTCTGTGAGAACTGGGTCAGAGATTATGATGTGGACGGCATCCGCCTGGATGTCGCAAATGAAGTCTCCCATGCCTTCTGCAAGGAGCTGCGCATCCGCTTGAAAGCGATCAAGCCGGACCTCTTTATTCTGGGTGAGATCTGGCATGATGCCATGCCATGGCTTAGGGGAGATGAGTTTGATTCCGTGATGAACTATCCGCTGGGGGAAAGCATCAAGGATTTCTGGATCGACAAGAGCCTGACCAACGAGGATTTTGAATATACGATAAACCGATGCTATACACGCTATATGCAGCAGACGAACGATGTGCTCTTTAATCTTCTGGATTCTCACGATACAAAGCGGCTGCGCAGCGATGTGAAGAATCTGGACGAATATTTCCAGCAGCTTGCGGTGCTCTTTGCCATGCCGGGGTCACCCTGTATCTATTACGGTACGGAGATTGCTATGGAGGGCGGACACGACCCGGACTGCCGTCGCTGTATGCCCTGGGAAGAGATTGATGCAGGCGCCTATAGAGAGCGCATCAACATTATCAGGAATCTTTTACATTTGAGAAGGGAGGAGCCGCTGCTTCGTAACCGTGACTTTCATTTTCCCAATAAGATCAATCGTCCCAGAGTCATTGAGTTCAACAAGATGGGATGGGTGGACAACTACATCGAGGTCATCATCAACTGTGAGGAAGAGGATATAGAGATTCCCAGGGAGGGAGAGATTCTGTTCTCCAGACATTATATTGACAACACCCTGCTGCGGAATGGTATACTAATCAGAAGGCATAAAACCTGAAGATGTAAAAGATGAGAGGAAACGGAGAGAAAAAGGATGAATCACTTTAGACTGCCGGGTTGTCTGATCATCGAGGAGGGCGCATGCGAGCGTCTGAACGAGATCCTCGCTGACTGTGTTCCCGGAATCGAGGAAAAGCGCGTGGTGATCGTCACGGAGGAGGCGCTCATTCCGATCATGAAACCCTATCTGGAAGAAATGCAGCGCGATCTTCCTGCAAGCGAGCTCTACCTGATCGAGGAGAACAGTTTTGATGAAGCCATGGAGCTTGCCAAACAGATGTGCATGAGAGACGTGGAGGTTGTCATCGGCGTTGGCGGAGGCAAGGTGCTCGACGTGGCGAAGTACGCCGGCTTTGTGGCTAAGATTCCCTATATCTGTGTGCCCACGACATTGAGCAACGACAGTCTCGCCTCCCCGGTTGCAGTACTGGGCACGGAGGGAGATGCCAGAAAGACATTAAAATGCGCGATTCCTGCGGGAATCGTGGTGGATGTGAACGTGATCATGGGTGCGCCGGTCTCCCATTTACAGTCCGGCATCGGGGATACGATCAGCAAGTTCACGGCTCTCTATGACTGGAAACTGGACGCCGCCTATCGAAAGGACCGGGTGGACGATTTTTCCTATCTGCTTTCCGACATGGCATTTTCGTCCCTGTGCTACAATGAGGAAAAATCGTTAAAGAGCAAAGAGTTTATCAAAATATTGACGCAGGCGCTGGTGCTTGGCGGACTGGCTATGGAGATCGCGGGAAATTCCAGACCCAGCAGCGGTTCGGAGCATCTTTTTTGCCATTCTCTGGAAGAAAACTATAAAGAGATACAGATTTCACACGGTATGGCGGTTGCGCTCGGAAGCCTTGTAAGCTGCCGTCTGCAGGGGAGAGATGATAGTCTGCTGCGGTCGGTTTTGGAGGCCTACGGGATGGACATGGATCCCATGAACTGGGGGATTACGAAGGAAATCTTCACGGATGCGTGGATGCGGGCGGCAGATACCAGAAAGGACCGCCACACAATCTTGAACGAGGTCACCCTGACGCAGGAGCTTCTCAGTGAGATTTATGAGAGCCTGTAGAATTATATTTTACCGCGCAGTTTCATGATTTTTTCATACACATCAGGACGATGCGCTTTTAAGTGTGCGTCCAACAGCTCGCGGCGCTCCGTAAACCGTTTTGCAAGGTCGGGGTGTTCGCGGGCGATTTTTTCGGCAAGGTGGAGCCTGCGACGCTCAAATTCCAATGCAATCTGCTGTTCCTCCTTCCCCGAAATCCGCGCGATTTCAGCAAGGTGCGCCTCAAGATGCTCAAGCCATTCGTCCTCATCTATCTCGTCAAGCTGGTTCCAGCTTCCGTGAATGAGTGTCTTCATATCGCCCGTGCGCTGCAGTTCTTCAATCTGCTTATGTATTTGCCGCTCCATCTCTGCTTCGCAGTCAGAACCGTATGCCCAAAGAAATTCGTGCAGCATACTTTCGGCGCGTTTCCTTGCGACAGAGTGAGCGCCTTCCCGGATTCCCTTGATCGGATATGGTCTTTCCAAACCGATTTCTGCAAGCGCTTTTTCTATTGTGCGCCGTACTGCGCCTCTTTGGATCAATTCGCCAATGCCGAGCGAGCGCATTTGGTCGTTGAGCGACGCCATGTGTCCCGTAAGATAAAAGGCAATGCCGCGTTTGCCAAGCGATTCATAGAATAGCATAAGCTGTTCCGCTGCGGTGCTGTCAATGCTCCCGATTCCCGACGCGTCTACAATGACGGCGCGGGTATCGTCGGAGAGGCTGGCTTCAATATCAGACTGGAAAATGCCCACATTCGCAAAAAAGAGATCGCTCGTAAAGCGGTAAAGTACCACGTGTTCGATCGAGTAAATCTGATTGAACTGCGAAATATCATAGAAATCGTCGTGCCCCGGAAGGAGGCCCAAAAAACATCTCGGGGGATTGGAGGCGCGCAGGATCACTGCTGTGAAGGAGAGGATAATACCTACAAGAACGCCATTGATGGTTCCTAAAATTAAAACTGCAAAAAACGCGATCATAAAGATATAAAATTCACTTTTGCTGGAGCGTTTCAATTTTGCGGCAAGCTTAAATTCCAACCCACCGATCAGCGCCGTTATCACGACCGCCGTGAGAACGGAAACGGGCAGATAGCCGATAAAGCCTGTCGCAAACAGCAGCACAAAAATCATGGTAATGCCAGCAATAATGCTCGTAAGCTGCGTCCTGCCGCCGTACTGGTCATTCATTGCAGTGCGTGACACGGAGCCGTTTATGGGACAGCAGCCTGTGAATGCAGATGCAAAATTTCCGAGCGAAAATGCAAGGATTTCCTGATTGTCATTAAGTTTGTAGCCGCGTTTGAGCGCGTAATTGTTTTCCGCAAGCAATGTTTCTGCCATGATCACGACAGCAACAGAAAGGCTTGCGCCGATTGCGTCCGTGAAATGGATGGCGAAAAGATTGGGAAACGAAAACCGCGGAAGCCCTGTTTCGACAGCTGAAAGGCAGACAATGCCCAAACGCTCCATCGGGGCAAAATAAGAGAAGAGCGCACCCAAAACAATCATGACAACTGCCATCGGAAATTTGGGACAGATGCGCTTTGTCATAAGCACGACAGTAAGCGTGATCATTCCAAGAATGAAAGAAGGCAGATTAAATACACCAAGCTGACTGATCATATGTTCCAAAAGCTCAAACAGCTCCCCCGTTCCCGCCGTACCGCCGAACAGTTTTGGCACCTGCATCAAAATGACCGTAGAACACACGCCCGAAATAAAGCCGCCCATGACAGGCTTTGAAATAAAATTGACAAGCTTTCCGGCACCGAGTGCATAAAACAGCAGCAGCCATGCCCCAACATAAAAAGTCAGTACGGGAACAACCGTCATTGCCTCGGCAGACTGCGCTTCTATTTCAAATGATAACAGCGCTCCGCCAATCAGTGCCGCAGGCGCTGCATCCACACCGAAAATAAACTGCGGTGAGGAGGAAAAAAGTGCAAAGAAGATGATCGGGAAAACGGAGCCGTAAAGCCCGTAGACTGCGGGCAGCCCCGCAATCTGTGCGTAGCCCATGGAAATCGGAATGGACACGGCGGCTATGATGATTCCCGCGAGGATATCCTTTGGGAGATTTTCTTTTTTATATTTTTTTAGGGTATGCCCGATTTGGACATGTGCAAAAGATATGTTCATAAACGCTCGCGAGTACCTTTCTGTTTATTTCTTTCCTGCTTTTTTCTTTCTCATATATGTAATAAATGCAGCAATGCCTGCCAAAAAAGCGATCATACAACACACAAGGATTGTCTTATATACGCTGCTGTTCGTATCGGAAGAAGGATCTGACAACTGTGTTGTGTTATTTGCATCACCTTGATCTGTATCGGAATCTTCTTCTACGGATTCATTAGTTGCGGCTTCCTCAGCTGCCTCACCGTCTTTCAGGACCTGTGTTTCATAGCGATCCGTTTCTTCTACCATGGTAATGGAGATATCATCTATATAAAAATCATCTGCGTTGTCTCCCTGGAAAAACAGGGCCCTTTCGCACTCTTCTTCGCTAAATTGGTGGGAAAAGATTACCTGCGTCCATTCTGTATCTAACTGAGCCGTGACAATATCCTGACGTTCCTTCTCCAAAATACCAAGGGTCACTGATCCCTGACTTTCCGATTTCAAATACAGTTTTACATTGATGGTTTTTCCCGCAAACTTAGAGAGGTCCATTGTGGCATAGGAGCCCTCACCTGATTTGGCAATGACAACGCTGAAGCCGACAGCTGCATTCTCTGTATGATTGATTTTTGCCTTTTTCATCAGGGTCTTAGGGGTGAAGCCATACTGTTCCGCGGTGGCAAGAACTGTTGTTCCACCCTCCTCATAGGGTTCAAAATCAATGTTCATATCCTTTGGCTTCTTTGCCTCCAGATCACCGTAAATAAAGGCGCTGAGCAATTCGGGGTACGCCATTTCTCCTGTTTCTCTTATAAAATAATTATGACATTCTCCGCCGGTGTTTCCCTTTGCTCCATTGTCCCATAAAATTGCAGGTATTCCATTTTCTCTGGTGATGTCACCCATGTAGGTAAACCATAATTTTCTTGCTTCGTCATTGTCCCTTGTATTGGTAGCGCCGCACTCTCCAATGACAACCGGGATTTCATTGTTAAGAAAAAGACTTTTTAAATTGCTGATCAAAGATGAAATTCCTGACGTATCCTGTGAATTTTTCGGACTGAAACTTTCCTGATCATCAGTCAGACAGAAATTATAGGGAGAGTAGCAGTGAACGGAAATTATTATGTTTTCTGCATCCTTCCCGTTGTATTGAGGAATCTGAATGGATTTTAGTACAGCCGGATTCATGGATGCAGCATATCCCGGAATCATAAGCGGTCTTTCCGCGTTATATCCCTTTCCATTGTTTCGAACGCAGTCCACAAAGATTTGATTTAAGTAATTTACCGCTTCGTAACACGCCTGATTTCCGTTCCATTCATAATCCATACCGACGGCTCTGGGTTCATTCATCGCTTCAAAGATCAAATGCTGATCATACTCTGCAAAATAATCCGCCAGCTGTGACCAAACGGCATTTAACTCTTTACCGATTTCCTCATAATTTTCATGGATGTCTTTATCATTGACCCATTCTTCGTGATGCAGATTTAAAATCACAAACAGATCGTTTTCAAAAGCATAGCCTACAATTTCATTGACCCGGTTTAAAAAGGCTTCATCGATTTGATACCCATTGGATGTGTCGATATAGTTGTGCCATGTGACAGGGATCCGAATGGTGGTAAAGCCTGCGGCCTTAACGCCGTCGATCAGTTCTTTGGTAACTCTCGGATTTCCCCAGGAAGTCTCCTGGCTGTAAGCGTCATTCTTTTTTCCGCCGGTAGCATCAAAAGTATTTCCAAGATTCCAGCCCTTTTCCATCATTCGTGTAATCTCCATGGCTGTTTTTCCCGTTAATTTTTCTTCCTCTGCCTTTGAAGTGACAGGGAAAAGATCTGTCAGTAGAACTGTTGCAAACAGAAATATAAATAGTTTCACTGCTCTTTTCATTTTCATTTTGACATTCTCCTCCGATTGCATTTTTCTCAAGTGCCATCTATGAATCCTTTATTGTAAATAGTATAGTTAATTTATAGATTTTTTTCAATGATATATAGTGTAATGATAGCGTAAATGACTGATTTTTCTTGAAAAACAGCACTTGTTCCAGTATGATGTAAATAAGGAACAGAGAATACAAGAGGCCGCGTGAAGGCTGAGGCGAAATTCATGCCGAGATACTTGAAACAGAATGGCTTACGGAAAGAGGAGGTGTGAATATGAAAACCTACGAGCTGGATCTGAACTCGATTGACAAAGTGAAAGGATTTGTCAGCGCGATTCAGAAGTTTGACGGCTATTTTGATATAGCCACAGGCAGATATGTGGTGGATGCCAAGTCCATCATGGGGATTTTCTCCATGGATCTGTCCAGAAAGATCGAATTCCGTATTTTGGAGACGAACGCTCAGATCTCCGAGGTGGAAGCGGCGATCGCTCCCTATATTGTTTCCTGAGAAATGGATCGGCGCAGACGGCTGTCAGTGTATCGAACATTGACAACCGTCTGTTTTTCTTAATCGTCTTCGCCGGTATCATCCAATGCAGTCAGAGAAGGCGTATCGATATCTGTTAATTCTTCTACACCACGCAAAGTGCGGTTAATTGCTCTGGTACGCCTGCCGACAATATCGGACAGCGTCTTATCGGCTGTTTGAATCTGTTTCTGCGCCTTGTCAAGCATATCGCCGAATTTGACAAATTCTGATTTTACGGCGCGGAGCGTGTCCCACACCTCTTGAGACCGCTGCTCGATCGCAAGGGTCTTAAAGCCCATCTGCAGAGAGGACAGAAATGCTGAGAGCGTAGTTGCACCAACTGCCGTCACCTTATACTTATCACGGAGCTCCTCAAACAAAGCAGCATTTTGAACGACTTCTGCGTACAGCCCTTCCGTGGGCAGGAACATCAGCGCAAAATCCGTGGTCTTTGGGGGCACGATATATTTATCATGAATATCTTTTGCGAAAGCACGGATCTTTAGGGTAAGGGAACGTCTCGCTTCGTCGATCGTCTGCTTGTCCTCCGCGTCGATCAAGCGGTTATAATCCTCGATCGGAAACTTGCTGTCGATCGGAAGAAGCAGCGGGACATCACCATTGCCGGGGAGTTTTATGGCGAATTCTACGCGTTTGCCATCCGTGATCTCCACATTCGTTTCATATTGGTTCGGCGCAAGGATATCGGAGAGAAGCATCTCAAGGCGGACCTCACCGTAAGTGCCGCGCTCCTTTACGTTGGTAAGGGCATTTTTCAAGGACCTTGTATCAGCAGCGAGGGCTTTCATCTCACCGAGCCCTTGACCGACGCTTTCCAGCTGCTTGCTGACCAGCTCAAAGGACTGAGCGAGACGGGTTTCCAGCGTTTTCTGTAATTTTTCATCTACCACGCCCTGTATCTGCTCAAGCCGCTTTTCATTGCTTTCCTGCAGGGACTTCATTTTACTCTCGAGCGTAGTGTTGATCTTTTCGATGTTTTCCGTATTGGCACGCTGCATGGCGGAAAGACGGTTGTCTACCTGTTCACCAAATGTGTGGAGCTGTTGGTTTACTTCTTTACGGTTTTCTGACAGTGTGCCCTGAATACTCTTTTGTATCAGGCCAAAACGCTCAAACTGTTCCGTTGTACCGTGTGAAATCTGTTCCTGTACGTCGTCGCGCTGTTCTTTGGCGTTTCGTTTCAGCAGCAGCATGATCTCATCAAGGTCGGATTTCCTGCGTCCCATAATCTGCAAAATAATGACTACGAAAAGCAGAATAATTGTTACAATACCTATAATTTCTGATAAGCTCATTTTGCGGATTCCCCTTCCTGCATCAACATGATCAAAGCGTTTTGAAACTATTGCTGAAAGCTATTATACTATCTTTCCCGGACTATTTCAACGCGCGGGAAATAAACAGAATTTCCTATATTGTCAGGTTTGCCTTTCAGTAATATTTATGCTATGATACTCTATTAAGGAACTTCCGAAGAAAGAAGTTCGGCAGACATACGGTAATCATGGAGGTTTATGATGCTGGAGCTTAAAAATATATCGTTTCAGGCGGAGGATGAAGGAAAAGAGATTGAGATTCTGCGGAATGTCAATCTGACTCTGGAGGATCAGTTTGTGGCTGTCACGGGACCGAATGGCAGCGGAAAATCTACTCTGGCTAAAATCATTGCGGGCATTTTGACACCCACAGAAGGTCAGATTCTTCTGGACGGCGTAGATATTACGGAAAAATCCATCACGGAGAGGGCAAAGCTCGGAATCGGCTTCGCATTTCAGCAGCCGGTCCGGTTTAAGGGCATTACGGTGAAGGACATGTTATCCATCGCGGCGGGCAGGGAGACGGCGGTGTCGGAAGTCTGCTCCATGCTGTCGGAGGTAGGGCTCTGTGCCAGAGATTATGTAAACCGAGAGATCAATGCCAGTCTTTCCGGCGGGGAACTAAAGCGTATTGAGATCGCTATGCTCATGGCGAGAAAGAGCAAGGTTTCTATTTTCGATGAGCCGGAGGCGGGAATCGATCTGTGGAGTTTTCAAAATCTGATTCGCGTTTTTGAGAAGATGCATGAGGAGATTCAGGGAACGATCCTGATCATCTCCCATCAGGAGAGAATCCTGAACATTGCAGATCAGATCGTGCTGCTTGCTGACGGCAGAATAGAGAAGGTGGGAAGCAGGGAAGAGATCATGCCTACACTTCTGGGAGCCGGTCAGCCCTGCAAGACTTTGACAGATAAATTATAACAATGATAGGAATGGTGAGATCATGGACGTCATACAACAGGAACTGTTAAGTCAGGTGGCCGGCCTTCACGAGGTACCGGAGGGAGCTTATAACATCCGTGCAAACGGAGAACTGGCCGGAAGAAATACCACCGCAAATATAGACATTATCACAAAGGAGGACCGCTCCGGCATCGACATTAAGATCAAGCCCGGAACCAGGGGGGAGAGTGTACACATTCCTGTAGTCTTGAGCCAGAGCGGCCTAAAAGAGAGCGTGTACAATGATTTCTTTGTGGGAGAAGATTGCGATGTCACGATCATAGCCGGCTGCGGCATTCACAACGGTGGAGATCAGGCTTCTGAGCATTCCGGGATACATCGCTTTTTTGTTGAAAAAAATGCGAAAGTGCGATATGTGGAAAAGCATTACGGATCGGGTGACGGGAGCGGGGAGCGGCTAATGAATCCCACCACCGAGATTCATCTTGCACAGGGAGCTTCCCTCGAGATGGAGACAGTGCAGATAAAAGGCATTGACTCTACAAGGCGCGTGACAACGGCGACGGTGGAAAACGGAGCCTCGCTGACGATCAAAGAAAAGATCATGACTCACGGAAAACAGTTTGCCGAGACGGATTTTACGGTGGATATGGAGGGGGAAGACTCCGGTGTAAACCTGATTTCACGCTCGGTGGCAAGAGACCGTTCCAGGCAGGTGTTTCGAAGCCGGATCAATGGCAACGCAAGTTGTCAGGGACACAGTGAATGTGACGCGATCATCATGGATGAGGCCAGCGTCAGCGCGATTCCCGAGCTTACCGCCAACCATATCGATGCAAACCTGATCCATGAGGCGGCCATCGGAAAGATCGCGGGAGAACAGTTGATAAAGCTGATGACTCTTGGCCTGACTGAGAAAGAGGCCGAGGAGCAGATAGTGAAAGGTTTTCTGAAATGAGAAAAATATTACAACGGACATTAAATCGAGTGGTAATCACTGCGCTGCTGGTTTTATTACAGGTGCTTTTCTTTTTGATCATTCTCTTCCGGTGGGGAAATTATTATCTCTGGTTTTCTTTTGCGCTCCGCTTTATTACAATATGGGCTGTGATCTATATCATATGGCGGCCTTCCAATCCGGCGGTCAAGCTGGCATGGGTGGTGCCGATCCTGATGTTTCCCTTGTTTGGCGGCGTGCTCTACCTCTTTTTCGGTCATGTGATCGTTCCGAAGAAGCTGCGGGAGAGCATGGAGCGGACGGATGAGCTGGTGAAGAAAAGTCTGGCACAGGAGGAGTCTGTGATGGAGTCGCTGCAGCGGGAAGACGAGGCGGTGGCCAATCAGTGCAGATATGTTCTTTCCTACGCGATGACGCCGGTTTATGATAACTCGTCATCCGTCTACTTTTCGGACGGACTGCCTTTCTGGAAAAACCTTCTTGCAGATCTGGAGAAGGCGGAGCGTTTTATCTTTTTGGAATTCTTCATCCTGGGAGAGGGGCAGATGTGGAATTCAATCCTGGAAATTCTGGAGCGTAAGGCGCAGGAGGGTGTGGAGATCAGGCTGATTTACGACGATGTGGGAAGTGTCTTCCTTCTGCCGAAAAAATATGACAGGACTTTGGAGAAAAGGGGAATCAAATGTGTGGCATTCAACAGGCTGGTGCCGCTGTTGTCTCTGGTACTAAACAACAGGGATCACAGAAAAATCGTGGTGGTGGACGGTAAGACAGCCTATACGGGCGGGATCAATCTTTCCGATGAATATATCAACTATACACACCCTTACGGGGAACACTGGAAGGATGCCGGCGTCCGCATCGAGGGGGATGCTGTCTGGAATTTTACGGTGATGTTTCTGCAGATGTGGAATATGTCCCGCTACACAGAGGAGGATTATAAACGCTATTTCAGCCCTGCGGAAAAACTGTCCGCCGCGGACGGCTATGTACAGCCTTACATGGATACGCCCTTTGATAATGAGACGCTTGGGGAGAATGTCTACCTGAACATGATCGGGTATGCGAAGCGACGTGTCTTTATCTACACACCCTATCTGGTCACGGATAATGAGATGATTACTGCTTTAAAGCTTGCCGCGAAGCGAGGTGTGGATGTGCGGATCGTGACGCCGGGCGTGCCGGATAAGAAGTTTGTCTACTGGCTGACACAGTCGAATTATCAGAATCTGATCGAGGCCGGTGTGCGGGTCTATCAGTATACGCCGGGTTTCCTTCATGCAAAGTGTGTGCTGGTGGATGATGAGCTTGCTGCTGTCGGCACTGTCAATTTTGATTACAGAAGCTTTTATCATCATTTTGAGTGCGGTGCGTTGTTCTATCGGGCACAGGCTGTGGAAGAACTTAGGGCGGATATGGAGAAAACCTTTGACGTCTGTGAAGAGATCACAATGGATTGGTGCAGCAGGAAATTTGTTAAGAGTAATATAATCGGGCCTCTTTTAAAACTGCTTTCGCCGCTTATGTAGCGGAGGTAAGGCAGAGGCCTGGGAAGCGCAGTGAAATGGAGTGAAGGTATGATACGGTTCCTGAAGGTGATTCTTTGGAATTTGCCAAGAATCTATATGATACCCAGAATGGCGTACAAGGCAAAGCATACGGAGCGTTACGACGAGGAGGCGCGCTATGCATACGCGAGGCTTGCGATCAGGCGCATGATGCGGGCGGGCCGCATCTCCACAAAGCGTTACGGGGCAGAGAACCTTCCGAACGAAGGCGGCTACCTCCTGTGCCCCAACCATCAAGGGAAATATGACGCGCTGGGGATTATGATATCTCACGACAAACCCTGTTCGATCGTGATCGACGATGCCAAATCTCATGGCCTTTTGGTCAAACAGTTTATCGATCTGGTGCAGGGAAAACGTTTAAAAAAGAATGATGCCAGACAGTCCATGAGGATCATAAGAGAGCTGGCGGAGGATACGGCGAAGGGCAGACGCTTCATTATCTTTCCGGAGGGTGGTTACTATCATAACCATAACACTGTGGGAGAGTTTAAGCCGGGATGCTTTAAAAGTGCAGTAAAAGCAAAGGCTCCTATTGTTCCTGTGGCCCTCATTGATTCATACAAAGTATTTGAAGAGTGGTCATTAAGGAAGGTCGAGACGCAGGTGCATTTTCTGAAGGCAATCCCCTATGAGGAGTATCGGAGTATGACCACGGCGGAGATTGCCGGAATGGTACGGGATCGGATCATTGGCAGGATCGACGAAGTGATATATTCTACATAAATGTGAGGTTACAATTTGATGATTGGTCTTTTCTGTTCGCAGATTTCCGGGAAAGGATCGGTCTCCGGGAATTTGTGGCGGACGACGCTCTGATAGATATGGCTTGCGTAGATGTCTTTTTCCAACATGGAAAGAGCCGTCGGCGCAAGCTGTTTTTCTGCGTCCGCAAGCTTGGAGAGAAGCGGGATCTGTGACTTTTCCTTGATGGCGGAAAGCAGGGGTGCAGCGCTTTCACGAAAACCGAGCATACGGGCATAAAAGACCGGCCCTTCCTCGCGATAACGGGCAAAGTCTTCGGTCCGGATGTCAAGCAGAATGTGCAGCAGACTGCGGGATATGCGGACATAGGTGCGGTTTTTGGATTTCAGGAGCTCGCAGAAGGATTCGAAATCATGGTATTTTGGCAGTTGTTTGCGGATACGGTCCGAGAGTTCCCTGTCGATATCGGGATAGTCGGTAAATCCTGAAACATTCCTGGATAGCAGGCTGTAATGTACCAACAGGGAAATGTCGTCCGAAAAAATCGGATAGGATTTTAAGTAGGCGTCCTCCGCAAGCTCTCTTACGTAGGCAGGCACCTGCCTGATAGCGGTATCAGGCGCCTCGGAATGCCGAAGAGATTCTCTGATGGCCTGAGCCGAACAAAAGCTGCTTTCCAGACTGTTGTCGTGATAGGAGGCACCGGCCCGCTTTACGGTGCAGGGTACGATTGTGCTTTCCAGTGCGAGGATCGCCTTGCAGTACTCGATTCCCAGAATATTGTTGGGAGTTGAGAGCACATTAGTGTAGGCTGTCAGATGGGGCGCAGAAGCTTCCAGTGCAGCGTTCCTGGACTGGGGGTAAGAATATCCCTGACGGAGTTTATGATCAAGTTCTTTCTTGAAGGAGGGGCTCTCAGTCAGGAGCTCCTCGGCAAACTGTGAGAGAATGTCGATATCGCCGCATTCGCTGCCAAAGCAGAGAGAATCGACGATGCCGAGCTGATCAAGAAGCGCGACCGCGCCGTTTGCAAAGTATTCGGCGCTGCTGACCGCGTAGCAGACAGGCAGCTCCAGAACCAGATCCGCTCCGCCTGCCAGCGCACAGGAGGCGCGAAGATGCTTGTCCATCAAGGCAGGCATGCCGCGCTGCACGAAGTCGCCGCTCATAACGACCACACAGAAATCCGCACCGGTCAGTTCTTTCGCCTTTTGAATGTGATAGGCATGACCGTTGTGAAATGGATTGTATTCCGCGATGATTCCGACTGTTTTCATGCTTGCTCCCACCTTTTTTCATTTCTCTGAAAAGTAGACAGAAATACTATCTACAGTGTATCATAATACAACGGATTTGTATTGCTTTTTTCTAAAAAAATGGTACAAAATCCCTTGTATCTTCAAGGCGTTTTTCTTATAATGAACATAGACGTCGGAAAAAGGCCGGCGTCTGTGTGTATCAGACAAAAGGAGGGTATAGCTATGTCTTATATTGATCTGATGAAAGAGAAGGCACGGAGCGATAAAAAGACGATTGTCCTGCCGGAGACCAACGATAAGAGGACACTGATCGCTGCGGCCAATATCTTGAAAGAGGGCATCGCCGACATCATCATGGTGGGAAATGAGGAGAAGATCATGGACGGTGCCGGCTGGTTGGAAGTGGAGCTTGACGGGGTGAAGATCATTGATCCTGAGAGGACGGAGAAGCTGGATGAGTATGTGGAGCTTCTGTTTGAAATCCGAAAGAATAAGGGGATGACGCCGGAAAAGGCAAAGGAGATCCTGCTGAAGGATTATCTCACGTTCGGTGTGGTAATGGTAAAGGCAAACGATGCGGACGGCATGGTGGCGGGCGCCTGTCACGCAACTGCGGACACGCTGCGTCCCGCACTGCAGATCTTAAAGACCGCGCCGGGCGTGAAGCTGGTATCAGGCTTTTTTATTCTGGATGTGCCGAATTGTGAGTTTGGGGAGAACGGTACTTTTCTCTTCGCTGACTGCGGTCTGAATCAGGACCCCACAGCAGAAGAACTGGCAGCCATTGCGGATACCTCTGCAAAGAGTTTTAAGAGTCTGGTAGGGGCGAAGCCGATCATCGCCATGCTGTCCCATTCCACAAAGGGAAGCGCCAAGCACCCGCTGGTGGATAAGATGGTGGAGGCAACGCGGATCGCGCATGAACAGTATCCTCATCTTACCATCGACGGAGAACTGCAATCGGACGCAGCGCTGGTACCCCAGGTGGCAAAATCCAAGGCGCCCGGCAGCGAGGTGGCGGGTAAAGCCAATGTGCTGATCTTCCCCAATCTGGACTGCGGTAATATCGGCTATAAACTGGTGCAGAGACTCGGCAAGGCGGAAGCTTACGGACCCATGCTTCAGGGAATCGCAAAACCCGTAAACGACCTCTCCCGCGGCTGCTCCTGGCAGGATATCGTGGGTGTGGTGGCTTTGACTGCGGTGCAAGCGCAGTTAGCATAAAATTTTAGAAAGAAGGTTTACATAATATGAATATTCTAGTCATCAACTGCGGCAGCTCCTCCCTGAAATTCCAACTCATCAATGCGGAGACGGAGAAACAGATCGCAAAAGGCCTTTGCGAACGCATCGGCATTGAGGGCAGCCAGCTTGTCTACCAGCCTGCGGGCGGAGACAAAGAGGAGACGGTAACACCCATGCCCGATCACACCAAAGCCATTGAGCTGGTTTTAAATGCTCTGACAAATGAAAAAACGGGTGTGGTGAAATCTCTGGATGAGATCGGAGCGGTAGGACACCGTATCGTGCATGGAGGCGAGAAGTTTGCATCGTCCACGATCATTACGGACGAAGTGATAGAGGCCATTAAAGCCTGCAACGATCTGGCGCCTTTACACAATCCGGCTAACCTGATCGGCATCGACGCCTGTAAAAAGCTGATGCCCTCTACGCCTATGGTGGGTGTGTTTGATACGGCTTTCCACCAGACTATGCCGAAAGAGGCATATCTGTATGGTCTGCCCTATGAGTATTACGAGAAATATCAGGTGAGAAGATACGGCTTCCATGGCACCAGCCACTCTTATGTTTCAAAGCGGGCGGCAGAGCTTCTGGGAAAAAGCTACGAGGATATGAAGATTATTGTCTGTCATCTGGGAAACGGCGCCAGTATCTCTGCTGTAAAGAACGGAAAATGCGTGGATACTTCCATGGGTCTTACCCCGCTCGAAGGACTGATCATGGGCACCCGCTCCGGCGATATCGATCCGGCTATCATAGAATACCTTGCCCACAAGGAGAATAAGTCCATCGATGAGATCATGACCGTACTGAATAAAAAGTCAGGTGTGCTGGGTCTTTCCGATCATCTTTCCTCGGATTTCAGAGATCTGGAAAAGTCTTATGTGGCGGGAGAGGACAGGGGCCTTCGCACGATTCAAACTTTTGCCTACCGGGTGGCGAAGTACATCGGCGCTTACACAGCAGCCATGAACGGCGTGGACGCGATCTGCTTTACGGCCGGCGTGGGGGAAAACAGCCCCTTAGTGAGAAAGCTTGCCTGTGAACGGTTAGGATATCTGGGCATCACTCTGGATCAGGAGAAAAATAACAAGCGTGGCGAAGAATTGGAGATCAGCACACCGGATTCCGGAGTCAAGGTGCTTGTGGTTCCCACCAATGAGGAGCTTGCGATCGCGCGGGAAACAGCGGCGCTTGTGAAATAGGATAGAATTTATTTTTATCGAAGATTTTCGATTAAAGAATGAGAGGAGACAGTACATTGTGGCGTGAAAACGCAGCTATGTACTGTCTCTTTTTGTAAGCAGTTGACTTAATAGAATACTGTATCCACATATATATCCTTAATTATGCTTTAGAGATTTTTTAGAGATTGATGTGATATAATTTTTTATGTATGCTGTTAAGGCAAATTGGGTTTGTAAAATGATCCGGGAGAAAGAAACATGAAAACAAAAAGGCTGTTGGCGCTGCTGATGGCGGTGATAATGTTGTTTACATGCCTGGCGGGTTGCGGGAAAACACATGAAGACGGCGTAAATGGTACAGATGGGACGCTTTCGAAGAATGTCGGCGAAGACGGTACGGATTCACAACTGGCGGACGGAAACATAGCTATGGGACGTTATGTGGAAGAAGTTACTGATTTTACTGACAACAGAATCAGCGGCTCCGGAAGCAGACTGCATAGATTATCGGATGGCAGGATTGTTTTATCTGACAACTATAGTTCGTTTCTGATTTCGGATGATAATGGAGCGACATGGAAAGGGGAGGACAGAAAATGGCGCAGCAGATTGAATCATGAAGGGAAGATGCCTTCAGAGATAGCCATTGGCGCAGATAATACGGCAGCGGTTATATATAATGATTCATCTGACAAAAAGGAGGCTAGACATAATTTCAATGGACAAACTTTAAGATCAGAGCTGCTTGTTATCAGACCTGATGATACCGAAAGCCTTATTGATATTCCTGTGAGCGGAGATAATAAATATCCGAAGGCTGTGGGAATAACGGATAAGGGAAGAATTTTTGTCAGTATTTCAAACAGCAGTGATCTTTATGAGGTAAAAGAAGACGGAAGCTGTGAATATTTTATGACAGTTCAGGGTGAGAGTCCGGTGTTTATGCAGTTGCAGGGGAACCTGATGTTTCTGGAAGTGCCGGGATATGAGCCGCCTCTGATCTATGATATGGAAAAGAAAGAATATGTGGAGGATGAAGTATTAGCCGATTTCATAAGAGAAAACTATTTTGGCGGCAATAAATATAATATAAGCGGGAAATATCAAATATATTTTTTCCCGGGAGAAGAAGGAGTCATATACATTGCAGGTGAAAAAGGCTTACACAGGCATGTAATAGGCGGAAGTGCAATGGAGCAGATCATTGACGGCAGCCTATGCACATTTAGCAATCCGTCCTATGGACTGACAGATATGATCATGCTGGAAGATAATGCCTTTCTGGCTTTATTTACGGAAATCACATCATATACCGGCGCCAGACTGGTCCGCTATGTCTATGACCCTGAGGTGACAACTGTGCCGGATGACAGGCTGAAGGTTTACAGCCTTAAGGAAAATGATACCATACGTCAGGCAATCGCCGTGTTTATGGCAGCATATCCTGGTATCGCAGTGGAATATGAAATCGGTATGGAGAAAGGCAGTTCCGTTACAAGAGAGGACGCCCTGAAGAAACTGAATACCAGGATCATGGCGGGAGACGGACCAGATGTATTGATCTTGGATGATATGCCGCTTGACTCCTATATTGAAAAAGGCATACTGCTGGATTTAAGTACGATTTTGGGGAGCCTTAGCGGTGAGGAGGAAATATTTGACAGCATTGTTCAGACAATGAAAAAGGATGATAAGGTTTGCGCTTTTCCCTGTGAAATCAATATTCCGGTTATGATGGGAGCGAAAAAATATATATCGCAGTTAAAAGATCTTGAGAGTATCGCGGATGTGATGGAGGAATTACGCAAGGATAACCCGGGTAAAGATTTACTTAACATCTGTACGGAAAAGGGGATCATGCGTTATTTTGCAATAACCTGCGTTCCGGCGTGGATAACAGAACGCGGAGAACTCGACAGAGAAGCCATCACGCAATTCTTAAAACAGACCAAGAGAATATATGATGTGCAGATGGATGGACTGCCGGAAGAAATCATTGAGGAGTATCAATGGAGAAATGATTCATGGCTGGAGGCTCAGGGCGTATCCAAGGACGATCACCCAGACTTCAGAGCGCTTGATAACGTAATTTTTTATTACGAAGGATCGATACAACTGTCATATTCGGCTTTATCAAGAGCTGTCGTATATGATATGATGGCTTCCGTAGATAAGGTGGAGGGGTTCGAGGGAAGTAAATGGACAGTGATGAATGGGCAGAGCAGCAATGTATTTTGTGCCAGAACTTTGCTTGGAATCAATGCAGCATCGGAAAATCCCGGTTCGGCGCAGAATTTTATAAGGCTGTGCCTTGGCAGGGAAATGCAGTCGAATTTGTATTATGGACTTGCAGTAAACAAGGCGGCGTTTGATGAGAACTTTATCATTCCTGAAAATACGGAGAGATATATTTTTTTAGATAGCAAGGAGGAAGAGATTAAGCTCACAATAAATGAAAAACAGATCGCGGATCTGAGGAAATGCATAGAGGCGGTTGATACGGTATATATAGAAGATACTGTGTTGGAAAATGCCGTATATGAGGAAGGGATCCGGTATATGCAGGGAGAACTGAGTCTGGAGGAAGCAGTGAATGCGATTGAGAAGAAGATATCTATTTATATGGCGGAATAGAGTGTTTCCTGATCCGTGATGCTAAGCTTGATTGGAGTAGTAATGTAATACTGATTTCGTGTGTGGAAGAGAAGATGATCAATAAAGGAAGACGGTACATTGCATTGTGAAAATGCGGCTGTGTACCGTCTTTTTAAGTCATAAAATATTTATTTGCGCAGGGGGTTGAAAATTTGAGTCAAACAGGTATATTTAGGCTAAGCAGATCAGTCAAACTAAAGTAGTCAATGGTAATGGTGAGAGTATGAGCGAAAGATTCAAAGAGCTTCCGGAAGAAAAGCAGCTTTCTATTTTGCGGGCGGCAACAGAAGTTTTTTCCAAATATGAATATAAAAAAGCGTCTACTGATTTGATCGCCGCTAAGGCTGGGGTTTCTAAAGGATTGCTTTTTTACTATTTCCATAACAAAAAGGATTTATATTTAACGGTATTTGAGTATGTTAAACGAAGCACTACTGAGAGTGTGACTGATCCCAAGCTTTTGGAAATGACGGATTTTTTTGAACTCATAGCTTACGCTTCCGTGAAAAAATTTAAAATGATGGCTGAAAATCCATATATGGTAGAGTTTGCGATGCGTTCCTTTTATTCCGATAAAGAAGAGATATCTGATGATTTGAAAGGGAATATAAAGAAGGAATTTGAGCAGAGTTATATAAAATACTTCAGCAAAATAGATTTAAGCAAATTTAGAGAAGATGTAAACCCGTTTGAAATATATAAAATGATGATCTGGTTGGTAGACGGCTATCTCCATGAACTGCAAATGAACAATGAGCCATTATGTTTAGATGCAATCGAAACAGCACTTTCAAACTGGACGGATATGTTTAAGCGGATTGCATATAAGGAGGAGTATCTATGAGCGCTATAAGTATTGAAAACCTTGTACGTGACTATGGAAACGGGAAAGGGGTATTCGATATATCTTTCCATGTGAATCAAGGGGAAGCCTTCGGCTTTTTGGGGCCGAACGGTGCAGGAAAAACCACAACGATACGCCATCTGATGGGATTTTTAAAACCAAGATCAGGGAAATGTACCATTGACGGTCTGGATTGCTGGAGCGGGAGAGATAAAGTGCAGGCAAGACTCGGCTATATTCCCGGTGAGATCAGTTTCTTTGACGATATGTCGGGGACGGAGTTTTTGAAATTCATCGCAGAATACCGTAAGCTAGGTACACAGAATCGAAAAGAAGAATTGCTGGAACGCTTTGAACTGGACCCTAAAAGCAAAATAAAAAAGATGAGCAAAGGGATGAAACAAAAGATTGGAATTGTTGCCGCATTTATGCATGATCCCGATATCCTGATCCTTGATGAACCAACCAGCGGACTTGATCCACTGATGCAAAACCGGTTTATTGACTTAGTAGCGGAGGAAAAAGAGCATGGCAAGACGATACTCATGTCAAGCCATATGTTTGAAGAGGTGGAACGGACCTGTGACCGCATCGGCATTATAAGGAATGGCAGAATGGTAGCTGTTGACTATGCGAAAGCTCTGCGGGAACGACATACACGCAGTTACACCGTAACTCTTGAAAGTGAAGCTGCCGCTGAAGCATTTGCTGCAGATTTTAACGGTATACGCAACGAATCGCAGGTCACTGTCACAACGAAGCAGAGTCTGGAAGAGATATTCATGAATTATTACGGAGGTGACAAACATGATCAGCATGGCGCTGTATAAACGTGAAATGAAAGGAAGCATCAAGCTGCTGGTCATTTTCGGTGCAGTAATTACCATGTATGTTGCTATTATTATTAGTCTGTACGATCCCGAAGTGATGAAAACCTTGGATAGCTTTGCAAAAATGATGCCTGAGCTGATGGCGGCTGTGGGCATGAAAACAAACACTGCAAACCTTTTGGGATTTATGACGTCGTATCTCTATGGATTCATCCTGTTGATTTTCCCGATGGTATTTAGTATCCTGCGCGGAAATGCCCTGATTGCAAAATATGTGGACAAAGGATCCATGGTTTCACTGGTGGCTGCACCTGTAAAACGACATACCATTGCGCTTACGCAGATGACAGCACTCATAAGCGGAATTTTACTGCTTGTTTTTTATAGCACTATCGTGGAGTTGATTTGCGCCGAAAGTGGTTTTCCCGGGGAACTTGATGCAACAGAACTCGTTATGCTGAACGGCGGACTGCTGTGCCTGCATTTGTTTATTGGAGGTATCTGTTTTCTTTCTTCCTGCCTGTTTTCTGACACAAAATACAGTGTTGCATTCGGAGCAGGGATTCCGGCATTTATGTATGTGTTGCAGATGCTTGCAAATGTTGGCGGAAACGCCGAAAATGCGAAGTATTTCACCTTTTTCACCCTGTTTGATCTGGACAACATCATTGTCGGTAAAAGCAGTGCAATAGCCGCTGTACTTGTGCTTTTCGCAGGCGCCGTTGTGTTGTATATATTGGGAATTGTGCTATTTGAAAGAAAAGATCTGCACATCTGAATGACAATGCTATTTCAAAAATACTACTTGACATAGGAATAGCATTATGATAATTTAATAGAAAATTTAGGAGAACAAAAATGCAGAACTTACATTTTACAAGAAATTACATGTACCTGTATTACAGACGTACTTAGAAGTAATTGTGTTCCGATTGGATGCACAGTTACGCAGGTAGGTCTGATATGTCTGTGCATATAAATCGGTAGGTGTAAGTTGTAATTATTTTAATGGCCCATGATTTTAGAAATGCACTGGACATATTGTATGTTTGGTGCATTTTTTGTTTGGAAAGGAGATATTACAATGATAATCAGAACAATGGATATTGAAGATTATGAAAAAGTATATGATTTATGGATACATACGGAAGGTATGGGATTGAATACAACAGATGATTCAAGGGAAGGAATCGCCAAATATTTATTACGAAACCCCAATACATGCTTTGTTGCTGAGGATAATGGAAAACTCATAGGCGTCATTATGAGTGGTCATGACGGACGCAGAGGTTTTATTTATCATACAACTGTCAAGAAAGAATACAGAGGGCAGGGAATCGGGAAAAAGCTGGTTGATTCAGCAATGACGGCTTTGGAAGCGAAGGGCATACACAAAGTAGCGTTGGTGGCATTTGAGAAAAATGTATCGGGCAACACTTTCTGGGAAAAGGCAGGATTTACGGTAAGGGATGACCTGATTTATAGAAATAAAAATATACACCAACTTAAAAAATTGATTTAATTTAATACGGAGGCTGCATATGGAAGTAACATTATCAAGGGCAAATATTGACAATGCAAAAGAAATACACTCCATGCAGGTCGAAGCTTTCAAAGAATTATTGGAGAAATATCAGGATTTTGATACAAATCCCGGAAATGAAAGTGTGGAAAGAGTGGAAGCACGTTTGAAACAGGATTTTACTTTTTACTATTTTATCTGTGTCGGACAGCAGAAAGTCGGAGCGATCCGTATTGTTGATCAAAAGGAAGTAGGCAGTAACAAGAGAATTTCCCCGCTATTTATTTTGCCGGAATTTCAGGGGAAAGGCATTGCACAGGAAGCAATCCGGCTGTGTGAGGAGCTGCACGGGAAGGGGAATTGGGAACTGGACACCATTTTGCAGGAACCCAAAAACTGTCATTTATACGAGAAAATGGGGTATCGGCAGACAGGAAAAACAGAAGTCACTAACGAAAGACTTACCTTGATATTTTATGAAAAGAAGGAGGCAGATAAAGTATGAGAAAAATCAACGGAGGCTTGATTGTCAAACAACGAATTGATAATTGATTATTTTAAGGGCGCTCTGCTATACTTTAGGCACACCGGTGAATTGAAAATTGGAGGAAAACAGTATGCAGATCAAACTTGGAGAAAAAATCAAAGAACTGCGTAAACATGACGGTAGAAAGCAGGAGGATCTTGCGGCGGCTCTCGGTGTTACCAATCAGGCGGTTTCCCGTTGGGAAGCAAACGGCGGATACCCCGATATAGAAATACTCCCCGCGATCGCAAATTATTTTCATATTACGATAGACGAACTTTTCGGATATGATAACGACAGACAGACAAAGCTGCAGGCGTATATAGAAAAGGCTGACCAGATGCTAGATACCATATTCGAAAAAAAGGACAGTGCGCTGCGTGTTGAGTTTCTCCGAAATACAATTTCGGAGTTCCCGGCAGAATGGCAGCTTCAGTATCGCCTTGCGGATGCCCTGATAGCAATGGGATCTCAAAAATATAAAGTACGTGCAATAACTACCGAGGGATGCGATGATGATCGGAATGATACGGAGACTGCCTATAAAGAATGCTTGAAAGAAGCGATTTCATTATATGAGGAAGTTTTGAAAAAAGAAATCGACGATGATGTCCGTACGTTGGCAGTAAGCAGGCTTATTTGGCTATATCAATATATGGGGGATTTCGAAAATGCGGAAAGGACAGCGTTTTCCCAATCGCCTGTAAAAATCAGCCGAGAGGTGCTTCTTGCAAGCATGGCAGAAGGCGAAAAAGGTGAGGAATATAACGGAGAGGCAATTCTTACCCTGATGCACCAATTATTCAGAGTGACAGAATTATACTTTTGGAAAAACCATTCACTGGCACATTCACAGACGGCGCTTGACACATCCCTGGCTGCCGCACGGTTGTATGAAAGTATCATTGACGATGGAAACTTCGGAATGCATCACAATGACATGTGTATGCTCTATTTGAGATGTTCTTCCGCATCCGTTCAATTGCATGATTCTGAACACGCTTTGAAATATTTAGAGATTGCATTAGATCACTTTATCAAATTCAACCAGATAATGAAAATGCCTCAAATGCCTCAGTTCACGGCACCGTTAGTCAGTAAAGCAAAGAGTTGCGTGACAGAGATTTTTATGCTGGATCGCAAATTAATTGAGGATCATATGCAGGAATTTCCGGCAGAATGTGTGGATGCAATCAGAAACAATCCCAAGTATGCATCGCTGTTGGCTGAATAATTGTTACTAATATCAGTGATTTTTTTGCTTGACCGTTACCTTACGTCACCCTGTATGATGGAGATACAGATATCTGTAAGACGCGCAACACAACATTGTACCGGTACGGAAAGGACAATTTATGAAAAAAGAATTATACACTGCCGGAGAAATCGCCCGTATTGCCGGAGTCTCTCTGCGCACCATACGTTACTATGATACAAAGGGGCTGCTGCCTCCTGTATCCCACTCGGAGAGTGGCTACCGTTGCTATGATAAAAACTCAATTGTCTTGCTCCAGAGAATCCTGATGTTGAAATATTTGGGATTTTCTCTGGAACAGATTCAGCAGCTGATTACCGCCCAGAATATGGACGCCCTGAACCAGGAAGCTATCCTGTCTCAGCAGAAGAGTCTGTTGCTGGATCGCAAGAAGCAGTTGGAATTGCTGATTTCAACGATTGAATTGGCACAACAAAGCGCTGAGGAAGACAAATGGCAGGTGTTGGTTCGCTGTCTGAATCTGCTGACCAGCGAAGAAAAGGTTCTGGAACAGTACCGGAATCCTGAAAACTTAAACCGCCGGATCAATATACACAATTATTCTACCAGCCCTCAGGGGTGGATGGAATGGGTTTACGAGCAGTTGAATTTACAGCCGGGAGAGACTGTACTGGAGTTGGGCTGTGGCACAGGACTGTTATGGATGGAGCGCACGCATCTGCTGCCGGAAGGACTGAGGCTGATTCTCACCGATCGCTCGGAAGAGATGCTGGAGCAAACCCGCCAAAATCTGCTTCCTTATGAAGAAGAACTGAAGACCCGCCAAATCCATATTCAATATCAGATAATGGATGCGAATACTTTGGAATTGCCCACAGCTTCTTATGACCGCATCATTGCAAACCATATGCTGTATCATGTGGAGCGTCGGGATACTTGTCTGGCTGCCATAGCAAGGGCGTTAAAGCCGGATGGGACTTTCTATTGTTCCACCGTGGGGGATACCCACATGAAGGAACTGCATCAGTTGGTCATTGCTTTCGATTCCAGGATTGAGATGCCTTTCCAGAACCTGACCGGTGACTTTCATCTGGAAAACGCCACACCACAGTTAACGAGGCATTTTCCTCATGTGGAGCGGAAGGAACAGGATAACGACCTTATCGTGGATGACCCTCAGGCTATCTATGACTATATTTACTCTTATCCCGGGAATGCTTCCCTGATTCTGGAACAGAGAGGACGAGAACTGCTGGGAATGATACAGGATAAGCTAAACCGTGAGGGGGCTATGTTCATACACAAGTCCACGGGAATGTTCATTTGCAGGAAGTAGAATAATAAAAAATACATTTGAAGAAAGAAAAGCACCAAAAAGGGGCATATCAATCTGCCCCTTTTCCAATCTGCTTATCGCTGTGTAAGATGTGGTTTACCAGCCACTCTGTCAAGAATTCCATCATGTCCTCAAGCGTTTCCTGTTGGTTTTCGTCGATCTGATCCAGATCCATTTCCTCCAATCTTGACACAAACGCCTCGTGAGCTCTTTTCTGGGCTTTCAGTCCTTCATAGTGAATGCTTTCCATATAGATCTCTTCATCCTGGAAGTGGAATTTCGTGTATTCTTTCAACTCACCCATCAGCCGCACGATCTCATCGTATTTGTCAAAAGCCATTTCATCCGTCATAATGCGGTACACGTCGCCGATGATACGGAACAATTCACGGTGCTCTTTGTCAATGATCGGTATGTCTGTCAGGTATGTATCCGTGAATACCGGGGCAGTCCGTTCTTCAAAAGGTTTTAGCTTGCCGATCATCAGATCGGAACTGATGATGTGGCGGTACAGCCAGGTAACCAGATAATGCAGCAGATCCTCCAGTACTGCCTGTTGTTCGTGGTCGGAGGAAAAGGAGCTTGTAATGCCGTTTACCTTGTCGCGGAAAAAAAGATGCTGGCGTTTCTGCAGATTCAGCTCCGGATGATGAATTGATTCCATATATTCTTCTTCATGCTGAAAATGTTCCTCCGCATATTGCTGCAGCCGATCCACCATCTCTATGATGTGGTCGTACTTATCGCTTATAATCTGATTTTCCAGAAGCTCCTGTGTGTCGTTGATGATGCGAAACAGCTCACGGTGTTCGTTATCTATGGCTTCAACACCAATCAGACAGTCGTCTGTAAAATGATACATGTGATGGTTTCCTCCTTCCTGGCTTGCAGTGCACGCTCGAAAACCTGCGGCTTTCTCGCTTCACGGGCTTCGCCCTATGCATCCGCAATCTGAAAAAATTGCTGGCAAGCCATCATTTTTTCATCTTACGTTTGCGCACTGCTCATTGCCACCGCGTACATTATATCATACTTCCTTCAAAAGACAATTCATCTTATTTTGTTTCAGCTCTTTAAGATGACAGAGGATGCAGGATAGTGCAGAGGGCGGTATACAAAATAATATTATGAAAAAAATTAGAATTGTCCAAATGTATGTGATAAAATAATGAAGATGCATAATTCAACGTATCAAAAGTTATTGTAATGACTTACAGTGAGGTATGTATATGAGAAAAAATAAAAAGATAGTTATATTAACAGGTGTTTTTCTAGTGATCTTGAGTATTGCTGCTTGTGGACAAGTAAAAGAAGATAAAACTGCCAATATAAATGAATCTTCCACAAATCAACAGGAGAGCAATGTGCAGATGGTTGAGAGTGAAGTGTCAGAAACTAAAACTGCGGCAAATGATGCGGAAGATAATTTAAACGAAATGGAAAACAATCAGGAGTGTTCTATTTTGGTAATTGTTGACAGGTATGAGGATGATATGATTGTAGTTAGGGACAGTGAGGACGAAGATATTATTATGTATTTTTCCATGAAGAATGCTGAGGTGATAGAAGGGGATACTCCTATTGCCTCTGGTGATATAGTAGAACTCACTTATAAGGGAGTGCAGGGTGATGATGTCGGGGAGTATCCTGGCACTGCGGTAAAGATTGTAGCTGAGTCCATGATGTACAAGTAGGGTGCAAAAATGAATATAAGAAAAGCAGAAAAAGAGGATTTACAAAGAATACTTGATCTACAATATCTTGCCTATCAAAGTGAAGCCAAACTTTTTCATGATCCCGATATTCCACCGCTTAAGCAAACTTTAGCCGAGGTAGAGAGCGAATTTCAAAAAGGCATAATTTTAAAAGCGGTAGATGAAAACGATACAATAATAGGTTCTGTGAGAGCTTATTATGAAAATGATACTGTTTATATAGGAAAATTAATGGTACATCCTGAAAAACAGGGACAGGGAATAGGAACACGGCTTTTGGCTGCAATAGAAAATGAATATCCGCAGCAAAGATATGAACTTTTTACAAGCTCTAAAAGTATAAAGAATATAGAATTGTATGAGAAATCAGGATATAAGATCTTTCGTGAGAAGCAAATTACGGATGAATTAAAATTTGTATACTTAGAAAAATTGACTTAGTATTTTCTGTTTTGAGAGAGGGTGAAATGCATTTCACCCTCAAAAATTTACCACTTACCCATTCTTTTCTTGTGAAAAATTCTTCTGTACGTTACCATGTGCCCATACGAAAAAGGAGGCGGACGCATGGAGACGGTGGTCAAAGTAGAACATCTCATGAAACAATTTAAAGAAGTAAAAGCAGTGAATGATATCAGTTTTCAGATTGAAAAAGGGGAGCTTTTCGGATTTCTTGGTGTCAACGGAGCGGGAAAGTCCACCACGATCAATATGCTGTGCACCCTATATGGGCAGACATCGGGAACGGCAGAAATCTGCGGTTACCGTATGGGAAAGGATAATGAGGCAATCCGCAGAAAAATAGGCGTGGTAAGGCAGAATAACTGTCTGGATATGCGGTTGAGCGTCAAGGAAAATCTGCTGGTCAGAGGGAGCCTCTACGAGAGGGACAGGACGAAGCTGAAGAAAAATCTTTCGGACGTTTGTGAGATCATGGGACTTTCGGATGTTTATGGAAGGCGGTATGCAAAGCTTTCAGGTGGGCAGAAGAGGCGGTGCGAGATAGCGGGAGCGCTTTTGCATGTACCGGAGGTTCTGTTTTTGGACGAGCCTACCACAGGCCTTGATCCGGCGACTCGCAAGGCCGTGTGGGAGAGCGTGGAAAAGCTCAGACAGGAATTGAAAATGACGGTGTTTTTAACGACGCACTACATGGAGGAGGCAGCCAGGGCATCCGACATTGCCATATTGGATGCAGGGCAGATCAAAGAACAGGGGACTCCATTCTACTTAAAGGAGCGTTATGCAAAAGACAAGCTGCGACTGATTCCGGCGGCGGGAAAAGAAAGAAGGTTGTTGGATGCGCTTGCGGCAGACAGTTTTACATTTCGAAAAAAGGAGGAGTATATTGTGCTTACGGTAAAGGACAGTATGCAGGCGCTTCCCCTGCTTCAAAAATATGCAGATTTGTTGGCAGGGTTTGAGATGGTGCAGGGGACAATGGACGATGTATTCTTAAATATCACAGGAAAAGAAGAGGGGAGCATGGCAGGAAATGAATCATAGGGAGAGTGCGACAAGTGCGTTGTTGGTAAGAAATATAAAGATTTTTATGCGGGACAGGGGAGCGGTCTTTTTTTCTCTGTTGTCCATGCTGATCGTGTTGGCGCTTATGTTATTGTTTTTAGGCAATTTGAACAGCGATACCATTGTAGAGCTGCTTGCAGAATATGGCGGGGAACGGGATGCAGTGGCAGATCGGGCGAACGCGGACCATCTTGTTCTGGTGTGGGCGCTGGCTGGAATTCTTCTAGTCAACTGCGTGACGGTGACCATGACGGTGATGGGAAACCTGATCCATGACGAGGAAGAGGGAAGGCTGGCCTCATTTTATATCGCGCCGGTGAGCAGAGCGCGGATTACGCTGGGGTATATTTTAAGCGCCTGGATCATCGGTGCAGGGATGAGTCTGTTTACGCTGCTTATCGGAAATATACTGCTGATAGCGGACGGAGACGGCCTTCAGGCAAAGACATGTCTGCTGCTTGCAGGCATGATCCTGGCAAACAGCTTCCTCTATGCGGCACTTTCCTATCTGCTGTCTCTTTTTGTGCACAGCAGCGGCGCGTGGAACGGGTTGCTTACGGTGAGTGGCACATTGGTCGGATTTCTGGGAGGCATCTATCTTTCCATGGGGATGCTGCCGGAGAAGGTAGGTAATGTGCTAAAAGCACTTCCTGTGCTGCACGGCGCATCTATGATGCGCAGGGTGAGTGTGCAGGAAGCACTCTCGGATACCTTTGCGGGGCTTCCAGCGGAGGTGGCGGAAGGTTATAGCGAGGGCATGGGAATTACCGTTTCCGTAAACGGTGAAATATTGTCTGTTTCCATGCAGATGCTTTTTGTGGTATCGTTAGGGATAGGGATCACTCTGATATCCGCGGTGATCAGCATGAGACGTTCCGCAAGAGACAGGTAAATTGACTAGGGAAGTCAACAAAGGCGGACGAGCAGGGATGAAGCTATGCGTCGGGACAGAAAAAAGATGATAAAGAGTGAGTGGAAAGTATGAAGATAACAATACAGGACATTGCACCCGGAGAAGAGGAAGAGATCATTGTAAGGTGTCGGGATCTGGACGAGGCGCTTCTTCGGCTGATTCATGAGTTAAAGACAAGACGCGGGAAATTTACGGTCACGGATAACGACAAGATCAGGCAGGTTGACGCAGAAGACGTTTATTATTTTGAGGCCGTTGACAATAAGGTGTTTCTCTGTCTGGAACAGGATGTGTTTGAAATCAAACATAAGCTGTATGAGATCGAGGAAAAATATGCCAATACTGACTTTTTCCGCGCTTCAAAGTCAGTGATCATCAATCTGGCTAAGGTGAAGCAGTTTGCACCGGATTTCGGGGGACGCTTTGAGGCGCAGATGAAGAACGGGGAGATACTTATCATCTCCAGACAATATGTGCCGGGACTGAAAAAGAGACTCGGTATGTGAATGACTTGCGGGAGAAAAGGATGGAGCAAAA
Source organism: Lachnospiraceae bacterium (assembly GCA_029067085.1). GTDB lineage: Bacteria > Bacillota > Clostridia > Lachnospirales > Lachnospiraceae > UBA3282. The sequence continues at coordinate 63,446 of JAIEFE010000010.1, read as the reverse complement.
CGGCGCGAAAGAGAGGAGTATCATGTCGGAGACGATGAAAAGAAGGATCAGGGAAGTATTGATGACATTCTGCATGGTGACAACGGGAAGTATTTTTGTCTGCGCGGCTTATATCAATGTATTCTGGCCGGGTGACCTGCAGATCAGTGTGGACATTCTGTGGCAGATTCCGACCATAGCTTTTGTGTGCAGCATGGGCAATTTCTTCCATCCCTACCGGGAGGTCAGTCGAAGAAGAACGGTGTGCAATATGATCCTGCATTATCTGTATATTAATGTCGTGGTGCTGGGAGGCGGTTACTGGTTTGAATGGATCGAAAGAGGAAATCTCTTTATGCCGGCAGTCATGCTGTTTGGGATCCTGGTAGTTTTTATCACCGTATCCGCCGTGGTATGGAGCTGGCATAAGAGAGAGACGAAGAATCTCAACCGAAAGCTACGGGAGTATCAGGCGGGAGGGGGACGGACAGATTAAGTCCAGTCCCGCCTTGTATATAGGAGCGCTCCCAAAGCAAAAAAGGAAACGGTTAATATGCCGAGAACCAGCAGTTCCTTACCGTGCATCCCCAGACTGTCACCTGAAAAAATGCCCTGCATCAGATCGACTGCGTAGGTCATGGGCAACAGTTTGGATATCTTTCGTACCGATTCGGGAAAGAGCATAGCCGGCATCGTTGCGCCGGAGAGAAAGAGCATGATAAAATAAAAAAGGTAACACAGTAAATGGGTAAGCTTTGCATCTTTTCCGACAGAGGTAAAGAAGAATCCCATCGAAAACATCGCGGCAATGGAGAGCAGACCGGCAGTAACGATTGCAAAAATACTGCCTTGCAGCTGTACTTGGTAGAGGAATTCTCCGGCACACAGAAGAATAGCGATTCCAAGAGCTGTCAGGAGCAGATTAACCGTGACTTGTGCAAGGATCATATGCTTTTTTCCGACAGGTGTGGCATCAAAACGCTTATAAATCTTTTTTTCTTTGCACTCAGCTAATGTCAGCGGAAATGACATCAGACCTGCAACCCCCATAACCATAACAGAATATCCCGGAATAGACAGATCCATCATTCGCAGCTCAGAACCGGGCGCGATGGGACTATTTCCGAAGATCGTGCCAAACAGGATTAACATCATCAAAGGGAAGATCAGTCCAAAGAAAAAACCGAAAAAATTCCGGACGAGCAAAAGAAATTCAATCCAACAGGTTAACATAAATTTTTTCATGGCAAATCGCTTCATAAGATACCCTCCATAGTAATGCTTTCTGTTTTAGGAACAATCTGTAAATAGAGCTTTTCTAACGGCAAGTCTTCCTGCCACTGATCGGGAGGAATCTGCCCTTTAGTCCATTGCCGGAACTCCTGTTTAGAACCGAAAAATTGCTGCCGGCCTTTTTCCAGATAGAGAATCTTGTCAGCCAGAGCTTCGACTTCATCCAGATAGTGAGAGACCAGAAGAATTGAAACGCCGTTTTCACGAACGGCCCGGAACGTGCTCCACATATTTTGCCGGACTTCCGGATCCAGGCCGGTGGTCAGTTCATCCAGAATCAAAAGTTTGGGCCGTCCCATTAGCGCCAACAGTACCGACAGGCGCTGCTTTTCTCCGCCGGAAAGTTTGTTGACAGTGCGCCTTTTCTTTTCCTCCAGATTTAACTGCGGCAGCAGGTGTTCCCAGTCGGCGGGCCGCTCGTAGAAGCTGGCAAACAGTCTGCATAGCTCTTCAACCCGGATTTTAGCGGGATATTCAGTTTCCTGCAGCTGTACGCCTATTTTGCGATAAATATCTTTACGATGCAGCCGGGGCTCTTTGCCGAATACCAGAACAGAACCGCGGTCCGGCTTTCGCAGTCCTTCCACACATTCGATCGTAGATGTTTTTCCGGATCCGTTTGATCCGATCACTGCCAGAACCTCACCGGACTTTATGGCGAAGGACACATCCTGTACAGCCCGGACATTTTTGTAGGACAGATTCAGGTGTTCTACCTGCACAATGATTTGTGACATGGCATTCTTCCTTATCAGCACATCGGTGTGATTTTTCATGCTTTCCCTCCTTGTCGTTTGAAGATGGCACCATTCTATAATGTGGCTTTTTCAGATGCAATGCTTTAAGACGAAGCGGTGGACTGCGGTGTGCAAGTGGTAGGATTCCATGCTTCAAATGCAGCTGCTGTCTACGGATCGTGTGCTATAATAGAACGGAGGAAAGGAGTTTGGTGATGAGAGTAGAGTGCAATATCAATGCAGACTGTACGGAGCCGTATGCTGTTTTGCATATTATACAAATGTCTCCTGCTATCGCAGAGGCAATCTCCATTCTGGAGAGAGAGGGTACGGATTCTCTGCCTTTGATAGGAGTAAGAGATGGGAAAACTTACTTTTTGGAGCCGGAAGATCTGGAGTTGATCCGTACGGAAGGGCGGGAAGTGATCTGCTATGACAAGTTGAAAAGCAGATACAGATTGGACAAACCGTTGTATGAATTGGAGCGTATCCTTGGAGAGGTTTTTGTCCGGGTCTCAAAATCCTCTATCATCAATATCCGTCAGATCAGCCATGTATCTGCCGGATTCAACGGTTCACTGGAGTTGGTTATGAAGAATGGTATGGAGGATTATATTTCCAGAAGTTTTCGGAAATCATTTAAAGAAAGGCTGGGTCTGAAATGAAATATTCTGTCAAATTGATTATTAAATTTTTATTTCGCGGTATCGCATGGGGCTGTACCTTTTTTGTTTTTTTCTGTTTATTTACATTCTATTGGCAGGGTAAGGATTTTTTGCTTGCGATACTGGAATATTATCCACGGCACGCCGTGGGATCGATGATCGTGGGGATCGGCTATGGCACAACGGCTATCGTGTATGTATTGGAACGGCCTTCATTGCTGATTAAGGCAGGCATTCATTTCTTTGTCGGAACCGGTTTTTTCTATTGTGTCGCCTTCCATTTGGACTGGATTCCACCCCGGCTGAGCCGGTATGTTTTTTTGGAATTTTTGGTCTCCTGTGCCACGTTTGCGGTGATATGGTTTGTATTCTATTTATTTAGTTGTAAGGAAGCCAGGACCATAAATGACAGATTGCAGGAGTTGACGAAAAGCTGAACAGTTATAGATAAGGATTTTGAAATGCGGAATAAAGGAGAAAGAAAATGAGAATAGGAAGAGGAATCAAAAGACTTTTTACAAAACTGGCGCCGATTGGCATGGCTTTTGTTATGGCGGGCTGTGGCGCAGGCGACGCAACGCAGAATGTAAGTTCCGAAACGGCTGAAACCGCAGAATTGGAGGAGAGCGTGCAGCGACAAGGCACAGTGCAGGAGCAGGATGCGGTGAAGGTGCAGGATCCGCAGGAGTGGGAATGGGAAGCGGAAGATGAACAGACGCTGCGCCGTGTGTTTGCGCAGGAGTTTGGCGGCAGAGCGGGTGTCTGCGTGCCGATGGCAGCCATCTCGGACGAGGCCAGAATGGAGCTTGTGAAGGGCCAGTTTAACAGCGTCACCATGGAAAATGAAATGAAACCGGAATCCTTTCTGGGGTATCGGCCAAATATCGGTGAGGACGGGTTCCCGATTCTTGATTTTACGGTTCCCGACATGATGATGAAGGAAATCAAGGCCTATAATGACACTGTTGGCGTGGATGGGAGAAAGATCATGGTCAGAGGGCATGTGCTGGTATGGCATTCCCAGACGCCGGAGTGGTTTTTCCATGAGGAATATAATGAGAATAATCCCTATGTGGACAAGCAGACCATGCTTGCGCGTATGGAAAATTATATCAAGAATGTCATGGAGCACTACGAGGGTGCGGACAGCGAGTTTAAAGGCATGATCTATGCATGGGATGTGGTGAACGAAGCGGTAAATGACAGTGATGGCGGTTTGCGCACCCAGTCCTCTTGGTTTAATGTTTTTCACAATTCAGACTTTATTGAATGGGCGTTTGTATATGCCAATCAGTATGCGCCTGCACATATCAAGCTTTTCTACAATGACTATAACGATACCAATGCGAGAAAGGCGGATGGAATCTGCAAACTGATCGAAAAGATCAAAGCCAATCCGGAGGCGCGGATTGACGGCATGGGAATGCAGGGGCATTACGATATGAGCTTTTCCGCTTCGGAATTCGAGGAGAGCGCCAGAAAATATGCAGCGCTGGTGGATGAGATTCAGATTACGGAGCTTGATCTGAAGTCGAGCATGGATTTTGACGGGAGCAGTATAGAGGAGGAATACCAGAAGCAGGCGTATGTGTATCAATCTCTGTTTGATGCGGTGGTTAGCCTGAAGAAGGATGGAGTACCGATCACAGCCATTGTGTTCTGGGGAACCGACGACGCTCATTCCTGGCTGCAGGGGGCAAATTTCGTGGGCGGCTCGGCCGACGGTACCAGAATGCAGTGTCCGCTGCTCTTTGACGCGCAATATCAGCCAAAACCCGCTTTCTGGGCGTTTGTGGATGCTTCCAGGCTGGGTCCGATCATACATAGCGTGCTGGTATCACAGATGGATGATTACGAAGCTGCTGAGGCCATTGCATTTGGAGATGAGGAGACAAAGGCGGCGTTTGTGCCGATATGGAATGATAAGGGCCTAGGGGTAAAAATTCTGGTGGAGGATGCAAAAGCTGACGAGGGAGATCATGTGACCCTCTATGCACAGCTGCCGGAAGGCGAGGCAGGAAGCAGGAATGTGATAACAGAGACCATAGACAGGAGTGCCGGAAAGGAAACGGACAAGGGCTATGAGGCGGAATTTTTTGTCGAGACGGAGGTTCTGGAGGCATTTTCGGAACTGAAATTTGATGTCAGGGTACACGACGCGGATAAGCTTCTTTCGTGGAATGATACCGAAAACAATCAGGATAACAGCAGCGAAGCCTTCGGAAAACTTATCTTGAAACCATTTGCGAAGATAACGAAGGGGACTGCGAACGTGGACGGAGTCGAGGAGGGCGCATGGGAGAAAGCGCAGGAGCTCGTGCTGTCGGTGGTGAATGTGGAAGGCGGAAAGTCTGAGGCTTCCGGCACAGCGAAGGCATTGTGGGATGAAAATGCCCTGTATGTGCTGATGAAGGTAACGGATCCGAATCTTGATGTGTCGGCAGAAGAGCCATATATCCAGGATTCCGTAGAGGTGTTCATCGACGAGAAGAACGATAAGGCAAGAGAATATAAACTCGACGACAAGCAGTATCGTGTCAACTGTGAAAATGCTCATTCTTTCAACGGAGCCGTATGTAAAGAGGAATATATCACTTCACAGGTGAAGCGGATGGATGACGGATACGTGGTGGAGATGGCCATAGCGTGGACAGATAAGCAGCCTAAGGAAGGGGATTTCATAGGATTTGAAGTGCAGATCAACGATTGTAAGAACGGAGCAAGACTCGGTATGATAAACTGGTATGACACCACCAATACATGCTGGTCAACCCCGGCGTCCTTTGGAACGGCAAGGCTTACGGGTCAATAGAATATTTGATGAGAAGGGAAGTGGTTGATTGACTGCTTCCCTCATTTTTGCCACAGAAAAGAATACTTAACGTGTTGACAAAAGGAGATAGGCAGGAGTATACTCAGAATGAGTTAGCGGTCACTAACATGCTGTGACCGTATTTCTCAGAATGAGAGTTAGTATATACTAACCGCTATCAAAGAACTGTTGCTCTGTTAACCGGAGCAATGGGAAGAAAAAGTTAAAAATGTTGCGGAGTAAAGACGAGAGTATGATTTATTTAATAGTAGGAGGTTCCAGAATATGAAAATATTGGTTTATGGTGCAGGCGTGATCGGCTGCGAACTGGCTCATGTGTTGAAAAAGGGCGGGAATGACGTAACGCTGCTTGCCAGAGGAGAGTGGAAGAACACACTGGGCAGGAGTGGACTTGTGATTAAGCATTATCTGCAAATGAAAACTACAAAAGACAACATTAAAGTTACAGGCTGTCTGAATCCTGATGATGAATATGACATCATCTTTGTTGTTATGCAGGCAGACCAGGTTCCGGATGTCCTTGCGGCGCTTGCCGCTAACGTAAGTCAATATGTTGTTTTCATAGGCAACAATCCATGGACGGAAAAAACAGAAGCAGCAGTTCGTTCCGGCTCTTCTGTGAAAAAAGAGGTCGCTTTTGGATTTATGACGGCGGCGGCAGGCGTGAGGATGATCGTGTTGTCAGTATTCATCTCAAAACGCATCTGACTGTGGGCGGAAGAAATGGAGGGCTGTCTTATGCTTTCCGAGAGTGTCTGTCATCGGTTTTTTCAGGATCTGGATGCAGATTGATCTGGGAAAATGAGATGGATGCCTGGCTGAAATGTCATATGGCAGAGATTCTTCCGATAGGTTATGTGTCCTATGCGGTTGACTGCAGTTTGCCCAGAGCATCGAAAGCGCAGAGAAAGGCTATGGTAGATGCCACAGCGGAAGCATTTGTCCTTTTAAAGGCACTGGATTATTCTATCAGGCCGGTCGGGGATGAGGCCTATTTCACGGGCGGAGTTAAGAGGATGCTTTGGCAGGCGATAGTGTATGTGATGTGTAAAACCCCGCTGGGGCGTCTGGCGGCAACAGATCACTGTGCGCATGCGATCAGTGAGATGACCATGCTTGACAGGGCATGGGAGGAACTGCGGACAGAAAGACCGGATATCGCTATGCCGATATGGGATTCTCTGCGGCTGCTTTTATGTGAAAGGTGAAAATAAAAGAACCGACTTTTTGGTTGATAAAATTTACACACCGAAAGGATACTTTACACCGCCCTACGAGACGGCGGAGAGCTTACAAAAGCGGCTGAAAGCTATGTATGGGAAAGCGCAGGTAAAGACTGTGGAAGGCATGGCGGCTTTTCGGTGCAGGAAGTGAGATGAATTTTATGATAATTTTGGTTGAATGCGTTGCAGCGTGTATCCTGTTTACACTGGTGGTCGTGGCAGTAAGTTTGAAAGACCCGCTGGCACAGGTGAATAACTGGCCTCCCGCCATTCAGCAAAGGGCGCGGGAATTGGGGCTGATCCGGGAAGAACAGATGTCGGGTTCAAAGAAGGTTTATGCCCAAAAACTGGCGGCTGCATTGGTCATTGCCATTACGGTAATCGCTGTTATAGCAGGAAAAAGTACAGCGTTTGAAACAGGCAGGGTTACTTTCCTGAAAATCCCGCTGCTCATTATTGGGATACTATTGATTATTTTGGGTGTGTATCTGTGGGCAGGAGCACTGTTCCAGTCAAAGATAGACAGCCATATTGCAGACAAGTAAATCGTTGTATACCCTGGCTGCAGAGAAGTGGGAGGTAATCTGTATATGAAATACATGGGAATGCCCATGGGGATGTGGGTGTTATTTAGAAAATCCTTTGAATATAATCTGATCACGGAGTTTGGACTGGACAGGGAAGCAGCAAGAAAAGTCGTAGCAAAAGCAAAGCCGCAGTATCAAGAGATAATCGCCGGACTGCCGGAATTTGAAAAGGAAGACCGCTTCAAAATGAATATCGTCAACTGCGCCCTACTTTCTGCCTTTGTGCTGAATATGCCGGAGCGACCTGATGTAAAACGGCTGACAACATATTATGCTAACTCCATGATGATTCCTGCTATGAAGTGGTTCTGCCGTAAGAGCGGGGAAACCAAGTTTTCTGACAAGGACATCTCTTCCATGAAAGCGACTGAACGATTGAAGGATGCAGACAGAAATCCTTATTCGTGGAACATGGAATTTTATCCTTATCCGGACGGCAGCGGCTATGAAGCCCGCTTTAGCGCCTGCGGCATCTGCACCCTGATGCGTGAGCTTGGGCTGTACGACCTTGTCCCTGCCATGTGCCGGTTGGATTACACCATGAGCGAAGCGGGTGGTGCAGCAGACTTCGTCCGGGAGTACACATTGGCTTCCGGCGGACCGTACTGTGACTGTGGATACAAAAAGAAGCAGAGAAAAATATAAATAGAGCTATAGAGAGTAATAAAATGGCTTTCAAGGCAGCAGGAGGTTAAGCGTTATGCAGGAGCATATCAAAATGCTTGATAAAAGCAAAAAAATGAAGATTATCAAGAAAACAGTCGCTGAGATCCTGGGGGATGCCGAGACTGAAAGAATATGGGATACTGCAAGGGAGAGGCTGCGGGAAATTCTTTCTCATTATAAAAATATTCCGCCAAAGGAGCAAATGCACACAAACCTTATTTTTCCGCATATTGCAGTTTATAAATCGCTGCTTGAATTTATGCTTACGGTTATCTTGACGGAATAACCTTTGAAAGAACTCAGACATTGGGAACAGGCGGGGAAAAATGTGATTTTCATCTGTATTCGGCAAAATAGCAGCTGCAAAATTTGATGATGATGATCCAAGCATTTACAATGTATGCCGCAAGGATTATCCTGACATATTGGCGGAAGCAGTGAAAGAGCCGTTTTGTGACCTGCTGGATGCCGGCTGCGGCACAGGGGCAATGCTTGCTATGTTCAAAACGTTTTTATTGCAGTCTCTTTCCATGCCTGGGCTATTAGCTTATGTCCCGCCGCCGTAGGATGTACCCCGTCCTGGCTCCAATGGACGGCTGCCTCTTTTTCCTGCGCCTTATCGAACACTTCCTGAAGATCTACATAATCCAGATGGAATTCCTCCGCAAGCTTTCTGGTAATATCTCTGCGCATCCTCACTTCACTGTCGAACACATCCCATTTTTCATCTGTGGCTTCTCCATGTATCACATATGCACCCATCAAGATGATCCTGATATCCGGCAGCGCTTTCAAGGTTTCCTTCAGCAAAATGCGGTAGACCTGTTCAAACACCTCTGCGCTGACTCCGTTTTCCCAATTCAGCTCATGCCAGACATCATTCACGCCTATCAAGATGGTAAGCACATCCGGCTTCAGATTTAGGCAATCCTTTTTCCATCTGGCAAGCAAATCCACTACCCGGTTTCCACTGATACCACAGTTTAAAATCTCATGGCCGCTCTGATCAAAATTGATATCCGCTTCCAGCAGACGAGGATATCCTTTTCCCGTGGCATAGGGATTCTCGTAATTATCCCTCCCTGCATCTGTTATGGAATCTCCTTGAAATAAAAAGCGCATTTTTCACTATTCCTTTCCTATGATCTTCATAAATCGTCAACTTTCCTGAATTGTAAACCGTACACATTTGTTTGTCAATTATGAAAGTGACTTTCAAGTAGCTTTTTACATCCGTGACAGGGATACCATGTTATTACTTTTTCAATTAAAGATGAAGACTATTGACAAACGAGTTAGTTAATGCCAACCTATATATGACCAAATTGAATAGAAACGGTCATATGAAGGGAAATATGCCTGCATCATTTACAAAGGAGCAGCAGGAAGAAATCAGGGAGCAGTTTTTTCATGCAAGAAGGAGATAGAGGTATTATGGCAAAATTAAAAAAGTAATTCCGATATAAGCACGCGCGCAGAGTAGCACAGTTTTTAGTCGGAACCTATATGCTTGTTTATCTTGGGCTGCTTTGTAATGAGAATATGCAGATCGAGGGATTCTGGTACTATCTCTTTACAGGTGTTTTTGAGGCGGCAACCATTCATTACGCGGTAGCAAAGATATTTGGTCCGCTGTTTTTCGGTCGGGGATGGTGCGGATATGCCTGCTGGACAGCCATGGTTCTTGACCTGCTCCCCTATAAGATGCCACAACAGCCCAGAAAGAAGTGGGGTTGGATAAGGTATATTACCTTCGCATTATCCTTCATTTTTGTCAGTGCTCTATTTCTCGCACAGGCAAAAAATATGGAACGGATCATGTTTTGGTTATTCCTGATCGGAAACGGTCTGTATTACATAGTCGGTATCGTCTTAGCCTTCACTTTGAAAGACAATCGTGCTTTTTGTAAGTATATCTGCCCGATCACGGTATTTTTGAAGCCCATGTCTTATTTTTCTTTACTGCGGATCAAATGCGACAAGAGTAAATGCGTTTCCTGCGGCAAGTGTAAGACGGTGTGCCCTATGAATGTTGACATGACGGACAATACAAGGAAACGCAAAAATGGAACGGAGTGTATTTTGTGTTTTGAGTGTACGAAAGTGTGTCCTAAAGATGCATTATGATCTGTAAATTTTTGATAAGAGAAAATCTTACCTTAAGGTCCAAACTTTTGGATGTTTTAACTAACCAGGAGAGAATCCACAGGCAAAAATAAGTAGGCAGCCTCAAAACCGGGCGCATAACTGCACCAGTGAAGCACACACCACGGAATATCAGAATCCTCCTCATACACATAAATATCTGCATCGCCGCCGTGCGTGATATAATAAGGGTTATAGTTCATCCTTCCTTTTTTGTCATAGACAATATTCCCACTCGAATCGGTCGTGCCGTGCGTATAGGAGGAACGAATATAATCCACACTTTTGATCGTTCCATCTTCATAATAGTCAAGCTCTATTTGTCCGGAATAGTCAATACTGTCGTCCCACCAGCCCCATTCTCTTTCAATATCTTCTTCCTGAAGTTCCTCCTGTATTGCTTTTAATCTACCGTCTGCATCATAAACGGTTCTGCATGGATATGGAAAATATTCTCCGGTATACTTCGTGTCATCTTGGCCGATATAAGATAAAAATCTGCCGTCCGCGTCAAATTGCGCCTGCTCTTTATAAAACCACATTTTTTGATTGCGTATCAGCGGTATGGAAGAAAAGCCCGCAGCGAAATTCCATGATTCCGTAATAAGAGGAAACGGCATTTGCGGAATATATTCATAGGAAACCTCTACCATCCTTTTTCCCCATCTGTCATACAACCGTTCCCGATTCGTATTTTGTGCCGGATTCTGTTCATGCAGCACATAGCCTGCTATATCGTCATCATGAAGCGTATAGGTGGTGCAATAAACGGCGTCCTGATATTGGCTGATTCCATTGTCATAATCCAACCAGTATTCGCCCCACAAATGGACAATAAAACAATATTGTCCTTTTTCCCTGTCCACATAATACTCTACAAACAGATCGTCATTTTGATTATAAGAGACGCCATCCGGCGTTTCCTTGTCGATCCCCTGCGCCTGTAAATAGTCTTGTATAAACGCATCCACTTTACTTATATCGTAATCGTCATCATAAGGGTGATACTCCGCATAGTTATTAGCGGAATCCCACCCTGTTGCACTCCATTCGTAAACCACCTCCGAAGCCCCGTTTCCGGCCATTCGGTCTATCCAAAAGTCCGTTTCTGTTTTCGGTATCTCCTTAGCGTCGGCAATATCCCCGTTTGCACGATACTCCACACCGCGTACCTTACCTTTATTGATTCGTACTGACAAAACGGCGTTTTCAAAATTCCAAACCGCCCAAAGCGCTGTTTCGCTGCCGGACGCTTTTTCTTCCCAAGTATCGGGTGCCCACAAAACATTTGTAAATGTATCCACGGTATCTTCACCCAGAATAATTCCACAGAAATTTCCTTCCCAAGATAGTTTCAGCCCGCTAAAACCATTCCCTTTTCCGCCAAAAACAAAACCAACATCGCCATAGGCACAGTTTTCTCGCCGATACCATACTTCCGTATCCGACCATCCATAGATTGTGTATCCGTCATAATCAAGCACATCGCCAAAGGAAAGTCCGACCAAAGCTTTGGTATCCCCGTTTTTCAGGAAAAGCAGATTTCTTGTCACTTCATCCTCCGCCGCCAAAACAGCAGGCGCACTAGTCGTATCTGTTTCGGGTTTCTCCGGAGTTAAAGTTTGCGCTGTCTCCGTATTAAAATCTGTATCGGACTCCGTATTGTTAGTTCCGCGAGCCGTAAGAGATCCCGGCAGCAGACATAATATCGTCAGGAATATCAATAATAATATTTGATAACACCTTTTCATTTCCCTTCTCCGATGTTGTATAAACGTATTTCGTAATGTTCACCTAGAATACCTTGTTTTGATTATATCACAGACCAAACAGGGTATTCTATATCGTCTAGTTTGATAAAATCAATTTGAATGGAATAAGTGGGATAGAAACTTACTAGTCAGTAATGCATTCCATGAATATTTGATTGAATTTTTCAAGCTGATCATACATGATTCCGTGACCGCTGTCGGGTAAGGTTATAAGCTTTGAACCGGGAATGCCTTTATGTTGTAATTCGGCGAGCTTACTGGAAACAATGACATCTTTACCGCCATGAATAATGTATGCGGGAACATGGACACATCCTAAATCTTCCCGGCAGTCTTCATCCCGTAAGGCGACAGCACTTTTAATGGTTCCGATACCAGACGCGGACAAAGCAATGTCTCTGAACCAGTCAACAACTGCGTCTGAATGCTGCTGTGCAAAAAGCTGCTTACTGAAGTCGCGGCATAGCTGCGGTCTATCGATTCCCGCAAGGTTTATCAGATCATTGACCTCCTGCAAGGGTTTTCCGTATGGGCAGCTAGGATGCCGCGCAAAACATGGGGCGGCGGCAGAAAGCAGAATCAGCTTGCACACGCCGGCTCCATGGTAACAATTCATATACCTTAAAGCGATAGCACCGCCCATTGAGAAACCTGCCAAAATAAAATGGTTAAGATAAAGATGCTGCACTACCTGAAAGATATCGGCAGACATTTGGGCATAGGAATATGCGTATACTGGTGTATCAGATCTTCCGAAACCTCTCAGATCCACCGCCACGACACGATATCCACAGTCGGTAAGCAGATTTATCTGATACTCAAAGATAAGATGGGACAGCGGCCATCCGTGAATCAGGAAAATCGTTTGCTTTCCCTGTGGATTAAAATCGTAAACGGCAATTTTGGTTCCGTCAGTTGATGTGATAAAATTCATAGATATCTCTTTTACCTGTTTTTTATATAGTATTCGGTCAGGTTGTGTAGTGTTAATCTGATAAAGACTACCTGCCTGAAGATAAATTTGTCAAATAACACATCTGATACAAGTAAAAATATGCTTGAACCTATTGAGATATCCGACTTGATCTCTGTTCAAACACAGCCATAACTGTGGCAATCTCCTGAAGATTGATCCTTTCCCGGTCTTCGGCATATAAGGCGATAAAGAGCCGCAGCAGATGTGTCTTGACAATACCGTAGAGCAGGTGCTTTGAAAAGCTGTAATCCTCAAAGATATCAAGGAAGCTAGTTAGCAGATAATATTCATAATACCGATTCAGTATCTTTTCCAAATCCGGCATTTTCTTATCAAGGCTCTCTTGCAGGGCGGAAAGTTTTTGATTGGCGGCGACAGAATTTCTCTTGCCTTGGCGGCCCAATTCCCGGATATATTTTCGGCACAATCGATATAAAAGCGGCGATTTGGTACGAAGTTTCGGGTGATAAAATCCGTTAAAAATCCAGTTGTCTATTTTTTCACAGGTCATTTGATAATGCTCCTGTGATTCGTAGTCTAATGGGCTGGGAAGGGGTGTATTGTTGAGGCAGGCGTTTTGCGCATCCTTTCCGTACTGTAATATTGCCATGCTGTCATAAGAGATGCCGCTTTCCAGCATTGTAATCAATTCATCCCTTGCTTTCAGCAGATCATCCAGAAATTTCCTGTCATCGTTCGTGGTGTTTACTTTATAGCTAACATTGCCTTCTGTCACTGTAAATGCAAAAGGTCTGTCTCCGACGGCGGAAGTCAGAAAGAGCCGTGAAGACTCAGGACATGTCAGGTACAGTGTTTCTTCGCAGAAAAACTCAAGGTTGTAAAGCTGTCTGGGAAACTGGATACATACCATAGGCATGTAAGAGACGCCATGTTTTTTCTGTATGCGGCATAGATGGTCCGTTCCCCAGAAGGGACAGCCGCGGAAGGTGTTTCGAAACGTGGTCATGTCTCGTCTTTTTACGGTAGAGCAGCGCAGCAGCAGGCCCCAAATACCTTTTTCATTGCGGTATTTCGTGCACATTTCCGGGTCAATGGGAATTTTCCAGATGTTGCGGCAGCAGTTTGCCTGACAATCTTTTCCGATGCATTTGAATTCATTGAAAATGGAAATCCGCTTTATCTCCATAGGGGGTTGCTCCTTTGTCAGATACATAATACTATAAAAATAGAAACATTTCTACTGTACTGTCTTTGCCCTTGGCAAATATAGAGCGAAGCATTGAGGAGAGCAAAAACAATGGCGAAAGTAAATAGTAAAGAAATCTTTGAAACCCTGCCCGTTCCAAGGGCGGTAAAGGAAATGGCTTTACCGACCATATTCAGCCAGATCATTGTTCTGATCTACAATATGGCGGATACCTTTTATCTCGGAAGGACGAATAATCCTTATATGGTGGCGGGCGCTTCTCTGATTCTGCCGGTGTTCAATATCTGCCTGTCACTTGCAGGACTGACAGGCATCGGCGGCGGGGCGCTGATATCCCGTCTTCTGGGTGAGGCAAGGGAAGATGAGGCAAAAAAGGTATCCTCATTCAGCTTTTACCTATCCATTGCCGTAACTGCTGTATTTTCTATAGTGATGTTTGCATTCATGCAACCGGTTCTTGCACTGCTTGGAGCGAGTGACAATACATATCATTATGCAAGACAGTATGCTTTTTGCGTTATCGTACTTGGCGGAATACCAACCGTGCTTTCCAATGTGATGTCCAATCTGCTTAGAAGTGTAGGCATGTCAAAAGAGGCGGGTTTTGGCATCACGATGGGCGGCATTATCAATATGGCGCTTGATCCGCTGTTCATGTTTGTGCTTCTCCCAAGGGGAAATGAGGTATTAGGCGTTGGAATTGCTACATTGATCTCAAACTGTATTGCATGTGGTTATTTCTTTTGTGTCATATACAGGACCAGAGGACGATCGGCTGTCAGTTTCAGCTTCAGACATGGCTTGCCCGAAAGAAGGAGTATAGGCTCTATATTTAATGTCGGCATCCCTTCGGCGGTTGCGACACTGTTGTTTGATATAGACTATGTGGTCATTGATAAACTGATGGCGTCCTACGGGGATATTGCACTTGCTGCCGTTGGCATTGTGCTGAAAGCGGAAAGACTGCCTCTTAATGTCGGTATTGGTATCTGTCAGGGAATGATGCCGCTTGTTGCATATAACTATTCTGCGAAGAATCATGAAAGAATGAATCATACCATAAAATTCTCCATCAAGGTGGGAGTTATCGTCAGCATAATCAGTATCGCGTTATACGAAATTTTTGCAGGAAGCATTATGCGGATATTTATACCGGATCAACAGACAGTACTGCTGGGTACCGACTTCCTGAGGATCAGATGCCTTGCGACGCCGCTGATGTTTATGAGCTTTTTCACGGTATATGTGTTCCAGGGATTTGGAGAGGGAAATAAATCGCTGTTTCTCGGTGTGATGCGGTGGGCAGCATTTAACATTCCGATGCTGTTTTTACTAAATCATATCATTGGCATGTATGGCATTGTCTGGTCGCAGGTGTGTGCGGACATCCTGACAGTGTCACTATCATTTTATGTATATCGCAGATATACGCATAGGGCTTTAATTACAGCTCCTTAATTGACGCAGATGGCAAGAATTGCCAGGGAAGGTATTTGTTAACGGGAGCACAGGAAAATGCTGTTCTATATTGAATATTTTGTCTTAAAATGCTATACTATCTTCAAAGTTGAGAGGATAGGAGTTTTTTTATGAGTGACGAAATTAACGAAGGCAAAATAATTGTTTTTAATCCGACAGGGTTTATCCTAAAGATGCTTTTCTCCATAGGAATGTCCGTACTGCTGTCTTCATCTTATAGTAACAGTAAATCTGTAAACAGCAACTTTCTTCAAAAGATTTTCTTTGCAATATGTGCTTTTGTTGTGTGCTGGTTTGCTGCATCTATGTTCGGGTTCTGTCTGCGTGCCACGGGAAATTATATAATCGCAGTCATACTTATGGTATTTCTGATTGCCTTGCTTAGCGCAGGCTTGACGTGGATTGGCGGTAAAAGCGAACTGATAGGATATATTGTGGGCATTGCTTTTATACTTTTTCTGATATGGCTTCCTGTTAATGATATCAGAAAAGCGATATATTACATTAAGAATACAATTTAGTAAAAGATTTTGCATTTGTTGACAACTTTTTTATCAAGTGCTATACTCATAGAAATTTAACAGGATAAACCGTTGAAGCGGAGATAAAGGTGATGATGCCTTCACAGAGAGCCTGTGTTGCTGAGATCAGGTAAGAAACAAATCATCAAATGGACCGCGGAGGGTGCAGTCAAATGTGCATGGCACAGAGTATTCTGCAACGCATGGTCCGCGTCAGAGGCCGGGGATATGTTGGTATCCTGCAAAGGGCACGGGAGTTTCCCGTGAAGCAAGGTGGCACCGCGGATTTAGTAAATTCGTCCTTGACAAGACTCAGGTTTTGTCAAGGTTTTTTTTTCGCGCATAAGCAGAGACGGAAGGCGACACAAAAACCAGAATTCAGGAGGAACACAAATGGCATTTAGACTAGACAGCGTTGTGCCTTGGGGCAGAAATATGGAAGAATATAAATTGATGTTTCAGTTAGATGATCGTGATATGTCGAAGAAATTTGCGGGTTTCGGGGATGGACCGGCTTGCTTCAACTATGAAATGACGGAAAGGAATGGAAATGTAACTTCATTTGATCTGATTTATCAGTTTTCCAGGGAAGATATAGAGAAGCGCATTGAAGAAGTCAGGATTACTGTCATGCAGCAAATGCGGGAAAATATGGATAACTATGTATGGAAGAATATCAAAAATTTGGTTGAGTTGGAAAGTACCAGAATGTCCGCCATGAAAAAGTTTTTAGCAGACTATGAAAAGGGCAAAGCGGAGGGGCGTTATGTGTTCCATGAGCTGCCCGATAAATTACCTTATGAGGAGGACCATTTTGATATCGGATTAAGCTCCCATTTTTTACTGATGTATACCGCATTGGGATATGATTTCCATATTGCCTCGATGACGGAAATGCTCAGGGTGTGTAAAGAGATCAGAGTTTTTCCGATCGTAGATTTAGACGCAAATAAGACGGATTTGATCAAAAATGTAATAGATTATTTCAGCAAGGACTATAAGGTTGAGATTGTAAAAACGGAATATGAGTTTCAAAAGGGTGACAATAAATTACTGATGATCAGAAAATAGTGAGATAAGTTCCAGGTGTTAACCATTGTCAGATCAGGTGATATAATTATTGTGAGATTTTGTCTCAGGATGATATGCTGCTGAGGCGGAGAGGGGAGGAATTAGATTATGGCAATCGAAAAGGTAAAGGCATATTTCAAGGAATGTGGGATGGAAGAAAGAGTTCAGGAATTGGATGTGTCCAGTGCAACGGTGGAACTTGCTGCTGCCGCATTACACTGTGAGCCGCAGAGGATAGCGAAGACGCTCTCTTTTATGGCGGACGGTCACGCGATGCTGGTGGTGGCTGCCGGGGATGCGAAGATTGACAATGCGAAATATAAGGCACAGTTCGGCACAAAGGCCAAGATGCTCTCACTGGAAGAAGTGGAGACGATGGTAGGTCATGCTGTGGGCGGTGTATGCCCGTTTGCGGTCAATGAGGGTGTGGATGTCTATCTGGATGTATCTCTGAAACGATTTACCACGGTTTTTCCGGCTTGCGGAAGTTCTAACAGTGCGATAGAGCTCACGATTCCCGAACTGGAGAAACATTCCGGTTATATAGGGTGGGTGGATGTTTGTAAAGGATATTAGTATTTGCATTTGGAGGGAAGGATATGATATGTAACAGTTTAGAAGAAGTAAGAGCAAACATTGATAGGATCGATGATGAGATTATTAGGTTGATTGCTGAAAGAGGAACATATGTAGTTCAGGCGTCGGCATTCAAAAAAGATGAAGAGGGCGTAAAAGATACTGGGCGAGTTGAGAGAGTGATAGAAAAGGTTAGAGAAAAAGCCATAGAATATGGAGCTAGTCCAGATATGATTGAGGCACTTTACAGAGAAATGATTTCAAGGTTTGTTAATATGGAAATGTCTGAATTTGCGCGTCAGGTAAAATGCTGCGGATAATTTCAAAATGCTTATGGAAGTGAGGGGCATGAAAGTGAACAGTCTGGTGGAGAACATTGATCAACTTCATACAACAGAGATGGGCATAGAACGGATAAAAAGGAACTTGCAGATTGAAACAGATGATGTTGTTCAATGGTGTAAGTCAAAAATTCTAAAAAACACTAGCATTGAAAGAGTTGGGAAAAATTGGTATGCAATATCAGGCGATTGCAAAATAACCGTGAATGCATATAGTTACACGATTATTACTGCACATAAAATCAAAAATAATTTGGATAAATCGCAAATATAAGCTTTATACAAAATCAATGCACCACATGTATGATAGGGAATGGAAAGATGAAATTCTGAGTCGAGCAGCCTTTCTACCACTACAATCCAGAGTATAGGCAAGAGATTGAAAAGCTTGTGAGTACATGAGGCGTTTTTTATTTAACGTAGGTCTTCCGATTTGGAGGGCTTAATTTTTGTATATTTTAGAATTAATTAATTATTTTAATAGAGTTTGGATCATTTTAAGGAAATGAATCGTTATGATATATAGATACTTCAAGTAGGAGCGTTGGCAGAGAATAAACGAAAGGCATCAGTGATATAGAATGGCAAAAGAAAGAAGCGCAAGAAAAAGGGCCAGGAAATGTTTGAAAGTGATCGCAATTCTATTTCTGATATGGATTGTGGTAGGCGTAATACAAAACGAAGTACTTCCTTTTCTTACGCAGAGTATCTGGGAGAATGCGGATTGGCATATTATTCCTGAATCAGGGGAATGGAATCTGCTGGTCGTAAATCGATGGAATGAGATACCGGAGGATTTTTCCGTAACTCTAACAGAGTTATCAAACGGTCAGAAGGTGGATAGCAGGATAGAACCCTATTTGCAGGAAATGTTTGATGAGATGAGGTCGGATGGAATATATCCTGTCGTGCGGGAAGGGTATCGGACGGCAGAGGAACAAGAAAAAATATTCAATGACAAAGTAAAAACCTATAGGAATGGGGGATATCTCAAGAGGAAAGCCGAAAGACTGGCAAAAGAATGGGTGGCACTTCCGGGAACGAGCGAACATCAGCTTGGAATAGCGGTTGATATCAATGCCGACAAGGAGCATTCCACGAATGAAGAGGTATATGAGTGGCTTGCTGAAAATGCACAGAAACATGGTTTTATCTTACGGTATCCGCAGGGAAAAGAAGAAATTACAGGAACCGCATATGAACCGTGGCATTATAGATATGTCGGGAAGGAAGCAGCAGAAGAAATTTTTAGCAAGCAGATATGTCTTGAGGAGTATTTATCCAATTACATTATTACAGATTAGTATGGGAGGTGTTTATTGAGAGTATCAATAGACACCTCCCCGTTTTAATTGGATTGACAAAAATGACCAACCCTGTTATTAGCAAAGGGAGCACGGTCATTACACCCAAATGCCCGTTCAAGACAACAATAAAGCTTTGCTTCTATTCATGTCGATATATACGATATACCCGTATAAGGCAGGTGGTTAAAATGTTTTCCATAGCAGTATGTGATGATGAAGTCATAGAATGCTGTAATATGGCTAGGAAAATCAAAGATATTCTGGAGGAGATGAAAATACCGTGCATCGTCCGCCAGTTTCAAAGCGGCAGGGAACTGCTGCAGACAATAGAAAGCTTTGATATTATTTTTCTTGATATTATGATGCAGGATCTGGATGGGATGAAAACAGCACAGCTGTTTCGCGAAAGGGCTTTTGATAAAATACTGATTTTTGTATCTTGCAGCAGGGAGTATGTGTTCGAAGCGTATGACGTGGAGGCCTTTCAATACTTGCTGAAGCCTGTGGATGACAGGAAACTGAAAAGGGTATTGCAAAGAGCCGTTTCAAAAACAGAAAGCCGTTTGCAGGAATATATCATAGTAAGCAGGGAAAGGCAGAACAAGAAGCTGTTTCTTGATGACATCTATTATTTTGAGATAAGAGGAAGAGTGGTCGATGTTCATGAGACGGATGGTATTTTTACCTATTATGAACAGATCGGAGAGCTGGAGAGCAAACTGCGGGATAAAGGGTTTTTCAGGTGCCATAAAAGTTATCTGATCAATCTGAAATATGTTGACGGATATAACAGGCAGGAAGCGATACTGGAAAACGGGGAAGCTATTGTGATCGCAAAGCGAAGATATGAGGAATTTTGCCGGGAGGTGCTTAAGGTTATGCGGGAAAATGGAGGGATTCTATGAGACAGCTCTTGGATTGCGTGGATATTTTGATCGTAGCGCCCTGCTATCTGGGATATGCGTGGGCGACCGGTAGATTCTGTAAAAGGTATCTGGGAACTTCCGGGAAAAGAGAATTGGTGTTTGTACTTTGTTCTTCCGGCAGCTGGCTGGTTTTGAATATTATGTGCAGGTGTTATCATCTACCTCAAATCCTTTATGAAATCCTTTCTCATATAGTGTTTATGGGACTGGTGTTCTTCTGTTTTCGGGCGGGATGGGAGAAAAAGATTTTGGCGGCGTCCTTGATGATGAACGTTTCGAGACTGGTGGAAAATATTCTTGGTTCTTGTCTGTCATGTCTTGTCCTCTTTTTCAAACATAGTATGAAAAACATTCCGAATCCACTGGTAAATGATTGGGAGGGAGTGGTGTTGAGTGTGGTCAGCTTTTGTATGGCGGCGTTTGCCGTATCTTATATGACAAATCATTTTGACACAGTCTTTTCCGAAAAGCCGGGGAAATGGTATGTTACGTTGGCGGTTCCCTTGTTTTTGATTATTGCCGTGTTCGATGTGGCGGACTGGGGTGCGTGCCACGGGATCATGGTCAGAAGCGGGGGAAATATGGGGCTGTACTATGACCAGATTTTCAGCAACACGCAGTTTGCTGTTTTGGCAATTATTTCACTGACTGCGGCAGCGTTTTATGTGTTCGGAATGGATCGGATTTATCTGGAACAGAAAAAGAGCAGCCGGTATCATACGCAGATTGCGGTCTATCAAATGCTGACGGAGCAGTACAGACAGTCGGAACGGCTGCGGCATGACATGAAAAACCATATCATTGCGCTTTCGGGGCTGGTTCGGAATGAAGAGTGGGAGAAAATGGGCGATTATCTGAAAAATATGGAGGACTGTGGTTTGGAGAGCTGTGGAGATATGACAGGGAGCAGAGCGGTGGATGCGCTCCTGTATCAGAAACGGCAGCGAGCCAAAGGGGGAAATATCCAATGGGAATGTGATGTGCAGATACCAAAAGGAAACGATATCAATGAATTTGATCTGTGCGTATTGTTTGGAAACATATTGGATAATGCGTTGGAAGCATGTGAAAGGATGCAGAGCGGTCAATGCCGTTTTATCAATATTCAGGCAAAAACGGTAAAGAAATGCTTTCTTCTGGAAGTAAGAAACAGTATGGACAGGACGGAGAAGTATACAGATGGATCTACAAGTAAAGAGGATTCACAGGAACACGGAATTGGTCTGCTGAATGTAGGCGATGTGGTCAATAAGTATAACGGAGTAGTAAATAAAGAAGCCGAAAAAGGCATTTTCGTTATATCCATTTTAATACCGCTGCAGGATGCCACACATGACATCAAATCGGCTGTTTGAAACAGAAACCTAACATAGTTTTTCCCGCCGCCGAAACAACTGATGAGTGCATTATTTGTCCCCACTTTTCATGAAATTTTGTGTGGAGGGCAACATGAGCACAAAAATGACAAGGAGGCGATGCAATGCATACAAAGACAATGGAAGGATTGATTGGCGCCAGAACAAACATGGACCTACTCAACACTCCGTTTCGGGTATTTAAAGAGGCGAGGATCAAGGGTGACACTGCCAAGATGGAGCGGGCAATGGGTTACATGGGTGATTTCCACGAAGATGCCTATAAGTATAAAGAAAAAGCGGACGAGGGCATGAAAAAAGATGTGGAGGAGACCCGCAGGATCGCGGAAGAGCAGCGCGAGGAGGTTATCGAAAAGCGCAGAGAAGAACGTGAGAAACTGGAGGAAAGAATTGAGGAAAACAGAAATGCTGATACCAATACAGATACCGTGGAGATCAGTGAAGAAGGGAAGGTATTGCTGAAGGATAGCACGGTTCTGGATCGTACGGATTCTGATGAAACCAAGATAGATGCCATAAAGGAGCCTGTGACCTATACAAAGTCTGGAGATACTGTTTCTGAGGAGCAGAGTCCTAGTATTTCTGTTTCTGTATAGGCAAGAAGATAGGAAAGTATTCATTTGTTGAGATTATAAGTCGTATACCTGCATTTCGGGAATCTGGAGCAGCCATAAAACTGCTCCCCGGAATGCTCTCCCTTCTTTGCAGTACGAAGAACCAGGTCTGCGCCGCATCTGGGACAGATCCGATTGCTGTTCTGGTTTACGGTGTTTTCCTGAGGCACATTTTCCTGTGTCGTATTTTCAGCAGGCGTAGAATTTGAGGCCGTTTCACTTGCGTTATTTGCATCGCTGGAGGATTCGGATACAATAGTATCTGTTGTTTTTTTCTTGATCTTGTATCTTGCTGTCTTGAGGTTATCTATATGCTGCTGCTTTTCATATTCTGTAGTCTGTGTGTAAGGATACAGCATTTCCTGAATACGAGAAATGTCCATTTTACTGAGAGCCTGTATGGAACGATTGCCCATGTGCTTTACCGATTCGCTGATATCCTGTCTGTTTATTACCACAACATCAGAGCTTTCCACAGTTATATCTTTTAATGTACATCTTTCGGAAAAAGCAATAAGCGAATAAATTGGAATATTAGTTCCGACTATTTCCTTTAACCATTTTACATGAGTGCTGTTCTGCATAATGGGATTATAAAAATGCTCTTTACGAACCTTCCCGTTGCCGCTGCGAAGCGTCTGTGTCCATGTTTTGCCATTTTCGTCTCCAAATATCCATCCGCTGTAATTTTTACTTTCAATTACAAAAATGCCGGTAGAGTGAATGAGCAGTACATCAACTTCAGTTGTTTTGCCATCCTCTTTGGGTAAGTAGCAATTGAAAAGGAATTTTCCGCCGTCAGCCTCATATTCCTTCAACTTCTTATAAGTCAGATATTCTCCATATTTACCCGCATCAAAAATTGTTTTCAAAAAATTGTTTCCAGTGATTTTATAATAAGTTTCATGTTTGAATGTAATGACATTAGATATCAGAACAATGATCAGAATTAAAATAAGTACAAGGGAAATTTTTATCAACATATATGTTGCTCCTCTCTTGTAATGAAAATATTCTATGCCTTATATGTTACCATAATAGAATAATGTCAGGCAATCTTTTGGTGGCAGGAAGTTTATTTTACCTAAAAAGAAGAATATGTTTATTTGCGCAGCTTGCCACCTGCCATTCGCAACTTATGCATTGGCGTCTTGCAGCAAAGGCAAAAATAGTGTAAGAAGAAATTATAAAAAAATAAAGGATCAGGAATTCATATGAAAATACAGTATCAAAGAGAACCTTTCCTGGAAGAGGATTATGTAGAAGTGCATTACCGGGAAGAGTCTGAAGGGATAAAAACAATACGTGATTTTTTTACTGCCTTTCAAAGCATTACCGGCAAAAAGGAAAATGACATTTACAAGATTCATCCGGAGAGTATTTACTATCTGGAAGTGGTAGACAGAAAGCTTTTTGCATATCAGGAAAAAGAAGTATATCAGTTGGAATACAGCCTTCAGCATTTCCTGGATTGTTTTGAAAATTGCGGATTTGTGCGAATCGGGAAATCAACTGCCGTCAATCTTTATAGAGTAAATCAAGTAAAGGCGGATTTGAACATGAGGCTGAGACTGTTAATGGATAACGGTGAGATTTTGATTTTAAACAGAACATACAAGAAATCCTTTTTGGATGCTTTATACCATATTCGGGAGGTGTGTTATGAAAATCATTGACAGACATAATTTTTGGAGTGTTGTATGCATAGTCTTTACATTACTGCTGTTTGGTAAAATTCTATTAGAGCTTATTGTACAAGATGTTTTCGGTAACTATCAGACAAATATCCTTCTTATGTTTGGTTTTTCCCTTTTGGCAACCTTTGTATTATCGCAGCATTATCGTTTTCAGAAATATCCCCTTTTGGTTGTCATTCTGGGGCAGTATATATTGCTGATTGGCATTGTTATGTTGATAACATGGATAGGCGGATGGTTTGGCGAGCTTCATGAGGAAGCTTATTGGGATATGTTTTTGTCTTTTACGATTCCGTATGTCATAGGAGTCATTATTTATTATGTGGCGGTTTTTCATGAGGTTAAATCTGCCAATTGCGCATTGAAAGAGATAAAAGAACATAAAAGTAGAGCAGAAGGGAAGCGGGAAATATGAAAGAAAAGAAAGAAAAAATTACGGGCGGGGATTACTTGTCGCTTGGATTATATGCTTTTGCAGGGCTTGGCATGGAAGTGCTTTATGCTTATTGGTTGGAACCTGTAATATACAATGCACCTATGCAGGAATGGTCCAATATACAGACTATTGCACATTGGATCCTAACCTGTATAACATGGGGAATATTTGCTTTTATCCTGATTCGGAGATCCGGTAAAAAGTATCATTTTGCTTTGCTGGAAAAAG
Organism: Lachnospiraceae bacterium; assembly: GCA_029067085.1. Classification (GTDB taxonomy): domain Bacteria; phylum Bacillota; class Clostridia; order Lachnospirales; family Lachnospiraceae; genus UBA3282. The sequence goes on along the minus strand of JAIEFE010000010.1, from coordinate 38,830 downwards.
GAAAGGAGATAAACTTATGGCAGATGGGTTTATGCGCTTTGTTTATCCTGCTTGCCTTTATCGTGGACTATATATCATGGGGCGGGTTCAAAGTATATTTGGAGTATGTAAATAAGGGATTTCTTCTTTTTGCCTTTCAATACATATATTATGCTTTTGAAACGATGCTTTTCCTGTTGATCATTGTATTTGGGCAGAAGGCCTGTGAAGTATGGTTTCGCAGAGAAAAAATTCCTTATGGCGGAATTTTTTGTGGTCTGACTTGGGGATTGGCGCATATTTTCACCAAGAATCCGCTGACAGGATGTTTGGGGATAGCTCTGGGATTTGCAATGGGAAGCGTCTACCTGCTTGTCAACCGGGATTTTAAGAAAGCTTATGTTGTTCTGTTTTTCATGTTTGTGCTGTAGTGAATGTGGGAAACTACTTTCAAAACCATACATGGACAAGAATCATTTTCCTGTGATAGAATAGGGCAGAATATTATTTCACGGGAATGAGGAGTGTACTATGAAAAAGAGAAGTTTAAAAATAGGCACTGCCACATTATTGTGTGTCGGTGCCATGTTTTTTGCAGGGTGCGGCGTGAAGGACGATGTTGTAAAGGGCAGCGAAACGGCGGGAGAGATACAGGAAGAGCAGATACTTGAGGAGAATAAGGCAGAAAACTCTGATGAGGCTGATGCCCACGTATTGAAAGAAGAGGATGTCGTGGACGACACAGATGTGGAAAATGAGGTGGATTCTGACAAGAAAAACGCAGAGAAGGCTCAGGAATTGTATGAAGCGCAGATCAGGCATTACTACAGCGGTGTGTTGTCACAGATCATTGGTGTAAGGCAGCTCCCTGACGGTGAACTGGATACCTCGTCTCTGGATGCCGGTTTTGGAGAGATGAGAGACAACCATTTTGCTGTGACAGACATTGACGGGGATGGCAGAGAGGAACTGATCGTCTGCTATGCCAACGCAATCATGGCTGGCATGATGGAGATCATTTATGACTATGATCCTGTGCTTGGAAAGCTAAAGCGGGAATTTACGCAGTTCCCGGCTCTTACCTATTACGATAACGGAATCATCAAGGCGGAGGCTTCCCATAATCATTCGCGCGGGGAATTCTGGCCCATTACACTCTTCCGCTATGAACCAAAGCGCGATTCCTATGAGCAGATTGGTTATGCGTGTGCGTGGGATAAGGCGATTTCCGACTCATATGAGGGACAGCCATTTCCGGATGAGCTGGATGTTGACGGGGATGGAACCATATATTGCATTCAGACAGATACAAGTGTAAAAGATGCTTTTGAGTGGTATGAAGATTACAAGTACGATCAGGCGGACTTCGAGGAATGGTATAACGGACTTATGAAAGGGGCAGAGGAAATCTCCATCGAGTATCAACCTATGGAATATGAGTCCTTTGCGGCTTTCACACCGGCATATTTAAAGCTTCTCGCGGATGAAGCCGGGAAGGAACGGCTAGATACCGATTCCGATCTGGGCCTGTTGATCTTAAATGAGGACTATTATCTGGATGCGGCGAAGACACTTCTTTCTGAGAAGTATAATGTGGAGCTTGATCAGCCGGAGCCGGATTTCGAGGAGTATACGGTGGGAACAATCTCCGGCAGAGAAATATTTACCTTCACGGCATTGGATTCGGGCGATCTCAGTTATTCCGGTGAGAAGGTGGGAGATGTGACGATCTTCGGCATCTATCCCGGGATCAGTGAGAACGGTGCATGGGAAAAACTGAAGGCCTATGGTTTTTATGCTTCCCCTTATGGAGAGGTGGAGAACTGTCTCATTACCGGGGAAGGTTTCGGCAATGTGAGTATCTGGTTTTCGGCAGAGGATGGTATTGTGACGGATATCACAGTGAGACCGTTCTGTGCTTTTGCAGGTTAAGAAGAGGAGGATACTTTGCTTTGCATGGGCGTACCGGTTTTGACTATGGAGCTTGCCGTGGGACGTGCCGGCGGCAAGAGTGCGGTGCTGGGATATAAGGCTTTGGAGAAGCCGGGGAGTAAGTGGCATATTCATGGCTGGTTTTGTATGATGGGCTGCTATCTTCTGATGATGTATTATACGACGGTTTCGGGCTGGATGCTCAGCTATTTCTTTAAGTTTGCCGGCGGGAGCTTTCAGAAAGGTATGAATGCGGACGTGGTCAGCAACGTGTTTGGCGAATTGTGTGCCGATCCCGTAGAAATGACAGTCTGGATGCTGATCACGGTTATAGCGGGCTTTCTGGTCTGTAGTTTCGGCCTGCAGAAAGGGCTGGAACGCGTTACTAAAGTGATGATGATGGCGCTGCTTGTGTTGATCATCGTATTGGCGGTTCACAGTGCTATGCTGTCAGGTGCGAGGGCAGGGATAGCCTTTTATCTGATGCCCGATTTCGGCAGAGCAAAAGAGGCAGGGCTTGGCAATGTGATCACTGCCGCCATGAATCAGTCCTTTTTTACGCTGAGCCTGGGAATCGGTGCAATGGAGATATTTGGCAGTTATATGTCAAATGAACATACGTTGGCGGGAGAGTCTTTGCGGATCTGCGTGTTGGATACGTTTGTGGCGTTGATGTCCGGCCTGATCATCTTTCCGGCGTGCTTCTCCTTCGGGGTAGAGCCCGATGCAGGCCCGTCTTTGATTTTCATTACGCTGCCGAATGTGTTTATCAATATGGCAGGGGGACGTATCTGGGGTGCGCTCTTTTTCCTGTTTATGACTTTCGCCAGCTTCTCCACGGTGATTGCCGTGTTTGAGAATTTACTGGCGGGCTGTATCGATAATTTTGGATGGAGCAGGAAGAAGGCGTCAGTCATTAACTGTATTTTTGTACTGATAGCAAGTCTTCCCTGTGTGTTGGGATACAACGTGTGGAGCAGTCTGCATCTGATCGGCGGGAGGGATGTGCTGGACAGCGAAGATTTTCTTGTCAGCAATTTACTACTTCCCATCGGCTCTCTCGTCTTTCTCTTATTCTGCGTAACCAAATGGGGATGGGGATTTGACAAGTATCTGGAGGAAGCCAATACCGGAGAAGGATGGAAGCTGTCAAAGCATTTAAAATACTATTTCAGGTTTGTTTTGCCTGTACTTATCTTGATTATTTTGATTCAGGGACTGAGAAGCTGACTTTATAAAAAACTCGTTGACAAACCTCTGCCCTATATGTATAATTGTTTGCGTATGAATGGGAGTCTGCTATGTTTTTAAACCTGACTGAGGCCCTGACAAACGAAGATAGAGTCGTTTCGATGCAGGCGGAGACACAGATTACGGAGATTTCTGTCGGCGGAGAGACTTATCCGGGACATGCATCGTCGCCGGTCTCCTTCGTTTTTACAAACACAGGAAAAGGAAAGGCCAGGATCGACGCAGAAGTGTCTTTTGTCTTCACTGCGAGCTGCGACAGATGTTTGAAGCCCGTGGAGCAGGAGATTTCGCTTGCCTTCAGCAGGCAGGTGTGGGCACCGGATGCGGCAGCCGATCCTGCTGTCTATGAAGAACAGCTCTTCATGGACGGTTTTGTACTCGACGTAGAGGACTTACTGATCAGTGAGATAGTGACAAGCTGGCCTATGAAGATTCTGTGTAAGCCGGATTGTAAGGGAATCTGTCCCACATGCGGCAGGGATCTGAATACGGGGAAGTGCGATTGCGACAGCTTCGTGCCCGATCCCAGAATGGCGGCGATCAAGGATATTTTTGAAGCAGAAAGGGAGGTGTGACGATGTCTATATGTCCGAAAAACAAATCTTCTAAGGGAAGAAGAGACAAGAGGAGAGCAAACTGGAAGATGACTGCTCCCACATTGGTGAAATGCAGCAAGTGCGGCGCGCTGATGGTGCCTCACAGAGTATGTAAGAAATGCGGCACATACAACAAAAAAGAGATCATTGCAGTTGATTGATCGGTGTGAAAGGCTTTTCGGGGACTTCTCGAAGAGCCTTGATTTTTATGTGCAGATTTAGTATGATGATATGGATAATGATCTAAGGAGAAGCATATGAGCGAATGGGTGAAGGTGGCGGTGGACGCCATGGGCGGTGACAACGCCCCCGTGGAGACCGTGAAGGGCGCCGTGGAGGCGGTCTGCGAGAGCAAAAAAGTTAAGGTATATCTGGTGGGACTGCAGGACGTTCTGGAGAAGGAACTTGCCGGTTACACCTATCCGAAAGAACAGATAGAAGTAGTCCATGCTTCTGAGATCATAGAGACAGCAGAACCGCCTGTTATGGCGATCCGCACAAAGAAGGATTCCTCCCTCGTAAAAGCGCTTACGCTGTTGAAGGACGGTACCTGCGATGCCTATGTGTCGGCGGGCAGCACCGGTGCGACGCTGGTGGGCGGACAGGTCATTGTAGGCCGCATCAAGGGTGTGGAGAGACCGCCCCTTGCGCCTCTCATTCCGACAGCGACAGGGTGTTCTCTTTTGATCGACTGCGGCGCTAATGTGGATGCAAGACCATCCCATCTGGTACAATTCGCGAAGATGGGCTCGGTCTATATGGAATATGTGATGGGGGTAAAAGCACCGAAGGTCGGCATTGTGAACATCGGTGCGGAGGAAGAGAAGGGAAACGCCCTTGTGAAGGAGACCTTTCCTCTGTTAAAGAATTGTCCGGACATCAATTTCATCGGCAGTGTGGAAGCCAGAGACATTCCGGCAGGCGCGGCGGATGTGATCGTCTGTGAGGCTTTTGTGGGCAATGTGATCCTAAAGACCTATGAGGGCGTGGGCCTGACCCTGATCAGCAAGGTGAAAGAGGGCATGATGACCTCTCTGCGCAGTAAGATCGGTGCGCTTCTGGTAAAACCGGCATTAAAGACAACACTGAAGGCTTTTGATCTGGAGCAGTACGGCGGTGCGCCGCTTTTGGGATTGAAGGGGCTGGTGGTGAAAACACACGGAAGCTCTAAGGCAAACGAGATCAGAAATTCGATCCTTCAGTGCATCACATTTACGGAGCAGAAGATCAGTGAGAAGATCAGGGAAAAGGTCGCAAATCAGGAAGCCTGATAAACAGGCGGTGCGGCAGGGATACCAATAGAGAGAAACGCTTATTTGAGCAATGAGGTTGGTTTCGAGATGGAGTTTACAAAGTTACAGGAAGTGATAGCGGAGATATTGAATGTGGATCCCAGAGAAATCACGGAGAAGACCACTTTTTTAGAAGATTTGGGGGCCGACTCTCTGGATGTCTACCAGATTATCATGGGAATCGAAGATGCTTTTCATATAGAGATACCCGCAGAGAAGGTGGAGCGTATCACAACGGTTGGAGAAGCTGTGGAGTTGATCAGAAACAGCAGGAAATAATCGGAAATGGCGACAGCGCAGACCATTGGAAGGATCGAGTGCGCGGGCACTCGATTTTTCATTGTGGAGGTTTTATGGCAGAGGAAATACTTGGGGGGCTGGAAGAGAAAATAGGATATATTTTTAAAGATAAAAAACTCTTACGGCAGGCGGTCACGCACAGCTCCTATGCCAATGAGATGAAGATCAATAAGTATGATGATTATGAGAGACTGGAATTTCTGGGGGATGCGGTACTTGAGCTTGTGACCAGTGATTTTCTCTTTCGAAAGAGGCGGGAGAATTCAGAGGGACGCCTGACAAAGCTGCGGGCATCCATAGTCTGTGAACCGGCTCTTGCCTTCTGCGCCAGAGAGATTTCCTTAGAACGGTACATTCTGCTGGGCAAAGGGGAGGAGGCTACCGGAGGCAGAGACAGGGATTCCATTGTCTCTGATGTAATGGAGTCGGTGATCGGTGCGATCTATCTGGATGGTGGTCTGGAGGAGGCATCCGCTTTCATCCATCGCTTTGTGCTCTCAGATCTGGAACATAAACAGCTGTTTTATGATGCCAAGACGACCCTGCAGGAAATCATACAGCAGGAAAACAACGGTGCTCTCCGCTATAAACTCGTAAAGGAGGAGGGACCTCAGCATGATAAGATCTTTGAGGTGGAAGCATATGTAGGGGAGAAGCTGGTGGGAACGGGAAGCGGCCATTCCAAGAAGGCGGCGGAGCAGCAGGCTGCCTATCAGGCGCTTCTGGCCAGAAAAAGGAAATAGCGGATTCTCCAATGCGGATGTGAGGTACATATGTATTTAAAAAGTATAGAAGTACATGGATTTAAGTCTTTTGCAAATAAGATCAATTTTAAGTTTCATAACGGGATTACGGGTATTGTGGGACCAAACGGTTCGGGCAAGAGTAACGTTGCGGATGCTGTCCGCTGGGTGCTTGGCGAACAGCGTATCAAGCAGCTGCGCGGCGTCTCCATGCAGGATGTGATTTTTTCCGGCACGGAGATGAGAAAACCCCTGGGTTACGCTTATGTGGCGATCACGCTGGACAATTCCGACCATCAGCTTGCAATTGATTATGATGAGGTGACTGTTTCAAGGCGGCTGTACCGTTCGGGTGAGAGCGAATATATGCTAAACGGCACACCCTGCCGTTTGAAGGATGTAAATGAATTGTTTTACGATACCGGTATCGGCAAGGAGGGCTACTCCATCATCGGGCAGGGTCAGATTGACAAGATCCTGAGCGGCAAGCCTGAGGAGCGGAGAGAACTCTTCGATGAGGCAGCCGGCATTGTGAAGTTTAAGAGACGAAAATATGCAGCGCAGAAGAAGCTGGAGGCGGAAAAACAGAATCTTGTGCGTGTAAACGATATTCTGGCGGAGCTGGAAAAGCAGACGGGACCATTGGAAAAGCAGGCGGAAAAGGCAAGAGTCTACCTTCGCAAGAAAGAAGAGTTGAAGACACTTGATGTAAACGTTTTTTTGCTTGAAAATGTTCGCGTGACGGAACAGTTAAAGGAAGTGGATGAAAAGCTTTCCATTGCGGCGGGAGATCTGGCCGAGACGACCGGAAAATACGAGTCCATCAAGGAAGAGTACGAACGAATTCAAAGCCGTATTGAAGAGCTGGACGCCCAGATCGAGACGGCTAGAGCTACCCTGACCGATACGGGTGTGATGCGCTCCAAACTGGAAGGTGAGATCAATGTCTTAAAAGAGCAGATCCATTCCGCAGAAGGCAATGAAGAGCATCTGCAGAGCCGTATTCGCAGCATTGGCGAGCAGCTTGCGGAACGGGATAAGGAGCGGGAGACGATTCTCGCAGAGAAACAGGAGATCGACGAGAAACTGGCGGCGCTGGAGGAGGAACGCAGCCATGCCAGAGCACTCCTGGAAACCACGCAGAGCGAGATCGAGACCTTAAATAATCATATCGAAAGCGGGAAGAATACTATCATAGAAGCCCTCAACAACAGGGCGACCATCAAGTCGAAACTGGGACGTTTCGACACCATGTTAGAGCAGGTGAACATCCGCAAGGCGGAGCTTAATTCCAGACTCCTTCGGGCAAAGTCCGACGAGGCTGAGCAGACAGAGACGATCAAAAAGCTGGAGGAGGAGTTTGACGCCATCACCGCGTCGATCAAGGAAATGACAGAGCGGCAGGAACTCATGGAGGAGAAGCTTGTCGGCGTGCGCGACGAACTTGCCGCAAAAGATCAGAAACTTCGGGATACGCAGGTGCTCTACCACCAGCAGAAATCCAAGCTGGAAGCCCTTTCTAATTTGACGGAGCGCTACGAGGGGTACGGCGGCAGCGTGAAGGCTGTCATGGAGAAGAAGGACAGCGAGAAAGGCATCATCGGCGTGGTGGCGGACATTATTCAGGTGGACGCCAAGTATGAGACGGCCATTGAGACAGCTCTCGGAGGCAATATCCAGAATATCGTGACGGAAGATGAGGAGACCGCCAAGCGCATGATCGGCTTTTTGAAGAAGGCCAGAGCGGGGCGTGCGACCTTTCTGCCGCTCACAAGCATCACACATCCGCAGGAGTTTAAGAACCCGGAAGCTCTGGACGAGAAGGGCGTGGTGGGTATGGCGGATTCCCTTGTAAGGATCGAGAAGAAATACAGCAATGTAGCGAAGGCGATGCTGGGCCGCATTCTGGTGGTCGATCATGTGGACAATGCGGTGAAGATTGCCAGAAAATATGATTACGGCATTCGCATGGTGACACTGGAAGGAGAACTTTTGGTGCCGGGCGGAGCGATCAGCGGTGGCGCCTTCAAGAACAACTCCAACCTTCTCGGCAGACGCAGGGAGATGGAGGAGCTTGAAAAGAAAGTTAAAGAGTATGTGAAGGAGATCGACGCGCTCCTGAACGAGATTGAGGATACTAAGAAGAACCGCAATAAGCTGCGCCTTGAGATTGAGGATATCAAGGGACAGATTCAGCGCAAGTTCATTGAACAGAACACTGCGAGAATGAGCGTGATGCAGGCGGAGGAGAAAAAGAGTGAGACTGCGGAGGGCTTTGGCGAGTTAAAGACCGAGGAGCAGGATATCGAGACACAGATCGGTGAGATCAGGGCAGGCAAGGATGAGGCGGCGAAGGAATTGGCTGATTCCGAGGCGCTTGAGAAGAGCGTGGAAACCCAGATCGCGGAGTTTCAGGCACAGCTTGAAACGAAGCGGACGGAGGAGTCGGAGCAGGCTGCAAAGGTTTCCGAGTGGGACGTAGAAGTGGAAAAGATGCGCCAGAGCGCCGATTTCAAACGTCAGAATCTGGAGCGTGTGGACGGTGAGAGGGAGCGCTATACCGCAGAACTTAACGAGGTGAAGGAAGGTTTGCATCTTGGGAAGGAAGAGGTGGAGCGCAAGAAAGAGAACATTCTGGAGATCGAGCGCACCATCGAGGCATCCCATACGGCGCAGACCGACGCGGAGAAAAAGCTGAAAGAGGACATAGAGAGCAAGGAAGAGCTTGCCGGAAAGCAGAAGAATTTCTTCACCTCCAGAGAAGAACTCTCCGAGCGCATGACGGCGCTTGATAAGGAAGTATACCGTCTGAATGCGCAGAAAGAGCGGATGGAAGAGTCCATCGAGTCTCAGATCAACTATATGTGGGATGAGTACGAGATCACGCTCTCTGATGCGGAAAGCTTAAAGAATGAGGAGATGAACGATCTGCCTGCTATGAAGCGGGAGATCGGCGGCCTTAAGGATGAGATCAAAAAACTCGGCGATGTGAATGTGAACGCGATCGAGGATTATCGGAATCTGATGGAACGCTATACCTTCTTAAAAACCCAGCATGACGATCTGGTGGAGGCGGAAAAGACCCTGCTTGGCATCATTGATGAGCTTGATACCTCCATGAGAAAACAGTTTAATGAGAAGTTCGCCCAGATCAACAGGGAATTTGACAAGGTGTTTAAGGAGCTCTTCGGCGGCGGTAAGGGTTCGCTTGCGCTGATCGAGGAGGAGGACGTGCTGGAGGCGGGCATCCTGGTGATTGCACAGCCACCCGGGAAGAAGCTTGTCAACATGATGCAGATGTCCGGCGGCGAGAAGTCGCTGACGGCTATTTGCCTGCTCTTTGCGATTCAGAACTTGAAGCCCTCGCCATTCTGTCTTCTGGACGAGATTGAGGCGGCGCTGGATGAGAACAATGTTACCCGCTTTGCAAAGTATCTGCACAAGCTGACGAAGAGTACGCAGTTTATCGTGATCACACACAGGCGTGGCACCATGGAGAAGGCGGATCGGCTCTATGGCATCACCATGCAGGAGAAGGGCGTATCGACCCTTGTGAGCGTTAATCTGATTGACAAAGAATTAGATGATTAGTTGGGAAGAGAGCATTCTCCGAAATTGAGAAAGGAATGAAATGGGAGAAGAAAAGAAAGGTTTCTTTGGCAGGCTGAAGGATGGCCTTACCAAGACCAGAAATAATATCGTGCATGGGATCGACTCGGTGTTTGGCGGCTTTTCCAGTATCGATGAGGATTTTTACGAGGAACTGGAAGAAATCCTGATCATGGGGGATATCGGCGTTGCGGCCACGGAGGAAATCCTGACGAAGCTGCGGCAGCAGGTGAAGGAGAATCATATCAAGGAACCTGAGGCCTGCAGAGACTACCTGATCCGCAATATCAAGGAGCAGATGCAGGTGGGCGAGACGGCCTATGATTTTGAAAGAGAACAGTCTGTGGTGCTAGTGATCGGCGTAAACGGTGTCGGCAAAACGACCACCGTCGGCAAACTCGCGGGACAGCTCAAAGGTCAGGGCAGGAAGGTTCTCATTGCGGCGGCGGATACTTTTCGCGCAGCGGCGGGAGAGCAGCTTTCAGCGTGGGCTGCGAGGGCCGGCGTGGATCTTATCGGCGGCACGGAGGGCGCAGATCCTGCCAGCGTGATCTATGATGCCGTGAATGCGGCAAAGGCCAGAAAGGCGGATGTGCTCTTATGCGATACAGCGGGGCGTCTTCACAACAAAAAGAATCTGATGGAGGAGCTTAAAAAGATCGACCGCATCATTGAGAGAGAATTTCCGGACGCCCACAGAGAGAACCTCGTGGTCTTGGACGGCACCACGGGGCAGAATGCTCTACAGCAGGCAAAGGAGTTTGCGGAAGTATCGAAGGTGACAGGCATCATTCTGACGAAGCTGGACGGGACGGCAAAGGGTGGTATCGCTGTGGCGGTGCAGTCGGAGTTGAAAGTGCCTGTGAAATACATCGGCGTGGGTGAGTCCATAGAGGATCTGCAGAAGTTTGATGCCGAACAGTTTGTGGATGCGCTCTTTGATGTTGCGGAGGCGGACGAAACGTCGGAGGAATGAAAGAGAAAAGACAATGAATTCAGAGGAGTCATTTAGAGCTTGCGCAGGAGATAAAGCAGAGAAGAAAGAGGGAGTGGAAATGAGTACGAAGGATTTGACATTGGACAAGTTTGAGGAAGCTTACGAACTTGTGAAAGAGGTAGCCTCCGAGACAAAACTTGTTTACAGTGATTATTTCAGTGCGCAGACCGGTAACAAGGTCTATCTGAAACCGGAGAATATGCAGCTCACGGGAGCTTATAAGCTGCGGGGCGCTTATTATAAGATCAGTACGCTGACGGAGGAGGAACGGAAAAAAGGGTTGATCACGGCTTCTGCCGGAAATCATGCGCAGGGTGTGGCTTATGCCGCTAAATGTTATGGTGTGAAGGCGGTCATCGTGATGCCGAACACCACCCCTCTTATCAAAGTGAACCGCACGAAGAGCTATGGCGCCGAGGTGATTCTGAGCGGGGATGTCTATGACGAAGCTTGTGCCCATGCACTCAAACTGGCAAAGGAGAAAGGATATACATTTGTACATCCTTTTGATGATCTGGATGTGGCGACAGGACAGGGAACCATCGCTATGGAGATCATTAAGGAACTTCCGCTGGTGGATTATATTCTGGTGCCCATAGGCGGAGGCGGACTTGCAACAGGCGTTTCCACCCTGGCGAAGCTGCTGAATCCGAAGATCAAGGTCATCGGTGTGGAACCTGTCGGAGCTGCCTGTATGCAGGCGTCCATCAAGGCGGGGAAGGTGCAGACTATGCCGCAGGTAAATACCATTGCGGACGGTACCGCAGTCAAGACGCCGGGCGAGAAGATTTTTCCGTATGTGAGCAAAAATCTGGATGATATCATAACCGTGGAGGATGAGGAACTGGTAGGCGCCTTCCTCGACATGGTGGAGAACCACAAGATGGTGGTAGAAAATTCCGGCCTCCTCACAGTGGCAGCCCTCAAACACCTGAACGTGAAGAAGAAAAAGGTGGTTTCCATCTTGAGCGGCGGCAACATGGATGTGATAACCATGTCCTCCGTGGTACAGCAGGGTCTTGTGCTGCGGGATCGTATCTTTACGGTTTCCGTACTCTTACCGGACAAACCGGGTGAACTGTCCAGAGTGTCCGATGTGATAGCAAAGGAGAATGGAAACGTTATTAAGCTGGATCACAATCAGTTCGTTTCCATCAACAGAAATGCGGCGGTGGAGCTTCGGATTACATTGGAAGCCTACGGAACTGAGCATAAAAATCAGATCATCAAAGCTCTTGAGGAGCAGGGGTATCAGCCGAAACTGGTGCGGGCAAGCGTCTAGACCGGCATAAAAGTGGATATGATACCAGTACAGAGGAAAAAGGTGGGACTCATATTCATGAAAAAATATGCTATCATTACGGCAGCGGCTTTTATGTATGCCGTCGGAGTCAGTCTGTTTACGGATCCGAATAATATGGCGCCCGGGGGCGTGACCGGTATATCCATTATTTTAAGCAGGTTTTTGCCTGTCAGTACAGGTACTTTTATTATGCTGCTTAATATTCCGATCCTTATTTTCGCCATTTGGAAATTCGGAATCGGATTAACCCTGTCGTCAATCTACGCTACGGCACTGATTTCAGTTTTTACGAATATGCTCGCGCCGTTTGGAGCGGCGACGGAAGACGTTTTACTGGCGGCACTTGCGGGTGGAAGCTTGACGGCGGTTTCCGTGGGCGTGATCTTTCGTGTGGGAGCCACCACGGGCGGTATGGATATCATTGTCAAGGCGCTGCGGCTGCGATTTCCCCATCTGCGCACGGGCAAGATTTTTTTCTTGGCGGATGCTCTGGTGGTGACGATTTCCGGTATCCTGTTCAGGGATGTGAACGCGGCGTTATATGCGGCAATCTCTGCCATTACAACCTCACTTGTGATGGACATTGTACTCTATGGAAGAGATGAGGCAAAATTTCTCTATATCATCAGCGGCTGTGCGGATCGGATCGCGGAACGGCTGATGGCGGAACTGGATGTCGGCGTGACATATATAAACGGGCAGGGCGCATATAGTGGAGATAACAAGAAAGTCATCTTGTGTGTGGTAAAAAAGCCTGTATCTCCCCGGGCGGAGGAGATTGTCAGGCAGGAGGATCCCGAGTCCTTTACGATCATCACCAGCGCAACAGAGGTCTTTGGGGAGGGATACAAAAGCTATTTCAGCGAGCGTGTGTGATGGCATACGCATTTTAGAAGGAGAAGCTATGCAGGAGAATCATATACAGGGAAAGCGCGGCAGGAAGAGACGAAAGAGAAGTGAAAACAGTATTTTAGCAGGCTCCATCCTTCTGTGTATTGTTACGCTGACAGCGATTACGATCTGCCTGGTGATGGTGTTTCAATACCGGGCCCTTGAACAAAAAAACATGGAGGTAACAAGCGAGTTGGAGTCCGTTCAGCTGGAGAAAGAGGCGGGTTACAGTCAGGATGAGGTGGACGCGTTGATCAAGAGCGCGGTGGAGGAAGCGGAGGAAAAGACCGGCGAGAGGGTGAGTGAAGAGTTCCTCGACAGGTTGAAAGAGTTTATGGCTTCCGGTGTGACCACAACCGATATGCTCCGTGCTTTTTTTCCGGAAGAGATTGTGGTGGCGGATGCGGGGAGATATTATTTCTTTCCGATTTTGGAGGCGCTAGCCAAAAATACATATGATCCGAAAGCCTTTGAGCCGGATGAGGATGGCATCATGCATTACTATAAGGATGGAGAGCGGGTTTCCCATAAGGGCATAGATGTTTCCCGCTACCAGGATACCATCAACTGGTCGAAAGTGGCGGAGGACGAGGTGGAGTACGCCTTTATTCGCCTGGGAATCAGGGGTTACACGACGGGTGAACTGATGGAGGACGAATCATTTCAGAGAAATATCGAGGGAGCCCTGAAAAACGATATTGATGTGGGCGTTTACTTTTTTACACAAGCTGTGAGCGTGGAGGAAGCCGAGGAAGAAGCGGAGTTTGTTTTGGAATCCATCGCTCCCTATAAGGTGAAATACCCGATCGTTCTGGATGTGGAGGCTGTAACGAATTCTGAGGCGAGAGGGAACGATCTGACCGGCGAAGAGCGCACGAAGTATTGCATTGCCTTTTGCGAAAAGATTAAGGAAGCCGGTTATACGCCCATGATATATGGCAATCTGAAAACCTTTATGCTCATGCTAAACATCGAGGAGCTGGAGGAATATGATAAGTGGTTTGCCTACTATAATGACATGTATTATTTTCCTTATGACTTTAAGATCTGGCAGTACACCAACAAGGGAAGGGTTTCCGGCATCAAGGGGGATGTGGATTTAAACGTCATGATTAATAATTATTAAGATAAATGGAAAGGCGGGGATACGATTATGAAGTATGAATTTGAGGGAACTGTGGAATTTCGAGAGAATGAGAATGCGATTGCCGTACCTTTTAACGTGTGGGAGGTATGTGAGAAGGTAGGCGATGCACCGGTGAGGGTCTGTTTTGATGATGTGTGCTTTATCTGCGACCTTCTGCCAAAAGGGCAGGGCTACTATGATATACCGGTAAGTCCTGACACACTCGCAAAAGTGGAACTTGGCAAGAAATATCAGATTTCCATCGAAATTGTGGGAAATGTAGTTAGCGCGGGCGGAAACAGTCCTTACAGCGTGGAGCACCCGATTCGCAAGATTGACGGGATTGAGCTTGTGACACAGCCCTGGGACGGTCTGTGCGGGCAGTCATGCGTTGCTATGATCGCGGGGACAAGTCTGGACGAGGCCTGCGATATTATGAAGTGCAGGGAATGGCAGGCGAACATGAGCAAGATGATCGCCACACTGGAGTATCTCGGCATCCGCCATGCGGACAAGATCGTATACACGCTCGGCAAGAGTGTGGAACTGCCGAAGTGCACGATCATCATGGAGCGCATGGGCAGATACAGCCATTATCTGGTGGGGTATGACGGAAAGTATTATGACCCGAATCTGGGTGTGATCAAGGAGTTTGATCACGCAAAGATGGTGGGGTATCTTGAGATTATTGTTTAAAACGCATGAATGAGCAGAAAAAGCTGCTTTCCGCAGAGCGGAAGGCAGCTTTTTGGCTGTCACGGATTGCATCTTTTGCAAGGGACATAGCCCTGCGCGATGATACTGTCCCGGCTCTCCGAGCTGTCCTGCCTGTTGGTGGTGGGCAGCGAGTTACAGGTGGGCTTGTGAAACTTTTTGGTCTTGACGTTTAAGACGTAGGTAAGCTCTGTTGTGGCAGGAGCAGGAGCCTCTGCAACCGGTTCCTCCACGGCGGGCGTGCTGTTCTCCATTTGCGGTGCAGGAGCGGGAGCGGTTTCGGAAGCTTTTGCTTCGGGTATAGACTTTGTACCGGTTGTGCTCTTTGCGGAATTCTTTGTGGGTTCCCCGGCTTTCCAGGTCTTGGAAGCGGGAACATTAAAGGTAATATTTTTTCCGTCAGAGGTGGCTATGATGGTGCCGTCTTCGTCTGTCCGGTACACAGCGACGCCGTTTATCCGCAGCGTATTTAAAACTTCTGCGTGGGGAAGACCGTAGTAATTTCCCTCTCCGCAGCTGATCACGGCATAAGTGGGATCCACCGTCCGGAAGAACTCTTTGGAAGTGGAGGATTTGCTGCCATGATGGCCTACCTTGTAGACGTCTGCAGAGATATTGATGCCGGTAGACAGAATATCCTTTTCTGCATCAGCTCCCGCGTCCCCCGTAAACAGGAAGGTGTTTTCACCGTTTTTCAGAAGCAGGGCGATGGAGGAGTCATTAGGCGTATCGTAGGTATCGTTCGGAGCAAGAATGGTAAACTCAGCAGTGCCCAGGCTGTATTTTGAGCTGACTGCAGGAGTTATTGCCTTGAGGCGTTTATCATCCAGCGCCTGAATCAGTTTCTGATAAGTCTGGTTATCCTTCTCAAAATTAGAGACAAATACCTTGGTGATATCAAATTTTGTGATAATGACAGGTGCACCGCCGATATGATCGGCATCCGGGTGGGTCAGAATGAGATAATCCAGATTTTTGATGTTTTGCTTTTTCAGATAATTCTGGATGGCTGTCCC
Source organism: Lachnospiraceae bacterium (assembly GCA_029067085.1). Classification (GTDB taxonomy): domain Bacteria; phylum Bacillota; class Clostridia; order Lachnospirales; family Lachnospiraceae; genus UBA3282. The sequence goes on along the minus strand of JAIEFE010000010.1, from coordinate 23,081 downwards.
TTTGGTGTCGTCGCCTGCATCGATCAGCATGGCATGTCCGTCACAGGTGATGAGTGTAGAGTCTCCCTGACCAACGTCCAGAAAATGGACCTCCATGGTCTGGGGGTCAATAGTCTTTGCCGTTGTGGGCAGGGGCAGCGCAGCGCCAAGCAGGATAGAGGCCGCAACCACCAGATACAGTATTTTTTGCAATGATTTTCTCATAGGTAATATTCCCCTTTCCAAAACAAGTTTGCGATGTTTCTGCAACATTCCCTTTCCATTATGTTTCTTTTGTATTATATGGTTTATAATGATGGGATGACTTTATTATAGCATTGTTTTGGGCGGAGAGCCAGAGAAAAGAGACTATAATTTTACTGCGATCGATTATGTGTTATAATTTCAATATTGTTGATTGTGTAAACAGAGAATTCAATTAGTATTTGACGGAGGAACAAAATGCAGCTTCAGAAATGCGCTATGAAAGATGTGCCTAAACTTGCTCTATTAAATAAGCAGCTTATTGATGACGAAAAAAGTGATAATCCTATGAGTATCAAAGAGCTGGAAAGTCGAATGAAAGGATTTTTAGAAACAGATTACAGTGCCTATTTTTTTATTGAGGATAGTCAGATAATTGGATATGCACTCATTAGAAATTCTAGTGATCCGGTGTATTTGCGGCAATTTCTCATTGATAGAAAATATAGAAAGCAGCATTATGGGGTACGAGCCTTTCAAATGTTAGTACGGCATTTGGATATAAAAGAAATAGATTTAGAAGTGTTACCTTGGAATAAGGACGGACTGGCTTTTTGGAAGCAATGTGGATTCAATGAAACTTGTATTGCTATGAGGTATAAAGAATAGATTGCTGCAAACTTTGGTTTTTAGGGGAGGTCAATCATGAAAATACTCTTATTTCTTGCAAAAGGTTTTGAAACAATGGAAGCAAGTGTGTTTATTGATGTTATAGGTTGGGCAAGAAACGATTATCATAATGATGTTGAAGTAGTCACTTGCGGATTTCAAAAAACTGTTATCAGTGCTTTTGGTGTACCTGTAACAGTTGATGTATTATTAGATAATATTTGTATAGATGAATATGATGCGTTGGCAATTCCAGGCGGTTTTGAAGAATTTGGATTTTATGAAGAAGCCTTTTCTGAAAAATTATGTGATGTTATCAACAAATTCAATTGTCAACACAAACTGATTGCAACCGTTTGCGTTGCTGCTCTTGCGCTAGCTCATAGCGGCATTTTAACAGGGAAAAAGGCTACAACTTATCACCTAAACAATGGGATCAGGCAGAAACAACTTGCAGAATATGGTGTTACAATAGTTAATGAGCCTGTTGTTAAAACAGATAATATAATCACGTCATATTGTCCTCAGACTGCACCGGATGTTGCATTTATTCTTTTAGAATATCTTATTGGAACAGAGAAAATGCACATTGTTAAATCAGCTATGGGGTTTGAGTAAAGCGATAAATTCCGGTTTTGTCGGGATGTTACATTGAGCAGCAAGTCAAGATTTGTAGGAGATGAAAAACATAACCGCAAAAACGTCCCATGATTTTATCTGGGGTATTGAAAATAAAGAAGATAATAGAGTAATAGGAATTATAGAAGTATCTGATGTGGAAAATGGCAGACTTGGTAACATTGGATATAGGGTAAACCCTGACTTTTGAAGCAAAGGAATATGTACTGAGGCATTAAATCATATTGTAGATTTTTTTTAGAAACCTAGGTAAATCGAGGTTGTGAAGAGAGATATAACTTGAAGCATGTAGGAACAAAAACGATAGAAAACACACGATGGACGTTGCGGAGACTCGAACCTGCTGATGTGGAAATGATGTTTCGCAATGGGGCAGGTGGTGATAAAGCCACACGGTTTTTGCGATGGGATGCACTATGAAGGTCTTTTAAGAGATTACTATAAACACAAGACGCATCAATTCTGCTCCATGTTCTGCTGTCTTCGAACTAGAAAATGATTTACCAATGCAACTGCCAGACTGACAAGAAGCACGAAATAGAAATTGATTCCCCTCGTCACATACAGAGACGGCATCAGGTATTCCCCGGTAAAAATACCGCTGAATACGCTTCTGTACATCATCTCCGTGATGCCCTGCGCACCCGGCACCGGCAGCATATCGACCGCAATATAAACCGATGCCTGAAGCAGCATCACCGTCAAAGCATCTGTCCCTTCCAGCGAAAATCCCCGATAGATGATCCAGGTCAGTATGAACACACTCACTCTCTGCACCAGCGTAAAAAAGCACACCGCCAGAACTTTTCCCTTATGGTTCAGCAGAAAATGCACTGCGCCCCGGTACCCGTCCACGAACTGTGCCACTTTCTCCTGCCTTTTCCCCGACTCCTTCAAAATCCGGGTTCTCACAAGCAGCTTCTCGATTTCGGAAATGATCCTTTTCATACTCATAGGCGTAAACATCACCGCCAACAGGAGAAGTACAAGAATCGTATTCAGCGCAAGTCCCAGCAAAAACAATGGGAAATATTCCTTCAGATAAAACCGCAGTGGTTCATGCCAGAGTGCCAGCATTCCAATGCCAATCAGTACCAGTACCAGTTTATAAATCAATGCTACCGTCATCAGAACAACCGATGATTCTGACAGGTTGTTGCGGTCTTTGACCATATAATAGAGCTGCATCGGCTGTCCACCCGTTGCCGAAGGCGTAATCCCCGAATAGAAAAAACCGATAAAAGAATAAGTGATACATCTTCCCAGACTGCTATGCCCGTTCAATGAACGCAGCAGATAACAGATCATCATCCCTTCTGCGCTGACAAAAAAAAGTGCCGTCAGCATTGCCGCGCACAGAGATACCTGTGACAGCCTGCCAAGTGCATGCATGACCTGTCTCATATTCTGTCCATGAAATATTGTATAGAAAGACAACAGCATTACAAGCAGGAAAAAAGCCCCTTCCAGGACTCTTTTCCGGTTCATTGCTTTTCCTTTTTCCCGGCTATGGTTAATTTCCATATACCGCCACCATCCTTCCTGATGTTTTTATATTGCGCCGCCTTTTTCCCATGCTTGTGCCCAAGAATTCCGCCAGACTCCCTTCAAAAATCACTTTTTTATCCGGATACAGATAGAAATCCTTCGGTGTCACCAGCGAAAAATGTTTCCCGGAGATTCGTATCTGATTTTCCTGCAGCACCCTTGCGATATAGGAGGAACAAGTGTACCGGTTTTTCAAATAGAAGGGATGTCCCGCAACAATAAAAGGAAGCCCTGTCACAGCATAATGCAAGCGAAATCTCTTCCGATAATCCTCCCGCAGCCGCTTCCGAATCCCTTCTTTCTGTTCCCTGCTGCATTCCAGTTCACAGACCATATATTCCGCTGAAGGAAAGGCCCGCAGAATCTTCCTTTTATCTTCTCGCTCAAATCCCGCAAACAGCGGTACCATGGGATTTCTTCTTCCGAAGCTGTACGCTTCCTCCAGCTCCGCATCCATGCCGATCACTACATGAATATATTTCTGCCTTAAAAATCCACGTATCACCGCCGCAAACATCCCAGGCGTATTCACCATGGCAATATAAATATGCTCCATTTACAATTCCTTCTTTCATGTCTTGTCATATTATTTTTCACAACCCGGGAAGAATGCACGCTCTTTGCATTCTTCCGGACATGACTTAGTTGTTCTTAGGCTGCGTATTTTGCAGCCTTAGTACAACTTCATGTCCTGTTATTGAAATTGATAAATCTTTCTCGCAGCCCGATACCCGCTTTTCGTGAGCATACCGCCCAGCCGTCCCGGCAGAAAAGTAAGCCCGCTCAGCATGGTATATTTTAATCGATAGTACAGTCTGATATTTTCTTCCTTGATCCCCCTCCAGAGTTCCTTTCTCTTAACATAAGCTTCCTGTGAATCGATCAGCAATAGATGAATCGAGGAAATCGCCATCATGATCGATATGTTCCGGCACATATATTCCGCCAGCTTCGGATAGATTTCTTTCACTTCATTCAGATCAACACATTTCGACACAATTTCCGTGACCATAATCTGCTGGTCGATACGGTTCATCAGCACTTTCTCATTGACAGACTGATCTTCCCTTCCGATATAGTAATGGTACAAATTAATATTCATATAATAAATGTGCTTCACAGACGGCAGTGGCTGATAGGCAAAAATATTGTCTACGTAAAAGGTGTGCTCCGGGAGAACTACTCCAACGTTTCGTAGTACTTCTGTCCTGAAAATCAGGGCATGCATAATCAGGTATTGAGACACATGAAACCGTCCAATATCGTTCCAGTCACACATTTCCTCGATAGGAAAAACATTTCCATACTGTGTGATGCGGCTTGTACCCTCATTCAGATGATCATAAAAATAGTTACACACAAACAAATCCGGTATCTCACCGATCAAACGGGTCTCCTTTTCCATGCAGAATCTTCTTACCCTGTCAAGAAACTTTTCGTACGCCTCTTCATCCAGCCAGTCATCCGAATCCACCACTTTAAAGTAAATGCCTGTGGCCAATCGCAGTCCTGTGTTGACTCCGGATCCATGGCCTCCGTTCTCTTTGTGTATCGCTCTGACAATACCGGGATATTGTTTCTCATAGTAATCGGCAATCTCTCTTGTTGCATCGGTGGAACCGTCGTCCACGATAATAATCTCAACCTCGTCTCCTCCCGGAAGAAGCGAATCAATACATCTCCTCATATAATCCTGCGAATTAAAACAGGGAACCGTAAATGTTATGTACTTCATATCTTTACCTCCGCGTTGTGTTACTCTTTGCTTCTGGCCTTGCAAAACATTCACATATGGTTTTTGCAAGAACCGGAAGCAGGAATTTGTTATTTTTACTATTTACTATAACGAGAAAAACCTCGGGTTTTCTTCAAGTTTTTTTGACTTGCAGTTTTTCATTATTGGCCAAGGCGTGAATTGTAACGAGGGATGCCCCATGAAATCGTAATACTTAAATAAGTAATTACATCTGTTGTGATAATGGAATATAATGGGAAGTGGATTTGATATCAGATGACGTGCGACTTTTTGTCCAGATAACCACTGAGGAGGAATTTGTAATGAATGATATTAACAAGACTATTATCGACGCTGTTATAAAAAAGGCAGATGCATTGTGCCCTGATTCTCTGGCATTGATTGGCGTATACGGCTCGGCTGCTACTGGAGATGAGCATAAGAAATCCGATCTTGACTTAATGATTTTGATCAATGATGAAAATGGATGGGTACTGGCTGACGGATTTATATTAGATGATGTTGATGTGGGATATGATATTTACTGTACGAGCTGGGATATGCTTGAAAGAGATGCTCAGTGTAACCACGCATATTTATCAAAGTTGTTTGATTCAGTGATTGTTTATTGCAAAGATCAAAGTGCATTAAAGAAATTGGATGAGATCAGGAGAGAAGCAGCAGAACTTCTTGCTTCAGATAAACGATATGACAAGGCCAACAACGCATATTGTGAAGCAAAAAAGATGTTTGCAGAGTCATATCTTACAGAATCCCTGTCAAGAGTCAGAAGCTGTGCAGGAATAGCCATTGTATTTATAGAGGATGCTGTAATGTTGTATAACGGTCAGTATTTCAGAAAAGGAACGAAACGAACTTTTGAAGAGTTAAGACAGCTTAAACTTCCCTTTGATCTTGAAACCATAATTATTGATATCATTCTGGCGGAAACAGTCGAAACGATAAGAGAAAGACTGAAAAAGCTGTTAGTTTTGATCAAAGAATATTTACAGGTTCCAACGAAAAAGGAACTTCCTTCTGCAACGAATCTGTGTGGTACTTATGAGGAAATGTATTCTAATTGGAAAAACAAAATGTCAGAAGCAGCAGACAGAGATGATGTATATTCTTCGTTTATGAATTTACTATCCTTACAGCATATGTTTTATGAGATTTCAGAAGGTATATCAGTGGATAACTTTGGGATCATGGATAAATTTGACTCGAAAAATCTTGAAAAAAATGTTAGTATTTTTAATAATGCTTTGAGTAACTACCTTGCAGAGTATGAAAAAGTGGGGATTTCTCCAAAGCGTTTTGAGAGCGTGGAAGAATTTGCGGAAGATTACTGTAAAACAATTCATAAAATGCAGAAGGTTATAGTCATTGGTTGTCCTGGCAGCGGGAAAAGTACATTTTCAAAGGCATTACATAATGTCACAGGACTTCCGCTCTACCATTTGGATATGATGAAATGGAATGCTGATGGAACAAATGTACCAAGAAGCACCTTTATGGAGCGACTGCATCAAGCATTGAAAAAGGAATCATGGATTATTGATGGAAACTACAGTTCAACTATGGAGCTTCGGATGCAGTTTTGCGACACAGTCTTTTTCCTCGATTATCCGACAGATATTTGTATTGCCGGCATTAAATCAAGAAAAGGTAAGGAACGGACAGATATACCATGTGCAACACTTGAAGATGAAGATCATGAATTTGTGGAATTTATCAAGAATTACAACTCTGTTAGCAGGCCAGCGGTGATGGAATTACTGCACAAATACTCTCACAAACGCATTATCATATTTGAGAATAGAAATAATGCTAACGAGTTTCTCTCTCAAATCTCAGGAGGAAAAGACAATGAATCATAAAGGAACAATTTTACTTGAAACGAACCGATTGATCTTACGCAAATTTGTGATTGAAGATTCCGGGGCTATGTATCATAATTGGGCATCTGAAGATGAAGTTACAAAGTTTCTCACATGGCCAACGCATTCCGATGTTGAAATTACAAGGGGTGTATTAAGCAGCTGGATTGCCGATTATAATAAAGCTGATTTTTATAATTGGGCTATTGAATTAAAGGAAATTGGTGAAGTTATCGGCAATATTTCAGTTGTACATGTTAAGGAAAATATAGAGTGTGCCGAGCTTGGTTATTGTATGGGAACTAACTGGTGGGGATTAGGAATTATGCCCGAAGCCGGAAAAGCAGTTGTCAGATATTTGATTGAGGAAGTAGGATTTAACAGAATTGCTGCCACGCATGATAAGAATAACCCGAAATCAGGAAGAGTTATGCAGAAAATTGGTATGACATATGAAGGTATATTACGAAAGGCGGGATTTTGTAATCAGGGAGTGATAGATGAAGTTTGGTATTCAATATTGAGGGATGAATATCAGAATTGATAAGGGAACAGACATGAATAATCTTATATACTATATTTTGGGTGGAGAATGGAAGTGTAAAGAATTGATAATGGAAAGCATATAAATTTCAGCTTATAAAATTTCTGAGAGGAGCATTGATATGATAAGTAAACTGCATTTTGAAATGATTCGGTTATATAGTGGAGATGTAAAAAGGATACAGCATTTCTGTAAGGTTCACAGTTACGCAAAGCTGATCGCCGAAATGGAGAACATCGATGCAGACACCTTGTTTATTCTTGAAACAGCGGCATTAACGCATGACATAGGCATTCGATACTGTGAAGAAAAATATGGCAGCTGCAATGGAAAACTCCAAGAAAAAGAAGGACCGGATATTGCAAAAAGGCTTTTGACTGATCTGAATTTTGAGGTGGAAGTGTCTGAGCGGGTTCAGTATCTGATTGCGCATCATCATACCTATGATGATATAGACGGTATTGATTATCAAATACTTGTAGAAGCGGATTTCCTTGTCAATATATATGAGGATGGATTATCAGCTCAAGAGATAGAGCATGCATATAAGAAAATTTTCAGAACTGATTCAGGGAAAAAACTGTGTAGAGAAATGTTTGATTTGAAATTGGATTAATTTCCGCTTTGTCAGACTGAGAAATTGAGTTTATGTAAGGAGAAAAGGATGGACAGTAAAATATTTATAGCAGAAACAGGAAGGTTGGTTTTAAGAAGATACAAAAAAGAGGATTTGCAGGATTTATTTGAATATCTATCTGATAAAGAAGTTGTGGAATATGAGCCATATAGACCGCTAACTCTTAATGAAACAAAAGAAAATCTCGAATGGCGTATCGGAACAGAGGAAATGATTGCTGTTGAATTAAAAGATACCCACAAAATGATCGGTAATGTATATATGGGAAAACGTGAATTTGAAGCACTGGAAATAGGTTATGTATTTAATCGGAATTATTGGGGGCATGGCTATGCTGCTGAAAGCTGCGAGGCTTTAATTCAGCAGGCATTTTCAAATGGTGTACATAGGGTATATGCAGAATGTGATCCACTTAATACGAGATCATGGAAATTGCTTGAAGCATTAGGATTTCAGCGGGAAGCCTATTTAAGAAAGAATATATATTTTTGGAAAGATGAAAATGAAAAAGCAATTTGGAAAGACACCTATATTTATGCCAAATTAAATGTTGACGAATAATTAAATTCCAGTTGTCTAGTTGGGAAAAATTTTAAAGAAATCGGAATCATACATATATGGAAAAGAACAGGCTAAGAAAATTACTGCTTCCCTTAATACTGGAGCAGTTACTGGCCGTCAGTGTAGGAATGGTAGATACTTTTATGGTATCTACCGTTGGGCAGGTGGCGGTGTCGGGAGTTGCATTGGTTGATAATATCAATCGACTGATCATTCAGGTGATGTCGGCATTTGCAGCAGGAGGAATTGTTGTCACAAGCCAGTATAGAGGAAGTAAGAACCATGAAATGTCCGAAAAATCCTGTGCCCAGCTGGAAATCCTTATGAACATATTTTCCGTTACAACGATGTTGGTGTGTATTGTATTCGGTCGTTTCATATTAGGATGTCTCTTTGGCAAAATTGAGAACGATGTTATGGAGGCAGCACATATCTATTTGTTGGTGTCAGGTATTTCCTTTGTGTTTCTCGGTATGTACAATACAGGTGCGGCAATCCTGCGCTGTCAGGAGGATACAAAAACCTCAATGATGGTAAGTCTGGTCATGAATATTGTAAACGTGGTATTTAATGCATGGTTTGTCTTTGGGCTGCATATGGGCGTTTTGGGTGTTGGAGTTGCTACGCTGATAAGCAGGGCGGTTGCAGGAATTATAATGAAGTTATTGCTTTTGTCAAAAAGAAACAAACTGCGAATTTCTGAAATGAAAATGTACAAACCATCGGCCGGCTTGATAAATAAGATTTTGTCAATTGGTATACCAAGCGGAATTGAAAACGGAATGTTTCAAATTGGCAAGCTGCTTGTTGTGAGTATGGTTGCAACGCTTGGAACAGATGCAATTGCAGCAAATTCAATTGGTTATCAGATCATAGATTTCCCCAATATTCCGGGAATGTCCATAGGGTTGGCACTTGTCGTAATTGTAGGACAGGATATAGGAGCCGGTGATAAAGAACTTGCCGTAAAGGATTCCAAGCGCTTATTGAAACTGGCATATATCGGAGACTGGACGTGTAAGCTCCTTTTGTTTGCTGTCGCACCGCGTTTAGTGTCTGTCTTTTCGCTTTCTGCCGCTGCCACGGCTATGGCAGTGACAGTACTGCGCTGTTTTGCTGTCGCAGCATTACCGGTCTGGCCGTTAAGTTTTACATTGCCGAATGCTCTCAGAGGTGCCGGAGATGCGAAGTTTACAATGATTGTCAGTATATTATCCATGTGGATATGCAGAATCGTGGTAAGCTACGTACTCGTTATGTGGTGTGGTCTTTCAATACTTGGTGTTTGGATCGGAATGTTCGTGGACTGGTATGCGAGGGGCATCTGTTATTCTTTACGATATCTGTCCTCAAAATGGCTTACAAAAGAAGTTATTTAATTCTTGAAGGTGGAGGAATGAATTTCAAAAAGTATAAAGGAGACAGGTTGTTGATATGAAAGATATGATAGAAAGGTATCGAGAAAATTATATTGCTGAGATGCGTAAAGATGTAGGGCATGCGCCTCTTATGGTAATAAGCTGCGGGGTTATTATCGAAAATGAAAAAGGTGAAATACTACTCCAAAAGAGACGTGATAATGGATGCTGGGCACTCATTGGAGGGTCTATGGAGATCGGTGAGAAATTTATAGAAGTGATAAAAAGAGAAGCACTTGAAGAAACCGGAATTGAGATAGGAGAACTGACGTTATTTGGTATTTATTCGGGTGAGGATGGAATTATCACTTATCCAAACGGAGATATTTGTTATGCAACAGGTATTGTTTTTAAAACAACTGTGTATAGCGGAGAAATTCAAGATAATACGGAAGAAGCACTGGAACATAAGTTTTTTGATAAAACGAGTCTACCTGACAATATTAACAAATACGATAAAAGGATCATTATTGATTGGACGAAAGGTTTCCAACACGTAATTGTTGATTGACTAATATTTGGCATGCCGCTTAGGAGAAATGAAACTATGGTGTTTAGGAAGGCAACTATAGAAGATTTGCAGGAAATTTCAAAAATATATGCAGACATACACACAGCGGAGGAGTGTAGTAAAGTTACTATCGGTTGGATACGAAATGTTTATCCTACAGATGCAACCGCAGAAGAGGCTTTGCAAAGAAATGATTTGTTTGTTGCAGTAGATGATAATCTTGTTGTAGGAGCAGCCATTATAAATAAACAGCAGCCTGATGCGTATAGAGATGGTCACTGGAATTATGTTGTTTCGGAACCAGAGGTTATGGTTCTGCACACTTTAGTGATTGATCCGGCGCAGTCAGGAAAGGGATATGGAAAAAGGTTTGTTGATTTCTATGAAAGATACGCTGTTTCGCAAGGGTGTCGCTATCTTAGAATGGATACAAATGCAAAGAACAATAACGCAAGGACAATGTACAAAAAGCTGGGCTATAAAGAAATCGATATTGTCCCCTGCGTATTTAACGGAATAAAGGATGTTCAGTTGGTCTTGTTAGAAAAGGAACTATCATATCAGATAAGGATCATAAAGGAAAGTGATTTGGATAGTTTATTATTGGTTAAAAGGGATGCTTCAGTACACACTGACAGATTCCGGCAGCAGAGAGATGGGAAAGCAGTCTATCTGGGAGTATTTATCAATAATTATGCAATTGGATATGTGTTGTTGTCATTAGAAAATAAGGAAGATGTTATGGTATATACTGATCATGAAAAATGTGCCGATATGATTGATTTATTGATCATAGAACCTTTACGGAATTGCGGCATTGGATCTCAGTTGGTGGTGGCGTGTGAGGAATGCTGTAAGGAAAATGAAATTCCCTATTTGGGGCTTGATGTTAATCCAACGGATAATCCTGATGCAAAAAGATTGTATGAGAGATTAGGGTATCATGCAGTTGGCGAGATACATTTAGATGGTGTATACGAATATACGGATGAGCAGGGGAATCAAGGGAAATATGAAGATTGGTGTATCGATATGATAAAGCGAATGTAGTGTCATATTCAGAGATAATCTGTTTGTCAGATCGGGTAATGTAAATTTTGTAAGAGAGGAAATAATCGATATGAACATTGTTATTAGAGAAATAGAAAGTAAAGACTATCTGTCCGTAGCGGTAATCTGGCGCGATGTGCTTGGCTTTTCGACGACAACTGATGAGAATATAATCACTACATATGAAAAGATGAGAAACGACAATCGCTATTGTACATTTGTCGCCGATGTGAACGGTGATGTTGTCGGTTTGGCCACAGCAGTTGAAACTATAGCAATTCCCTATCCAAATGGATATATTAAAATGAACGGACTTGCCGTTTTGCCCGAGTTTCAACATCGTGGTATCGGTAAATTGCTTATGGAACGTGTTGAGAAACTGGCAAATGAGCGCAATTCTTCATGTATTGGACTTGCATCGGGTTTTCAGCGAACAGGCGCGCACGAGTTTTATGAGCATTTGGGCTATAGGAAAACGTCATTTTGGTTCCGCAAGAATATTGATATTTGAGGAGATAAAATCGTAACTTAGAGAGGAATAGGACTTGGAATACATATTTGAGACAGAACATTTGAAGATCAGAAAATTTGAACTTGATGATGCACGATGTTTGTATAAAAATCATCTGGAGGAAGAGGTAAAAAAATGGATTCCAAATGAAAGTTATGCAGATATTGAAGAGACAAAGATAGCAATCAATTTTTATATCGATTGTGTCAATCATAAACATTTACCATATGTATTGGCTGTTGAATTAAAAAGTACAGGTGAATTGATAGGTGATACGGGTGTAAATGAAGTGGAAGGAAATCAAAATGAGGTAGAAATCGGCTACGGAATTTGTAAAAAGTATAGTGGAAAAGGGTATGCTACTGAACTTTTAATGGCAATGACAAAGTTTATAGCTGAAACTTTTGAAATTAACATTTTATATGGACGCGTTATGCATGGAAATAATGCTTCGATAAGAGTTCTTGAAAAGAATGGGTATGAATTTGTCAGGGAAGAATTTGGCGCAGAAGATGACCCTTATGGTAATGGAATGTTGATTTTTAAAAAATATGTTAAATTCCGGCATACTGATTTGAATAACTTACCAGACCGGCTGATCAATAATAATTGTCCCTCAATCGAATATCGCACCCGTAAGGAAATATGGAATGAGCATTTATCTGAAAATGAAGTAAATGAATATCAGCAGAAAATCTTGAGCAGTCCAAAAGTCAGTCAGATTTTAGAATGGCAGAGTGATGACGGATATTTCGGGACAAGGCTTCATACTGCGCCTACAGGCAGTAAAATCTGGCCGCACGAAGGATGTGTCCGGTATCTGTTGGAAATGGGGGTGCAGTTGGATTTTAAGCCATTGCAGAAAGCCTTGAGCGTAATGCTTGTTTCAGGTTGGCAAAAAGAAGGAATTAACAGCAAAGCTGCACAAGCTATAGGATTTGAAATCATACGGGCATCTCTGTTTGCACAGGCGGGTTTAGTTCAATATGATTTTGTGCAGGAATGGGTTGAGGCGGCACTACAGGCATTCAGATATGTTGCTGAAGCCGACAGCTACAGTGATATCGCAGTTGAGAATAGGAATGGGAAGTTTGTGTTTCTGGGTGACAAGTATATTCCTACGGTTTTCCATATGAGAATGCTTGCATATACGGATATGTGGCGTACAGAGGAAAATCAAAAAATGCTGGCTATAGCATTTGAGAAGTTGTATGAGTGGCTTCCGCTTCCTTCGACATATATTAAGGCAGGGTCACAGCTTGTCGCTCCTCTAGGCAGTATGATTCATCCGATCAACTGTGAATATAAAGAACAGTATGGTTTTTGGTGGTTTCATTTTCATGAATTGGCAGCACGAATGGGAATGTTAAGTGAAAAATCCCCATTCCGTAAGAATGTTGATTTAATGGATGATACACAGCTGGAACAGTTAGCAGAAAATATTAGGAGAGCAAATCAAAGAGCAGCATATACCAACTGGGGAGCCTATTCGGGTTTGACGCTGAATGATGACTGGAAAAATAAACAGAAGCGTATTTCGGACTTGTCGTTTAGGCTGTGTCTGACAAGGCACTATGGAAATATGGCAAAAAAAATACATAAAGAATAAATGTTGACATAAGGTGTCAGGATTCTTCTGATATCATATCTGAATACTGCTGCATCTTAAGGATGTACAGGGGGAGCGAAGCCGCAGGGAACTTCGCTATCTTTAGTCGGGAGGAAAGCGTATGTTAGAATTACCGGAAAGCTATACGATATCCAGACAGATAGAGAAGAACTTGACCGGAAAAATAGTAAGCGATATTGAAGTATTGCACACACCGCACAGTTTTGCGTTCTTTCAGGGTGAGATTAAAGACTATAAAGAACTATTGAAAGGACAAACTGTTATGAAAGCGACCTATCACGGCGGCATGATTGAAATGGATACGGAGGATTGTATGGTTGTGTTTGCCGATGGTGCGTATCCCAGATATTATGAAGACAGAAGGAAATTTCCGAAGAAGCATCAATTAGCCATTTACTTTGATGATGAAACGGCGGTTTTTGTGTCAATACAAATGTATGGCTTTATTTACGTATTACCGAGGGGGAAATGTACAGAAGAGTTCTATATATCATCATGCAGTAAAATAAATCCGCTGCGTGAAGAATTTACATTTGAATACTTTAAGAGTCTTTACCCGGGGAATCAAAAAAAGATATCAGCAAAGGCATTCCTTGCAACAGAGCAGAGAATACCTGGTCTTGGAAATGGCGTATTGCAGGATATCTTGTGGAATGCCGGGATCGATCCGCGATTTGATATGAGAGAAGCTTCCGAAACAGATTTTATGATGTTATATACTTCAATAAAGAAAATCCTAAAGGAAATGTGTGAACAAGGCGGACGGGATACGGAAAAGGACTTGTTTGGGCAAAAGGGGAAATATATTACCCAATTAAGTAAAAATACATTGTTTGAGCCATGTATGAAATGTGGGAATGAGATCCGTAAAGTAAATTTCATGGGTGGGGCAGTGTATTATTGTGAGAATTGTCAAAAGAGGTAGTATGCTCCACATCAGTATAAAGAATAATTAATTATTATAATAAAGCTAAAAATTTATAGGAGATGTAGAAGTTATGCTTAAATTAAAATATGAAAATTTTATCAAGGCGAGAGATTATGTATTTGCAAACGGCGATGACATAAACCGAGCGTGGTTCAGATACCTTTTTGAAGATAACAACGCAGATGCCTTTCTAAATGTATTAGCAAAATATCAACATGAAAACGGCGGATTCGGCGGGATTTATTACGAGTTTGATTATCAGGGACCATGCCTGAAGTCCACCGAAAAAGCTGTTAAATATATTTTAAACCTAAAGGAAAAGCCCTCGGCTGATCACCCGCTTATTCAAAAAATGATGAAATATATTTTAGATCTTTATATACCTGAAATAGGAAACTGGGGAGAAGTTGTAGTACCTGAAGTCAATGATGGAGTTCATTGCTATTGGGTCAGTTATAGTGGAGAAGATACGAAACCGATAGAAAAGGAAGAGGAACGCATTAAAAATTACAAAGCCAATGAAAAAGTGTGTTTTGCGGCATTTGTTGCGTATTATTCTGATCTGGTGCCAAAAGAATTATACAGCGATATCATAAAGTATCCAACAGAGTATATTTTGCGGTATTGGGACAAAAATTCGCCTGATTATAATAGAGAAATTTTCGATGAGGGCGAACCGTATGATATTGAGTATTTTCAATGGTTTGTACCTTGCTTGAAAGACAAGGAAACAGCGGATAAGCTGACATCAATTCTATGTCAGAATCCGACTGCTTTTATGGAACTTGATTTTGCAAAATCGGACAAGGATTATGTACATTTGCCCTGCGACGTGGTAGAACACCCGAACAGTATAGTGTATCCTGCTGTAACAAACCTGGTGCTTGATTCGTTGCAATACAGAATTGCTCAACAAAACGATGATGGTCGGTGGCCGTTAGGCTGGTCGTTTGGTGATGACAAGGGCTTGCAGGAATTACAGATAAAGTACGAAACATACTGTACGCTCACTATGTTGGAGAAATTAGATGGATTTGGTTTGATCGAAAGCTCTGGAGGTGTATATGTACGAAAGGATGCTTAATAAACAGGAAGCACCTACAATCGAAGAAATGACAGTGTTTTGTGGTGAAAATGCAGAAAGATTTTCTTTGTTAAACGAATGGCTGACTTCCATTTTTAATACAGAGCAAAAAATTGTCTTCCCGTATGGAAATAATTATGGCTGGGGAGTTGCTCATAAAAAGAAAAACAAGCTTATATGTAACATTTTTGCTGAGGACAATGCTTTCACGGTTATGTTGCGGTTATCAGATAAGCAATATAAATCTGTTTACGATCAACTTCAAAAATACACAAAAGAATATATAGACAACAAATATCCCTGCGGTGATGGGGGCTGGATTCATTATCGTGTTACTTGCAAGGAGCACCTTGACGATATAAAGGCATTATTGTCAGTTAAATGTTCAAATTTATTTTTTGATGAAGCGCAGTCAAATTGATTGTTAAAATGCGGTAACGGAGAAGAGCAAAGACAATGGAAGGTATGATGCGATTTGTTCAGGCGATACCTGAAGATGTGGAAAATTTGCGAGCGCTCGCACATAAATCAGAAGCTCATTGGGGCTATGATAAGAAGTTTATGGACACGTTCGACAGTAAATTTAATATAACTGAAAAATTTATTTTGAATAATCCTGTGTATGTAATTTGGGAAAATTTTATTCCGGTTGCGTTTTGGGGGTTGAGATGTGAGTTTGAAATGTGGGAATTGGAATATTTTTATGTTTCGAAGCAGGATTTAGGAAAAGGATATGGAAAACAAATGTGGAATCATATGACAAATTGGTGCAAAGAACATGAAATCAGAAAAATCCATTTTGTTACCAGTAATCAGGCAGTAGGATTCTATGAGAAAATGGGTGCGATACAAGATGGCACGGCCCAATCAATGATCGATGGAAGAGCTATTCCGCATTTTATATGTGAATTATCATAGAAAACACAATTTGTATAGCCGGAGAATTGGATTTACTCCATAGGAGCTAGAGGAGAAATTATGTCTGAACGTGAAGAGAAATTTGAAAAAATGCTGCAGGCAATTCAAAAGGAATATGATGAAACAGTAAGTAAGATGGAAAAGTTGAAGGCGGAAGATAAGACAAAGACTGTGACTTATAAGCAGCTTATGGGAACAAAAGTTGCGCTTCAAAATATGCTTTCAAGATATGAAATTTATGGACTTCTGGAACGATAAGTCCCGAACGTCATATGGAATTTACGGAGAAATACAGTGAAAGAAATAATCGCCTATGAAATGTCATTTAAAAAAGAAGTAGAATATAGTGACGAAGTGTTTTTGATACCTTTTCAGAAGAAATATTGGGATGAATATAAGCAAAAATATAATGAATGTTTTTGTGAAATGAGAAAAGCTTTGGAAGTTGAACCAATCAATTTTTATTCGAGATATTCTCAAATGAAAGATAAAGCAAGTAATACATATCTTTGTTTGAAAAACGGAGTGATTGCAGGGTCTGTTTCATGCTACGGAAATGAAATAGATGACCTGTTTGTTGCTAAGGCGTTTCAAAGACAGGGTTTAGGCCGAAAGATACTATTATGGGGGATAAATCATATAAAAAAACAGGGTTATGATGAAATCACTTTGCATGTTGCTGAATGGAACCAATATGCGGTAAAGTTATACTTAGAGACGGGATTTACGATTCAAAAGGAGGAACGGGTTCGATAAATTTCAATTTGTCACATTGGAAAATGTAAATTCTTCTAAGAGAGGAAATCAAGAATGGATTTCAGAATGATTACATCATCAGACGGGATGTGGAATAAAGTAAGAGATTATGCAAGAAACTGTTCATGGAATGCCGGTAAATCATTAGCCGATGCTATGGACAATAACCTGTTTACAGAATGGGAACGGGTTATCATTGCCTTAGACGATCAGAAAATCTGTGGATTTTGTACAGTGGCAAAGACAGATTGCATTCCGGATGTAAGCTATACCCCTTATATTGGCTATCTGTTTGTTGATGAAGAATATAGAGGAAACAGGCTGAGCCAAAAACTGATACAGTATGCAATGGATTATTTAAGATCAATTGGATTTGACAGGGTACATATTGTGAGTGATCATGAAAATTTATATGAGAAATATGGTTTTGAGATCATAGACCGTAAAACAGCTCCATGGGGGTCAGTGGAAAAAATATATATGCAAAGATTAGTGTGATTAACAAGTGCTGCGGGCAATTCAAAAGGATTATGATGATATTATATATAAATTTTGGTTTAGCTGGCTGAAAAATCGAAATTTTCAGGAGGGAATATGATTATTGAAACAGAAAGATTGATTCTGAGAGAATATACATTACAGGATTTCAATGCGTTATATGAAATAGTGTCAGACGCAGAAACCATGCAGCATTATCCTAAACCTTTTGATAAAGAGCGAACTATGAAATGGATTGAGTGGAATCTCCAAAACTATAAGGAATATGGCTTTGGTTTGTGGGCTGTTGTTTTAAAAGAAACAGGTGAGTTTATCGGCGACTGCGGACTGACAATACAGAATATTGATGGGGAATCACTGCCTGAAATAGGGTATCACATTCATAAAAACCATTGGAGGAAAGGTTTTGGAAGTGAGGCAGCAAGAGCGGTTAGAGATTGGGCATTTATGAATACAGAATATGATTGTCTATATTCTTACATGAAATATACAAATATCGGTTCCTATTCTACTGCCGTTGCAAATGGCATGAGGAAAGTGAAAGAATATCCCGATGAAAAGAATGGAATATCATATGCATATGCCATAAAGCGTGAAGAATGGGAAAAGCTAAAATGAAAAATTCCGGAGAGCGAGCGGAACAAAGGAATTGGAACACTTCTTATAAAAGCCAGTAAGGAATATGGCAAAAGAAGAGAGCCAGCTTTGATTGTTGAATGTTAAAACAAGCTGGAAATGTATTTCTTCATTCCGGATGGTGCTTTTGGTTTGACGATGAACTAAAACCACTTGGCACAGAGGCAGAAAGATTGGTAGATATGATGAATTTGGTAAGCAGGCTGAAGTATGGCAATACAAATACTTTTTTTATTCGTGGGACAAGTGGTGGTTTACTTGTTGATACTGACTATGCAGGTACATTACCCTTGTTTTATAAGGAACTAAAAAAGAACGCGATCAGATTAAGTGATATAACCTATGTTTTGGCAACACATTATCACCCGGATCATATGGGACTTGTCAGCGAACTCATGCAATTGGGTGTAAAATTGCTATTGCTTGATACACAGGTTGAATATGTCCATTTTTCTGATGAGATATTTCGTAGAGAGAAGCGCACAGAATATATGCCTATAGAGGAGAACGAGGCTGTTCTTGTTAAATGGGAAGAGAGCAGGACCTTTCTTCATGACGTAGGAATAGAGGGAGAAATAATATCTACTCCAAGTCATAGCAATGACAGTGTATCTCTTATTTTGGATAATGGAACTTGTTTTGTCGGGGATTTGGAACCGATAAACTATCTTGATGCTTACGAGGAAAACGAGAAATTGAAAGAGGATTGGAAACTTATAATGAGTTATGATCCGAAGATAATTTATTATGCACACGCAAATGAAAATATAGTTGATGATATATAGAGGAGAAAAAGCGAATGAATACAGATATTATCATAAGAAAATATGAAGAAAAGGACGTAACTGCAATGGTTTCGATCTGGAACGAGGTGGTGGAGGAGGGGGTTGCATTTCCCCAGGAGGAGTATCTGACCAAAGATTCAGGCAAAGAATTTTTTGCAGAGCAGAGCTATTGCGGTGTGGCCGAGAAGCAGGAGACGGGTGAAATTCTGGGTATGTATATCCTGCACCCTAACAACATTGGCAGATGTGGACACATTGCAAACGCAAGCTACGCGGTGGCCTCAGCCAGCAGAGGATTACATATCGGGGAGAAGCTGGTAAAGGACTGCATAGAACAGGCTCATGCGGCCGGATTTCGTGTTCTGCAGTTTAACGCTGTGGTAGCCAGTAACATACATGCAAGACATCTGTACGAGAGAATCGGTTTTAAGCAGTTGGGGACAATTCCGAAAGGATTTCGGTTGAAAAACGGACAGTATGAGGATATCTGTCCTTACTATATCGAGGTATAGCCGGCAAACGGAAATTTACAATAGAGAAACGAGGAAAGTGATGAGGGACTGACTATGTTACAATTTTTATCTGAACTGGATGGCGGAATACTGTTATGGATTCAGGAATATTTCAGGAATCCGGTGCTTACGCCAATCTTAAAAGTGATCACGAACCTAGGAAACGGCGGAGCAATATGGATTCTTCTGACGCTCCTGATACTGCTGTTGCCTAAGACGAGGAGAGTGGGCTGTATGATGGCGGTGGCACTGATCGGTACTTTGCTGATCAACAATATGCTCTTGAAAAATCTGGTTGCCCGGACCAGGCCCTATGAGGTGATAGAAGGGTTGACCTATCTGGTGAAACGGCCGGGGGATCTCTCCTTTCCTTCGGGGCATGCAGGATGCGCTTTTTCGGCTGCCTGTATCATGCTGCGCAGGCTGCCGAAACGTTACGGGATTCCGGCGTTTGTTTTTGCAATCGTGATCTCGCTTTCACGGTTGTATGTGGGAGTGCATTATCCCAGTGATGTGCTGTTTGGTGTGGTAAGCGGTATTCTGATCAGCTATGCAGCGGAAGTGATTGTGGAGCGGATCTGGAAAAAGGAGCGCAGTTAGTATGCACTTCGTAGATGCAAAGGGGATTTTGTCCTCCCAGAACGGAATGAATCTTTATCGGGGCTGTACGCACGGCTGTATTTACTGTGACAGCCGGAGCGCCTGCTATCAGTTTACCCATGCTTTTGAGGATATCGAGGTGAAACAGAATGCACCGGAACTTTTAGAGCGGGCGCTTCGCAGTAAGCGAAAAAAGTGTATGATCGGAACGGGTGCCATGTGCGATCCCTATATGCACTGTGAGGAGGAACTGCAGCTGACGAGGAAATGTCTGGAGCTGATCGATCGGTATGGTTTCGGTGCCACAGTGCAGACGAAGTCGGACCGGGTCCTGCGGGATCTCGATCTTTTGATGAGTATTCATCGCAAGGCAAAGTGTGTGGTACAGATGACACTGACCACCTATGATGAGGAACTGTGCCGTATCGTGGAGCCCCAGGTCTGTACCACCAGACGACGCTATGAAGTGCTTAAGATTCTGCAGGAGAATGGGATTCCTACGGTGGTATGGCTGTCTCCGATCCTGCCTTATATCAACGATACCAAAGAAAATATTCAGGGGATTCTGGAATATTGCAGGGATGCAGGCGTGTACGGTATTATCTGCTTTGGGATGGGTATGACTTTACGGCAGGGTGACCGGGAGTATTTTTATGCAGCGCTTGACAGGCATTTCCCGGGGCTGCATGAGAAATATCACCGTAGATTCGGGTATGATTATGAGCTGCCGAGCGACCATGCCGGGGAGCTGATGGCATATTTTAAGACGTTTTGTGTCGAGAATCATATTGTGAGCGATGTCGATGAGGTCTTTGCGTATCTGCATGCATTTCCGGAAAATAAGGGGTATGAGCAGCTGTCGCTGTTTTAGGAGAAGAGAAGTTGATATTTGACAATTTGACTTTCTTTTGCTATGATTCAAATTGATTACTCGGAGGGTGAGTCATTCGTTGGAAATGATGAGCTGGATAAGGTAACAGGTTGAGACACCTGTTTTCTTACCGGCTTTTTTTGTTGTAAGGGAGATGAGAAAATGGATATGATATCCGGAAATGTCAGGCAGATTTATTTCAAGTATTTAACGGCGGCTTTTGGGAGTGCATTGATCAGTTCCATTTATGGTATTGTGGATATGGCAATGGTGGGGCAGTATCAGGGACCAAGCGGCACGGCAGCACTTGCCGTCGTAGCTCCGATCTGGAATATTATATACAGTCTGGGACTTTTAACAGGAATCGGCGGTTCTGTGCTGCTTGGCAGTGCAAAAGGAAAAGGCGATACAAAAGCGCAGAATGAATATTTTTCAGCGGCATTGATAGGTACAATAGCCCTTGCAATCGTTTGCTGGGGAGCAGTTTTGTTTTTTGATACAGAAATGCTGATGATTTTTGGCGCAGAGGAAACGCTTTTGCCTCTGGCAAAAGAATATCTGATTCCCGTTAAATTTGTAGTCCCTGCTTTTCTTTTTAATCAAATGCTGGCAGCATTTTTACGGAATGATAATGCGCCGGCTCTGGCAACGGCAGCAGTTTTAGGCGGCGGTATCTTTAATATTTTTGGAGATTACTTCTTCGTTTTTACTTTGGACATGGGAATACAGGGTGCGGGATTAGCGACCGCAATAGGGGCAGTGATTACTTGTGTGGTCATGCTTTCTCATTTTCTCACACAGAAAAACAGTCTGCGTTTTGTTATTCCTTCCTCGTTTTATAAAAAAGCGCAGCAGGTTTTGGTGACCGGCTTTTCCACTTTTTTCATTGACGTGGCAATGGGCTTTTTGACAATGCTGTTTAACCGACAGATCGTAAGATATTTTGGGACAGATGCCTTATCTGTTTATGGTGTCATTGTAAATGTCAGCACGATCGTACAGTGCTGCGCATATAGCGTAGGACAGGCGGCGCAGCCTATGCTATCTGTTAATTACGGCGCGGGCAACTGGAACCGTATCAAAGGGACCCTTCGGTATGCAATATATACAGTAATATTTTTCAGTGTGATATGGACAATATCCATCTGGGCAGTTCCCAATGGATTTATCCGTGTGTTTATGGCTCCGACAGAATCTGTCTGCCGGATCGCACCGTCCATTATGCGCAGTTATGGCATATCATTCCTGCTATTGCCGCTGAATATCTTTTCTACCTATTATTTTCAGTCATTAATGAAGCCGAGAGCCTCTTTCTTTGTTTCTGTTGCAAGGGGGATGGCTGTCAGCGGGATTTTGATTTATGCCCTGCCCGCTTTGGCAGGAGCGGATTCTATCTGGTTTGCTATGCCGATCACAGAATTGTTAGTGGCAATCGTTGTTATTATTCTGATGGTAAGATATACATCGAATGAATAAAATGTTTTCTAATCAAGACCATGCCAAGTCAGCATGAAAACGAAGGAGGCAGCGAGTGCCAAGATTACGAATAGATTGCATTATTATTTACTTTTTGGTAAAATTTTGACAGTAATAATTTTTGATTAATTTGACTGAGGAGAGCGCAGAATGAGAAAAAAACATTGGAAATCCGTAATGTTGTTATTAGTATGCGTTATGCTTACGGCATGTGGAAATACTGCGATTGAGGATTATGCTACAAATGAGGGGTATACAACAGCGGGCGGCAACGTTTCTTCACAGGCACAGCAGGAGAACGGGGAAGATAGCGCCCAAAGTGCTGAAAGTGAAGAAACAGGCATTCCGTTAGAGAAAGTAAAGATCGGTGTTGTGCATCTGACCTCTCCCGACGACGGAAACGGTTATACATATACGCATGATCTGGGGATTCAGGGAATGGAGAGAAACCTTGGTCTTTCGAAAGAACAGGTAGTTCGGAAACTGAATGTTGACGATACG
>JAIEFE010000001.1 GCA_029067085.1 Lachnospiraceae bacterium | reverse complement strand
GTGGCATAGTCCACCACAACAAATACCACCAGCGCATAGAGGAAGCCGTCAAAACCTCCCATGACCGCGCCGAGCGCACCGCCAAGCGCCGCAAATGCGTACTGTGCCGCTTCAATAAAATTCTTCATTTTGTTTTTTCCTCCTTCATGAAAAAAAGCACCCTTAAGGTGCCATCAATGTTTACGCGCATTCGATATACCGGATGAATGCTTTCCCATGTCCTTTGTTCACCCCTGCCTCCGTTTCCGCAGGATAATATTTACCATTATGGGTGAAAGGCGCAACACCGTCTATATAACCGGAGCCTCCCGCGCCGGACTCACCGCGCAGACCATAATGTCCTCCATACCACCCGCCGCCTCCACCGGATTCTGTCATACTGCTGGATGAATAAGGGGAAGTATAACCAAAGTTTGTGGAGGGGCTGCTTGAATTGGAAATCTGGCGTCCGCCCAAGGCTCCATCAGAGCCGTTACCGCCACGCTCACCGCCGCCATCACCGCCTTTGTTGGCGGTCCCGTTATTGATTCCCCCGCCACCGCCTCCTCCAGCCACGATCAGGACGCAGGAGCGGTTGGCATAGCTTGCACCATTACTGTTGTTATATCCCAATTCGCCGTACTTTGTGGCTATATGGGTGGAGCCTCCGCCTCCTGCACCGTACTGCTTGCTGCTGGAATAGGTATTTCCGCGCCCGCCGCCGTTTGCCCCCGATGATGTGCCGTTTGGCGAACCTCCGTTATAAACATAGACCACCTCGTCCTTTTTCATCTTCTTATAGCCTTTGGAGTGGCCGCCAAGACCACCCTCTGCCACAAGGCTATCCGCTTTCGCATCAGCGCCGGAAGCTCCCCACACTTCAAATTCATAGATGCCGTCCTGTGGGATAACAAATGTCACATAGCTGCCTGTATAAACAAAATCATACTCCGTTGCTACCCACATGGCATAAAGGGTGGCATCCGCAGGGAACACCCCTAATTCCCCCGGCTTATAGCTTGGCGTGGAAAGGGAATCCGTACTCCATCCGCAGAAAGACATATTCTTTCTTGTGTAGGGGTTTGCCGGGGCTGCGGTCGGTTCACTCTGTGCATTCCCGTTATTGTAGTAGCAGAATGCTGTGAAACTCTCCTTTGCCCCGCTCACCGTCAAAGTGCCGCCATTTGGCATCATCCCTATGGTCATCTGCTTTTTGAACACCGCATAGAGCATGACAGGCTCCTCACCGCTGATGATAAACTCGGAAAGTACCTTCTTTTCCGCAGAACTATCCTGCCGCCATCCCACAAAGGTATATCCCTCCAGCGCGGCGGGCGGTGCCGTGGCAATGGCATCTTCCTTATCCGGCACAGTCCGCTCTAAGGCATACCCCGTGTCGATCTGGTATGTTACCTTGATGCCTGCGGCATACACCTTATCCTCGCCCACAAAAATCCGCGTCACCCTTTTGGTGGCGGCATCCTCATAGCAAAGGTAGATGGTGCTTGCACTGTACTGCTTCAATGCCCGGTATTCCTCTATGCTCACCAGTTTCATCACAAGGCCGGTGCTGCTCATCATCTCCGCCATTTTTCCGTCCAAAGTCTGCATGGATTCTCCGAGGGATGCGTTGGACGAAATGACGCTGTCCAGCTCCCCGATGATGTTCCTTGCCGTAAACACCGCTGTGCCGTCCAAAACCATATCCCCAGCTTTCGTGATCCTCGAATACCCGGAAGGCTCATAGGCGGCTGTGGTTCCTGCCTGTGTGCAGACAAAGGTTGCCCACCCCGGAGCGCCCACCGCTGTTACTGCATCACCTACGGAATAGGAAGTGGCGCGGGTGAGTGTTTCCCCTCCACCGCCACCTCCGCCGCCCCCGGCTTTCAGCGTAGGGAATACTTTGGTCAGGCCGCTCAATCCTGCGGAGGACACTGTGAAGATGGCAAGCTCCAGATCATAAGAGGAATTGTTGTAATTGATGTTCACATCCGCATCCAGCGGGGGAAGCTCCGAAGCCGCCTGCGCCAGTATCTTGATAGGCTCATCCGTGTTGGATAAATCCAGATGGATATATACCCTGCCGTCCAGCGTTTCCCCAACATCCGCAAGGCGCACATCAATCTCCGTTTCATACACTTCAAAGAACCGGCCCCGGATCATGCCAAAGCCCTGCGAGATATGCAGCACATTCCCCCTTGCGTAGGTCACTTCACAGCCTTTGAAGATGCCGCTGCCGGGAACTGCCGTTTCATAGATGATAGCGTCATCCTGTGGTGTGACATTCCCGCCTTTGTATGTTTTGAGTACGATATTGTCAGCCATTCTCCTGCCTCCTTAAAATCTTAGTCAAGTCCAGACGCACTGTGCCGAATACCAGCTTTGTATTCCTGCCCCGCTCCCGCCCGGTCAGAATGCTCCGGTAGCTCTGCCCGTCCGAGATGATATCCGCCACCTGCCCGAACTCCAATTCCTCCGGCTTCACCAACACGTCACCGTTCATCATGGTAAGTTCAATCAAATTGGAATAGGACAGGTTCGCAAACTTGTTATGGGCGGCGCTGATCGCCGCGCTCTCAAAGCTGCTCCCCTCCTCATGGGAAACCGCCTGCATCTCACACACCACCGGGGTAATGCGGTCCCGGTCTTTCGTGTCGTATCCCAAATCGGAATGGAGGTAATACGTCCGGGTGTTTTCGTAGTTCTCCGCATCGTAAATAATGAGTTTATTCACATCGGCGCTGACCTGCTTTATCGTGACGCTCTTTTTGATGATGTTTGGCAAATCACTCTCTATGGTGATGACTCCTGCCGCCGCCCTCCCCACCGTGATCTGGATTTCCCGGTTCTGGATATCCAACTTTGTCTTTACCAAAATACTGTACTTCTCCATTGCTGGAATGATCACCGAATCAATGAGGTTCACGATGTTATAATGACCGCCCTTTTCGGATGGCGTGATATGCAGGCTCCAGTCCTTTGTTGCCGTGGCCGCGCTGACCGAAAGCCCTCTTATATTCTGCATTTCATCCTCATTGGTGATAAACATTTCCCGGATGCGGTCACAGATAAACTGCTCCATGCTCCCCTGCCCCTGCAGGTTCACATCGAAAAGTACATCCGTATTTAATAGCTCCATGAGCGGTTTATAGGAAATGCTCTGTAACTTCTTTGACTTATCCGTGCCATAGCCGATTTCAGTAACAATTCCGGCATATTCTTCCCCGCCTCTGCTGATGCGGATGTAGTCCTGTTTCTTGATGCCGGGGAGGGCAAGCACCGTCACGGTATTGCCATCGGAAGATAAATAGTCCTCTTTGTAGGTAATTTCATTCACATTGGTATTCCCCACCATCTCAAAATCCTGTGTGAAGATTTCCACGTTATACAGTCTCATAACTGATCCTCCCTTCCACCATCACGTTTAGAATGTTCAGCCCATCATGCACCACGGAGATACGGTTGCTGCCGTACTGCAGGTGGAAGAACCGCTCCGTGGTAAAATCACACATCTGGTAACGGTCAGCCACCACTTCATCACTGACACCCCTCTCCGTAATGCTGTAGGGAATCTGTGTGGTGTCGATGACCAGCTTATGCCCGTCCGGGATACTGCCCTCGTACCGCCCGGTCTCATAAAGCACGTTGTCAACGTAATGCTTCCATACCGGGTTCGTGCAGGGGCCGTACACTGTCACTTTGCATGGGCTGTCCCCGTGGCTGTCACTGTCGATCATGAGCGTGTTCTGCGACACATCCGCATAGGCATAGGTGTACTCGTATGGGTAGATTTTACCGCCGATTGCTATCGTCCC